>CAWHED010000003.1:0-438816 GCA_963828395.1 uncultured Bacteroidales bacterium
GGTATTCGCTGACGCTCCTGCTAACGCTGCTTATGAGTGCATCGCTGACGTCCCGGCTGCAGGTAACCTTACCTGGACTGACAACTGCGACGGTTCTGGTCAGGTATTAGGTACTGATGTCTCTGACGGCGCTGCTTGCCCGCTGACTATTACTCGCACTTGGACTTATACTGACGCTTGCAACAACACCGCTACTGCTACTCAGACTATTACCGTTACTGATACCCAGGCTCCGGTATTCGCTGACGCTCCTGCTAACGCTGCTTATGAGTGCATCGCTGACGTCCCGGCTGCAGGTAACCTTACCTGGACTGACAACTGCGACGGTTCTGGTCAGGTATTAGGTACTGATGTCTCTGACGGCGCTGCTTGCCCGCTGACTATTACTCGCACTTGGACTTATACTGACGCTTGCAACAACACCGCTACTGCTACTCAGACTATTACCGTTACTGATACCCAGGCTCCGGTATTCGCTGACGCTCCTGCTAACGCTGCTTATGAGTGCATCGCTGACGTCCCGGCTGCAGGTAACCTTACCTGGACTGACAACTGCGACGGTTCTGGTCAGGTATTAGGTACTGATGTCTCTGACGGCGCTGCTTGCCCGCTGACTATTACTCGCACTTGGACTTATACTGACGCTTGCAACAACACCGCTACTGCTACTCAGACTATTACCGTTACTGATACCCAGGCTCCGGTATTCGCTGACGCTCCTGCTAACGCTGCTTATGAGTGCATCGCTGACGTCCCGGCTGCCGGTAACCTTACCTGGACTGACAACTGCGACGGTTCTGGTCAGGTATTAGGTACTGATGTCTCTGACGGCGCTGCTTGCCCGCTGACTATTACTCGCACTTGGACTTATACTGACGCTTGCAACAACACCGCTACTGCTACTCAGACTATTACCGTTACTGATACCCAGGCTCCGGTATTCGCTGACGCTCCTGCTAACGCTGCTTATGAGTGCATCGCTGACGTCCCGGCTGCAGGTAACCTTACCTGGACTGACAACTGCGACGGTTCTGGTCAGGTATTAGGTACTGATGTCTCTGACGGCGCTGCTTGCCCGCTGACTATTACTCGCACTTGGACTTATACTGACGCTTGCAACAACACCGCTACTGCTACTCAGACTATTACCGTTACTGATACCCAGGCTCCGGTATTCGCTGACGCTCCTGCTAACGCTGCTTATGAGTGCATCGCTGACGTCCCGGCTGCAGGTAACCTTACCTGGACTGACAACTGCGACGGTTCTGGTCAGGTATTAGGTACTGATGTCTCTGACGGCGCTGCTTGCCCGCTGACTATTACTCGCACTTGGACTTATACTGACGCTTGCAACAACACCGCTACTGCTACTCAGACTATTACCGTTACTGATACCCAGGCTCCGGTATTCGCTGACGCTCCTGCTAACGCTGCTTATGAGTGCATCGCTGACGTCCCGGCTGCAGGTAACCTTACCTGGACTGACAACTGCGACGGTTCTGGTCAGGTATTAGGTACTGATGTCTCTGACGGCGCTGCTTGCCCGCTGACTATTACTCGCACTTGGACTTATACTGACGCTTGCAACAACACCGCTACTGCTACTCAGACTATTACCGTTACTGATACCCAGGCTCCGGTATTCGCTGACGCTCCTGCTAACGCTGCTTATGAGTGCATCGCTGACGTCCCGGCTGCAGGTAACCTTACCTGGACTGACAACTGCGACGGTTCTGGTCAGGTATTAGGTACTGATGTCTCTGACGGCGCTGCTTGCCCGCTGACTATTACTCGCACTTGGACTTATACTGACGCTTGCAACAACACCGCTACTGCTACTCAGACTATTACCGTTACTGATACCCAGGCTCCGGTATTCGCTGACGCTCCTGCTAACGCTGCTTATGAGTGCATCGCTGACGTCCCGGCTGCAGGTAACCTTACCTGGACTGACAACTGCGACGGTTCTGGTCAGGTATTAGGTACTGATGTCTCTGACGGCGCTGCTTGCCCGCTGACTATTACTCGCACTTGGACTTATACTGACGCTTGCAACAACACCGCTACTGCTACTCAGACTATTACCGTTACTGATACCCAGGCTCCGGTATTCGCTGACGCTCCTGCTAACGCTGCTTATGAGTGCATCGCTGACGTCCCGGCTGCAGGTAACCTTACCTGGACTGACAACTGCGACGGTTCTGGTCAGGTATTAGGTACTGATGTCTCTGACGGCGCTGCTTGCCCGCTGACTATTACTCGCACTTGGACTTATACTGACGCTTGCAACAACACCGCTACTGCTACTCAGACTATTACCGTTACTGATACCCAGGCTCCGGTATTCGCTGACGCTCCTGCTAACGCTGCTTATGAGTGCATCGCTGACGTCCCGGCTGCAGGTAACCTTACCTGGACTGACAACTGCGACGGTTCTGGTCAGGTATTAGGTACTGATGTCTCTGACGGCGCTGCTTGCCCGCTGACTATTACTCGCACTTGGACTTATACTGACGCTTGCAACAACACCGCTACTGCTACTCAGACTATTACCGTTACTGATACCCAGGCTCCGGTATTCGCTGACGCTCCTGCTAACGCTGCTTATGAGTGCATCGCTGACGTCCCGGCTGCAGGTAACCTTACCTGGACTGACAACTGCGACGGTTCTGGTCAGGTATTAGGTACTGATGTCTCTGACGGCGCTGCTTGCCCGCTGACTATTACTCGCACTTGGACTTATACTGACGCTTGCAACAACACCGCTACTGCTACTCAGACTATTACCGTTACTGATACCCAGGCTCCGGTATTCGCTGACGCTCCTGCTAACGCTGCTTATGAGTGCATCGCTGACGTCCCGGCTGCAGGTAACCTTACCTGGACTGACAACTGCGACGGTTCTGGTCAGGTATTAGGTACTGATGTCTCTGACGGCGCTGCTTGCCCGCTGACTATTACTCGCACTTGGACTTATACTGACGCTTGCAACAACACCGCTACTGCTACTCAGACTATTACCGTTACTGATACCCAGGCTCCGGTATTCGCTGACGCTCCTGCTAACGCTGCTTATGAGTGCATCGCTGACGTCCCGGCTGCAGGTAACCTTACCTGGACTGACAACTGCGACGGTTCTGGTCAGGTATTAGGTACTGATGTCTCTGACGGCGCTGCTTGCCCGCTGACTATTACTCGCACTTGGACTTATACTGACGCTTGCAACAACACCGCTACTGCTACTCAGACTATTACCGTTACTGATACCCAGGCTCCGGTATTCGCTGACGCTCCTGCTAACGCTGCTTATGAGTGCATCGCTGACGTCCCGGCTGCAGGTAACCTTACCTGGACTGACAACTGCGACGGTTCTGGTCAGGTATTAGGTACTGATGTCTCTGACGGCGCTGCTTGCCCGCTGACTATTACTCGCACTTGGACTTATACTGACGCTTGCAACAACACCGCTACTGCTACTCAGACTATTACCGTTACTGATACCCAGGCTCCGGTATTCGCTGACGCTCCTGCTAACGCTGCTTATGAGTGCATCGCTGACGTCCCGGCTGCAGGTAACCTTACCTGGACTGACAACTGCGACGGTTCTGGTCAGGTATTAGGTACTGATGTCTCTGACGGCGCTGCTTGCCCGCTGACTATTACTCGCACTTGGACTTATACTGACGCTTGCAACAACACCGCTACTGCTACTCAGACTATTACCGTTACTGATACCCAGGCTCCGGTATTCGCTGACGCTCCTGCTAACGCTGCTTATGAGTGCATCGCTGACGTCCCGGCTGCAGGTAACCTTACCTGGACTGACAACTGCGACGGTTCTGGTCAGGTATTAGGTACTGATGTCTCTGACGGCGCTGCTTGCCCGCTGACTATTACTCGCACTTGGACTTATACTGACGCTTGCAACAACACCGCTACTGCTACTCAGACTATTACCGTTACTGATACCCAGGCTCCGGTATTCGCTGACGCTCCTGCTAACGCTGCTTATGAGTGCATCGCTGACGTCCCGGCTGCAGGTAACCTTACCTGGACTGACAACTGCGACGGTTCTGGTCAGGTATTAGGTACTGATGTCTCTGACGGCGCTGCTTGCCCGCTGACTATTACTCGCACTTGGACTTATACTGACGCTTGCAACAACACCGCTACTGCTACTCAGACTATTACCGTTACTGATACCCAGGCTCCGGTATTCGCTGACGCTCCTGCTAACGCTGCTTATGAGTGCATCGCTGACGTCCCGGCTGCAGGTAACCTTACCTGGACTGACAACTGCGACGGTTCTGGTCAGGTATTAGGTACTGATGTCTCTGACGGCGCTGCTTGCCCGCTGACTATTACTCGCACTTGGACTTATACTGACGCTTGCAACAACACCGCTACTGCTACTCAGACTATTACCGTTACTGATACCCAGGCTCCGGTATTCGCTGACGCTCCTGCTAACGCTGCTTATGAGTGCATCGCTGACGTCCCGGCTGCAGGTAACCTTACCTGGACTGACAACTGCGACGGTTCTGGTCAGGTATTAGGTACTGATGTCTCTGACGGCGCTGCTTGCCCGCTGACTATTACTCGCACTTGGACTTATACTGACGCTTGCAACAACACCGCTACTGCTACTCAGACTATTACCGTTACTGATACCCAGGCTCCGGTATTCGCTGACGCTCCTGCTAACGCTGCTTATGAGTGCATCGCTGACGTCCCGGCTGCAGGTAACCTTACCTGGACTGACAACTGCGACGGTTCTGGTCAGGTATTAGGTACTGATGTCTCTGACGGCGCTGCTTGCCCGCTGACTATTACTCGCACTTGGACTTATACTGACGCTTGCAACAACACCGCTACTGCTACTCAGACTATTACCGTTACTGATACCCAGGCTCCGGTATTCGCTGACGCTCCTGCTAACGCTGCTTATGAGTGCATCGCTGACGTCCCGGCTGCAGGTAACCTTACCTGGACTGACAACTGCGACGGTTCTGGTCAGGTATTAGGTACTGATGTCTCTGACGGCGCTGCTTGCCCGCTGACTATTACTCGCACTTGGACTTATACTGACGCTTGCAACAACACCGCTACTGCTACTCAGACTATTACCGTTACTGATACCCAGGCTCCGGTATTCGCTGACGCTCCTGCTAACGCTGCTTATGAGTGCATCGCTGACGTCCCGGCTGCAGGTAACCTTACCTGGACTGACAACTGCGACGGTTCTGGTCAGGTATTAGGTACTGATGTCTCTGACGGCGCTGCTTGCCCGCTGACTATTACTCGCACTTGGACTTATACTGACGCTTGCAACAACACCGCTACTGCTACTCAGACTATTACCGTTACTGATACCCAGGCTCCGGTATTCGCTGACGCTCCTGCTAACGCTGCTTATGAGTGCATCGCTGACGTCCCGGCTGCAGGTAACCTTACCTGGACTGACAACTGCGACGGTTCTGGTCAGGTATTAGGTACTGATGTCTCTGACGGCGCTGCTTGCCCGCTGACTATTACTCGCACTTGGACTTATACTGACGCTTGCAACAACACCGCTACTGCTACTCAGACTATTACCGTTACTGATACCCAGGCTCCGGTATTCGCTGACGCTCCTGCTAACGCTGCTTATGAGTGCATCGCTGACGTCCCGGCTGCAGGTAACCTTACCTGGACTGACAACTGCGACGGTTCTGGTCAGGTATTAGGTACTGATGTCTCTGACGGCGCTGCTTGCCCGCTGACTATTACTCGCACTTGGACTTATACTGACGCTTGCAACAACACCGCTACTGCTACTCAGACTATTACCGTTACTGATAACATACCACCAACAATTACCTGTCCCGTAAGTCAATCTTTCTGTGAGGTAGTAGGAAACAATTACACTATACCTGCAGCGAACGTAGGAGTTGATAATTGTGTAGGAGCAGTTACAGTTACTTATGAAATCACCGGAGAAACAACAAGGAATGGAATAGGTAATGATGCCAGCGGAACATTTAATATTGGTACATCCACAATTACGTGGACTGTTGAAGATGAATGTGGAAACACAAGTAATTGTGCAACAACAGTGATAATAAATCAACAGGTGACCCCAACATTCGCTCCTATTGGTCCTCTTTGCCAGAACTCTACTGCGCCTTCGCTCCCGGATGCTTCTATTGAAGGCATTACCGGTACCTGGTCTCCGGCTGATATTAACACTGCCGTAGCTGGTCCTGCTACTTATTCATTCACCCCGGATAACCCAGATCAGTGCGGCGTCCCGGCTCCTTTGATTATTAACGTTACTACGGAGGTGACCCCAACATTCGCTCCTATTGGTCCTCTTTGCCAGAACTCTACTGCGCCTTCGCTCCCGGATGCTTCTATTGAAGGCATTACCGGTACCTGGTCTCCGGCTGATATTAACACTGCCGTAGCTGGTCCTGCTACTTATTCATTCACCCCGGATAACCCAGATCAGTGCGGCGTCCCGGCTCCTTTGATTATTAACGTTACTACGGAGGTGACCCCAACATTCGCTCCTATTGGTCCTCTTTGCCAGAACTCTACTGCGCCTTCGCTCCCGGATGCTTCTATTGAAGGCATTACCGGTACCTGGTCTCCGGCTGATATTAACACTGCCGTAGCTGGTCCTGCTACTTATTCATTCACCCCGGATAACCCAGATCAGTGCGGCGTCCCGGCTCCTTTGATTATTAACGTTACTACGGAGGTGACCCCAACATTCGCTCCTATTGGTCCTCTTTGCCAGAACTCTACTGCGCCTTCGCTCCCGGATGCTTCTATTGAAGGCATTACCGGTACCTGGTCTCCGGCTGATATTAACACTGCCGTAGCTGGTCCTGCTACTTATTCATTCACCCCGGATAACCCAGATCAGTGCGGCGTCCCGGCTCCTTTGATTATTAACGTTACTACGGAGGTGACCCCAACATTCGCTCCTATTGGTCCTCTTTGCCAGAACTCTACTGCGCCTTCGCTCCCGGATGCTTCTATTGAAGGCATTACCGGTACCTGGTCTCCGGCTGATATTAACACTGCCGTAGCTGGTCCTGCTACTTATTCATTCACCCCGGATAACCCAGATCAGTGCGGCGTCCCGGCTCCTTTGATTATTAACGTTACTACGGAGGTGACCCCAACATTCGCTCCTATTGGTCCTCTTTGCCAGAACTCTACTGCGCCTTCGCTCCCGGATGCTTCTATTGAAGGCATTACCGGTACCTGGTCTCCGGCTGATATTAACACTGCCGTAGCTGGTCCTGCTACTTATTCATTCACCCCGGATAACCCAGATCAGTGCGGCGTCCCGGCTCCTTTGATTATTAACGTTACTACGGAGGTGACCCCAACATTCGCTCCTATTGGTCCTCTTTGCCAGAACTCTACTGCGCCTTCGCTCCCGGATGCTTCTATTGAAGGCATTACCGGTACCTGGTCTCCGGCTGATATTAACACTGCCGTAGCTGGTCCTGCTACTTATTCATTCACCCCGGATAACCCAGATCAGTGCGGCGTCCCGGCTCCTTTGATTATTAACGTTACTACGGAGGTGACCCCAACATTCGCTCCTATTGGTCCTCTTTGCCAGAACTCTACTGCGCCTTCGCTCCCGGATGCTTCTATTGAAGGCATTACCGGTACCTGGTCTCCGGCTGATATTAACACTGCCGTAGCTGGTCCTGCTACTTATTCATTCACCCCGGATAACCCAGATCAGTGCGGCGTCCCGGCTCCTTTGATTATTAACGTTACTACGGAGGTGACCCCAACATTCGCTCCTATTGGTCCTCTTTGCCAGAACTCTACTGCGCCTTCGCTCCCGGATGCTTCTATTGAAGGCATTACCGGTACCTGGTCTCCGGCTGATATTAACACTGCCGTAGCTGGTCCTGCTACTTATTCATTCACCCCGGATAACCCAGATCAGTGCGGCGTCCCGGCTCCTTTGATTATTAACGTTACTACGGAGGTGACCCCAACATTCGCTCCTATTGGTCCTCTTTGCCAGAACTCTACTGCGCCTTCGCTCCCGGATGCTTCTATTGAAGGCATTACCGGTACCTGGTCTCCGGCTGATATTAACACTGC
The DNA here is from genome assembly GCA_963828395.1 of uncultured Bacteroidales bacterium. Lineage (GTDB taxonomy): Bacteria > Bacteroidota > Bacteroidia > Bacteroidales > VadinHA17 > SR-FBR-E99. Next base: position 8,122 of record CAWHED010000003.1, read on the forward strand.
CGTAGCTGGTCCTGCTACTTATTCATTCACCCCGGATAACCCAGATCAGTGCGGCGTCCCGGCTCCTTTGATTATTAACGTTACTACGGAGGTGACCCCAACATTCGCTCCTATTGGTCCTCTTTGCCAGAACTCTACTGCGCCTTCGCTCCCGGATGCTTCTATTGAAGGCATTACCGGTACCTGGTCTCCGGCTGATATTAACACTGCCGTAGCTGGTCCTGCTACTTATTCATTCACCCCGGATAACCCAGATCAGTGCGGCGTCCCGGCTCCTTTGATTATTAACGTTACTACGGAGGTGACCCCAACATTCGCTCCTATTGGTCCTCTTTGCCAGAACTCTACTGCGCCTTCGCTCCCGGATGCTTCTATTGAAGGCATTACCGGTACCTGGTCTCCGGCTGATATTAACACTGCCGTAGCTGGTCCTGCTACTTATTCATTCACCCCGGATAACCCAGATCAGTGCGGCGTCCCGGCTCCTTTGATTATTAACGTTACTACGGAGGTGACCCCAACATTCGCTCCTATTGGTCCTCTTTGCCAGAACTCTACTGCGCCTTCGCTCCCGGATGCTTCTATTGAAGGCATTACCGGTACCTGGTCTCCGGCTGATATTAACACTGCCGTAGCTGGTCCTGCTACTTATTCATTCACCCCGGATAACCCAGATCAGTGCGGCGTCCCGGCTCCTTTGATTATTAACGTTACTACGGAGGTGACCCCAACATTCGCTCCTATTGGTCCTCTTTGCCAGAACTCTACTGCGCCTTCGCTCCCGGATGCTTCTATTGAAGGCATTACCGGTACCTGGTCTCCGGCTGATATTAACACTGCCGTAGCTGGTCCTGCTACTTATTCATTCACCCCGGATAACCCAGATCAGTGCGGCGTCCCGGCTCCTTTGATTATTAACGTTACTACGGAGGTGACCCCAACATTTGACGCCGTTGGACCTTACTGCGTGGGCGCTTCTATTCCTGCTCTCCCGACTACCTCTAATAACGGCATACCTGGTACCTGGAGCCCGGATATTGACAACTCTAATACTACACTTTATACATTCACCCCTGCTTCCGGTCAGTGTGCTATCCCTGCTACAATGGAGATCGTTATAGTAACTCCTGAGTTTACCATCACCAAAACAGCGGCTGAGGAAAATTACTCATCTCCCGGAGATATATTACACTATACTATTGTTGTTACAAATATCAGTATCCTTACTCAGACCGATATTCTGGTAATAGATCCACATACAGGTCTTAGTCAAACCATTGGCAGCCTTGCCCCGAATGCTTCAGAAACCATCCTTACTACATACACGGTGACCCAGGATGACATTGATGCAGGTTTTGTAGATAATACTGCCTCTGCATCATACACATGCGGTGGTAATACCTATGACGAGGAGGCCACTGTAACTATTCCTGCAGCGCAGAGGCCAGAGCTTAAGATTAACAAAGATGTAAATCAGGCTGAGATCAGCGCTCCGGGCACCCTGACATATACTATCACTGTAACAAATACAGGTAACGTAAGCCTGACCAACATTGTCCTCACCGATGACCTGGCTGGTACTGCTACCCTCACCTCCGGTGACGACGGTGACGGTATACTCGAAGTCGGTGAAGCCTGGATATATACCGCTACTTACGTTGCTACTCAGGCTGACATCAATGCCGGTGATGACCTGGTTAACACAGCTTCTGTTACTTCTACTGAGATAACTACTCCTGTAACTGACGATGCTACTACTACTATTGCTGCCAACCCGGCAATGACAGTTGACAAAACCGTTGACATCACTGAGATCAGCGCACCAGCTACTCTTACATATACTATCACAGTAACCAATACCGGTAATGTAAGTCTGACTAACGTCGTCCTCACTGATGACCTTGCTGGTACTGCTACCCTCACCTCAGGTGACGACGGTGACAACATCCTCGAAGTCGGTGAAGTCTGGATATATACCGCAACTTACATTGCCACTCAGGCCGACATTGACGCAGGTACTGCTCTTGTAAACACAGTCTCCGTAAGAACAACCCAGATTCCTGTTGCAGTTACCGATGATGCCACAACAACCATTGATGCTAATCCTGCAATGACAGTTGATAAGGTCGTTGACATAACAGAGATCAGCGCTCCGGGCACACTGACTTACACCATCACCGTTGAGAACACCGGTAACACCAGCCTTACCAACGTCGTGCTCACTGACGCATTGGCAGGTAGTGCTACCCTTATTTCAGGTGATAACGGCAATAATATCCTCGATGTGGGCGAGACATGGACCTACACTGCTGACTATATAGTCACACAGGCTGACATCGATTCGGGTACACCACTTGTCAACGTCGCCATCGTAGATACCGACCAGACCTTGCCTGCCCAGGATGACGCAACTACCATCATCAACCAGACCTCATCGCTGACAATCAACAAGTCGGTTGACGAGGTTGCGATTAGCGAACCCATTACCCTTAACTACACCATTGTTATAGTGAATACAGGCAACACAAGCCTGACCGGAGTGGTACTGACAGATGTATTTGCAGGAGGCGCTACCCTTACAAGTGGCGACAACGGCAATAACATACTCGATGTCGGTGAAACATGGACATATACCGCTACATATGACGTCACCCAAGCTGACATCGATGCAGGTACCGCTCTGGTTAACTTGGCTTCTATTGATACCGACCAGACTGATCAACAACAGGATGACGCTACCACAACAATTACCCAGACTGCAGCATGGTCAATGACCAAGGTCCCGGCTGAAGAGAACTATGACGCTGCCGGTGACATCCTGCACTATACTATCACCCTCAGCAACGATGGCAACATATCCATCGGCAACATCAGTGTAACCGATCTGGGGGCTGATGCTGGAAGCATTACATTCGCCGGAGGCGACAATGACTCGGATAACAGGCTTGACCCGGACGAAACATGGACCTACACTGCGACACATACAGCCACCCTTGCAGATATTGATGCAGGCCACTATACCAACACGGCCACGGCTACCGGAACCACCGTTGCCAGCGGTACTGTCACCGTAACGGCTACTGCAGATGTTATCGGAATACAAAGACCGGAACTGACTCTTATCAAGGCCGCTGACAGAGAAGAATATACCGCACCAGGCGAAGTCATTAACTACACACTTACAGTAACTAATACCGGTAATGTCACAATCACAGGAATTACGGTGAGTGATCCTTTAGTAACAGTAACATGCCCTGGTGCACCATATACCCTGATCCCGGGAGCAAGTGCAACATGCACCGCTCAGTATACAGTTACTGTCGCTGATATTCTCGCAGGAAGTATTGTAAATACAGCCAATGCAGCAGGCAATTCGCCTTCAGCAGCCCCTGTTGATACTATAAGTAATACTGTCACTGTCGTACTGCGCAACCTGCCTCCGGAAATAAGCTGTCCGACACCTATCCTGACCTCTACCAGTGATATCAGCTGCGATATTCTGATTTCCAGCGGCCTGAGTGCCACATTTGATGATCCCAACGGAATCGGTCAGATCAGTTCACTCACCTGGACAATGACAGGCGCCACTCAAGCAGTATCACCGGTAACGGGTATAAATAACATTACGAGCTATACATTCAGCCTGGGCGTTACAACTGTGACCTATACAGTTACCGATGCATTAGGACTGTCCGATGAGTGCAGCTTCACGGTCACTGTTGAGGATAACACGCCTCCTATTCCAGTATGCCGTAACATAGATGTCTATCTCGATCTTCAGACAGGACTCGCCACTATCGTAGCAGCCGACATCGATGGCGGAAGCACAGACAACTGCGGCATACATTCGCTCGAAGCAAATGTAACAGCATTTGACTGCTCAGATCTGGGTGCAAACAATGTGATCCTGACAGTAACTGACAATGCGGGCAATATAGCAACATGCGACGCTACAGTAACTGTTCACTACGCTGTTGAACCGCAGCCTGTCGTCACACCGCAGACAGATGTTATCTGTAACGCAGAAACGATCAATCTTGCCCTGACCAATAATATCCCGAACACCACATGGACCTGGACAGTGAATTCACCGAACGGCATTTCAGGCACCTCGGACGATAACACCGGATTAAGAACTTCAATAAATCAGACGATATTTAACTCCGCTGATGTAGCTCATCAGGTCGTCTACAACATTACTCCGAGAGTATACGGTGCTTGTAATCTTGAACCTATTTCGGCACACATTTGGGTTAATCCAATACCCCGTATTGACGTAAGCACGGCTGACAATATACTCTGCTACGGCGACGCAACCGTCATCAACGTAAGTAACCTGAACCCACAGGTCGAGGGCCAGTGGGTATATGACCTGCAGGTCGAAGCCGAATCCGGCATATCCGGCTTCAGCACCGGCGGCAGATACATGGCACCGACCGACCTGACTGAGACACTGTATAACACAGCTTCCGAGGACAGGCAGGTTGTATACAGCTTCACACCACGCATCGTTCCTTCCGACGGCGGCCAGGAGTGCGAAGGCGAAACGGTTACCATCACCCTGACAGTCCACCCGCTCATAACGTATAACACCCTCCTGTCTGACTATAATGGATATAATATAAGCTGCTTCGGATACCATAACGGCTCAATTACGATCACGCCAACCGTCGATCTGGCTCCTTTCACCTACGACTGGACCGGTCCGAACGGCTTCGCAACTACAAACAGCACAGGTTTTATTTCAGGACTCTACTCCGGAGACTACATATTGATCATCACCGACAGGTACGGCTGCCATGTTACAGATACAATTACCCTTACTGAGCCAGGTGAACTCGGAATGACATTTGACCTGTCATTGAGTAACGACGGAATGTACAATATCAATTGCCACGGAGCCCATACCGGGTCGATCACAGTAATTCCTGTCAATAATGTCGGGGCAGTTAGTTATCAATGGCATGACGGCACTATTGGAAATCCAAGGAACGGGCTTGGTGCCGGGTCATACAGCTTACTCATAACAGATGCCAACAGATGTCAGGCTACCGGAGACACAACTCTGACCGAACCGCCGCTCCTGGAGGCAGAGTATGACATAACTCACGCTTTCTGTCCTGAGGCACCCGATGCAGAGATTAACCTTACTGTAACAGGAGGATCAACTGCCAGTGAATATCACTACATCTGGACAGGCCCGAATAGCTTTACAGCAACTACTGAAGATCTTTCCGGAATTCTCCCGGGAGCCTATACTGTCACAGTTACAGACTTTAACGACTGCTCAATTACAGTGTCAATGCTTGTCAGACCGAAGAACGAGATATGCCTCAAAATTCCTGAAGCTTTCTCGCCAAACGGGGACTTAATAAATGATACATGGGATATTGATGCGTATAATGAAAACATTGAGCTCAGCGACCTCTATCCTGATATTGTAATAAAGATCTACAACAGGTGGGGTCAGAAACTGTGGGAGTCAGAACCGGGGTATCCTGAGCCATGGGATGGAAGAAGTAATGGAGTCAAGATGCCGATCGACTCATACCATTATACTATTGATCTTGGCAACGGATCAAGGTTACTGATTGGAAATATCACAATCGTTTACAAATCAAGAGAACCTTAAAGGGTCTGTCCTAACCTCCCAAATAGCTGGACATGATTTGAAAACAAATTAGGTCTGATTAGATTTGGGAACCATCACGTTAATACACGATAATTTACACCTGAAGATCGGTTGTCTATACTTCAGGAATAAATCAGCAATACTTTCAGAAACAGAATTGTCCTGGGTTTCGTGATCATTAGTTTAAAGATCGATATAGTCCGGCAAGTTACACGGATGTATCTGGCAAAAAGGAGAGCCAAACACTCCTCTTTTGCATTATCTGATGGCAGGGATTTTAGCCACATCTTCTAAAAAGACATATTTGTCAACAAACAATCCACATGCATCAAAATTGACTTGCACCTACCTTGTAACGGGAGTATATTCGCTTCAGGAAAACGGCTGCATATCATTGATATCAGATTTGACATTGCCGTTGACCAGTCGGAAAACTAAAGGCAGAATAAACAACCGTGAAAAGGCTGACCATCTTATTATTTTTTGCCGTCATGGGGGCACAATACGCATTTGCCCAGCAAATGCCTTTGTACAGTCAGTATCTGTACAACAAGTTCCTTATCAATCCTGCTGCCGCAGGAAGCGAAGGATACACAAGCTTTAACATCACTGCAAGAGAACAGTGGGTTGGATATGCCGGTGCACCAAGTACATATTCACTAAGCTACCAGGCAAGGTTTACAAAAAGGAAATATTCACTTGATAAGAACATTTTCGGCAACAATAAATACAAGGCAAAGACAGAAGGCAGAAATGGTTTTGGTCTTGGCATCATCAGTGACAAGAACGGACTCGTTCAAAGAACAGGTTTCCAGGTGGCGTATTCATATCATGTCTGGGTTCAGGATTATACACAGCTATCGATGGGTCTTGCTGCCACCGGATATCATTACATAATCAATGCCGATTACGAAAGTTTCGATGATCCGGCTGAGCCATGGCTGGCAGACAATCTGCGGAAGGGGGTATTTATTCCCGATTTAAATTTCGGTTTATATCTTCTTAACGACAGGTATACTCTGGGATTTTCGGCGGAATCAATGCTTGCAGCTGCGGCAAAAATCGGTGAGGGATCAGTAGATTCATTACATGCCTATGATAAGTTCAGGATGTCGAGGCACTATTATGTTTTCGGATCATACAGCTTCCAGACATCAAAGAATATTGAGATCGAACCTTCGACGTTGCTGAAAATGTCGGAACAAATGCTGCCCCAGGCCGATGTTGCACTCACCTTTATCTTTGACCAGACCTTATGGGCCGGGATGGCGTATCGCACAGGAGGATTCTACGGCAACGGAAGCAAGGGAGCTCTCATCGGAAGCCTGAGGGTAAGGTGGGGAAATATGTACATCGGCTATTCTTATGATTATACTCTGAGTGAGATCGAGTGCGTGACTGGCGGATCGCACGAGCTTGTCCTTGCTCTCAAGCTGGGAAGCAGCAATAAGAAGTACAGGTGGCTGGATCGATATTAAAGTCCAAAGTCGGAAAGTCCAAAGTCACTCAGAAAGTGCTGGCATGAGGACATCCTTTGCCAGGGCTTCGGAAGTCAAGGTGTAGGGAAGGGAGAACAGGAACGGACAACCGACAACATGTCTTTGACCTTCAGACATCAGACCTTCTGACCCTCAGACTTTCAGACCCTCAGACTTTCAGGCCCTCAGACTTTCAGGCCCTCAGACTTTTTTTTCCAGCAGCACAACATTCTCCACGTGAAAAGTCTGCGGGAACATATCCACTGGTTGCACCCGGGTTACCGTGTAAGAAGTTGACAGCAGATCTATATCTCGGGCTTGCGTAGCGGGATTACAGCTTACGTAGACTATTCTGCCGGCACCAGATCTCCTGATAGCACCGACGACATCAACATGCATCCCTGCCCTTGGAGGGTCAGTGACAATGACATCAGGCCTGCCCCTGTCGGCAAATAGTGACTCACCCATGATATCCTTCATGTCCCCGGCAATGAATGCAACATTGCTGATATTATTTACGGAAGCGTTTATAGTCGCATCGGCGACAGCTTCCTGAATATATTCAATTGCTGTTACCCTTCCGGCTCCTGAAGCGAGATAACAGGCAATAGTGCCCGTCCCGGTGTAAAGGTCATAGACATTCTCTGATCCGGTCAGACCTGCAAAGTCTCTGACCACTTTATAAAGCCTCGCTGCCTGCCGGCTGTTGGTCTGGTAAAACGATTTCGGTCCTACTCTGAACCTGAGACCGTCCATCATCTCGGTGATATACTCAGTTCCCGAATAATGAACAGGAAGCTGATCCGCCAGGCTATCGTTGTGTTTTGTATTGATGATGTACCACAAGGATGTTATCACAGGAAATTTAGCGGCAATATGACTCAGCAATTTTTCTCTTGCATCAGTCTCATCCTCAGCCATTATCACAATGACCATAACCTCTCCGTCACCTGTGATGCGTATTATCAGATTCCTCATCAGGCCTTTATGGTCACGCAGATCATGAAAAGGCAGACCGTATGCCAGGGCATAACTCCGCACTTCATTGCGGATGGCATTCGAAGGTTCCGGCAGCAGGAGACACTCATGAATATCCAGCACCTTGTCATAGATACCAGGGATATGAAACCCGAGGGCAGGCGAAGATGCAATATCATCTCCTCCCGAGATCTCATCGCGGGTCATCCACCGTCTGGCAGAAAAAGTGTACTCAAGCTTGTTTCGGTAAAAATATTCGTTTTCAGACCCTATTATTTGGTTTATTTCAGGTATCGATGTATGGCCAATGCGGGTCAGATTATCCTTTACCTGCTTTTCTTTATAAAAGAGTTGTTTTTCATACGGCAGGTGCTGCCACCTGCAGCCGCCGCAAATGCCAAAGTGATGGCAAGGAGGTTTTATGCGGTCGGGTGATGGGCTAATCAGAGCAACAGCTCTACCCTCCATGTAACGTTTTCTCTTCCTGGTAACCCTGACATCAACAATGTCACCGGGTATCATGCCGGGCACAAAGAGTACAATATCATTAACCCTGGCAATGGCATTTCCCTCTGATCCGATATCTGTGATCGTCACACCCCTGAGCAGGGGCAGCTCCTTCTTTCTTCCCACCCTGTTCTACCTGTATGTCTTGAAAAACTCCAGGCCTGCCAGCACAGAGGGAATCGAGCCCTCCGAATGATTAAGGTCCTGCAATGGCACATAGACACATGTCAGCGGACTGCTCCCGGCAACGGTCATGGCGTCATGCATCCTCACAGAAAGTTCCGGCATCACATAGTCGTCAGCCGTTCCATGAACAAACAATATAGGAGACGTTGCTGTCCCATCCGGCAATACTATTGGCCGACAGTGCGTTACGGATGCCCAGAAAAGCCGGGTCATCGGCGTATCCTGTTATATAAGCTGCCTTGAAAAGATCAGATATGTTGACAGCGAGCTGACTGTTGATCTGATCTGACGAGTGCATCCCGTCATACAAGCCAGGGATACGGCCGGCAAAGGGGTCATTGTAAAGATCACTGAGGGGATTTGCAAACAGGTCATACTCACTGTATGCATTGGAGATATATCCGAGGAAAACAGGCATTGGATACTCTGCAAGGCTGAGCACATAGGAATTAAAATAGTTCAGGTCATATGGGCCTGCTCCACAGGCAGCCGCTTTGACCGGGAATTCAGTTCCGTAATTCTTCTCAAGCTCTTCAAGCAACGACAGCGTGGCCCATCCTCCCTGGGAGTATCCCAGCAGGAAGTATTCGTTGCTTATGGATATATCCTTTGCCACATCCTCGTCAAACTCTGCAACGGAATAAAGCATGTCAATGAGGGACCGCACCGTAGATTCCTTGTGCAGATAAGGATGTGCCATCTGTGCCGAAGCCCCGAAACCAAGGTAATCGGCAATGACTACCACATAGCCCGTAGATGCCAGGAACCCTACCAACTGATAAAGAAGTCCCTGAGGGTCAGCTGTAGGAGCAGCAGAATGAAGGGTGTTCGTGCCATTCTGAAAAGACAGTACAGGATAGGTCCCCGGAGTTGTGGGGATGGAGATCAGCCCCGATGCAGTTACATCCTGACCCTTGAAAACAGTATTGTAAGTAATACTGTAGGTGTTTACCCCGCTCTGAACATCAGATACTATTTCAGTGATCTGCGGGTACTGTGTTGAGGCAATATTGAGAACTGCGACGATATTCTCCTTTGTTCTCATATACTCAAGCTTACTTGAGACGAGGAATGTATTATCCGCGAAGGGATCAGGTTCTTCCTTGCTGCACGATTGTATAATCAGAAACGGCAGCAGAACAGGCACAAAGGCCAGTATTTTAAATTTGCTTTTCATGACTTTCAATTACAGGACAAAGATACTGCAAATATGGTTGCACGATGAACAGGGGTCTGAGGGGTTGAAGGTCAGTTGATAGGTTGAGGGGTTGAAGGTTTAAAAAGCGGAAAGTCTGATGTTACATGGAAACAGTGACTTGAAGATCACAAATTAAGCAGCTGGACTGACAAACCACCTATCCCCTCCTCCGTCGGGGTACTCCTCCTTGTCAAGAAGGAGAAATACTATTTGCAGCACCACTCATCTCTCTCCTCATTCCTCACCTCCTACGCATAACCCTCTCACACCATCTCCCATTCTCTCATTCGCCTTTAAACTTTCAACTTTCGCCTTGCTAACAATTTTCTATCTTTGCTCCTTCAAAAAACCATCTGATGGTCTCCGTCAATAACGTATCACTCCTCTTTGGCAGTTTTGTGCTTCTTGATGAGGTGTCATTCCTCATCACCAGGCAGGAACGCATCGGCCTGACAGGCAGGAATGGTGCCGGCAAATCGACACTGATGAAGATCATTGCAGGGCTGCAGGATCCCACTTCAGGGTCAATAGAGCGTCCGAGGGAACTGACCGTAGGTTATCTTGAGCAACAGATGAAGGTGTCAGACACCACCACAGTGCTTGAGGAGGCTCTTACCTCATTCACCGAGCTTCAGGCATTGGAGCAGGAAACCGCAGCCTGCACAACCGAAGTAGCAGAACGTACTGACTATGAGAGCGAAAGCTACAGAAATCTTTGCGACAGGCTGCATACGGCCAGCGAGAGGTACCGCATGCTCGGAGGCAGCGATTATGTTTCAACCACCGGACAGACACTGACCGGCCTCGGCTTCAGCCAGTCGGATTTTGACAGGCCCACACGTGAACTGAGCGGTGGCTGGCGCATGCGCGTGGAACTGGCCAAGATACTGCTGAGAAAGCCTGACCTCATCCTGCTCGACGAGCCTACCAACCATCTCGACATAGAATCAATACTGTGGCTTGAGAATTTTCTGATGACATACGCCGGTGCTGTCATACTGGTCTCGCACGACCGAACCTTTCTTGATAACGTCACGAGGCGCACCATAGAGATCAGCCTCGGCAAGATCTATGATTATAAAGTACCATACACCAAATACACCGAGCTTAGGCGTGAGCGCCGTGAGCAACAGATAGCAGCATACCGCAACCAGCAGAAGATGATCGATGACACTGAGAAATTCATTGAACGGTTCCGGTATAAACCCACAAAGTCTGTCCAGGTGCAGAGCAAGATCAAGCAGCTGAAAAAGCTTGACCGCATCGAGATTGAGGAGGAAGATCATTCAGCCATCAACATACGCTTCGCTCCTGCCCCACGTTCAGGCACTGTGGTCATAGAGGCCGAAGAAGCCTCCAAACGCTATGGCGACCATCTGGTGCTGGACAGGATATCGATAAAGATCGAAAGAGGAGAGAAAGTGGCCTTCGTCGGGCGTAACGGCGAAGGAAAAACGACGCTCTCGAGGATGATTCTCGGACAGATTGATTTTGAGGGAATTATAAAGCGGGGACATAAAGTCAGTATTGGTTATTTTGCCCAGAACCAGGATGAGCTTCTTAATGATGAGATGACCGTCCTTGAGACTGTTGACAGGATAGCCACAGGAGATATTCGTACCAGGCTGCGTGACATCCTGGGGGCATTCCTTTTCCATGGAGACGATGTCGACAAGAAGGTGAAGGTGCTCTCCGGCGGTGAACGCTCGAGGCTGGCCACGGTGCAGCTGCTGCTTGAGCCTTATAACCTGCTCCTGCTCGATGAGCCTACTAACCATCTCGATATACGCTCAAAAGAGATCCTTAAAAAAGCCCTTATAAAGTTTGATGGCACATTAATTGTGGTGTCACATGACAGGGATTTTCTTGACGGATTGGTGGACAAGGTGTACGAGTTCCGGGATAAAAAGATAAAGACTCACCTGGGCGGTATCACCGAGTTCCTCAGATCGAGAAAGATAGAATCCCTGAAGGAGCTGGAGAAGAAGGATAGTCAGGCAGCAAAAGCCACAGGGGATGCAGCGGCCACCGCTACAGCGGCTTCTGCTTCACCGGGCTCCCCTGCTTCGGGATCGGGCTCGGGATCGGCGTCGGGATCGGCCTCGGGATCGGCTTCGGGATCGGCCTCGGGATCCGCCTCGGGATCGGCCTCGGGGTCAGCGCCGGGGTCTGCGTCGTCTGCGTCGGTTACAGCTGCGTCAGAGAAGGTGACCCCGCCGCTGAACAGCAAGATGCGTTACCTCGAAAAGAAGGAGACCGAGCGTGTTTACCGCAGGCTTCGACGGCAGGCAGAGGAGAGTGAAGCAGAGATAACACTGCTTGAGAAGGAGATCACCGAAATGAACACCAAACTGGCATCAGGCGACAGCACGGTGGTGAGTGACCCGGCATTCTACCGCAGTTATGAAGAGAAGAAGAAAAACCTTGATATCCTGTTGCAGCGATGGGAAACAGCGCATAATGAGCTTGAGGCTTTCACGTCAGATTATATGAACAGCGATGCTAATCTTTGAAAGGAAATACCCGGTAAATGTATTTGACACAGATATCACCGGAAGACTCAGTCCCGGATCACTGTTCAATTATTTCCAGGACCTGGCGGGAAGACACGCCTCTCAGCTCGGTTTCGGGCGTGAGCACCTGATGACTAACGGCTTTTTCTGGGTGTTGTCGCGAATGACTGTAAAAATCGAACGTATGCCGCTGACCTGGGATGAAGTCACAGTTCGCACATGGCCCCGCGGCACTGACGGCATATATGCGCTTCGCGACCTTGAGATGTATGACGCTGAAGGAAGGAGGCTGGCCGGCGCGACCTCCTCCTGGGTTATTGTCGACTATGCGACCCGGAAGGTACAGCGTCCTGACAGGGCATTATCCTTCCTGAATGCGCAGTTCCCTGAACAGAAGGCGCTTGATGCCAACGCCGGGAAGATCCCTCCCATGCCTGCCGGAGAACACCAGGTCACAAGGCATAAGGCAAAGCTTGGCGACATTGACGTGAACCTCCATGTGAACAACGCCCTCTATATTCACTGGGTCATGAACTGCTACGAGCCTGAGTTCATAAGCGTTCACACCCCTGACATGATCGAGGTCAACTATCTGTCAGAGGGCCACAGAGACGACATGGTGAACATCATCACAGAGTCGGGAGATGAGAGATCTTTGGCATTCATCCACTCCATAGTCAGGGAAAGCGACACGACAGAGCTGTGCAGGCTCAGGATACACTGGCGAGAAAGTAAGATTTAGAATCTTTATTACCTTTATAGCATGTTTAGGCGATTTATATACAATGCAGTTGAGATTGTCACCGCAGTGATCATTATGTCGCTTGGTTATTCATGTGCGACAACCCAAAAGACTCCTACCGACACTAAGGACATGTCATATATTTATAATCCCGCCAGGAATGTCTTTACGCCGGATATAACCATCTACAATGAGGATGCGGAAACGACCGTTCTCTCTATCGGCATCCGCAAAAACGAATTCTTCTTCAGTGAAGCTAATCCTGAAGGTGTGCCTATGGCCACCATGCTGGTCTCAGTAAGGCTTTTCGACAATACCCTTGGAGGGGTTTTGGCTGATACCTCCACTTTCAAGTATGATATCCGCCGCGATGAGGTTAATGGTGAGTATGTCTTTCGTGTTCCGCTCAGGACCTATGAAGGCAAGGAATATACTGCAGAAATAAAGGTCATTGATCTGATAAGGCAACGTGCCGTGCAGACCTTTACTGAATTTGAGCGGACAGGGCGCTATAGCAAGCTGAACTACAGGATACGTGATTACTTCAGTCACGTTGAGCTGCTCAGTAATGTCGTGAGAAGGGATCAGTACATAAATATTCTCGCGCCGTCATTGCAGCCTGACACGCTCTGGCTGTTCTATTACAAGGCTGTAAACGAGCTCCCGGCACCGCCATCAACGGTCCTGCCAGAGGTTACTCTCTCTCCGGAGCCTGAACTGATCATTCCCCTGGTGTATTCAGACACCCTGCCTATGATGTTCCCCCGCGAAGGCATCTATATGTTCTCGCCTGACAGCCTTATTCGCGAAGGATTAATCCTATGCAATTTCGGGACCGACCATCCCTCAATGACAAGTCCTGAGGCAATGATCCCCATGCTGGCATATATTGCCACACCTGACGAGATGGACTCTCTGCTCACGGCCGTGAAGCCAAAGCTTGCCCTTGACGAGTTCTGGCTCTCGCGTACCGGCAGCATTGAGAGATCTAAGGAACTTATAAGGATATATTATAACCGGGCTCTGTTCTCCAATTACTACTTCAGCTCGTACAAGGCAGGATGGCTGACTGACAGGGGCATGATGTACATTGTGTACGGGCCGCCTGACAAGGTTTACAAGAACACTGAAGGTGAGAGCTGGGGTTACAGGTTACCGCCCGTGAAAAGCCGGTGGGGAGCAGGATACACAGTCAAGGATGAGTATCTGTGGTTTAACTTCCGCAGGCAGAAAAGCGTCTTTTCAGACAACGATTTTATTCTGAACAGAGCCGATACCCCTGTCAGTTACTGGGATATTGCTGTAGCGCGATGGCGTGCCGGCAAGGTATTCAGGCTCGATAATCCCGAGGAACTTCAATGATATACAGCGAAAAAGACTTCATTTTTGGCATGCACCCTGTTATGGAAGCGATAAAAGGGGGAAGGCAGATAGATCGCGTTCTTGTACGTCAGGGACTGCGGGGGGAACTGTACCATGAGCTGATGAAGGTGGTAAACGAGATGGGAGTACCCTGGCAGGTTGTGCCTCCGGAAAAACTCGATTACATAACTCGCAAGAACCATCAGGGTGTCATTGCCTGGATCTCGGCAATCGAGTTTCAGGATATTGAGAACCTGCTGCCGCATATCTTTGAGGAGGGTAACGAGCCCTTGCTGCTGATGCTTGACGGCGTCAACGATGTGCGCAATTTCGGTGCGATAGTACGGTCTGCATCATGCTTCGGCGCTCATGCCGTCATCATCCCCGAGAAATCCTCGGCACGCATCTCCGCTGACGCTGTCAAAGCTTCTGCGGGAGCACTCAGTACCTTCCCGGTATGCCGGGTAAAGAGCATCACCAAATGCCTTACCTATCTTAAAGAATCAGGTGTCAGGGCTGTTGCGGCGCATGAGAAGGCCAGGAATAGCATTCAGGACTCGGCATTAACAGGACCCGTAGTGATCATCCTCGGTTCTGAGGAGAAAGGTATCAGCCGCGAGCTGCTGGCCATGGCGGATTTGCATGTTTCGGTCCCGATCTCAGGTTCAATAGGCTCACTCAACGTATCAGTTTCCGCCGGGATCCTGCTCTACGAGATCAAAAGACAGAGAGGGAGTGAAAAGAATTAAGGATTAAGAATTTTCAAACTCCAGGCTTTTCAACCTTTCAACTGACCTCCAGACTTGTGACTTTAAGGACTTTTAGACAGTAAACCGCCCAGCCAGAGTCCTCTTTTTCCCTACCCTATAATCCCCCTGATCCTCTCGTCGAGCTGCCGCTGGTCGGCAGTGAATGATGCGATTCCGGCCAGGGTCAGCATTGTGTCCGGCGCCAGTTCCCCTGAAATAATTCTGTCTCGCCATGAAGAGAGTACCGGGATCTTGCCTTCAGCAGCAATGCGCTCATCATCAGCCTTACTCAGCTTGGGAAACATGTCTCCCAGTCCTGCCTCATGCACCCTGGCCACCAGATCTTCGCCGGTAGCAGGAATATCACGGTCAAGTGACCTGCCAAGTTCAATAACGCTTTGCGGCACCTCCCAGAACTTTTCAATCCCGAGATTCTTCGCAGTTTCGTTGAGAGGCACATCATAATGTGTTCCAAGCCTGCTTTTAAAGATGCCGGAGAGTGATTGATGGCCGGCAGCAGCCACCTTTGGAGGCATCGTATAAACATCAGTGCCGGCCAGGAGGTCAAGCTGGGTATAGTTCCTGAGACTGGCAGCTATCTGTTTTGTCGGCCACTGATTAGATTCAGACATCCGTTTCACCCACGTCTGTGACGAGAGCACAGCATTTTCTCCCGCACCGCTGCCGTCACCGAGCTTATTATCTGAAATAAAAGCTCCTATCCTGCCGAGGAAGACATTAAGGTAGTCAGGCTTGGCCACTAAAGTCACAAGAGCATTCTGCCGTGCGCTGAATTCCAGGGTAAAGTTGATCCTGACACCCTTCTCACGCAACCGGCGTGCACCTATAAATCCCTCCGGTGTGTATGGGACCTTCACGATATACTGTTCAGGGCATATCTCCCGGAATCGCAGTCCGTATGATACAATTGCCTCAATATCATAGGCGGTGTCAGTGTGCAGCTCAACGCTTACCATGGCTCCGAATTTCCTTGCCAGTCGTAATCCATGACGGGCATTCAGGATGAATGCTATCTCCTTTACCTGCTCATCGAGAGGCAAGTGTTTCACAAGCTCGAGTGCCGAGGGGATAAAATCATCATAAATACCCTTTTGTATCACGTTGTTCAGCAGGGTATTGTTGGTTGTGAGGGCAGTCATTTCAACGCTCCAGTTGGCCTCTGCCTCGGTCATGTCGCCTGTATCAAGCCACAACTCCGTGCCCGTGGCACGCAGCGACTGCCAGAAAGGATCAGGTTTTCCTGTAACAGGGGGGTCGCTTATACCAGATTTTACGAACCTGCTTATTCTTTCGTTGTAATTTGCATCCATGTTTAAATTGTTTTGAAAGTTATTTTTTCAGTGCCTCCAGGTCGCTTCCTGCCGGGCTCTGGAAAGTCTTCAGTCCGAACTGCCCCACGACAGCATAGACATAGTCAACTATTCCAGACTGAATATCTTCATAGGCCACCCATTCATTTATCCGGCTGAAACAGTAAATCTCCACCGGCATGCCAGTATCCGTGGGTGGCATGTCACGTACCATGGTCGTCATCTTTTTATCCACATCCTTGTGGTTAAGAAGATATCCGAGGATGTGGGCCCTGAAAGCTCCCAGGTTAGTCAGCGAGGTTGTCTCCCCGTTTTTAAGCGCGTTGATCTCTTCTTTGTTCGCTTTGAGCCATTTATCCATATGCGGTCTCCTGATGATCCGGTCAAGATGTTCAGGGGTCAGGAAAGTAATTGATCTTACATCGATACGTATGTCGCGTTTTATGCGTCTTACCCCCGCATCCTGCATCCCCTTCCAGTTCTGAAATGATTCCGAGATAAGGGCATAGGTAGGGACTGTCAGTATCGTCTTGTCAAAATTTTCAACTTTTATTGTATAGAGCGTCATGTCAATCACAGTACCGTCAATATTCCTCCCGGGCATGGTGATCCAGTCGCCCATCTTTAACATATTATTTGCCGACAACTGAATACTTGCCACCAACCCGAGCAGTGTGTCCTTAAACACCACAGCCAGAACAGCAGTGGCAACCCCCAGTCCTGCGATGACACTTGTAAGAGATGTCTTGAATATGATGGAGGCTATTACGAGGGTTCCCACAAAGATCACAATGACTTTTACAACCTGGACGTATGGCTTGATTGATTTGGCTCCTGCGATCGGGTGCATGAGGTAGACTTTGTGCCAGCCCTCAATAAATGCTGTAACGGCTCCGGTAGCAAGTAATGCGATATAGATCGCCGTTGTTTTATGCACAAAAATGAGCCAACCGGGACTGTCTCGAAGCAGCCATGAAGCAATACTGTAAACCAAAATACCCGGCACGATCCACGCGAGTCTCTGGAACATTTTTGTCTCGAGGAACTTGTCGTCATAATTCGATTTCGATCGTTTTACCACATGGGTGACGACCTGCATGATAATTACTCTTGCGAATATCTGGGAAAGCCATGCTATAAGGACTACCGACAATACCATCACAAGGGTACTCAGCCACGAGACTGCGCCGGCTGATAATCCCAGATCCGCCAGTAACTCTGTCACAATCAAACCTGGATCAACTCTGTCGAACATCCTTCTACTCTTTGATAATCGGCTGTTAAATTACAAATTATCTTTTTTTACGCCCTCCTCTTTAGTATCTTTACACTATAAAAGTCTGAAATAATGAAATTAATACCGGTTTACCTGCTGCTTGCGCTGTCACTTACAGCTCCGGCACAGCTGGCGTTTGATGATTATTTCACTGACCGGACTATGAGGTTTGATTTTATGCTGGCCGGAAACAGTGTCACCACAAAGGTTTTTCCTGTCTCAATCAGGGAAGAGCCAATCTGGGGAGGTTCACTTACCAATCTTACCGACAAATTCAATTACGGTAGTTTTAAGTACGAAGTCTTTGACGTTGCTACGGGAACAATGATCTATTCACGCGGATTCTGCACCCTTTACCAGGAATGGCAGACGACAGCTGAGGCCGGACAGATCGAGAGAAGCTTTCACGAGGTGGCTACCTTTCCTTTCCCGAAGAACAAGGTAAATTTTGTACTGAGCATACGCGGTCGCGATGGTCAGTTCAGCAAGCTGTACGAAACAGCCGTTGACCCTGCAAGCTATTTCATAACCAGGGAAAAGCCTGATGCTGCGCTTGCAACAAGAATCTATGGAACGGGAGACCCTCATACATCATTCGACATAGTCTTTATTGCCGAGGGTTACACCAGAGGGGAAACAGAGAAATTCAGGGCTGATGTAAAGCGTCTTGCTGATATTCTCTTCCTGGAAGCGCCGTTTGACAAATACCAGGACCGTATAAATATATGGGCGGTGGAGACTCCCTCCCAGGAATCCGGTACTGATGTTCCCGGGGAAGGCATTTATGTGAATACTGCACTCAACTCAAGCTACTATACTTTTGATGTTGACCGGTATCTCACCACTCAGGATATCGGAACTGTAAACGACTATGCCGCGTCAGCTCCTCATGATCAGATCGTTGTGCTCATCAATAGTCCGAGATACGGCGGAGGAGGCGTATATAACTATTACAGCGCAGTGACTGCTGATCATCATTTCACACCGCAGGTTTTCACACATGAGTTCGGTCACGGGTTCGCAGGACTGGCTGATGAGTACTATAATTCCGAAGTGGCTTATGAAGAATTCTATCCTCTTGATGTTGAGCCATGGGAGCCTAATATCACCACCAGGGTCAATTTCGAATCAAAATGGAAAGAGATGATTGCCCGGTCAGTGCCCGTTCCAACGCCTAATGACAAGAGGTACACCGGTGTCACAGGCCTCTTTGAAGGCGGGGGTTATGCTGCGAAAGGAATATACCGTCCATCTCTTGACTGTCGCATGAAGAGCAACCAGGCAGATTCTTTCTGCGAGGTATGCCAGACGGCGATCGAAAATATGATACTGTCCTACCTGAAATAACTATTGACTGCAGCCTATTTCTTCTTCTCCCCGCCTGAAGTCGGCGGTTTCGAGATCGATTCACGCATGTTGGTGTCAGCCTCGATATTTTTCATCCTGTAATAATCCATTATACCAAGGTTGCCGATCTTGAAAGCATGAGCCATGGCCAGAGGTATTTCCACCTCGGCCTCGATGACCTTTGCGCGGGCCTCCTGTGCCTTGGCCTTCATCTCCTGTTCAAGGGCGACAGCCATAGCGCGGCGTTCCTCAGCCTTTGCCTGTGCAATATTCTTGTCTGCGTTAGCCTGATCCATCTGCAGCACTGCTCCGATATTCTTTCCTATGTCGATATCAGCTATATCGATTGAGAGGATCTCAAATGCCGTTCCTGCATCAAGGCCTTTTTCAAGCACAGTTTTGCTTATGCGATCAGGATTTTCAAGCACTTCTTTATGGCTGTGTGCCGAGCCGATGGAAGATACGATACCCTCCCCCACACGGGCAAGCACAGTCTCTTCGCCGGCGCCGCCGACAAGCTGCTTGATATTAGCCCTTACCGTCACCCTGGCTTTCGCAATCAGCTGTATACCGTCACGTGCCACGGCCGTCACCGGTGGTGTGTCAATGACCTTGGGGTTGACTGACATCTGTACTGCCTGGAAAACATCACGGCCGGCCAGGTCTATGGCGGTTGCCATCTTGAATGAAAGGTCAATATTGGCCTTGTTGGCAGACACCAGGGCATGAACTACCTGTTGTACGTGACCTCCTGCGAGGTAATGAGCCTCAAGCTCATCGCGGTTAAGCTTTATGCCAGCCTTGTCAGCTTCGATCATTGCTCCCACAAGAATTGACGGTGGAACCTTGCGCCAACGCATAAATACCAGCTGCAGCAGGCTAATCCGTACGCCGGATACCAGAGCCTGGAACCATAATCCGATGGGAATGAAATAAAGAAGTATCCAGAGCAGTATGATTGCCCCGACAATTATAATTGCATAAATGGCTATTCCGCTCATGTCTGTATGTTTATTGGTTTTACAATTACTTTGTTGTCATCAATACGTATCACTTCAATTTCCTGCTTCGGATCGATGAGTATATCTACCGATTTGGCTTCAAAGTATTCGCCGTTTATCAGAACCTTTCCTCCGGGGGCAAGTCTTGTCACCGTCACACCTTTATCGCCGGGCTTCACCTTTCCTTCTTTACTGCCGACAGTGTCCACCTTGCTGTCAATGGTGGTCTTCAGCATGAACTTCTTCCATGTGTCCGCCTTGAGCATAAAGTAAGTAACGACGACCATGATGGCTAAGGTTATGCCGAGCACTATCAAGCCGGTTGTTGTACCGAAAGAAATAAATGCGAAGACGATACCTGTTATCAGGCATACCGCTCCGCCAATTCCTGCAATGGTCACCCCCGGTATGAGTACGAACTCAATGATGAAAAGAAGCAGTCCGAGAAAGATCAGAAATATTATCAGCCCCAGTGACATCTGTTAATTTTTAAATAACGACTGTATCAAGGTTAAGCTTCTTCAGCCTCAGGCTCATTTTCTCGAGCGTGACAGCATCACCCATTTTTATCACACACCCTCCCTTGTGGTGTGTCAGGTAGGCGCACTGTTCAGCCTGTATCTCATCATGACTGCATACATCGACAAGTGATTTGATGACATGGTCAAATGAGTTAACATCATCATTTATCAGCAGCAGGGATTTCTCCTCGTCCTGGCCCCTCATTTTACCCCAGGGGAAGGGTGCTCCTTGTGTCATTCGATTCTGTTTAACAGTTCCTTTGCCGCTTCAACGGGTATCTCCTGCAAGCCTACGTACGCTGCAACCTTTGCTGTACTGTAGCCGTTGCGTATAAGCAATGAGACATACTCGTCGGCGCTTTCAAAAGTAATAAAATTCCCGATGAGAAAAACAGTCTCATCCTGGTTGTTTTCAATCATGTCAAGTCCCCTTGTACCTGCAAGCAGTTCAATCTTTTCAATAGCCTCAGGTTTGACGGGTTTCTTTAGGCGTACCGCTTCGGCCCTGAAGGTCAGTGTTCCGACAGGCAGAGCATCGGCTGCGGTAATATTTTTTTTCTCCATGACCTGTCCCTCCTGAATGGGCAAAGGTTTTCCCGCCCACTCCTTCTCAAGCATTGTTGCTCTTTCCATCGACACCTGAACGTCATCCATCATGGCAATGATGAAAGCATCAGAAAAGCCTTCCGCACGGACTTTTGAAAGGGCCTGCCTGGCATCCTCATTTACCCTGAATAATCCTGTGTAATAATAATTCACTCCGTTATCAGGTTTCTTTTTTCCATACAGCGGAAACAATCCCTTGAAAAGCGATGGCTGCACGAGGTTTTTAAAAGCCGCAACCTGTATCGTATAAATAAGCCCGGGCGGTAACTTAATGTCAAAAGGTACTGGATTGGCATCGTTATAACCCGGACTGGACAGGACAGCAAACTGTGAGTATGCCTGTCCCTGTTCCTGTTGAGGGGCACCGGAGAACACGTCCGGCACAGGTTTGCCATCTTGCTCTGCAGCCAAAAATGCCATATCGGCCCTGGCCTGTATTTTAGTGGCCTCATTCTCAAGCTCTTCAGCAATATTCTGAAGCATCTCCTGCTTCTCCGGTGACGCCGATTCCATCTCTCTCCTGACGCCCTGCGCCAATCTTGTCAGAGAATCCACACTGTACTGAAGCTTCACCGCCTCCGCAAAACTCCTGTCAAATTCGCTCAGCGCCTCAGTCCTTGATGTGTCCTGACCACTGACAGTCGGAGCAGGAAGGTGAAAGGTAAGGACCAGAGCCATAAATGTCAGCCATGCTTTCATGTTAATAACTCTGAAGAAGAAATTTTTTACCATAAATGATAACTTCATACCTTTACCCATCTGAACAAAAATACTAAAAAGTCATGATCCAACTCACAGAAGGGATGCCTGCTCCGAAGTTCGAGGGCAAGGATCAGAATGGAAATTCAATAAAACTCAGCAATTATATCGGTAAAAAAGTAGTGCTCTATTTTTACCCCAAGGATAATACTCCGGGTTGCACTGCAGAAGCATGCAGCCTCAGGGATAACTACAAAGAACTTCTAAAGAATGGCTTTGTTGTGCTCGGCGTCAGTCCTGATACTGAGAAATCGCACAAAGGATTTGCTGAAAAATTTGATCTGCCCTTCCCTCTTATTGCTGATCCGGAGAAGAAGATACTGACCGCCTACGGAGCTTACGGTGAAAAGTTCATGTATGGGAAGAAAGTAACCGGCGTGATCCGCACAACCTTTATCATAGACGAAAAAGGTAAAATCGAAAAAGTGATAAAGAAGGTTGATACAAAGGAACACGCTCCCCAGATTTTTAAGCTGTACGGAAATGTCTAACTGCTAATAGAATAAGTAAATGGAAAGAAAAGAAGTAAACAAGGACAAGCTCAAGGCGCTTGAGGTTACGCTGGGCAAGATCGAAAAGGATTTTGGCCGTGGCACCATCATGAAGCTTGGCGATCATGCCATCGATAATGTGCAGGTCATCTCAACCGGTTCAATCGGTCTTGATGCTGCATTGGGCATCGGCGGCCTGCCGCGGGGTAGGGTTGTGGAGATATACGGACCAGAGTCATCAGGCAAAACCACCCTTGCTATCCATGCCATTGCCGAGGCACAAAAGGCTGGCGGTATTGCCGCTTTCATTGATGCAGAACATGCTTTTGACAGGTTCTATGCCGAGAAGCTGGGTGTCGATGTTGGAAACCTCCTTATATCTCAGCCTGATAACGGCGAACAGGCGTTGGAAATAGTCGATCATCTCATCAGGTCAGGGGCACTCGACATTGTTGTCATTGACTCTGTAGCCGCCCTGACACCCAAGGCTGAGATTGAGGGCGAAATGGGCGATTCAAAGATGGGACTGCAGGCACGACTGATGTCTCAGGCACTGAGAAAGCTCACTGCCAATATCAACAAGACAAATACAACCTGCATCTTCATCAACCAGCTCAGGGAGAAGATTGGCGTTATGTTCGGTAATCCCGAGACCACTACCGGAGGCAATGCTCTGAAGTTCTATGCCTCCATCAGGCTTGACATCAGGCGTACCAACCAGATCAAGGAAGGCGACGACGCTGTTGGTAACCGTGTGAAAGTTAAAGTTGTGAAGAACAAGCTGGCGCCGCCATTCAGAAAAGCCGAGTTTGATATTATGTTTGGCCAGGGTATCTCGCGAACAGGTGAGATTGTTGATCTGGGGACAGACTTCAATATCATCAAGAAGAGCGGGTCATGGTTCTCCTACGGCGATACGAAGCTGGCCCAGGGTCGTGACGCGGTGAAGAAGCTTCTTGAAGACAACCCCGAGCTTGCCGATGAGATCAAGGGAAAGATCTCAGAACAGTTAAAGGAAAAAGTGAAGTAGTAAAAAGAGACAGCCCCGAAAACCGGGGCTGCTTCTTTTAACCATAATAAAAATAATATCCGTATTAATACTGTTTTGCGTATTTTACATATTCCATCCAGTGATGTGACATTGCAGCAACTTTGTCATCGTTGGTAACAAGGCAATCAATGGTTCCCTCGCCTGTTGCACCCTCGAACCTTCCTGTACCGCCAGTAAGTTCGAATGAACCGTATATGGATATCTGATCTGGTGGAAAATTATCTGTAAGATCGCCTGCTGCTAAGTTTTCTTTGCACTTAATATAAAGGGTATTACCCATACCATCAGTCAGGTACCCTCCTGATCTTCCCGGGATACAGGTAGTTATACTCCATCAGCACGTCAGCTTAATCTGGAAATAACCTATTTCATCATCCGACCCTGATCCGGTCTGTACCATCTGGTAAGCAGGCCCCTTCAGGTCAATGTATCCATTCAATATCTTATCCTTATGGAATGTAGTATTGAAATACGCATTGACAGGAATTGCATAAGGCTTAGAGTGAATGAATTTGGGTGGAAGACCAATTGTATAATTTCCCCACCAGTCTTCACAGCTCATCAGCATACAAATGCATGCAAACAACGTAAAAAGTCTCAACAGTGTTTTCAGCTGTTTCATAGCACGGTTTTGTCAGTTGTTCTGCATATGCAAATTAGAAAGCAGTCTGAAAATCCGTTTGTCTATGCGTCCCAATATTTGTTCTATTTGCGCCAAAAGACAGAAAAAATCAATTATTTATGGATTTCACGGGGTTTGATGCCGAATTCCTGCGTAAATACCCTGCTGAAATGTGAAACATTCTTGAACCCTGATTTGTAAGCTGCCTCGGCAACGGTAATCCCCGTTTCGGCCAGAAGATCCTTTGCCTTATGAAGCCGGAGTGAACGGTAATAGTCATTCGGGGACTTGTTTGTAAGGGACCTGAACTTGCGGTAAAGCTGTGTACGACTCATTGTCATCTCGTGACAGAGCTTCTGGATATCATAATTCTCATTGCCCAGATTTGCCATCATCAGGGCCATGGTCCTTGTCATGAAAGCATCCTCAATATGGAAATCCTTTTCATCCGAAAGTATCGGGTGGCCAACTGTGGCATACCTTCCCTGCAGTTTTTTTCTCTGTTCAATGAGTGACCTGAGTTGTATCTTCAGCTCATTCATCTCAAATGGCTTTGCGATATATGCATCGGCACCCCTGGCAAGCCCGTCAAGCCTGCTTGCTACATCAGCCTTAGCAGTAAGTATCACGACAGGTATGTGGCTTGTACGAAGGTCATTCTTCACTATGTCGAGCATCTCAATGCCATCCATGACAGGCATCATTATATCGCTAAGGATTATGTCAGGCACATATTCAATGGCTTTGCCGGCACCTTCCTTCCCATTTGAGGCGATTAGCGCATCATATTCCCCGGCAAAGAGACTTACCAGGTAGCTGACAACATCGTTATTGTCTTCGACAATAAGCATAATAGGTTTTTCTACCCTGCCGGCTATATGATCCTCCGGCCTGTTATCCTTTTTTTCATGATTAGTAAATAATGATGATATTATGCTTTTCAGCTCGTGCAGTCCCGGCCCCTCCTGTAACGGAGCATCATATGTGACCGGGAGTATGACAGTAATTTCCGTTCCTTCACCCACCACACTTTCCGCTGTAATTGTACCATCGAGGAGCCTGACCAGTTCTTTTGTCAGCGCCAGCCCCAGGCCCGATCCGGGGTTAGTATTTGCATTGTTTGCCTTCTCCCGGGAAAAACGGTCGAAAATATATGGCAGGAAATCCTCGGAAATGCCTGTACCGCTGTCACTGACACGTAATTCAAATCTTCCGTCGCCGGTCAGCGAGGTGATGACTTCAACGTGGCCTGTCGGCGGTGTGAACTTCAGTGCATTGGAGATAAGGTTGGACACTATGTGCATCAGTTTGTCAGGATCATAGTCAACCATCATATTCAGGTTGCCTGGAGTATAATTGAGTGTTATCCTCTTACCGACAGCTACCGACTGAAAAAGTTCTATAATATACCTGATATGAAGGTTGATATCTGACCTGATCATCCTGACAGGCATTGCTCCCGCTTCCAGCTTCGAAAGGTCAAGCATCTGGTTTACAAGGTTTAGCAAGATACCTGCATTCCTGTCAATTTTCTCTGTTCCGTCAGCAAGCCACTTATCAGGGTCTTTCCGGATCAGATCTGTCATCCCCGTAATGACCGTCAGTGGGGTTCTGAACTCGTGGGTTATATTAGTGTAGTATTTTGTCTTTACCTCATCGAGCTCCCTTACCCGTTCTGTTTCCATCTGCTCAAGCTTGACACGCTGTGATATGAAATTCAAAACAAAAATCAGTGCAAAACCAGAAATCCAGAGGAGATTGACTACAAAGAGAGAAACGTTGACTGCCGGATTCATCTCGGGTGGTACAGACAGTCTTGGATGTAAAATGCCGGCCAGTATCAGGGTAATGACATATATTACGAATATCAATATAGTGGCTTTTTTCTCACGGAAATTGAGTGAAAATAAAACCTGTGCCAGACCTACATAAATCAGTCCTCCCGAGTTTGGTATTCCGCCAAGTAATAGAATAAAGATAAACGTTACGATTACAGCAATACTTTGATCTATGAAAGTACGCCAAACTCCTGATGGGTGAAAAATGATCGGGTAAATAACACCTTGCAGATAAATCAGCGCGAGGATCAACCCGTAATATATCAGTAACTTTAATTGAGGAAAGACAATATGGTATGTTAAAGTCACGCATATTATCATAGAGGTGACTGCAATACTCGAAATCCAGTTAATCTTTGTTTGGGTAAGACTATCTTTATCGATGCCTGGACGACTTAGTTTCCTGGTTATCCATTGGTCTGCTTTATGGAGAAAGGGGGTTGTCATTTCTAAAACAGATCAAATATTGAAAATAACAATCTTACACAATTTAGTAAAACTTTAGGTACAATGCAATTACTTTCAGGCTGAAGGAAAGATATGGGTGAATTAACCGATGAGTTAATTATTTACCTTTGGAATAGTGCAACACTGACTGAAATTATCAAAACAACAAATACCATGAAAAAACTTTCGTTCGTAATTATTGCCGTCGCACTTTTAATCCTGAATAGCTGCAAACAGGAGACTAAAGAGAAAACGGAAGCCACGGTCATCGACGTCACCCTATCTGATACGGAAAAGGCAGGAGGTGTACTGACGCCGGAAATACTCTGGAAATATGGCCGTATCGGATCAATAGTCCTTTCACCTGACGGGAAAACGGTGCTCTACACTGTAACGAACTATGACCTTCTGACCGAGGCAAGGACCACAAACATTTATTCCATACCCTCGTCCGGAGGCACTCCGTTGCAGCTGACGACAACCGGCGGGTCAGGACCACAGTGGATAGACAACGGATCCGCGATCGCATACCTGACCGGGGGAAAAATAATGACTATGAAGCCTGACGGTTCGGAAAAGAAAGAAATAACAGGACTGGAAGAGTTTGAGATACTTTCATTCTCCCCTGCCGGTGACATGGTCTATTTCACCCGCCGCGTCAAGCTCGACCAGACTGCAAATGAGAAATACGGTTTCCCGAATGCCAGGGTCAGAATCATTGATGACCTGATGTACAGGCACTGGGACTCATGGAGCGATTATTCATACAGTCACCTCTTCACTGCTTCATTTGACGGAACAGCCATCAGCAACGAGAAAGATATTATGGAGGGTCAGCGCTTCGAGACGCCTGACGCCCCATGGTTCGATGAAGCAGAGATTAGCTGGAGCCCCGACGGAAAATACATAGCATACACATGCAAGAAGCTTTCCGGCAAAGCGTACTCATTAAGCACAAATACAGATATTTACCTTTATAATGTCATGACCGGCGAGGAGGTAAACATTACTGAGGGTAATATGGGTTATGACAAGTTCCCGGTATTTTCTCCTGATGGTTCAATGATAGCTTACTCAAGCATGAAGGAGGATGGTTATGAATCTGACCTTGAAAGACTATTCGTTTATAACATCACCGACGGTGAGAGGGAATGGGTATCAGAAGGATGGGATTATGATGTACAGAACATGCAATGGAGCGGTAACGGTTCAATTTGGTTTGCAAGCCCTTACCGCGGAACGCAACCCGTGTTCAATATAAATCTTGCTGACGGCAAGATCACAAGGGTGACCGAGGGAGATTACGACATGGGACCTTTGCAGTTGCAGAACGGCGTACTCATTGCCGGCATAATGTCGATGTCGCGCCCCGCAGAGGTCGCAAATATAAATATGACCACCGGTGAGTTCGCTATGTTAACCGATGTCAATGGCCATATTTATGAGAGTATTAAAATGGGCAGGACCGAGGAGAGGTATATAAAGACCACTGACGGCAAGGACCTTCAGATGTGGATCATCTATCCGCCTGACTTCGACCCCGCAAAGAAATATCCCGCTCTGCTCTATTGCAAGGGCGGACCGCAGGGACCGCTCGGACAATCATGGAGCTACCGCTGGAACTACCAGATCATGGCTGCAAACGGATACATCGTGGTGGCAGTGAACCGGCGTGGCAACTCAGGTTTCGGCAGCTACTGGCGCGAACAGATTTCCGGCGATTACGGCGGAAAGAATATTCAGGATTATCTTGACGGCATCGATGCCATGGCGAAGGAACCGTTTGTGGATAAGGATCGCCTGGGAGCTGTCGGGGCAAGCTACGGAGGCTATTCCGTGTTTTACCTTGCCGGCATGCATAACAAGCGTTTCAAGGCATTCGTGGCACATTGCGGTGTTTATAATACCATTGCAGAATACGGCGCTACCGAAGAGTACTGGTACCCGAACAAGGACTATCAGGGAGCTCCGTGGGAAAAGCCCCAGCCAGCAGGTTACAATAAGTTCTCACCTCATACAATGGTTGACAAATGGGATACTCCCATACTCATTATCTCGGGCCTGAACGATTTCCGTATCCCCTACACCCAGAGCATGGAGGCATTCAATTCAGCACAGCTTCGCGGCGTTCCAAGCAAACTACTGCTCTTTGAGAACGAAACACATTGGGTCACCAAACCCCAGAATGCAGTGATATGGCAGAAAGAGTTTTTCGGATTTCTGGATACCTATCTGAAAGTAAGGCACTAGGCAATAGATAGCAATAGGCAATAGGCAATAGGCAATAGGCAGTAGTGAAAATTGCGAGGTTGAGGTATTGCAAACCGCAAGTTGCATCTGTTTCTATTTCACAAATTTAATGCATGCCGGGGCATTGAAGCTCAGTCCGGTAGCAGGTTGTTTGTTTTCTGCAGGCACAACAGACACTTCGTTTGAACGCTGGTTGGCAACAATGAAGTATTTTCCTGAAGGTGATACCGCAAAATTACGCGGCCAGTTGCCGCCGCAGTCCTGATGCTCCGGTGATGATAATCTTCCGCCTGCACCCACTTTCCAGGTCACGATGCTGTTGTGGCCTCTGTTGGACCCGTACAGTTCTTTTACCGTTGGCAGATAAATGGATGTCTGCACAAAAACTCTTCTCCTCATATCCGTCAGGCAGAGTGCAGACAGTCTGTTTGACTATCAGTGGTATCGGACAGGATGTTAAACACTGACAGTGTTGAGTTCAGTTCATTAATGACATAAAGGTTTGCACTTTTTTTATCGATTGCCATGTGTCTCGGTCCGCTGCCTGTCTCGCATACAAGGTATGGGACATTTTCGGTCATCAGCCTGCCAATGGTTGTATCAAGCCTTAAACGGTGGATCCTGTCAAGCCCCAGATCCGAGACATAATAAATTCGTGTCCTTTCATTGATACAGTGTCATGTGCGGATGCGACCTTTCACCGTAAAAGATTACATCAGTTACTCTTTCAGGAATACCGCTGCTGTTTAGCCTGACGACCGACACTGACCCGCTGCCGTAGTTGGCAGTTATAAGATATTTACCATCCTCAGAAAGAGTTATGTGACAAGGGCCTCCCCCGCCCTGGTTGATTGAGCTCTCACGGGTCAGCTTATTGTTCTCATTATCCAGGCGTAATGTCGTTATGCCGCCACCATGATCCATATTAAAAGAGTCTACCTCATTAACAAAATAAACAAGGTTATTTTCACCGAAAGTAAAATATGAGGGATTGTTCCCGGCAGTAAAATCAGATACCATCCGGGCTGAACCATTACCGTCAATAGCGCAAAGCATCACATCAGGATTATTCTCAGCAGAATATCCCGAAACAAGGAATGATTTCTCATCCTCCCTGCATGATGATGCAAAGATGGCCAGACAAATAAGTATGAGCTGAAACAGGTTTTTCATGGAGTTTAAATTTAAGGTTGGTGAACCGGTTTTGGGGATACTTTTCTCTTCCATTCCAAAAAGCCGTATGAAGCCATGAAGAGGAAGATGACATACTGGATCGAGATGAGCATCACGCCTTTCATGGCATACATGGCTATACTCATAAGGTTGACGAGTATCCATAATATCCAGTTCTCCAGTTTGAGTTTTGCAAGCAACAGCGATGCGACAATACTCATCACTGCAACCATGGCATCTGTATATACGAATGTTGCCCTTTCAGGAAAAAGGTCCGGGAGCCATAAATGGATCCTGCTCATTACTGTTCCGAGAGCTATAGCACCCAGCATGACCACTGCCAGCCATATCACCCTCTGTTTATGTATGAGTATTGTGACCGGTTTTTTATCGCCGCTATCACTTTGCCGCCAGTTGTACCATCCGTACATGGCGTTGCAGAAAAAGAACACCTGCAGCGCCATGGCTGAGTACAGGTTGATCTGGTAAAAGAGAATAAAGAAGAGTACTGCGTTGATGAGCGCAAAAAGCCACGTCAGGATATTGCTCCTGGCAGCGAGCCATACGGCTGCGAGGCCTGTCAGTGTAGCCAGTAACTCAAGCACGCTCATACGGTAGCCGAGGGCTTCAAAAAGTATCGTGTCGATGTTAAACATTGGGTTTGAGGGTCTTAGGTCTGAGGTCTGAAGTCTGGCTATTCTGTAAGGTGTCGGGCAAAGTTAACTAAATCATTCATTCAAATTCAGACCTGTTTTGAATGTATCACCTTCAAAATTCGACTGTTTTTCATTTTCAGCACAGATTAAGTAGCTTTATACATTATTCATTAACAGGATGTCACCACAGGAGGTTTATAAATCAAGAGCCGAAGAGTTCGGTGCAAAGGCAATGCGACTGCAGAAGCTGTCAAACCGGCTGTCGATGGGACGTCTTATTGCATTTGCCGGAGGACTGATACTTTTCGTGGTCCTGTCAACTGTATCTGTCGTAGCAGCCATTGCCGTCCTGCTTGTTTCCCTGATACTGTTTGCGTGGATGGTAATCAGGTATGGGATAACGGAGAAGCAGAGGAATCACTTCCGGCACCTTGAGGAGATAAATAAGCTGGAGATCAGGTGCCTTAACGGTGATTTCTCAGGTTATAAAAGCGGAGAGGAGTACACTGAGAGGGACCATCCCTATACGTATGATCTTGACATATTCGGTCATGCCTCCCTGTTTCAGCTAATCTGCCGTACTACAAGCAATCCGGCCTCCCATGTGCTTGCAGGGTACCTGAAACAATCAGCATCTGTTGATGAAATTATATCCCGGCAGGAGGCAGTGGAGGAGCTGACACCGATGACCAACTGGCGGCAGGAGCTCATCACCATCGGGTATCATAATGCCGGCGCAGGTAACGACCCGTCCCCATTATTGATATGGCTAGGGAGTAATGATCTTTTCAGAAACAGGAGGCGGGAAAAAACTGTCATCCGGTGCCTGAGCATAATTGCCCTTGCATCAATTGCCCTGGTCATTGCCGGTTTTCCTGCTATAGTGCTCGCCCCTGTCTTTACAGTTAATTTCATTGTCTATTTTACCAGGTTCAGAAAAATAACGAAACTCCATGAACAGGTGAGCAGGTCATCTGACCTTCTCAGGACTTACTCATCTGCAATCGGTATGATAGAGAAGGAGACGTTCCGGACCGGGAAACTAAGAATGCTTCAGGGATCGTTCAGGGGAGAGTCCGACGCTTCAGGGCAGGTAAGAACACTCGCCAGGCTGGTAAGCAGGCTGGATTCCAGACTAAATGTACTTGTATCAATACCTCTTAACCTTCTCTTATTTACCGATATCCGCTTTTGCCTGGCACTCGAGGAGTGGAAGGGGCAACATGCTGCAAAGATACCCGGGTGGTTTGAGTCGATGGCTGAATTTGAGGCTCTGTCTTCATTGGCCAACCTGGCATTTAATAATCCCTCCTGGGTATTTCCGGAGATGGTTGCGGATTTTTTCACTTTCAGGGCTGTGAACATGGGCCATCCGCTTATTCCTGAAAAGAGGCGCATCAACAATGATTTTGAATTATCCGGTCACGGCAGGGCTGTGCTGATTACCGGATCAAATATGTCAGGCAAGAGCACGTTCCTCCGTACATGCGGTATAAACGCTGTGCTGGCTCTTGCCGGAGCTCCGGTATGTGCATCATCGTTCTCCCTGTCGCACGTCAGGATCCATTCAAGCATGCGGATATCAGATTCACTTGAAGAGAATATATCATCCTTCTATGCTGAGCTGAGGAAGCTGCAGTCAATCATTACAGAAGCAGAGAAGGATCCCCGGGCCTTTCTTCTGCTGGATGAGATACTCCGCGGTACCAATTCAGACGATCGTTTCACAGGATCAGTGGCACTGATAAAACAGCTTACAGGGTACGGAACGGTGGCAATGGTCGCCACTCATGACCTGAGACTTGCCGGACTGTCAAAGGATATTCAGGTTATGATAGACAACTACCATTTTGATGTAAAGATCAGCGGCGAGGAGCTCTTCTTTGACTACAAGCTTACACCGGGTGTCTGCTCAAGCTTCAATGCGTCGCTGCTGATGAAGAAAATGGGAATAAAGGTCTGAAGAACAGTTGATTGGAAGTTAGGTTGAAAAGTTGAAGGCAGATGCTCCAAACCCCATGCCCCTTGCTCTTTGCATATTAACCTTTAACCTTTAGCCATTCTGCTTTAACCTTTAGCCATTCTGCTTTAACCTTAGAATAGCCTCAACCTTTTCCTCATCGCTGAGTTGCCCGTCAATCCAATTTATTAATATCCCCCGCCGCTCCATGCCCCTGAACCAGGTCATCTGCCTCTTGGCAAAACGATGGATCTCAACCTCAAGTTTGCGGTACATCTCCACATAACTCATTTTATTCAGCAAATATAACGTAACATACTTATATTCAAGGCCGTAATAGATGAGGTCATCAGGATGGATGCCGGCTGCGATGAGCTTCTGCACCTCCTCAATCATTCCGCCCTCCAGCCTCTCCTTAAGCCTGGCAGTTATCCGTTCACGCCTTGTCTCCCGGTCAAAAAAAATGCCTGTCACAAGGGGATTGGTGACCGGGAAGGGTTTATCATGGACAGGGTGATGCATGCAGTAATCTTCTATCTCAATTGCTCTCACAGCGCGTTTGACCGTGTCAACATCGGTTTTGTTATGCAGGTTCTTGTACCGGGAAAGTATTTCCGTCAGCTGATCCAGCGACTTTCCGGCGAGTGCGGCACGCAGATCCGGGTTCACCGGCACCTGTATCAGCCTGTACCCGCTCACTATGCTGTCTACATACATGCCTGAGCCGCCGCAGACTACGGGGTAACAACCACGCTGACGCATATCATTGTAAACATTCAGAAAGTCTCGCTGGTACTCATAGACGTTATATCTGTAGCCTGCATCAACAATATCAATCAGATGAGACGGCACAGTCATGCCATCGGCAATATAGTCTGAAAGGTCTTTCCCGGTACCGATATCCATCCCACGATATACCTGCCTTGAATCTGCGCTGATGACCTCTCCTCCCAGCCTTGCCGCCACCATGGCCGCAAGCCTCGTCTTACCAGTGGCCGTAGGGCCGGTGATCACAATGATATCATGCAGTGGCTTGTCCATCAGAAATTAAAGATAGCCGAAAAGCGGGTACAGTAATGCAATTTTACTTACTTTTGCCGTTCACATCCTTAATGGATACATGGACTTCAGGTTTTTATACAATCGTACCAAGTATTTTTTGATAAGTCCTGTAAAGGCATGGGAGGTCGTCCATCGTGAGAACAGGCCGATCAATTACGTCAGGGGCAGCTTCTACCTGCCATTGGTGATCCTCGTTTCCCTAAGTTCATTCTTCGGCTCGATGTTTTTCATAAACACTACCCTCAAGCCAATGTATTCGGTTCTGACATGCGTCAACACCTTTCTCTTTTTGTATTTCGGAGCATACATGTCTGCTTTCATCGTCAAGGAGATCACCAGGGCGCTTGACCTTGGTCACGATTTCGTTGTCGCTTTTAAACTGGTAGCGTACTCATTAACTCCCATATTGCTTACTCTGACTGTCAGCCGTCTCCTGGAATCATTACTCTTTTTAAATCTCCTTGGCCTGTACGGATTATATATCTTCTGGACAGGAATGGAGGAGATGGTCAACCCGCCAGAGCACAAGAAACGGCCGATGATGATTGCCACAGTGGTTGTTATGCTGATCATCTTCGGGGTGCTTCAGGTTGTGCTTTCGTTCCTCACTGAGACGGTTTATTTTGCCCTGTTTGCCTGAATCCGGTGATGAGGACAGACACCAGCAATATTGTCATTAAAAACCGCAGGGTTTCCCATGATTATGAATTCCTTGAAAAGCTCATTGCCGGCATTAAGCTTACCGGCACTGAAATAAAATCAATACGTGCGGGCAAGGCTAACCTGACGGACTCATTCTGTGCATTCCGCGGAGGAGAGCTGTTTGTTACCGGGATGCATATTTCCGAGTATTACTGGGGTAATCTGAACAACCATGATCCGCTTGGCGAGCGGAAGCTGCTGCTGACCAAAAAGGAGCTGAAGAAGTGGGAAAGAAAGGTCAGCGAGACAGGCCTCACCATCATAGTGACCAAGGTTTTTGTTAACGCACGCGGACTGGCCAAGGCTGAGATTGCCCTGGCAAAAGGTAAAAAGCAGTACGACAAGCGTGAGGATATAAAGAAAAGAGACTCAGAACGTGAGATGGACCATCACGTCAAGGAAAGGAGCAGGTAAGCCGCAGTATCAGAAGTTCGGGCTGAGGAGGAACCTCGAATAGAACTGGTCTATGTAAGCCACCGCCTCTTCAGCAGTGTCTACAATCCTGAAAATGTTCAGGTCATCAGGAGAAACATTGTGCTCATCTTCCATCATCACCTTGGTGATCCATTCCAGCAGGCCTGACCAGTAATCCACCCCGATAAGAACTATTGGAAAGCGGCCAATTTTCCTGGTTTGTATCAGGGTGATTGCCTCAAACAACTCGTCAAATGTCCCGAAGCCGCCAGGGAGAACAATAAATCCCTGGGAATACTTCATGAACATTAATTTACGCACAAAAAAATGGTCAAAAGTAATGAGCTTGTCGCGGTCAATATACTGATTGGGTCTTTGCTCAAAGGGCAGGTCTATATTTATTCCGGCTGACTTGCCTTTACCCTTTTTGGCTCCCTTGTTGGCAGCCTCCATTATGCCGGGTCCGCCTCCCGTAATGACACCATAACCCTTCTGTACCAGGTTGAAGGCTATCTCTTCAGCTAGCTTATAGTATTTGTTATTGAAGTGAGTACGTGCAGAACCGAATATAGCTACACTCGGGCCTATGCGCGACAGTTTTTCATATCCTTCAACCAGCTCGGATATGATTTTGAAGACCCGCCATGAGTCCATTGTGTGTATTTCATTCCATGTTTTTGGCTCAAATGCTTCTTTTATCAGGTCTGTCGTCTCGTCCATAGGTCAAATATTTAAAACGTCCAAATATAGTATTTTCTACCTTGTCAGTTCCGGCGCAAGAAATTTACCGGTATAATTATCTTTCAGTTTCACCAGTTGTTCGGGTGTTCCCGCGAACATTATCTCCCCTCCTCCCCGGCCTCCTTCTTTGCCCAGGTCAACGATGTAATCTGCCATTTTTATCACTTCCATGTTGTGTTCAATCACAATGATTGTATTACCTCTCTCCACCAGCCGGTCAAGCACCTCAAGGAGCACCCGCACATCATCAAAATGCAGTCCTGTCGTCGGCTCATCAAGGATGTACAGTGTGCGGCCGGTGTCACGCCGTGAGAGTTCCGTGGCAAGCTTTACCCTTTGCGATTCACCGCCCGAGAGTGTTGTCGAAGGCTGGCCCAGCCTGACATATCCAAGCCCTACCTCCTGCAACGTCTTTATCTTATGGTATATCGAAGGAATACCTTTGAAAAATTCAACCGAATCGTTAATAGTCATTTCCAGGACGTCATTTATCGATCTGCCCTTGTATTTTACCTCGAGGGTCTCCCTGTTATAGCGTTTTCCGCTGCAGTCGGGACACATCACATAAACATCGGGAAGAAAGTTCATCTCGATGGTTTTCACTCCAGCTCCCTCGCATCCTTCACATCGCCCTCCTTTTGTGTTGAATGAAAACCGGCCCTGGCCAAAACCCCTGATCTTTGCATCGGGGGTCATTGCGAACAGGCTTCGGATGTCGGTGAAGACGCCGGTGTAGGTGGCAGGGTTTGAACGGGGTGTCCGGCCTATGGGTGCCTGATCCACCTCGATGACCTTATCGATGTTTTCAATCCCCCTGATCTCACCGTACGCCAGCGGTGTTCTGCCGGCACCGTGAAGCACATGTGCCAGTGCCGGATGCAATGTCTGGTTAACAAGCGAGGACTTGCCGCTGCCGGACACCCCGGTTATGCATATGAATGTGCCTAGAGGTATCGTCATTGTAACCTTTCTCAGGTTATTGCCTTCGGCTCCGGTGATTGTAAGGTTCTTGCCGTTGCCCTTTCTGCGCTTAACGGGCGCAGATATCCGCTTGCGGCCACTGAGATATTGTGCCGTAAGCGTGTCCGCTTCCAGGATATGTGCCGGTGACCCTTCAGCCACCACTGTGCCGCCGTGAACACCGGCGCCGGGGCCCATGTCGATGATGTGATCTGCACTGAGGATCATCTCCTTGTCGTGCTCAACCACTATCACCGAATTGCCTGCATCACGCAGGTCACGCAGTGCACCTATGAGCTTCCGGTTATCACGCTGGTGCAGCCCTATGCTTGGCTCATCGAGGATATAGAGAACATTCACCAGCTTCGATCCTATCTGTGTTGCCAGCCGGATGCGCTGACTCTCTCCTCCCGAGAGCGTTCTGGCGCCCCTGTTCAGGGAGAGATAATCAAGACCCACATCAAGCAGGAAGCCTAGACGCGACCGTATCTCCTTGAGTATCTCTGACGCGATCTTCTTCTGCCTGTCAGTCATAACTTCCGGGACATGTTCCATGAAGACCTGCAGCTCTGTAAGGTCCATGGCTGCAAGCTCTCCTATATTCTTTTCTCCTATCCGGAACCACAACGCCTCTTTTTTCAACCGTGTGCCGCCACATTCCGGACAGGTATGGTACTGAACATACTGTTCCTTCCCCTTCCCGTTTGCCTTGCGGCCGCTGACAGCCTCCTGGTTCCCGACATAATTGACGACACCTTCAAAGGTCATAAGGTAATTGGATGAGACTCCCAGAGGAGTGTTTGACAGTTTCAGAACCTCATCTGAGCCGAAAAAAATCTTGTTAAGTACCTCATCAGGAATATCCTTAACAGGTGTGTCAACAGTGAAACCGTATTTCTCTCCAAGAGCTTCGATCATCCAGAATATCCATATATTGCGGTATTTGCCTATCGGTTCTATCCCTCCCCTGCGAATGCTCATCTCCGGGTCAGGCATCATGCGTTTAATATCAACCTCTGAAATCTCTCCAAGGCCATTGCATTGAGGGCATGCTCCCTGCGGTGAATTGAATGAGAATGTATGAGGAGCAGGTTCGTTGTATGACAATCCCGTAACGGGGCACATCAGATGGCGACTGAAATAACGATGCGTGTTGTCATCGGCCTGAAGGACCATCATGATGCCGTCTCCCTGATCAAGTGCAAGCTGCACAGCATCATGGAGCCTCTTTTCAGTCACATGGCCAGCGTGGAATTTATCTATGACCAGCTCAATGAAATGTGACTTATACCTGTCAAGCTTCAGTCCGGGGACGATCTCCTTTAGTTCGCCATTGATGCGGGCATAGAGAAATCCTTTCCGTCGCAGTTGCTCAAACAGCTCTTTATAATGACCTTTCCTTCCCTTGATCAGCGGAGCCAGGATATAGATTTTTTTTCCGTCATACTTTGCTGCAACAAGCTCAAGGATCTGGTCATCTGTATACTTGACCATCTTTTCGCCTGATTCCCACGAATATGCATCCGCAGCACGGGCGTAAAGCAACCTCAGGAAATCATAGATCTCAGTGATGGTGCCTACCGTTGATCTCGGGTTCTTGTTTGTGGTCTTCTGTTCAATTGATATGACAGGGCTAAGGCCGGTAATACGGTCAACATCAGGCCTTTCCATACCCCCCAGAAACTGACGGGCATAGGCTGACAGAGTCTCCATGTACCTTCGCTGGCCCTCAGCATAGATAGTATCAAATGCAAGTGACGACTTGCCGCTGCCGCTGAGGCCAGTGATCACCACAAGCTCATTGCGGGGCACGGTAAGGCTTATATTACGCAGGTTATGAACCCTTGCACCGTAAACTTTTATCTCATCACTGCGCTCTGGCATAGAGCATTCTATAATCCGGAAGATACTCTTGCATCGCTGGCAGGCACCCTGATTATATACTCCTTGCCGTTACTGTTAGTAAGAAAAGGTTTGCGCAGCCATGGATTAAGAAATTTGAGCATTTTATAGTTGGTGTCAAAATGCCTTGAGAATTGCTCAAAACTGGTCACGGCAGAATCAATTTTTACCTCCGTATACGGGACGGGTTTGTAAGCCTCCTCCGGAGCGATTCCAAATCCGTACCTGGACGGTTCAGACATTACGAGTTTAAGAGCTGTAATGCGGAAAATGTATCGTGCTGTTTCATCATTAAGAAGGAGATCGTAATAATTCGCCTCCTTCTGTATTTCCATCTGTTCGTCAAGGCCGCTTAATCCGTTGTTATATGAAGCTGCAGCCATTGTCCAGCTGCCGTAACGTTCGTATGCTTTTTTAAAATAGCGACATGCAAAGAGAGTAGACTGTTCAATGTTATACCGTTCATCAACCTCCTTGTTTATCGCCATTCCCATCTCCTTACCCGTTCCTTCCATTATCTGCCAGAATCCAGTTGCACCTGCAGGTGATATTACGTTGCTGAGGTCACTTTCAGCGCAGGCGAGATACTTAAAGTCATCCGGTATGCCATTTTCACGCAGTATCTTTTCTATCTCGGGGAAATAACGTCCTGCCCGTTTGATGGTAAGCAGTGTTGAGCCATGTCTGTAGGCTGTGGCATTAAGCTCCCTGTCGAGGCTCTCACGGGTGTCAAAGTTTTGCAGAGGCATTTCCTCTCCGGCGAACGTGACGTTCTCAGGCAACGCCCAGGGTGCTGCTGAGAATGTGCTTTCCTCAAAAGAAGGCGCAACGACGTGCTGGTCGTCTGCCGAAACGAAAACGGTAATAAGAAAACCGGCACTGAGCAGCGTCATCATTCCTAATGTTGCCTTCCCTATAGTAACTTTCATAATCCGACAGTTTTTTAAGAAACTGCAAAACTAGTGAAATTATTGCTCTTGGACTAGTAAAACAAAGAGTGAAGACAAGCTTTTCAGAATTTGAAGAACAGGCCCGAAAAGAAACCGACTGAGTAAGGTTTGTAAAGCGTTCCTGAAAGATTGCTGACCGGCGTCACATAGTATTTGAATACCGGCTCGAGGTTGAATGAGATATTGGAGGAGATATTGTATTCCATGCCAAGGCCTATCTGACTGCTTATGCTATGGAGATTCACCCCTTCAGTGCGACCTACAGGTATTACATTTGCACCGTCATTGGCATAAGCAACGTTTTCTACCAGATACCCGTATGACATTCCTCCCGAAAAGTTAAGGTCAACCTTCTGGTCAATGACTTTGTATCTGATGATTACCGGAAGCTCGAGATAGCGGAACACCTGATGAATATTATTGCTTACCTGCATGAGGTTGTATTTTGACGGATCTGCCATGTTACTCTGTATAGTTGTGCTGACCCGGTTTGCATTGTCAGTAAGATATAGATCTGTATTCCCTGCCAGTATTGTCCCTGAGGCAGTCTCTACACTGTAGAGATAAGCACCTTTGACAGCATAATAGTCCGACAAGCCGGCAAACACATCAACACCAATGATTGTCTGTCCTATTGAAGAGAGCCCGATACCTGACTGTATCGTCAGGCGGGGAGATATTTTGTAACCGAAGGTCAGGCCCGTTGAGTAAGTAGGTCTTGTCTGCTCACCGTTGATCAGCTCTGCCAGCCTTGTATTATTGCTTGCCGATGAGAAACCCATGGCTGGTGACACCGATGCACCGATCTCAAATCGCGATCCGGTGCCTGCTGGCCTGGCAGATCCAACCGCCAGAGCCGGGAGGTCATTACGGCCCGTCATCGGCGGCGATACTATTACAATGATCTGATCTGAAGACACAGGAAGTGAATTGTCAGCCTGAATGTTCTCCTGTGGCTGCCTTAAGCCGGATATTAAACTCGAGGCTACCGGGATACTTGTCGCACCGGCAAAAACAGTTTCGTTCTCCCTGGCTACTTCTGAAGGCTCAATAATGTTCAGGGAAGCAGTGTTGCCTTCAGTACTCACAGGAGTTGATACCTCAGCCGGGGTAACGTTTTCAGGTAATTCATCATCCGCTGCCATGGCTAACTCAGTTATGTCACCCGAACCGTTGTTTATGCGGAAATATGATGAAGCAAGGAGAGTCAGTGCAACAAGCACGGCGATACCGGCGGCTATACCCATAGCAACCCTGTATCCCTGGTTCCTGACCGGCATCGGAGGGATACTATCCCATACATCAGCCGGCGGCAGGACCTCCATGTTCTTCAGTCCGTTGCGGAATACAATGTCGATATTTGGCTCCTTGTCAAACATTTATCATTCTCCTGGTGACACCTGTCAGTATTGTTACCTTCTTCTGAAGAATATCTCTTGCCCTTGAGAGGTTCGATTTGCTTGTCCCTTCCGTGATATTCAGCATTGTTCCGATCTCCTTGTGGGAATAACCTTCAATAGCATAGAGGTTAAAGACCATCCTGTACTTAGGCGGCAGTTCCATGATCATATTAAGCAGGTCATGAGCCTCCAGCCCGGCAAAGTCATTTGTGTCGGGTCCGGCTATCGGTTCAGCCGCCTCCTCGATATCATCAACCCTCGACAGATAGAACCTGCTACGGTACTTCTCCAGCGCGGTATTGACAATTATCTTCCTCATCCATCCTTCAAAAGAACCTTCGTGGCTGTAGTGTGACAGGTTTTCAAAAACCTTTATAAAACCTTCCTGCAGGATATCCCTTGCCTCTTCTGTATTGCCTGCATACTGGAGGCATACTGCATAGAGTTTCGGAGAGTACCTGCGATAGAGCAGTTCCTGATCACGTCTGCTGCCTGACAGACAGCCGTCAATTATGTCTTTCTCCTTATGCAAACCCGATATTTACACGAGTTATAAAGATAAGAAATAATATCTGAGCTGTCAATATAGTGATGACAAAAAGAGTGGAAAGGTTGCGTTAAAAGTAAAAAATACACTTATTACTAGCCGTGTATTGCTTCTCCGAGCGCATCAGCGGCGGCTTCCATGATTCCTTCTGACATTGTCGGATGGGGGTGGATGCTGCGGACAAGGTCATGGGCTGTGGCTCCCATCCTGCGTGCGACCACCAATGACGAGATCAACTCCGTGACATTCATACCGATCATATGCCCTCCTATGAGTTTGTTGTCAGAAGCGTTAAAGACAAGTTTTACAAAGCCCTCGCGTGCTCCTGCCGCAGATGCTTTTCCTGAGGCCATGAACATGAATTTTCCTGTCCTGGTTTCAATGCCTGCTGCCCGGGCTGCTTCTTCAGTCATTCCGCATGATGCTACTTCGGGGGTGGTATATGTGCATCCCGGTATGTTGCCGTAATCCACGGGCTCAGGATCAAGCCCCGCAATCTTCTCGACGCAGACGATGGCTTCGGCTGATGCCACATGCGCCAGGGCCGGCCCCGGCACAACATCACCGATGGCATAAATGCCTTCAACCGACGTATGATAGTATGCATCAACCGTTATTTTCCCGCGCTCAGTCTTTACTCCGCACTCTTCAAGCCCAATGCCTTCTATGTTAGCAGCTATACCAACTGCAGACAGTACGACATCTACCTCTGTAACTTCTTCACCTTTAGGCGTTTTAATTGTCACACGGCATTTTTCTCCTGACGTATCGACCTTTTCGACTGAGGAGCCGGTCAT
The DNA here is from genome assembly GCA_963828395.1 of uncultured Bacteroidales bacterium. Taxonomy (GTDB): domain Bacteria; phylum Bacteroidota; class Bacteroidia; order Bacteroidales; family VadinHA17; genus SR-FBR-E99. The sequence continues at coordinate 50,271 of CAWHED010000003.1, forward strand.
TGTCTTAATCTTCATTTTTCTGAAGGCTCGCTCCAGTGTGCGTGACACCTCTTCATCTTCGATGGGAAGCAGCCTGGGCATGAACTCTACAAGTGTAACTTCGGTGCCCATCGATCTGTAAAAACCTGCAAATTCGCTTCCTATGGCACCTGAACCGACCACCACCATAGAAGCGGGCAGCGCCGGCAGGTTCATAGCTTCACGGTATCCGATGATCTTTTTTCCGTCCTGTTTAAGGTTAGGAAGCTCCCTCGACCTCGCACCCGTAGCAATAATAATATGCCCGGCAGTGTGTGTCTGTTTGTCCCCTTCCGGTGTTTCCACCTCAACCGTATTATTACTTTTCAGGCGGCCAAGGCCGTTGATAACCGGTATATTGTATTTTTTGAAAAGATACTGTACTCCCTTGCTCATGGCATCTGCCACACCCCTGCTGCGGGCAATGACCGCACCAAAATCAGGTGCAGCGGTTTCTCCTGCATGTATTCCATAATCAGCGGCATGACGCATGTAGTCGAGCACCTGAGCACTTTTGAGCAGCGCCTTGGTGGGTATGCATCCCCAGTTAAGACATATACCACCCGTTTCAGCCTTCTCCACTACAGCGACCTTCATTCCCAGCTGTGATGCCCTTATGGCTGCTACGTACCCTCCCGGACCGCTGCCGATAATTATCAGATCATATTCATTCATTGGTTGACACTTTTAATTTTTTCAATCCTGTTATTGGTTTTCAGACTCCTTATGCCCCTGGCGGTTAACCAGAATATTACAAGGACAGCCACGATAGTAGCTCCTGTCGGCAGGTTGGTAAACCATGAAATTGCAAACCCTGCGCTTATGCCAATGAAGCTGACCACGAATGATAAAACCACAATGCGCAGATACCTCCTTGTGTAAAGCATTATTATGTTGGCCGGAATAGTGAGCAGGGCTATGATCATGATCACACCTGCCATCCTGATATTAAGTACTATGGCGAGGCCAGTCAGCCCTACTGAAATATATTTAAAAAGATTAACATGCGGCGTGAATGTACGGGCATAGTTCTCATCAAACGAAATATAAAGCAAGGTCCTGTAGAACAGGGTTGTATAGATAATCATGACTACCGATATTATGCCCAGGGCGATCAGGTCTCCCTTTGTGACCGTGAGTATGCTGCCGAAGAGGTAGCTCATCAGGTTAGGTGCATACCCCGGCGTAAGATAGATGAATATTATCCCAATGGCCATTCCGAAGGCCCACAGGATACCAATGGCGCTGTCTTCACGCATCCTGCCCTTTGCCGACATGTATTCCATTCCCACGGCAGATCCCACTCCGAATAAAGCAGCGCCGATGACAGGATTAATGCCAAGATAATATCCCAAACCAATACCACCGAATGATGCATGTGTTATCCCTCCGCTCAGGAAGACCAGTCTGCGTGACACTATGTATGTCCCTGCCAGACCAGCCGTGATGCTGGCGAACAGTGCGCCCAGCAGCGACTTTATTACAAACGAATATTCAAAAATATTCTCCATTACCCGTGTTTATGAAGTACTACGTGCGGGACATTACCGTGGGTCACAAGCTGTATGGGGCATCCGTACATCCTGAGGTCCTCATCCGTGATTTTGCTGTGGGGATGATAATAGAGGGTTCCGTTGACACAGGCAAATGATTTGACCCAGGCAGATATAGTACCGACATCATGAGACACCATCATAATTGCCATCCGGTTGTTCAATGACTTCAGCTTGTCATAAAAGTCGGCCTCGAACGAATTATCTACGAATGTGGCCGGTTCATCCAGAAGGAGTAGTCGCGGTGAACCTGTCACGGCCCTGGCCAGGTAGACACGCTGGAGTTGTCCGCCTGACAGCTCATTGAGAGCCTGATGGGAAAGAGACGAGAGGCCCAGCTCATCCATAACCGCTGAGGCCCTTTTCTTTTCTTCGCGCCCCATCCGGCCTGTGGCGGTCTTGTTCAGCATCATTCCCGAGAGCACAACATCTTCCACGGTCACCGGAAAGAGCGTATCGCCCTGTGCCACCTGCGGCATGTAACCTATCTGATTGAACTTCAGACTGCCCGGAGTATAATCAACTCTGCCGGAGAATGGTTTTAACAGGCCCAGGATAACCCTGAGAAGAGTGGTCTTGCCTCCGCCGTTAGGGCCAATGATACCGATGAAATCATTTTCATCGACGGTCATCGAGATATCCTTTAAGACTACCTTGTTCTCGTATCCGGCGGTGAGGGATTGTATGGTGAATAGTGTTGACATGGCTTTTATCTGATGGTCTTTTTTTGTTGAAGGGTTGAAAGTCGGTTCTGTTTCTTAATTCATTTGTCCAATTCGCCCCCTCTCTCCATCGCATGCCCCACCTCTATAACAGCCGCGGGCCAGTCTCTGTTCATCGGGTTGATGACAACCAGCCCTGCGCCTGTCTCACCGGCAAGCGATTCCGCGTTTCTGAGCTCATATTCTGCCTGGATGAAGATAATGTTAATTCCTTTGTCCCTGGCAATATCTATCAGCGCTTTCATCCTTGCCGGCGAGGGGCTTTTACCTTCATCCTCAAATGATATCTGCTCAAGGCCGTAATCACGCGCAATATACCCAAGGGCCGGATGATAGATCATGAATTTGGTTGACGGAGCCCCTGACAGCTCTTCCCGGAGAGTTGAATCGACGCGTGCAATATTATTCTGAAGCGCCTTCAGGCCTGCCTCGTATTTCTGAGCTGACGCCGGATTAAGTTGTGTCAGGAAGTTTTTTACATCTTCAGCAATGACATATGCAGAAACGGGTGACATCCAGTAATGAGGATCAGGTCCACCGTGGAGGTGCCCCTCCCGGCTGTTATGATCTTCTTTCTCTCCTGCACCACTCAACTCAATGAGATCGATGTTTTGCGACAGGTCAAGTATCTTCATATCCGGATTGATCTCCCTGAACCGCCCCATCCAGGCCTGTTCGAATCCGAGCTGCCCGTTGATAATAAATGCTTCTGATCCTGCAAGTGCATTGATCTGTGCGGGCAGGGGCTCCCAGATATGATGATCAGCTCCCGGAGGCAGCATGATGCTTACCTTGAAGTCATCCCCTGCAACGGCCTCAACAAAGTATGCAAAAGGCGGTATGCTGACTGTTATCACCCGCCCATCGTCCTTTGCTGATGGTGAGCCGCAGGAGGTCAGAACAAAAGCAAGGAATGCAAGCCATATCGTCTTCTTTTTCATAACCGTAGATTTGATTATGCAAAATTAACAATATGGCAATTGGGGACAAATAACAAAATTATCAATTCCCGGGGTTGTGATAATGTTTACATTGAATTGTATAAAATGCGCAGAGACAGGTCTGAGACCTGTCTCTGCCATTTTGATTACGCGATTTGTAATCGAATAATTGAACCAACAGAAACAGAAAACCGAAAAACCGAATTAATTTGAATTCATTGATATACGGAAATTACCCGTTGCATTTTTTGCTTTGATTTTGAATATCCATTTGCCATTCTTCCATTTGCTCGCCTCGTTTTCTTCAAGGTTCTTGCGCCAGTTGAGGCTGCCGTTTTCATCAATCAGTACTTCCGAGAGCTGCTTGCCGTCAGGCATGATGATGGATACGCTTATGGATCCTTCTGCACAGTTGCCTGAAACTGAGAGGTTGACATTGCCGTCGTCACCACCGGCATCCATAGTGAATTCATTTGTGAATGTGGCTTCAAGCACCTGCCGGGTGTAATTCCACGATGACCCGGGTTTGCCGGAGTGGCCCATATTGTCGTATATATAGATATCCTCAGGGTACGGTACGGCATACTTGAACATTTTATCCTCTGGAAAGGTCTTCATATGCATATCCTTCATAATATCCATCTGATAATCCTTTGACATCTCCTCTGCCCTCATCCGGATTGCATCATAATCATGCACGGCCTTTTCGTACTCCGGGCCCCTGCCCCTCTCATGCCTTGCTATTTCCTGCTCAGCATCCAGCAGTTTCTTCTGAAGGTCATATTCCCTCAACTTCATAAGCTCATCCTGTTTTTTCTTCTGAGCTTCTGCATCCTTTTGTTTTGCAAGCTCATCCTGTTTTTGCTTATCAGCCTCTGAGGGTGTTGCCACCTGTGCGCTGACAGAAGCTGAGGCAATTAAGAGCATTAAAATAATTGTAACTGATTGTACCATTTTTTTCATGACTGTCCCTTTTAAATGTTTCATGGTGTAAAATTACATCCTGATTCTATTCGCTCAGGTTAATGAGAGGTTAATGGAAGGTTAATCTTTACTCTGTTCCGTAGCAATGTTTAATTTTGACGAAAAGTGATGATGATGAAGCGTCATCTGATTATCATAATACCGCTGATAGCCTTGCTGGTCTTCCTTGCTGTGCAGGTCTTCATGATCATTAGTATCTGGCGGCAGGAAAAGGAAAATATGCTCCTGCGCTACGAATCACTGACAAAGGGGGCGGCAGCCAGACTTATGGCAGGGAAGAAGGCCAACGGGTTCGAAAAAGCAATGGATATCACTGACAAATTTGCCGGACTGGTTATAAACGAAAAGATTGCAGAACTTTCCAATGCCGCAGATACCGCAAATCTTAGAAGAAAGGTACTGGACCAGACATATTCCATACTTCAAAAGAATGAAGTTCTTTCATCATTTACTAAAGAGTACATTAAGAAAAATGGATATAGCACAGCCTATAAGCCATTCATCTGGATCTCCTTTTTCAGTCTTTTAACTGACAGAGGGCAATTCATTATTGCTGACACTGTACCCGACGATGATAAGATTGCAAAGACCGTAATCGTGGTGGACAGTTACAAGGAAGAGCATAACAACTTCGTCATCGCATATGTGTCACTTATAGACATGAATGAAATAGACAGCCTGGTTTTCAAAAAAGCTTTCTTCTCGATTCTGCTTATCACTCTTAGTGTCCTGATAGTAGTCCTTATTTTCTGGTTCACATGGCGCAACCTTATGGAAGAGAAGCGGCTGTCAGGCCTTAAAAGTGACTTTATCAATAACATGACCCATGAGCTCAAGACTCCGCTTTCGACCATAACTGTCGCCGGGCGAACACTTGAAAAGGCACAGATCAACAGTGACCCCGGCAAAGTGCTTGAGACGGCAAAAATGATAAGCAAGCAGAGCGTTAATCTCAATCAGCTTATAAATACAATCCTTGAGGTGAGCCTGCTTGAAAGAACTGAATTCGAGCTCGACAGGCAAAAAGTCAGTGGCGATGAACTTATGCACCAGATAGTGTCTTCTTTCCTCACATCATGCGATGGTTGCGCTGTGCTCGAAGAAGAATACAAGGCAAAAGGTATATCGCTCTCCGTTGACATTGTCTATTTCACCACGATGGTAAACAACCTACTTGCCAACGCAGTAAAGTATTGCGACAAGGATCCTGTTGTCCTGGTATCAACGATGGCTGATAACAATGATTTTCATATAAGTATTACAGACAATGGAGTGGGCATACCGCATGAGCATATCGATCATATCTTCGAAAAGTTTTACAGGGTACCCCACGGCAATATCCACAAAACCAAGGGGCTGGGCCTGGGTCTCTATTATGTGAAACGTATAGCCACCGCACATGGAGGAGATGTCTCCGTCTCCAGCAGGCCGGACCGCGGTTCAACATTCAGAATAAGACTACCACTCTAAAAGGATCACTATGAAAATACTGATAGCTGAAGACGACATTGATTTCGGGAATATCCTCTCACAGTATGTCTCACTGAGCGGGTTTGAAGTCATTCTTGCTCGCGACGGGAAGGAGGCCTGGGAGGTGTTTCACTCAGACAAGCCTGATATATGCGTCCTTGATGTGATGATGCCTGAAATGGACGGTTTTACACTTGCCGAGAAGCTGCGCGAAGCCGAGCCCGGAATTCCGTTCATCTTTCTGACTGCCAAGAGCCTCCGGGAGGATATAATACGCGGCCTGAAGCTTGGAGCCGACGATTACATTACTAAACCGTTTGACCCTGAGATGCTTATGCTTCGAATCAATAACATTCTGCGAAGAGTGTATTCAGGCGTCGAAGATGAATTTTCCATTTCAAAGACAACACTGAGATACAATGCCCTCGAACTGATCACCCCTGACGGCAAGGAGAAGCTTACACTGCGCGAAGCCCAGCTCCTGAGGCATCTCATGATCAACAGGAATAAAACACTGACCCGCGAACAGATCCTGACTGAAATATGGGGTCAGGACGATTATTTCCTTGGCCGTAGTATGGATGTGTTCATAAGCCGGTTGAGGAAGTACCTCTCTTCTGATCACGGACTGGCCCTTCGTACATTAAGGGGGATGGGATTTGTTCTTGAGGAGGTGCGTTAATCGGTTGCTTCTGCCTCGTGTATCAGGAATTCCGTAAGATTGATGTCGTGACTCAGATTAAGCTTGCTCCTTAACCTGTACCGGCCTATCTCCACTGCCCTTGATGAAATATTTGTCAGATTGGCTATCTCCTTGGTGGTAAAATTCATACGCAAATATGAACAGAGTCTCAGGTCATTAGGTGTCAGAGACGGATACTTGTTCTTCAGCTTTCTGAAAAAGCCTTCCTGCGAAAGCTTCAGGTTCTTCATGACATTCTGCCACTCCTCGGTCTGGGCATCAAGACCGTGGTCTATTATCTGTTCCATTTCCCTGACAAATTTGACAGGTAACTTCGCCATGGTATCCTTGGCGGAATCGAGTTTATCACGCAAAGCTCTCAATGTATCAGTCTTTCTGATCAGATAGCGCAATGTCAGCATAAGCTCATAACCTTTATAATCAAGCTGGCTCTCGAGCCTGTGCTTTCCTGATTCATAATCATTAAGCTGGCGGTGACGGTCGAGTGCCTGCCGCCATATCTTTACAATAACCCAGGCCAGCGCGCTCAGGATCAAAATATACAGCACCAGCGCCCAACCGCTTTTCAGGAAAGGCTTCCTGATATCGAATATGACCTCTGTAACCTTTTTACTGAATACTTCTTTCACCTGGAGGTGATACTGGCCTGATTTAAGGTTGAGAAACGAAAAGTTGTCAGAGGAGGTCCGGTGCCAGTTTTCTCCAAGCTCCGTTATGCGGTAGAGATATTCCCTTCCCCCCATATCAAATCCGGAAGGATTGGCAATATAAGCAGTGAGATTGTTCTCAGTGCTTGGAATGCGGTAACCTTCCATCATAAGGGGAAATAGTGTTATGCTGTTGTCATTGCCACTGAAAACGAGACGGTTGACAACAACAGTTGAAGTATCATTATGGTTGGTAAGCCTGGCAATGTTATAAATGCTGAAAGCCTGCCTGGTGGGTATAAGGAGAGTATTTGAATCAAGCGAAACAATCTGCTGTTCACGCAACGGCAGATCTGCATATTCATGAAAGAATTCCAGTATTTTTTCAGCTTTAAGCTCCTTTGAAATGTTAAAAAGCCCAATCCTGTCATCAAGAATAAACCAGTAACTGTTATTTCGGTAATGGATTATCTGTGTGGCGCTCACATATTCACCCAGTCCCGGCTCAAGCGAGGTAATCTGAAAAAATGTCTTTTTCTCATAATCAAACGCGAAGATATGATCTGATGTCAGGAACACAACCTGGTTATTGATACTTGACATGGTCAGCTCTCTCCCTGAGTCTGCTACTGAGCTGAAATACAGAGCATTGATAATGGAATTTGTTTTCTCATTCAATTCCAGCCGGTAGATCCCCTTCAGAGGATGTACCGCCCAGACATAACCGAGGTAATCAACCTCTATGAACCTCGTCGGTTCCGCATAACCATTAATTCTGTTTTTGAAAGTCCAGTCGCCTTTTGCATCCTTCATGAAAGAGACAATTCCGGTATATGTTCCCTCAAGTAAAAGGTTACCGTACCGTTTCATCGACCATCCTCCGGTTATTTCTGATATTTTCCGCAGGGCATCCCCTTCAATGAGGTATGTGCCCTCGTTGTGCCCGCATAAGATACTGCCGTCAAACTGATCAAGATTCCAGACCTGACCCTGTGTGTTGGGAATAATTCTCAGGTTAGCGAAGCCATAATAACCATTGCTTTTCCTGATATCTGCCGCAAACAGGCCATGATTTGTCCCGAGGTAAAGACAATCCTTGTTCCTGATTGCTGTATAAATCGTTCCCAGCTTTCCGTTTACATTTTCATAATGGGTGACAGGAGATGATACATTAATGAAATTTGCACCTTCATCAAGTCCTATCCAAAGTCTGTCATCAGCATCTTTAAACAGAGAGAGCACAGTATTGTTTTTCAATCCATTGGAATAGTCATAAGATGTGATTACCCTGCCTGTCTTATCACTGAAGACCACCCCCTTCAGGATTGTGCCGAAAGCGATCATTGTGTCATTCACTGCCAGCCCCGCATTACATGTCTCCTCTTTAAGGTAGGCCGAAATTTCATTATTCAGCGGGGTAAATGTATGCCTGTCAAACAGGAAGATGCCGTTGTTGGATGTGCATATCCAATATTCATCAAAGTTGAATTCAATGACAGCATGTACTTTGAGGCTTCCGAAGATTTCACTCCCTTCAATGAAAGTGAAACCTGATTCGTCAAACCAGTAAAGCCCTTTGCCTAAGGACTGAGCAATTAATTTCTCTCCCGCCCTGAAAAAAAACAGCATGTTCGACGGGCATCTGATGGTAGTAATGGTATTGTAGTTATAAGCATAGAGAGAAGTAAATGACTGAAAATAAACAGTATGGCTCAGTTCAAAAATATTCCATATCTCATCATTCTTTGAAATGTCAGCATCCACTGCCAGCGACCTGTAAACCAGCTCTCCGGGAGGATCCTCATCCCAGATGCCAAAGTCTTCATATGAACCTGTAAAAATCATTCCGTCATCGTTGATATATACCGATCTTACACCCTGCCTGTAGGGCATAGTGAAAGTTCTTGCGCTGATGCCGTTATACTCAATAAGTCCGGTGGAATTGGCAAAATATATATACCTGCTTAACGGATCCTGATCTATTTCCCAGTTCTGGCTTATGACAGGTACGTTACCGGTAATAAGAAGCCTGATTTCATCCTCCTGACCGTTATCCTGACCGGGTATCACGGCGATACTCCGGATAAACAAAAAAACAACAAAACTAATCTAAGGTTTATTCCCAACCTTTTTGCGGCCATAAAAACGGATTATTACGTCACTTTTCAACTGCCGTAGTAAATATATTAAAAAAATAAATTGACAACTCCGGTTGCCGGCTTATGGCTAATGGACAGTAAACAGCACAAGCTCCTTAGCATCCGAATCAGGGCCGATAAAAAGTTCAAACTCGCCCGGATCATAGTCATAACTCATATCCTCATGGTAATAAGAGAGATCACTCAGATGAAGAGTAAACGATACTTTGACTGTCTCTCCCATTTTAATATTAATCCTCTTAAAAGCCTTCAGCTCCTTAACCGGTCTTGTGACATTTCCAACCCTGTCACGGACATAGAGCTGGACTATTTCGTCACCGTCATAATTACCGGCGTTCGTTATCTCAACTGATGCTTCGATCTCATCTCCCCTGTTGAAGGAAGCTTTGTTCAATGTTATGGTTGAATACTTAAAAGTTGTATAACTGAGGCCGTAACCAAACGAATAAAGGGGAGTATTCGGGCTGTCCTGGTACCTTGATTTGAAGTAATCTTCCGGCAGGCGCGGATCAAAGGGCCTGCCTGTGTTCTTGTAGTTATAGAATATCGGAATCTGTCCTGACTGATCTCGGGAAAGTCATCGTCAGCTTACCTGAAGGGTTGATATCGCCAAAAAGAATATCAGCAATGGCATTCCCGGCCTGAGTGCCTCCGTACCATGCTTCAAGAATTGCAGGGGCAATACTATCGAGTTCCGTTATTGTCAGAGGCCTTCCGTTAAAAAGAACCACCGCCACCGGTTTCTTCAGGGAAATGACCTTGCGTGCCAGCTCCATCTGCACCCCAGGCAATGAGATGTCAGTCCTGCTGGAGGCCTCACCGCTCATATCCTGGCTCTCGCCAAGGGCGAGGACCACAAAGTCAGCCTTGCGTGCCGCGGCCAGGGCATTGGCAAAGCCATCCTCAGCCGTGCCGGTGATCCCGCATCCCTTTTCAAAGAGAACTTTGATATTGTCGCCGGCTTTTGCTTTTATGCCTGCAAGAAGAGTGACGCAACTGTCCCACTGACCGGCAGCTCCCCAGCCTCCAAGAGTATTTTCTCGTGAATCTCCCAACGGTCCGATGACAGTAATGGTTCTGACTATTTTGCTGACGGGTAATGTGTTGTTTTCATTTTTAAGCAGGACCATTGACTTTGCAGCCAGTGTTCTCGCAAAAGCCATATTATCAGGCGTCATTATTTCATTTGCTTCACGCGTTTTATTACAGTATCTGTAAGGATCTTCAAAAAGTCCCAGTTTGTATTTTGCTTTCAGTATCCGTCTTACGGAATTATTTATGGTTTCTTCAGATACTTTGCCGGAAGCGACAAGGTCTTTCATGAAATTCTGATATACCCTGCCTTCCATGTCCATATCCAGTCCGGCGTTGATTGCCAACCTGGCAGCATCAGCTGAATCAGCAGCAACGCCGTGAGGTATCAGCTCGGGAATAGATGTCCAGTCTGAGACAACAAATCCGTTAAAGGCCCATTCATTCTTTAGAAGATCTGTCAGCAGCCATCTGCTTGATGATGACGGTACTCCTGCAATCTCATTGAAGGAGGTCATGACCGAACCGGCGCCTGCCTCAACCGCAGCTCTGTAAGGCGGAAGATACCATTCACGCAGCGACCTGTCCGACATGTCAACTGTATAATAGTCACGTCCTGCCTGTGGCGCACCATAAGCTGCAAAGTGTTTTACACAGGCCATCAGAGTGTTCTCATTCTTAAGATCCTGACCCTGAAAACCTCTCACCCGTGCAGCGGCAATCATGCTGCCCAGGTAAGTATCTTCTCCGGAACCCTCCATCACTCTTCCCCACCTGGGATCACGGGCAATATCGACCATAGGAGCATAGGTCCAGTTGATCCCCATGGCCGTAGCTTCAGTTGCTGCTATGCGCTCCGACTGTTCAATGGCCTCCATATCCCATGAACATGCCTGTGCCAGCGGTACCGGAAAAATAGTTCTGAACCCATGAACCACGTCAAGCCCGAAAATCAGGGGAATTCCCAGGCGTGTGTCTTCAACAGCCATCTTCTGAAGTGCAGCGACATTCTCAACCCCGAAGGTATTGAGAATTGCCCCAACCTTTCCCTGGCTGATAAGGCCCTTATTATCTTTTATCACCGCTGGTCCGGTAAAGAACCCGCCTCCTGTACTAAGATTAAGTTGTCCGATCTTTTCTTCCAGTGTCATCTTTTTCATCAGGTCACCGACGAAAACATCCATCTCATGGTCAGTTGGAAGGTTTTTTTCACGGTCGCAGCCAACCAACAGATTCAGCAAAATGGCGGCTGTCAGGAACAAAGTTTTCAATTTCATCTCTGGTAGGTATATAGTATTATTTTTGTTATTCTGCTTTTACTATGGGGCTCATGGCGCTCATGCCATTCTCGTTCAATGCTTCAATGGAGAAGTAATAAGTTGATTCGTTGTCCATGGTTTTGAGCCAGTATTCATTTACGCCGTAAACCATGACACAATTATAGAGTTTATCCGGCCCGGTTCCCATGTATATATTATAGGCATAGGCGTTGTCAACCGGGCTCCAGCGAAGCCAGGCACTGCGTTTATCCCTGTTCGTACGAAGCACGATAAATTCCTTTACAACCTCAGGTTTTTCGCCTCCTCCCGTTCCAAAGACACGAAAGCCGCTGATAGCAAACTTGCCGGTAGGCATATGAAGGTTAACCAGCTTGAGATACCGTGCTTTTACAGGGTTCCCGAGCTCAATATAGTCGTGCGGAACATCTGTTTTGTTCATGCTTTTATCAACCAGCAGGTTCCATTTTTTGCCATCAGCAGAACTAAATATTTTATACTGATGATAAACTCCTGATGATTTACCCAGAAACTCTGCATCCTGATCAGCATAATTGATCTGAATTGCATTTACCGTGGAAAGGGTTCCCAGATCAGACTGGAGCCACTCGTTCACGCCTGAGGTCTCTGCACACCAGTAAGTCTTGATGTTCTCGTCCACTGCAAAGTTGGCTGAATAATTGCCAAGTGTTGACGAAACGGTTACCGGTTTCTGGTAATTAAGCAGCATCCATCCGGTGAAGCGGCTTTTCAGATGGTCTTCCTTTCCGTCAGGCAGATATGTCGGGTAATCGCCAAAGGCAGTATTGCAGTACATGACATCATCCGGATCGAATCCGGCAGGCCAGATCCCTATGCGTCTTTCAAAATTATTCTTGACACAAATGCCAATTGTTGAAACGTGCCAGTAATTGCCCCACCTGTCCTCAAAAGTCGATCCATGTCCGGCGCCGTTTGCGAACCCTCCTGCTTTATAGCTGAAAGGCATCGGCTGCGGCGTCATAACCTGGAGAGGGTTGTCGCCCACAACCACGCCGTCGGCATAACCGCTGAACTCAGTTCCGGGAGCACCATACTGGAGATAATACTTCCCATTGTGTTTTGTCATCCACGCTCCTTCAATAAAAGGTTCCAGGAAGGTGTTGTCCATGTGTTCACCGAAACGCTGCCACCCATAGCGCCATGGCTGCAGGATATACATCTCCCTGCGTGCCGACAGTGGCTCCATGGTTTTTCTGTTCAGTTCCACCCCGTAGACCGGATATTGGTTGCTACTGCCGTTGTACATATAGAACCGGCCGTCATCATCAGTGAAGAATGCCGGGTCCCAGCCACCTATGGTCAATGAATCGACCAGCGGTTTCCAGTCATCGGTTTTCGGATTGGTACTCATCCAGATTGTAAAATCACTTGTATAGGTAGAGCCGAAAACCAGCATTGTGTCTCCGATTATGCCAACGGCCGGTGCGCATAGTTCATCGTAACCCTCATTCCACGGACGTAAAAACTTCCTCGGCACAAAGTTCCACTTTATCATATCGCTGCTCCACCAGTATCCCCACTGATTGGTAGAAAACAAAAAATAATCGCCCTTGTAATTTACTATAACAGGATCGGCTGTGGCACGGTGGTTTCCCCATTCACAAAAATTCGGAATAGGTGTGTAGCCATAGTCAACATTAACCGGGTTGCAGAAAGTTTTTTGCTGCAGTTCCTGCGCCAGTATGATATCAGCAGAAAAAAATATCAAAAAAGTCAGATACGTCACTCTCAGCTTCATGGATTCGTTATTAATTATTTCTTGTAACTAGAGTTCTTTTATCCAGATATTCCGGAACTGCACGAGGCTTGAGGCACCCTGCAGTTTGCCCGTTGCAGGATTGATGCCGCCATGATGTTGCATTCCGAGGCGTCCCCATTCTGCCATCCCCGGATACAGTGCATTATTAATTACGATTATACCGTTGTTGACCACAGTAATTCTGTCACCTTTCAGGGTAATATCAAACGCATTCCACTGCCCGACTGGTTTGTCGGCATTTTCTTTGGGCACAGCCCCTGCACGTGCTTCGGAAGACATCAACTCATCGGTCCTGACAGACCACAGTTCACCTGAGCCGACCGACCAGCACCAGAGATTTACCTGGCCTGACTCCTTCAGCAGAATACCAGAATCAGAGTTTGGCCCAAGCGGTTCAATTATCTTCCCGTCCGCGTCTCGCCAGTATTCGCCATTCGGCATTATGGTAGGAAGAGGAAACAGGTGGTCTCCGTAACCTTTGAAACGCCACTCAATATGCAGACAGAAATCCTTGTATTTCTTTTCTGTCCAAAGGTTCTTATCTCCTTTAGCCTCTGACCTTGCATCGTAATCAATAACACCGTCAATTACCGACCAGTGTCCGTTATCGCCTTCCGGAATTATCCATCCGGTCAGGTCTTTCCCATTGAAAATTTTGGTGAATCCCTGTTCCTCATATAGATTCCTATCCTGGGCAGCACATACTGCAGTAAACGCTACCAGAATGATCAACGAAAGAATTAGTTTAATTTTTGTCATGATTATTATTGTATTTAATTTCTTGTTTAAAGATCAGTTACAGTTCCCACCCGGGACGGTAAATCCGTGATACATATTGATTTGCCGCGGGCAGGTTTGTTACTTTCATATTTACATTATCCCACTCAAGGCGGTCATCCATACGGATTGCAAGGTTTCCAAGGCAGATTGCTTCCGCAACCGTTTGGGCACTTTCAAAGCTTCCTCTCGATGCTTTACCCCCTTTGAAAGCTGCTATCATTTCATCTGTCTGGTCGACGGGCGTATACGGAGGTATTTTGACCGAGGCCTTTAATGCGTCTTCGTTCTTTACATCAAGCAAAACTGCATTTTCATATCCGTAATCGGTCAGTATGGTACCTTGTTCACCGACAAACATCACCCCGTCCTCAGGCATTCTAATTCCTTTCTTTACTAAAGCTGCCGGTGTCCTGGGCTTAATACCGCCTTCATACCAGTATACATCCATCAACCTGCCATTACCATTAACAGGCACTTCCCAGTAAAGTGTCGCTGCATGCGGATAGCTCAGTTCGTTCTTCACCCATAAGCTCCTGAAGTCCCTGACTTCACAGGTAAAGCTCGACGCACCCTCTGCCACTGACGGCATTCCCAGGTTCAGCATCCTCCAGTCTTTCCAGAACCCGTAATACCCCATGTCGGCCAGGCATCCTGCCCCGAATTCAAACCAGGCTCTGAAAACCGTGTGAGTGTACCCGGGTGAGTACGGACGATCAGTGGATGGTCCCAGCCATAGCTGCCAGTCAAATCCGTCAGGAATGGGTGCCTCATCCGGCAGGTATGGCGAACCCTGTGGCCACATCGGGCGGTTAGTCCACCGGTGGAGTTCCTTAACATTGCCGATCACTCCACTTTCAATCCAGGCCTTGATTGTATAAAACTCATCCGGATCCTGGAATGCAAAACACTGTGTTGGAGTTCCGGTATTTCTTGCAGTATTGCAGGCAATGCGGGTCTCATTCATGAAGTTGCCGATGGGCTTATGTGTCGCTACCGCCAGTTTCTTTTTCATTCCTGCCAGAGCAATCGTCGCATGCAAATGGTCCGGTGTCATTATAAAAATCGCATCCAACCCATTTTCCTTCTCAAGCATCTCCCTGAAATCGGCGTAAGCAGTACAACCGTTATATGAGCTGACCTTATTCCTGGCAGCATAGAAGTCATTGATTTGTTTTCGTCCAACCTCCCTGCCACCGTGTGCTCCGTGCTTTTCCCCCTGCGATTTTCCCCATAAAGGATAATCAAAACTTTCGCGGTTAGGGTCACATACTGATATGAACTGCAATGCATCATATTTTAACCAGTCGGTTAATTGTTTTAAACCCTGTGTCCCGGCACCTATCAGCGCCACATTGATTTTATCACTCGGTGCGGTTATCCCGGCACCTCCCATAAGATGAGATGGTATTACAGTCAGTCCCACCCCGGTTAATGTTGTCTGTGTAATGAAGTTTCGTCTTTTCATTTATAGTGAGATTAGTTCATTTAAGCCATGGGCTGTCAAATCCAAGTTTCTTCAGACCGTTTTGCACATCAGGTATCTGCATGAACAGTGTCCATAATAAGCCGCTGCGATAATTCTCAATCATTACAATAATTGGTCCCTGGTCAATTGCCAGGTGGCTGTTGGCATACCAGTCACGGGTCTCGCTGAAACCGTCAACAAAACCATATTCACTCCAGATACTATCCCCAAGATCGTAGTAGAAATGTTTTAATACCTGCATCGAATACTCCGGAGTATATGGGAAAGATGACAGAGCCGCGGTAGGCTGGATGACACCGAAATCGTCTTGTGGACAATGGGCAACATATCCTTTGTAGCTGTCGCCGGCAGTCAGCCCCCAGCAGTTTTCGCCATAACCTTTGTAACCTTTAGGGTTTACAATGCAATACGCCCTGTTGATCAGGGTATGGTTGCGTACCTGCTCAAAATAATCATTCCCCATCGAATCTACCAGTCCGTTGGGATCGATACCCAAAAAAGTATAATGCTCGAAAAACAATGGTCCTCCTCCCTCATAGTTTCCCAGAGGAAGAGTGATGCCGTAATATGATTTCCCGTTTTTAAAACCCGGACTTCCGGCCCATCCAACGTCATAGACATTCTTTGCGATCGCATGGTACGGAGATGAGGCTGCCATGATATAGGTAATCAGGCATTCATTCCACCCTGAGATGGGGAAGTTCATGTCAAAATCGTTGTTGGGGCTCCAGTGCCAGTAAAGTTTTTTCTCATTATTGGTGTGCCAGTTCCAGTTTGCCGTATTCCACATCTGGGTGATCCTTTTACGCAGATATATTTCGACAGGGATATCAGCATTGAAATATTCCCGCGCACATAAAAACCCCATAAGCAGGTAGGAGGTCTCAACAAGATCGGCTGCATCATCAAGACGGTCAAACTTTATGGTTTTACCGGTTCTCCCGTCCATGAAATGCGGATAAATACCATGAAAACAGTCGGCGTTGATAAGAAAATCGGCGATCTGGACAAGTCTTTTTACTGCAGTATCCCTTCCTATCCAGCCTCTTTCCACCGCCACGATGGTACTCATTATTCCAAAACCCGTTCCTCCGATGGCACAGGCATCAGGCCCAAAGGCGGTTTTACTGAAATTGGGTTCACCCCACGCTTCGTTAATATAGTCCCAATAATGTTCCGCAAGAACTGTGTTGCTTCTCTCTCTGGCCAGGCCGCTTACAGGGTGAGCATAGTGCCAGAAATAACGGAAAGTCTGGCGCTGGACAATATCAAGCAATGTCGAATCAGAAATATCCTGAACAATGCCGGCAACAGGAATGCCGTCAGCCGGCTTACCTGAATTCACAATACCGGTCTGGCATGACCAGGTAAACAGGCAAACGAGAGGGATTACGATTGAAAATGTTTTTAAGTATCTCATTTGAAATTATCTTTTTCCTGAAAAATCGTTTTCCATAGTTGCCCTACAACCGGATCTCAACAAGGTTATCATGTGGATTGAGTAACGCCGCAAATTTATAAGCCGGAATGACCGCTCCTCCCTTCCGGTATTTATTTTCTTCATGAACGAACCTGACCGTTCTGCCATTGATGATGACAACCTTCGGAGAAAAGCTGCCTTCCTTAACGGCATAATTGAATGTTACTGTTCCGCCAAGAAAGTCCAATGAGGCAGAGAAGCCATCGAGTGAACGCGGAATTACAGGATCAATTATCACATTCCCGTATTCAAGCCTTAATCCGAGCAATCGTGTCAAGACTATGCCGATAAAAATCCCCGGGCCGCTAGAATAGACCCTCCATCCGCCCCTGAGTGTAATCTTGCCGGTCAATATTTCATCGTAAAGATCATCAGCCTCGTACCGGTTTCTGAAGGTTACATCAGAGCTGCTGTAATAGCAGTTTGACTGCCGTATATCGCCGCAAGGCACAACATCCCTGTAGCCAACCGGTATGGCCTGGCGAAGAGCCTTTATAAAAGCATCTGCCTTGCCCGTACATGCCAGTGCTTCAGCATAGCGAATGTGTTCATGCATATACATAAGACCTATCTCCCGGCCAAAGAAGGTGCTGCTTTCGGCCCGCTGAAAAAATGTCTGTATGCCGCCTTTGTATTTAAGCGGACGATCCATCAAACGTGCTCCGTCCGGTCCTTTCAGGAACTTTTCAATAAGATCCTGATGTTCCCTGGCCTGTGCTTTTGAAAAAATTCCACTGATAATACCCCGGTTCATCGGCAGGATGCTATAGTGTATGCCGGTTCTGTTGTCGCGCGGATGGAGAAGCAGGCTTACAGTGTCATCTTTCTCAACCAACCCATATCCTGCTACTATCCCATCTTTCATCAGATGCCTGTTAAAATCAACCCTGATCCTGTTGCATAACCTTTTCAGTTCCCCGGCTTTTTCAGCATCTCCGGCACGTTCATAAACTCTCTGGTACCGCTTAAATGCCTGGTAATTCATCTCAACCGTCCAGCTTGAGATCATTCTCTGTGCCAGCTCCTTGCTGACCGGTTGCAGTGAGTCATTCCAGTCACCTCCGCCAAATGGCACCAGAGCTGTACCCGGTATGAATGAATCAACTATCATTTTTATCAGCCTGTCGAGGTGTTCGCTGAGAGGCTTTCTTTCAGCATCACTGGGACCTTTTTCATGATAGAAGGGCAGTATCTCATCAAGAACCGTCAGATTACCGGTAATCGAGATATAATTGCTCAGGGCAATAATGCACCAGTAAATTATATCACCGTGAGCGCTCTCTGCCCTTATGTCTGAGTATCTGTCGAACATCCACCACTGAGGCCAACCGCCGTCAGGATTCTGATTGGAAAAGATTATGCACAAAACCTGTCTCGCTTCCTCATATTTCCTCATACACAGCAACATGTCAAAGGGCCCCTGTGCTATATCGCGGGTACCCCAGGCAGCTCCGCTGAACTGTTCCAGTCCATACGGTGTCAGATAATGTATGAGTGCGTTCATGCCATACCACGGAAGGATCTCCTGAATGGCAGCAACATCTTCCTGTTGTCCTTTCAGTGAAAGATTCAGGCTGAAGTTCTGCCAGACGGCCTGAGCATCGTGGCATTCAGAAAGCCACTGATTATCTGCATTTTCAATGTTAACAAAATCGGCAGAAGCAGGTACTTCTCCCAGAAAACTCATGCAGAACCCAGATGTTTCGTTTACGTCAAGGACAAACAGCGAGCTTCCATGATTCTTATTATCAGAATAGAGTGCCTCATCTCCGCAAGCTTTGAACCCGGCTTCAGTGCTGTTGATTTTTATTCTGAACTGCGCGTGTGGAAATTTACCGCTTATCATGCTGTCCGCCCCGGGCCTGGCTACAAATTCACCGGCTGTATTTGCAGGGGCAATGCTCCATCCGTTGAGTTCATCAAAATGATGGGTGATCAGCAGCTTTACCTTTTCACCTCTGATCACTCTGAAATCAGTGTTGACCTGCGGGGCTTTTTTTGATGTCCAGGTCCTTACCTGAAAAGTACGGTCTCCATGTTTGTATATCCACCGGCAGTGATTTAATCCCATCTCAAAGGCAGACGGTACTCCAAGCAGATACTGCCGGTCATCTACCGTAACAAAGATACGCTGACCTGTTTCCGGTGAAAGGTTGAACTGGCTGGAACATATCGACAGCAAAACGTTAAAATTGGTGTTTCCCTGGCTGAGATGCGAATTGAACACACCGTATGCAAACGAAGTAGTGGAAACGATGCTCTCATCAGGTACATACCCTGCTTCAGCCTGCATTATATGACCATGTGGCCGGTCAGCCATCATCTCTTTCAGACGAAGCATGACATGGTTGTTGTCTTTGCAGAAAAATGAAAGTAACCGTCCGTCTTCAGTTTCAGGATGCCTCATCTCATCGCCAAAAAAGCTTTTAAGTTCCTGTTCGGTCAGATCATCGACCGGCAGGAACGCAGAGGTATTGAACATATTTCTGGTTGGAACGGTCATCTCATGTGAGCCGGCGGGTAATTCTGTACTTCCAAATTCTGAAAAAATGTCAGGTAATCGTTCCAGATCATTCTCCGAGGTAGCCCCAGGATGATCCGGCACGCAGGTTGCAGCGAAGGCGCTTGTATGTTTACCCCCGGCAGGCAGTTTAAAGGGTTTTTCCTGGAGGGCAACAATGGATGATTCTCCAGAATATTCACCTCCCAGCGTTTCGGCAATCAGACCCTCCGGCATCGCGGTCTCACGGTACGTTCTGCCATAGAATTGCATACCATCAACACTTGCCGCAGTTGCCCTGTTTTTGCATGCCAACACTAACCATGGATTGCCAACTGGTTCTTTCATATTCTGACGGCAGCACACTACAGAACCGTAGTTTTTGTCCTCAAGTATGCATCGTTCAATATACTGGCTTACATAGTATTCATTTATCAGTCGTGAATTTACAGGTTTCAGTCCCACATCCTGTAAATAAATAATATCAGCCTCGACAGCACCGTCAGCAGTATTTTCAATTTTAACACTCCACAGCCAGCTCAGGCTTTTATCTGAAAGCTGCAGTGAACAGGTGTAGACAAGTCCCGCCCAGCTTCCCGCAGCAACGTAAGTATTTCCTTCAATGGTAAATCGGCTGTTGCTGCCCGGACCCATAAGAGCTGTGTACTCAATGCGATCGCTCCTTTTCCTCAACCAGATGTTTGCCCCTGAGGCCGAGAAAGGGTTTGAAGCTTTCAGACTGATTCTTATCGGATCAACAGCAACGCTCGTGACTGATCCATTATCCTGAATGTCAATGTTAAGCCCCAGAGAATTCCTGATATTCATTTAATTGAATTTGATATTAAGTTTCAATTCAATCCTGCTTTCATGCCTGTAGATAAAAGCGGTGCGCCTTCCGTCATGAACCATTTTCGCAGCCCCGGCATCAATTGTCGCAGAACTGATCTTTATGACATTTGGACCTTCAAAGACTATCTCACCTGCCAGATCACGGTCTCCGCAGATTGTGATTTCAATATTACCCTCATTCTCAGTGACACCCAGGATGTCAGATGTACTGTGCAGGACTTTCAATCCGTCGGCAACTTCCAGGCATACCGGCGTTAAGATGCCGTACAGTGCCGGCCATAGAATTTCATCGTTTGAATAAGGTAACGCTATTGTTTCACCCGTTTCCGGATGGGTATATGTAACTTTGCCTCTGATTTCTTCATTGTAGTAATTACCCACGAACAGCAATGCCCTGTTATCATCTGAAAACCGTTCCCTTACAGTTAAGTATTCAGAGGAAGCTGACGCCTGTCTGAGCCTGGCTTCTGACCTTTTAAGAATTGCTTCATAGACCGGTTTGTGTCCCTCGGTATCAAAACCGATCCATGTTCCCAGGTGAATGACTGACCCGCGCCCAAGAGGCTTGATAAATCCGCATGGTGTACCATTCAGTGTCCGTGCAATTATTTCGGCGCCCTGCAATGAATCTTCAGAATATATGATTTGAGGGTTAGCGCACTTGATATCTTTAAAGTCAAATATATCGATCAGGGGTGAATCAATGACCTCCTTACCGGAGGGCGATACTGTAAGAGCATCCCTGATTATAGTGCATGGCTTCTGAGACATCTCACGGTCAGGCAGATAGGGGAATAGAACAACATTACCGCCAGCGCTGGTGTAATCAACTATGGCCTGCTGATCAGCAACATTCATCTCATCGGTGCTGAACGCCCATACCTGTTTATACCTGTTCAGACTACCGGCGGAAGCCTTACTAAGGTCTGCCATGTCATAATCTATGTTGAGTATCTGAAGCACCTTCAGCAATCCGTCGAAATATGCCGGCTTGCGTATAGCGGATGGTGTGAACTGAAGCTCGCATGCTCTGCCGGTGGGTCGTTCCAGCTCAGTGGCATAATACGGAGGATAGAAAAGCACGCATACTTCGGCTCTGCGCTTTGCATTTACGATGAGGCTTTCAGCGACCTTAACGATCTTACTCATCCTTTGAACAAGTGGGAAGGCAACGGTGCGTTCACCCTCAGGAGTCAGGGGATTAAACCAGTAAAAAGTGTCGCCGGAATAGCCCTTGCGGTCCTGATTGCGCCCCTGGGAGAACATATAGTAGTTCCATCCGGTCAGGCCGTTTGCGATGCTTGCCTTGTAGAACAGCTCCATCTCGCGGTTGTTGGTCACCACATGATACTCGCGCGAACCACTCTGGAACTCGGCGGCAAACAATGGCTGGTTGCCCTGCATTGCCCCGGTAATGTCATTTATGACCCGGTCATCATGCATGTTACGGTAGGAAATAAACTCCGGAATATGATCAACTCCGAAAATAATCTCACTCCTGCCACGGAAAAGGTCTTCGTACATGGTGATATTGACCGGAAATTCATAACCGTGTCCGTAAATCCAGCCCGGGAGATTATGATACAGTGGGACAGTTACACCTCTCTCGCGGGCCATACCTGACAAAAGTCTCAGATAATCCCCGTAATATTTCCTCCAGAAACAGTGCCATTCATAATCGCGGCCACGGTCACCCCGTGAAGCGTAAGGTAGATTCCCGTCAGGAGGAAGCTCTACATGAGCAAAGTCGTGATAATCTGTTCCCCATAACCTGTTTACTTCAGAAATACTCCCGAATTTACGTGACAGGTATGAAATAAAATGCTCCTTCACTTCATTACCGTAGTCGGCTTGTTTAGCCAGCCATGAGAACACACCGATTTCGTTACATATCTGCATCATGATTACCGGACCGCCTGCTGAAACCTGGTTTTGACTTATCAGCGGCATTATCTTGTCGTACCACCGGGTTACCCTGGCGAGATAATTCTGATTGAAAAGGCTTACACCATCGCTCTGAACCGGCTCTCCTTTGCTGGTACGCATCTTTACTTCAGATCCATACATTTCGAGAAACCAGTCCGGCAATCCTGCTCCGCGGTACTCTGCAAGGATGAACGGCCCGGGTTTCACAATGCAGTTCAGGCCGTGGGCCTGGCATTGCTGAAGCCACCCTGCGAGATCGCGTTCAGCACATGTTTTCCCGTCAAAATCAAAAACGGACTCCTGAGCCTCGTGCCAGGCCCACGGAACATAAGTGCTGACAGTTGTCAGGCCGGCTTCTGCGGCTTCTCCGAGATGCCTGTCCCACAGTCCGCGTCGGATCCTGAAATAATGTATCTCTCCTGAGTTGAGAAATACTCTTCTGTCATCAAAATAAAAACCTCCTTCTTTAATGGTAAATGTCATCTCAGTCTGTACTTAAATTTATATGTCCGACGGTTCGCCTGCTGCTCCGTCTCCGTTGGCGCGCTCAATATTTCTAAGTCTGAGCAATTCCTTAATCTCGTGGCTTCGTTTCTCAGTAAGCGTATAGCGTATGACGAAAATGAAAGAGAAGAGACATAGCAGCACTGGCAGCCCTATCTCAACAACACGCATCATCAACAGAGTGTAAGGCGTCTGTTTTGTGAGCAACATGATCTCGCTTTCTATTGTTCCGAGCTCCTTATCGATGTCACTCAAAGACTGTTCCTTGTTCATGTCTGCGAGCCGGATATTAATGCCTGTGATCTCCTGCATGAGCGTTTGATAATGCTCCTTGCTGTTTTTTGTATCCAGCGATTTAGCTTCAAGGTGTGAGAGGAGCTCAAATGAATTCACCCTGGCTTTTAAAAGCTTAACCTGAAGCGTGAGGGGCATAGCATCACCTATGACCGCCTTAACGAGCGAGTCAGGAACCTGCGGCCCCAGACTCTCAATGCGCACCTGGATTTTCTCCAGTTCAGTCACAATTGACTGTGTCGAGGACAGGGAATTTAACAGTACGTTCTTTCTCTGGCTTTGAACAGTTGCGGAACCTGCTTTTTTCTTGTCCGGTTTTTTACCGGATTCCTTTCCCAGATAGATCACGTAATCCCTGGCGTCTTTGAGTGCTTCGGATGCCTCTGTTCCAGTGTTCTTAATCCACTCTGCAGAAGTTCCGCCGAGACCCTTATAACCCTCCCAGAACTGAACCTTGCTTCGTAACTCCCTTATGCTTCCCTGCAGGCTGTCAACCCTGGTAACCTGTGTCTGGTCGAACATGGTAAAGACTATCAGCACACCTGCGACAAAGCTTGCAAGAGCGGTTCCCATTTTAATAAACCACCAGAAAATCGCATAATAACTCCCCTCAGCGCGATACCCTGTTTTTAGCTCATCTTCATCGCATATATCTCCAACCATCGAAGACCCGAGTGTAAAGAAGAAAAGCATGCCGGCAGAAAGCAGAAAGGTCGGGATCAGTACCAGGTACGGATGCTGCGGGTTGTAGCAGACAATCTTTGAAAGCTGTGCCATGGACATGAGTATCATTGCCAGAATGAGGGTGTTGCGTTTCCCCAGCTTAGGACTTATCCAATTGAGGGGGAAAACCGCAAGCACTCCGGTGATAGCCCAGATTGTGCCGTTGATTCCCAAAAGCCTGGCGCCTGCAACCTTATCACCCCCGAAAACATAAAAAATAGGGATGTATGACCCGAGCAGGCTGACAAAATTGAAGCCCATTGCGAGCGTGAAAATAGTAAATGTGAGATTGGTAAAGTTTCTGTTATTGAAAGTGCGTTTCATGTCTTTCCAGAAGGGTGTCTTTTCCTGCTTTGATGCTTTGGCAAACCCCGGCTCCCGCAGCTTGGCAGTCCACCAGAAAGAAAGCGGAATGATGATCGCAGCAATTAGTATTGAGACATAGCGCATTCCATCGGCTTCGTTGCCTCCCGTGCCCCTGAATCTTTCAGTGTTGGCCAGAGCGAAGAGCCATGGCGTGCTCATTGCAAAAAGATTGCCGACAAAACTCTTGGCGCTGAAGAGACGAGTGCGCTCATGGTAGTCGTTTGTCAGCTCCATGCCCAGCGCGCCGTGAGGTATCTCGAAAATATTTACGGCAGTAAAGAATAACAGAAGAGTTATAAGAATATAAACAAGCTGAAACGCCTGATATCCAGAGTCGGTCGGGAACCATGTACGAACCATATCGCCTTTGGGGATCCACCACATGACAACAAAAAAGACCGCAACCAGTATTCCGCCCAACAGCAGATATGGTCGACGGCGACCCCAGCGTGTCCGGGTGTTATCAGAAAGGTGCCCGATAATGGGATCGGACAGAGCATCCCAGAGACGGGGGACAATCAGGATTAATCCCAGCCAGAAAGCGCTGAGACCAAGGCTTATGTTACCCATCAGACCCACAAGAATCCCGGCAATGTTGAAGAGGGCAATGGGAATAATACCACCGGCACCATAGGCTGCCATCTGACCAAATGGAATATGATGTCTCGCCTCTGCGGTGTGGCCCGTACCTGCTTCTGCTTCTTTCATAATAATAAATGTAGCAAAAATTAATAATAAATAGTTACAATTGCCGGAACCTCTTTAACCGGAATCTCACTTGCAGTATAGTCTCTTGTTTCATTTTCGTTGATAGTCACCCTGACCGGAAGCCTCGCGCCGTTGAAGTTCTTAATCCTGATCCCGCCTTCAGGTAGGTTTAAGTCACCGGAGACGGTAAACAGGTACCTGTCGTTTTCCTTTTTTATCGAGTACGAAACCTCCCCGTAATAAGTGGGCATGTTTTCAACAGACATCCCGTCTGGCGAATCAATCCAGTCCTGGTAAAGTGCAGATGCCAGCACGAGTGTCTGATCATATTCATTTTCGTAAACGAACATCGTACGTATGGCATTGATAAAATCGCTGCCGCACCATGTATGCGGCATATCTCCGATAAATCCTGCATGGCGGTAGTCTTTCCAGACTACCTCAGCCCATTGATTCCATCCCTGCGGACGCTGATCTTTAAGGAAAAACTCTATCAGTTCGTGTGCCCTGTCCGGCTGATCAAGCATTATAAACGAACCGATGAGACGGTTTTCATAAGGGGTGTAATTAATCCAGTCAGTCTTACCGTCTCTCCTGTTTTTAAAGAACTCATAATACTTGTTAAAAGTGTTATAAACCTGTGGCCTGGGAAGGTTTATAAGTTCATTGCAGGGTGTCAGGGCAATGGTAGTTGATGTAGCATCAAAATCCCCTAGCTCAACACAGCCGGGGATATAGTCTATCTTTCTGATCTTCATTGCCAGATCCAGAGAATTGTAAAGATTATCCCGGAAGGTGTCTCGTACTTTTGCTATTCTTTCATAATTCGCTGTCTCACCAAAATCTTCTCGATCTCCGCCGCATCTTTCAGTCCCTTCATAGTAAAGAAATTGTCCCAGTATGAGTGCATCGGTTTTGCCGAGTAACCTTCATGGCTGATTGATTCCGGAACCAGGCCGTAATAAGCCCTGACGCTGTCGTTGCCGTTCTTAAAATGATCCGTGGATCTTTCGGCAATCAGCAATTCAATGTATTCAACCGCCTTTAGTACATTATCATTCTTTGACCGGAGGAAAGCGGTGTCCTGAGTGAAGTTAAAATACTCGCGGAGCAGATATAAAAGTTCTCCGTGACTGTCATTCTCGGGAACCGGATCGGGCCCCCTGAAATCAACCACACATGGTACCTTGCCGTTTTCGTACTGATGAGCTGCATACCATTCTATAAAGTCTTTTACCTCGGGGACAATGCCTGATTTCAGGAGCGCTGAGGAGGTCAGAGCACCGTCGCGGATCCAGCTTCGCTCATAGGAACGTGAGCCTGGCTGGATGCCCGCCCTGTCTCTGTTAATAAGGATGTAAATCAGGTTTGATTTATAAGTGTTTACAATTCTGTCCGCAAATTCAGGCAAATTGAATTTTATATGATCAACCTTCGTTTTCCATAAGTTGGCCGTATTTTCAAATTCAGCAGCAACAGACTTGTTACTTAACTTTTGGTTGATCGGATCATTACTATAGAAAGGCACAACCACAAAAAATACTGATTGCTCACCCGCTTCTAAATGAAACGAATATTTCAGCACACCATTTGCCAGTCCGCTTTGATCCTCAGCAGCATTGTCCTGTGGCAGGTTTCCTTTGCGGATGAGATCGACGATATTGCCTTCATCAAAGGTGCATGCACCGAATAAATCATATCCTCTTTGAGGCAGTACCACTTTTTTGTCTACAACAACATATCCGCCATCTGCTTCACCTATCGAATATATCTTTCCGGCTCCTCCGATGGTATTCAGAAACTGATAATAGGGGTTGACCTGGTATGGCCTTATCAGCAGATAGAACTCAAAATCGACAGGCTTGTCTGAAAGATTTTCAAAAGAATAGCCGATATCGAGCGCAGAATTTCTGTTAGCCTCTCCGCTGGCTGTGACTCCGGTTACAAATTTCAGATCATCACATCGCCAGGTAACAGACGGCAGGAGCTCAAACCCGCTTTTCGCGACAGGAAAGCCCATTGACTGAGCAGCCTTTACATTGCTCCAGTTATAAAGTGAGTCGGCTGTTTTTATCATCGGCTCTATTGAGAAAAGGGCCTTGTCAACCTCAACCATACCGTCTTCATTCAACAGTGCTTCCTTTACATCATTATTAACACCGGTGATTGTCCAGTAAGAAGCCTTTTCTGAAAAGTATCTGGGGTAATTACCTGCAGGTGAATTCTTTGCTGAGTAGATAAGAAAATCATTTGGCGTCAGAGAACTCTTTATATCAAGGAATTTTACTTCAGCAACACCGAAGCCCTTTTCATAGTTTGCTTTAATAAGATCTATCCTGAGATACTTTGCTTCTGCTTCCTGAAGTCTTATAAAGCTAACATCATCATGATTTGACCGGACGGAATAGACTTTTTCCCAGGCTTTGCCATCATCCGATAACAGGACATCAAAACTTTTTGCGTAACGGCCCTTCAGCCAGTTGATTTGCATTCCGCCAAACTCCCTCTTCGCCCTGAAGTCAACAACAATATTCTGTTTTTTTACCTTGTGGCTTTGCCAGTACGTTTCATCTGAATTATCGGCTATTAAATCCGGAGAATGATTTTTCCTGGAGGATGCAGCCGACACTGCAGGTACAGGCCATGAGATCGTTTCAGGCTCAAGCGGCTCAAACTTCAGGTCATCAATCCAGACCGTACCCTTACCTCCCACAAAAGATGCCACTGTAAATTCAATCCTGTCGATCCGTTTCAGGCTTTGATCAGCGGTTGGTCCCCACGCAAAAACTATGTGTCTTTTCTTTATCCTGACTTTTTTCCACTCACCGGGAAAGCTATAGCTGCGGTTATTAACCCACCAGACATTGTTACCTGTGCTGTCAATAAATTTAATTTCAAAATTATTGGCAGGAGATTCGGCTTTTACATAAAAAGAAAATTCATAGTTATCGGGCAGGTCAATAGGAAAAAACTTCTGTATCCCTCCGTAGCCGGTTCCTTTTGTAAAATCATAATCCAGACGTATTGCATTCCCTGTCAGGCCTTTTTCGTTTGACAGGTCAAGAGTAACCCCATCAGAAATATTCAGGGCCCATCCGTCTTTGTTTTCAAAATCATCAAGCGTTCTTATCTGGGCGCTGAGGACTGCTGTCGTTAAAACCAGCAGGATAAATATCGCAAATCTTTTGTTATTGAGGCAGTACATCTAAGTTATGCTGTTTTTACCAGATTAAATATTAGCAGCTCACCCTAATTACAGATAGGTGAAACCCAGCCTGTTGAGACCCTTTTGTATTATCGGATCTTTCATCACATTATTCCATACCAGCCCTGTCCTGAAATTTTCTATCATGATCAGCATGGGGCCCTCATCAATACCAACAAAATCATTATCGAACCATTGGGCTGTTGAATTGAATAAATCATAATACCCGTACGTGCCCCATAGGCTGTCACCGTACTTTTCATTAATTGATTTAATGGTAGGTAAGACTATTTCCGGAGCAAAGGGTAATGATGATAGGGAGGCATAGGGAGCTATAGTACCGTCATCAAAGTAATTGTAGTCAGGTCCGCTGGTTCCTCTGCCAGCATAACCTAAAAACTTCTTATCATCAAAGTTGTACTGATCTCCGGGTCCGTCACTTGCAGTAATACCCCAGCAAAGTGAATCATACCCGACCCAGCCGTAAGGATTATCAATGGCATATTGCCGCTGGACATAAGTTGCACGGCGGGAGTTTTCGAAGTAGTCAATTCCTTTTCCTTTCATGTACTGATCAGCTATTCCCCGGAAATCTATGAATGCCAGAGAGAACTGATGACCGAACAATGGAGGGAAAGCAACATGCGAAAGTCCTTCATAGGGTGTCATCCATTTATAGGAAGCTAACCATGAGCCGTAACTTTTTTCAGCATTTTCCATGCCGCTGCCGGCAGCCAGAACGTAAAGGAACAGAGCCTCGTCATATTCGCTCCAGCCCATATCATGAAGCCCTTTTTCAGGGGTCCAGGCCATGGAAATCATGTTAGCATACTTACCCTTATCAGGCATCTCCATAAAGTTCCAGTCAATCCGGTCTAAGAGTACTGATGCCTTTGAACGGATATGGTTTTCCATTGCATTGTCCAGATTGTAATAGTTTCGTGCAAAGATTATTCCCATCATAAGTAAGCCTGTATCTATGGAAGAGAGTTCACACTTCCATGCGCGCGTGCCGGTATTCATTCTCAGAAAATGGTAATAGAATCCTTTGTAGCCTGTTCCGCTGGTATCAGCGCTCTGAACCGAGCTGACAAAAAAATCAAGGATGTCAAGAGTGATCTGCGCTGCCTGCTCACGTGTTATCCAGTTTCTTTCTGCTCCGACTGCAAATGCAGGGATGCCGAAGCCTGTTGATGCAATGCTGGCGGGAGCCCAGCCTGCTGCCCGGTCTTTGACAATCCCCCACTCCGGGTGATGTTCATTTAAAAAGAAAAGTAAAGTCCTATACTGTATCGAATCGAGCATTTCATTGTCTGCCGTGGTCAACGGGTAATTGACTTTACCTCCGGACCTGAATTCAATCGCCTGTTGCTTGTCACTTCCTGAAAGAGCAAAGGTTGCAAAAAATACAATAGCCCATATTTTGAAATGATTTTTCATGTTCATCCGGTATTATTTGTTTAACAGTAACTTCGCCTGTCCCGTTTTTCTGCGGTCGTTGAGCTGAATGATATACAAGCCATTAGTAAGACCAGAGCAGTCAATTGTGAACTCCGAACCGGTATCACTTACAGCCTCTGTCATCATCAGACGTCCATCCGCAGCAAAAATCCTTATCGTAACCGGCTGTTCGAAACCTGCAGGATCGATATATACGAAGTCAGCGCCTGGATTAGGATATACTTTGATGTCATCCGGCCTGAAAGGAACCGGAGAAACGGATGTGGTCTGAAACCCAAGTCTGGTCAAACCAGCCCTTACGTCAGCATCTACCATGACACTGTTCCAGAGGAGACTGGTTCTGTGGTTCTCGATCATAACGACAATAGGTCCCTGATCGATGCCGATGTATGCCTTTTTCACCCAGTTCAACTCGTCATTGAAAGCGTCGTAAGGGCCGTAGGGGCCAAAAAGATCCTTTCCCCTCTCCCTGTAGAAGTATTTGAGTGCTCTGAGAGATTCTTCAGGAGAGTAAGGCATGCTGGCCAGTGCTGCCGTTGGGCTTATTGTACCGTTGTCATTACTGACAGGCTGATGGGCTGTATAACCGTTAGGATCGTCACTGGCTGTCAGACCCCAGCATTTATTACTGTAATTCTTAAATCCTGACGGATTCGCGACCGCATAGGCAACATGGATCTTTGCTGTGTTTACATGCTCCTGCCAGTAGTTGGCATACTGATCAGTCAGACCATGCGGATTTATTCCGAGATGCGAATAGTGTATCCAGAATAAGGGGCCGCCATAGTTGGGGGATAAATTAATCTCGTAAGTGTAATAAGTCCGTTTGACAACCATAGCCCCGTTTCTTGCCCAGCCCTGTGTATAGACCTCTTTGGGTATTCCATAGCCTGGCGAGGATGCCGCCATAACATAAGTTACGAGTGCTTCATTCCAGCCGGAAATCTTCATGTTCTTGCTGAAGAGGTAGTTTGGGGACCAATGCCAGTACAGGACGTTTTGTCCATACTGGCGGTACCAGTTCCAGTCAACAGCTTTCCACAACAGGTCAGCTTTTTCCCGTATCTGAACTGATTTGGTATCCTGCCCTGAGAAATAGTGTTTTAGAGCAATCAGGGCCTGTGCAACATAAGATGTCTCCACAAGGTCTCCGCCGTCATCGTCAGTAGTAAAAGGCTGCGTATGTTTGGTATCGGCGTTATACCAGTGTGACCAGGCGCCATGGTAACGGTCACAGGTTTCAAGGAAGGAGAGGACCTTAAGTACCCTGTCCTTTATTTCTTCCTTAGGTCTGTACTCCCGTTCATGAGCCACGATCATTGTCATCAGACCCATACCAGTTGCACCTGACGCCGCCGTTGTGCTGCCTCCGTCGCTCCTTTCCAGAGCCATGCCCGATGCCTGGTGCGCTCCTTCCCAGAAATAGCGGAAGGCGTACCGTTGAACCAGATCGAGCAGTTCTTCATCAGTATAGTCCCTGAGGGTGGCACTTGTCGCTACAGGGTCAGCTTCCCTGTTCTGAGCCAGTGTCATCACCTGATATTGCACCGTTTTATTTCTGCCGCTGACGGGCACAAAATCAAGGTAAATACTGTCAGTGGTTTCGCCTCGCAGTTCATAATTCGTTCCTCCGTCAAAAGAAGCATAAATACGGTAAGAAATATCTTTCATCGGAGGTCTCCATGTCAGTTCTGCATGGCTGTCGTAACCAGTTCCGGCGAGATTAGTCACAGGGGGCACTACAAGCAAAATCTTAAAGATTGTTATCTCATCGATAAGAATGGTTCTTGATGTGTTATTGATTTCCGACTGGCTGTAAATGACTGCGTTGACAGCGGTAAAGTCCATATCGTTGTTTCCACTGTCATTTATTATATTTTTCAGGGGGAAGACGATCCGGGTCCATTTTGCAGCCGGGATGCCGGTGTTATAATCTGAAAGTTTGTAAAGCTTCGAAGATACTTCGCCTGAGCCAGTCTTGTTTATGGCTCTCAGACCTATCAGCGGCAAGGCAGATGAAGGTACTTCGTCAGCAGAATATGCATAAAATGCAATTGAATCCATCCCTGAAACATTTGCAGAAGTCCAGCCGCTTCTGAAAATGGTTGCCTTCCAGTCACCGCTGACTGAAGAGGTATAGTTAAACCTCAGCGAAGTGGATCCTATGAAAGCGGTGGTTGAGCAGGGAACCTTGTCATTATACTGAGGGTATCCGGGCGGGCTGGTATGTTCAAACAGGCTGCCTCCCAGGTTTGCCACATCAACTATGCCCTGGTCATAATAATTCTGATCGGTGCCTTCGGAAAATATCCAGACTTCCTGGGCTTTCCCGTCAGGGGCCAGTAACATTAAAAGCATGATAAGGAGGAAACCTCTTTTCATAGTAGACCTGCAGCCTTGAGAATGATAAAAAAGGCTGCCCGGACTTTCCGGGCAGCCTTTCAGCTTAAGAAAAATCCTTAAACTTACCTGACTGGCTAAGGTTAGGTAAGAATAAAGTTCTAATTCTCATCATTATAAATAGTCTGAACTTCCTCCTGAGTAAGTGCTGTACTGAATATACGCAGCTCATCCAACAGGCTAAGGTCGGACAGATGGTTCCAATATGTGAATGTCGGAGCCCCTGACATGATGCTCATCGAAGGACATCCGGTCCAATCCAATGGCGTCGTATAAGTTGCCTCATTTGCTTTTACTCCGTTGATATATATGACACTCTTTGTGCCAGAGATGGTATAAGCAAAGTGAACCCATGCGCCTGCATCCGCGTCAACCGTTCCGCCATCGTTCCAGCTTTCTCCGGTGCCAATACCGACATTTGCCTTAAACCTCATTGCTGCAGCTGAACCCTCACGGAAGAACCTGATTCCATGGGTCCGGTCTTCTGCAGTTGACGTTCCGGCGACCAGGATACCTGACCTGTCGGGTACAGCATTGACCTTCATCCAGAATACAGCACTGAAATTGGTTGTTTTAACGAATTCTGTCGTGGGGAAGGTAAGGTATGAATCTGTAGCGCCCGCATAAGCCTGGCCTATTTTACCGGTTGCAAAACCAGGTGTGCCAACCTTGGCAGCCTCAACCCTTTTAACTTCGTCCCGGTAATTCCCTTCAAACGGCATATAGAATACTTCACCGCTGTACTTGGGCACGTAGGTAAACTCGTTGTCAATAATCGTCTGGATCTCAGTCTGTGAAAGCACTCTGTTGAACATACGCAGTTCATCATAAGAGCTGAGGTCTGCACCATGTCCCCAGTATGTGAAGTTAGGTGCTCCTGATCCGATCCCGAAGACATCGCAACCAGTCCAGTCAATTGGACCTCCCGTGGCAGATACACGTGCCACAGAACCATTGATATAAATAATGCATTCACTTGCTGAAATTGTCATGGCTATATGCACCCAGCCAGGTGCAGTTGCAGCAATTTCCTGCCCGTCATTCCATGTCTCTCCTGCCCCGGTTCCGACATTCATTTTTATTCTCTGTGCTGAGGCACCACCTTCGCGGAAGAGGCGGAAACCTTTTGAGCGGTCTTCGCCTGACGGACTGGCATTAATAATGCCTGACCTGTCAGGTGAAGAGTTGACTTTATACCAGAAAACAGCGCTGTACTCATTCCCGGTCAATCCCGTGGTCGGAAAAGTCAGATAAGAACCTGTTGCACCTTTATATGCATTCGATCCTTTCCGTGCATTTGCCTCACCGGTGAACCCGGGGGTACCCACTATTGTTGCTTCCGTATTACTGATTTTTTCCAGATAGCCATTGTTAAACGGCATGAAGAATACCTCTCCGGGATACTGAGGAGTATAAGCCGGCCTGCTGAAATTAACCGTCTTTGTAGTTACCTTGCCTTCAAGGTCAGTGGCTTTCACAGAGAGAACATGATTACCTACAGTAACATTTTTGTACATATATTCCTTAAGAAAACGACGGTAATCCCTGAATTCAGTAAATTCTGTTACTTTAATGCCATCCATTAATAATTCAACGGATTTCAGTTCAATGTCATCAGTCACCTCCATCTGGATTCTTACTGAAGACACCAGAGAATCGACATCCCACTGATAGCCTTCAGCAGGGCTGATAACGCTTACCACCGGGGCTGCAGCATCAGGTCCCGGATCGACAGGTGTAATCGGGTCAATCCCTTCGTTACATGCTGCTGCAAAAACGATGAGGACCGCCAGTATCAGGATATTTTTTATTATTTTCATATTCATTTTTTTTATCATGATCATTCGTAAGAACTACTTGCCCTGAAGTGGTGGCAACAGGTCAACCTGGTTCTGCGGGTATGGAAGGAAAGCCTTCGTATCAGTATAGGTCCTTCCGTCATAGCTCAGCTCGGCAATTCTTCCAAGTCTTACCATATCATAGAACCGCGTTCCCCATTCCATAGCCAGTTCGGCATATTTTTCATCCATGACATCGTCAAGGGTCACCGAGCCCATTGCTGCAAGACCGGCCCTTGCCCTTACAAGATTAACAGCTGCTTCTGCTGTTAAGGCACTGCTTGTGGCACCCTGCTTAAGAGCTTCTGCATGCATCAGCAGTATTTCGGCATATCGGACGCAGATAAAGTTATTGTTGGTGCCATAATCAGTACGCCCGGGTGTCAGATATGATGAAGGAAGGTAATGCTTGCCGCTTGCAAACAATGCTCGTGCATAATCATTGAACCTGTCCCCCGACCTTGTTGTGTTGGTTATCCAGGCCGGCAGAGAGGCATAATTCGGATCTGTTTTAATCGCAGCTATGCCCCTGTTGGTGAATATGACACTTGTTTCGAGCCTTACTGTTTCACCCCTGTCAAGCATGAATTTGATATATTTCATGCTGGGTTCAAAAAATCCCCATCCGTCGCCGGCGCCCGTGACTGAAGGTGTCCAGCCCTGTGGTCCGAAGAAAGCGTACAGGTAACTGTAATTATCGCCCGATCCCAGGCCAAAGTCTGAATACTGAAGCTCAAGAATATTCTCCCGGTTCAGTTTACCTTTTTTTACCTTGAACAGCTCATAATAATCCGGTTCAAGGACAAATTCTCCTGAGGTGATGATCTGAGATGTTGCATCGGCAACAGCCTGGTAATCCTTCAATTCGAGGTTAGCCAGAGCCTTGTAAGCCAAAGCAGTGTATTTTGTAATCCCACCTTTGACATCTGACCTTTCACTTGGGTGCATGGCAGGCAGATCAGGGATGGCTTCATCCATCTGGGCCGAGATATGCCTCATCACATCATCTTTTGAGGTGAGTGTAGCCACCAGTAAAGCTGACGGGTCAGCACTTTCAGGTAACAGCAGCTCTCCCCAGACGCGTGACAATTGAAAAAGGTACCGCGCCCGCATCACCTTTACCTCAGCAATATACTGGTCTGCCAGGGCCGGGTTGGGAGCAAATTCCTTATAAAGAGTGATCTGGTCCATTGCCGAATGGGCATTGAAGATATCCTGATAATGATTCTGCCACAGAGAGTTGTACATCCAATAGTCCTTATTGTAGAGGTACAGATCTGTATTGGCAAAATCCTGCTGGTCACCCAGGCCTCCGGCATTCACATCATCACCCCTGACTGAGATTAATGGAAAATTCTCCCATTGGGTGTTATATAAATCTGCATATACGCCGAGAAGCGGAAGTATCATATTATCCGAGTTGGTATAATCTGTTTCCTCCGTAAATGCCTTGTTCTCCGGGGGTTCATCCAGAAGTTTCTGGCAGGAAGGCAGAACAGACAGTGCTGCAACCACAATGATAACTCTGAATAAATGTTTATATATTTTCATAACCGTATTTTTTTAGTCATTAAAATTTAATGTTCAGGCCCACAGTATAGACAGCAGGTATAGGATAGGTTTGCGTATCCCAACCGTTTGCCACTTCAGGATTGAACCCGTTATATTTAAACAGGGTCAGGGGCCGGTCGGCTGTGAATGAGATCTTTGTCTCAGGCATCTTAGCTCCAAAGAGATTCACATCTCTGAGGTTATAGGCAATCTGAACGTTCTGTACCCTGAAAAATGCTCCGTCCTCAACCAAATAGTCGCTCATTTTCTGGTTCCAGCCTCTTCTCAGACCTGCTGAGGAGGGATACTTATTTGAGGTCCCGTCACCATGCCAGCGGTTAAC
The DNA here is from genome assembly GCA_963828395.1 of uncultured Bacteroidales bacterium. Lineage (GTDB taxonomy): Bacteria > Bacteroidota > Bacteroidia > Bacteroidales > VadinHA17 > SR-FBR-E99. The sequence continues at coordinate 85,995 of CAWHED010000003.1, forward strand.
TGCCAGGTCAGCATCCATGTTCTGATCGGCGGTCCAGATTATTTCACCACGCTTGCGGTTAAGGATCTTGTTCCCCATTTGCCCCAATACATTGGCAGTGAGCTCAAACCCCTTCCACGAGACACCAAGATTAGCGCCGTACATAAATGTCGGGAAATAAGATCCAAGGACAACACGGTCATCATCGTTAATGACGCCAAAACCTTCTTGTCCGTCAGCCTGCTGATCCTTATACCTGAAATCACCCGGTACTGCGCCGTCAGGAGCTGACGGGTCAGCAGCAATCTCAGCTTCGTTCTGGTAAACACCAAGAACTTCATATCCGAAGAAAGCCAGCAATGGCTGACCTACTATGGAACGCTGTCTGAATTCGGCCGACCCTCCGTCAATGTAGGGCTGTCCGTAAAGACTACGCACTTCATTCTTGAGTGTTGAAAAGTTGACCCCTATATTATACAGGAAATCATCTGTAACCTTTTTAGTCCAGTTGAGAGCCAGCTCAAATCCCGAGTTTCTGATAACCCCCACGTTCTTCAGGATACTTTCTCCTGTACCCGGGATTGTCACGTAGATAGCAGCATTCTTTGTGTCGCGGATATAATAATCAGCATCAATCGACAAGCAGTTATCTAAAATTCTGGATGTTAACCCGACGTTTGTTTCCTCCGTTACTTCCCACTTAAGAGAAGAAAACGTGTTTTTGGTAACGGTTCCGGCAACAAGCACACCATTAACAGATGTATTTACCACACTTGTTGTAATAGCACCATCGCTGGCCTGTATCTTATCGTTGCCAAGCTGCCCCCAGCTGGCGCGTAATTTCAGGAAGTCAATGAAATTATTATCCTTCATGAAATTTTCCTCAGAGATCACCCAGCCGGCACCTACCGTCGGAAAATAACCCCATTTTTGCTGGTACTTGGAGCTTCCGTCAGCTCTCATGGTTGCGTAAAGCAAATACTTGTCGTTGTAATTATATGACAGCCTGCCGAAGTATGAAAGTCCATACTGTCTCAGCCCGTCATCACCGATACCACCCTCAGGTTTCTGTTCAGACTGGGAGATGTACCATGATTCTTCCTGTTCATAAGGGAAGTTTATTCCCTGAGCATGGAGATTCTGAAAAGCCTCGTCCCTGAAAGAAGTACCTGCCATTAAAACAACATTGTGGCTGCCAAAGCTGTCGGTATATGTTAATACATTATCCCATATCTGGTCATTAAAGACATTTACAGCTTTTGCTACATATGAATCAGGAAGCTGAAAACTGTTGCCTATAAAATAGGGAAGGTTTACATGCCTTTCATTCACATTCGTGTAGCCAATATTATAGGTTGTCTTGAATGATAATTTTTGAGGGATGATGTCAATTTTTGCATAAAAGTTGGCCATCATCTTCATTATTTTCAGCTTGTTATCATTGAAGACGAGGGTCGGGAACGGGTTTTGTCCGCTCCTGTAACCTATATCCTGTGCGTTTGCAAAGGCTGTGGGCCAGGCAGCTGTATTCTGTTCATCATAAACCGGTAGAATGGGTACAGCAAAATAAGCCATGTTCCATGCACCGCCTTCTTCAGCATATTTGTCTGCATTACTCAGGATCATATTACCCCCGATTGTTAACCAGTCGGTAGCCTGAAAATCGATTTTAGAACGAAGATTAAATCGTTGATATTCGTTTTTCATATCGAGGATACCTTTCTGTGAGAAGAAGTTAGCCCCCAGCGAATATGTGGCATTTTCGCTTCCGCCCGAGAGGCTCAGGCTATGGTTCTGAATATCGGCCGGACGAAGAATTTCATTATACCAGTCAGTATTGACATCAGGAACATTCGGATTGATACGGCTCCTGCCGTAACGCTGCATCGCATTCAGGATGAAGCTTGCATCTGCAGCAGAGCCTGATTCCATGGCCATGGTGGTAAACTGTTCAGCATTGGCCATTTTTAAGATATTCTGGGCAATCTGCATTCCATAGTAGCCATCATAGGTGATCTCTGATTTCTGGTTTTTACGCCCTGATTTGGTCTCAATCAGTATGACCCCATTGGCAGCTCTTACACCGTATATGGCAGAAGCAGAGGCATCCTTAAGAACAGAAATAGTTGCTATGTCAGTGGGGTTCAAAAAATCGATGTTGTCAAAGAACATCCCGTCAACCACATATAGCGGAGCTTCATTATCCTGACCAGGATAAGAACCAATTCCCCTGACACGTATCGTAGGTGAAGCGCCCGGCGACCCGCTGGTCACAACCTGCAGACCTGCAACTTTACCCTGCAATGCCTGCATTGCCGCGGAAGCAGGGGTTCTGGTCAGTTCTTCACTTTTAACCGTGGAAATCGAGGATGTAAGATCCTTGACCCTTTGAGTGCCGTAACCTACCACAACGACTTCTTCCATCATTGTCGTTTCTGTAAGCAGCTGAACATCGATTGTTGTTCTGTTGCCAACACCGACTTTCAGTGTCGTAGTGCCTACCATCGAAAACACAAGTGTGTCAGCTGGTGAAGCAGAGATGTTGTAGTTTCCGTTGATGTCAGTCATTGTTCCCCTCAGGGTGCCCTTTACCAATACGGATGCACCAGGTAACGGGAGATTCTGATCATCAACTACCTTGCCTTTTATCGGTCCCTGAGCCATCAGGGGCTGAAGATAAAGGGTGATAATGAACAAAAGAGATAGTATTTCTTTCATAGTTTAGTGGTTAATGTTACTAAGTTATAAATGAAGTGTCAGGTAGCTGCGATACCGGAACGACTTTTGACTTTCTCAATGAAAAAAACAGAAATTGGAGCACCTTCATTTTACCTCAACAATGATTTTTTAATTATTGTGCATCAATTGTTTAATAAATGAAAATTGGCAACTATTTAAAATATTCCGAAAATATTATGTCAAATTTCTGAATTTCAGGAAAGGAAAAGGTTACAAAATTCCTGAAAAAAGTTGCAGAATTCACACATTTTTTTTCAGACAGGACGATGCCTTCAGGGTCACTGTCGGGTAACCACAACTTTATTTCTGTGATTTTAATATCCGAGGGTAAAATCCTTCTCGGTGGCGGGTATTCCCTCCTTCATCCATTGAGGCATAGGCTCACCTTTAAGGTAATGTGCAAAGAATTGCGCCATTCTCATCTGGAAATCCTTTTTGTTCGGAGCCTTGTCCACCCAGTGAGGCTCGCCGTTGTAATTCAGCAGCCACGCCGGCTTACCCAGGCGACGCAAGGCAACAAAGAATTCAATCCCCTGGTACCATGGCACGGCGCCATCCTGGTCGTTGGCCATGATCAGTATCGGTGTATCAATCTTATCGGCTGCAAAGAGAGGCGAGTTTTCCCAGTAACGCTGTGATGCCTCCCAGATGGCCGCCCCTATCCGGCTCTGCTCGTGCTCATACTGCATTGAACGGTTCAGTCCCGACTCCCACCTTATACCCCCGTAGGCACTGAACATGTTCACTACCGGTGCTCCTGATTCTATTGCTGCAAAGAGCGTTGTCCTCGTTGCCAGGTAGGCAACCTGGTATCCGCCCCAGCTGTGGCCCTGTGCTCCGATGTGCTTCTCATCGACAAATCCTCTCTCAATCAGTGACATGACACCGGGCATCACGCAGTTATAGGCACTCTGACCCGGGTAGCCTTCGGCGTAGTAAACATCAGGACTAAACACGAGATACCCGTTGCTGGTATAATAGTGATAATCAATCGTTGACCGGCCGGGCTCCGGTATCCTGTGCCTGTAGAGCTCTGATGAGCTCTTTTCGTAGAAGTTGACGATCATCGGATATTTCTTTCCCGGGTCAAAGCCCTCAGGTTTATAGAGGAGACCTTCTATTTCCCTGCCATCAAGCGTCATCCACCTGAAAACCTCAGCGTCACCCCAGAGGAAATCCTTCTGTTGAGGATTGGCATCGGTAATTCGTTTCTCAGTGGCAAATGAGAGATCACTTACCAGGTAATCAGGGAACACCCTGAAGTCCTCTTTAGTATAGATTAGAGCATCGCTCTTCCGTGCCTTTACAGGTGTACTAAGGTTGAAATTTCCTGATGTCAGTTTCACGGGCAAATCCGTCTTTTTTAAATCGATGGAATAATATGCGTCACCCCTGTTTACCTCTTCTGTCCCCATTAGGTACTGTTTCTGTACAGGGTCAATAAAATCATTCTCCGTATCAAAATCGATCAGGCTGTACCTGGTCTTCCTTTCCCTTCCGTCTGTAGTGACCCTCAGCGGAGCACGGACGGCATCAGGATCAAGCGACCATATATCATACCTGTCGGAAACAAGGAAGGCCTTGTCATCCTTAAGCCATCCGCAGGCTGGATATGAACCTGGCAGGTCAGGTACATCATTTTCTTCATCGTAAACGGCAAGAGTTGCAGGCGTGGTCAACCTGCTTTCACGCTTTTCCTTAAGATTGTATGAGTACCATGAGCTGTCAGCACCCTGATACCAGCAAAGATATTTCCCTGCCGGTGAAACACAAATCCTGACCCGGCAATTATCCTTTATCTTCTGATGCGCGCCAGTGATCATATCTACAAGCCAAACATCATACCGGGGGTCTCCCTCCCACATTGATTCAAGTTCATAAGGCAGGTTTGACACAGCAACAACGCATGTTGCATCCCCCTTATCAATAAGCTGTATATCAGGTATTTCTGTCGTGGCCAGCTGGACTGTCTTTTTCAGATCGGCATGATAAACTGCCATGTAGTGCTTCTTCAAATCGCGTGCTTTGCTTACAACCTGTGCCGAATGCAGCTTCCCTTCCGAATAATGCCATACATCTACATTGGGGCGGTCCTCATCGAGCATAGTGGTATCTTTAATCTTGTAAGCCGGTGAAGTGCCAAAGAAAAGCCTGGGACTCTTTTCGGCAAACGTAAGAGGCGAATTCTCATTTATGATCCATCCATCAGGTATACCCGGTGTACCCTGCGAGGCTGCCATTGCAGCCAATCCCTTGCCATTCCAGTAACAGAGAGACCAGGTGTTACCTGCCTTGTCCTTCTCGTCAAATGAAAGTATGAAAGCAGCTCTCTCTCCGTTCTTGTCGACTGCCAGCTGCTTGTATTTTGCCTTTCCCAGGTATAAAACTGATTTTATGCCTTTTTTTAGGTCAAGTAGTACAACTTCAGGTACGGTGTCCGGATAATCACCTGTCGTGGCATACATGATCATCTCAGCCTCTGCTGCAAAGAGATATTCAGTAACAAACCTGACCGTATCGGTCTGACCGGTGCTGAGGTTTCGCAAAAAGAGCGTATAGCCGTTTTCAGCAGATTCGGATTTTGGCTTTTTATGGTTTTCATTTCCGTTGGCACCGGTGTCTGTTGGTGAGGCCGGCTTCTCTTTCACGGGCTCAGTCTGCCAGGCTATCCATCCCGCCCATTTTGATGGTATCTTATATGATTTAAGCCGGGCTACAGTATCAGTAACCCCTTCTGAAATATTATAAATGCCGAGCATATCAGCCGGCATATCGTCCTTTTTTGTCTTCTTCAGTTTCAGCTCCTTTACCTTGTACTCCGGTGTTCTGATGGTGAACATCATAAAACGCGAGTCCGGGGTGATGTTAATTCCGGTGGCGCAGCTAAAAGAGGCTTTCAGAACTGCATTTCCGTCATAAAGTGTTACGAAGGGATCTCCTGTCCATGGCTCAGTCCTGAAGGCAATTAGCGTTCCGTCATCAGATATAACTTTCTCCGTGATACGGTTCCATTTTATGATATCATCAAAGGTAAGTGGCCTTTTTTCCTGAGGAAGGAGCTGCTTACTTATGAGCAGAATAAAGCATATCAGTATGATCCTTTTCATGGAGTGGGCAGGTTAGGGTTCAACTGTTAAAAATAATACTTATAAGAAGTATAAGATATTTTTGGGCTTTAAAATACCCACTCCTTAATGGAAAATGGTAATATGCCCTGCAAGGCCTTCTGATATTTTTATTAAAATTGTGGTGACGTTGCATGAAATGTCTCTGTCTTTTTTACCATGAATAAAAGAAATCGTTGTGTATTGTGCTTTTGGCTGTTGATTTTCAGTACTTTGTTACCTTCACATGCTGCTGCCCAGGAACAACCTGGTGACAGTCTCATCCGCAAGAATGAGACGATCATCAGCACAATGTTTGGATCACTGATCCCGGCAGAATCTGCCGGAAGTATCACTGTAACCGGTAAGGATGATTTTAATAAAGGCTTTATCCTGTCTCCCGCCGGCCTGATCATCGGGCGGATACCGGGATTAACGATGACACAGACAAGCGGTTCTCCTGATGCCGAATACGAAATAATGAGCCTCCGGAGCTCAATCCTGCAGTTCAATATGCCCCCGCTGATTATTGTTGATGATGTGCCGCTTATTGGAACGCGACTGGATATTGACCCCCACAACATTGAAACCATCGCCTACCTGAATAACGGGCCGGCAGATATTTACGGAGGTCAGGCTGCCAACGGCGTCATTCTGATAAACACAAAAAAAGGTACCGGGGAACTTCAACTGGAATATACCGGAAGTGTTGCTGTATCAACATTACAGAATAGATATGAAGTGTTCAGCGCGGATGGATTCCGTAATCTCGTCACAACCCATTTTTACGATCAGCCTGATGTAACAGCCCGGCTCGGTAATGCGGACACTGACTGGCAGAAAGAAATATACCGTACGGCCGTTAGTCATGACCATCACTTAAGTGTGTCAGGTTGCCTTAAAACACTTCCTTACAGGTTGGCATTTGGCAAGTCGTTCATGCAGGGAACAATTAAAACATCTGATTATGATCGGACTACTGTTTCAGCTTCATTCACCCCCTCTTTCTTCAATGACCATCTCAAACTTGCACTTAATGTCAACGGAACCATTGATGATAACATGATCCCGGATGACATGGTGTCTTACTATGCTGCGGCATTTGATCCCACCCAGTCCGTGTTCAATGAAAGTGGCCAGGATGGTGAATACACCAGCACTTTCCCCATTGTAAACCCTGTAGCTCTTCTAAACCTGACGGAAAACCGGCTGAAACTAAATCACCGGATAACAGATTTTACAGCCGACTACAGATTTCATTTTTTACCGGAAATGAGGATCGTATTGAACATTGCTGCGGATGACCTTGACCGAAAGCTGCATAGCGTTACTGACACGGTTGCTTCATTAGGATGGAACAGTGATGGCAGAGTTGCAGATCACAATTATTCAGTGACTAACAGGATGGCAAATCTTAATTTGAATTATTCAGGAATGATTAAGGCAATTGGAGGTAAGATAGACTTCTCAGCAGGATTATTCAGCCATCAGGCCAGATATGAAGACCATTTTATAGTGACTGCATTATATAACCCGGATTACTTTTTTACCCGGAACGAGTTTTCATACGAAAGGAATCAAATCTCTTACTATGGAAAAATGAATTTTTCCGCATGGCAGAAGTATTTCCTGACATTTACACTTCGCTCTGATGCATATTCTGCCTTCTCTGCGGATGACAGGAACAGGCTCTCTCCTTCAGTCAGTATTGCCTGGAATTTGAAAAACGAACCTTTCCTTCTGGACAACAAAACGATTGCGGATCTCAGCCTTTATGTCGGATACGGAAATATCGCGGCATACCGGCCGGAGTATTTAACTTCTGAACGTTCTGTTTATTACGAGAGCAGAATGATCAATCCTGAATTAAGACCTGAAAGCAAAACCTATTTCAATACCGGTATCCGTTACTCTCTTTTTAAAAGTCGTCTGAGAGGCAGCCTGAGTGCTTTCTCAAACACAACGAGGGACATGTTCATGGAAATTATGGTACCCATCGGCACCAGCTTCTCGCATTACCTCCTGATCAATTCCGGGGAGATTTCAGACAAAGGACTGGAATTGACTTTGGAGGCCGCATTTATTTCAAGCAAAGATCTGACATGGGACCTGGGATTTTTTGCATCGCTGCAGAAAAACAGGATAATTGATATAGGCGATGGAGTAGACTTTATGGAGTCCGGAGTGATACCCTCCGGAATAGGTGCCTACATTAAGAGGAATGAAACAGGCTATCCGGTAAATTCATTTTATACGATGCAACAGGTATATAATTCTGAAGGCCGGCCGGTTGAGGGCCTCTTTGCTGACCTCACAGGTGAGGGAACAATAAATTATGCCGACAGGCGTCACTTCAAGACAAGCGACCCTTATGCCATTATGGGTATATCCTCCTCAGCCACATGGAAGGACTGGAAATTAGCTTTTTCAGGGAGAGTCAGCCTCGGCAACTATTTATACAATTCAGAAAGTATGTCAGGCAATTACAACAATATTCTTTCATACCAGGCATTGGAAAATATACCCACCCTGATTGAAAAATCAGGTTTCAGCACCTCTCATCTGTTTTCGGACTATTATGTTGAAAACGCATCATTCTTCCGGATGGATTATATCAGCATTTCATACAACCTTAAGAAACTTTTTGGCAGTAAGATTGACTGCAGTCTCTCAGCAGCTGTTCAGAATGCATTTACATTTACAGGCTACAGCGGCATTGATCCCGAAAATGTATCAGGGGTATCAGGTTTCAGCTGGCCCCGGGCAAGAACAGGGTCTATCGAAATTAGCCTCAGCTTCTGAAATTTTATTTACTTTCATGAATTGAAGGCACGGATGAAAACACCGGGGATTACTTCTGAAAAACCTGACCTGACATTGCTTGAAAAATTAGAAGGATGGAGATAATGAAACGCTTAACCATAATTATCATTTTATTAGCAAGCGTCCTCAGGCTCACGGCTCAGGGACTGGCAGTAACTGGCACCATAGTCGATCAGCGCGGTGTCTCCATAACAGGAGTGACCGTCTGTCAGAAAAACACATCCAACTGCACAGTGGCTGACAGGTATGGCATGTTCCATATCGTCCTTGATAGCGGTAAGGAAATGCAACTGCACGTCGAGTGCCTTGGCTTCAATCCGGTTGAGATCGCTCTGAACGAGACAACGTCCTATCCTTTAAAGATTACCCTGATACCGGCATATCTCTCAAACGATGTTTATACCGATGATTACAGCAGTGAAAATACGTCCCGTGCATCGATGAGATGGACTGTGAACACCGATGCGCTCACGACAGATTTCACCCAGTTCTCCTCGTCAATCGGCTCGTACAACACTGACATCATGGACAAATTCAGAACTATCGGCCCCGAGCTGGGAGTATCTTTCTCACGGATATATGCTGGCATCGGCCTGGGTTTTGGGTACGGCAGAAAACACCAATATGATTCTCTGGTGCTTGATCTGAACAACACTGCATATTATCTTAATTTCGGATATGATGTAATCAAAGTCACAAGGGTGCGTCTCACTCCTCTTCTTTCAGTCAGATGGCTGAGATCCAGGCTGCTTAACTATGACAATGAAAAGAAGATACCTTTATCGAAGTACCTTGACGAGAGGGATCTTGACCTGAGGTTCAACCAAACGATAGCAATTGCAGGTATAAACCTGGAGTGCCTGATGTACAACGATGCGTATGTCAATGGCGAATACTGGTCGATTGGCCTGTTCGGCGGTTATGCTATAAAACTGAACCAGAAGCCCTGGATGTATTCAGGAGGCAACCGAATAACTTCAGACAGTGAGACTGGATTGGATCATTTCACTTTTGGAATGAACCTTTCGTTTTACATACCGGCCCGGCAGTGAAATCATTATGAGCATCACCTCAGGTAATACCGGTGTCTTTTTCTGCCGTTCACCCGTTATACTCCGTCATTTTCTGCCGTTCACCCGTAATATTCCGTCATTTTCCGCAGTTCACCCGTAATATTCCGTCATTTTCCGCCGTTCACCCGTAATATTCCGTCATCTGCCGCCATCAGCCCTTTCAAATTTTGTGTTTATTAATATATTTGCCTCACTGTTGACATTTTTACGGCAATTCAGGGAATTAATCGCTAACTCTAGATATCAATCCGTATGACAAATACCGGGACAGCGCTGATCATTGGCGCCGGGATAGGGGGAATCACAACATCAATTTTCCTGGCAAAGAACGGATACAGCGTTGATGTTTACGAAATGAACAGCTCCCCCGGAGGACGATGCGGACAGATAGTACGCGACGGTCACCGGTTCGACCTGGGTGCAACAATGATGCTGATGCCTGATGTCTACCGCCACGTTTTCGGCTTACTCGGGCTGACACTGGAGAATGAGCTCAGCGTAAAACCTCTTGACGATATCTATTCTCTTTATTTTGACGATGGAAGCAGGTTGGATTTCACCACTGACAGGAAAAGAATGGAGGAACAGCTCGAGAAGATTGAAAAGGGCAGTTTTGCCAGGGCTGAGAAATATGTCACCACAGGCTTTGGACTTTACAAGACAGCCTTTGAAAAGCTGATCGGACGCAACTTCACCAGGTTCTTTGACTTCTTTACTCTTAGCAATGCCCTGCTGCTCATAAAGTTAAAGACATACATCAGGCACAGCCGGTACACTGCCCGCTTCTTCAGGTCAGAGCATCTGCAGATGGCATATACTTTTCAGAATATTTATGTGGGTCAGAGCCCCTACTCCTCTCCTGCCCTCTTTTCGATGATACCGTCTGCCGAGCTGACCGAAGGATCATTATTCCCTGTCGGGGGTATGTACAGTATAGCCGCAAAGCTGATGGAAGTGGCTGAAAAGCATGGCGTCAGGTTCCATTTCAATAAACCGGTATCCCGAATTACAGTTGAGGGCAATAAAGCCAGCGGTGTTGTCTTTCGTGACGGCACGGAGGCAAAGGCAGATGTCATTGTTGCCAATGCAGATCTGCCTTATGTGTACCGCAAGCTTTTGCCTCCCGGCCGCAAGTCTCGCCGCATCGACCGCTTAAAATACTCATGCTCGGCCCTGGTAATTCACTGGGGTCTTGATAAGCAGTATCCACAGATCGGGCATCACAGCACCTTTCTTTCTGACGATTTTCGTGCCGGGCTTGACAAGATCTTCAGGGATAAGTCGATGGGAGATGACCCCTGCTTTTATATCCATGCCCCAGTACGCAGTGATCCGTCTGCCGCACCTGCCGGATGTGATACATTTTCAGTGGCAGTGGGCGTTGGCCATCTTGACGGGAAGCACCCCCAGGACTGGGAGCATCTTACTGATGTCGCCCGTAAGGTGGTCTTTAGGAAACTGAAGAAGATAGGCATTACTGACATTGAGGATCATATAAAGTTTGAGATTAGCGTGCCTCCGGTAGAATGGGAAGGATTTCTGAATATCAGCAGAGGATCTGTCTTTGGCAGTCTCGCACACAACATCTTTCAGATGGGTTATTTCAGGCCCCATAACAGGGACAGCCGCTACAGGAACCTTTATTTCACCGGAGGAAGCACTCACCCGGGAAACGGCATTCCAATGGTGCTTCTCTCCGCCAGACTGGTATCGGAGAGAATTATAAGCGAACAAAAAAAAGAGAAGAAAAAAACATAAATGAAGACAAGGGAAGAGTTCATTGCACTTTTTGAGTCAATCGATTTTGAAAAAATCATTGATCATCCGAATATACTGATTGCAGCAAACTTCTGGGATGAAGAGCGCTATCAGGCTGCCCGGACGTGTTACAAATTCATGCGTACTCTGGATGACCTGATAGACAATCACAAGGCTGAGCATAAAGTGATTTCCGGGGAGGAAAAAGACCGCTTCAAAGGCAATATAGATCAGTGGATTGGTATAATTCGTGAAGGTAATGATCTTGAACCTTTCAGCAACGGACTGACAAAAACGATAAAACGTTTCAGGATACCTCTCTGGGCCCTTGAATCTTTTGCCGAGTCAATGCTCTACGATATCAATAGCGACGGATTTGCTACCTTGGATGACTTTGTACAGTATGCCGGCGGGGCCTCAGTTGCGCCTGCCTCCATCTTTGTTCACCTCGCTGGGCTCCAGGGTAATGACGGTGTCTATACAGACCCTCCGTTTAACGTTCGCCGGACAGCATCACCCTGCGCTATGTTCAGCTACTTCGTCCATATTATACGCGATTTCCGTAAAGACCAGCTGAATAACCTCAGTTACTTTGCCGACGACGTCATGAACAGATATGACCTCACCCGTGCCGATCTGAAAAATATTGCATACGGAGCACCTGTCAGCGATGGCTTCCGAGAGATGGTGGGAGAATATTACAGGATTGCCGACGGATACCGTATCAGCACCCTTAAGGTGATCACTGATGTGTGCCCCCTGCTGGAGCCACGCTACAGACTAAGCCTGGAAATCATTTTTGACCTGTACATGATGGTATTTGAACGCATTGACCCGGAAAGGGGGTCGTTCTCGACTGAAGAGCTAAATCCAACTCCTTCCGAGACACGGGAAAGAGTCAGGAGGGTGATAGAAAGGTTAAAGTAGAAAGGTTAAAGTAGAAAGGAATAGAAAGGTTAAAGATCAAAGTGGAAGGCTTAAGGTTAAAGTAGCTGCCGCTCTGAGAACAGCAGAATATGAGCTAATAATTTTATGCTGAAGAAAATCCCCCATACATATGTGATTGTATTCAGCATTGTGGTCTTAAGCGCAATGCTGACATGGTTTGTGCCCGGGGGTTCTTTTGAAAGAGAAACCGTCAGTGTTAACGGAATTGACAGGAGCGTGGTCATTCCTGGTTCGTTTCACCAGACTGAGAAGCATCCGCAGACATGGCAGGCCTTCTCAGCCTTGTTTGACGGCTTCGTCGACAAAGCCGATATAATTGTATTTATCCTGATCATAGGCGGAGCCTTCTGGATAATGAATGAGAGCAAAGCTATTGATGTCGCCATTGTCTCGGTACTTCGCTTCACACGGAGAATAGGGGACAAGGGAATTATCAGAAAAATTGGAGTTGACAACATGATATTCACCCTGATCATGATCATCTTTAGTTTCTTCGGTGCCGTTTTCGGGATGAGCGAGGAGACCATCGCCTTCATCATCATTTTCGTCCCACTGGCAATCTCAATGGGCTATGACTCGATTGTCGGAGTATCACTCTGCTTTGTGGCAGCCGCGCTGGGATTTGCCGGCGCTGTCCTGAACCCCTTTACAATAGGTATCGCCCAGGGTCTGTCAGACCTTCCCTTGTTTTCAGGACTTCAGTACAGGATGGTTATGTGGGTGATAATAAGCGCCGTGGGATTTGCCTACATTCTGTGGTATGCCCGCAGGATAAAGAAGGATCCGCATAAATCTATTGTATGGCAAGAAGACGATTACTGGCGTAAACTGCATTCCGGCGGGAACTCAGGAATTGAGTACCATACACCTGCATCAGCATGGGTGATATATGTTTTACTGATCGTAGTGATGCTGATATTCTCATGGACCAACCCTGTTACAACCCTGACCTTCGGAGAAGGGAAGATAAATGTTCCGGCCATACCGGTATTGACTGGCCTGTTTGTCATTTCCGGGTGGCTGTCACTCAGGAAATCAGTACACTTTTTTGTGATCAGCATCCTGATGTTTACAATATTTTTCCTGATAACAGGAGTGATGGGCTATGGCTGGTACATCATGGAAATCGCAACATTGTTTTTCGTCATGGGGCTGGCGACAGGGATTGCGATGAGCTACAATGCCAACAAGATAACAAAGCTCTTCCTTGACGGTGTCAGGGATATAATGTCTGCAGCGCTGATAGTAGGTCTTGCGGGAGGGATCATAATCATACTCAAGAATGGAAATATAATTGATACCATTCTCAATGGTCTTTCCGGATCCATTTCAGGTTTGGGCAAGATGGCAGCGGTAAGCATGATGTACGTCGTACAGACACTCATTAACCTTGTGATGCCTTCGGGCTCGGCTAAAGCAGCCCTGACCATGCCGGTCATGTCTCAGTTTTCAGACCTGATAGGTATCTCACGCCAGGCTACAGTGGTGGCCTTTCAGCTTGGCGACGGGTTCACCAACATGATAACTCCGACATCAGGCGTGTTGCTCGGAGTGCTTACCATGGCGAAAATACCTTATGACAAATGGTTTCGGTGGGTGCTGCCGCTGATAGTGATCCTGTTTCTGCTGGGTTTCCTCCTTCTTCTTCCGACAGTCTATATGCAGCTGAAGGGTTTCTAGGCGAATTAAGAATTGAAATTTAAGAATTAAGATTTGTGGGAAATTTCCTTTGTGGTGCCTGCAATGCAACCCGGGGATATTAAAAATTTGTACCTTTCTGTTCGATTATCTTATAATGCTGTTATGGAAAACCTTAATTCAGAAGTAAAAAAACCGGATGAAAACAGAAAACTTTCATCTCAGATAACTGTACCTGACCTGTCTGTTATTCTGGTTATCTGTCTGCTTGCAGGCGCCCTGGTTCTTATTCCAAAATTTGCCGGATTTGATCCATATGCCAACCTTTTTTATGCCAAAAATGCCGGGATGATTGCCTTCGCGGCACTTATTGCCTACAACCTGACAGTACGGAAAAAAACAGACAAGAAATGGTTAATGGGGTTGACAGGTATATTTGTTATTTCAGCAGTGTTCATTAACCTTTTGCCGTCTGACAGTAAAGACCAGTCGGTTGTTCTTGCCTCCATTCACCTGCCTCTTATGCTTTGGTGCTTTTACGGTATAGTATATATCGGATTTGATTACCGCGACACCGGCAGGAGGGTCTCCTTCATCAGGCATAACGGTGATATGGCCATTCTCGGAGCCCTGATACTGCTGTCGGGAATGTTGCTGGCAGGTTTCTCTATCGGGCTGTTTTCATCTATCGAGATCGACATTCAGAAATTCGTTATGGATTATGTTGCAATATGTGGCCTGGTCGCAGCTCCGGCTATTACAGAGTTTATACTCCATCATTACCCCAGGCTGACAGAGAAGATCGCTCCTGTATTGGCTTCCATCTTCACTCCCATAGTACTTATTACACTTGTTATTTATCTTATTGCCGTCATATTTTCCGGTAAAGATCCGTACACTGACCGCGATTTCCTGATCCTGTTCAACCTTATGCTGCTGGTGGTGATGGCTCTCATCGTCTTTTCATTGTCAGAGACCTCTGAAGGAAGAAGGAGAAAGATAAGCGAGACTGTCCTGCTGGCTCTTTCGGTGGTCACTCTTGCGGTGGATATCGTCGCTCTCTCTGCGATATTCTACCGGCTGAGCGAGTACGGCATTACTCCCAACCGTGTTGCTGTGCTTGGATCGAACCTCCTGATTCTTGGCAACCTGATACTTATCACAGTAGACCTGTTCAGGGTTACGTTCCGCAACGCCTCTTTTGACAGGGTAAATGTGACCACGGCGAAATACCTCCCGGTCTATATGGTCTGGACAATAATTGTTGTGTTCGGTTTCCCGCTGATATTTTGATGCAAAAACGACGCCCGGGTTGGGCGTCGCTACGAAGGTTACTTCCTGATAACTTTTGTAAGCACGCCCATTACGCCACGAATGAATGTGGCTGAGGTAAGAACCTTTACAACCGGATTGAGTGTCGATCTCCGGTGCGTGGTGGATGTGCGTCCATAGCCTCCCGTATCCTTCTCCCTGGCTCTTCTTTCTTCAGCGTCCTTCCTCTCACGTTCCGATTCTGATATACGGCGTTCAAGCAGCTCGTATGCGCTTTCGTCATCAAAGACACGTGAGTATTTGCTTACCAGGTCCGATGAGTTGTTTATTGATAAAATCTCCTGGTCCGTCAGTATATCCATCCTGCTCATCGGGGCACGCATCATGACGGTTGCCAGTGGTGTTGGTATACCCTTCTCATTAAGAACTGTCACAAGAGCTTCACCTGTACCCAGTGAGGTAATAACCTCCTCGGTATTATAGAAGGTGGAAATCGGAAAGTTCTCAGCAGTAAGTTTAATATCTTTCCTGTCGTTTGCAGTGAATGCCCTGAGCGCATGCTGCACCTTAAGTCCAAGCTGTGCCAGCACTGACGACGGGACATCCATCGGGTTCTGGGTGATGAAATATACACCCACTCCTTTTGAACGGATGAGCTTGACAATGGTCTCAATCTGCTCCAGGAGTGTTTTGCTTGCCTGGCTGAAGATGAGATGAGCCTCGTCAATGAATATCACCAGCTCAGGTTTTGGTACGTCTCCCCTCTCGGGCATTTTGTTATAAGCCTCTGCCAGTAATGACAGCATGAATGTGGAGAACAGCTTCGGCTTGTCCTGTATGTCAGTGAGACGGATAATATTAATATATCCATTCCCGTTCCGGTCGCGGCGCATCAGGTCATTTATATCAAACGACTCCTCGCCGAAGAAGCGCTCCGCTCCCTGCTGCTCGAGCTCAATGATCTTGCGGAGGATAACCCCTGTTGATGCCGGCGACATGGCACCGTATTCACGTTCAAGCTCTGCCTGGCCTTCTCCCTGGAGATACTGTATCACCTTCCTCATGTCTTTCAGGTCAATCAGCCCCAGCTTGTTGTCGTCGCAGTACTTGAAGATAATGGAGATAATGCCTGCCTGCGTATCATTAAGGTCAAGAATGCGCGAAAAAAGCACCGGACCGAACTCGGATATGGTCGCGCGAAGACGAACGCCGTTCTGTTCAGAGATGGTGAGAAGTTCTACGGGGAACCCCATCGTGGAATAAGGCAGGTTGATCTTTGAGTGCCTGTCGGTGATGAAAGGTTTTTCCTCCCCCGGCATAGCCACACCACTGAGATCGCCTTTTACATCCATCACCAGTGAGGGTATTCCCTTAAGGGACAGTTGCTCGGCAAAGACCTGCAGGCTCTTGGTCTTACCCGTACCAGTGGCTCCGGCTATCAGACCATGCCTGTTTATTGTCTTAAGAGGCACTTTGATGTGTGCGTCAGCTATTGTCTCACCTTCAAGCATTGCACCTCCCAGAACGATGTAATCACCCTTGCAGCTATAGCCTTCAATGATCTGACTTAAAAATTCATCTTTTTTGCTCATGATCTGAATATTTATGATATAAAAGCCGCTGGATAACTTGTTCCAACGGCTTATTTTACAAACGATACCAGGTACTTATTTTGTTCCCAGCAACTCCCTGACCTTTTCCTCCAGAGCCGCACCACGGAGGTTATGAGCAATGATCACACCATTCTCATCGAGCAGGAAATTCGCCGGTATGCTTCTCACGGCATACA
The DNA here is from genome assembly GCA_963828395.1 of uncultured Bacteroidales bacterium. Classification (GTDB taxonomy): domain Bacteria; phylum Bacteroidota; class Bacteroidia; order Bacteroidales; family VadinHA17; genus SR-FBR-E99. The sequence goes on from CAWHED010000003.1 coordinate 103,118, forward strand.
TTTTTGCCGGTGCACAATCCCAGTATTTAAGATCAGAGACCTGTGTCCATGTCAGTTTGTCATTCTCAATGGCCTTCATCCATTCGTCAGCACTCCTGTCGAGCGATACGCCGAACACGTCAAAACCCTTTTTATTATAAGCCTGCCATACCTTTACAACATTGGGATTCTCCTGGCGGCACGGCCCGCACCATCCTGCCCAGAAATCAAGAAGCATAAGCTTTGTGGAGCCGCCTGTCTTTGAATAAAGAGAGACCGGATTTCCGGTGACATCATTTAGTGTGAAATCCGGAGCCTTTTGTCCCACTGCAACGGATTTCATCTGTACAAGTCTTTCTTTCAGGTCAGACACTAATTGAACCTTATTGAGAGTGGTATCAAGCTTGTTAAGTACTGTCTCCAGTTCATCACTCTCAAGGGAGTACGATATTTCGTTAAGGATTACCGGAGTAATATATGAAGCCGGGTTATTGGAGATGAACTCTTTCTGCATCTCAACCTGCCTGGCATCAACAGAATCGATCTCTTTCTCAATTGAGGCAGCCAGCTCTTCATTGCCGTCCATCCTGGCAACACGGTAGCGGTCGTATATCTTCCTCAGTTCAATGTTCATCTCTTCTGATGAAGCCCTGAATGCCTCAAACTCACCCTGTGTCTTTGACCCTGTAACTGATGCCTGGTAGATCGAATCGGCATGACCATTGATGGTTATTTGTGCGTTTTCAATAAAGAAATTCAGACCACCCCTCTTGTCCTTAAGAGACAGGGTAACCATCTGCGGATATTCAACAAAACCCTCTAATGTGAACGTGCCATTCTCAAGTACTGCTGAATCCAGGACCGAATAACCCCCGGGGATACGTTTTTGAAGAAGAACCTGCCCCCCTTCAGCGCCGTCAATGGTACCGGTAACTACAAATTTTGGCTCCTTCGCACAGGAAACAGCAAGAGCAAATACAGCAAACAGGATAAAAAGCTTTTTCATTTTGGAAGATTTTTTCAGTATTTAGTTTGGTTTTTTAGAATTGTCAAAGGTATAAATAATTGGCGATTACCCCTTGGTTTTGAAATATTTCTCAAGCAGGATCAGGGCTGGTTTGTATGAAGTAATTTCTCCCTCGAGTAACTGTTTTTCGAGCTCCGGCAGCAGGGCCTGCACCTCCGGATGGCTGTAAAATGAATACTTCAGGGTATCCATCACCGTCTCATGCATCCGGGTGACCGCCTGCTCGCGCCTTCTCTCCCAGAACCAGCCGTTGCTTTTGGTCATGCTGACATAATCCCTGACCGTCTCCCACACTTCTGTTATTCCTCTGTTCTCCAGGGAAGAGCATGTGAGCACCCTGGGGCTCCATTTTGAAGGCGACAGGGGAAAAAGGTGCAGGGCATTCTTATATTCAATCCTCGCCATTTCAGCTTTCTTTACGTTATTGCCGTCGGCCTTGTTGATAACTATTGTGTCAGCCATCTCCATAATCCCGCGCTTGATCCCCTGCAGTTCATCGCCGGCGCCGGCAAGCATCAATACCAGGAAAAAATCTACCATTGAATGTGCTGCCGTCTCCGATTGACCTACTCCAACCGTTTCGACAATAATAGTATCAAAGCCAGCTGCTTCGCATAATATTATCGACTCGCGTGTCTTGCGCGCCACACCTCCCAGTGTGCCGGCTGACGGCGAGGGACGGATAAAGGCGTCAGGGTCAGTACTGAGCTGCTCCATGCGGGTCTTATCGCCCATAATACTGCCCCGGCTCTGCTGGCTGCTCGGGTCAATAGCAAGAACGGCAAGGCGTCTGCCATGGCGACGTGTCAGCATAGTTCCGAAGGTTTCAATGAAGGTGCTCTTGCCCGCGCCGGGGACACCCGTTATGCCAATCCTTACCGAACGTGAACTGGCAGGAAGACATTTTTCCACAACCGCCTGGGCAATATCGTAATGCTCAGGTAAAGAGCTCTCTACAAGTGTAATAGCCTGGCTGAGAATGGTGCGGTCACCACGCAGGATACCATCGACATAATCTTCAGCGGTCAGCCGTTTGCGCCTGCTCTTCCTGAGACGGTTCAGCATATCGGGGTTGATGCTTGGCGGTTGCACAACACCCTTCTGAACCGAGAGCGCTCCGGCTGGACCTTTATCCTTGTTCATTACACTTTTATTGCCAGGCGCCGCTTATTTCGACGCCTCTCCCTCAACAAGTACTTTACCCTTGATCATCAGCATCACCTCTGAGTTCTTGGGATCATTGGTGTAAACAAAGATATTTTTGTAGATGTCGCCTTTGTATCCACCTGAATTGAACTTGGCCTTTATTGATCCTTTATTACCGGGTTTGATAACATTTTCCGTAGGCATAAGGGCCGTGCAGCCACATCCTGCCTTGACATGCCTGATAATGAGGTCACTCTTTCCCTGATTGGTGAAGTTATACTCCACATCAGCAGAGGAATTCTGCTTAATGGTCCCGAAGTTAACGGTGTTCGAATCAAGCTTGAAGACCGGAGCATTGGCAAGCTCCTGGCTTGTCATGCTGCTGAAATCCTCAACCAGGTTTGCTGAGACATAGAGATAAATATTCTGCTGTGACTGACCGTTAACCTTAAGACGTACAAGATCATTAACGTTACCCCATGCGCTGCTGTTGAGCTTGGCGTCATAGGTACCTTCTATAATGCCTTTTTCGCCAGGCTTAAGGGTTACAGGAGTGGTCTTTAGCGTCAGGTGCGCCGGGAGACCCTCAAACTCAACCGTTGCCGGTTCTTTCGATGTGTTGATTATCGGCATCACCCTGATCTTCTTCTCACTCTTTTTTGTGGTGGTAAAGGCAAGGTGATTTGACTCAAACCGTACCGGACCTACTACGAATGTATAAAGTTCATCAACGGTCTTCTCTTTGGGACTGACCGTACCTTCAATAATAAGAACCGTTACAGCGGGCTTGGTATTTGAATAGACTGATATGCTCTTTGCAAAATGAGAGTTGTATCCGCGTGGATCGAAAACAGCAGTGACGAACCCTTTACCTCCCGGAGGTACTGGTGACTTGGTATAATCTGAGGCTGTGCATCCGCATGAAGGCTGCACCCTTGTGATCACCAGAGCTGAATCACCTGTGTTGGTGAAATTGAAGACAGCTTCCTGCTTTCCGGCTGCTTCCTTGATGTCGCCGTAATCATGACGAACAGTGCTGAAATTAAGCTTTGGCTGTGCATAAAGTCCTGAAACCAGGATCATCAATACTGACACAAATAAAATCTTTTTCATTTTAACCTGTTTTTGTTTCCCTTTTCTTTGAGGATAATAGTAATCCTTCCGTTCACATAACAAATATCAGACCAGATAGGTTGATTCATAATTAACGTCAAAAATAATAAAAAACGATATGTCACTGTTTTTTTATTGCTTAAACCATTAGTTTTGTCTGACGGATAGTCTCTTTTGGAACATTTTTTGCGACAAGTGATGACAGTATCCCGGATTTTACTTATGAGAAGAAAAAAACTCTTCATTCTGGCATTGGCAATTCTTTGCCTTCTGCAGGTTACACCAGCCTCCGGACAGTTTTATAACGGGATGCAGATGACCTTCGGCAAGAACAGGGTGCAGTATAAAGACTTCTACTGGACATACTTCAGGTTTGATGATATTGACTGCTACTATAATGAATTCGGCCGGGAAGTGGCTGAATATGCCTGCACAGTGGCTGATCAGAAACTGAATGAAATCCAGGATTATTTTGATTACACCCTTGATAAAAGACTTATTCTTATCATCTATAACAAGAAAAACGATTTCAGACAGAGCAACATAGGACTGATCTCGACGGAAGAGGACTATAATGTCGGGGGATACAGCAGGGTGATCAAAAACAAAGTGATGCTCTGGTTCAACGGCGACCATGAAGAATTCAGCAAGCTGATTGCTTCTGCCATTGCAGAGGTCGTGGTCTATGAAATGCTGTACAATGCCGAAATGCGTGATAAAGTGACCAGCAACTCAGAAATACAGATGCCGGCATGGTATATCAAGGGACTGGTTAACTATGTTGCCTTCAACTGGGACAGCGAGACTGACAACAAGGTAAGGGACGGATTTGAAAGCGGCAGGTATAAAAACATTGCAAACCTTGAATATGAAGAAGCTGTTTACGCCGGTCAGTCATTCTGGAAATATATCGGTGAGACCTATGGTGATGCCATAATCCCGAATATTATCTACCTCTCAAAGATCTACAAAAACATTGAGGACGGTTTTCTTTACGGTCTCGGTAAAAGCATAAAAGACACTTACAAGGACTGGAGAAATTATTACACTAAATATTATGAAATAAAACCTGGTGAAGACTATAAGATACCAGAGGAAATCAAACATTCAAAACCTTTTGAACAGTATACCGCCGTTAAGGTCAGTCCTGACGGCCGGATGGTAGCCTGGGTATCCAATGACTGGGGTAAGCGCAGGATATGGCTGTATGATACCAATACGGGTAAAAACAAAAAAATATTTACGTTTGAACCAAAGTATGAGCAGACGGTAGATTATACATATCCTGTATTGACATGGCACCCGGGCGGGCAGATACTGACCTTCGTCAACGAAGAAAAGGGAGGCATGCAGCTATACTTCTACCGTACCGATCAGAAAAAATCCGAGCAGCGCACAATGCCGTTCTTTGAAAAAGTCATGTCTCTCTCCTACTCCCCGGATGGATCCAGACTGCTCCTTTCAGGGATAATTAACGGTATGACCGATATCTATATCCATACAATTATTTCGGGTACCAGCGAGCGGATAACATTTGATGTAGCTGATGATAAAGATCCCTCTTTTATTGACGGGCGTGATGAAACCATTATCTTTTCATCAAACCGCCTGACAGACTCCCTTACCAACAGGGGTGATCCGCAGGAGCCCACCGGTCTCACCTATAACCTCTTCACATATGATCTGAAGGCAGGAAACCGCAAACTGACACGCCTTGATGAAGGAACACTGAACGATTATACCAATCCCATGGGAGCTTCAGTTAAATCGACTGGTTTCCTCGGGAACGGTAACGGTATAATTAATTATTATAATGCCCGCATCGACAGCAACATTGCCTACATCGATACGGTCATGCATTACAGGTATTTTATTAAATCACAACAGGTTACCGATTATCCCCGGAACCTGGAAGCATTTGACAGGAACGGTGACAGGGATGCCGCAGTGATATATGATAAAGGACGTTACAGGTTCCTTACTGACCTTACAGAGACATCACCGGCAGTCAGCAGCAGCGAAATAAAATCAACCCAATGGCGTGCGGAAGAGATAGCCGCACTCCGGGCCGCAGACAGTATCAACAGGCTGAGAGACAAACTGCTTGCCGAGCGAGCAAGGATGAATGACACTCTTCAGAAACCTCTTTATGAATATTACGCCACGGATGAGCCTATTGACTTCCGTAATTATGTTTTCGAAAAGGAGAAAGAGAACTACTATGAGCTGCAATGGCGCAAGGATTACATGGACATTGACCTTGACACCTCAAGGATGGTAATGCCTGAAGCAAGGGTCTACCGCACCGCCTTCTACAATAACTACACCGCCACCCAGATAGACTTCAACTTCCTGAACAACACATACCAGGCTTATAACGGAGGAGCACCCTATTTCAATCCCGGACTGAACCTTCTTTATAAGATAGGCACCCTTGATCTTTTCGAGGATTACCGCATTACCGGCGGTTTCAGATTCGCCGGTAACTTTGACAGTAACGAGTACCTGGTAAGCCTGGAGGCTCTTAAGGGCAAATTTGACAAGCAGTTTATATTCCACCGGCAGTCATTTGACAGTTATAATGACACCAGCTATTACAAGATCAAGAGCTACACCTCATATCTCTCGTTCAGGAAGCCGCTGAACACGGTCCTGTCGCTAAAAGGAACCCTTACCTACAGATTTGACAATTATGTTGTTCAGGCGACTGACCAGGCGAGCCTTGCTGCTGCTCCGTTCAGCCGCCACTGGGCCGGGCTTAAAGGGGAGGTCATATATGACAATACCCGCAAGCGATTAGTAAATATCTATTACGGGACAAGGTTCAAGCTCTTTGCTGAATATTACCGCGATGTCAGTGCAAAGAACAGCGACATGTATGTATTAGGGGCAGATATCAGGCACTATCTGAAGATACATCGCGACCTGATATGGGCAAACAGATTTGCTGCAAGCTCCTCTTTCGGACCGTCAAGGCTGATCTATTACCTCGGCGGAGTCGACAACTGGATGGGTTACTTTTTCAATGCGAATATGTTTGATCAGAGTGTTCCGGTGGATCCAAAAGTCAATTACGGCTTCCAGGCACTGGCAACAAACATGCGGGGGTTTTCACAGAACATACGCAACGGCAGCAATTTCGCCCTTATAAACAGCGAACTGCGCTGGCCCTTTGTAAGATATTTTGCAGGCCATCCCCTGAAATCCAACTTCCTGAACAGCCTGCAAATAGTCGGTTTCGGTGATATCGGCATGGCATGGTCAGGGTGGGATCCGTGGGGCAACGAGAACTACTGGGACGATAAAATATACAGGAACGGGCCGGTAACGGTGACCCTTGATTCAATGCGCGAACCACTCGTAGCCGGCTTCGGTGGTGGTGCCAGGGCACAACTCTTCGGCTATTTCATCAGGGCCGACTTTTCCTGGGGAATAGATAACGGATATATCCTTCCGATGCAGTTTTATCTTTCCTTCAGCCTGGATTTCTGATTGAACGCACCAGCCATCATGTTACTGAGAGATCATATACTTCGCGAGGCTGAATCTCTTCTGCCTGAAATCGTGGAAATAAGAAGGCATATTCATCAGCATCCGGAACTTTCATATGCCGAGTTTGAGACAGCTGCATTTATCAGCAGCAAGCTTGACGCCATGGGTATTGAGCACCATAAAGGCATTGCCGGCACCGGTATCGTGGGTTTCATCAGGGGTGAGGCTGCAGGAAGAGGTCTTACCATAGGGCTGCGGGCAGACATGGATGCCCTGCCCATCACTGAAGCCACAGGAACAGAATATCAAAGCCGGAATGAAGGTGTGATGCATGCCTGTGGTCATGATGCCCATGTGGCTATGCTCATAGGCGCTGCAGGTATAATTAAGAGCTTGCGGAATGAATTTGCCGGGACAGTTCTTCTTGTCTTTCAGCCCGGAGAGGAAAAGGCTCCCGGCGGAGCAAGAATGATGATCGGGACAGGCATTTTCAGGAACTATGAACCTGATATGTTCATAGCCCAGCATATCCTGCCTGACATGCAATCGGGAACGGTGGGCTTTCATGCCGGCCCTTATCTGGCGTCATGTGACGAGATCTATATCACGGTCGCCGGCAGAGGCGGCCATGCGGCACAACCATCACAGTATACTGACCAGATTTATATTGCCTCAGAACTGGTTATCAGCCTTAAGGATACCGTTGCAGAAAAAAGCAAGGGGCAGGCTGCCACCATCCTTGGTATAGGAAAGATAACCGGCATGGGCGCCACAAACGTGATACCGGAGAAAGTAGAGATAGCCTGTACCCTCAGGACCTTCGATGAACGGTGGCGAAAGGAAGCAAAAGAGATTATAAGAAAGACTGCCTCGGAAATAGCCCTCAAAAGAGATGTGAGCATTAACGTCAACATCGTCGAAGGTTATCCTGTCCTGGTGAATAATGAGCCTCTCACAAACAGGGCCGGTGTACTGAGCCGGCAACTTCTCGGGGACGCAAGAGTAAAAGAGGTACCTGACAGGATGAGCTCCGAAGATTTCTCTTTTTTTGCTGAAAAATATCCATCGTTTCTCTTCAGGTTGGGGATAACCCCAGATGGAGAAAAGATGAGACCTGCACACACTCCCTTCTTCGATCTGGATGAGAGTTCCATGGCAACAGGGGCTGCCACGATGGCATGGTTGGCACTAAATTTGATGAAGGCCTGACAAGGGTTAATTTTATTTATTGTTTGGTTAGGAACTTAATAAAATAAACAATAATTTTACGCCCGTAATTTTAAAAACATTAGTAATGGCTTACAAAATTTCAGATGATTGCACAGCTTGCGGAACCTGCATAGATGAATGTCCGGTTGAGGCTATATCAGAAGGCGATATCTATAAGATAGACGCTGATATATGTACCGATTGTGGTGCCTGTGCCGACGTTTGCCCCGTTGAGGCAATCCATCCCGCATAAACTGTATTCTCTTTTAAGGAAACCGGAGGCTGTCTCAATTGGGGCAGCCTCTCTTTTTAACTGTTTCGAGGCTGCCTGAAAAGACAACTTCTATTTTTCTAACCGGGCTTGTATTTTGATCCCGTCAGGATTGCCTGGCAATCACTCATCTCCATCAGCTCCTGCAATGTGACGTCAGGATTATTGCGCATAAACCGTTCAATGATCCTGAACCCTGTCCACACAACTGCCCTTCCCGGTGAATCTTCCGTAAAATAACTGGTGAACGGTGCTTCACCGGTGAACTTGCGTATCATGAAGCTTTCAGTTGAAAAGAGCAGGTCATTGCTGACCAGGTACTCCCATATAAGCCCTTCACCTTCCTGGCAGAAACTCATCTGCCTGTCAGTAAAACCGAAGAGCACTGTGTCAGCCACCGAAGGTATCATCCTCTTTGTGAAATAGACAAGCTTGGCTTCGTGCAACATCGTATTAAGCAGTGTCTTTGTGCCGTAGTTAAAATCGCGAAAGTCCCATTCCGTGGATGCCCATGCATACATGCAGTCAGACACTGTGTACGCGGGTGTCATCTTGCGCGACTGGTAATCATATATGCCAAGCAACGGGTAGTATTTTGAATCCGGCCCCAGGTACCGGTCGAGGCTGATCATAAGCAGGGAATCATCGATTATGATACTGTTATTGAAAGCCGAAATACATGTTATCACTTCAGGAATACCTTTCCCGGGAAAATAATACTTATAGTGCCGGAATGCATTCTCCAGTCCCTGCTCAAGCGGTTTCTGATCGGACCAGACCTTTTTTACCTCATCCCATAAAGCGAGATTCTGCAGGTCGGTGGCAAAAAGAATAAAAGCTGTCTTCCACTGCTCATCTGCCGGATCTCCCAGACCGATGACCGAGCTGTAAGTCCTGAGTGCATTCCCATATTCAAGCTTTAATGTGTCGGCCTTGTCACTCAGCGCGTGCGGAGGTGTTTCAAATATCTCACGGCCAAGGTCTCTCACTGTAAGGTCACACTCAATTCCTGAAAGGTTTACTTCATAAGGATTTCGGTCACATGCCGTAACGCCAAAAAGTAGGACTACAGAAGCTGACAGTGCGAAGAGAGCTGATTTGGATATCATATATCGGTATTATCAGGTTTTTTCGCAAAATAAGGACATTTATTTATAAATTTACCCTGCAAACTATTAGAAGATGAAACCACACATGATTGACCTCTAGTCAAAAACAAGAATAAATATAGTTCATTATCAATCATGTGTGGTTCCATCAGACCATTAAAATAAATTATTTACTGATGAAAAGAGTAATGAACCTGTTACCTTTGAAAGTGCTGGCCATACTTGTATTTGTCACCTTCTCCAGGCAAAGTGTGGCGCAGGAAATTAAATTTTTAGCTCATGCGGACCCTCTCATTACGTGGATGAGTTCCAACAGTTCTGAATACAGCAGCCAGGGTGCAAAGGCAGGCTTTGACCTGGGACTTAATGTTCTGTATTACTTCAGGGAAAACTTTGCCGCCTCAACAGGCGTAAGCTTTCTTGCTGCAGGAGGAAGACAAAGCGCTTTTAATGATCATTTAATGGTGTTCAACAATTTTACGCAAGAGGTGACGCCCGGCGAAGAGATGACATACAACCTCCGGTATATAAATATCCCGCTGGGAATACGCCTTCAGACAACTCCATCCGGTTCTATGACATACTTCACCGACATTGGGCTCGATATCAGGGCATTGCTTAAATCATCGATAGACCTTCCCGCTGACGCTATCAGTGATGAAAACGGAAAGACCGAAGTATATGGTCTGAATGCCGGCTGGCATGTCTATATCGGTTTGGATTATGAACTAAGTATGAAAACATCTCTTGTTGCCGGTCTGGGTTTTGACCGCGACTTCTTTGATGTCACAAAGGATTTGAAGAATGTGTTCCAGCCTGAAGACAGGTCAACAGTAAATATGGTCAGGTTCAGGCTCGGCCTTAAGTTCTGACCCTTTCATCATGAAAGTTGCACTTGCCCAGCTTGATTACATACCCGGTGATATAGCGCATAACAGCGGCAAAATCATCTCAGCAATCAGCAATGCACGGTCGCTTAATGCGGATCTGATTGTTTTTTCCGAGCTTGCTGTAACCGGTTATCCACCGCTTGACCTGCTGCAGAGAAGTGATCTCACCGGTGCTGCAATGACTGCCGTGAAAGAGATAGCCTCTCACTGTACGGGCATTGCAGCAGTGGTTGGCGGGCCTTCTCCAAATACCGGCCTCTTTGGCAAAAGCCTTTTTAACTCGGCATTCTTCATGAACGACGGTAAGGTCATGGCTGTAATAAACAAAACCCTCCTGCCGACCTATGACGTCTTTGATGAAAACAGGTATTTCGAACCGGGGTCAACCTTCCAGACAGTTGAGCTTAAGGGTGAAAGGATGGCCATTACCATCTGTGAGGATTTATGGGACGAACAGCCATTCGGTGACAGGGGCGTATGCCGCCTCTATGGAGTGACACCTCTCGATGAACTGATGAAGGAAAAACCCTCACTGATAATAAATATCGCTGCCAATCCTTTCTCTCACAACAGAATAAAAATCAGGGAAGAAATTTTTATAAAGAATGCTATTGAGTACGGAATACCGCTTATTTCAGTCAATCAGACAGGTGGTTATACAGATCTGATATTTGACGGTTCATCAATGGTTATTGATGCGGACGGCACCTTGCTTGAAAAGCTTGCTTTCTGCAGGGAAGAAATCAGGGTCATCGACATTCCCGCTGCCGGAGCAGAAAGATCCAACTATTCACAGCCGGCTCCGTTCCCTGCTGACATGACCGGATATATCCACAAGGCACTTTTGACAGGCATAACGGATTTCTTTGTCAAGAGCGGGCAGAAGAAAGCCATTGTTGGCCTTTCGGGAGGGATAGATTCTGCCGTGGTGCTTGCACTTGCCGCCGAAGCCCTCGGCACAGACAATACCCTGGCTGTGCTCATGCCTTCGGTTTACTCTTCTGAACACTCTGTCAAAGATGCCCTTGAGATGGCTGAGAAACTGAAGGTTCCTCATCACATTGTAAGCATTGAGGAAGTACGGCAGGTGCTTGAGAAAACCATGAGACCATTTTTCGGTGACAGATCCCCTGACAAGACCGAGGAAAACATCCAGGCACGACTCCGGGCAGTGATACTTATGGCATTCTCCAACAAATTCGGCTATATGGTGCTCAATACCTCCAATAAGAGCGAAGCCGCCACGGGGTACGGAACACTTTACGGTGACATGATCGGAGGACTTTCTGTATTGGGTGATGTGTATAAATCAGAGGTATACAAACTGGCCAGGGAGATCAACTCTGGTAGGGAAATAATTCCGGAGAGGATCATCTCCAAGCCGCCGTCTGCTGAGCTCAGGCCTGATCAGCTTGATACTGATTCGCTACCTCCCTATGACCAGCTTGATCCTGTCCTCTTCAGGTATATCGAGCTTGAAAGATCGCCGCAGCAGATAATTGATGAAGGCTTTGATGCAGGCCTGGTAGAAAAAGTCGCGAAACTTGTGCGCAACAGCGAGTTTAAAAGAAGGCAATCACCGCCTGTGCTCCGGGTCTCATCAAGGGCCTTCGGAAGCGGCAGAAGAATTCCGATCATTTCAAAATATCACTGATAATCGATTGTTTTTGATAATCGATTATTTCCCCTCCTTGATAAGGTGGCCGACCGTAAAGTCCCGACATGTTATGTCGGGATAGGGAGGGGCCAGACTGTAGGGGAGCAATCCCGTAGAACTCGGAACAGGGTGGTTGGTCTGCTATTGGACTTTTCTCACTCATTTACATATACCCTTTTTACTCTTGAGGGTATTGATGTAAGTATCTCATAAGGAATTGTACTGCAAAGCCCTGCAATCTCTTCAATTGTAATGTTACCGCCGAATACCTCAGCTTCATCACCTGTCTTTACATTTAATCCGGTGACATCAGTCATGCACATATCCATGCAGACGCTGCCAATGACAGGCACTTTTCTGCCCTTAATGAAGAGACTGCCTCTCCCGTTACCCATTTCACGCCGTAGTCCATCGGCATAGCCCACAGGAATAACTGCAATCTCACGGTCATGGTCCGCAGCCCCGTTGCAGCCGTAACTCACCGGCTCTCCTGCCGGTACTGTTCTTACCTGTGACACAGCGGTAACAAACCGTCCGGTATGCCGTAACGCAACCCCGTGATAGTCACCTATCCCGTACAGTCCGATGCCCATGCGAACCATTTCAAACTGATACTGAGGGAAACGGCTTATGCCGGCGGAGTTGAGAAGATGTGTCTTAAAGCTGTATCCGAGGGCGCTCTTCAGCTTTTCAGCCGCTATTATAAGCAGCGATGCCTGCCGGTGGGTGAAATCATCATGACGCGGATCATCAGCCGCAGCGAGATGGGAGAAAAGCGAGACAATCCTTATATGCTGCTCGTCCCTCAACATCTGTGCCAGCAGGTCTGTCTCAATGATACTGAAGCCCAGCCTGTGCATCCCCGTGTCAATTTTCAGATGAACGGGGTAATGGAGCAACCCGTGCCTCTTTGCATTCTTAATGAAGCCAGCATAGGATTCCATGCTGTAGATCTCCGGTTCAAGGTTATGACGGATGATCAGCTCCATCACACTCTCATCAGGATTCATCACCATAACGGGGGTTGTTATGCCGGCTTCCCTGAGTGCTACTCCCTCATCAGCATAGGCCACCGCAAAATAACTGACATGATTGTATTCAAGAAGTGACGCTATCTCTGCTGAACCCGAGCCGTAGGCAAATGCTTTTACCATCGCCATAATACCGGTTCCGGGTCTGAGCAGATGCCTGAACTCGTTCAGGTTATGGACCACTGCGTTCATGTTGATCTCGAAACGTGTCTGATGGAGCTGTTGCACCAGCAGGCTGCTTATCCGCTCAAAGCCGTAGGCTCTTGCTCCCTTGATGAGTATGGTCTCATCATGCCAGGCAAAGCTCCGGAATGTCTCAGCGAACTCAGCGGTTGAGCCATAGAATACCGACCCGCCCGGAAACTTCTCCTTCTGCCGTGCCAGGGCTTCACCAATACCAATGAACCTGTCAATACCTGCGCTCCTGACTGCTTCCGCGACGCCCTCGTAGAGACGTTCCTCATGTCCCCCTATCTGCCGGAAATCCGAAAGAATAAGCGTCGTCCTTCCCCTGGCATGAGAACGCAGAAAATCCAGCGCCATGCTGAGCGAGCCTGGGTCCGAATTATAATAATCTTCAATAAGCGTACAACTGTTGATCCCTTTTTTGACCTCCATCCGCATCGCCACAGCCGGAATATCTGCCAGCGTTCCGATGATGCCCTTTTCAGGGACCCCTTCAGCGAGACAACAGGCGATCACTGATACGGCATTTTCAGCAGACGCCCGGTCTGCAAACGGTACAGTTACCTCAAAAACGGAGTTTTCAGAGGTGCATCGCAGAACCTGTCCGTCACCAATTCTTCCTGTTATCTCAACTCTTAATGACGCATCAGCTCCCGATACTGACCATGTATAGGCGGGTATAGCTGAATACCTGTGTGCCACCTCCCGCTTAATCAACTCATCATCAGAACTGTATATGAGCATTTTTGCTCCTGTCGCAAGCCTGAGTTTCTCGTTGGCGATTGCTTCTCTGCTCACAAAATTTTCACCATGAGCGTCACCGATATTGGTTATGATCACCATGTCAGGCTTAATGATGCGGGCCAGCCTTTCCATCTCACCGGGCCTGGATATACCTGCCTCAATGACTGCCACATCGAACCTGTTGTCAATATTCATCAGCGAGAGCGCCACTCCCACCTGGGAGTTATAGCTCCTGGGACTGCGTATAACGCTTTTAACCGTTCCAAGTGTCTCTGCGAGCCATTCCTTGACAACTGTTTTGCCGGCGCTGCCTGTCACCGCAATGACCTTGCCTCTGAAAGCATTCCTGCGCCAGCCGGCAAGACTGTGCAGCGCCTCCAGCGTATCTTCCACCTGTACGAATGCGGCGCCGGTCATGAGATCAACATCAGCTGGAAGGTTGTCAACAAGGAAAAGCCTGACACCCCTGCTGAAAAGCGCTCCAATGAACCCGTGTCCGTCATGGTTCGGGCCCCGCAGGGCAATGAACAGAACGTCATGACCGGCGCCGGACGACCGGCTGTCAGTCATTATGCCGGTAACCGTCAGCGAGTGATCGCCTGTCAGTTCACCCCCGGTTATTTCAGCCAGCTCTGATGCGCTGATCTTCACCTGTTCATTGATTTAATATAGCACGATCTGCATATCGGCTCGTAGATGTCTTTCTCCCCGAGCATTACTATTTTATCATCCTTGACCTTGCGGTAGGAGTAATTTGCGAGGTTACCGCATCTGACACAGATTGCATGTACTTTACTTATGTATTCCGCAACAGCCATCAGGGCAGGCATGGGTCCGAAGGGATTACCTGCAAAATCCATGTCAAGGCCTGCCACTATTACTCTTGTGCCTGCATCAGCCAGCCTGGTACACACCTCCACCAGGCTGCCGTCAAAAAACTGTGCTTCGTCAATGCCAACAACTTCAACACCGGAAGCAAGAAGGAGTATCGACGATGCGTTTTCGACCGGGGTGGAGGTGATTGATTTTTCATCATGAGAGACAACCCTGTCCTCTGAGTATCTTGTATCAATCGACGGCTTGAAAATCTCTACCCTCAGGCCTGCAAACATTGCCCGTCGGAGCCTCCTGATAAGCTCTTCAGTCTTGCCTGAGAACATTGACCCCGCGATCACCTCAATTGACCCGCGCTTACCGGCATTATCCACCGAATTTTCGAGAAACTCCATACTTCAGATCAGGATTTCACCGTTCATAATGTAAAACGATTATATCAGGCTGATACGATTATTATTTACTTTTGCAAAATAAAGAAAAGCGATCATTATAAAAAATAAAGGGTGATGGATTTCATTAAAGCGGTGAGTATTATCAGGAAGGATCTGGATGAGGTGAGTGCATTGCTCGACCAGCTGTCAGTAACGTCGGGTGCACATATCGCAGAGATAGAGCTGGCACGCTCAAGAGTACACAGTGCTACGGAAATGCTGAAGCTGCTTCCGGAACTGAATGAAGTGCCGGTATCACGGCCGGTAAATAAGGAGGAGTCAGCTCGTGTTATGCAGCCGGTGGTTGAGGTGAAGACGGAAACCAGGCCTGAGGTGAAGGCAGAAACAAGGCCTGAAGTGAAGACGGAAACCAGGCCTGAGGTGAGGGTTGATGTGGTGACAGAAGAGAAGACGAAAACAAGACTGGAAGCAAAGCCGGAAGTAAAGGCGGAAGTAAAGCCGGAAGTGAAGGCGGAAATAGCAGTGGAAAAAGGCAAACCTATCCTGGCAGACAAGTTCAGTGCCGCTGAAATAATCGGCAAAAAAGTATCATCCGTGAAACAGGATGAAGTTATCTCTTCTGTTATGCACAGCAAACCCATAAGCGATATTGGATCTGCAATTGGTATAAATGATAAATTCTACTTTATACGCGAACTGTTCAGCGGTGACACAAGGGCATATCAGGACACCATCAAACGTCTTAACACTTCCGGATCACTGGGTGAAGCCATGAAGATACTTGACGAAAACACCGTTATGGGTTCTGACCCGGCAGCACAGTCATCATTCGTTGATATTGTACGCAGAAAATTCAACATTAATGTCTAAACTCTACCTTGTGCCCACTCCTATTGGCAACCTTGGTGATATA
Source organism: uncultured Bacteroidales bacterium (assembly GCA_963828395.1). Taxonomy (GTDB): domain Bacteria; phylum Bacteroidota; class Bacteroidia; order Bacteroidales; family VadinHA17; genus SR-FBR-E99. Next base: position 119,114 of record CAWHED010000003.1, read on the forward strand.
ACTATACGTGCCATAGAGGTGCTGAAGGCAGCGGATCTAATTCTTGCCGAAGATACAAGGACCACGCATGTGCTGCTTAATCATTACAGCATTAAAGCGCCGCTTAAGTCGCATCATAAGTTTAACGAGCATCGCAGCCTGGAGGCTGTATGTGATAACATAGAAAACGGCACTGTCACTGCACTTGTGTCCGATGCCGGAACGCCCGGTGTCTCTGACCCGGGATTCCTCCTTGTCAGGCGGTGTATCGAACGGGGAATAGCGGTAGAAGCCCTTCCCGGAGCAACTGCCTTTGTGCCGGCACTGGTAAGCTCGGGTCTGCCATCTGACCGTTTCTGCTTCGAGGGATTCCTCCCTCAGAAAAAGGGAAGGCAGAAGAGACTGACTGCCCTGGCCGCGGAAGAGCGCACAATGATCTTCTATGAATCACCGTTCAGGGTGCTGAAGACACTCGAACAACTGGCCGCGGCGCTTGGCGAAGAACGCAGGGCATCAGTATCAAGGGAGCTGACAAAAAAATTCGAGGAAACTATGCACGGGACACTGGGTACGATCGCCAGTCATTTTAAAGAAACAGCCCCAAGGGGCGAATTCGTTATAGTGGTAGCCGGTACTTCCCTGAAAGATCATACTGAATAATATTTCTGTGATGAACAGAATAGCACTGATCATTCTTTCTGCAATCCTGTTTCCATCTATGGCGTGCAATGCTCAAATGCTACACGGCAGGATAACCGATGAAGGCGGCGTGCCTATGCCCGGGGCTTCCGTTTATGTCACCAGCCTCAGGCAGGGCACCACCTCAAATCAGGACGGCTTTTATGAGATCACCCTTCCCGCCGGTACATTCACCATCACCTGGCAGTTCCTCGGTTATACCCCTGTCATAAGAAATATCAGTGTTGAAGCATCTGATATCATTGCTGATATCACCCTTGCTGAGCAACTCTTTGAGATCCCTGCAGTGAGGGTTTCCGCATCAGGAAAGGACCCGGCATACTTCATAATGCGCAAGGCAATAGGAATGGCTCCGTTCCATCTTAACCAGGTTAAGATGTATAAGGCTGAGGTGTACATAAAAGGAGGAGGTAAAATTGATAAGATCCCGAAGATGTTGAAGAGACAGATGAAGGTGGAGGCAAATGAGACACCGATAAAGGAGGGACAATACTACTTCATGGAATCAGTTAATGTTATCACTTTCAATGCACCGGATAAGTACATTCACCAGGTGATATCATCACGTTCCAACATGCCGGTAAGCGAAAGCGAGACATCACCTATGGACTATCTGCAAGCCAGCTTCTATCAGCCTGTCATTGCAGAAATAACCATTTCTCCTCTTTCGCCTGATGCATTCTCACACTACAGTTTCGAATTCCTGGGTTCAACATTGCAGGGTGATTTCGTCATTGATAAAATAAAAGTAACCCCGAGGAGGAAAAGCCAGCAGCTTTTTTATGGTGTAATATATATAGTTGAGGATATATGGGCTATTCACAGCCTTGATCTTACAAACGAGAATATGGCCGGAAGGGTGAACATCAGGCAGGTATATATGCCTGTTGAAGAAGGTATCTGGTTGCCCGTAAGCCATGAATTCAGGTTTGACCTCGCCATAGTCGGAGTTAAGGCAGGAGCATCATATAACAGTGCCGTGAAATATCTTGAAGTGGAGCCTGACAGATCACTTTCTCCACCTTCGGGTTATCTAACAGCATCATCAAATACTGATCCGGCGGAGATAAAGACTGAAACCCAGAAAGAGATTGAAAAAATATTCTCCAGGGATGAGCTCACAGCCCGTGACATGTCAAGACTGGCAAAGCTGAACAAAAAAAATGCTGCCAGAGATGAGGACAAAAGTCTCGAAATAAAGGAAAAAACAACATACATCATCGATAAAGATACTCTCCGGAATGATTCTGTTTACTGGGAGAAGGTCCGGCCTATCCCTCTTACAGCCGAGGAGGAAACAAGCCTGCCCCTGGGAGGACCGGATTCAAGGACTCTGGCAACACGCGATACGTCAAAACTCGAAATGAACATCGGGGGCGGATCTGAAGACAAAGACAGTAAACCGGGCATAGAAGCCATGAAAGCTGTAATAAGAGGGAAAAGATGGCAGACCTCTGAAAATACCACGATAGATTATGACGGACTGGTGAGCCTGAAAGCCGCTTCTTTCAATACTGTTGACGGACTGGTGCTGGGTAGTGGAATGACTGTGACAATAGGGACCGGGGAGAAAGGCAGGTTCACATTATCCCCCGCCTTAAAGTATGCTTTCGGGAGAGAGCATCTGATGTGGGCGGTGAATGCAGGCATACTTTACAACCCTATGACATCAGGCAGTTTTTACATACGCACCGGCAGTTATTCAAAGCAGTTCTCACCCTCCGGGGTTAATCAGGTAGTAAATACATTCTCATCTCTTCTTTTCAGAGAGAACTGGATGAAACTTTATAACAGCACTTTCATTATTGCCGGGCACAGCGGAGATCTGGCAAATGGACTTAATCTGAATCTGTCAGCCATGTGGGAACACCGGGAGACGCTTGAAAACAGCTCCGGTTTCTCTATCTTCAAACCGGAAAAAGAATATACAGTTAACCTGCCTGAAAATCCGTTTGTCACCGGTGATGTGCCCGGTTATGGGGCATTAGCTCCGATAAATCATTATCATGCCTCATTTACCGCAGAAATGAGCTATACCCCCCGTCAGCATTACCGCATTTCAAACGGTTCAAGGATCAGCGCCGGATCAGACTATCCCACCTTCACACTGACATTGAAACATGGGTATAATTACAATGATACCCTGTCAGACCATTATGATATGCTGAAGGCTGACATCTCAAGAACAAACAGGTTCGGAGCTCTCAGTGAATTTCACTGGCGGCTGACCGGCGGTGGTTTTATTAACAGAAAGAACCTTCAGTTACAGGATATGTATTTCTTTGACACTCAGGAATCCCCGGTTCTGCTTAACAGCTTCGGTGACGCATTCTATCTGAAGCCATACTACTCGATCTCATCACCCTCATTTTTTACGGAGGCTCATATTCGCTATACCACTCCCTGGCTGCTACTAAAGCGTCTTCCGGGATTAAGCAGGACGCTTATGAGAGAAAATATCGGTATTGCATCTCTCTGGACCCCGGACTATGGTCTTTACTCTGAGATCGGATATTCTTTAAGCGAGATTTTCCTTATGGCTGAGCTGGGAGTATATACAGGCTTCCATGACCTGACATTCAACAGTGTCGGGGTCACTCTAAAACTCAGGTTCAATTAATAGTTCAGAATGTCGGCTTGCGGCCGTTGTCGTCAGGTGAATAATCACTGTAATCAGCAGAGAGATCATCGTTCATCTTTGATTTCATGGTATAGACGCCCCCTGCCGGTGATGCCGGAAATGCTATGTCAGAACCAAATTCATCAGGCTCGACAAAGGTGGCACGGTCTTCCTTGAAATAAAGGAGTATCTCATCGGTGGGGCCGTTGCGGTTCTTGGCAAGTATTATATCGGCATGACCTTTGGTCGACTGCCCGTCTTCAAACTGCAGGACGCCCATCTTTTCAGGTCTGTGGATAAACACCACCATATCGGCGTCCTGTTCAATAGCGCCTGACTCACGCAGGTCAGACAGCATGGGTTTCTTATTTCCGCCACGGGTCTCTACCGACCTGTTAAGCTGTGATAGCGCCAGCACAGGTACCGTCAGCTCCTTGGCTATGCTCTTGAGTGACCGTGAGATGGAGCTCACCTCCTGCTCGCGGCTGCCAGCATCAGGAGGCCCGGTCATCAGCTGCAGGTAATCGACAATGACCAGGTCAAGTTTATTCTGCGCCTTGAGCCTGCGGCATTTTGCCCTGAGCTCAAATATTGAAATGGCAGGCGTGTCATCAATATATATAGACGCTTCAGTAAGTGACTTGATGCGCGTTTCAAGGAGCGACCATTCTTCAGGAGTAAGCTTACCATTCCTGATCTTTTCTCCGGGTATCTCTGTCTCTGTCACAATAAGCCTGTTAACAAGCTGTATGGCTGCCATTTCAAGTGAGAAAATGGCCACCTTCTTCCCATGGTCAATGGCCATGTTGCGCGCCATCGTCAAAGCAAAAGCAGTCTTACCCATCGAGGGGCGCGCTGCGATGATCACCAACTCGGATTTCTGCCATCCTGAGGTCAGCCTGTCGAGCTTGGTGAATCCAGACGGAACACCCACCAGAGCATCTTCTTTTTTACCCAGCTCCTCTATCTCCGACAAGGCTAATTTAATAACCTCATGTATCGGGGCAACCTCATGCTTGATATTTCCCTCCGCGATCCTGAACAGCTCATCCTCACTCCTGTCAAGAAGCTCCGTCACGTCAAGCGTGTCTTCATAAACCAGATTCTGGATCAGGGTTGCCGCCCGTATCAGCTCGCGCTGTATATACTTCTGAAGGACAATACGCGCGTGATACTCTATGTTGGCTGCAGAGACAACCTTCGAGGTCAGCTCGGTAAGGTAAACAGGCCCGCCGACCTCATCAAGATCATTCACCCTCTTGAGCTCCTGGGTGACAGTAAGAAGGTCGATAGGCTGATCACGCTTGTTTAATTCATCAATGGCAGCAAAGATCTTCTGATGTGCGGTTGAATAAAACACCTCCGGCCTCAGGATATCAACCACCATCCTTGCAGCTTCAATCTCCAGCATCGCGGCACCGAGCACCGCCTCCTCCATCTCAGGTGTCTGCGGCGGTATCCTCCCTCCCTCCGGGATGACCATTACTGAAGACTTCTTGTCCTGCCTGGACCTGGACGTAATTTGTGCCATTATTATAAGGTATTGTTTTACAATGATTTATGAAATATGAATGCTTATTCCGACCGTGATCAAATTTAACAATAACAAACCATCAGGGCTCAGCTGTCTGCTTTTTGTTTCAAACAGAAGGTGTTTAAAAGATGTTGAAAACGGATATAATACCGAAAGATGATGAAATTTGAAAAGGTTCATCTATTTTTGAAACCTGAAGAATTGGCAACGGTATGGTTGTTTTTCCAAAGGCAAAAATAAATATTGGGTTAAGGATCGTTGAAAAGAGGCCTGACGGTTTTCATAATATCGAGACCTTCTTCTACCCCATTGAGCTCGCTGATGCTCTGGAGTTTGTCGTCCGGAAAGACAATCGCAGAAATGATTCGATGCGGGTAACCGGGGTAATGGACGAGACTGATCCTGACAACAACCTGGTAATGAAGGCGGTGAAGCTGATGCGCAGCTCCTTTGATTTCCCTGGCATACGCATCCACCTGCACAAGGCCATCCCTTTAGGTGCCGGTCTGGGTGGAGGATCATCAGATGCAGCAGGTATACTGAAGGCTCTGAACAGGTATTTCAGTTTCGGACTTAATTCAGAAGAACTGAGATCATTTGCCCAGAAACTTGGCAGCGACGCTCCGTTCTTCGTTGATGCAACACCTTCATTTGCCGAGGGTGTAGGCAATATCCTTTCAGAATTTCCTCTTGACCTTAGCCGGTACCACATTATGCTGTTTAATCCCGGGTTAAGCATAAGCACTGCCGAAGCCTATACCGGATGCGTGCCAGATCCAGCCGGCCCGTCGCTCAGGAAGCTGCTCAACCTGCCGGTAGAGGAATGGCGCGGCAGGGTGATAAATGATTTCGAACTGAATATCTTCCATAGCTATCCCCGGGTGGGTGAGCTGAAGACAGCGCTGTATGATGCAGGGGCAGTATATGCATCGATGTCAGGCAGTGGATCGGTCGTTTATGGCATTTTCAGAGAAGTTCCTGATCTGCCTCCTTATCTGTTGAAATCGAGGCTGAGATCAGCAGAGCTCTGATTTCTGTGTCAGTTTCCCTCAGCCTATCTCAACGAGAACCATACCTTTTGAAACCCTGTCTCCCGGTTTAACATTAACCGCCTCTACTTTGCCGGAGACGTGACTCTTCAGTCTGTTCTTCATCTTCATGGCATCAAGGATCACGATATCATCCCCTTCATTCACATGGTCACCCTGCCTTACAAGCACTTCTATCACTGTGCCTGGGATGAAGCTGTGTATCCTGCCGGGACGGGGTGGTGCATAAGCTTTTCTCCCGGCATAACGCCGGCTAAGTCTGGTGGTATACTGTGTTTGGTCTATGTTAAGCTTGTCAGCCTCTTTCTTCTCCATATTCTTTTTTTAACAGGGATAATCAGAATGGCGGAATACCATGTTTCTTCTTTGGCATCTGTACATGCTTGTCTTCCGACACCTCGAGGCCGTGGAGCAGGAGCTTGCGCGTTTCGGATGGTTCGATGACCGAATCGACATAACCGCGTGATGCTGCCACATAAGGATTGGCAAACTTCTCCTTGTACTCTTCCACCTTCTGACGTCGTACTTCATCAGGATTGCCTGCGGTGGTGATCTCCTTGCGGAATATAATGTTGGCCGCGCCCTCAGGCCCCATTACTGCTATCTCGGCTGATGGCCATGCAAAAACAAAATCGGCGCGGAGATGGCGTGAGCCCATTGCAATATATCCGCCGCCGTAAGCCTTTCGCAGTATGACAGTGAGTTTGGGTACGGTAGCTTCGCTGTATGCATAGAGGATCTTTGCTCCGTGGCGTATCACCCCGGCATGTTCCTGATCAACACCTGGAAGATAACCCGGAAGATCGACAAAAGTTATTACCGGGATGTTAAAAGCATCACAGTAACGGATGAAACGTGCCGCCTTGTCCGATGAATCGACATCGAGGACACCGGCCATCTCAAGAGGCTGATTGGCAACGAAACCCACTGTTTTACCTCCCAGGCGTCCGAACCCGATGACCATATTGCGGGCATACATCTCCTGTATCTCAAAGAACTCCGACGCGTCGGCCACAGCCCTGATCACATCCTTTACATCATACGGCAGCGTCGGGTCACCCGGGACGATCTTTTCAATATCATATTTGCTGTCGGGAGGAACAGAATCAATCACTTTGGCCTTCACTTCATTATTACGTGGGATGAACGACACCAGCTTCTTGATCTGACTGAAGCATTCATCTTCCGTCAAGGCGAAGAAATGGGCATTGCCCGATACCTCGCAGTGTACCCTTGCCCCACCCAGCTCTTCCATTGAGATCTCCTCGCCAAGAACCGTCCTGATAACCTCGGGGCCGGTGATGAACATTTTGGAGATATTTTCGACTACAAACACAAAATCAGTCAGTGCCGGTGAATATACTGCCCCGCCCGCGCAAGGTCCAAGTATAACGGATATCTGCGGTATCACACCGCTCGAAATGGTGTTGCGGAAGAATATCTCACCGTAACCGGCCAGGGAGTTGACACCTTCCTGGATACGGGCTCCACCTGAATCATTGATCCCGATAAGTGGTATCCGCATCTTCAGTGCGTGATCCATTATCTTTGTGATCTTGCGGGAGTGCATCAGTCCCAGCGAGCCTCCTGCGACAGTAAAATCCTGGGCAAAGACAGCCACCGGACTACCGTGAATGGTTCCTGTGCCGATAACCACACCGTCACTTGGAAGATGCTTTTTATCCATTCCGAAGTCACGTGCGTCATGCTCAACAAACATGTCATATTCACTGAAGGAGCCAGGGTCAAGTATAGCGAGTATGCGCTCACGTGCCGTGTTCTTGCCCATGGCTTTCTGCTTCTCGATGGCTTCCTCGCCGCCGCCGAGGAGCATCTTCTCACGCCTCTCTTTCAGCTCGCGTATCTTTTTATCAAGGGCCATAATGCTGTTTTTCGTTTAACTGTTTTAATACTTCCGGGGAAAGAAACGCAAATAAAAGAAATTCCCATGACCTGCGGAAAAATCGCAGTATTATTATTTAGGTGCAAACCGGTATACAACGATGGCAATACAGGTATAGATAATATTTGGAATCCACATGGCAAGAGCTGGGTTAAGGCCGCCCTTGAGCGAGAACTGGGAGGCAAACTGCATAAAGAGGATGTATGAAAAGGTCAGTCCAAGTCCTATCCCTATTTGCATACCTATCCCGCCCTTTATCTTGCGCGAGGAGAGGGAAACACCTATAAGTGTCAGTACGAAAAAGGCGAAAGGTGAGGCAAACCTCCTGTTCTTCTCGTTAAGATAGAGTTTGATCTCATCGGAGCCCTGCGACTTTAATACATCGATATAATCAATCAGTTCACCGAGTGTCATGGTGCCGACAAATTCGGGTGATCTGGCAAAATCATCAGGCCCGACGTTCAGAACGGTGTCTATCCTCCTGCCGGTGGTAAGCCTCTCTCCCAGGCTGTCGGTTTCCCTTATATGATACCACCATGCCCCCCATTTGTTGGCTGTAGTGTCCCACCTGATCATGTTGGCGGTCATCTTTGATTCCAGCTTACCGTGATCGTCAAACTTTTCCATACTGAAGTTACGTCCACTCTGTGTGATGGAGTTGTACAATTCCATGTAAATGTAAACATTCGGGTAAACCTGCCTGTGTACTGATGCCACGTTCACTCTCCTGAATTCGGAGCCCCGGTAGTACTTCTCCTCGAACCCAAGCTTGACGATGTTTGAATGCGGAAGAACATAGTTTATGAGAAGGAAGGAGAAAAGAGCAATAAAAGCTGCCCCGATAAAATACGGAAGCAGGAGCCTTTTGAAGCTCATCCCGCTGTTGAGCATAGCTATTATCTCAGAGTGTACTGCCATCTTTGATGTAAAGAAGATCACCGAGATGAAGACGAACATGGGTGCGAACAGTGTGGCAAAATAAGGTATGAAATTAAGGTAATAGTCGAAAACTATTGCTTTCAGCGGAGCCTGCTTCTCTATGAAGTCGTCAATCTTCTCGGAGAAGTCAAAGATGATCGCAATGCCCAGTATCAGCACCAGGGAGAAAAAGAACGTACCGAGGAACTGCCTGATAATATACTTATCAAGTATTCCCGGTTGAAGCTTCTTCAGGCTCTTTCTGATATTCTTTTCAGTGTTTCTTCCTTCCATGGTCCAAAAGTGCCTTCAAGTATCTTTTCCCTTGCCTCGGTAACGAGGCTGAGATAAAACGAGAGGTTATGTATGGTGGCTATCTGTGCTCCCAGCATCTCACCGGATATTACCAGGTGTCGGAGATATGCCCTTGAGTAAGTACGGCTGACCTCAGAATCTGACCCGGCGTCAACCGGTGAAAAGTCAGTAGCCCAGCGCTGGTTTCTGATGTTGACTATTCCGTCGCGTGTAAACAACATCCCGTTACGGCCGTTGCGTGAAGGCATGACACAGTCAAACATATCTATACCGCGTGCAATGCACTCGAGAAGATTGGCCGGCGTACCCACTCCCATAAGGTAACGCGGCTTATCCGCCGGAAGTATTTCATTCACAACCTCAATGGTCTCATACATCACCCCGGCAGGTTCACCAACAGAAAGCCCGCCGATGGCATTGCCGGGCATCTCTTTTGCCGCTATTTTCTCAGCTGAGATACGCCTGAGATCCGCGAAAACAGATCCCTGGACAATAGGAAAGAGCATCTGGTCATGACCATACAGGGGCTCGGTACTTTTAAACCGGTCTGCACACCTGTCAAGCCAGCGGTGCGTCAGCTCCATCGATCTCAGGGCATAGTTGTGATCACAGGGATAAGGTGCACACTCATCAAAGGCCATCATTATGTCGGAGCCTATTGATCTCTGGATATCAATCACATTTTCAGGAGTAAAGGTATGTTTTGAACCGTCTATATGAGACCTGAAAATGGCTCCCTCTTCGGTCAGCTTCCGGTTCGCGGCGAGAGAAAAGACCTGGTATCCTCCGCTGTCAGTAAGTACCGCTCTGTCCCATGACATGAAGCGGTGAAGACCACCTGCCTTGCTTATGATATCTGTGCCGGGACGCAGATAAAGGTGATATGTGTTACCCAGTATGATGCGAGCGTTGATCTCATTCTTCAGATCACGGTGCAATACCCCCTTGACCGTCCCCCCTGTTCCCACAGGCATGAACACAGGTGTGGGTATGCTACCATGATCCGTGTGCAATACACCTGCCCTTGCTGATGTGGATTGATCTGTCCGCTCAATTCTGAACATCTTCTGCTTAATGATGGTCACAAAAGTAAGCTTTCTGCACCTTATTATGAACAGCCGGGTATCAAATTGAGAAAACGGTTCTTAATTGTTGAAAAGATTCTGACAAACGTTTTCCGATTATTTATAATATTACGGCGCAAAATGAGCTACCGGAATGCCCTTTTCAACTGATCCCCTCCATATTGTTCTGCTTTCGCTGTTCCTGATCATGGCAATTATCCAGGCGTGGTACTGGCTTCAGTATTACCGCAGATCAGCCTATGCCAGGCCGAATGCAACCACTCAAACAGCGAAACTTCCTTCCCTTTCTGTTGTTATTTGCGCGCGCAATGAGGCGGAGAACCTGGGCAAATTCCTTCCGGCAGTGCTTGAACAGGATTATCCGTCGTTTGAGGTTGTGGTGGTGAACGACTGCTCTGAGGATAACAGCTTTGATATCCTTGGTGCAATGATGAATCGTTATCCTCATCTTAAAGTCTCAACAATACAGAAAGATCCGGGTTTCACGCATACAAAGAAGCTTGCCATGCTGATAGGCATCAAGGCAGCGAAGAATGATCTCCTTGTTTTTACCGATGCTGACTGTCAACCGGTATCGAAACTGTGGTTGCGCGAGGTGGCTTCAGCCGCTGCCGGAAATGCTGAACTTATCATAGGATACGGAGGCTATATGCCTGAAAAGAGCTTTCTCAACAGCTACATACGTTATGAGACTATGTTCACTGCCATGCAATACTTTGGAATGGCGATGGCAGGTGTACCATATATGGGTGTTGGACGTAACCTGGCATACAGGCGAAGCTACTTTTTCGACCGCGGTGGATTTGGCCCTCATAATCATATCATGTCAGGTGACGACGACTTGTTCGTCAACCGTAATGCCACTGCCGACAACTGCAGTCTTATGCACTCGCATGATTCTTTTACGCGGTCAGTAGCCATGGAAAACATTGTGGCATGGGCAAAACAGAAACGCAGGCATTTCTCCGCTGCAGCATTTTACAGGAAGGATGACAAGGTAAGACTGGCTCTAGAGCCATTATCAAGAGTTGCCTACTATGGATTACTGGCCATTCTTCTCATCATGCTTGTGTCATGGCCGGCGGTGCTGATCATCGCATTGGGCAGGCTGACGATGCGGACGGTGATAATCAGGAAAGCAACCCGGACCTTCAATGAAAAGCGGTTGTGGTTTTTCTCACTCTTTTTTGATATCTTCGCGCCGTTTGTCAGCGCTTTCCTTTACCTGACCTCCAGAAGAAAAGGTAAGGGGAGAGAAACATGGAAGTAGGAATAGGACTATCTGATAAGGCCAGGCATGACCTGAAGGTCATTGACCGGGCATTGCATGGAGAAAGCAAGGCATACGCCGAGCTGCTGTCCAGGTATCGTGATTCTGTATACTATGTCTTGCTGAGAATGGTGAATAACCCTTCGGATGCTGAGGATCTTACTATTGAGGCATTCGGAAAGGCGTTTCATAACCTGCCTAAATACGTTCCATCACACGCGTTCAGCACCTGGCTCTTCCGTATTGCAACCAACAACTGCATCGACTTTATGAGGAAAAAGAGCCAGAGCCCCAGGCCCTTTGACCAGGATGAAGGAGAAGAAGATGAGATGGAGGCCACCGTTGCATCCGACATGAGGGCACCTGATGAGGTGATGATGGACAGGGAGACAGCTGCCAGCCTGAACAGGATAGTTAAAAGCCTCAAACCACGTTACCGTCGCCTTATCGAACTGCGCTACTTTGAGGACTACTCATATGAAGATATCGCTACCGAGTTAAGCCTTCCCATAGGTACGGTAAAAGCACGGCTCTTCAGAGCAAAGGTCCTTATATTAAATATGGTTCAGGATAAAAAGAGCGAGATTTGACCACTGTCGCTGAAAAATACTTCCCGTCGCTGACTGAAAAACAACGCCGGCAGTTCTCGATGTTGCCAAAACTGTACGAGGAATGGAACGAGAGGGTAAATGTGATCTCCCGTAAAGATATCCTGAACTTTGAAGTAAACCACCTTCTTCATTCACTTGCCGTTGCACGTTTAATCTCTTTTGTCCCCGGCACTTCTGTAATTGACGTCGGCACGGGAGGCGGACTGCCGGGCGTACCGCTGGCAATCATGTTCCCTGATGTCAAATTCACACTCATTGATTCCATAGCAAAGAAAATAAACGTTGTAAAAGAGATCATCACTGCTACTGGTATCACGAATATCACTGCAATTGCTACAAGATCAGAGGATTATTCCGGACGATTTGAATTTGTAATCAGCCGTGCTGTCACTGAAACGGGCCGTTTTATTAACCTCACACGGCATTTGATATCTCCCCGTTCGGTCAATGCTCTTAAGAACGGTTATATTTTTTTAAAAGGCGGCGATCTGGGTACCGAATTGGAGCCCTTCGCTCCTGTCGTCACCGTTGAACCTGTCAGCCAATGGTTTGACGAGCCCTGGTTTGAGACAAAAAAAATCGTTTACCTGCCCTGGTAAGATTAAAAAAATAACCCTCCTGATTTTTTATTTCAAAAATTGTCTACCTTTGCAGTCTTAAAAACAGAAAAGTACAACACGAAATTATAAAGACAGATGAAAAGGACATTTCAGCCATCAAAAAAGAGGAGGACCAACACCCACGGTTTCAGGGAGAGAATGTCAACTCCAAACGGCAGGCGTGTACTTGCCGCCCGCAGAGCCAAAGGCAGGAAGAAACTCACCGTTTCTGACGAGGCAGGACACAAGGACTGATCGGCTGACTGATAAAAAAGAAACCGTCTTAATGAACAATTAAGGCGGTTTCTTCTTTTATAATGTGATAAAGCGGGCTAAATTTGTCAATTCTCCGGAAGATGAAAGAAATTATCCTGAAAAACATAGATACTGACCTCAGGACAATTGCAGAGGCAGTCCTTGATGGCAAAAGATTAACTCCCGATGAGGCACTCACGCTCTATGAAAGGGCTGACCTGTCCCTCATGGCCGTCCTCGCTACTGAGACAAAAAAGGCAAAAAGTGGCGATGCGGTCTTTTTCAACCGTAACTTTCATATAGAACCAACAAACATATGCGTATTTAACTGCCGCTTCTGCTCATATCATAAGCCTGAGGGTGACCCCGAAAGCTGGGAGCTGACAGAAAACGAGATACTTGATATCGTAAAACGATTTGATGGTGTTCCTGTGACGGAGGTACATATCACAGGCGGTGTGCACCCCTCGCGCGATATCTATTATTATGGCAATATACTTTCATCAATAAGGAAACTGAGACCTGACATAAGCATCAAAGCATTCTCGGCTGTTGAGCTTGATTATATGATCAGGAAAGCCGGAATGACATATACCGAAGGGCTCACACTGCTAAGGGACTGCGGCCTTGATTCTATTCCCGGAGGAGGTGCTGAGATCTTTGATGCATCACTGCGTTTAAAAATATGCCGTGACAAAGCTGATGCTGAGACCTACCTTGCTATCCATGAGGCAGCCCACAGCCTCGGTATGACCTCCAATGCCACTATGCTCTACGGCCATGCCGAGAGCCCCTCACAGCGTATTGATCACCTGAGGAGACTGCGTGAGTTGCAGGACCGTACCGGCGGGTTCAATGCTTTCATACCCCTTAAATTCCGCAGGGAGAATAACAGGATGTACGACCTGGGCGAAGTGCCTGTGACAGAAGATATGCGCAATTATGCTCTCTCCAGGATCTTCCTTGATAACTTTCCCCATATAAAAGCATACTGGCCGGCCATAGGAAAGAATGCGGCAGTCATGAGCCTCGCCTTTGGCGCCGATGACCTCGACGGCACGATAGACGACACCACCAGGATTTATTCCATGGCAGGAGCCGAAGACGTCAACCCCGGCCTTTCTACTACTGAACTTGTTGCCATGATCCGGTCGGCAGGCTTCAGACCGGTCGAGAGAGACACACTTTACCGTACGGTTAAGGAGTGGTGATAGCCGATACTCTCGCAATATAATTTTATCTTTGCCACAGCGTTTATTACTTAATACTTCATCATACGATGAGCACCAGGGATTTTCTTAAAAGCCACCTCTTCTGGAAGCAGATTGGATTGGCTCTTGCTGTTGGCGTGGTAATTTTAATAATACTTATTATCTGGCTGAACATTTACACCCGTCACGGCCAGTCGCGCCCCACTCCGGAGGTGAGAGGCCTCTCAATCAATGAAGCTAAGGCGGTTGCCTCAAAGAACAGGATGCGCTTCCAGGTAATTGATTCTGTCTATACCGCATTCGTCCCCCGGGGTTGCGTGGCGGAGCAGATGCCTCTGCCGGGTCACCGAGTGAAGAGAGGACGCATGATCAAAGTGACAATAAATGCATTCAGTCCTGAGATGGTTGCTGTACCTGATCTCGTGGGCCTGCCTCGACGTCAGGCACTGTCACTGCTCGAGACGGCAGGTCTCCAGGCAGGGCAGCTTAACTATGTGCCGGACCTTACAGTCGATTTCGTTCTTAAACAAACCTTTCACGGCCGCGAAGTCTCACCGGGAGACTCAGTCCAGAAGGGTATGGTCATCGATCTTGTTCTCGGCAGAGGGCTGAGCAGCCAGCATACTCCCGTGCCCCGTCTGGTGGGTACTACTCTTGAGCAGGCCCGGAATGAGATACTGGGCTCATCACTGAACCTTGGCTCTTATGTTTTTGATGCTACAGTGATCACCAGCAAAGACTCTCTTAATGCCTTCGTCTATAAACAAAATCCTGACTATCATCGGAATGCTACGGCGCAGCTTGGCTCGGCTGTGTATGTTTGGCTCACTGTTGATACACTCAAAATGGCTTTCGATACCACCGCTGTTCAAATATATGATACGACAGATGCCGGCGGTGTTACAGATATAGAATTATAACACTCCTGATGAGGAAGAGATGGCTGATATACATACTGCTGATCATGCTGCCCGCCACCCGGGCAGGCTCCCAGGAGATCGTTACCGGATTGCTTTTCAACAGGCAGCTTGCAGACGTTAAGGATCAGCCCCGGCTGAAAAACGCCCTGGGAGCTGACACCCTGCTCCTCCCTTTCACAGACGACTTTGCTCTTGACAGTCTTTACCCCTCTGCGGAAAAATGGTCCGACAGACACGTCTATATAAATAATACATACTCTGTAAAACAGCCCTCGATGGGGATGGCAACCTTTGATTGCCTCGATGAGTCTGGCCTGTTATATGACAATGTTTCCACGGCTGTCTTTGCCTCCGACAGCCTGACATCATCGCCGCTCGACCTGGTTCTTCAGCCTGCGGACAGCATCTGGCTCAGTTTTCTCTATGAGGCAGGCGGTGTGGCTGATATGCCCGAAAATGACGACAGCCTCACTCTCAGTTTCTGGGCACCTGAAGAAGAGCGGTGGTACAGCATCTGGAGGGCTGAAGGCGGAGCAACAGACGGCTTCCGCAATGTGATGATACCGATTAAGGAAAGCAGGTTCCTGAAGAAGGGCTTCCGCTTTATGTTCACCGGCTATGCATCTCTCTCGGGGGTTGTTTCTGACCCTTCACGCGCCGGCAACGCAGACCAGTGGAACATTGACCATGTAATGCTTGACAAGGGCCGCTCAGTCAATGACACCGTACTTCATGATGTAGCTCTGACCCTGCCCCAGCGATCACTGATCAAGGAATATGAGGCCATGCCATGGCGTCACTTCAGACAGGCATACCTCTCGGTCATGAGCCCCACGGCTGCAATAAACTTTCGTAACAACGACACTATTGTCAGGAATGTCACGCGACATATTACAATAAAAGATGTTCTTCAGAATGTGGTCGTACGCGATTTCGATGCAGGGGCTGTTAACGTTGAACCGCTGACGGAAATGAAGTATGATGCTCCTCTTATCTACACATATAACTCCTCCTCAACTGATTCAGCCCTTTTCCTTGTGACAGTATCCCTCATCACTGACGATTTTGATCCCAAGACCAATGACACAATAAGATATTACCAGCGCTTCCCGGATTATTTTGCCGTTGATGATGGCACGGCGGAGGCTGGTTACGGTATAAATGGGCAGGGATCACGTAACGCCATGGTAGCATTGAAATTCAGGTCGTTTGTACCCGATTCGGTTAAGGCCCTGAAGATCTGCTTCAATGATGCCTATGACAACGCCAACCAGAGCGGATTTGATATCATGGTATGGGCTGATGACAACGGCAAGCCAGGCCTGCTTCTCGGCACAACGGATGGTCCTGTAGCAGACCCGGGTACTGACCTTAATGGATTTGTCACCTATCTCTTCGACAAGCCGGTGTTCGTCAACGGTGACTTCTGGGTGGGATGGAAACAATTGTCGGATAAATTTCTTAATACAGGACTGGATCTGAACACCCTTCTTGCCGGGAGGCAATATTACTCGCTCAGCGGAAGCTGGGAACCAAGCCAGGCGCCGGGCACTATAATGATAAGACCGGTAATGAGGGGCACAGGATCAGCCACATCGTCAGACGATGGCACCCTTCTGAATGACCTTTTCATGATCTATCCCAACCCGTCACGGGGACAGGTCACCCTGATTGCATCGGACCGGGCGCCTGAGGACTTTATCATTGACGTCATCTCAGTCACAGGTGCCAGAGTGATGTCGCTGGCCCGCACTGACCACCCCGACTTTAGCTCACTTCCATCCGGCACCTACATGATCATCATAAAAACAAGGGAAGGCAAGCCTCTCTCGCTGATGCGCTTTATAAAAATTAACTGACCAATAATATGACTGAAGAGGAACTGGCAGACAACCAGGAGCAGGAGCTCTTTGAGCACTTCCGTGTGGTGGTCGATCCCAGGCAATCGATGCTGCGTATAGACAAGTATCTTACTGCCCGCCTCGAGGGTGTCTCGAGGACACGGGTTCAGGCTGCAGCACAGGCAGGTAATATCATGGTGAATGACAATCCCGTCAAGCCCAGTTACCGGGTCAAGCCTTCTGATGTCATACAGGTCCTCCTTCCAAACGAGCCGCGTGAGATTGAGCTAATACCCCAGGACATTCCCATCAGTGTTGTTTATGAGGATGACGATGTGATTGTAGTGGATAAAAAAGCAGGCATGGTTGTTCATCCTGCCTACGGTAACTATTCAGGGACGCTGATGAATGCCCTGATGTTCCATTTCAAAGACCTGCCGCTCTTTCAGACAGGTGAGCTCAGGCCCGGCCTGGCACACCGCATCGATAAAAACACCTCCGGCCTGCTGGTGGTTGCCAAGAATGAATATGCCCTGAACAGGCTGGGAAAGCAGTTTTTCAACAGGACCACGGGACGAAAGTATATTGCGCTGGTATGGGGCACTCCTGACCCTGAGGAAGGCACCATCACAGGTCATGTAGGCCGCAATATCAGGGACCGCAAGATAATGCAGGTCTTCCCTGACGGCAGTCAGGGTAAGCATGCTGTGACCCATTATAAAATTATAGAACCTCTCGGATATGTAACGCTTGTTGAATGTCGTCTTGAGACCGGACGCACACATCAGATAAGGGTACACCTGGCTTATTCCGGTCATCCTCTTTTCAATGATGAGGAGTATGGCGGGCATCGTATTCTCAAAGGTACAACCTTTACAAAATACCAGCAGTTTGTTCGTAACTGCTTTGATCTCCTGCCTCGCCAGGCACTGCATGCGCAGACGCTCTCGTTTGACCACCCCGTGTCTGGCAAACGGCTCTCTTTCGAATCACCCATACCTGAAGACATGGCAAAGGCGATTGAGAAATGGCGAAACTATATTGTCGGCAGAGATTAAAGAATTTGCAGTTTCTACCAGCTTCCTCCTGCTCCACCGCCTCCAAAGCCTCCTCCGCCGAATCCGCCAAAGCCTCCTCCGCCGCCACCGCCGCTGAAGCCACCCCAGCTTCCACCGTGCGATTTTCCGCCTCCCATCATGCCCATAAGCAGCCAAAACGGCAGATTACCGGTACCCGATTTATTAATGTGCTTGTTGTTCGAATTGCCTGCCGATGCCATTATGATTACTGCTATTATGATTATAATGAAGATGATAGCAGGGAATGATCCTGATGACCCCCTTCCGGCGTAGGTGTCATAGTTGTACTCACCTGAAGCCAGCGACATCAAAACATCAGTACCTGCATTAAGGCCTCCGTAGTAATCGTTTTCGCGGAAGCGCGGCAGTATCTCCCTGTCAATGATATCAGCACAGGCAATGTCAGGGATGGCCCCCTCTAGCCCATAACCCGTCGCGATGAAGATCTGGCCGAGCGATTCGTCCGTCTTAGTCTTTACCAGCACGAGAAGCCCGTTGTTAAAATCAGACTGGCCTACGCCCCAGTCCTTTGCTACCTTATAGGCATACTCGGACTTGTCATATCCCTGCAGGTCATTCACAATCACCACGGCGATCTGATTGGAGGTGGAGTCATTAAAAGCAACAAGCTTATTTTCAAGCGATTGCACTTCATCTGAACTTAACACACCGGCAAAATCATTCACCAGCCGGGGCGGTTCAGGCCGGGTAAGGAGTGTCTGTGCACCAAGAGAAAGTGACAAAAAGAAAAGCGCAGACAGCAATATCACAGAACAGAAATTCTTCATTTTCACTCCCCGGTTTCGTTGGTATCAAAGGAGATCGTGTCAGTGATCTCATTAATATCATCCTTGCTGTGGGGAAAGTGTTCCTTAAGCTGCATGCCTGCCATGATGATACCCTCGGTAAGCCCTTCAGTGAACAGGTTCTCGCTGAAACGCTTTTTCATATGATCACGTATTTCATCCCAAAAACCCAGCGGTACCACGCTGTTTATGCCGGTATCTCCAATGATGGCAAACCTTCGTTCTTTAAGTGCAAAATAAATGAGCACCCCGTTGCGGTCGGCTGTCTTATGCATTCCCACTTTTCTGAAAAGCCATGCTGCCTCATCAAGCACATCGGCTTTGCATGAGGTCTCAAGATGCACACGGATCTCACCGGAGGTCGCATGTTCAGCTTCGCCAATAGCCCGTATAATAGCTTCCTGCTGTTCGCGGGTGAAAAAGGTTGAGGCTTTCATTGTGATATAATCAGAACTGCACCTTCGGAGCCACCTCGGTACCTTCCGCAGCTTCAAAATACGGCCGTTCTGTAAACTTGGTCAGAGAAGCTATAAAGTTTTTCGGAAACTGTTTGATAAATATATTGTAAGCTCTTGCAGCATCATTGAAGTTATTTCTTGCAACGGCAATGCGGTTCTCAGTGCCCTCAAGCTCAACCTGCAGGTCACGGAAATTCTGGGTAGCCTTCAGCTCGGGATACTGTTCAACAACAACCATCAGACGTGCCAGTGCTGAGCTGACTTCACCCTGGGCAGCCTGGAACTCCTGCAGCTGGGCAGGCGTAATATTTGACGGGTCTACAGTCACCTGTGTTGCCTTTGCCCTTGCCTCAATGACCCTCGTAAGCGTCTCCTGCTCAAATGCAGCAGCACCCTTCACGGTGTTTACGAAGTTCGGAATCAGGTCAGCCCTTCTCTGGTACTGTGTTTCAACGTTGCTCCACTCCGTACCTACCTTCTCGTTCATGGGTACGATCTTGTTATAGATGCCTACACCCCATGATATGATCAGCAAAGCAAATAATGCAATAATTATTACTGTAATAATGCCTTTTTTCATTTTACGGTTATTTTGGTTACGGTCAAATTTACGAAAAAAGAATTAATGATAATGATCCGCTGCATAGACGTTGCATACAATGCCACAACAACAGTATAAAAGATGTATTGTTTTTTATATCGCGGTTTACCGGGCCATGAAATTGTATTATTTTTGAATCATATTGAATAAAAGATGAGAACAATTGCCATTGTTGCCGGAGGGAATTCATCAGAATATCCCGTTTCAGTTAAAAGTGCACAGGGCGTGGATGAGGCACTGAAAGGTAAATATGAGGTTTACATAATTACCATTAGGGGAATGGAATGGTACTGGGAAGATCCCAGGGGCCGTCTTTTCAGCATAGACAAAAACGATTTCACTCTATCTCTTGACAGTGAAAAAGTGAGGTTTGATGCTGCCTTCATTGCAATACACGGTAACCCGGGTGAGAACGGCCTGCTGCAGGGGTATTTTGACATGACCGGTATACCCTATACCAGCTGCGATGCCTTTGTCTCAGCATTAACGTTCAACAAACAGGCCTGCAAACTCTATCTCAACGAGTATGGAATA
This sequence comes from uncultured Bacteroidales bacterium, assembly GCA_963828395.1. Classification (GTDB taxonomy): domain Bacteria; phylum Bacteroidota; class Bacteroidia; order Bacteroidales; family VadinHA17; genus SR-FBR-E99. The sequence goes on from CAWHED010000003.1 coordinate 139,401, forward strand.
CCCATGACCGGCGGGCTGCTGATCAGAAAAGGACAGCAGTATGATGCAGGAAAGATCGTCAGGCAGACAGGCCTGCCGTGCTTTGTCAAGCCAAACGCCAGTGGATCAAGCTTCGGAGTGACCAAGGTAAAAGAGGTTGGTGAATTTGCCGCTGCCATAGAAAAGGCGTTCGCTGAAGGTCACGAAGTGCTGGTTAAATCTTTCATGAAAGGAACGGAGGTGGCTTGCGGTGTGGTCAAGACCAGGCAGAGGAAAATGGTAATGCCTGTTACGGAGATCGTTCCGAAGAAAGAGTTCTTCGATTACGAAGCCAAATATACAGACGGGATGTCGGAGGAGATTACACCGGCAAGATTGACGGAGGAAGTTTCATCTCGCATACAGGAGCTCTCATCAGAGATTTATGATATCCTTGGCTGCAGGGGCATTGTCAGGGTTGATTTTATCGTTACCGCCGAAGGCCCGCAGTTCCTTGAGATAAACACAATCCCCGGCATGACCCCGGAGAGCATTATCCCCCGACAGGCCTCGGTATTTGGAATATCGCAAACAGATTTGTATTCGATGGTTATCGAAGATCTGTTTTAAATAATATTGAGAAATTATTTCTCCGGCTTATTATTTCTAATCCTTCTCGAATTTGAACGTATCAAACCTGTACGAATCTATCGGTGCGCATGAACATACCAGGTTGCGGTCACCGTAACCATTATCAACCCTGCCCACTGTAGGCCAGAATTTGTTCTCCACAACCCACGGCAGAGGATAGGCAGCCTTCTCCCTCCCGTAACCGTGACTCCAGTTGTCAGAAATCACAGCTCTTGCTGTGTGAGGCGAGTTTTTAAGAACATTGTCTTCCTTATCTGCCCTTCCCTCTTTTATTTCCTGAATCTCCTTCCAGATCCCTTTCATTGCATCAATGAACCTGTCAAGCTCTGCCTTCGGCTCCGACTCGGTGGGTTCGATCATCAAGGTTCCGTGAACGGGGAATGAGAGTGTGGGTGCGTGGAAACCGTAGTCCATCAGTCGTTTTGCAATATCAGACTCGTCTACCCCCGCCTCCTTGAATGAGCGGCAGTCGAGTATCATCTCGTGTGCGCACCGTCCTTTTGAACCGGTATACAGTACTTTGTAAAAACCTCTGAGGCCTGCTTCGATATAATTCGCGTTCAGTATTGCGAACCTGGTGGCTTTTGTAAGTCCTTCACCCCCGAGCAGCATCACATAGGCATGACTTATCGTCAGAATATGGGCGCTGCCGAAGGGCGCTGCCGCCACAGCGGTGATGCCGTGACTCCCTCCTGTCTTCACCACAGGGTGTGAGGGAAGGAACTCAGCGAGCCTGCTATTGCACAGGATAGGTCCCATGCCGGGACCGCCACCGCCGTGAGGTATGGCAAAGGTCTTATGGAGGTTCAGGTGGCAGACATCAGCCCCAATCTTTCCGGGACTCGTCAGACCTACCTGGGCGTTCATGTTGGCGCCGTCCATATAGACCAGGCCGCCGTTCTCATGAACGATCCTTACCATTTCAACAATGGCCTCCTCAAAGACACCGTGCGTCGAGGGGTAAGTGATCATGGCCGCGCTGAGATTGTCTTTGTTCTCTACAGCCTTTTTCTTCAGGTCTTCAACACTGATATTACCGTTCTCATCGCACTCAACGACAACAACCTTCATACCCGCCATTGTGGCGCTGGCAGGATTGGTGCCGTGAGCTGACGAGGGTATGAGGGCAACATCACGGTGACCTTCGTTGCGGCTGATGTGATACTGCCGTATGACCATCAGTCCGGTGTATTCACCTGCCGCACCGGAGTTAGGCTGGAACGAGACTGCGTCAAAACCCGTTATCTCCTTCAGTGCTTCGCCAAGGTCCTCCATGAGCTTGCGGTAGCCCAGGGCCTGGTCAACAGGCACAAACGGATGAATATTGCCAAACTCAGGCCAGCTCATGGCGAACATCGAGACTGCGGGATTAAGCTTCATGGTACACGAACCGAGAGGTATCATACCGTTGGCAAGAGAGAAATCCTTGCGCTCCAGCATCTTTATATACCTCATCATGTCAGTCTCGCTGTGGTAACTGTTAAAAGTGCGTTCCTGCATGAATGGTGTGGTGCGGTGAAATTTTTCATCAATGCAAAAACAATCGCATAATGATGTCACCGTAACAGCTTTCTTACCTGCTGCCTCAGCAAAGATCCCGACAATGGCATTGATCTCTTCAATAGTAGTTACCTCGTCTGTGCTTATGAGGGCGCAATTGGCGCAGGGGTACCAGAAATTAAATCCTTTTTCAAGTGCTATCTTTTGTATCATGTCAGAAGTAACACCGGTAACAGCCTGTACTCTGATTGTGTCAAAAAACTGTTCATGCCTGATGATGTAACCGAGATCCCTCAGCGCCTGTGCAAGCGTGCATGCTGTCGAAAAGATATGCATTGCGATCTGCCGGATGCCCTCCGGGCCGTGGTACTGTGCGTACATGCCTGACATGGTCGCCAGCAAGGCCTGGGCAGTGCATATATTTGACGTGGCTCTCTCGCGTTTTATATGCTGCTCGCGTGTCTGCAGGGCCATGCGCAGTGCCTGATTACCATGGACATCGACAGAGACACCAATAATTCGTCCCGGCATATTGCGCTTCAGCTCATCCCTGGTGGCGAAGAAACCTGCATGAGGACCGCCGTAGCTCATCGGCAGACCGAAGCGCTGGTTGGATCCGTAAACAATATCTGCTCCCCACTCACCGGGAGGCGTCAGCAGGGCCAGGCTCATCAGGTCTGCACCAACGCCCACCAGGGCGCCTCCTGCATGTGCTTTTTCAACAAGGTCACTATAGTCGCGTATCTCACCTGAGGCGGCGGGATACTGGACCAGCATGCCAAAGACCGTGCTGTCAGTCTCAAACAGGGTGTAATCAATGAACTGTATTTCAATTCCCAGCGGCGCTGCACGTGTGATGAGCACATCACGGGTCTGCCAGAAGATCGAATTGTCTGCAATGAATTTGTTCGCCCCCGCCTTTACCTTATCTCTTGAACGGGCGTTGAACATCATTATCATAGCTTCGCCAGCTGCTGTAGCCTCATCAAGGAGTGATGCATTGGCTATCTCCATACCCGTAAGGCCCGTGATCATGGTCTGGAAGTTGAGCAGCGCCTCAAGCCTCCCCTGCGATATCTCCGCCTGATAAGGTGTGTATGAAGTGTACCATGCAGGATTCTCAAGCACATTGCGGATTATCACTGGCGGAACGGCCACACCGTAATAGCCCTGCCCGATAAAGGAGCGGTACTGTTTGTTGAGCTTACCCATGTCCCTGAGATAGGCTGTATATTCATATTCGCTCATTGCAGAAGGAAGGCTGAGCGGTTTCACCGCCATTATTGAGGCCGGGACTGTTTCAAGGATCAACTGATCGACTGATTCAACTCCTATGGTCCTGCACATCTCAGCTACTTCGCTGTCTCGCGGACCGATATGACGGTAAACAAACTGATCGGATATCATATTTTAGTTACTTAATTATCTTGTAAAGAGGTTGGGGCGAAATTAGCACAAACCTGCAAACAAAAAAGAACACATTGATCATGATTTATGAGAAAAACGGATTGCTTCTTATTTCTTCTCCGATGGTTGTCTCCGGACCGTGGCCGGGATAAACGACTGTTTCGGGAGGCAGGGTGAAGAGTCTTTTCCGGATGTTATCCAGAAGTTGCTGGTGGTTGCCACCAGGCAGATCGGAACGTCCTATGCTTCCGGCAAAGAGAGCGTCGCCGGTGAAGATAACTCCGTTCTCTGCTGAATAAAAAGCAACGCCTCCTGCTGAATGACCCGGCACTGCAATAACCTCGAGGTCGAGTCCGGCAGACGTTATAATTTCCCCGTCAGACAGGTATCCTGCAGGCTCAGGCGGAGGCTCCATGGTGAGGCCGAACATTAGTGCATGCTTTGGCGATGTGATGTGATTGAATTTCTCTCCCTCGTGAAACCATGATCGTAATCCGTACTTCTCAAGCATTACACCGTTGCCGAAAATATGGTCAAGGTGGCAGTGGGTGTTAAGCAGCAAAACAGGCTCAAGCTTCAGAGAAGAGAGCAGGTCAGCAAGCCTCTGCTCCTCCTTCTTCCCATAACAGCCGCAGTCGATGACAATACATGATGAGTCATCCCCGGTTATAATAAATGTATTTACATCTATTGGTGAGAATACTTCTTTGTATATTTTCATCACTTTACTCTTTTTCACTGCCGTTGGCGATACCCTTCAACATCGGCACAAAGACGAAATAGCCGTGTGTGGTAATTTCATAATTATCGTCTCCGTTTCTTGTGTAGAGTGTCATCACCTGTGTATCGCGATCGCCGCGCGGCACAACGAGGCGCCCCCCTATGCGGAGCTGCTTCAGTAATCTGTCGGGTACCTCTGCCGTAGCCGCCGTGATTATAATGCCGTCGTAGGGGCCATACTGCGGCTGTCCTTCATAGCCGTCGCCAAGGAAAAACTGTATCCGGTACCCCATGGAGCTGAGCAGAGTTTGTGCCTTGCGAAACAGCTCCCTCTGCCGCTCGATGGTATAGACCTTTACCCCCATCTCGGCCAGTACGGCAGCCTGGTAGCCAGATCCGGTGCCAATCTCCAGGACATGGTCACGTTTTCCCACATTAAGCAGCATTGTCTGGATGGCGACCGTGTATGGCTGTGAGATCGTCTGACCTGCTGCTATAGGAAACGCCTTGTCCTGGTAAGCATGTCTCATGAATGCGTCATCCATGAAGATATGACGCGGCACCCTGCCGATGGCCCCGAGTACGCTTTCGTCAGTGATACCTTTGCTCCGCAGCTCTTCAATAAGCCTCTTCCTCTTTCCTTTGGCTTCAAACGACTCCTCAATCATCACTGCATGATTTTGATCTAAAAATAACAGATATCTTTGCATTACCCTCGCGATTACCAATGAAAAAATTTGCCCGCCGGATTACTGCGTCCTATATCGTAGCCGATTTCATTGGTTCGGCAATTGCATGGGGTCTGTTCTACCTCTTCCGCAAGTACTTTATTGAGACAAGGTTATACGGTGAATACTTCAGGATGGAGCTGGGCAACAAGTTCTACCTGGGAATCCTGCTTATACCGCTGTTTTTCCTGATGGTTTATGCCCTTGCGGGATTTTATTACGATCCCCTGCGAAGGTCGAGACTGCTCGAATTCGGTAAATCGTTTGCAGTAACCCTTGCCGCTGTGGTTGCACTCTTTTTTGCCCTGATACTTGATGATGCGGTAGGTCACTATTCAACATATTACAAATCATTTACAGTACTCTTTCTGCTGGAATTCATACTCACCTGGTTTCCGCGGTTCGTTATAACATCGGTGATATCGGGCAGAATTCACAGGAGGGAGACAGGTTTCAGAACACTGATCATAGGCAGCAACGGCAAGGCATTGAGGCTCATCAACGATATAAAGAATGAAAAGGTGCCGGCAGGCAATCTTATCGCCGGATACATCAGCGTTGACGGTTCCGGGGGCAGTCCGCTCGCCGGCGAAGTGCCATGGCTGGGAACAATGGATGATATAATTAAAGTCACCGGGGAACAGGAAGTCGAGGAAATAATCCTTGCGCTTGAGGAAGATGAGTATGGCATGGTGGAAGGACTGGTAAACAGCTTATGCTATCGCGATGTGCTGGTCAAGGCAGTGCCTTCTATGAGGCAGGTCATCTCCGGTCATGTGGAAGCCGGGCCGATATATGCAACGCCGCTGCTGAGGGTCTCTTACAGGGAGATGCCGCACTGGCAGTATATGATAAAGGTCGTTTTGGATTATCTCCTGTCTGCCATGGCGCTCATTGTACTATCACCCCTGATGGGTCTTCTTGCACTGCTGATAAAGATATCAGGCAAAGGACCGGTGATCTTCAGCCAGGAGCGCATAGGGCGGCACGGTAAACCTTTTATGATCTATAAGTTCAGATCGATGGAGGATGATGCGGAAGCTGACGGACCAAAGCTGGCGGTCAGGGGCGACATTCGTATAACCCGTCTTGGCAGGTTCATGCGGAAGCACAGATTCGACGAGATACCCAATTTTATCAACGTTATTAAAGGGGACATGTCGCTTGTGGGTCCGCGACCGGAACGCAGACACTTCATTGAAAAGATAATTGAGAAGGCTCCTTATTATAACAGGGTGCTGGCCGTCAAGCCCGGAATAACCTGCTGGGGCCAGGTAAAGCTCGGGTATGCATCAGACATTGACAAGATGCTTGAAAGGCTTGATTATGACCTTCTCTACCTCGAGAATGTCTCCCTGTATCTTGATCTGAAAATTATTTTCTATACCCTTGGGACTATTCTGAAGGGGAAAGGCCTTTAGATCAAAAATAAATTGTGACAGTCCAGGAACCTGGCTGGTTGATTAAAAGCCTTAGTTCACTATTAACTGTGGTTGTGTTGAGGGTATTCGGAGCCTCAAATCTTACCTTGCCTTCAAATGGGAATGTCACCTGTTCAAAACCGACAAAATCAGTTTGAACACTTTCCTGTCCCGTACTTCCCTGAAACGTAAGATTTTGAATGTCATTTTCCTCCGCTTTGCCTCCGGACCGGGAAAATTTATATTTTACATATGGAACCTCACCCGCCCTGATACAGGAAACTCTCGAGATACCACTGAGATACTGTACAACATAAGGTGCCACGGCCTTTATTCCAACATATTTATCTTCCTTCCATATTCCTGTAAGCAGTGAGTCCCGGCCCTCATATTTAAATGTGTATTTCCCCTCACCGTCTTTCATGCCATTCTTCCATGAGCCCTCATATCTGGAACCAGATTGCCAGATATATGTCCCATGTCCATTAGGCAGCCCTTTTTTGAAATCTCCCTTATACTGGTCAACACCAAATGCCTCTCCCTTGCCGTCGGCTAACCCCTGCTTGCATGAACCTGTATAACTGTCGCTTATCGAGGGATTAAGGACTTTACAGTTGGTCTGGGAAAAGAGAACTGCCAGGAATGAAGGCAAAGTCAGCATTATCGTAAATAGAAGAGCCTTTCTCATATTCTGATGGTTTTAGTCAAAGCAAAGTTATATATAAAATTAAAAGAGGAGATCTTCGGAGACCTCCTCTTTTAATTTATGGCAATTGAGTGATTAATTTCTCAACAGAATCAGAAGCCTAGTATTTATCCCAGAATAATTTGGTCGAAACTTCATCGCCTCCGATAGCAGTTGATGCAGCATCATAGTTTACCTTATTCATTTTATTTTCATTAAAAGGATAAGGCATTCTCACCGGAATATCAGCATATGTCAATCCGGGTGGAACAGTTAAGACAGGAAAATCCAGCCTTCTCCATTCTGCCCAGGCTTCGACACCCCTGTCAAAGAGACCAAGCCATTTCTGTGTTCCGATCTTCTGTTTGTAAGTCCCTGTCGCGGTTGCATAAGCAACATCAGGACGTGCAAGGAAAATCGCAGCATCAGCATCAGAAACACCCCAGTATGCCATGCTTGCCAGGATTGCATTATTGTAATGTGCTGCAGCATTGGTCACACCCCCCAGGCTTCTTTCAGCTGCTTCAGCGAGCAGAAACTCAACCTCGACATAATCCATCACTATGGCCGGATACTCAGGATCTATTCTGATATTATCCACCACGTGCGAAAATTTGCTATAACTGCTTGAACCTGATTTACCATAAGGCAATCCCAGATAGCTGCCACTGCCAACAGGGTAATCTGTGAACCAGGCCGCACGGCGTGGATCACTGAGTGTATTCATCAGGTCTATTATGGTATTTGTCGGGCAGAAGTCCTTGCGGGCATTAAGAACAAATGCCTGGTAATACGGGTTCACATAAGGGGCAATGCCGTAATAGTGGAAAATAGCGCTCTCCGCTTGATCAGTGAACACTCCTGCCGAGAGAGCCTGTGACACCATTTCACTTGAATTAATTGCAGGCACATCTGCCATCCTCAGGGCAATTCTCAGTTTAAGCGAAGCTGCAAATTTCTTCCATAAAGCTATATCATCATTATAGAGTATATCAGCCTCACCAAATCCGCTGTGTGTGTCGTCAAGATCAGCAATTACCGTATTAAGACGGGTGATGAGATCCTGGTAGATTGTCAGGGCATCATCATATGCAGGACGGCTGTTCTCGGCACCCATCAGAGCCTCAGAATAGGGAGTATCGCCAAACTGGTCAACCAGCACATGGTATGCATATATTTCCAGAAGGCTTATTATTGTGAGTTGATTTTTCTGTATCCCTTCAGTGAAACTGGGAGTTATTGCTTTTGCGGCAATCTGCTGTCCGCAGTCTTTCAGGTTAAACAGAGCGTCCCTGTAAAGTATTCCCGAGAAGTTATCCGGAACCTGTCTGTCCGAGAAATTGTAACGTGTCTCATTGGTGTAAGTAACTTCAGACATGTATTGAGCCAGGAACCTGGAACAATTTAGGTTGTAATCCAATTCTGCTACCTGTTGAAACAGAGCATACTCAGCCTGTGTGAATAATGCGTTTGGCGAGACAGTCTTCGCGTTTTTAGGGTCGATGTTGTCAGGCAACTCGCATGAAGTCACAAAAACAGCCAGGATGAGAAATAAGCCATATAAAGTTTTATTTTTCATGATCTTTCTATTTAGTATGTTTAAAATCCCACCGTCAGGTTAAAACCAAAGGTTCTTGTAGATGGATATGCACCATCAGCGATACCCTGAATATTACCTGCACTGAGGCTGAGTTCAGGATCGTAATATGGCATATTTTTATGGATCAGCCAGAGGTTCCTGCCTACTATCGAGAGAGTGATTTTTGAAACAGGAGTTTTTGCCAGGACCTTTGCGGGCAATGAGTATCCAAAAGAAACCTCACGGAGTTTTACATAAGATGCATCATATACACTGTACGCAGTCGGGAGTGTGCCATAATTCCAGCCGCTGTCCCAGTCACCTGCCCAGATGTATGTTGTATTCGGTGAACCATCTTCATAAACGGCATCATCAAAGATCATTCCTCCACCATCTTCAACAGCGTCCCTGATAGGATTGCCTTTCGCATTCAGTCCGGCTGTCTCAGCAAAAATACCTGTAGCAAGACCGTACTTCATGTCAACTGAATAGAGGCTCCCTCCCTGTGAAATATCAACAAGGCCTGAAAGGACAAAACCTTTGTAGTTAAACACAGTCGTTATACCTGCATTCCAGTCAGGAAGGACTGATCCGAGAAGGTCATCAGTTGCTTCACCCATCAAGTAATATCCATCGGCTCCTACCGTCCTCTTGCCATTCGTATATACAAAATCAATTCCCCTGAGCTGACCGTATGACATACCCTTTACGATGTTGGTGCTTACATCCCATACTGAATTCAGCAGGATATTATCAACACCTTCATAAAGACTGATTACAGTATTCTTGTTTCTGAACCAGTTCACCTGCATGTCCCATGTAAAATCTTTCGTCCTGATGACTGTGGCGTTAAGAGCAAGCTCAATACCCTTGTTCTCAATCTCACCTGAGTTAACATATCTCTGATCGAAACCTGAGGCAATTGTGATGTTCACAGGCATGATCTGATCAACTGAATTTGTCTTATACAGAGATAGATCAAATCCAAACCTGTTATTGAAGAATTTTGTCTCGAGACCTGCTTCCATACTTTTTGTTCTCTCTGGTTTCAGATCAGGATTTAATAATACGGGATTATTACGGAATACACCGCGTGTTCCCCAGTTAGCGTCCTGTACATAGGTTGAATTCAGGCTGTAGACAGGAGCATCGGAACCAACTTCAGCATAGTTCAACCTGAGCTTAATGAATGAGAATACCTTTGATCCTTTCAGACCCGGTAGCTCAGAGATAATAAAACTGGTTGAAACTGAGGGATAAAAATAACTGTTGTTCTTTTCCGGAAGGGTTGAAGAAACATCATTGCGCCCTGTGAGATCAACATAAACAAGGTTTTTGTACCCGAGAGAAACGCTTCCATATAAGCTGTTAACTCCTGATAACCTTTCAAGCTCTGTGGTTTGAATAGGAGATGAAGAGTTCATAAGGTTATAAAACTCAGGAATTAGTAATCCACCTACAGTTTCTCCATAGGTTGATTTGGCTGTTGTTCTTCTTGATGTTGCACCCAGAAGACCAGTGATGGAGAGGTTCTCAAAAGATTTGTTAAATCTTGCCATCAGGTCAAAATTGGTTTCATTGAAGTTCCTCAGGAACTTATTGTATCCGGATGTCTGGTTGCTGTAAACAGCTACTCTTTCTTCCTGGTATTCAGCGTAGGTATCTGTAGATGCCCGGCCTTCAATAGTAAGCCAGGGAGTAAGTATGTAATGAGCCATAGCATATCCGAATACCCTGTCCCTGCCATCATTCTGGTAGTTCATATAACGGGTCCAGTAGATGTTATTATGGTAGATCGGGATTTCCAGATCATCATAATAAGCATAGTTCCAGGTTCTTTGCCTGCGGTCAGGAGTGATCCAGTAGTCTCTCAGGTCGTAAATATCAACGTTTGCCTGGAACCACTGTGCGAGTGACTGCATGGGGTTACCCGGGTCATAACCGGTGCCGTAACGGCCTTTATTCTTATCGTTTATATAGGTAACGTTAGCGTCCACCGAAAGTCTTTCACTCAGCTTATAGGATCCGCCAAAGTTTAATGAGTTCTTTTTGAGCTCACTGTTCGGCATAATACCTTTTTCAGTGAGATTTGAATATGATACCCTGAAGGTGCCTTTGTCATTCCCGCCATCAAAAGCAACATTATAATTCTGCTTTACACCGGTTTCAAAGAAATCAGCAAGGTCATGCTTTGCAGCTACCCACGGCGTTTTCTTCAGGTAGTGCTGAGTATCGGTGGGTTCAAGACTTACCCAGTCGAAAACCATCAGGTTAGGATCAAACTTTGCACCCCATGAAGCATCTTCCGATGTCGGTACAATAAGATCATCGGTACCATCGCCATCGAGGTCAGAATAAAAGAAGTATCCCGATGGATCTTCATAATACACACCATAACCGCCACCATATTCTTTCTGCATCTTGGGAAGAGTTGCTTTATCGATCTGGCTGAACATGAGGCCTGCGCTGACTGTCACACCGATACCTTTTCTTGCAACCCCTTTCTTGGTGGTGATCATTATTACACCGTTAGTTGCACGTGATCCATACAGTGCAGCTGCAGCAGCGCCCTTAAGAACCGACATCGATTCAATATCATCAGGGTTAATATCAGCGGCAGCATTTCCGTAGTCATAACCCCCACTGCCTTCAATCTGATTATCGCTGTTTGTAATACTATTATCCAGGGGGACACCATCAACAACGAATAGTGCCTGGTTATTGCTCATAAGAGATTTATGACCCCTTATAAGAACGTTCGCTGATCCACCCATTGTATTTGATTGCGTGATCTGGACACCTGCAACTTTACCGGAAAGTGAGTTCACGAAGTTTGATTCCTTGGTTTTGCTTATATTGTCACCCAGCACTTCCTGGACTGAGTAACCAAGGGCTTTCTTATCCCTGGTTATACCCAGGGCGGTTACAATTACTTCATCCAAACCAACCATGTCAGTGGCCATTGCAACGTCAATGGTTGTCCTGGCACTAATCTCTTCTGCCATCGTCTTCATCCCGACAAAAGTGAATGTGAGGGTTTTAGCTGAGACAGGTACGGTGATGGTATACTTTCCAGCAACATCCGTCAGGGTACCAAGTGTGGATCCTGGTACTGTTACAGAAGCGCTCGGAATGGGAGTCCCGTCGTCGGCTGAGGTAACAGTACCTTTAATCGTCACCGTCTGAGCCATCAGGGCTGAGAAGCCCGTAAACACAAACAGTGCAAGTAACAGTTTAAGTCTGTTCATAGATAAGAGTTTAAGTTTAACAATTAAGAGTTAGGTCAATATCTGCCAGGAAGAACAGGGTTTGCTTCATCAAATTTACTCCCCCGCAGAACAAGACAGGCCCGAAATTTAACACATTTTCTTCTGAATATCTGATATTGAGTAATTTTTTTGCATTGAAAGGAAAGAATTAAAAATAATATAACGAAAAATCACATGATAAACTAAAATCATAAAGGTGAAGCCGGGGTTCAGCAGAAACCTTGATACTTCCTGGTTTGTAAAATGTTTTTCTTAACTTTATTACCCAACAAAAATTATATCTGATATGAAAGCTGCTATAGTACTGGCCGGGTGTGGCGTCCTTGACGGAGCCGAGATACACGAAGCTGTGATGACATTATATGCCATTGACAAGGCTGGAGACACATACCAGGTATTTGCACCCAATGTCAGGCAACATCATGTCATTAATCATATTACCGGCGAAGCAATGAATGAAACACGCAACGTACTTACCGAGGCATCCCGTATCGCAAGAGGTAAAATAAAAGCCCTGACTGAATACAGGGTCGCTGACTTTGATGCTCTTATTTTCCCGGGAGGGTTTGGTGTGGCAAAAAACCTCTGCACATATGCTGTTGACGGCTCTGACTGCCATGTTGACAGGGTGGTGGAATCAGCAATCCGTGACACTCACAGCGCGGGCAAACCCATAGGAGCCCTATGCATTTCACCGGTGCTTATCACAAGGGTGCTGGGCGATGTGACGGTAACCATCGGTAATGATCCCTCAACTGCCTCAGACATAACTGCCATGGGAGGCAGACATGAGGTTAAACGCCATGGGGAGGTATCCATCGACAAAAAAAACCGGATTGTAACTGCACCTGCATATATGCTGAATGCAACAATCACAGACATTGCTCGCGACGCTGAGGAAGTCATTAAAGCAATAAAGGAAATGGTGAAACAGAAGTGATTATAACCTTCCGGCTTCTATCTCGATTATAACCTGCTCAATAAGGTAGTCCTCACCTGCAGGATCATAGTTCGCCTTAAGGTCAGCTCCGAAGATACGTGCTATGCTTTGCCAGAATGTGGCGGAGAACTTTCCGCGGAAATCCTTTATAAGATCAAAAGAGGTGTTATTTGTTTCACGCTCTATCAGCTTGATGAGTATCTTACCCTGAGAGAAGGTAAGATTCTTCATATCATCCTCGTATTCTTTGAAAATATCCTTTTCGTACTGCTGCAGGAAGTTGTTCTGATCTCTTTTGTTGGGCATTGTCTCCAACAGCCTGTTTACACGGCCGACCTCATTCCTGACAAGCAGAGCGTAAGGATATACACGACGGACATTGTATACAAGACGGGCATGTCTGCGGTAATTGAATTTTACTCCGCGGGGCATCTTACCGTAAACGGTTATCTCGTTAAGCTCAACAAGAGGATATGTCTGACCGTCGTAGGTGGCAGTCTTAAGAACATGGTAGATACTCTGTGTTGAATCAGGAGCAGGGACCTCCCCCGTCTGGCTATAACCACCGGCACAGAAAAGTAATACCATATATATAATAAACAGTCTCTTCATTATTCTCTGCAAATTTAACTAATTGTCGTGCCAAATGTTCATATCAGAATAAAACTGACTGGGATCATTTTCCCTGACCGGGGATAAATTAACTTTGCAGTCACATGATTTCAAGGCCTGCAATAGAGGAACTCGAGGACGGATCGGCATACGATAAGGTACTGACCCTGCCTTACAATGATATTGCACCTTTTGTAATTGGCAGCCTGAAATCCTTCAATCTGCCCATGATGACGGTTTGGGTAGCATTGGCTATAACCGCTTTTCTTATTGTATGGTTCTGGCCGGGTGCCAGATATACTCCGGAGCATCCCCGGATAATAATTGGACTCGCAACAGGACTGGTGGCAATGCCTGTGCTTTTAATCCCTGTCCATGAGGGTCTTCACCTTATACCTTTCCGAATGGCAGGCGCAAAAGACATCAGGTACGGTGCTGACCTCCGCCAGGGTATAATTTATGTCACCGCTCACCGTTTCGTGGCGGATCTCCGGCTCTTCTCCACTGTGGCGTTCACCCCTTTTGTTATAATCACAGCTGTTATTATTGTAACCATGATCTTCTGTACTCCCTGGTGGAAGTGGGTCCTTTCGCTTGCACTTTTCACTCATACCACCATGTGTGCAGGAGATACAGCATTAATAGGATTTATGAGAGGCCTCAGGCACCATAATGTATATACATGGGATGACGCTGACAGGAAAGAAGCTTATTTTTATGCCGCGAAAATAAACGCAGATGATCGTTTGTAGAGTCGCCAATCCGGGCGTCTCTGCAATTTTAAATTATTTCATTATTTTCAACCCGCATTAAATTCACTAATGACCTACTTTTCCCGCGTCCTGAAAAAATTCCCGAAGGTATTCTGGATATCCAACATCATTGAGCTGTTCGAACGCTGGGGGTGGTACGGCTTTTACAGCGGTTTCTTCGCTCTTTATCTCACCTCGGCAAAGGAGGACGGCGCCCTGGGCTTTTCCAATGTGGAGAAGGGGACCATCATGGGCGCCGGGTCGATGATCCTTTACTTTCTTCCTGTAATAACAGGAGCAATTGCAGACAGGGTGGGTTATAAGAAAGTGCTCATTCTCTCCTTTACAACTTATATCCTTTCTTTCTTCATGCTTAGCAGGTTCGAGACCTTCGGGGCAATCTTTGCGGCTTTCATACTCCTTGCTGTTGCCGGTGCTCTCTTTAAACCGATCATATCAGGCACTGTGGCGAGGGTGACAAATAAAGAAACTGCATCACTGGGCTTCGGAATTTTTTACATGATGGTTAATGTCGGAGGCTTTATCGGACCCTTTGTCGCCAGCATGATCTATAAAAACAGCTGGGATATGGTCATCTACGTATCCATCGCAGCTATGACAATCAATTATCTCCTGGTACTGTTTGTGTATAAAGAACCTGCCCTGGCGGAGACCGGTAAGTCCTTCCTGCAGAATATAGGCATTGCATTTAAAAATATCGGAGTTACCCTGACCGACTGGCGCTACCTGATGTTCCTTTTCATCATCGGCATATTCTGGACAGCCTATAACCAGCTTTATTATTCGTTCCCGGTGTTTCTTGATGCCTGGGTCAATCTTGACAGGATATCTCTGACGTTAGGATTGGATCCGGGTAGAATCACTACGGTAACCATTTCCAGCCTTGCATCGTTCTATATAATACTCTTTCAGCTGATAATATCCTCAATAACAACCAGGTTCAGGCCGCTGAATTCCATTATGACAGGTATCTTCATCCTTGCCTTCGGCCTTGGCATGATGTTCGCGAACCTGAATCCCTGGCTGATAGTCCTGGGCATGCTTATCTTCAGCATCGGCGAGATGGCCTCTTCACCCAAAATACAGGAATACCTGGGCGGTATTGCACCCTCCGACAGGAAGGCTCTCTATATGGGCACCGCATTCCTCCCCATAGCCCTCGGTCATCTGGGAGCCGGGCTTATATCAGGAAAACCGTTCGAGTTAATGGCTGACAAACTCTCCCTGCTGAAGAGAGCAGTGGCAGAGAGAGGATTTGATATCCCGGAGATATCCGGCAATTTTACCCAGACTGATTATTACGCAAGGGCCCAGGAACTGTTCGGGATGGACCCGCAACAGCTCACCCGGTATCTGTGGGACACGTACCACCCTTCAAGGATATGGGTGCTGTTTGCAGCAATAGCAGTATTAGCAAGCGTGTTGCTTTTTGTGTACGACAGGTTCCTGCTCAGAGGAAGAGAAGTTGGGGGAAAATAGGATGAAAATTAAGAATTAAGAATATGAATTAAGAATTATAATCTTTAAAGGCTTCAGACCCTCAGACCTTAAGACAACGTAGCAAAACATAAGAATATGAAAAACAATTTACTATTTGTATTAGCTCTTTTCCTTGGTTCTGTGACCCTGACCGCACAGAGGCGCGTCCTTAATATTCCGGATATACCGGGATACGTAACTCTTAAATGTGATTTTCATTCTCACACGGTCTTTTCTGACGGAAACGTCTGGCCGACACAGAGAGTCGGAGAAGCATGGAGAGACGGGCTGGATGCCCTCGCTATCACTGATCATATCGAATATCAGCCACATAAAGACTTCATATCTGCTGATAACAACGCTGCATGGAAGATTGCCAGGCCGGTTGCCGAAGATTTTAACCTCATCCTCGTACACGGAGCTGAGATCACCCGCAGCATGCCTCCCGGACATCTTAATGCACTCTTCATTCAGGATGCGGACTCATTAGATAAGCCGGACTTTATGAAGGTCATTGAGGCTGCAGTAAAGCAGGGTGCGTTCATCCAGTATAACCACCCGGGTTGGACTTCACAGCAACCTGACGGCATACCAAGGCTGTATCCTGTTCACCTGGAGCTCATCGCCAAGGGCTGGCTGAACGGAATAGAATATTTCAATGAATATGAAACCTACCGGAATGCGACTGTGATGGAAATGTGCCGTGAGCATAAGCTGGCGGTAATGGGTAACAGTGATGTTCACGGCATAATCAGTGAAACATATATGGAACCCGAGTACACCCACAGGCCGGTTACACTTGTATTTGCCAAAGAACGTACTTTGGAATCGCTTCGTGAAGCTATGTTCGCCGGACGGACAGCAGTATGGTATGGCGACTCTCTTGCAGGCTTTGAGCAGTTCACTGGCCCTCTTTTCAGAGCAGCTGTCAAAGCCGGGGTTCCATATAAGAATGACGGAAAGAATATCTATTTTGATATCTCTAATAATTCTGACCTGCCTGTGAAGCTGACCGGCGGACCCGAGGGAGCGCCTTCGGAACTGACATTACCGGCCAACATGGTTGTCAGGGTTAGAGCCGACAGGCGTTTCCTTGAGCAGCCGCTTACATACAGTGTCAGTAATATTGTTACAGGAAGCGGCACAATACTCAGGGCTGAGATACCCATACCGTTAAAGTAGACCCGGGGCTGAAGTTATTCTGACCCTTTTACAGGAACGATTCTGAATGAGTAATCATACCTGGTATCACGAAGACAATATTTTTCGTGTGTGCGGGCACCCCATGAATTATCTCCGCCGACACCCATCTGGCCGTAATCAATATTGACACATACCAGGTCACGGGGTCTGACATCATCAATATGAGTGTTAACAAGTTTTGCGTCCGGCCGGTAGACTGAGAGGTTGCCCGGCGATTCAAAATCGTCATGAAGGTAGTTCATCGCGGCAAAGCTGAACGCAGGCCTGCCCTCAAACCGAAGCCCGATGCCCGTGTTGTCAGTCACTGTCAGCCACCTTGTATCTGTCTTGTAACCGTTCTCCTGAGGTCTGACGTATGGTACATACTGTTCAGCTACGGAGCTCTCATACAGGCCGATAAATGCCGAGGTCTTGCGGTCAGAATAATTCTCGTGAGGACCCCTGCCGTACCATGCCAGGTCAGTAAACCTGTCAGGCATTGTCAGCTGCATCCCCACACGGGGTATCTCTTCAAGCTTCAGGTCGGTCCTGGTGAGACTGAATGATACATCTACAGCCCCGTCGCCATGAACAGTATATGCCGTTACCAGAGAGGCAATTTTTCTGTTGTCATGGCCGGGAATATCAAAGGTGAAGCGTACCACGGCGCTGTTCATTCCGGGCTGGCTTATCTGCGCCGATTTCAGAATAGCGCCGGGCCCTGCATCTTTCCAGTCGGCATTTCTCATTTCCATACCGTTACCGTAATCATTGTCAGTTGGTGCCCTCCAGAAATCAGGCTGAGGACCTGACCGGAGTAACTCCTGACCGTCTGAAATGAGTGATTTCATATGCCCGGCAGACATATCAAAGACAACCGTAAAATCTTCTCCGGCTATCGTGAGATCTGCCCCTTCAGTCTGAATGTTTACCAGTGTGAGGTTATCAACTCCGGCAGCAGCTGCCTCAGCATGGAAAGGCAGGAGTATCTGTTCGGAAGCATACTGATGATCCTGAGGTACGATGCCCCACTCATCGGCCCTGGAGAGGTACAGGTTCAGATAGTATTCCACGCCAGGTTCAGGTGTTATGGTACCGAATGGTATCTCTTCCGTCGTTGATTTTCCGGGATCAAGGTCAATCTGGCCCAGGTGACCGGATTTATGCAGTATGCCGTCAGCCAGTACCTCCCAGTTGATGTTAAAAAACGACAGGTTTGTAAAATCATATTTATTTGTAATTGTCACAAGACCATTTGTTATGTCAGCCGGGTTGAATTTCACGTACTGATATACTTTATTGACCTCGTCAAGCGCCGGGTGCGGTGTGCGGTCAGGGCCGACGAGGCCGTTGCAGCAGAAGTTGCCGTCACTGGGTGCTCCCACCTCTCCATAATCACCCCCGTACGCAAAATACTCCTCGCCGTCCTCATCTGTTTCAAGTAAACCCTGGTCAACCCAGTCCCAGATGAACCCGCCCTGAAGGATATCATTTTTTTCTATCACGTCCCAGTAATCCTGCAGGTTGCCGGTGCTGTTACCCATTGAGTGGGCGTACTCACACATGATTAGAGGTCTGTCATATCCGGGTTTCCCGGCATTTTGAGCATAATGCTCCAGTTCCTCAACTGTGGGATACATCGGACACCATATGTCAGTGTGTCTCTCAGGTGAGTCGGATATCTTTTCCGCCCTCTCATACTGCACCGGCCGGGACTCGTCCCTCTCCCTGATCCATTTGTATGTCGCAACAAAATTATGTCCGTCACCTGCCTCATTGCCGAGCGACCATATTATGACCGACGGGTGGTTTTTATCACGCTCGACCGTTCTCACCGTTCTTAACATGTGCTGTTCAAACCATTCAGGCTTGTCAGCCAGTGTTTGCTTCCTGTCATACCCAATACCGTGAGATTCAATATTGGCCTCATCAATGAGATAGAGTCCGTACTGGTCGCACAGTTCATAGAAGCGTTCGGGCTGAGGATAGTGTGAAGTACGCACTGCATTAATATTGTGCATTTTCATCAGCCTGATATCCTTAAGCATCAATGCTTCATCAATAGTGTGTCCGTTAACAGGGTCATGTTCATGCATATTGGTACCCTTCAGAAGCACAGCTTTACCGTTTATCAGGAACTGCGTTCCCTTTACTTCAGAAGTCCGGAACCCTATCTGACTGCTTACCCTCTCGAGTACCCTTCCCCTGCCGTCAGCAAGTGTCAGCACCAGGGTGTAAAGTGAGGGTGATTCAGCCGACCAGGGACTTACATTTGGTAATTCTGCGCTGAGATTCAGCAGCGTCGTTCCGTCAACGGCATCAGCATCCCTTATCTCGCCAAGAATCTTTGTGACGCCATCATACAATCCTGCTTCAAGACGAAGATCTGCCGGTCTTTTTCCGTCATTGGCCAGCTCTACGTCAAGATCGAGATGGCCGTCAGTATAATCATTTACCAGTGTAGCTCTGGAAAAGAAATCGCGAATGTATGTGGAAGGCCTTGCATGCAACCACACTGAGCGCTGAATGCCGCTTAACCTGAAGAAGTCCTGTCCCTCAAGATAGCTTCCGTCACAGTACCTGTATACCTCAACGGCGACTGTGTTTTTTCCCCTCTTCAGAAAATGAGTGATATTAAACTCTGCAGTCGTTTTGCTGTCCTCGCTGTATCCAACCTGTTCGCCATTAACCCATACATAGAATGCGGAGCTGACACCGTCGAAGGTCAGGAAAACTTCCTTTTTCCTCCATCCGGATGGCAGAATGAATGAACGCTTATATGAACCTACCGGGTTATCAGAATGGTCAATAAAAGGAGGATTCATCTTAAAAGAGTAACCTATATTGACATAATATGGAATGCCATAACCCTCACGTTCCCAGGTGGAAGGCACCTCGATATCTGACCAGGAACGGATATCATAGTCATCCTTGAAAAACCAGTATGGACGTTCTGACGGAGTATTGACAAAGCTGAATTTCCATTTACCGTCAAGTGATATCACATTTTCTGATTCTCTCCATCCTGCATTTCGTATATCAGCATTGTCAGGGAAGCTGACCATTGTGGCATGTGGTTTCTCTGTATTGACTGTATTCACCGCCGGGTTCTCCCAGTCGGGAAGGTCTTTCTCCTGCCATCTGACTTTGCTGTAGTCCTGGTAGCTTTGACAGGCACCAGGAATCAGCATGGCTGCTGCTATGACAATGAGAGATCCCCTCATGCTTAAGTCCATTAGGTACTCGCCAAAATTAAGAATAAAAAATCACATATCGCTCTGTCACAATACTCAGAGAAGATCCTGCGGAGTGTTGATATTTGTGAAGACCTTTAATGTTTTATCATTCCCCGGAAGGTCATAATACCTGACATGCAGAGGTCTGAAGAATTCTCTTACTGCCGGGTTATTTCCTGCGGCCAGGTAAGTTTCAAGGGATGGCTGAAGGCTGCAACTGTAAATAGCATGAAGTGGCTCGATACTTTTGTCAAAACGCGGTAACATAACATCTGAAGGCGCCAGAAGAAAGGCGGCTGCCTGACCCTTTATAATCTCCTCAGACAGCCATGGCATGTCGCCTCCGAAGACAAAGAGCCATGGTGCCGTCGAAGCTTTCATTGCTGCTTCGATGCCTGCCAGGGGTCCCATGCCCGGAAAGTTATCGGCAACCGTTTCGGTGCCTTCCGGCAATGAATCATCCTGCGGCCATCCTGCCAGGATAATTTCACGGAACAGAGGTTTCATTAGGCTGACAGTACGGGTAATTATACGCACTCCGTTGATCTCGATCATGGATTTGTTAATGCCGCCGAAACGTGATCCTTTGCCTCCGCAAAGAACAGCAGCCGATATGTCAGGGAAAACTGTTTTCAGAATAATCCGCTTATCTGGCCCTTTTCATCAATGTCAATCTTCTCTGCAGATGGCACGGGTGGCAGCCCGGGCATACGCATTATTGAGCCTGCAATCGGGACGATGAACCCTGCTCCGGATGAGAGTTCTACTTTACGTATGCGGATTGTGAAATCGCGCGGACGGTTCCGTCTTGTCTGATCATCAGACAGAGACTTTTGTGTCTTGGCGATACATACCGCCAGTTCATCGAGGCCCAGCTCGCTGATCTTTTTCAATTGTTCTTTGGCCTCGAGAGTATACTCAACGTTTCGTGCTCCGTACATCAATGTAGCAATGGTCTCGATCTTTTTCTCCAGAGGCCATGACATGGAATACAGGGGTGTGAAGCAATCAGTGCATGCCTCAGTTGCTCCTATCACTGCTTCGGCCAGCTCCACGGCTCCTTTGCCACCGTCAGCCCATGCTGTATTGACTGCAACGCGTACATTATGTTCCTCACAGTATGTTTTCACAAGAGCAATCTCAGCATCGGTGTCACTGTCGAAACGGTTTATTGCAACCACAGGCCTGAAGCCGTAATAATGCATGTTTTCGATATGTTTGTCAAGGTTCTCGAAGCCCTTGCTCAGGGCATCGGTATTTTCCCTGGCAAGGTCAGCCAGCTTTACACCGCCGTGATATTTCAGCGCTCTGACTGTCGCCACTATTACGACAGCGTTTGTCTTCAGTTTGCCTATCTGCGACTTGATATTAAAAAATTTCTCAGCACCCAGCTCACTGGCAAAACCGGCTTCGGTAACTACATAATCACTCAATGTCATGCCCATGCGGGTGGCCAGTAAGGAGTTCGTACCCTGGGCTATGTTTGCAAACGGACCTCCGTGAATTATCGCCGGAGTGCCTTCCAGCGTCTGCACCAGGTTTGGTTTTATTGCATGTTTCAGCAGCGCGGCCATTGCTCCCTGGGCTTTGAGATCACGGGCGAATACGGGTTTACCTTTATATGTGTAGCCGATAAAGATATTGCCCAGTCGCGCCTTGAGATCATTGATACCAGTTGCCAGACACAGGATTGCCATTACCTCTGAGGCAGCAGTAATATCAAATCCCGTCTCCCTCGGCACACCCTGTGCAGTGCCACCGAGGCCGATGACCACATCCCTCAGGGCACGATCGTTCATGTCCATCACCCTCTTCCATGAAATGGTCCTCGGGTCAATCCCAAGGTTGCTCTCAGAGGCCTGTATGTTATTGTCAATCATTGCGGAAAGAAGATTATGAGCCTTCTCAACGGCTGAGAGGTCACCGGTAAAGTGAAGGTTAATATCTTCCATAGGTATCACCTGCGAGTAACCGCCGCCGGCAGCGCCTCCCTTTATTCCGAAAACAGGCCCCAGGGAGGGTTCACGAAGCACAACCGTGGTTTTTTTACCCAGAAGGTTCAGGCCCTGCGCAAGGCCTATCGAAGTCGTTGTCTTACCCTCACCGCTGGGGGTTGGAGTGATCGCTGTCACAAGGATAAGCTTTGCCCTGGCCGCTTTCTTTTCATCGATGAGAGAGAGAGGCAACTTGGCCTTGTATTTACCGTAAAGCTCAAGGTCGTCCTCCATGAGCCCAAGCTTGCCGGCCACTTCGCCTATAGGCCTCATTACTGCACTCTGTGCAATCTCAATATCCGTTTTCATCAGGTTTTACTTTGGGATAAAAATAAGACATATTTATTTCTTTACAATATCTCCCCGTAATCCGGCTGCCTCTCCATCCGCATCCGCCACGCATGAGGGTATCCGTTGTTGATACGGTTCCCGAGATTATTTACGAATCCAAGTGGTACACCACGGTAACGGATGAGTACTCTCCCTCTGGGCATCCCCTCAATGCGGAACTGTTCAAGACGGATAAATGCTATAGCCTCATCATAATCTGCATCGTACACCGGCCACGCTCCCTCCTTCTGTTTTACTGACATCGCCAGGTCATGGGCCGGAATGAAACTGTCATTCTTGGTTTCACCAATCATGGTGCCCGACTTGATGACTGTCAGCCTGTCATCAATATAACTGAAAACACTTCGGTCAGTTGCCAGTGCAAGGACCCTGTTTCCCGCCATGATCAGTCTGTCACTGTCAGAAGTAAACATTTTCCCGGCCAGACCGGAGATTTTTGCTGACGGTTTCTGGCTGACTGTCCTGTTCCTCAGGTGCCCGTTATTTTTGCCCTCAGTTTTCTTAAGAACAGCAATAAAGAATCCGTCACCGTCCACTCTGCCGGGGTGGAAACCGTATCCTTCTATTCCGGCATAACGTACAGGCTCAATCCCTGTGCTGCCTCCAGTGTCAATTCTGACTGATTCAGCTGCTGTGCTGTCCCTGAACCATGCAACATTCTCCTCGTTCTCGGCAGGATTGAAGGTGCATGTCGAATAAATCAATATACCTCCGGGTTTTAGTGATGGCCATACCTCCATTACTATTCTGCGCTGCCGTTCGCCGCAAAGCCTGGCATTCTGCAGAGACCACTCATGAACGGCTGCCGGATTTCGGAACATTCCTTCACCTGAGCATGGCGCATCTGCGACAATTACATCGAAGAAAGAGGGAAGCGAGGCGAAAGCTGCAGGATCATTCTGCGTGACAACAGTATTACCAAGTCCCCATTTGGTTATTGTCTCAGCCAAAACTGCCACCCGTGCCCGGATGACTTCGTTGGCTACCAGGAATCCTCTATCGGCTATCAGGGCTGACAGGTGAGTGCTCTTGCCTCCGGGCGCTCCGCAAAGGTCAAGCACGCGAAGATCTCCCATCCCTTCAGTAACCTGTCTGAAAACCTCTCCGGTGAACATACCGGATGCCTCCTGCGGGTAATACACCCCTGCATGAAACAGCGGATCAGGCGTAAAAAGAGGTTTCACCGGCAGATAATAACCCTGTGGCTCCCACAGAACCTTCTTATACCCGCTGACGGGTTGTCGCCCATTTATATGGATTAATTCTCACAGAGACCGGACGAAGGCTGGTCCAGTGCTTCCGTCAGCCCCTTTGCATCAATATAATCCTGATGGCTGATACGTTTAAGAAAATCCTCCGGGAGCATGCTTCTCTGTTTGCCGGCAAAGATAACCATTGAAGCCATACAGGAAAAATGTTACCCTATCAGCGCCTTCCCGGAATCTTTCAGCAGGCCCAGTGACCATTTTATTATCACGGCTGAGCTGACAAGAGCAGCTATGGCATCAATATATGGAAGTTTCCAGATCATCGCAGTCAGCAAACCTAATATGGCCGCTACGCTTGTAACAGCATCGGCGAGGACATGAAGGTAGGCAGCCCTGATATTGTTGTCACTTTCGTCATGATCGTGGTGCAGTAGAAAAGCACTCAGAATATTTACTCCAAGGCCTATGAACGCTATCATTATTGCCTCCCGGTACTCGATTACCCGGGGATTGATGAACCGGCCGGCTGCGCCGACTATGATCATGCCCGCGAAGATCAGTAGTATGATTCCGCTTGTGTATCCTGAAAGATTTAGTACTTTTTCATTGCTGCCGGTGAACGATGGTCTGGCCGAAAGCCTCTGCACAAGTAAATAAGCCGCCCAGCTGAGGCCGATGGCGAGGACGTGCGACCCCATGTGAATCCCGTCAGCCAGGAGGGCCATCGAACCTGTCATCCATCCGGCGATGATCTCAACAACCATGGTCACCGCCGTGAGTATGACAACCCAACCGGTTCTTTTTTTGTTCTTCTCGACAGCAGTCACAGGTAGTAAACGAAAAGATCTCCCTTTTGTTTAATCGGGAAGAATGATTTCTTTGCCAGTAAGCTTTATCCGTCCGCTCAGTACCTGTGGGAGCGGGGGATCAGATGCTTCCGCTGACCCGGGTTGCTTACCCCCTGCAGCGACAGTAAACCAGCCCGGCTCAATGACCCGGACACCGCTCTTGTTAATCATCGAAAACTGTTCAGCTTTTAGAATAAATTCCACGTTCCTGCTCTCACCCGCATTAAGACGTATCCGTTTGAATCCCTCAAGCTGTCTCAGTGGTCTCGGTGTGGATGCTTTTTCGTCGGATATGTAAAGTTGCACCACTTCATCGCCTGCCATTTTTCCCGTATTAGTCACCGTGACAGTCACCCGCACGTCATTGCCGGCAACGATCTTTTCCGGAAGAGTAAGATCTGAATAACTGAATGTCGTATAACTCAGACCGTAGCCAAACGGGTACAGTGGCGTGCCTGAGAAATACCTGTATGTCCGGTTTTCCATATCATAATCCTCAAACGGAGGCAGCTGATCCACAGAGGAGTAGTATGTGACCGGAAGCCGTCCGGCAGGGTTATAATCACCGAAGATCACATCTGCTACAGCGTCTCCGCCCTCCACTCCCGGATAACCGGCAAGCAGGACTGCTGCCGCTTTCTCATGTGCCTGAAGTGAAGCAATAGGCCCCCCATTCATGAGAACCACTATTACCGGCTTGCCTGTGTTGAGCATTGCCGTCAGCAGTTCTTCCTGAACAGCTGGCAGGGCAAGGCTGGTGCGGTCGCCACCCTCAAAACCCTCGATCCTTATTCCCATCTCTTCTCCCTCAAGACGCTGCGAGAGGCCCAGAACAAGGATGACAGCATCAGCCATGGATGCTTTTGCCACAGCATCTTCAACAAGATTTTCACGCGGCATGGCCCAGAGGAGTTTCATATCCGCATCGCCGCTGTAATTCCGGTAGAACAGCTCTATACGGCACTTTTCGCCTGCCTTCAGTTCAATTGGAACCTCTTTGTGAAACCCATGATGTTCACCACGGAAAGACAACAACGTATCACCATTGACTTTCAGAACGTAAGCAGATGAGGCCCAGGTTCCCAGGTGATAAGTTCCGCTGACAGGAGGGATCAGGTCTGTAACCCAGTGAATGCCGAAGTCATTGGCAGGCATGAGATAAGACGGGGAATCGTTGTCCCAGTAGAAATTGATTTCATCATCAATTCGCGTGAAGAGCGGCTCGCCCTTCATGTCACGATTGTCAAAGTATTCTCCCAATGCTCCCTGCCTGCCATCTGGGGTTTGCAGATAACATGAGGGCACCGGGATAAGGTTATGTATCCCCGGAGCCAGATCACATCCCTCTGCCCATATCACCTCAGTGCATGATGACGCCTTTGCTTTGATGCCATCCAGAATAGTAACAGGATCTTTCGGGATACCATTATAATTACCAACCAGCGCCTCCCAGTTATCGGCATTCGGGCCAATTACCGCAATAGTCTTAATATTACCTTTCAGGGGCAGTATGTCATCCTCATTCTTAAGAAGAACAATCGATTCGCGGGCAGCCTGTCTGGCAAGAGACCTGTTGTAGTCAGAGCAGTTGGCGGTATATGGTATCTGAGAATATTCTACAATTGAATCAGGGTCGAACATGCCCAGCTTAAACCGCGCAGTCATAAGCCTTTTGACAGCCCTGTCTATTTCAGCCATCTGTGATCAGTCCACGTTTTAAAGATTCCATCAGATAGTTATAATCAACACCACATTCAAGGTCAGTACCTGCCCTGACAGCCTGGGCTGCTGCCTCGGCAGGGTCTTTTGCATAACCCTGGAAAGTGTAAAAATCAGACACTGCCCAGCAGTCGGAAACTATATATCCGTCAAATCCCCATTCGTTCCTGAGGATGCCGTACAGTTCATCATTGGCACAGGCAGGATGGCCGCGGAACTGATTATAGGCGCCCATTACCGAATAAACGCCACCCTCTTTCACGAGAGTGCGGAAGGCAGGCAGATACGTTTCACGCAGATCGCGCTCGCTTACCTGTGCATTGAACTTATGTCTCAGAGGCTCCGGGCCGGAATGTACTGCATAGTGCTTTGCCGTGGCTACCGTCTTCAGGTACTTTGGGTCTGAACCCTGCATACCCCTGACAAATTGCAGTCCCATGCGTCCTGTCAGGTAAGGGTCCTCGCCATAGGTCTCATGCCCCCTGCCCCAGCGCGGGTCGCGAAAAATATTGATATTGGGTGACCAGAATGTCAGGCCGTGATAGATGCCATGATCACTGCGTCTGATAAACTCATGGTACTTGGCTCTGGCCTCATCCGAGATAGCATTGGCAACATCAAGCATCAGCTCCTCATCCCAGCTGTTGGCAATTGTTATCGCTTGCGGAAAAACAGTGGCGTAACCCGCGCGGGCCACGCCGTGCAATGCCTCACCCCACCAATTGTATTCCGGCACACCCAGGCGCGGGATAGCCGGTGCGGTATAAAGAAGCTGCGCAGCTTTTTCTTCAACGGTCATGCGGCTGACAAGATCAGTGACACGATCTCCAAAGGGAAGTTCAGTATTCATGTAGACAGGCTCCTGTGCACGGATTATCAATGCGACGGACAAAAAACTAAGTGTCAAGAACAGTTTTTTCATATTAATATCATCCTATATGGTCTGAAGCTAAAGTTAGGATTTATTACCTTTGGAAAGAACCTTAATTTATAAATCATGTAATTAATTGGTTTCCCTGATATGAGCAACAGAAGAGATTTTGTAAAAACAAGTGCTATTGCTGCCGCAGGAATAGCAGGTTTGGGCTCGATGCCCGGTGCTTACGGCATGTTCAGCAAAAAAGTCAGCCCGTCAGATATGATAAGGGTAGCCCTTATCGGAGGACGGAACATGGGATGGTCAAACCTCGAGACGTTTCTGAAATTCCCTCAGGTACAGTGCGTTTCAATCTGCGACATTGACGACGAATGGCTTTACAAAAGAGCCTCTGACGTCGAAAAGATCGCCGGTAAAAAACCTCAGCAACAAGTAAAAGACTGGCGAAGGGTGATGGATAACCGGGATGTTGACGCGGTCATTGTTGCCACACCTGATCACTGGCACTGCCTGCAGGCCATTGCAGCCATGGAGGCAGGCAAGGATGTCTATTGCGAGAAGCCGCTGGCTAATTCCATTGCAGAGTGTAATGCAATGGTAAACGCAGCAAGAAAAAATAACCGGGTGGTGCAGACAGGACAATGGCAGCGCAGCGATCCGCACTGGCAGGATGCCGTAGCATTCATTCACTCCGGCAAGCTTG
This sequence comes from uncultured Bacteroidales bacterium, assembly GCA_963828395.1. GTDB lineage: Bacteria > Bacteroidota > Bacteroidia > Bacteroidales > VadinHA17 > SR-FBR-E99. The sequence continues at coordinate 167,241 of CAWHED010000003.1, forward strand.
GCCGTATCAGGACCGTCAAGGTATGGGCTTACATGATCTGGAAAAAGACCCTTCCTGTTCAGCCTGACGGTCCGGTTCCGCCGGGAGTTGACTATGAGATGTGGCTCGGACCGGCAAAACACCGTCCTTTTAACCCGAACCGCTTTCATTATAACTTCAGATACTTCTGGGACTATGCAGGCGGACTGATGTCTGACTGGGGAGTCCATCTCCTTGATTATGCCATGCTCGGAATGAAGGCTGACCTGCCAAAAGAAATCTACACCGCAGGCGGAAAGTTTGCTTACCCCACCGATGCCATGGAGACACCAGACACGCTGCTTGTATCATATGTCTATGATGACTTCACCATCAGCTGGGATCATGCCTGCGGGGTGAAAGACGGGCCTTACGGACGTGAACACGGACTGGCATTTATTGGCGAGAACGGCACCCTGGTGCTCGACCGTAACGGGTGGGAGGTGATCGCGGAAGTCGATTCTGCTCCGCGTATGGAGGCCGTGCCTGTGCAGAAAAAATCAGAGACGATAGAGGGTCAGGCTGTTGCCGGAGGAGGACTTGCTGCCCATGTGGCAAACTTCCTCGACTGCATGAAAACACGCAACCTTCCAAACGCCGATGTGGCTATAGGAGCAAAAGTGGCTACGATGACTCACCTGGCAAATGTCTCATGCAGACTGGGGAAACCGCTTGCATGGGATAATGCCACCGGCAAATTCAGACAGGATGATGCCAATGCTCTCATCAAACCATATTACGATGCATCCTGGAAATTCCCCGAATACTAACTTAAACACCATTTCTTATGAAACCGAAATTCATTATCTCTTTGCTTACTTTGATGATAATTGCCGGCGGATGCCAGAGAAGCGACTGGCAGAAGCTTTTTAACGGAAAAAACTTCGACGGTTTTGTCCAGCTCGGCGGACAGGCTCAGTATATCGTTGAAAACGGTGAGATGGTTGGGATATCCACGTCTGACACTCCCAACAGCTTTATGTGCACCACTGAAGATTATTCAGATTTTATTATCGAATTCGAAACGAAGGTAGATACTCTTCTTAACTCCGGAGTTCAGATCAGAAGCCACAGCAAAGACGACGCGGGTAAAGTCCTGGTATATGGTTACCAGGTTGAGATTGACCCCACAGACAGAGGCTGGAGCGGAGGCATATATGACGAGGCACGCAGAGGGTGGCTGTACCCGGTAACACCAAACAACCAGGCTGCTGTGAAAGCATTTGACAGATACGGCTGGAATAAATACCATGTGGAAGCTATCGGGACAAGGATCAGAACATGGATCAACGGCGTCCCCGTTGCAGACCTGGTCGATGACGCTGACGCATCAGGGTTCATTGGCTTCCAGGTTCATGCCGTGGCTGAAAAACTGGCCGGTACCCAGGTAAGGTGGAAAAATATCAGGATAGTTACGAAGAACCTTGAAAAATATAAGATCGCAGATACCAGCGAGATCTACCAGGCGAATTTCGTTCCCAACACACTGACGGAAAAAGAGGTGAACGACGGATGGAAGCTGCTGTTTGACGGCAATACCCCTGCAGGCTGGCGGGGCGCTCATAAGGAAACCTTTCCCGATTCGGGCTGGATGATCGAAAACGGTTATCTGAAAGTTCTTGCTTCGGGTGGTGCAGAATCAAAAGGCGGCGGAGACATAGTGACAGTTGATGAGTATGGCAATTTTGACCTGTCCTTTGAATTCATGATCACTGAAGGAGCTAACAGCGGTGTCAAATACTTCGTTACGGAAGACTATGCCTCAACAGGTTCGGCAATAGGTCTCGAATACCAGATCCTTGACGACGTGAGGCACCCCGATGCAAAAATGGGACGTGACGGTAACAGGACACTTGCCTCGCTATATGACCTGATCCCTGCCGCCAACAAGCGGTTCAACGGCATAGGTCAATGGAACACTGGCCACATAGTATCGCTCAACGGCCATGTTGAACACTGGCTGAATGGGTTCAGGGTGCTTGAATATAAGAGGGGCAGCGACAATTTTCGCAAGCTGGTCAGCGAAAGCAAATATAATATCTACCCCGGCTTCGGTGAAGCTGACATAGGGCACATCCTGCTCCAGGATCATGGCAATGAGGTCTTTTTCCGCAGCATAAAAATCCGTAAATTATAAACAGTAGAGACACCCAAATTGGGCGTCTCCACATGCCATTATTAAATTGCTGATTATTTTACCGAAAACCTGAACGTCGTGCTCGACAGGAACGGTTCCTCAGGCATAAGTATAACTGACGGGAAGGCTGCCTGGTTAGGACTATCAGGAAAATGCTGTGTCTCGAGGCAGAAGCCCGAACGGTAGTTATAGACCTTGCCACCGTGGCCGGTCTGCGTACCGTTAAGAAAGTTGCCTGTGTAAAGCTGTACTCCCGGCTGGTCTGTAAGAACCTCCAGCACCCTGCCGGTGGAGGGATCATAAACAACTGCATCCACCTCCTCGGCATTGTCAAGCACAAAGTTGTGGTCATAACCGCCGCCGAGCTTAAGCTGATCATAGTCGGCCCCTATCCTCTCACCTATCAGGTGCGGTGTCCGGAAATCAAAAGGAGTGCCCTCAACAGGCCTGATCTCTCCGGTGGGTATAAGTGTTAAATCAACAGGTGTAAAAGATGAAGCCTTAATGACGATCTCGTGGTCAAGTATATCTCCTGTACCCGCGTAATGGAGATTGAAATATGCATGATTCGTGAGGTTTACTACCGTTTTCTTGTCAGTAGTGACCTTGTAATCAAGTATAATCTCATCATTGTCAGTCCAGGTATAGACCACCTCTGCAACGACATTGCCCGGGAAACCCTCTTCCATATCAGGTTTGTTGTAGGTAAACCGTATGGCAGCAAAATCAGTGTTTTTCAGAACCTGTGCATCCCATACACGGCTGTGCCATCCGGTGGGGCCCCCGTGAAGGGCATTGGGAGCATTGTTGATGGCAAGAGTATAATCTACACCGTCAAGTGAAAACTTACCCTTGGCAATGCGGTTGGCATACTGACCGACTACTTTACCAAAATAAAGATCACCATTGACATATCCGTCAAAATTATCATACCCAAAAGTCACATTTTCCTTCTTCCCGTTGCGGTCAGGAACAATGATCTCAACAATCACAGCTCCGTAATTTGAGAGTTTAAGCACATCGCCCTTCTTATTGGTAAGGGTATAGAGGAAGACATCCTTCCCGTGGAAGGACCCGAAGCTTTGAGTAGTGACCATTTCTTTTGTTTTATTGTTAACGCATGAGATCATGCCGACCATTATCAGCGCCAATGCAGCGCTGAAAAAATATTTATGTTTTTGCATCTGTATTTTTTCCGAAATATAACAAAAACGTTATACACCTTTCTCATTAAGATTTTTTAATGTATGATTTTATTAATTTATCTCAAGGACAATTATTGACCTTGGTGGCACATCAAGGCTTACTATATTCTTTTTTATCTTCACGTTACCGAAGGCAGCAGGCCTTATCTCATCAGGCTTCTCAAACGTGTTGTGAGTGTTCAGTTCCGGTGCGGTAAGTATCCTGCCGGAAACCTCAGAATACTCCCCTCCGCGCAGGTCTACCAACAATTTAACCTCCTTCGCAGGGTCAATGTTGACCACTGAAATATGTACTACACCGTTTTTATCTTTTGACGCAGAGGCGCTCAGGGCAGGAAGTTCTCTCCCCTCCATCACATAATTTTCACAGTTAAGATGCAACGGAAGCATGGTGGCGTCATGATGAACCTTGTACATCTCAAAGACATGATAAGTAGGCGTAAGCAGAATCTTATCACTATCAGTGAAAATCAGTGACTGGAGGACATTTACCGTCTGTGCGATATTGGCCATTTTGATCCTTTCACAACGGTCATTGAAATAGTTCAGTGATAAACCTGCCACCATGGCATCACGCAGGGTGTTCTGCTGGAAGAGGAAGCCGGGATTTGTGCCTGGTTCCACATCCCACCATGTGCCCCATTCATCAACAACAAGAGCAATGCGCTTTTCGGGGTCATATTTGTCCATAATATTGATGTGCCTGTCAAGCGCGGTTTCAATATTCAGGCAGCGTTCAATGGTTTCGAAATATTCCTTCTCGCCGAATTTTGTGGCTGACCCTTTCTGCTCCCAGTTTGTGGTATAATAATGAAGTGAAATGCCCCACATCATATAATGAGGCACATCGCGCATAATCGTCTCGGTCCAGTTATAATCGGTAGTGTTGGCTCCTCCGGCGATTTTCATAAGGTGGTTATCTCCGTAGTTGCGTGTGTAGGTGGCATATCGTCTGAACTGATCGGCATAGAAATCAGGCGTCATATTTCCGCCGCAACCCCAGTTCTCATTACCTACTCCCCAGTATCTGACATTCCATGGTTTATCGCGGCCGTTCTTACGACGCAGGTCAGCCATCGGGCTTACGCCGTCAAAATTTATGTATTCCACCCATTTTGACATCTCCTCAACCGAACCGCTGCCTACGTTACCGCAGATATACGGTTCGGCTCCAAGCTGTTCACAGAGATCAAGGAATTCATGTGTGCCGAAGCTGTTGTCCTCCGTCACCCCGCCCCAGTGGGTATTGACCATTTTCGGCCTGTTTTCGCGCGGTCCGATGCCATCCCTCCAGTGATATTCATCAGCAAAGCATCCGCCGGGCCAGCGCAGGTTGGGTATCTGAGTCTTCTTCAGCGCCTCGACAACGTCATTCCTGATACCTCTTGTATTCGGGATAGCTGCATTCTCCCCCACCCAGTAGCCACCGTAAATACAGTGCCCCAGGTGTTCCGAGAAATGTCCGTAGATATGACGACTGATTATCTCAGTGCCAACGTCAGTGCTGACGATAATGTTAGCCTGGCCAGCTTCTTTCTTTGACTGGCCAAAGGCCAGGTAAACAACTGCAGAAAGCAAAAAAACACATGCAGTAAATCTTTTCCATGGTCTCATAATGCTTATTTTTATTTGACTGGTTTTTATGTAATTGTCAAACCGAATTTTCAGGCCGATGACTATAGGTGGAATGGAAGCCATACCCTCATCTCCCCTGCTCCTCGGTTATTCCATAAATGATAAGGTATTAGAGTTACCTCTTCATAATCACCGAGGGTAATAGTACCCTCAATGTTTTTGGCTGCCTGGCGGGCTTTTGTTTTGATCACCTCTGTACCGCCCAGCAGGTCCGGAATGAACTCCGCCTTCAGTTCAGGCTGCTCATCCAAAACAAGGTTAAGAACATGCCCTTCCGGATTATCAGGCCATTCGGCACAGAACATCAGAGGACCACGCTGGACAGCGTACTTATCATTGTCCTCCTTTACCCTGCTGTCTGCAGCCACAGTCCTTACTGGCATGGGTAATAGCAGTTCTATCTTGTCACCCTTGTTCCACTTTCGTGAAACAGAGGCATAGCCATCTGTGACAGCGGCATTACATACTTCGCCGTTCACCCGTATCACATACTTTTCTTCATCGTCTCCGGTAAATGTGTACAAGTCGCCCGGAATAGCTTCATTGTGCGCCCAGCCGGGAATGCGAAGCCGCAGGTTAAATTTGCCTTTCTTTTCAGGATGTACAGTTATCATCACATCCCCGTCCCAGGGGTAATTTGTTTCCTGTGTAACACTAACATTGTTCTTACCGAATGTTATTTCTGCACTATTTGATGCAAAAAGGTTAACATACAGGTCTTTGTCCGTAACAGAATATATATATCCCGGTATGGCCGGAATAAATCTTGCCACATTTGACGGGCAGCATGCACATCCGAACCACGGTGATCTTTCATGCTGTCCGCTGGACTCAAGTGGATTAGGATAGAAGAATCTGTCCCCTGCAAGGTTGACCCCTGACAGCGCTCCGTTATACAGTGTCTTTTCAAGCACATCAAAATACTTACCGTCCCCATGCATCGAAAACATACGGTGGTTGAAAAAGATATCCCCTATCGATGCGCATGTTTCGCAGTACGCTGACATATTAGGCAGGTTATACGGTTCCGCAAAACCCTCATTGCCGCCGCCTGCACCGATACCACCGGTGACATACATTTTCCTGTAAACCAGATCCTCCCAGATCTTCGTGATAGCATTGAGGTAAGCTTCATCATTTAATATGGCAGCCACATCGGCCATACCGGAATACATATATGTAGCTCTTACCGAGTGGCCTACTGCCTCTGTCTGGTCTACAACTTTTTTATGTGACTGCGAGTATTCTTCACCGTCGGGGCGTGTTCCGCGGGCATCAAGGAAGAATTTTGCCAGGTCAAGATATCTTCTTTCTCCTGTCACCCTGTAAAGCTTTACCAGTCCGATCTCAATGACCTGATGACCGGGGTAGGTCACAAATGCATCCCATCCCATATCATGATCGACAAGGTCGGCTGACTTGATGCAAATGTCAAGCAGGGTTCTTTTACCGGTAGCCTGGTAGTATGCCACACCTGCTTCATACATATGACCAAGGTTATATAGCTCATGGCTGAGAATGTTATCCTTTTCCCATCTTTTCTCGCCGGCCCACTCGTGCAACTTGCCATATCCTTTTTCAGCAATGGTGCGGTTGGTGTACAGATAACCATCAGCCTCCTGTGCCAGTCCTATCTTATATATAAGGGTATCAACGTAAGCCTCCAGCTCAGGGTCAGGAAATGTCTGCAGCGAGTAACTGGCTCCCTCGATGATCTTGGTCACATCAGAATCATCAAACGGATAGATTGTCTGAAAAGCACCGGTATCGAGTCCGCCAGCTATCTCGAAGTTCTTTACCCTTCCTGTTGATTCACAATATCCAAAGGCAATTGGTATGGTTACTTCATGATTTCTCTTTATGCGCGGCGCCCAGAAATTATCCGTCATCTTCACGGAGGTGAACGGAACTGGTCTTACAGGATAGTTCTCATCATGCTTTCCGTCCGAGCACGATGAAGCAATGATCAGCAGGGCTACCGCCGGATGAAGAATTACTTCGCTTACTCTGTTCATGATGATTCTTATTTGTTTTTCATCCAGACGATCATTTCACCTTTGCCCCTGTTGGCCCAGGAGTAATATGGCACTGCCCTTACCTGTTTCCCCGAGCCATCAGCCATTTCAGCGTCAAATGTCAGTGTCGCAGCAGTAATGGGGCTGCCGTCATCATAAACAACATCCACCTTTGTTTCAGGATCGACCTTTACCTCCCTTACTGTTCCGTTATCCGCTTCTTCAAGACAGTAGACCATGGGGCCTATTCCCAGGGCTGTCCGGCCGCTGTCAGCCTTCACCTCCTGTCTGGCTGCAATGAATCTTGGTTCCAGGGGAAGGGTTATATCAACAACATCACCTTTGTTCCATTTTCTGTCAATTACTGCAAAGCCCTTTACAATCTCCGGAGAAGCCTTCTTTCCGTTTACTTTTATTTCCATTTTCTCCTTTGCGGGAGTAATATACCTGTAGAGGCCGCCTTCCATTGGCTCATTGCCAGTCCAGCCGGGGACACGTATTCTTAGCCTGAAAGAGCTTCCCTGGTTATCGGGGTTTACACTGATGGTTACGTCACCTTTCCAGGGGAAATCAGTTGTCTGTCTGACGAAGACCTCCCCTCCGTCAGTCGTGAGCCGGGCTTCCGAGCCGATGAAGAGGTTAACATTTACACCGTCACCTGACGCTGACCATATATACTGTTTCATGGCGGGCATGAAGCGGGCCACATTGACAGGGCAGCATGAACAGTCGAACCATCCGGCGCGCTCAAAGCTGCCGTCTGATTCAAGGGGATTGGGATAAAAGAAATGGCAACCGTCACTGCCGATGCCCGAGATAAGCCCGTTATAGAGAGTTCGTTCAAGCACATCCAGGTATCTGGCTTCACCGGTAGCCCGGTAAAGGCGGTGGTTCCAGAATACATTTGCCACGGAGGCACAGGTCTCGGTATAAGCTGTCATATTGGGAAGCTCGAAAAGCTCCCCGAAGGCCTCGCCGTTTTCTTTTGACCCGATGCCACCGGTAATATATATTTTCCCTGCAGTGACATCGTTCCAGATCCTTTGTGATGACTCAAGATACCGGTTATAGCCTGTATGTTCCGAAACATCTGCCATGGCGGCGTACATATATGTACCCCTGACAGCATGACCTACCGCCTCTGTCTGTTCCAGTACCGGCTTATGCATCTGGAAGTATATGGAATCATTATATACTGCGAACCTTGAGTTCATGGGGTGGAGTATATAATCACCCTGACGGCCGCGGACATCGAGAAAGAACTGTGCCAGGTCAAGCCATTTTTTTTCGCCGGTGCATTTGTAGAGTTTCACCAGCCCTATTTCTATTTCCTGATGCCCGGGTGCGATTTCTCTTTTGCCCCATCCGAACTCTTTATTGACAAGCTCTGCGTTCTTCAGGGCAACTTCAAGGAATGCTTTTGAGCCTGTAGCATCATAATGTGCAACAGCTGCCTCATACATGTGTCCCACATTATATAGTTCATGGCTGACACGCTCATCGATCCACCGCTCCCTGCCTGCCCCGGGGGCCATATTGACAGGATCAATGGTACGGGTTGTATAAAGGTACCCGTCATCCTCCTGTGCCGCTGCAATGAGTGATACGAGGCTGTCGACATAGTGACGCAGGGCCGGGTCAGGTGTCTCCATTAGAGAGTAGCAGGCACCTTCGATGACTTTGAAGACGTCAGAGTCATTATATCTCTCGCCGGTGTGTTTCCCCTTCTTCAACCCGCCCGCGATAGCAAAGTTGTCTATCCGGCCAGTCTCCTCACACTGCCTGAAAACATAAGGTATGGTTGCCTCCCTGTTCAGGTCGATCTTCGGCCTCCAGAAGTTATCCGTGATACGTACATCGCCGGGTGCAGGAGTATCAAGCCATTCGGTTATATTTTTCTCTGTGGCATTATACCCGCATGATGACATCAAAACCGTAAATATCAGCAGCAATATGTATCTGATTTTCACCCTCTCACTTCTTTTCTGATATCCTTGAGTCTTTTCATGACATCATTGGCGCCGCGGCCAAAGTAATCGTGAAGCAGCCTGTACTCTGCATAAAGTTTTTTGTAAGCGTCAGCGTTTGAAGGTACCGGTTTGTAAGTATGATCTTTAACCTTTGCCATTACCGCAGCGGCTTCCTGTATGGTGTCAAACCCGCCGGCCTTTTTTCCTGCTGCCACTGCCCCGAACATTGCCGAGCCAAGTGCCGGCGCCTGCGGACTTCCCGAAATCTTTATCTCCCTGTTTATCACATCGGCATATATCTGCATCACGAACGGGTTTTTCTCTGCAATACCGCCGGCGGCATAGAACTCATTTACCGGCACGCCATTCTCCTCAAAGGTATCGATGATCATCCGTGTACCATAAGCTGTCGCCTCGATGAGTGCCCGGTAGATCTCCTCAGCCTTTGTGGTCAGGGTCATCCCGAGCATCATACCTGTCAGGTCAACATCTACAAGCACCGACCTGTTGCCGTTCCACCAGTCCAGTGCCACCAGTCCGCTCTCCCCTGGTTTCAGTGCTGATGCCTTTTCTGTTAGCAGCGCATGCATGTCAATGCCCCTGCGGTCAGCCTCTGCCTTGTACTCTGCCGGTGTGCAGTTTTCGACAAACCACTGAAAATGGTCACCTACGCAGCTTTGTCCGGCTTCATATCCGAAGAAACCCCCTATTATTCCGTCTTCAACGACACCGCACATACCGGGAACTTCTTTCTCAATGTCGCCCAGTAACATATGGCATGTTGACGTACCTATGATAGCCAGCATTTTGCCTGATGAAGTTATCCCCACCGCCGGTATCGAGACATGTGCATCAACATTGGCCACCGCGACGGCAGTTCCTTCTTTAAGGCCTGTCAGCTTTGCTGCTGCTACGGTGATGTTACCGGCTTTTGTTCCAACGGGAAGGAGAATGCGTGAGAGCTTCTCATCGACCAGATTCTCCATTTTGGGATTCAATGCCTTGAAAAAATCATTCGAAGGATAACCGTCATGCTTATGCCAGATAGCCTTGTAGCCGGCAGTGCAAGTATTACGTGTCTCTATACCTGTCAGCTGCCATACCACCCAGTCTGCTGCCTCAAGAAAGCGTGCTGCGGCATCATAAACCTGAGGATCCTCGTCGGCAGTCTGCCATATCTTGGGTATAAGCCATTCCGATGATATTTTCCCCCCGTAGCGTTTAAGGAACTTCTCTCCCCGCTTCTCTGCTATGGCATTAAGCTTATTTGCTTCATCCTGTGCCGCATGGTGTTTCCACAGTTTGATCCAGGCATTGGGTCTTTTCCTGAATTCATCGAGGAAGCACAGCGGTGTACCGTCAGCCGTGACAGGCAGCATGGTGCATGCCGTAAAATCAATTCCCACCCCCACAATCTGATCAGGGCTCACTGAAGCCATTTTCATCACCTGCGGGATAGTTATCCGGAATACGTCCAGGTAATCCTGCGGGTGCTGAAGCGCCCAATCCACTCCCAGAGGTGTGCCGTCAGGCAGCTTCTCGTCCATCACGCCGTGGGTATACTCATGGACAGCGACAGCGACTTCCTCACCGTTAACAACATCAACAAGAACGGCTCTCCCCGAAAGGGTGCCGAAATCTACTCCAATGGAAAACTTATGCATGGTTTTATTGTTTTTTTACTTTTTCTGACCATAATATGCCCCGCTGCCGTGTTTCCGGAGATAATGCCTGTCAAGCAGGTGTTTGTCTATCTCATTCGGCGGTGCAATATTTACAGAGAGTGACGCTATGCGTGCTATCTCCTCAAGTATTACGGCATTGTGGACAGCCATTGCAGGCGTCTCACCCCAGGTAAAGGGACCGTGTGAATTGACCAGGACCGCTGGCATGGTCAGAGGATCTCTGCCGGCGATGACCTCGGCAATGACCAGGCCAGTGTTGTACTCATAGTCTTTCTCAGTCTCAACCGTCGTCAGTCGTCGTGTCACAGGCACAGGCCCGTAGAAATAATCAGCATGTGTCGTTCCGAGGCACGGGATTGCTGTTCCGGCCTGAGCCCAGGCGGTAGCCTGAGCGGAATGTGTATGCACCACTCCTCCTATCCCCGGAAAAGCCTTGTAAAGTGCGAGGTGGGTCGGAGTATCTGTTGACGGGTTTAAAGTGCCCTCGACAACATTGCCGTTGAGATCGGTAACAATCATGTCATTGGCAGTCATCTCATTGTATGAAACACCGGACGGTTTGATGACCATCAGCTCTGATGCCCTGTCGATGCCGCTGACATTGCCAAAAGTCATAATGACCAGACCGTGTCTGACAAGGTCCAGGTTAGCTTTGAAGACATCTTCCTTAAGCTTTTCAAGCATGATTATTTTGTTTTAAAGGTTATGCCTGCCGTCAGGACCCCCGGGGTCAGCTCACGGCAAGGTTGAAGAAGAAACCGTTATTTGTGAACTCTTTGTACTTTTCCTGGTTGAACCTGTAATACCAGGCTCCCTTTTTAGATGTCTCCCTCTCTTTGTCACCCTGTTTCTCCAGAAGATTCATTGAAAGGATCTTCTTCCTGAAGTTGCGCTTGTCAATTGACTTCTGATAAATGGCCTCATACAGGTTCTGAAGCTGCACAAGGGTAAATTTCTCAGGAAGAAGTTCAAAGCCGACAGGGTGAATCTTTACTTTTTCAACCAGTTCGCTCAGAGCCCTGTCAACCATTTTCCGATGATCGAAGATCAGGTCAGGAAGGCTGGATATGGATCTCCAATGTGCGCCGTACTTCACCTTTATCTTATCATCAATCTCATGCAGGCCTATCAGAGAAAAATATGCAGTGGAGATCACCCTGTCACCCGGATCACGGCTGGCATCACCATATGTATAAAGTTGTTCCATATATAAATCCGAAAGACCGGTCAGGGTTCTTAGTACACGGTTTGCGGCATTGTCAAGGCCCTCACCCTTGCCTACAAAGCCTCCGGAAAGCGACCATTGACCCTTAGCGGGCTCAAAGCTCCTCTTTATCAGGAGGAGCTTGAGCTCTTTTTCTATTATATCATAACCGAATATAATGCAGTCAACAGCCAGAAAGTGTTTATGATGCTTTGAATAGATCTCTAACATAAACCCTTATTCAAATGATAAAAAAGGTCATTCCATCTGAGTTCTTTCCTGAACCCATCTATCTTACACTTTTTATCTATCAGCACGAACTCCGTTCCTGTCATGGCAGCAAAGTCAGCCAGGTGTTCAGCTGTAAGAGCCTGGCTGAAACCTGTATGGTGGGCGCCACCTGCATATATCCAGGCGGTCGCAGCTGTCTTCAGGTCAGGGTCAGGTTTCCACAGAACGCTTGCCACAGGCAGTTTAGGCATTGGCGGACATTCGATAACCTTCATTGTATTAACAATGAGTCTGAACCTGTCACCCATTTCAACCATCGAGGCAACAACAGCCTTGCCGGTACTAGTCTTGAATATCAGTCTTGCCGGGTCAGCCTTGCCCCCTATTCCAAGAGGATGTACTTCGAGTGTCGGTTTGCCGGCGGCGATGGATGGGCATACTTCGAGCATATGAGCTCCGAGCGCTGCCATATTCTTCGGATCAAGATGATAGGTATAATCTTCCATGAAAGATGTGCCGCCTTTAAGTCCTTCCGCCATTACCTTCATCGAGCGCAGCAATGCTGCGGTCTTCCAGTCGCCTTCGGCGCCGAAGCCGTAACCGTCAGCCATGAGCCTCTGGACGGCAAGACCGGGTAACTGGACCAGCCCGTGGAGGTCTTCGAAGGTAGTGGTGAAGGCTTTGAACCCTCCTTTTTCAAGGAAGGTGCGCATGCCGATCTCAATTCGTGCCGCCTCTTTTATTGCAGGAGAGGCCAGAACTTTTGATGAAGCCTTGTATTCGTCACCGTATTCTTTGACAAGTGCAGCGACCTGTTTATCCGAAACTTTGTTGATGGTAGCCACAAGATCGCCAACGCCGTAACCGTGTACCTGATAATCAAGGTAAAGCTGTGCCGACACCTTGTTGCCTTCGGTAACTGCCACATCACGCATGTTGTCACCGAAGCGGGCTACCTTCATCGACCGGGCATCAAGAGCCGCCATTGCAGCCCGCGCCCATATGCCGATGGCATCCACCGCTTCCTTGTCCTGCCAGTGACCTACAACAACCTTACGCTCAAGGCGGAGACGTGAGCATATGTATCCGAACTCACGGTCGCCGTGAGCCGCCTGGTTCAGGTTCATGAAATCCATGTCAATTTCTGACCATGGGATATCACGGTTATATTGGGTATGAAAGTGAAGAAGGGGTTTGTTTAGCTTCTTAAGGCCTGATATCCACATCTTTGCAGGTGAAAATGTATGCATCCATGCAATAAGTCCTGCGCATTTTGGTGAACTGTTCGCCTCAATGCAGATTGCCGTAATGGCATCAGCCGTTGTGAGAACAGGTCTGAAAACAATCTTCACGGGAATTGCATCAGTCTTGTCAAGGGCAGCGGCAATTGCCTTCGAGTCAGCATTAACCTGCTTAAGGGTCTCTTCTCCGTAAAGGTGCTGACTGCCTGTTATGAACCATAATTCAACAGTGTCTTTTTTCATTATATCTGATTATTTCATGTAATATTTCGTGCTTTAATTCCAAAAATATGCGTAGAAGGCTATTACTACAACAAGTACAATTGCTGACAGAACAACATCCCAGTTGTTCCAGCTTGCACGGGTAATGGCTCTCTGTTCAACTGTCGCCGACCCGAGATAAAGTCCCTGAATCTTTGTTTCATCCATTCTCTTCGTGAGAGAACTTACAATGATCATCGTGATTATAACAATTGCAAAGTTGATGATCTCATAATGCAGCCAGTTGGGCTCGATAAATACGCTGTAAAGCATCCCGTCAGGACTTACATGGCCTTTGAATATTGTAAATCCCAGACGCAGCATCCCAATGGTAAATCCTGTCAGAAGCCCGGTGAGGCCGGCTGCAGGTGTGGTTTTCTTTGAGACAACACCAAGCAGGAATGCCGCAGCTATCCCCGGAGCAAGGAGCGATTGCACATCCTGGAGATAAGCGTAAAGAACCTTGCCGATACCTTTCATTACAGGTATCCAAAGAATACCGAGGATCACAACTACTACCGTGGCAATTCGTCCTACCCTTACAAGCTCACTCTCAGGAGCCTTCGGTTTATACCGCTGATAAAAATCAATCGTAAACAGTGTGGCAGACGAATTGAACAGTGAGGCCAGCGAACTCATCAATGCAGCAAGAAGGCCACCCACAACAAGACCTTTAAATCCCATCGGGAGTAATTCCTTAACCAGTGTTGAAAATGCCGAGTCAGAACTTGCAAGATGAATTATACCCTGCTTATTAAGTGCATAAGCGATCATTCCGGGGATCAGAAATATAAATACCGGGGTCAGTTTCAGATAAGCCCCGAAGATTGCACCACGGCGGGCCTGGGTCTGATCACGGCCTGATAGCACACGCTGAACAATATACTGGTCTGTACACCAGTACCAGAAACCGATAATTGCAGAGCCAAGGAGCACTCCGGTCCATGGGTAAGTCGGGTCTTTTGGTGACCTGATAAGCTGGGTCATGGTGTCACCGTATTCATTAACAGGTACGGATCTGCAGATATGCATCAGCTCATCCCATCCTCCTACTTTTATCAGGCCGGCTATCAGCACGGCAATCGATCCGGCAAGAAGCACGGGTGTCTGAATGACGGAGGTCCAGAGAACGGCTTTCATACCCCCAAGCGTGGTATAAAGTCCTGTTATAAGGACAAGACCAATGGCGCTTATCCAGAAAAAGTCAATTCCCCATATTGATTCAATGCCAAAGACATCTTTAAAGACAACACCACCTGCATAAACTGTCACAGCCACTTTAGTCAGGACATAACTTATCAGGGATATAATAGAGAGTACAGACCTTGATTCCTTGTTATACCTCCTCTCAAGAAACTCAGGCATGGTGAATACCCCGCTCCTGGCGTAAAATGGCACAAAGAGCCATCCAAGCAGAAGGATGAGCCAGCCGTGCATCTCCCAGTGGGCCATAGCCATTCCTGATGAAGCGCCAGCCCCGGCCAGACCCACAAGGTGCTCTGATCCGATGTTCGAGGCAAAGATAGAGGCTCCGATAGCGACCCATGTGGCATCGCGTCCGGCAAGAAAGTAGTCAGCTGAAGTCTTGTCTTTTGATTTCATCGAAAAGACAATAAATGCTACCAGTGCGAGGCAGAACCCCCCCAGTACGATCCAGTCGAGTAATTGCATGATTATTTGATTGTTAGGTTAATTATTAGAATATTTATGGTCTCTATTTACACAATTTGTATTCCTTATCAACCCGTGACACCCACGAGTGTCACCTTCCACTCTTCCCCTTGCCCTCCTGCTTCGCGGGGCTGCCTCTCCGTCAACTGGCGGATCGCCAGCTTGCTCTACATTATTATCTGCAAGTTATATAATTCTTTAAATGTAATTATTACACTTTTAAAAATATTTTTTAAAAAATAGAATTCCTTCATCTTTTCTTCACATTTGATTGAATACTTTTGTTGTGAAGTTCTTCAATAATCTTTATTTCAAATGATTTCCGGAAAATTGAAAACCTTTCATGACAAGACAAACTGTACGGTGAATGAAAAAGATTAAAAATAGTCTTCTGATTTTTACCTTCCTGATGATCACAGCCGGAGTCTTAAACGGGCAGCAGGTCATGATAAATGCTGACACAGCTGCTGTCAGGTCACTGGACGATAAGGCTCAGGTACAGAAACAGGAAAAGTCTCAAACCAGGACACAGGCGCAGGATAAAACTCAGGGCATGGTACAATCTCAGAAAGGAAATGCTTCCGGGGTTAAGCAGGTACGCAGTGCACGGCCAGACTGGAGCAAAGCCAGAGGAGCACGTCCCGCCTCGGTTGAGAGACCTTCAGGCTCCCGAATTCCAAAGGGTGCCGGCAAGCCTCATGGAGCAAAAGGCCCGGGAGGAAGGTAAAATAAGCATAACGGACATTATGAAAGGAAGAGGATCTGTAATAGGTACAATTGCCTGCAGCATCATGTTGCAGGCATTTTTTACCGATACCTCCGCACAGATAACAGCTGATTCCTCTATCATCAAAGTTTCTCCGGTCATCGTTGAAAAAGACAAGATCCATTCATTATATGCCGGGGCAGGGTTTGGCAGCAATATGGTTTATCTTGGAACGACAATATCGAATGACAAACCCTTCGGTTACGCCTCTGTTTCCTATGGCTTTAAAGATCATCTTTATTTGTCTGCCACAGGCTACACGCTTAGCAGCTTCTCCCCTTTCCTTGCCTGTTACAGTCTTGACCTGAGTTTAAACCACACATTCAATTCCTGGTTTGATATAGGACTGAACCTCTCCAGATACAATGTAACTGAATCACTTGAGGACACACTGTTCAGAAGCTTCACATATGCAAATGCGACGTTTGGTTTCGACTGGAGGATCCTTTATACACAAATATCTGCCGGTGGCCTCTTTGCTGAAGATAGCTGGTTCTATCTTCAGACACGAAACTCGAGGTACTTTGAGACACCGTCATTTGCAGGGGGCAAAGCATTCTTTTCCTTTGATCCTTATGTAAATCTCATCTTCGGAACCATTATCGACATAACGACTATCCAGGATACAACAACTTCAATACCACACGGCCATGGAGGATGGCACAAACCTTCCATAGGCTCGTCCACAATCTATTCTGAAAGGTTCGGAACTCGTGGAACTGGACTTCGGACTTCCGGTTTCCTTCAGCTATGACTTCTTTACCATCGAGGTAGAACCCGGGTACATCCTGCCTTTTTATTCAGACACCGAAACATCCGGTGCTGAAGGTTTTCTCTTACTGTTGAGCGCCTTCTTCAGGATTTTTTAACTTTGGGCTATGAACCTCCTTATAGTCGAAGACGAGAGAAGCCTGGCAAAAGAGATTGCGTCATATCTGAGGAAAGAGAATTTCCTGTGTGATCTTGCTTTCACGGGAAAGGAAGCTTCGGAAAAAATAGCGGTCAACCTTTACGATTTTGTCCTCCTTGATCTTGGCCTTCCTGATTACAACGGGCTTGATCTTATCAAAGAGGCCAGAAAGAGCGGTGTTGATGTTTCATTTATTATTATTACCGCCCGCGGCGCCGTCGAAGACAAGGTCAGAGGACTAGACCTCGGAGCCGATGATTACCTGTCAAAACCGTTTGCCCTCGTTGAGCTCCATTCCCGCATTATGGCAGTGGCCAGAAGGAAATTTCAGATCACCTCACCTGATATCACCCTCGGTGAATTTGTCCTGGCGATACATGCAAGAAAGGTCTTTTACAATGGCAGAGAAGTTGAGATCACAAAAAAGGAGTTTGACCTGCTTCATTACCTGGTGATGAATCACGACAAAGTTCTGGCACGCCATCAACTCTATGAGCACATCTGGGGGAACACCCTCGATGATCAGTACGACAGTAATTTCATTGATGTTCATATAAAGAACCTGCGCAAGAAACTGAATATCAGTGCACCTACGCCATGGCTGGAGACAGTAAGAGGTGTAGGTTACAGAATTAGCCTTGACCAGTAATAAGATCATGAGAGCATGATGAGATTACAGACAAAACTTGCCCTGTTCAACCTGCTCTCGAAACTCGTCTTCTTTGCTTTTTTCATCGGGTTCCTGCCCCTGATCACTGAGCGCATCAACATCCGTCAGACAGATAATGAACTTATTGACAAGCGAGAGGAAGTCATCAACCTGATCTCCGAAGTGGGTATTGAACCCTTTATCACTGATGATACCGAAGCCGGTTTCGGCAGTTATAACATTCTTAAAGAAGAGTTCATCGGCCTTGAGAAGGTCGATCTTTCCGAGGATTGGAATTTCATTGAAGTAACTCAGCGGTTTATTGACAATGAAACCATTGACTACCGCGTACTAAACTACTCTTTGAAAATTGACGGCCAGACCTATCTCCTTGAGATTGGAAAGAGTCTTTCAAGTATGAGATATGCCGCAAAGAATGTTCGCAAGGTCATTTTAATCTTCCTGGCTCTCTTCATCTTTATCACTCTTCTTTCTGACCTTTTTTATACTG
Organism: uncultured Bacteroidales bacterium; assembly: GCA_963828395.1. GTDB lineage: Bacteria > Bacteroidota > Bacteroidia > Bacteroidales > VadinHA17 > SR-FBR-E99. The sequence continues at coordinate 185,350 of CAWHED010000003.1, forward strand.
ACAGGGTACTTCGTCCGCTGAAAGTTATCACGCGAAGGCTGGAAGCTACTTCCTCTCCCTCATTCCCTGACTCTAAACGGCTCAGAACAACAACCAGAGACTTTTTCCAGCTTGAACAGACGCTCAGGGAAATGATGAAGAAGATCGAGGATCTCTTTCGCATTGAAAAAGAGATCACTGTAAACATTTCGCATGAACTGATGACCCCTGTTTCTGTTCTCCGCAGCAAACTTGAAAATATGTTGCTTCAAAAAGGTCTTGATCATGATGTTGAAGCGGGCATTGAAGAATCGCTCAGGATGCTGCACCGGTTAAAGACGTTGATAAACTCACTGCTTACAATAGCCCGTATCGAGAGCCGTCAGTACATAAAGGAAGACAGCATTAAGATCAAGGAGCTGATAGGTGAAGTTATTGAGGAACTGTCACCTATCGCTGTTGATGCCGGGGTAAAAATAACACTTAACTGCGATGATGATTTTATATTCAGGAAAGCAAACAGGTCACTGATCTTCTCAATGTTCTACAATGTTGTAAATAATGCCGTGAAGCATACACCACGTAAGGGAAAAATTGAGATTGAAGGAAAATGGCGGGATGCCATATTTGAACTTTCCGTTATCGATACGGGCAAGGGGATGACGCAGAAACAGCTTGACAATCTCTTTTCACGTTTCAGTACAAAGCTTGACGCCGCTGATGACAGTACCGGAATAGGACTGGCAATTACAAAGTCTATTGCGGATTTTCATGATATAGCTATCAGGGTCTTATCCGAACCCGGAAAAGGAACTGAGTTTTTCTTCTTTTTTCCTTGATATTCCTTATTGCTCGTTTCTGATCCTCTTACGGTCATTTTCATCGAGCAGGATTTTTCTCAGACGCATAGATTTGGGTGTGATCTCGATATATTCGTCCGAAGCGATATACTCCATTGCCTCTTCAAGCGAGAATCGTACCGGAGGTTCCAGCAGCGCCTTGTCATCTGAACCCGAAGCCCTCATATTGGTAAGCTTCTTTGTTTTTGTCACATTGACGGTTATGTCATCATAACGGGTGTTTTCGCCAATAACCTGTCCCATATACACCTCTTCCCCCGGGAAGATGAAGAACCTGCCGCGGTCTTGCAGTTTATCAATGGCGTATGCTGCAGATGTACCTGTCTCCAGGGCTATCAGTGATCCGTTGCGTTTGACTGCCATCTCCCCTTTCCAGGGTTCGTATCCCTCAAAGCGGTGTGCCATAACGGCCTCCCCCTCTGTTACTGTGAGTATCTGGTTTCTCAGTCCTATGATCCCGCGTACGGGGATCTTAAAATCGAGATTGGCCCGATCATCCTGTATATCTATTTTAATGATCTCACCTTTACGCTGCGTCACCTGCTCAATCACCTTGCCGACGAAATTGTCAGGGACCTGTACTGTAAGTGCTTCTATGGGCTCATGGTTTATACCGTCTATAGTCCTCAACAGGACTTTAGGCTGGCCAACCTGCATTTCAAAGCCCTCGCGGCGCATTGTTTCGATCAGTATTGACAGGTGAAGTATACCTCTTCCATAGACCATGAAAGCTTCTGATGTACCCGTCTCTTCAACTTTCATTGCCAGGTTCTTTTCCGTCTCCCTGAAAAGCCTGTCTCTCAGCTGGCGCGATGTGACGAGTGTCCCTTCACGTCCGAAAAAAGGTGAATTATTCGATACAAAGAGCATACTCATTGTAGGTTCATCGACCTGGATATGCGAAAGCCCCTCCGGGTTGTCAGCATCAGATATTGTATCGCCTATCTCGAAATCCTCAATACCGAACAGAGCACATATCTCGCCGGACCTTATCGGTTTCTTTGTCTTCTCTTTGCCCAGCCCCTCAAAGAGATAAGCTTCCTTTACAGTGTTTTTGACAACACTGCCGTCGCGCTTCATAAGTGAGACCTGGCTTCCGGGCAGCAGTATCCCCCGGCTTATCTTGCCCACTGCAATACGCCCCTGGTAAGATGAATAATCAAGTGATGAGATTCTCATCTGCAGGGTGCCTTCCACCATTTTTGCAGGCGGAATATGTTCCAGTATGGTATCGAGAAGATAACTCACATCAGTCGTCGGAACTGACCAGTCAGGTCCCATCCATCCCAGCTTTGAAGACCCGTAAACAGTAGGGAAGTCAAGCTGGTCTTCGGTTGCCTTAAGGCTGTGCATCAGGTCGAAGACTTTTTCCTGTGTCTCTTCAGGCCTGCAGTTTGGCTTGTCTACCTTATTGACGACAACAATTGGCTTCAACCCCAGCTCCAGGGCCTTCTGGAGGACAAAACGGGTTTGCGGCATTGGTCCTTCAAAGGCATCAACAATAAGCAATACTCCCTCGGCCATATTAAGAACCCTTTCAACTTCTCCTCCGAAGTCAGCGTGGCCCGGGGTGTCTATAATATTGATCTTGACATTTTTGTACCGTACGGAAACATTTTTTGAGAGTATTGTTATGCCTCGTTCCCGTTCCAGGTCGTTGCTGTCAAGGATAAGGTCACCCATGACCTGGTTTTCACGGAAAAGCTTGACCTGGTATAAGATGCGGTCAACAAGAGTGGTTTTGCCGTGGTCGACGTGAGCTATGACGGCTATATTTCTTATTTCTTCCATTTGCAGATGCTATCGGGCTGCAAAAGTAGAAAAAGAATTCTTACCGGAAACAGGTAGCCGGTCTTTATATTATGACCGTAATGATTGAGTGCGGAGGGCTGGTCACATCAGCCGCTTTGGTGCCGATACACAATTTAAGGTCAGTCTTCAGATCCGACTTGTTAAATATTACAACAACAATTTCACCGTCAGGGTTGATAAAACCGGTAGTCTTTATATGATCCCTTGAGGAAGAAACCCCGATTCTTTTTGCGCCGCGATGGATGAATTTTGAAAAATGACCGATGTAATAATAGGCATTGGTGTATATGATATCGCCGGTCCGGGTATCGGCGTGAACAGGTGCAAAACAGTAGTTCCCGACATGGTTTGGCCCGCCTTTTTCATCGAGGAGTATGTTCCAGTCGAACCAGGCAACAGTACCGCAATTGAAATCGTTTACTATTGAATTGGCGTAGAATTCGCCCAGATCCCAGCTGTTAATCCTGGTTGAATCAAATCTTTCGGCACATCCCTCAGAAAAAATGATTTTTTTATCGGGATAGGTATCGTTCACCAGCCTGACATTATTGAACTGCATCTCCCCGCCTGTCCATGTCTCATACCAGTGGAAGCCGAATCCCCAAATGTATTTAGCGGCTTCCGGATTGCTCATGATCATGCTTGCCCTCTGGTGTATCAGGTCACGGTTATGATCCCATGCAATTATTTTCGTATTGCCATAAGGACTCTTTTCAACAGCCGGGCCTAGGTATTTGCCAATGAATTCGGCTTCGTCACCGGCAGAAAAGATACATGACTCCCAGGTCTGAACGGCTAACGGTTCGTTTTGTGCTGAGACAGCCCATATAGGAATACCGGTTTTGGTGTAAGAATCAATAAACTTTACAAAGAGGTTTGCCCATGCCTGTTTGTATTCATCCAAAAGTTTACCGCCATTCAGAACGTCTCCGTTTGTCTTCATCCAGGCCGGAGGGCTCCATGGCGATGCGAACATCAGCACCTCCTCGCCGGCTGCCTCTCTTGCCTCTTTGACCATCGGGATTTTGTACTTCATGTCATGGTCAATGGTAAACGATGACAAAGAAGTATCACCCTCATTAACATATGAATATGAAGATGATGAAAAATCGCAGCTGGCAATATTTACGCGTACAATATTGTAGCCTATACCCTTCGTGCTGCCAAAGTATGCACCAATAATCTCGTTTCTTTTGTCATCAGGTAATTTATAATATGTCTCAGCGGCTGCGTCAGTTATAGCACCGCCAATGCCTTCAATAGTCTGGAAAGTAACCTTTTCATTGACAAAGACGATTGGTTGCTTTTCTGACGTATGTTCGTATTCCTCGAATTTCAGTTTATCCGAGAGGCTCATCCGGAGTTCGGAGTCCCTGGAGGTTACGTAAACTTCGTTGTCATCAGGATTGATCTGAGGATCCGGATTCGATTTCGTATTTGCAGTATTGTTGCCACAGCCAGTCAACCCACACGCCAGACTGATGACCGTAAAATATGTAAGTAATTTAATCATTGGATTCTCTGTTTTACTGATTTTTCATGCTGATAGGTTGTCCTGTAGCTTCCAAAACGTTCCACCACAATTCATCCTCGATATCTATTATTTTGCGTTTTGCCACAACCACCGGAATGGGCATGAGCGTAAACTGGTTATTCCAGTAACCGATCACAAAATCTGTTTTCCCGGCCAGGGCAGCATGGACCGCGTTTTGTGCAAGCAGGTTGCAGAATTTGCTGTCATTCGCATTTGCCGGAGCACTACGGATAATATAGCTCGGATCAATATACTTGATTGAATATGGAAATCCCAGGGCGCTTAACTCGGCCTTGATCTTTTCCTTCAGGAAGATTCCTATGTCCTTATGCTTTATGTTCCCGGAGGCATCTCTTTCCTCTATCTTTGATTCGAAAAGATCCTGTCCCGCCCCTTCGGCCACTACCACAACGGCATGATGTCTTTCTTCAAGACGCTTTTTGAGAACGCGGAGAAATCCATTATCGCCATAAAGATCAAAAGAAATTTCCGGGATAAGGACAAAATTGACTTCCTGTATTGCCAGGACGGCATGTGCTGCAATGAAGCCGGAGTCCCGGCCCATGAGTTTGATAAGTGCTATTCCGTTATATGCTCCCTGGGCTTCATTATGTGCATTCCTTATAATATCATTGGCAATGGAAAATGCCGTTTCAAAACCAAACGATTTCTGTATCAGGTCTATATCGTTATCGATGGTTTTCGGAATGCCGGCAACTGCAATCTTGAGTTTCCTGTTATGAATTTCCTCGAAGATAGCATGAGCGCCGCGTAGGGTACCGTCACCGCCGATACAGAAAAGTACATTAATATTTAAAATCTCAATAGTATCAACCATTTTCCCTACATCCTGATTTCCCCTCGATGTACCAAGGTAAGTACCACCGGATAAATGTATTTCACTGACCATCGGAGCAGTCAGTTCAATTACCTCATGGTTGTATTCGGAGATCAGACCCTCATAGCCGTACCTGATCCCAAGAACCCTTTTTATTCCATACCGGTAGTAAAGCTGATTGACAAGGCTGCGGATAACATTATTTACTCCCGGACATAATCCTCCGCAGGTAACGATGCCCACTTTGGTCTTGGCAGGTTCAAAGAATATAGTTTCTTTCGGACCGGCTTTCTCAAAAGAGACAGGAAGTTCTCCGGTCGTCCTGCAGTGTTCATAATAATCGGAAGAAACATCATACAGTACCCTGTCATCATCATCGACAAACTTATGTACCGGGCTGTCGGGGCTTTGCTTAAGGGGTGAGATCACATTTCCCTTACCAAGGCTTGAGACAAGGAAATCTTCATATTTCATATTCCGTCAGGTGTCATTGATTAAAAAAGATGTTAACTCTCACGTTTTCGGAGTATTCAAATTTAGTTTTTTTTACATTATTGGCAAATGAATGAACTCTGACCTTTTATAATGACATGCGGCTAAGATAGTTCAGTTTCTCATGTGGGCGGATGCAGTCGTTTCCGGAACCATGAGCGTACCGAGCGCATCTTTTCAGTCTGACCAGGAGGTGCGTGACGGCGGCATGTGGATATTTCAGCGCTACTCACGGGTGCCCCCCAGCGTATTTCGATCCCGTCATTCGGATTGTATGCCATCTCAAAGGCATCCCTTCTGTTAAGCAGTTCGCTTACAGTCAGTTGTTGTTCAGAGCCGTCTGTCCTGACGTAACTGATTGACAGTCCTGAAGCTTTTTCATCAAGGATGAGCCGGAGCTTTTCCTTTATCTGGTCAGGAGGGGTCGTCGCCGGAAAGTTAAAATCCTCAGGTGATCTTGCTGCCTGATCAGGGAAACCGAGAACAGCATCCATGGCAATCAACAGTCTCAGATCGCGGTTAGGCGTTGAATACGCTTCCCATAGTCCGCCGGCCAGGAAAATTCCTGCGGTACCGGAGGGCATTGGAATAACGGTGCCGGGATGGATCTTGAAATAAGCTTCACTGTTGGCTACCGAGGTGACGCGCACCATCAGCTGTTCGTGAAGTGACTGTATCAATCCGGTCAGTGCAGCTTCAGGATTAAGTGGCTTCGGGTTGATCAGTCTCTCCATGGTCTGATAGAAAACACCGGATTCCATCTTTCTCTGTTCAAGTGAAAAGGGTGTGAACCCCGCTGATTCTGTAAGTTCATCATAAGGTACCAGGTGAGGCACGCCATCAACCAGCGAAATGGGACGGAAGGTCTTAAACCCCGGCTCTCCAATCACTTCGGAGGTGGTAAAGAGGAAATTTCCTTTCCAGAAACGCTTGATACCTATAGTCCCGTCCGGTTGGGCATCTACTGAAAGAAGCAAGCCCGGATGGTTATTGGTCTGCGGTACCCAGCCGATAATAATCAGCGTATGTCCGTAAGGATCTGCGAAAACGGTTCCCGGGCGCAGGGCGCTGCGTTCAAGCGCGACGGGGTAATAATCAGAATTTACGTTGTCAAGGGCAGTGCGGGCTGTACCGGAATGGACGCCGTCCATCACCTTTCGGAGGAAAGCATTGAATGCCAGCACAGGGTTGGTATTCGCAGCCGGGGTTACATTGGTGATCCACTGGCCCGTTCCGGGATTGCGCCCGAGACTGCCCCTGTCGCACACATGATATCCAAACGGAAGACCGAGTTTCCAGGCAAAATATGCCCTTAAAAAAAACGGATTGTCGGCACAGTCAGGCTGCATTATCACCCGTATTTTTCCGTCTGGGTCATCCTCCCCAAGGGAGAGATAGTTGTACAGGAAATTCTGATCGGGGTTTTGTGTTACCTCATGCAACGCAGACCAGGAAGCGTTTTCTTCACAATCATGAAACAGGGCGTTAATCCAGGCAGAATAAATGGCTTCGGTCCCGCTGTCCCACCCCCGAACGGTCTTCCATACCGTACCGGACTGAGGTGCCTTTCCCGTTGAGGAAACCGTGAACTCCAGGTTACTGACAACATTCTTATCAATAATCAGGGTGGCCGTATATTCGCCTTCGGACCTGGCAGTAAAATCATCGATCCGCCAGCAAGGCATATCTTTGCCGGTTTTACTTTTAAGTGATTTCTGATCGCCCGATGGACCGGTAACGATAAGGTCTGCTTTCAGGATATTTTTTCCGCCTGTCGCCAAAATACGGAACGGCTCCCCTGGACCGGGGTTCGCTGGCAGTACAAGCATAGCATTAACCGGCCGGTAATCTTCAGGTGTCTCCTGAACTATTGTGGAATCAGCCGTCACGGAAAAATCCGCTCCTCTTTTCAGGGCAGACTGATCACGGTTGCACGCCATAGAACCAAATATTACAATAATATTCAGGTTCAGTATCAGCAAACGAATATTAATACCGGTCATGGTTCTTATGACTGCAATTTTAATTTAAAGAAATCAGAAATCAAATTATGATACAGAATTTATTCCGGCAATGATAATCACCCTCTGAAATATTTTGAGCTACCTTTAGGCAGGAAAAACATAATACGATTTTTCTTCAATGGTAACCCCGTCACTCAAGAAGTTTGTTTATATTTCAATTGCAGCTGCAATTCTGACGATCTCGCTAAAACTAATTGCTTATCTGCTTACGAATTCTGTCGGGATATTATCTGATGCACTGGAGTCATGCGTGAACCTGGTTGCTGCTGTGGTTGCTTTAATCATGATCAGGCTCGCCGAAAAGCCACCTGACCAGGAACATGAATTCGGGCATAACAAAGCGGAATATTTTTCGAGTGCGATAGAGGGTGGCCTGATAGTGCTTGCAGCATTCAGTATTATCTGGTCAGCTGTTCCAAGAATTATCCATCCGCAACCTCTCGAAAACATAGGGGCAGGATTCCTGGTAGCTGTCGTAGCTTCGCTGATAAACCTGGCAGCTTCAAATATACTTGTTAAGAACGGGAAAAAGCATAATTCAATAACCCTTGAGGCTGACGGCAAGCACCTGATGACTGACGTCTTAACTTCAGGAGGAGTCCTGCTGGGAATAGGTCTGATAAAACTGACAGGCTGGATGAGACTCGACGGTATAGTAGCCATAGGTGTTGCTCTCAATATTATCTGGACAGGATACCAGCTTCTAAAACGATCGGCGTTAGGTTTACTGGATACTGCCTTTCCGAAAGACGAAATGGATAACATAAGACGGGTCCTTGAAAAATACGAGCAGCAAAACATAAAATTTCATTCGCTGATGACACGGCAGTCCGGACAACGAAAATTTATTTTTGTTCATATTTTAATGCCCGGAAAACTGGATATTCAACAGGGCCACAACCTTGCAGAAAAAGTGGAAAATGATATCCGGGTGCTGTTCCCAAATACGCAAACAACTGTTTTCACTCACCTTGAGCCTGTTGAAGACCCGGTTTCAATGCTTGACATCAGCATTGACCGAAAATGAAGATATAATCTTATCAGCTGGGCAAACTGGCAAGGTTTATATTTAGCAGTAAAAATTATCTAATTCTTTTTGGGGCTCTAATTAATTTAATATCAATTTATTGCCAGCATGTCCACGGAATGCAAGATAAAATTAATACCCATAAAGAATACGAATTTATACCTACAAATAAAATCATAACTGTCTTCATATTTGCAGGCACTTTTTACTCTAACCTATCATCAGGTCATTACCTGATTATTAAAACCTAAAGAAATGACAGATAAAAAAGGAGTAATAACTGAGAGGAAACTTAAGATTGGTCAGGATTGGGCATCGGTAGTGGTTGGGTTTGGCCTTATCATTTTTGTAGTCATAGCCGGTAATAAAATCAGTACTCCTTCGTTCGGAGGAAAAGCGGGATGGAGCGGCTTCGAGGGAATTGCCGCTATGTTCAATTCATCTGCGATTGGGATATCCCTGATCTCGACCCTTTTGATCTTTGGCGTCTTTTCTGCATTGGGTTTGTTCCTGAGCGGAGATTCGTTAAAAAAATATTTCATTGGCTTCATTGCAGTTTGCCTGCTCGCCTTTTTGGCGCAGTTCCTGTCATCATTTACAGGGTTTAAGGAATTAGGACTTGAGACCGTACTTTTTTCTCTGCTGCTGGGCTTACTGATAGGTAACCTGTTCAGGCTGCCGGATTGGCTGCGTGCCGGTGTGCAGACGGAACTTTTTGTCAAGATAGGTCTTGTGCTGTTGGGAGCTACAATACTTTTTAAGGATATTCTGACTGCCGGTTCTTTCGGGTTGATACAGGCAGTGATTGTTGTTGCCGTAGTATGGTATTTTGCGTTCTGGATTTCCCGCAAGATGAAAGTCGACGATGAATTTGCCACTATGCTGGCCAGCGCCGTCTCTATCTGCGGTGTTTCTGCTGCCATTGCCACTGCCGGAGCCATCAATGGTGACAAAAAGAAACTCTCCTTTATAATTTCCATGGTGCTTATAATAGCCATTCCGATGATGATATTTATGCCAATAGTAGCAAGATGGATGGGATTGTCAGAGATAGTTACCGGCGCCTGGCTGGGAGGTACTATAGATACTACCGGAGCTGTTGTGGCAGCAGGCACCATCGCCGGTGAGACAGGTTTAAAATATGCCACAATTGTAAAGTTCTCCCAGAATGTACTGCTTGGGCTGGCAGCATTTGCCATATCTGTATTCTGGGCTTACAGAAAAAAGGGCGATGGTGATGCCAAACATGTCCCTATAAGCATTATCTGGGAGCGCTTCCCAAAATTCGTCCTGGGATTTATCCTGGCATCACTTGTGTTCTCCTTCCTGTTAAGCCCTGAAACCGCCCAGTCGACGGGAAAGATTATTAAGTCATTCAGCAGCTTCTGGTTTAACCTTGCATTTGTAAGCATAGGTCTCGAGACCCGCTTTTCCGATCTGAAAGTTATGGACAGCAAAAGACCGTTCTATAGTTTTCTGATAGCACAGGGATTCAATATAATATTTACTCTCGGCGTATCATACCTCCTGTTCCAGATCATGGGTCCGAAATAAAGGACTCTGTTGCAATTGGAAAAATAATTAATGGCATGGATATTGTGAAAAGAATTCACGCTCTGAATATCCCGGACCAGTTTCTTGAATAGCCGGTGCTGGAATTGTAAAGACAAATTCACTTTCAGGGAAAATTTGATGTATGACGTTTATTATAATTACTAATTTTGTGAACCAATTATATAATTTTAAAGCGTTATGAAAAGAGTTCTACTTTCGGTTTGTTTGATCAGCCTTGCTTTGTTTTCTGTTTCGGCTCAGAAAGCTGATAAAGATTCTATTGCACTGATAAAATTTGAAAAAGCACTTGCTGATATTGAAGCAAAAGACTTTGTAATAATTGTGGACTCATACGCAAAGGAAGACGGTAGTTTTGAAACCAATACCGATAACTCGCAATTTATCTCGTATGAAAAGGAGTTTATGTTTCTTCAGGGACCGATCATTGCAGAAAATGCCCATACTAATAAACTTACAGTATCTGACTACAGTCAGGAAACCGATAAAAAAGGCAATGTCAGAATCGCCATGCAGGTGACTGGCTTTTATATAAGGGCAAAAGTCGAGATATCACTGAAGAAGAAAGCAGGTAACTATGCCGATGTCATTATAACACCGACGAAAGGAAGTGCCAAACGTTTTTCAGGATTTGTCGTACCCACAACCAAATCCGGATACTTTAAAAGATCCAGCATAATTTGATAATTCATCAACGGCCACCAGATACGGAGGCCGTATTTTTAATTGCCTGAAGACTTTCATAGAATTTTAAAATCTCTGTAATCTGGCGCTTGTCAGCCTTGCTTATCCTGATCCTTTTGGTTTCGACGAATTGTTTGATTTCTTTCGATTTATCACCGAACAGTTTCACAAACTGCTTCCGGGAGGAAATTTTAACAAATTCGCTGTTGATCATGACATATCCGGTCGGTTTATAATCGTATTCATCCAGTCCATTGCGAATAATGTGTGATGATCTATGTTTTATAATGTACTTACACTTTCCGTCATACACCACTTCATAGAAGCCGTTATCAAGATTAAAAGACGGCCACAGCTCATCTGAAATGTACCTGAATGTTAATGTGTCGTTATCAAAGTATAGTTCAAACCGGCTTATGTTGTCACTGTTGAGAGCAACCTGACCTGCATCCCAGTTGTGATATGTCATATAGACTACCTGGCCGAGATATGTATCATACTGAAGGGTGAGACCATTGTAAGTTCTTCCTTTGTAAACCAGTGAAGCTGTCCGCTCTCTGCCATAAAATAAAACAGGTTTATGATCAGAGCGGAAATAATACCCCCTGTATTCCCTGCCGCTTATGAAATCGCTTCTGCTTCCTGAATCAACTACATAAAGAGAGTCAACATCCTTCAAACGGTCGTTATCAATTCTGACGAAGAGTTCACTGTTATCAGCATTGACCGGTAATTGTATTGTCTGGGAAAATCCCATGAATGAAACAAGCGACAGGCATCCTGTAATGATAGTCTTTACCATGTGGTATAAAATAGTATTATGCACCCTGAAAGAACAAAGTTAAAACTAAAATCAGCCTTCCCTGTTTTTTTTACCCGGTAAATTATGACCGGCAGTATGTGCCAACCACTGATATTAATGCTAATTTTGTTATTGAAGAAATAAACCAAATACAAGGATCAGGAATTTTAAATGGAGGCATGAGAAAGAGATCTGTTATATTTCCGGTTATCCTGATCCTTTCATTGACCCTGACCAAGTGTATTGATCCATATTATCCAAAACTTGAAAAATTTCAGTCACTCCTTGTTGTTGATGGATTACTGACTGATGAATATTTACCAGCTTCTGTCAGACTTACACGTACCGCAGAAACACGTGAGGAGGAACAAACAATGGTCTCCGGTGCCAGTGTTTCTATAGTTGACAATCTTGGAAACAGCACAGCACTGATCGAAGTTACTGAGGGAATATACAAATCTGACACCCTGACTTTCAGGGGTATTGCCGGCCGGGAATATACTCTTAAGATACGTACTCAGGAGGGGAAAGAGTATAAATCTAATCCCAGCCTCCTTAATGAAGCACGTGATATTGATACTGTTTATTTTGACCAGGCGAGTCAAACCACTGATAGCGGGGAAGTTCAGCAAGGCATAAGGATTTATCTGGATTCAAAAGACCCTACGGAACACAAATACTTCAGGTGGGCTTATGAGGAGTGGTGGAAATTCAACGTACCATATCCGGTGACCCACAGATATGTTAATGAGGATTCCATTGATGCAATCCCCATAGAAAATTTGACGTGTTATAAAAACAGGAAGTCAAATGAGGTTTTAATTCAGTTTCGTGATACAGAAGCAGGTGCTGACTTCATTAAAAAGCCTGTATCTTTCATTGCCTCCGATAAGTCTGACAGATTACTCATTCAATACTGCATCGAGGTAAGTCAGTATGCAATATCAGAGAAAGAGTACGAGTTCTGGAGACTTACCAGGGAGATAAATGAGAGCGGAGGGGACATTTTCGATAAACAGCCTTTCCCGATCATAAGCAATATTCAGTGTGTAACCAGTCCCGATGAAAATGTACTCGGCTTTTTCCAGGTATGTGGCGTCAAAAAGAAAAGGATCTTCATAAAAGGTAGTGAGATTACTGCAATGGGACTTCAACCCTATCATTATACCTGTGACATGAAGGTGATAGGCCCACAGGATTATCTTGGCGGCGCTATGACTTTTGACAGGATATATCATAACTTCACCGCAATAGGTTACAATTTTATTGCTCCTCAATATTCGGGCTCCATTATCCTTGACAGGCTTATATTTCTGGATAAAAATTGTTCAGACTGCACCAGTAGCGGAAGTCCTGATAAACCTGATTTCTGGATTGACCTGGAGTGATATTGGCATCGGACATGAATACTTCAGACAACAGAACGGGATTATTACCCCTCACCGGGCAACAAATATTGATTGTCTTATTATTGCTTTTCTGTTCTGCCTCCTCATTTGCTCAGTCCACTGAAGAAATATCAGCTATTGCCGGTAAGGGCAAATTCTCAGAGGAACTGTATGTCCGGACTGACAGGGATATTTACATCGTCGGGGAGACGGTGAATCTGAAGGCGTTTTGTTTCAGTAACCTGACCCATAACACTTCAGGAATAAGTGATGTGGCTTACGTAAGCCTGCTGGACAAATCAAACAACCCCGTTCTCCAGGTAAAGATCCGCATCAATGGCCTCTCAGGATCAGGGTATTTTACTTTACCTGATACTCTGAGCACGGGAAATTATTTTATAGCCACCTGTACGCACTGGATGAGAAACTTCTCGCCGGAACTCTATTCATATAAGAACATCAGTGTAATTAATCCTTTCAGAAATATTGACCGGATAAAGATGCAGGCTTATGATACTTACCCTGATACCGTCATCTTTTATCCCGAGGGCGGTAATACTATAAGCGGCGCAGAAACCGCTATTGGATTCAGGTGCCTCGGACCTGAGAAGGATCCTGTTGAAATTAAGGGAATTATTACTGACTCCGCCGGCAACATTTTATGCCATGTTCAGACAGATAAAAACGGATTCGGCCTGTTCAGGCTGATTCCACCTTTGAATTCCGGATTATATTTTAAACCGGATAATGGAACTCTGACTTCAGAGCGATTTAAACTGCCTTCCGGAGATGCTTCCGGGGTAGCTCTGTCAGTCACAGAAGATGAAGAAGAGGGCATCTTCAGTGTCAGTGTAGCAAGAAGCCACGATTACGATCCGGGGAACAAAAAATTCAGGCTGATGTATGCCCCTGTCTCTTTGAAACCATTTATTCTCGATAAAGAGCCCTTATCGGGTGGAGTGAAGACTTTTATCCTGACTTCCCTCCCTGCCGGACTGGCTTCAATCATTCTTACTGATGAGACAGGCACAAGGTATTCTGAGAGATGGGTTTACAACGAACCAAAGCAGGCTGTAAATTTTATAATCAAACCTGATAAGAACAATTATACCGCAAGGGAGCGGGTTAAGATTGACATTTCCGCTGTCGATGCCCTGGGCAAGCCTGTCGAAAGTGACCTTGTGGTATCTGCGGTCAATCTCTTTACTTTGCCCGCCCGGGAGAACATACTTGCCAAAGACCTGCAAATCACAGGATTGCCTGGAGTAAATGGTAAGGCTGGAATATACAGTATTAATGATCAACTGATATTTATGCAAAATCAGGCCGGACTGATTACAGGCAGTGACGTGCCACAAACGCAAGTTTACCTGCCGGAGCCGGACGGTCAAATAATTAGCGGCATCATAAGAAATACGGTCAGCGGAGAACCTCTCAGGAATGAAATTATTGTATTGTCTTTTGTTGGTAAGGCTGCACTTTGTTACTTCACCAGAACTAATGAGGAAGGGAGGTTTATATTCGTAACCCGCGAAGACGGGGTTCGCGAGATTGTCATTCAGCCTTTGTCTCCTGACCTGGACGATTATTATGTCGAGCTTGACAATCCCTTCCCGGAGACTTTCAGCAGAACCTGCCCGGGTACCTTCAGTCTTGATACCGGAATGCTCAAATTGATAACCAGGGCAGTTATCAGCATGCAGGTCAAGATGATTTATGATCCTCTCATGCCGGAAAAAACAGGTGCGCTGAAGAAGAGCCCCCCGAAAGACTTCTACGGCCTTCCGGATTACACAACCAAAATGTCTACTTTCATTCAGCTTACCTCAATCAGGGAGGCTATAAAAGAAATTGTACCGGGAGCTGTTACCACCAGCAGGAAAGGAAAGACAGTCATCAACACCATTTATAAGCAAAATGATCAGATTGAAGTTATGGATCCTCTGGTTATAGTTGATGGCGTTCCGGTTCTCAATCATGAAAAAGTCCTGAACATTAAAGGTGATAAGATAGAAAAGATAGATATACTGAGCAATGAATATTATATTTCAGACATTGCCCTGGGTGGCGTAATTGATATTACCACGTATGATGGAGATCTTTCCGTTATCGAGTTTGACAAGCCTGTTTTCAGACAGGAGTTTGAAGCGCCACAGCCGCATTATTGTTTTACTTCACCCGACTACTCCGACGCCTTCCGGAAAGAGAGCCGGATACCGGATTACCGGAACACGCTCTATTGGAATCCTGATATCAGAACAGACGTGAATGGCAAAGCAGAGGTGGAATTTTTTACATCTGATGAGGCTGGCGATTATATATTGCTTGTCGAAGGATTTACCTCTGACGGCCACAGGGGAAGCGCTACTCTCCTCTTCTCAGTAAAACAATAACCCTTTTGTTTAAGCCTCAAAATCAGGCAGAAATTCCTCCAGGTGGTACGTATTGCATAATCCCCTGAATTCTTCCATGAGTTCATTGCTGAAGGGCACGCCCTTATCTTTTCTTTCCAGCCATGTAAAATATTCTTTTTCGCCAGCAGTATATATGCGCGGCTGACCAGGCATTTTCCGGGATGCCCTCAGTTCACGTAAAATATTGCCTGTTGTCTTCTTAAAGTCTTCAGGATCGGTAAAAGCACTGATATCCATCACGATAAAGAAATGACCGATACGATAGGGCACCTTCTTCCCATCTATGGAACCAGTAAGCATTTTCATGAAAGCACCTTGCTGCAACGCTGCTGACAGTATCTCTACCACGGCAGCATATCCGTAACCCTTATATCCGGCGGTTTCTTCACCCACACCGCCCAGTGGCATGAGTGCTGCATTTCCTGCGATCAGATCTTTAAGTACCTCGGATGAATTGGTCTTGCTTTCACCATTTTCATCCATGACCCAGCCCTTAGGCAAGTCTTTTCCTTCACGGGCATATAGTTCTACCTTCCCTCTCTGCGTAATTGAGGTAGCACAGTCAAGTAAAAAGGGAAACGGTTCATCGCTTGGTATACCAAATGTAAGAGGATTGGTGCCCAACATGTTTTCCACACCGAATGTCGGAGCAACCGATGGACGTGCATTGGTACCCGTGATTCCGATCATATTCTCACGGACTGCCATCAACGGATAATATCCGGCAAAACCATAGTGACTTGAATTCCGCACAGCAACCATTCCCATGCCATATTTTTTTGCTTTTTCAATGGCCATTTTCATAGCGTGGTATGATATAACATGGCCCATTCCGTTTTGCCCGTCAATAACAGCAGTGGTGGGACCTTCTTTTATAATTTTATAATTGGTTACCGGGTCCAGTATGCCGTCCTTAATTCGGTCAAGATATATGGTCTTAAGTCGATTTACTCCATGGGAGTCAACTCCAAACTTGTCGGCCTGAAGCAATACGTCACCAATTATTCCGGCATCTGCTTCGGGTATGCCAGCCTTAATCATAATTTCAACATTAAATCTTTCAAGCACAGCAAATGGAATGAATTTTTTTATCATCGGGGTTTAAGTTTTATTATTCATAAAATTAACTAAAATCCTGAACCATCAGGGATTTCATTAACGCTAATCCTGTACAAATTCTTCGTCCGTTAAGATAAGCCTTTTAGTCAAAATACCATAAATACATGAAGCAATGGGGTGGATTCTCTTTAAAATAAAATTGATTTTAACCGATACGGGTGTAACTTTGACAACAGTAGTTATTTTACTTATACCGGGATGAAATGAAAACCATAGTAGAGTTACTTGAGATCAGCGAGCAAAAGTTTGGGAAAAACCCCTACCTCCTGGAGAAAAAAACTGACCACTATGAAGCGATTACCTACAAAGAGACCAAAGAACAGACCTACATAGTTGCAGCCGGCCTGATGGCGCTTGGCATAAAGAAGGGCGATCGTATCGCATTATTATCAGAATCCCGTACAGACTGGGTAATAAGTGAACTGGGAATATTGCACGCCGGGGCCATAAATGTACCTCTGTCAATTTTGCTGAAAGAGGGTGCTGATCTGAAATTCAGGCTTGATCATTCAGAATCAAAATGGGTGATAGTATCAGGTAACCAGATTGATAAAATAAATTCAATTAAGCAGGATCTTAAAAATCTTGAAAAAATTATTCTTCTGGACCCGAGGGAAAGTTATTCCCGGGATGAGATTTATATGGGCATGGTAAGGAAAATGGGTGAGGAATATCTGAAAAATAACTTTGATAAATTCATGGACGTTATAAAGTCGATAGGCCCTGATGATTATGTAAATATCAGTTATACTTCAGGGACTACTGCTGATCCCAAGGCAATTATCCTCTCTCACAGAAATTATACTGCCAATATTGAACAGACGCTTACCCTCATGGATGTGCCGGAATGGTGGACAACACTCCTTATTCTGCCCTGGGACCACTCATTCGCCCATACGGTGGGAATATATATTATGATGGCGACTGGAGCCAGCCTGGCGGCAGTTCAATCCGGTAAATCCTATCTTGACAGCCTTAAACATATTCCGGAAAATATCAGGGAAATTAAACCTGTCTTTCTCCTGAGCGCACCGGCCCTGGCAAAAAACTTCCGTAAAGGGATTGAAAAGGGGATTAAAGACAAAGGTAAATTAATTGAAAAGCTATTCAGGCATGCATTAAAGGTTGCATATACCTATAATGGCATTGGATGGGATAAGGGGAAAGGAGTTAGAATCTTTCTTAAACCGTTGTACAAACTCTACGATGTCATTCTTTTCAGTAAGATCAGGGAAAGCTTTGGCGGAAGACTAAAATTTTTCTTTGGCGGAGCAGCGTTGCTTGATGTTGAACTTCAGAAATTCTTTTCTGCCATCGGAATTCCAATGTTGCAGGGGTATGGCCTGTCCGAGGCATCCCCTGTGATTTCAGGAAATGTGGAAAAAAGATATAAGCTTGGATCATCAGGTTTCCTGGTTAAAAATCTTGACCTTAAAATCTGTGATGAGGACGGAAATGCCATGGCTGTTGGCAAAAAAGGCGAGATTGTAATCCGCGGAGAAAATGTAATGAAGGGATACTGGAAAAACGAAAGAGCAACAAGAGAAACCCTCCGTGACGGATGGCTGTATACAGGAGATATGGGATACATGGATGAAGATGGATTTCTTTATGTCCTTGGAAGGTTCAAGAGCCTTCTCATTTCAGACGACGGTGAAAAATACAGCCCTGAAGGGATAGAAGAAACCATAACTGACAGGTCCCCGTTTATAGATCAGATGATGTTGTATAACAATCAAAACAAGTATACAATTGCATTGCTTGTCCCGAACGGAGATGCTCTTGGAAGGTGGGCAAAGAATAAAGATATTGATCTGACCGGTTCAAAAGATCTTGAGGCCGTATTGAATGAATTGGATTCCGTGATCAACCAATACAGGACGGGGGGGTCATATGATGATCTCTTTCCTTCGAGGTGGCTGCCTGCGGCCATAGCCATACTCAATGAACCGTTCAATGCGGATAACAAGCAATTAAACAGTCTCGGGAAAATGGTCAGGGCTAAGATAGTTGAGCGTCACCGTGATAAAATAGACTACTTGTATACTCCGGAAGCTAAAAATATCGTAAATCCGGCCAATCTTGCCGCAATAAAAAAAGTATTAAATATTAATTAGCCAGCTTGCCCATACAAGTCATCCTTAATGACATGTAAGGTTTTGGCAGATCCTGATTAAAAGACATAACACAGATTGGATTATGTGAATTATGTAACTCTTTTATAAAGTTATGTAACATTTGTCTTTCAGCAGGTGCTTAATTTTATGGTGCAAACACAATTGAATGACATGACCATAAACTTGAACAATCATGAATAATCTTCTGAGAGGACTGATTTCAGGTGTTGGAGCCTGGAAATTAGGTGGTGGCTGTTTAGGCACCATTGTAGTTTTTATAGTCTTATGGCTTTTGCTTGGGACATGCAGTTGAGCGGGTAAAGCAACAGGTAAGAGCTGAGTGAATCTCCAGGATTGAGTCAGAGGCCTGTTTTATATAACTGTTTACATTATTAACCGGATTAAAGAGTGTGTTATGATAGCAACTTTAAAACGATTTAGACTGGGAAGAATAATTCCTAAAGGAAGAGTAATAGAAATTATTAAAGAGAATAGGGATTACCAGGAATGGATAGAGTATTGCCTTAGCAGGTATTCCTCGAGGGATTGGGGCAATTTAGGAGATAGGGACAAAATCCTGAATGATAAGGCTTTAATGAAGAAAGAGAGGGTAATAGCCAGGTATTCAAACCCGGCAGGCAATATCCTTATATTAACAGAGGGTGGGGCAACCACAGTTCTATTACAGGAAGAGTATTTATAAATCTTCCACAAAGAGTACATGGCAGGAGTTGGGAAATGAATGTAACCAGTGCGAAAATTAACGAATCCTTACTCCGTTTAAAGACTGACATCTTTGGAAATGATTTCCAAAGAAAACATCTTGGAGGTGAAGCACCACTGCGCTCAGAGTTATTCAGTGCAGATCAGATGGTGCAACATGGTAAGAACCTTGCAACCTCACACAAATTAGAATCCAAACATGTTGCGGATGAACGTCTCCTCACACGGTTGGCTGAAAATGAGGTTATTCTGCTTGAAGTCCGCAATATTGTTACTGAAGCAGTTAAGGCAAACCGTCAGATTACACCAGCCGGGGAGTGGTTCCTCGACAATTTTTATCTGATCGAAGAACATATTCACACTGGCAAGAAGCATCTGCCAAAGGGTTATAGCAGGGAATTGCCTCGCCTTATGAATGGCCAGTCAAAAGGCTTTCCAAGGGTATATGATATTGCATTGGAAACGATATCACATGGTGATGGGAGAGTAGATCCGGAAACCCTTAGCCGTTTCGTGGCAGCTTACCAGGAAGTCACACCCTTAAAACTGGGCGAATTGTGGGCAATCCCTATAATGTTGCGTCTGGCACTTATTGAGAATCTCACCCGTATTGCAGCCCAGATCGCCAACAGCAGGATTGATCGGGATCTTGCCAACTCGTGGGCCGGCAAGATGATGCATATCGCTGAGAAAGATCCAAAGAACCTGATCCTGGTTATTGCTGACATGTCGAGGTCTAACCCACCTATGACTTCACCCTTCGTCTCGGAATTTGCACGCCGGCTTCAGGGACAAAGCCCGGCTTTGGCATTGCCGTTAACATGGATTGAGCAGCAACTTGCTGAATCGGGACTTGCTATCGAGCAATTAGTACAACTGGAAAACCAACAACTGGCTGCAGACCAGCTTTCTATCAGCAACAGTATTGACAGCCTCCGCTTCCTTGGTGCCATGAACTGGCAAGAGTTTGTCGAATCAATGAGCGTTGTTGAACAGACCTTACGTTATGACCGGGGAGGAGTCTACGGCAGAATGGATTTTGCCACGCGTGACCGTTATCGTCATATAATAGAAGAAATTGCCAGGAACAGCCTCTTATCAGAAGTCGAAGTGGCGCAAGGAGCCATTACCCTTGCGCAACAGAGTGCGACCGGGAAGGGCGACGACGATCGGACGGCACATGTCGGGTTCTATCTGATCGATGATGGATTGCCACAGCTTGAACGACTGGCGAGGGTGCGCTTTTCTGCTGCCAGAACTCTCCAAAAAGTGAGCAACAGTTTTCCTTTACTGCTGTATACAGGCTCGTTTATGTTGATGACATTGATCTTTACCGGGGGCTTGCTGGCAAAAGTATTTGCCGGAGGAATTCATGGTTGGCCACTTGGTCTGATGGGTATACTCTTGTTTTTTTGCGCAGGTCATCTGTCGGTTGCACTGGTGAACTGGCTGTCGACGTCAATTGTAAAACCTGAACCATTGCCAAGAATGGACTTCTCCTTTGGAATTCCACCGGAATCACGCTCTCTTGTGGTTATTCCGACAATGCTCATGAATGCTCAAAATATCGAGGATCTGACCGAGGCGCTGGAAGTCCGTTTTCTGGCAAATCAGGACAAAAACCTGTCTTATGGGCTGTTGACTGATTTTATTGACGCTGACAAAGAAACACTGCCTGAAGATGAACCTTTGATACAGCTGGCCCGGCAGAAGATTGAAAAACTGAATGAAAAATATAGTGGCACCAACAGCGACACGTTTTTCCTGTTCCATCGTCCACGACGATGGAATCCCCGTGATCAATTGTGGATGGGTTATGAGCGTAAGAGAGGAAAGCTTCTGGATTTGAATTCTTTGCTGCGCGGAGGCTCACATGATAACTTCTTGCTTGTCATAGGTAATACTGAGATATTATCAAACGTGAAGTACGTTATTACACTTGATACTGATACTCAACTGCCCCGCGACTCGGCACGGCAGTTTGTTGCGACTATGGCACACCCGTTAAACCGTGCACAGTATGACGATAATACCGGGCGGATAAATAAGGGTTATGGCATACTGCAGCCACGTGTGGCGGTTAGCCTCTCTGGAGCGAACTTTTCGCGATATGCCAGGCTGTATGGAAGTGATCCGGGAATTGACCCTTATACCCGTGCCGTCTCAGATGTTTACCAGGATGTTTTCGGAGAAGGATCTTTTATAGGTAAAGGGATTTATGATGTCGATATTTTAGCACTGATACTCAGTGAACGCTTTCCTGAAAACAAGATACTAAGCCATGATCTCCTGGAAGGCTGCTACACCCGGTCAGGTCTCCTGAGCGATGTACAGCTATTTGAGGAATATCCATCTGGCTATATCACAGACGTCAACCGAAGGCACCGTTGGATACGCGGGGATTGGCAGATTGTACAATGGCTGTTGCCATTCGTTCCCGGCTTTAACAGAAGGTTACAAAAGAATCCTCTCTCGGGACTGTCGCGGTGGAAAATATTCGATAATCTTCGGCGCAGTGTAACTCCCCTGGCGCTGATTCTCCTGTTACTGCTCGGATGGACAATCCTGTCACAGCCCTTATTCTGGACCTTGACGGTGATCGGAATCATCCTGATACCTTCTGTGATCATCTCCATTCTGGATGTGTTTCATAAACAGGTTAATGTTCCTCCGGTACAGCACCTCACTACTGCGATGCATTTCGCTGCAAGACACTTTGCTCAGGCAGCATTTACGTTTGTATGCCTGCCCTACGAGGCGTTTTACAGCCTCGATGCTATTGCACGCACGGTATGGCGCTTGCTTGTCTCACATAAACAACTTCTTGAATGGAATCATTCGGGAATCCGGGATCGCAATAGCAACACTGGTATTATCGGAACATTTCGGACAATGTGGATCAGCCCGGTAATTGCCTTTTCTTCATTAATCTGTCTCGCGTTTTCGCAGCCCGCCACCCTTGAATTTGTCTGGCCTATTCTGGGTGCCTGGTTTGCTTCCCCGATTATCGCATGGTGGTTAAGTATGCCTCTCGTCCATCGCAGAGCAAAGCTGACGGCTGATCAAACCACCTTCCTCCGTAAACTTTCCCGAAAAACATGGGCATTCTTCGAGACCTTCGTCGGCCCTGAGGATCATTGGTTGCCCCCTGATAACTATCAGGAGCATCCCGTTCCGGTAGTTGCCCATCGTACATCACCGACTAATATGGGACTTTCCCTGCTTGCCTCTTTGTCTGCATATGATTTTGGCTATATTTCGGCCGGACAACTCATCGAGCGTACGGCTAATGCGTTCCAAAGTATGGAAATTCTGGAACGATTCAGAGGACATTTCTTCAATTGGTACGACACACAATCTTTGAAACCCTTGCGGCCTGCATACGTTTCATCGGTTGACAGTGGAAATCTTGCTGGTCATTTGCTGATATTGCGGGCTGGATTGCTTTCGCTACCTGATCAAAAAATAATTAGCCCGCGGTTGTTTGAATCGATCAGCGATACTCTGGGAATTCTGGTGGATGTTACTAAGGGAGCGGCACTGGCAAGGCTGGTTCAATTTCGAAATGATTTGCAATCCGCGGTCAATGCCCAACCTTTGACGCTCGCAGCAGTGCAGCTATGTCTCGATAAGTTGGCAAGGAGCGCCACAGAAATTACCGAAGGGATTATTGCCGGCCCTGAAAACCAGGCCTTATGGTGGGCGCAGGCTCTTGCCAGGCAATGTCGGAGTGCCCTTGATGAGTTGTTTTTTCTTGCCCCCTGGATATTGATGGCTGACTTACCGGAAATGGTGATGGATTTTCCAGGTATTGATGAGATACCGACACTACGTGAACTGGCAATGCTTGACACTAAAATAATACCAGCCATCCGACGTAGGCTCTCCACGGACACTACACCTGAGAAGATCAAATGGGCGGATAAGCTTCGACTGTCGGTCACGGAAGCCAGTAACAGAGCCAACGGGAGGATAGCGGCTGTCGAACGCCTTACCCTGCAATCAGGCGAGCTTGCCCATATGGAGTACGACTTCCTGTACGACAAGGAACGTCATTTACAGACTATCGGTTACAATGTCGACGAACACCGGCGAGACTCGAGTTATTACGATCTGCTGGCTTCAGAAGCAAGATTTTGCAGTTTCGTGGCCATTGCACAGGGACAAGTACCACAGGAGAGTTGGTTTGCCCTGGGTCGTTTGCTCACCAACACGGGTGGCGATCCGGTTCTCCTTTCGTGGAGTGGATCAATGTTCGAGTACCTGATGCCGCTCCTGGTAATGCCGACTTATGAAAATACACTGCTTGATCAGACCTATCAGTCAGCTGTGAAGAGACAAATCGAGTATGGGAGACAGCGGGGCATTCCATGGGGCATATCGGAATCAGGCTTTAACATGGTCGACGTTCATCTGAATTACCAGTATCGGGCATTTGGAGTGCCGGATATGGGTCTCAGGCGAGGACTGGCAGATGACCTGGTAATTGCACCATATGCCTCAATGCTGGCACTAATGGTGGCACCCGAGGAGGCGTGCCAGAATATGGAGCGGCTTGCTGCTGAAAAGTATGAAGGAAAATTCGGCTTCTATGAGGCTATTGATTACACACCATCACGTCTGCCCCACGGCCAATCGAGCGCAGTAGTGCAGTCTTTCATGGCACATCACCAGGGAATGAGTCTCCTTGCCCTGGCTTATCTGATCCTGGACCGTCCGATGCAAAAGCGGTTTGAGTCGGATCCTATTTTCCAGGCAACTATGCTCCTCTTACAGGAACGGATTCCAAAGGATACAGGATTCTATTCATACACTGCCGGAAACTCTGATATTCTTACGGTTTCCAGTGTTCCGGATATACCGGTACGTGTGGTCAGGAGGCCAGACACTCAAATACCGGAAGTGCATTTGTTATCGAACGGAAGGTACCATGTGATGGTCACCAACGCCGGAGGTGGATATAGTTGCTGGAAAGGTCTTGCTATCACACGATGGCGTGAAGACCGTACCTGCGACAACTGGGGCATGTTCTGTTATATCCGAGATCTGAAAAACGGCGATTTCTGGTCAACAGCATATCAACCTACCCTCCGGCAAGCGGAGAATTATGAAGCAATTTTCTCGATGGGACGCGCAGAATTTCGTCGACGTGATAAGGATTTCGATACTCATACTGAGATCGTTGTTTCGCCGGAAGATGACATTGAATTGCGAAGGGTACACATAACTAATCACTCACGTTCTGGTAGAACGATCGACGTAACAAGTTATACTGAGGTCGTTCTGGCATCATCTGACGCAGACGCGATACATCCGGCATTCAGTAACCTCTTTGTACAAACTGAAATTATCGCTCAGCGCCAGGCGATACTCTGCACCCGCAGGCCCCGTTCCCACGATGAAAAGGTGCCATGGATGTTTCACATGATGACAACACATGGGGTAAAAACCGGGGAGATTTCCTACGAGACGGACCGTTCCCGATTCATTGGTCGTGGAAATACTGTCATCGCTCCACAGGCAATGAAGGATACTGCACCGCTTTCCGGCAACCAGGGTTCAGTTCTGGATCCCATTGTTGCAATCCGGTATAATATCATACTCGATCCGGAAGAATCAGTTAAGATCGATATGATTTCCGGCATCGCCGAAACCCGGGAGGCTGCCTTAGGTCTTATTGATAAGTACCAGGATCGGCGACTTACCAATCGTGCCTTTGAATTAGCATGGACATATAGCCAGGTAATATTGAGGCAGATCAACGCCACCGAGGCGGACACACAGTTATACGCACGTCTTGCCAGATCAGTCATATATGCTAATTCTTCCCTGCGTGCAGACAAAAATATCCTCATCAGGAATCGTCGCGGACAATCAGGCTTATGGAGCTACTCCATTTCCGGTGATTTGCCCATCGTTTTGCTGCGGATTGAAGATCCGGCTAACATCAACCTGGTGCGACAACTTGTGCAGGCGCACGCTTACTGGCGTTTAAAAGGGCTTGCTGTTGACCTGGTGATATGGAACGAAGACCGCGCCGGATACAGGCAACCACTCCATGACCAGATCATGGGGTTGATTGCTGCGGGTGCGGTAGCCAATATTATAGACCGGCCAGGGGGAATCTTCGTCCGGGGTACTGATCAGATATCTAACGAGGACCTCATCCTTATTCAATCCGTTGCCCGAGTCATCATTGCCGACAAACGAGGTACTCTGGTGGAACAGATTAATCGTCGTGGTCCGGCAGAAGTATCAATCACGCGTTTCAAGCCAACACGAGACTATCGTGCAGATAGTCAGACAGAAGCAGGTTTGCCTCGTAATGATTTGATCTTCTTCAATGGATTTGGGGGATTCACCCCTGATGGGTGCGAATATGTAATTACAACCTCGCGCACACAAGTAACCCCGGCACCCTGGGTGAATGTGTTGGCAAACCCATCTTTTGGGACCATTATCTCAGAAAACGGTCCTTCATATACATGGAGCGAAAATGCCCACGAGTTCCGCCTTACTCCATGGCACAATGACCCGGTGTGTGATTACAGCGGAGAAACTTTTTACATCCGTGACGAAGAGAGCGGCCACTTCTGGACGCCTACACCGCTGCCATGTTGTGGAACAAAGCCTTATGTCATTCGTCACGGATTTGGATACAGCGTATTCGAAAATACGGAGGACGGAATACGGTCTGAGTTGTGGATTTATGTTGCCCGGGATGCAGCTGTGAAGTTTTCGGTGTTGAAATTACAAAACGAGTCGGGTCGGCCACGTCGACTCTCCGTCACAGGTTACGTAGAGTGGGTCCTGGGAGATCTGAGGCCGAAATCGGCTATGCACGTGACTACTATCAGTTGACCCTGCCAGTGGTGCGATATTTGCGCGAAATCTGTACAACACGGAATTCAATGACCGGACAGCCTTTTTCCAAACTGATGATGTGTATCGTTCTTTAACCTGCGACCGTACTGAATTTATCGGACGTAATGGCACGCTGAGAAACCCGGCTGCAATGACCCATTCGCAGCTTTCCGGCAAAGTGGGTGCGGCTTTAGATCCTTGTGCAGCAATCCAGGTTTTCATCGATCTGGAAGAAAGCCAGGAGCGTGAGGTTATATTCAGGCTAGGCGCCGGGCGGGATGTTGATGATGCCACTACCATTATGAGTCGTTTCCGGGGCTCAACAGCCGCACGCAACGAACTTGAAGCAGTGTGGCAGTTCTGGAAGCACACCCTTGGCGCAGTTCAGGTAGAGACACCTGACCAGTCAGTTAATGTACTGACCAACGGATGGCTTATTTACCAGACTTTAGCATGCCGTGTCTGGGCACGGAGCGGATACTACCAATCCGGGGGCGCCTTCGGTTTTCGCGATCAGTTACAGGATGTGATGGCACTCAATCATGCCTCACCGCAACTTGTTCGTGAGCACTTGCTCCTTTGTGCCAGCCGTCAGTTCAGGGAAGGCGACGTCCAGCATTGGTGGCATCCACCGTCAGGCAGAGGGGTGCGTACACATTGTTCGGATGATTATCTATGGTTACCATTGGCAACCAGCCGCTATGTACTGCTTACAGGTGATACCGGGGTGCTTGAGGAGCCCGTTCATTTCCTTGAAGGCCGGCCTGTAAAAGCAGAAGATGATTCGTATTACGACCTTCCCGGCAAGTCAGAAGAAGTCGCCAGCCTCTACCAGCACTGCGTTCGATCCATCCTGAGAGGACTTAGTTTTGGGAAGCACGGGCTGCCGCTTATTGGTACAGGCGACTGGAACGATGGCATGAATATGGTTGGTAATCAGGGTAAGGGTGAAAGCGTCTGGCTGGGATTTTTCCTTTACGAGGTGCTCATGCAGTTCATCAGGATTGCGCGAATACATGATGACCTGCCATTCGTTGAACGCTGCCAGGATGAAGCGAATACCCTGCTCCGGAATATTGAGAAAAATGGCTGGGACGGTGAGTGGTACCTCCGCGCATATTTTGATGATGGTATGCCCCTGGGATCTGCTACTAATCCTGAATGCCAGATTGATTCCATAACACAAAGCTGGTCTGTGTTATCAGGAACAGACAATCCCGATCGTTCACGCATGGCCATGAAAGCTGTGGATAATCGTCTTGTCAGATGGAAAGATGCTCTGATACAACTACTTGATCCGCCATTCGACAAATCAGAATTGAATCCCGGTTATATCAAGGGCTACGTTCCCGGTGTCAGGGAAAATGGCGGTCAGTACACTCATGCAGCAATCTGGGTGGCGATGGCGTTCGCCAGGTTAGGCGACTACACGTATGCCTGGAAATTACTAAGCATGATTAATCCGATAAATCACGGGGGATCTCAGGATAGCGTTGCAATATACAAAACAGAGCCTTACGTGGTTGCAGCTGATGTATATGCGCTTACGCCTCACATCGGCCGGGGAGGATGGACATGGTACACCGGATCGGCCGGGTGGATGTACCGTCTTATCATTGAATCACTCCTGGGGTTAAGTCTCGAAACAGACAAACTACATATAGAGCCATGCCTTCCCGAAGATTGGGAAATGCTAAAAATACACTATAGATACAGGGAAACCACCTACCACATCACAATCATGCAAGAGCATGACACTAACAGAGATATTCGCATTTTTGCCGATGGTGTTGAGCTTCACGACAAAGCCATTCCCCTTATTGATGACCGTAAGGAACATTCTGTTGAAGTCAGAATAATGCAATGCGGATCATCTGCCTTATCAGTTTAAAAGGATTACAGTTTATATGTGTTAATTAATTATCATTGCAGAATGATCCCATTGATTGATTGTAATAAATGAAAGCGTCATCTGCACATTATGAATGATCAGGAATCAATCTCCGGCGATAAATTCTTCTCCTCACAGGATAAGCCGCATTCCGATCTGACGACCATGACTGCGGAACAGTCGCGGCAGCTCTTTTCAAAGATTACCTGGCGCCTGATTCCGCTGCTTTTTCTTTCCTATATCATAGCATATATTGACCGCATCAACATAGGTTTTGCTAAATTGCAGCTCCTTGAAGTCCTCGGGGTGGACCCGAATGTCTTTGGAAGTGTGTATGGTTTAGGTGCAGGACTTTTCTTTATTGGATATTTTATATTTGAGGTACCCAGTAACCTTATCATGCAGCGTGTAGGAGCCCGTTTATGGATCGCCCGCATAATGATCGTCTGGGGTTTGGTTTCAATGACCATGATGTTCATAACCGGAAAGTCAGGGTTCTATTTAGTACGATTCTTTCTGGGCGTGGCTGAAGCAGGCTTCTTTCCTGGCGTTATCCTCTACCTGACCTATTGGTATCCGGCCAAGGAGAGAGCACGCATAGTTGCTCTTTTTGCTTCAGCCGCCGTCCTCGCAGGGGTACTTGGGTCACCACTTTCCGGTTCAATACTCGGTCTTCAGGGCAAAGGGGGCCTGGAGGGTTGGCAGTGGCTTTTCCTTCTGGAAGGAATTCCGGCAGTCCTCATGGGGCTTGTGGTCCTCTTCGCGCTCCCAAACCGCCCCCAGAAAGCCCGCTGGCTGTCCGATGAGGAGAAAATCCGGCTTCAGTTCCGCCTGACTGAAGAGGCTGCCCGGTCACAGGGACGGTCACATTTCCGGCTGTCAGACGCTTTTTCAAGTGGCCGTATCTGGCTGCTGTGCCTCATCTATTTTTTGCTCAACGTAGGCGCATACGGTTTTGAGATGTGGTTACCATCGATTATAAAAGGTTTCTCAGAAATGAACTTTGCGAAAGTGGGATGGATAAATGCCATTCCCTACTTTGTTGCAATGGTTGCAATGCTTTATACAGGAAGCCACTCCGACCGGACCGGAGAGAGACGATGGCACGTGGCTATTGCAGCTGCCTCATCTGCAATTGGTTTCGCACTAAGTGCATATCTGAAGAATCCCTATCTCGCCATGGCAGCCCTGACACTTGCCTTCGTCGGACTGAAATCTAGTCTGGGACCTTTCTGGGCTCTCGGAACAGCGTTTTTGAGCGGCACGGCAGCTGCAGGCGGGATCGCCCTCATAAACTCTGTTGGTAACCTCGGAGGATTCGTTGGCCCTATCCTTGTAGGAATCATCACAGACCGAACCGGTAGTACAGGTACTTCACTTTTAATTCTGGGTAGCGCACCCCTGCTTATGGGCTTGTTAGTTCTGACCATTCACCGGGGTACAAATAAAACATAACTCTTAAGGTACCACCCGAAAGCGTTCCGGGATACTTCCTTTATCAAGGATTATTTCTTTACTCCGTTACAAACTCGCAATTGGCAAGGGTAATTCCTCCACTTACCGATAAATCGTTCTTAAAACTACGTTGCAGTCTTATTTTTGAATATTATTCATTAACCTTAAAATACAACCCGATGAAAAAGATTATGCTGTCGTGCACCGCAGTCCTGTTCTGCATTTCTATTCTGGGACAAAACTCCACCGGCCTTAAAATGAACCTGGAGAAAAACAGGGTTTACAGGTTAAAGTCTGTTTCGGAGCAGACTATTACACAAACAATGAACGGGGTGCAACAAACCACGGAATCCAAAGTCCTTTATACAATGTCACTGAAAATGATTGATGCCACTGCC
Organism: uncultured Bacteroidales bacterium; assembly: GCA_963828395.1. Taxonomy (GTDB): domain Bacteria; phylum Bacteroidota; class Bacteroidia; order Bacteroidales; family VadinHA17; genus SR-FBR-E99. Next base: position 215,343 of record CAWHED010000003.1, read on the forward strand.
GATTACATGGTCGCTGAAGTACATTTTGATACCCTGATTACCAATACCAATACAATGGGGAAAACGGTAAGTTACAGTTCTGTCAATGAAGGGGATATTAAATCTACAGAGACAGCTGATGTTTTATCATGTATAATGAACCGGCTAAGTAAAAATGCCATCTACGTTAAAATGGATTTTGCAGGCAAACCTTTTGAAATCGTAAATTTAAAAATGCTGTCTGACCTGATTCTAAAAGATACCAGTTCGATTACACTTACCGGTCCAACGGCTTCTGCTATTAAACAGCAGATAATAAATTCAGTCAGTGACAGTGAATTAAAAACAATGATCGAATTGTTTACCTGGTACTTACCTGGCAAACAGGTTTCAGCAGGCGATAGCTGGAATACAGCTCAACAAATAAGCCCCGGCGGTATGATGCTCGATATAATAACCACTTATCACCTGGACGGAATAGATGGCAACAATGCAAAATTGACCGTCGAATCAGATATTAAGACTGCGGTGAATGCAATGCCCATTGAATCCGGAGGTGCTACCGTGACCTATGACGACATAAAAGGGTTGGGCAAATCGACAATGGTGATTGATATCCGGACCGGTCTGAAAGTTGAAGAGACCGGGAAAATGCATATGACAGGAAATCTTGGTATAAGCGGTCCGGGTTTCAGCATGCAAATGCCCATGGATATCAACAGCGAATCAAAAGTTGTTTCATTGCAGTAAAATATATTAACATATAAGATGAAAAAATCTATAGTCTTGTTATTGCTGGTAGCCTCTGTTTCTGTTCAGGCTCAAAATATCAGGGGAAAAGTATGTCTTGAGGAAGATAAATCGCCCTTGGCGTTTGCTACTGTCGGATTGGTTCAGTTGCCTGATTCAAATATGATTACCGGAGTTATTTCTTTGACCGACGGAGGATACCTGCTTGAGAATGTAAAGCCCGGCAGCTATTTCATCAGGGTGAGTTTTGTCGGTTATGAAACTAACGGAAAAGATGTTATTGTTGAGACTGGCATTCCCGAAGTCCTGGTTGATACCATCTATTTAAGGGAAACTACGGCAACCATCGATGAAGTTACGGTGGTGGGTGAACGTCTGAAGGGAAAAGAATTGGTTGACCGGACTGTTTATGCCATTCCTGCAGTAGTATCCAAATCCGCTATTAACGGCTACGACCTGTTAAAAAAAATACCACAGGTCAATGTCGATTTCCAGAATAATGTGACGCTTAACGGCAGCAGTAATTTCATAATCCAGGTTGATGGAAGACAACGCGACAAGGAATTCCTTGCCAGAATTCTTCCGTCTGATATTGAAACTATTGAAATAATCAGCAATCCGTCAGGTAAATACGAAGGGAATATTGATGGAGTATTAAACATAATCCTGAAAAAAGAAGCCAGGTTTGGAATGAATGGTAATGTTGGTCTCAATTTTAAACCATTTAATAAGATCACCAGTCAGGTATCCGGTAGCCTGGATTATGCTCTGGGTAAAATAACATTCTATGTGACTGCTTTTAACTTTTCCCAGAGTCTTTTCATAACCAGCACTAATGAGAGCCGTTTTGCAATGATCGATTCAACAATCAGCATGTCAGGAGATGGAGGTATAAAAGTTACAATGTCGACAATCAACAGCGGATTCGATTATTATATTGACGATAAAAACAGTCTGAGTTTTAATGTCAGCTATAAACCGTTAAATCAGGACATTGATCTGGTAAGTGAAACCTTTCTGTACAAAAACAATAATCCATTGAATACAATTTCGTCTCTGACATACAATGGCTATAGAAGTAATGAAGTCATCAGCATCGTTGTTCTACAAAAAGACATTCAAGAATCCGATTCAGGAATTCACGGCTGAGAACACTTATTACAGGTTCAAATCCGATGAGAAAAATGATTTTACAAATTCCAGGTACATCTATAATTCTGATGTGTTGCTCGATATTTATGCACGGTTGGAAAACAATCTGAATGACCGGAATTATTATTCAGCTAAACTGAATTATGTCCAGCCGATTGGGTTGTCTGCGAAAATTGAAACAGGCTATCAGTTGTATTACCAGCAAATGAGTTACAATTTTGAAATAGACAATCAGGAATCAGATAATCTGTTTGAATATGAAGAATTTCGAAATTCGGTATATGGCGGAATTACCTATAATCTGAAAAAAATCGGATTACAGGCTATGTTCCGGATAGAGAACAGCCGGATTGAAGCTGATTCGGTTACCGAACCGGTATATACCTGTTTCCTGCCTTCCGTCAATCTTCAATATAAATTTTCAGCATCGCATAATCTGAAATTTACGTATAACAGGAGAATTAACCGGCCCGGAATTTACGACATGTATCCCTATTACAGAACTGACCAGAACTATAATATTACACAGGGGAACCCGGATCTGAAGCCGGATTATCGTGACCGTCTCCAGCTTACCTATACCTGGAACTTTGGCAGCAACTATTTTTCTCCCTATGTTTATAATGAATTCTTTTCCAATAAAGTAGGGAATCAGTATCTGGTAATTAATTCTCCCGTCGACAACGCATTGACAACATTTACCAAACCCTTTAACCTGCTAAACGGCTATGAACTCGGAGGCGGTATTAATGCCATGTTATGGTATATAAATATAAATGCAAGGATTTATAACGGACATTTCAATGAGTACACAGGACAGTCAATTTCTATACCGGCCAGGGATTACTTCTCCTACAGTATAACCAGCACCGCGTTTGCCAATCTTGGCAAAAAAAAGAAAACAACTGTGTTTGCTTTTATGAGTTATAATGGAGTAAATGTGAACGCCCAATCCAAAACCTACAACATACCGTTCTATGGTCCTGGTGTTCAAACACAGTTAAAGGACCACAGTATAGGAGTAGTATGGGTACTCCCGTTCTCAACGCATGTCAAACTGACCAGGACTGAAACAGAGACAACTGCTTTTACCTCGACAAACATTATAGGATTTGATGCTTCGAATTACATCCAGTTCATGTACTCTTATAAATTCAACAGGGGGAAGAATGTCAAAAAACTCGACCGGAAGGTTGAAGTAGAGAGCGATAGTAAAAGCAATGCAATCATGAAATGAGTGTGTCAGGATAAACTTATTGAATGCTGAGTTTATTCCATCTGATTGCATTTTCGCTGTATATCTTGTTTATCACTTCTTTAGGAAGTTTAAGTCCTTCAAACCTGCCTTTGAACAAATCTGAGGTCATTTCATCATCTGAAGTAAAATATTTCCAGTCATCAAGCCATGTTTCACCTATCTGTTTTGCCAGCTCTTCACGATTACTGCTTCCATTATCTCCAAGGTCAGTACCATAAAGGAGCCTGTCCTGATACTTGATACAAAAATCCCGGACCTTTTTGCGATCCTTTGCTGACTGGTATTGCAGATGGGAGATACGGGCAGCCATGTCGACCGCCATGTTCGGGAATGCATCAAGCCTTTTGGCAAGTTCATCAACATTCCATTCCAGGCTTCCCAGGTGGCACCCGATAAAATTAAGGTCCGGATGCTGCTCAAGCATATTCTCAACCGCATTTATCTGATCTTCGTATGACGGGTATTCAGGATGCAGGAACATATGATACTGCGGATTTTCTGAAAAGTAACTGCTGTCACCGGAGATAGTCATTTCATCCAGAGGGAGCCAGCAGTTGCGGGGTTCACCAAGATGGCCGGTAATTGATATATTCCTGCTTATTATGAAATCGATAACCGGTTTAAGCAATGGATCATCAATCATTATAAATCTGCCATTTCTGTCTCTCTCAGTCATTCCGATGTTTTTCCAGATTTTGACCGAAACTGCCCCGCCCTCAATATTTCTATTCAGCTGACTGATAACTTTTTTACTCCAGTCATCACTTTCCCATCCTGCAGTATCAAAATGGAAAGTGGCCGCATAAAAGACCTTCCCGGGATACTTCCCTGTTGATAAAAGTGCATAATCAAGCTGTTGTCTGACCGCAGCTGAATCCGAATGGTCTGTATTTAGTGTGATCAGCATGAAATTATCCCTTATCGCCTGATCCTCAAAGCAGCCCCTGTCGCTGTTAATATGGACATGAGAGTCAATCTTTAAAACTGTCTGATAATCTTTTAATCTGTAATAGTTTTTCTGACATCCCGCGAAAATCAATATCAGGAAAATGAAACAAGCAATCCTGGTTTTCATGTTATTGGTATAGTTGGTCAGGAATAAATGTAAGCAAAAAAAACCATTTGTACTTTCACCTGAATATCGTTATCATCTCTTCTTTACCAGCAATAGTCCCGTAACCAAATGTCATTCCCATACACCCAGGTCCAAGGGTTGACATTTCAAGCCCGCTGTTACCTGATTTGGTGAAAGGAAAAGCTGCAGTCTGTTATGCAATCAATTATTAGAAATATCTTAGATTTGTTATGGCATGTAATAAAAGTCCTTAATTGTATAATGTAATCAATATGAAAAATAATCAATCCAAAATCGGTCTTCTACTGATATTGTTACTATTAAGTGTGCAGACAGTAATAAGTCAGCCCCGGCAAAAAATAATTTTCGACTGCGATCTGGGAGGTGATATCGATGACGCATTTGCTTTGAGCCTTGTACTGTCAAGTCCTGAGTTTGATGTACTCGGAATAGTCATGGATCATGGGATGACCGATAAACGTGCACAGGTAGCATGCAAGATGTTGTATGTGACAAAACGGGAGAATATTCCTGTTGTTGCTGGAAGGAAAACGAATCAGGTTGTCGGTACAGGTATTCCTGCAGATTATTCAGGACAGTACTATTGGGCTGAAGGATTTAATAAAGTAAAGCCAATAGCCAAATCGGCAAGCGAGTTTATAATTGAAAATCTGAGGAAATATCCCGGCGAGGTGATCTTAATTACCGTGGGTCCTGTCACAAATATAGGTGATGTAATAAAAAAAGATCCGGAAGCTTTGAAACTGGCAAAGCATGTATATTCAATGTTCGGATCATTTTATTTGGGGTATGGAACTGCAGACGATCCCAATCCTGTAATATCACAGGAATGGAATGTGCGCGGCGACAATGAAGCCTCAAAACAGCTTGTTGGCTCAGGAGCACCAATCACCTATTGCGGTTTGGATGTCACAACACAGGTATGGTTCGATAAAGACTTGCAGTTTAAGCTCCTGAAGCGCCAGTCTCCCCTTACAGATGCCATCTGCGGGCTTACCGTGTTATGGGGCGGCGATAAACCCTGCCTCCACGATGCCGTTACCGTTGGAATGATTTTGTGGCCTGATCTTTTCACAACCCGTCCTGCTTTTGTAAAAATTTCAGGTGATGCCTATACAGTCATTGATGAAAGCAAAGAACCCAACTGTGAAATAGCATTGACTGTTAATACCGGGGAGTTTCTCAAAAGGCTCATGCACCGGTACCTGACACAAAACCTGGGAGAGACTAATTAGAGATTAAGCGGCAGGGATCCGGCATTTATAAACAAACTCACAGTAATTGTACTCGCCAAACTGAATGACATTTTAGGTATCCAGGGAGAAATTGCCCTGCAGGTTGCCAATCAACTAAATGCTGCACTTTCCAATAATGAGATCCGGAAAATCGGTAATACGCTTACCCAAAATCCCGAAGCTTATGACAATTACCTGAGGGGGCGTTTCCTGTTAAATACGGCCAATAATGAACAGCGGACAGAAATAAGCAAAGAAGGGCTTACAGGGAGCCTCAAAAGGAAGGATTTCAAAATGTCATTGATTTATGCAATAAGGTTCTTAAGATCGATCCTGACTGTGCAGAGGCGCACGCGGTAAAAGGTGCTTACCACAAATGGGGCGAACGCAGGTTTGAGGAAGGACGCAGGGAACTGGTAACTGCTCTAAGGCTGAATCCGAATTCCCCCCTGCACACCAGTGGTATGCTCAACTTCTTATGATAACAGGACCAATTTCAGAGGCACGGACATATATGGACCGTGCTCTGGAACTTGAGCCCTATTTTTGGGTCATACAGAATTTGAATGCCTGGATATATTATTTTGAAGAAAAATATGACAAAGCCATTGAAGCGTGTACTATGGCCCATAGTCTCAATGAAGATTTTATTGAAAATAACTGGTTATTCTTTCTGAATTATGCAAAACTGGGTGAAGGTGAGAAAGCCATGACAGAACTTCAGACAATTGCACGTACTCATCCGGTATCAGCCAAATTCACTGATGAGATAGAGGAGACATTCAACAAGTCAGGTATCGAGGGGCTTTTCAGCTGGCTTGTAAATGTTAATATTAATAAACCTGTCCCTGTTGCCGGCATAACAGGACATCCATACTTTATAGCCTGGTGGTATGCAATTCCTGGAAACAGGGAAAAATCCATTTACTGGCTCGAAAAGAACATGGAAACCCAATCAAGGTATTATGAGTTCTTTAATTTGATTGCTACTAATCCTGACTTTGATATCCTTCGAAGCAATACCATGGCTACCTTTACCTTTAAATTAGATAAAAGAGACATTCCGGTACCTGATCATGGCGTAAACAAAATAATAGTAGACGGTTGGATTGAATATCGCACGAATGTCTGGCATATGGTTACTGATGAGATTATTATTACGTCAGACGGAATGTTCAAGACAGTTAACTTTATTAAACCCGGGAAGGAATAGATGTTGACATGGTTTCATCTTTTCCGAAAACCCCTTAAATAGCTCAAGGCGTAGAGCGCAGGGCTCAGAGTAAGTGAGAAATCAGGAGACCTTCAGACTGAAGATTAATTTACAAATTCAAACTTCACTGCATCGGCAATAACATATTTGCCTATTTCTCCCTTAAATGTAACCCTATTCTGATATCCCTTTTCAAATGGCCAGGAACCCAGCTTGTACCAACGTCCTCCGTTTTTATTCTGATTAATACGGATCAGATCCTTCCCTCCGGAATAATTGATTTCAACCGGGATATCTGATTCGAATTCCGGAGAAATAGGATACCATATATAAACATTATAGATGCCACTTTTGAAAAGATAAGGATTGTATTCGGCACTGCCTTCACTTGCTTTAGATTTATATCTGAAGTTCATTTCAAACCGCCCTGTATTCATGGTTTCATTCTCAAACCAATCTCCTGTAAATGACACAAATTCCTTCATATTATTATCTATAATAATTTCATTTTCAGAGTTCCATAAGCCGTAAGGATTCTCCTTCAGTGAAAGTATTTGTTTTCGCGCTGTCAATTTTTCCTGCAACGCAAAGAGATCAATTTTTTGAACAGCCCGATTGGTTTTAACTGCCAGGGCAGCTGCAACTCCCGCTGATTCGCCCATAATCATGTACTGAGGCTCCATTCTTAATGATGCAATGGCCAAATGGCTTCCTGAGATACAAACTGGCACTATAAGGTTTTGACACTCCTCATATTTCGGCACTAATGAACGGTATGGAATTTCATATTGAGCTACCGGAATCGAAAGATACCCTTCATTATAAGCTTCGCATTTTAGATCCGGGAAACGGCTTATTTCAATGTAGCTTCTCTGCATTTCCCTGACATCTATATTATACGATCCCATTCCAATAGCATCGTATTTGACAGTATCTACCATCAGGTCATGCTGTGTCATAAAATACTCGCCCTTCATACGTCGTGCTTCTCTGACATATAACTGATGAGGGAAATACCCATTATCACCATACTCGTCTTTGCACAAACCGAAAGTCTTCATTTCATCCCGTACTTTTTTAGGGACACCCGGGTCAGTTAATAAGAACCAGGCTAATCCTAATGTATAGTCTTTGTGCCATTGCCAAACGCTATCACGTTTCGGATAATCAGCTTCGGGGTATTCCCAGCTCGATCCATCCAAAAGGTTGGTGGATATCCCTTCGGATGAATTGATGTCAGACTTCCCGTTGGGTAATGTTGGCCAAAACCTAATCAGTGGCCCTGCGCCGGGTTGTGCAAGGTAATATCTTCGTACCAATTCATAATTATCCGGATTGTAATTTTCTGGTTTTTGCCAGGGTACCATATTTTCAGGCCGGTTTGTAGCAATAATCCTAAAGCAATAAGATTGAATTCCTTTATCTCCTTCCCCAATTTCAACCATGGGTTTTTGGTGAATAAGTGGTAACAGTTTCTTTTCTTTATCATTGTTAAACGGACTTATTCTGGCGTCAATTTGATGACTGGTAAAGGTTATCGGCTGCCTGCCTGCCCATGATTCATTATAGTCCTTTTTACTTTCTCTGCCCCAGGTATATGAAACTCCGGAACGGGCCATCAGATCGCCTTCGTAACCTGCATCGATAAATACTTTCGCACTGACCTCAGTACTATCAGTAAAAATCAGTTTCTCTATAACGTTGTTATCCTTTTGAACTTTAAATAATCTCTTTCCGAACCATAACTCCACATTCGAGTCCTGCAACCAGTCGAGCATGATTTCTTCGCCGACATGAGGTTCGGGGCCACGCCAGAAAAATACATGTGTATTATAGTGATCAGCGACTTTCTGGTAAAACTGAAAAGTCAAGCCGCCAATGACAGTGCGATCACCATAATCAGTGTGAGAAAGACCCCCGGTTACCATCCCTCCAACATTCATACGAGGTTCTACTAACAAAACCATTGCACCCTCGTTTGATGCAGCAATTGCTGAAACAACCCCACTTGCGGTTGCTCCATAAACCACTATATCGTATACCTGGGCTTCTGCTTTATAAATTGAAAGCGTTACTAGAATGGAAGTAATTAATAGACTTCTAATATTCATAAGTAGTTGATTTAGAATGAAAATTATAAATACTGGAAGCTGGAACTTTAAGCCTCCAAAAATTAAAGTTAAGAATTAATTCAATGAGTTTTTATCTTCAACTGACAGGAACCTTGTTATCGATTTCTGGCCCCGGGATTGGCCACCGCCAGACTAGTCGTGATATAAGGCTTTTAATAATCTCTGCGAGCGATTTCTTCTTTCTGCGTAAAATCCAGTCGCTGAATCATTAAAATCATAAAGTATATTGCCTGATTATTTAAGTTTGGCAACTTTTATTCCTGTTTTTAACATAACTTTAATTGATAGAATAAATTCTTCAATAGATAATTCAAGGGTAAGGACCAATAAGTAATGAGCAGAGGATTTATCAAAGAAGACGACCAGGAAGAAGTTCCGATAGTCCCGCCCAGGGCATATTTACCGGATGGTGTAGCGAACTTTGTCACCCGGGCCGGAATGGATCAGCTATTGGCTGAAAAACAGGCACTGATCCGTGAAAAAGACAGCCAGACCGGCACCAGTGAACATGAGAAACGAATAACTCTGAACTTCATCAATGCAAAATTACAGTTGCTGAACAACAGAATTGCCGAAGCCAGGGTTGTTGATCTGAAAGAACAGCCTCAGAAAGAAATAAGGTTCGGTGCGACGGTAACACTCAAAACCGAGGTGTCCGGAAAGATTCAGGTTTTTCAGATAGTGGGTGTTGATGAGGCAGACATTGCCAAAAGTAAAATCTCATTTATTTCACCTCTGGCCAAAGCATTAATAAATAAGAAAAACGGAGACAAGATTACTTTAAAGCGAGACAAGGAGGATATTGTTTTTGAAATTTTGGATATATCCTATCGATGATCCTGATCTCCTTAGAAAAAGTTAGTTAGAAAGCAGAACCGGAGAAAGGTTTGAGAGTAAGAGTGAGAGCGAGTAAGATCGAACTTAAATCCTTGGTCCGTTTTCAGTACTCCGAATGGATAAAAATTGTTGCAAGAGGAAAGATATTTTGATGTAACCTCTGGAAAAGTCTGAATTAAATGGAATGCGGCAATTCAGAGACAAAAACTGCAGGAATTGTGCGAATAATGTAACTTTTTTGTAAAGTTATGTAACATTTGACTGTCAGCTGGGGCTTAAATTTATACCCGGAAATCATCGATAAAATCCTTATCCTGTAGGTCACTATGTACTACAAGTACAATCGACACCGGACCAGGCGAGATTATCAAAATTATTCACCTTATGATATTGATTTTTTAATAAAATATAAAAAATAAAATGGAATCATCTTTAGTTCCTGCTCAAACAAAATGGTCAATGGACCAGGCTCATAGCGAAATTGGTTTTAGTGTAAAACATTTAATGATTGCACATGTAAAAGGTACATTCAAAACATTCGATGCAAGCATCTATACAACTTCTGATGATTTTACAACTGCAGAAGTTGACCTGTGGATTGATCCGTCATCAATAGATACAGGAGATACAAAACGTGACGAACATTTAAAAAGCGCCGATTTCTTTGATGTGGATAATCATAAACAGATAACATTCACTTCGAGTACAATCGGGAAGCCTGATACTGATGGTAACCAGGAATTATGGGGAGAATTAACAATGATGGGTATTACAAAAAATTTAAAATTAAATGCCCGGTTCGGAGGAATCATTAAAGATCCCTGGGGTAATGAAAAAGCCGGGTTTGCCATTTCCGGCAAAATCAACAGAAGTGATTGGGGTCTTACCTGGAACGCACCAATAGAGGCCGGAGGCTTATTAGTAAGTGATGAATTATCGATTTCATGTGAAATTGAACTCATTAATAAAGGTCAGGCTGACATGAAAATGAAACTCGAACAATCAGGTAATTAGTTTTAAAACAAAAATTAGTACAAATGAAAAAGGTTCTGAACACTGACCCACCTGACCCTGTCCAGATCAATCTTGAGAAGGACACCCTGCAGGGATACCAATTCTATCCTGAAAGTGAAGATATCTACAATAAATTCAGGGAAGAGAAAAACATGGATCCCGAGGACACTTCCAGGGAAAAAGAAACATTTAAAAGTGATAATGCCCCGACTAATATTGGGATAGAATCCAATGATGACGCAGTTGGCAGCTATCTGGATGTTCCGGGTTCAGAGCTGGATGATGAACAGGAAATTGTCGGGAATGAAGACGAGGAAAACAATTATTATAGCATCGGAGGCGATGATCATAATAACCTCGATGAGGATAAGGATGATTTATGAGGAAGAATAAACAACCCAATCTAGATAATGATGGAAAATCAACAAGATAAGAGAATACCGGAGTCGGCCAGAGCAGAATATATTGAAGTTGAATCCAATGTACGTCTTCATATTGCAGATGCAGGAGCTGGCAGACCTGTCGTATTAATACACGGTTGGCCGTTGAGTGACGAAATGTTTGAGTACCAATACAATGCCCTGATTGAAAAAAATTTCCGCGTAATTGGTATTACGTTAAGAGGTTTTGGAAAGTCTGATAAACCGTTCGGAGACTATAATTACGATATACATGCGTTGGATATAAGAAGGATTTTAAGTAAACTGGAGATAACAGATGCTGTTCTGGTCGGCTTTTCCATGGGTGGTGCCATCGCAATTCGTTTTGCGTCTTTAGATTCCGGATCCCATGTTTCGAAGCTGGCTTTGGTTGGAGCAGCTGCCCCCAGCTGGACTCAACGCAAAGATTTTCCTTACAATCTCCCTAAAAGTGCAGTTGATGATTTAATTGAATTGAACAATACAGACCGGCCAAAGCTTTTATCCAATTTCGCAAAGATATTCTCTGCTACCGAAACCTCATTAAATGAAGGAATCAGCAGTTGGCTGAACGGAATTTGCTTAAGTGCTTCCTCATACGCAACGGCTCAATGTCTAATTGCTTTGCGTGATACGGATCTGAGAAGTGATCTGGCGAAAATAATAATCCCGACAGTGATTATGCATGGTAAAAAAGACAAAATATGTTCTTTCGATCTGGCTGAACAGATGAAAGCGGGAATTTTAAATTCACACATCGTTGCTTTTGAGAATAGCGGCCATAGCTTATTTCTGGAGGAAACCCGGAAGTTTAATGCGGAGCTGATAAAATTTGCAGGCAAATAAGTTTAAAGCAATTATAAAATGTTTCTCAAGATTTTTGTTGAACCAAATAAATACTATTATGAAAGGATTTAAAAGTAACATCGAAAGAGATGCTTTAAAAAATGAAAATTTCAGAAAAGTAGTCTATTCAGGCAGACATCTTCAGGTTGTTGTGATGAGCTTAAAACCAGGTGAAGAAATTGGTTTAGAAACTCATGTGAGCACAGATCAGTTTTTCAGGTTCGAAGGCGGAAAAGGCAAATGCATCATTGACGGAAATGAATATAAGGTGGAAAATGGAGATGCAATTGTTATACCTGCCGGCTCTAAACACAATGTTATAAATACGGATTCCGTAAAGGAATTAAAAATGTATACAATCTATGCCCCTCCCCAACATAAAGACGGCCTCATAAATGCAACAAAAAAAGATGCTGAAACGAGTGATGTGAAATTTGACGGAAAAACAACCGAATAAAATGAACTGATTTTTAAAAATACCGGGTTAATCTGGAAAGCAATCAGGGATAAGTCATTAATACTACAGGAGGATGCCACTTAAAGAGGAAGAGTGTCAACCTCCTGTTTTTTATTTATTGTATTCTCCGTAATTGACTTAATTGAAGGTCGGTGAAATTACTACTGGTAATCTTATCTCCTTTGGGGAAGGCAAGTTCCGATATCTGTTCATTCGCGATCTCAGGCTGGTGATTGGTGCAACCTGCAATCAAAAGCGCTTCAGTTAACTGATTCGGAGTTAAGCCTTCATTGAGACAAATGGCCAGGTGACTGCAAAGCATAGGCTCTGCACCACCAATTGCACTCAGCACGGAGATGGTAACCAATTCCCTCTGGGCATACGTTAAAACATCCCGTTCGAAAATATCGGCAAACAGATGCTCTTTCAGAAAGGTATCAATCACCGGCGCAAAGGCGGCATAGCCGGACAACGGTCTGTCCTGTGGTACCCTGGTAAGTTCCCCTAAAACCGTCTTACCCCGTTCATATTTGTCAGGTTCCTGGCTTACCGGCAACGAAAGGCATTTTGCTCTTCCTCACAGAGTGGGGTCCTTTTGGTGTTATATCGAATTCTCAATTGTTATTAGCACTATATCAAATTGATATTAAGTTACTTATAATAAAATGATCTTTGATTAAATAATAATATCTATTAAATTTACTCTGTGACTTCGGGATAAAGAATTCTGATCTTTCAGCAGGACATTGATTGATATTTACGGAAATTCTAAAAACTGTATCCCGCTCCTGATGCCTCTGGTTTTTTAAAAAGTCTTTCAACAAGGCATTCAAGGTATTCAACAATTGAAAATCTCTGCCCAATAATAATTCTTTTCCCCTTTGTTCTCCATGCCATAGATTTGTTCTGAAAACAAGAGACCAGACCAACGTTAGGTAACGAAATACATCATATTATAATAGGTTAAATGTTAATAAAATCTTTACAGAAATGAAAAAACAAACTATGGCTTTTCGGGCAATTTCACTGCTGCTGGCAGTATCTGTTCTATTATCAGGTTGTGCAAGTACAACAATGATCCATTCAAATCATGACGGAGCAAAAGTTTATCTGAATGAAGAACTTGCCGGAACGACACCTTACCTGCACAGTGATACAAAAATTGTTGGCAGTACCACAAGAGTAAGGCTGGAGAAGGAAGGGTATGAATCATTAGGTACCTCTTTCACGAGAAATGAAGAAGTTGATGCCGGAGCAATTATAGCTGGCATATTCATTTGGGTACCCTTCCTGTGGACAATGAAATATAAACCGGCACATACATATGAACTGTTGCCTCTGCCAGGGGATAATTAGTAAATCATTGCATCAAAAAACATTATGGGATGAAAGTTACAGCATTTATAGGAAGCGGAAGGAAGAGACATTCTTACATTGCCTCCGAAAAATTTTTGCAAAATTTGAAATCATTCGGGGATGTTGAATATGAAATAGTCCGGCTGATTGATTACAACCTTGGAACCTGCAAAGGCTGCAGGGTTTGCTTCGATAAGGGTGAAGAATTCTGTCCATTTAAAGACGACAGGGATATTCTGATCAAAAAAATGAAAAGTTCAGATGGGATAATTTTCGCATCTCCGAATTACTCATTCCAGGTATCTTCATTGATGAAAATATTTCTCGACCGGCTTGCTTTTGGATTTCACCGTCCAGACTTTTTCGGAAAAACTTTCACAAGTATAGTTGTTCAGGGAATTGGAAAGGGAAAAGGTATTGTCAAATACCTCGACTTCATCGGAAAGGGACTGGGTTTTAATGTTGTCAAAGGTTGCTGCATAAAAACCCTGGAACCAATGACAGAAAAATCGCAGATGGAATTTGACAGGATTATTGACCTGCAAAGCAAATATTTTTACGCCAAACTGGTAAAAAGTGAATATCCTTCTCCTTCATTATGGTGGCTGATGGTGTTCAGGATGGGACGAACCAGCATGCGTAAAATGCTTGATGAAAACTGGCGGGATTACACATATTACAGGGATAAAGGATGGTTTGTATCTGAGTATTTTTATCCGGTTAAGCTGAATCCATTTAAAAAACTTACTGGTAAATTATTCGACAAACTGGCAGTACAAATAATAAGGAGTTAATATGACTTGCTATTTCATTATCAAATTATTACTATCACTTTTCCAGACATTGTATAATATCCTGAGAAAGTCAATAGAGTATTTATCAATCTGAAATCAGTTAAATCTAATAAGAATTATGAGTAAATTAAAATTGACAGTAACTGGAATTTTCTTCTTGTTTTTTGTGACAGGAAGCTCAATGGCTCAGGACTGGAAAGAATGCTCAGGGACTGAGTGGAATTATAATCTGTCAGGGAAAAGGATCCTGACTGTCATTTACGAAGGCTTCAATTATGATGAAGCGGTAGATATCAGCAATTACTGGAAGAAATGGGGCGCCAGGGTTGATCTGGCAGGCACCCTTAGTGAACAGCATGGAGAAAGAAATAATCCAGTAACGGGTAAAGCGCATGACGAAATTCCCTGCACCTTACGGCCTGACCTGTTGCTTTCAAATACCGATTATCATGATTATGATCTGATCTATTTCCCGGGAGGTGAAGGTGTTGAAGAATTTCTTAAAAGTAACCGGAACGATTTGAAACAGATCATTGACGGAGCTGTTCTTGAGCATAAATTTGTTGCAGCAATTTGTCATTCACCTCTTTTACTTGCTGCTTCAGAACTTATCAAAGATCACACGGTGACTGTTCAGGGAAATGAATTCAAACCTGAATTGATAAGGGCTGGAGCAAAAATCGTTAATGAAATATTTGTCAGTGATGGGTATTACCTTACAGGACAATGGCCTTTTTTCGAAACATTTGCCGTATCAATTGCTGAAAAACTTGCATTTCCGGCCGGCAATGGTCCGTCTGAGCAATCAAAAAAAATTGCCAATCCGGTACTAAGTAGTTTCCTTGGGCAGCGTAATGTTTTTCTTATGAAACCGGGATTAATACCTGATGACACAATTAAACTGATAGTCAGACATTCGGTTAACCCTGTACTGCCATTTGAATTGATGAATAATTCATCCTTAAGGTTCATTGCTGTAAAAGATCCGGACATAAAAGCCGTATTAGTAGATCAACTGGTTGAATCAGCCCTGGAAAAATACAAACCCGAGAATGTCTCTGCCGAGGCAATGAAGAGATTATGGTCAATGATATTTAATGCCCCTGTAATCCTGTTTATTTACAATGACCTGTCAGATATTAATTTACCGGAGAATCAACAGGACAAAGAAACATTATTGAGAATTACAACAGGTCTTGCCGGACAATCCGTTTCGCAGTTGGGTGCCGTTGCAAATGAGTTGGGATACGGGATTTCCGTTATTGGTGGTATGCGCTCGTTAATTGCTGAAGAAGGGTTCAGAAAAGTACTAAATGTTCCCGTGGATTACCAACTTGTAAACATCGTCGGGATCGGCCGCCCGCTTGAGGTGACAAATCCGGCGATTGTAAGACCGGTTGATGAGTACCTGATTATTAAATAGTATTTATCCGGAACATGATAACATAAAAAATAAGGCATATAACAGATGTTCAATATTCAATAATTGAGATTGATTGGAATCGAACATAATCATGAAACCCGGATAATCGATTTAAAGTAATGAAGGTGAATTACATATATTATACCCCGTTTGGCATTCTGCCTATCTCCATCACTGCTTCTCAGAATAATTCAGTAAATAAACCTGAAACAAAGAAACAGGAGTTCATTCATTTGTTAGGTGATCTGCCAGATCGGGAAAAGTTGATGTTACAGAACTTTCAAACGAAGAATTTGAAAGATATACCCGTAAGCTAATTCTGTATGGGATTTCTTCATGTGGAAGCTTTATGATATCCGATATTTACAGGTCTTCTTTTTTGAGGCCGATGAATGGATTTAGTGGCCTGTTAACAATACCCGGTTTTAAAAATGGAACGATTTTGATAATATCATTGAAGGAATTTATCCAAGATCATTTTGGGAACTACCGGCAGACATTTATCGTTCAAAGTTTTTTGAAAGAGCCTTAAAAAGGCAATTCAAAGAAGGTAACAGGAAAAAAAATGATAACAAAAGAAGACAAGAATTACAAGGAAATGCAGATGACCCACACACCAGTCAGCTGGGCGGGGATGGCGACCCGGATCTTTGCTCTCTTTTACGGTAGCTGGCTGCTCTGGGTTTTAGCTGCCGGTGCTGCCACCCGCTCGTATCAGTTGAGGAGTGCCGGCCCTGATGTAACTTCTGCCTGAGTGTTATGGGTTTATTCCGCTTCACGGCTGTTAACTCCCTTCGACTTAGCGACAATTGTTAAACTTAAGATTTATAATTTTATAACCAATTACATCGCAAATGAATATAAAAATTAAAGTTGAATTAGGAGACGTTCAAAAAACACTGTTTATGCCTGTTTGGGCCAGAGCAGTTGAAACTCAAAAGAACAAACCAATCTTAATCGATAAAACTGCCGTTAAGATTATTGATTCCGTTGATTTTGACTTTTCACCTATGTCTCAAAACGTTCCGGAAATCAGTCAGATAGCCTGGATAGCCAGGTGTAAGAGATTTGATCATATTGTCAGGGACTTTATTCAAAGACACCCAAATGGGACAATAATCAATATTGGTTGTGGATTGGATACATCATATGAAAGAATTAATGATCGCTCAATCCTGTGGTATGACCTGGATCTGCCGGATGTAATCGAACTGAAGAAGAAATTCCTGAACGAGTCAGATAACAGAAAATATATTCCCTGTTCATTTCTTGATACCAGATGGTTTGATGACATCATTATTAAAGATAAGGTCCTGTTTATATCAACAGGAGTTTTTGTCTATTTTGAGGAATCAGTTATCAAAGAATTCATTATCAAAGTCGCTGACAGATTTAATGAATCAGAGTTGTTTTTTGATGTTACCTCTCCCAAAGGTGTAGAAATTGCCAATATGGTAATTCAAAAATCAGGACTGGATTCCAGATCTTTCTTTAAATGGGGATTAACAGATAAGTCAATCATTCAATCATGGGATACCAGGATTAATCTCCTTAATACTTATTATACTTTTAAAATTGACGGACTCGAATTAAGCGAGAGAGATCAAGAGATAGCTAATATTTCCGATTCACTTGATATTCAGTATATGATACACCTGAAAATTATTTAACTTAATGAAACATTTTTGAAATTTCATAATCAAATATAATTAGTGAATAAAAATGGAAAAAAGATTTATTGAACCACCTTTTATAACTGTTATTCAAGATACATGTTCAGATTGTGAATTATGTATCAGAATCTGTCCTACACGGAATTTCAGATTATCAAATGATGCCTTGAGAAAAGCGACGATGGTCCATCATCCTGAAGAATGTGTTCTTTGCGGACAATGCTTATGTGTCTGTCCGACAAATTCAATTATCCATAGCGGATTTGAACCTTCAAATTTCAAACGTATCAAGAATAAGAAGCCTGTAACACCGGAAGTTGCTTTTGAATTTTTGTCTCAGCGCAGGTCAGTCAGAAATTATAGTAAGGAAACGCCTACAGCAGAACTGCTTGAAAAAATTGTTCAAATTGCCGGATTTGCTCCGCGGAAGCCCACATCACAGAGTTGGATGGGTTCGCAACATGACAATAGTATATGGCGAAGAAAATATGAAGATAGTCCTGGATTTAACAGCAGATTATATCCAGAAGGTTGTTGAAACTTCTAAAAAGCAATTTTTTAAAGATCATGGCAAATTTTTCTGATTCAGCCAGAGCTGGTTTATCAGTAATACCTGATTTTGAAATGAGACTTAATGAACATAAAAATGGTCATGATTCAATTATATATAATGCACCTGTCGCAATCTTTTTTCATGCTCCGTTGGCATCTTCAACTCCACAAACTGATTGTGATACTGCATTGTTATTGGTTCAGTTATATGCAGAAGCCTATGGTTTAGCTACTTGTTGGAATGGGTTATTACAGGGAGCCTCGGCCGGTGACCATTTAAAAGGATTTACAAAACTTTCAGAATTTCTTAAAATTCCAAAAAATCACAAATGTTACGCCGCAATGACTGTTGGTTATCCATCCATCAACCTGAATAGGATTCCCGAACGCAAAGTTGAGATTTCATGGATTAATTGACTTATTTAAAAAGACAAGAAGATATTCTGGTTGATGATTCTGATTGCCAGATGTTGATTATTGAAGGCTGTGAGTTTTTTAAAGCAGGAATCGCTGCTGAAAAGAAACTTCTGTTTTCGGAATAATTTATACCCTCAAAACAGCATTTCAGCTGTTCAAGAAGTCGAAACTGTTCATTCAATTGGATTTTTTTCCGAAATTGCTTATCCATATATAGATTTGTTTATCATGGATCACAAATTCCAGAAACTCTATATTACAATAATTCAGGAGCAAATATGACCCTTTAGAAGTTCCTCAACAAATTGATTGGACCCATTTCTTATTCTGAAATAGTATCAATTAGTTTAATTAAGATATCATGTCAGATTCAGCGATCAGATCATTATACAGGAGGCTGGAAGAATTCAACAGAGATCCTGAAGGAATCAAATTCCGGGAGCAAAACATTAAATATTTATTGATTTCTATTTCTGTTTCAACAATTCTTATCCTCTCCGGTATTAGCATATCTGATCGGATAACGGGATTTCAACCCTCTGATCATACTGTTCTGATAAGAATACTTTTTTCTTTACTGTTTCTGATCAATCTTATTATAGCCCTTTACCTTAATAAGTTCAGATATTCTCTTTATGTTTTTTTCTATACACTTGCCCTCTATATCTCCCTCTCTGCCTATTTGCCCGGGGAAATTGAACGATATACCTTTTTCGGATTAAATGCTATTCTTATTATTTGGTTTTCTTTCGTTCCTTTTAATTACAAATCATTGATTTTTCATGGGATCATTTTCACTGTTCAATATTACCTGCTGCTCTATTTTCTTCAATCTTACCATAATATTGGAATCGAGTAATCCTGGAACAAATATTTTCATATTGTTTACGCTACTCGCCGGATCAGTTATAGCTTTTCTGAACAACAGTAGTGCTTCATCTGCATTTTACAGGGCAAAAGAGTTATCTAAATGTGAAGAACATCTCCTGACGTTGAGTGGTAATATGCAGGATGTTCTCTGGGAAATGGATGTTCAAACCAGAAAATTCACTTACATAAGTCCATCCTGTGAAAAACTGACCGGATTCCGCCCTGACGAGATCATTTTAAGCTCAATTGATAAAATTCTGACGCCGGCATCAATAGAAAAAGCCAATAAGCTGATCTCAGAAGCAGTTGAAAAAATTGAACCCACAAAGCACAATGTAAATATCCCGATAACTGATTTTGAACAATATTGTAAAGAAGGTTCAACCGTACATACAGAAATTTCAGCAACTCTGATAACAAATAAAGCAACACTTAAAATTGTAGGTGTTTCAAGAAACATTAACGAACGGAAAATTGCTGAAAAAGCTTTAATTGAAAGTGAGGACAAATTCAAAAAAATAGCTGATACTTCCCCGGTTGCAATGAGCTTTGCTTATAAAGGTGAAAAAATTGGTTTTGTAAATAGAATGTTTGTTGAGAAATTCGGCTATTCTCTTGCTGACATTCCCGATCTGGATTCCTATTTTAAAGCTGTTTACCCGGATAAACACTACAGGGATAAGGTCGTCTCAGATTGGAATCTGAATGTTGAAAATGCCAGGAACAGAGGAACATCAACTGAACCTGTTGAAGTAATAATAACATGCAAAGACGGATCCGAAAAAAATATAATTATTCTTGGAGCATTGCTCGGGGATATTACACTGGTTATGTTTAATGATATAACAGAGATCAAGAAGACTGAAGCAGCACTTAAAGAAAGCCAGGAACGATATGCCCTGGCCGTGGAAGGGGTGAATGATGGTATATGGGACTGGAATCTGATCACTGATGAGGTATATTTCTCCCGGCGGAATAAGGCTATTTTCGGATATGAAGATCATGAATTTCCAAATGACCTGGACGAGTGGAAGAAACGAATATGTCCTGATGATACAGCAAGAGTGACTAAAGCCATTATGGATTATGTTATTGGTATTGCTCCAAAACTTGAGGTTGAATATAAAATCTTACATAAAGATGGCAGTTACCGCTGGGTATTGGGACGAGGTGTATGCGTGCGTAATAAAGATGGGAAAGCATATCGAATTGCTGGTTCCAATATTAATATTACTGATAGAAAAATAGCTGAAGAAGAACTTCGAAAAGCCAATGAGCGGTTGACTTTCCATTTTATGCAGGCGCCACTTGGTTATATTGAATGGAATGAAAACCTCGAAGTAATTGACTGGAATCCTGCTGCGGAAAAGATCTTTGGCTATTCAAAAGAAGAAGCTATAAATCTGCACGCATACCGGATAATTGTACCTCAAAAAGTCCAGCCGGACGTAACCCGGATCTGGAAAGGGATCCTTGCCCAAACTGGCGGGAAATATTATGTGAATGAAAATGTCAGTAAAGAAGGTAAAAAACTTATTTGTGAATGGCATAACACTCCCCTGAAAGATAAAGCCGGGAAAGTAATTGGTATAGCTTCAATAGTACAGGATATTACCGAGAGAAAAAAGCTCGAAGAGGAACTTGCAAAATCTCATAAGACCCTTCAGGAGCATTATTCTCAAACCCTTGAAAAGGTTCAGAATTATTCTGAGGAACTTCAGTTAAAAACAAACGAGCTGCTCAAACTTCAAAAAGACAACCTTCAATCACAGTTTGAAACATTAAAAAACCAGGTAAATCCACACTTCCTTTTTAACAGTTTAAACGTTCTTAACTCCCTGATAAGTCTTGACCCGGAACTGGCAGAAAAATTTACCGGACAATTATCAAAAATATACCGTTATGTGCTGGAACACAAATCGGAAGATGTCGTGCCGCTAAGTACGGAGATGGATTTTCTTGAATCCTGATGTCTTCCTGCTTGATATCCGTTTTAAGGATAAACTTAAGGTTAATATCATGGTGCCGGAAGAAAAACTAAATATGAAAATTCCACCGCTTACAATTCAGTTGTTGATTGAAAATGCAATAAAGCACAATATTTTTTCAATTAAATCGCCCTTAATTATTGATGTCCTGGTTGATAAGAATAATTTTCTGAATGTGATCAACAATTACCAAAAAAGAGAGAGACAAATGGAATCAACGGGTTTAGGATTACAGAATATCACTGACAGGATCGGTTATTTTACAAGGGAAAGGCCATATTTCGGCATTCAGGACAATAAGTTTATTGCAAGAATACCTTTATTGTGAAATTTGAAGAAAGATGTACAGTGTACAAAAAGTATCGGATCCCTGTCTTTTAAAAACATAATACTGTTTAGACGATGAATATAGTAATTATTGAGGACGAAAGTTCGCGGCTGATCACCTGGGGAAAATGATTATGAAATATGATCAAAACATTAAAATAATCGCAAAGCTCGAATCAGTTGAAGAATTGATAAAATGGTTCCGGGATAATCGTGAACCTGACCTGATATTCCTGGATATCCATCTTGAAGATGGTCTTGCGTTCAGCATATTCGAAGAAATAAGGATTACTTCACCAATAATCTTTACTACCGCGTTCGATGAATATGCAATCAGAGCATTCAAACTGAAAAGTATTGATTACCTTCTGAAACCAATAATGCAGGAAGATCTTAATTTAAGCCTTGAAAAATATAAAAACTGGAACAAGTCGGATAATTCTCTCATAGACGTGGATTCACTTTATGAAATTATATCCAATAAAGGTTCAAAGTATAAAGAAAGGATATCGGTTAATTTCGGGCAGAAAATTAAATCATTTAATATTTCAGAGGTAGCTTATTTCCATAGTGATAAATGTATTACCTATATGGTATTGTATAGCTCCAGCGAATACCCGGTGGACTATAGTCTTGATCAGTTAACCGGATTTCTGAATCCAAATGACTTTTTCAGAATCAACAGGCAGTTTCTTGTTAGTATCAGATCAATAAAAAACATTAATGTCTTTCCAAAAAGCCGGTTAAATCTTAAATTAAACCCACCAAGCCTGAACGATGTCTTTGTTACTATTGACAAAGTCACAAAATTTAAACAATGGCTGGGTGAATAAAGCGGGAGTAGTACTACAATACTATTCTGAATTTGATACAAAATATGGATAGCTATTGAAGTTTTTCATTTAAGTAGATATGAAATATGAAGTAAAACAATTAACCCCTCTCAGACTATAGCCAATATATCAAATAACAAAGGGCTTTTAGAAAAAGACATAATTATGGTAAGATCTCAAAAATTAAAATTCCGTATGATACCAGTAATATTATCCGTCATAATAACGTGCTTTTTGTCACTTCTTGTCTTTTTACTTATCGTCAGTCCAGGCAGGGTAAAACCCTTTGTTGATAAAAGCGGGCAACCTCTGGCAGGAAGTATTTCCGAGAAAATATTTATAAAAATTGGCGGGGTGGAACAAGGGATGTTTATAAGAGGAACGGATATAAATAATCCAGTCTTGCTTTTTGTACATGGAGGACCTTCTTTCCCTGAATTTTTTATGGTTGAAAAATACCCTGTCGGGCTGGAGGATCACTTTACTGTTTGTTACTGGGAACAGCGCGGTGGTGGAATTTCCTATACACCCCAGGTCACCCTGGAGAGTATGACCCTGCAACAGCTTGCTTCAGATGCCATTGAGGTAACTAATTACCTTTGCGGCCGTTTTAACAAAGAAAAGATTTTTATTATGGCTCACTCGGGTGGCACAGCTTTCGCAATCAAGGCAGTTGAAAGTTATCCGGAATTGTTTTATGCATATATAGGGATCGCACAAGTTACTTGTCAAAAAGAGTCAGAAAAAATGTGTTACAGGTATATGTTGAATCAATACCTGGCAGATGGTAATACAAAAATGGTTGCTGAATTAAAAAAATACCCGATACTGGAGCATGACTCACTTATACTATCTTTTTTCAATTCTGTTTTAAGAGATAAGACTCAGCACGATCTTGGCATAGGTACGATGCATAACATGAGATCAATCATTAAAGATGTTTTTCTTGCTGTCTGGACTTGCCGGGCTTATACTGTCAAAGAGAAACTTAATATCTGGATTTCAAAATTCTCCTTTATCAAAAGGTCAGGTTTGAGGTATCAACTCCTCAATTCAGACATACCCCGTGATGTACCTGAACTTGATATTCCGGTATATTTTTTTAGTGGTAAATATGACCTTACAGTTAATAAAGACTTGTCAAAAAAATACTTAAATAACTTAACGTCTCCCGTAAAAGGATTTTACACTTTTAACAATTCCGCTCATAGTCCAATGTTTGAAGAACCACAAAAACTAAAAGAAATTTTAATAAAGGATGTACTAAACAGCTCAACAGCTCTGGCTGATAATTGAAATATTAATTCCTATATACCTGCTAAAAAAGACTATACTCCGTATGTCTAGTACGGATTTTACAAAGACATTTGTCTTTTATGGTTTTTGTGATCCTTTTACTGAGCATCACCGTCCGTGAGATTTTAGCAGTCATATCTGCGCACACCATTAATCCAGCTGCTTTGTTGAACCTAAATTGCTAAATTACTTTCTTCTGTCCTTTGGAAATCCTCCAATTAAACCTTTCAGGCATTCAACAGGCGAAAGCACCGGTTCACCTTAAATCGCTTCTTTTTCTTATATTCCTGGCATAGCTTTGTCTCATAATATTCAACAAGAACCATTTACAGGATTAACACTGTAAAACTGTTAGTCTCCGGAACAGGTTCAGATCATGTGAAAAGAACAAAACATTAAGTGAATATTTATCAGATATGGAGAACAGAAATGTGATTTTAAAAAAGGAATATCAGATGAGATCCTGGCAGCGTTTTGTCCTTCTTGTTGTTCCAGGTTACGAAGCGGCTGGTGCCCTTTCGGGGGGAAGCCTTCTGGCAGCATTCCCGATGGTATCCCATCATCTGAGCAACCGTTAACTCAAACCGGTTTAATACAATGAGTAGGATATTTCGTATTGCCATTTCCCTGATGTAAGTGCAATGAAAGACTTTAAAAGATAACCTTATGAAAAACTTTATTAAACAACATCCGGTTTTATCTTATTACCTTCTGGTCTTTGCCATATCATGGGGTGGCATACTCATACTTATTGGCGGACCCGGTAACATACCTGGCCCCAAAGCACAAGCCGAAAAGTTATTTGTGCCCGCACTCATTATAATGTTTGCCGGTCCCTTCATTTCCGGTATCATTATGAATTTCCTTATTGATGGGAAGGAAGGCCTTCGTAAACTACGATCACATTTATTTAATTGGAGGGTTAAAAATCACTGGTATGCGATTGCGGTTTTTACAGGTCCACTTCTTGTGGCGGCAATACTCTTCGGGCTTTCAATTTTCAATCAGGAATTTCTTCCGGGAATAGTTACAGCGAAGGACAAAATTAGTTTGATAATATTCGGTATTGCCTGGGGGTTAATCGGCGGAGGGTTACTGGAGGAAACAGGTTGGACAGGCTTTGCGGTGCCGCAACTACGAAAGCGATACAGTATTTTATCTACTGGGCTCATTGTTGGTATTCTCTGGGGTATATGGCATTTTATGATTGCTTTTTGGTCAATCAATTATATGGCTGGCACGGATTCATCGACGATGTTTGTTGCAGGATTCCTTGCTTTTTATTTGCTAGCTCTTCCAGCTTACAGGGTACTTCTGGTATTTGTTTACGACCGAACAAAGAGCTTACCCGTCATAATGCTTATGCACGCTTTTCTTTCCGCCAGTACTCTGATTTTACAACCATCAGCGACCGGGGAAATAGCCTTTATATGGAATTTAGTATTGGGTATTATCTTATGGATCATCGTTGCTTCGGCTATTGTAATTAACC
This sequence comes from uncultured Bacteroidales bacterium, assembly GCA_963828395.1. Classification (GTDB taxonomy): domain Bacteria; phylum Bacteroidota; class Bacteroidia; order Bacteroidales; family VadinHA17; genus SR-FBR-E99. The sequence goes on from CAWHED010000003.1 coordinate 240,752, forward strand.
TTCGACATTCTTCGCAAAAAACTAACATTTATCACATTAAAGACAAGCTGATATGAAAGATTTCATCAAGCAAATGCCTGTAATGTTTTATTTTACCCTGGCATGCGCTATTTCATGGTTGAGCCTTTTACCCATTATTGGTATTGATGGGTTTTTGGGAAAAACTGTCCCGTCTGATAATCAAATGCCTCTGTTATTTCTAGCAATGTGTGCAGGACCTTTAATATCCGGCATACTGTCAGTTTATCTGATTGACGGTAAAGATGGATTTAAAAGATTAGTATCCAATTTAATAAGGTGGAAGATCGAACTTAGATTTTATATAATTGCTCTTTTTACCGCACCTGTATTAACTATTGTGACTTTCCTGACTTTTTCCTTATTTTCTCCAAAATTCATTCCTGCAATCTTCTCATCAGAGGGAAAATTGATGATAATTATTGGAGGCCTTGTCGGTGCACTTGTAGCGGGATTTTTCGAGGAACTTGGTTGGACAGGTTTTGCAATCCCCAGGTTGAGATCAAGATATAATATTATTACCACAGGACTGATCGTTGGAATAGTCTGGGGCATCTGGCATTTCCCTCTTTTTATGATTAAAGATCCTTCGGGAGTAATTCCCTTACTATTATTGCTGATGGTTCGACTTTTAACCCATTTGCCGGCTTTCAGAATCCTGATGACATGGGTTTATGACCGTACTCAAAGTTTACTAATAATAATGCTTATGCATATGTCTTTAACAGCCAGTGCTTTAATTTTTCAACCAAATATTGAAAGTGGTGTTGATGTCATAATATCAAATCTTACGTATATGATATTGTTGTATTTGGCGGTTATTATAATAAACATCGCTACGAAGGGTCAGATGACTGGCAGGATTTCGAGAAATTAAAAATCACACACCCTCTTTCATTACTCTAAAAAGAAGACAGATCAGATAAACTATCATCAGCCAGGTTAAATTATTCCTATCCTCATTGCATAGGTCAATGCCTCAGATGTATTATTTACATCCATTTTTTCAATAATTCGTTGCCTGTGATTATTTACGGTATTTACACTAAGGAATAATTGTTCAGCTATTTCCTTGCTTGCCAGACCTCTGGCAATTAATCCAAGGATCTCAATTTCCCGCTTACTGAGTGGGGATTGCTTCTCTTCTCTCTCTTCAGTGAACTGATAAACTTTGCCTGTTTTCATATTCATTGTACTCCTCAGGAGTGCCTTGCCTTCCTGTTGGTTTGGATTGACATCCATCAATATCAGGATCAGCCACATATTACCTTTAAGATCAAGTTCAAGGTTAACAATTTGCTGAATGAACCTGATAAATTTTCCTTCTTTATTCCTTAATCTGAACTCGAATATGGTCTTAAAATCCTTTCGTTGTTCAACCGGCGCTTTCTGCATGAATTCAATTGATTTTATGCATGTATCCAGAACGAAGGAAATATCATCCGGGTGCATCAGTCTGAAGAAAAATGAATAACCTTCTTCAGCAGCTTTCTTATCATCATAATCGATTAATTCCCTGAATTTGTTCCTTACAAAAACATACCTCTTCTGGAAGATATCATAGATTGTAAGGGAACTATTCTCCACTAGTGCAATGTGTTCAAGAAGTCTGATGTGATAATTAAGTATGGAATAATCGATATGTTCAGGGGAAATGGTATAATCATCGAGAAGTTGTTTAAACCTGACCTGCAAAGACTGGGTATTCATATAAATGATGATTGATCACTATTGTGCAACATGCTGGTCTGTATCAACTTTGCCTTAACAAAAGTAGGTAAATCATATGGAAACAGAAAAAAGATTAAAGATGCTCCAGCTTTTCTATGCAGGTGTACTTGCAGATTTAATCAGGAACTATTCTGAAGCTGGTATCCTTGGTAATGTTGAGTTTAAAAAGGAGAAAGAACAAAAACTGGCCGCAAAGGGTCAGTTGGCTCAGCTGAACATAAGCACTCCTCTACAGCTGTTTAATACTTTTTCAGAGATATTTGGATGCATATCCTGGAATATGGAAGAAATATCGGAAAAAGTAACAGCCAGGGGTAATTTCTGTATGCTCTGCGCAATAGCCAAAAAGATGGATACCGAGAAACCCTGTAATATGTATTGTATAAATCCTTTCAATGCATTAATTGAAGGTCTTGAAAATGGATATCAACTAAGAGTTAGATCCACCCTTTGGGAAAGCGATAATTGTGAGTTTGAAGTTGTCCAACGTCAGTAATCTCATAAAAGTTCCTCAGAAGCAATTGTTCGAGGTCCGGGAAGTATTTTGTACAAATTCAATTAAGTATTGTCCGGTAGAGGGTCCCCGGCTGTAATTCTGGTAAAAAACTCATATTCTTCAAAAAAAGCTGCAGCCCTCTCCCTGAAAATTATTGTACATCTCATCCTTTTAATTAGTGAGGGTTTTAGAATGTCATAAAAAGAAACAAGAGGTCAGTTTTGACCTCTTGTGCCTCTGGGTACCCCTAACGGCTGAACGCTGCAACTCTGTTTCAATCTAATGAAATTCGATTGCTTTTCCGGTTCTGGCTGATTCTCTGGCTGCATCCAGGATTCTGACCACCGTAACGTTGTTTTTCAGGGAATAAGGATTATAATCAGTCATGGTTATTTCTCCGCGGATGACTCCCACAAAATAAGCAAAAGGGTCCTCAGACACTTCAATGTCCTTTGAAGTTACCCGTTTTTGTGTCTCGTGCTCCATTGCATCGTTTCTGAGCCGCATTTCCTCACTGTTCTGCGCAATAATGTATCCTTTTTCGCCATAAATTTCCATATCTTTTCTGCTGAACGGCCAGTTCCAGGATGCCTGGATAACACATACCGAATTCTTATAAGATACAATAATTGTAGCGTCATCATCAACCTTGGGATAAACTTCAGGTTTAAAGCTCCTGGTTACAGCTGTTACGGAAACAGGTTTTTCACCTCGTGTAAGATATGTCATAAGGTTTGCACCATAACATCCAAAGTCAATAATGGCTCCACCACCATTTTGTAATGGATCTGTAAGCCAGTCGAAGAACTCTTTACTGCATCCTATTTCTTTAGGTCCTTTGTGCCCATCGTGTATTACAACTCTTTTAATCCCTCCGACGTAATTACTGTCATTTACTAATTGCCACGATTTAGCGGTGGAAGGATACCATGAAGTTTCATAATCAGTAAGCAGTTTTATTTTGTATTTTTCAGCCAGATCCTGCATTTTTCCGGCAGCTTCAATTGATGTTGCCAGTGGCTTCTCAACCATGACATGAATTCCTCTGGGGGCACATTTCTCAACAACAGCCAGATGCTCATAAATTGAGCCAAAAGCTACAACAGCCTCCGGTTTTACCTGTTCCAGCATTTTTTCAAGATCATTATAGATCAGGCTCTTATCAAAATGATAAATTCCGGCATATCTTTCTGCAAGCTCACTATTTGGTTCACAAATGCCGACAATAGTCATATAAGCAGCATCCTTTTTGTTGAGTATGAAGCCGATATGATCATGTGTCATTCCTGCAATTGCAATTCTGACAGGTTTTTGAGTATGGACTTGTCCTTTCAGAGATACGGATGTTAAAATAAGAATTAGTGCAACAGTCTTTATGAACAGATTTTTCATCGCTTTTTATTCAAAGATAGCTTTGGTAGGGCTACTTTCTTATAATTTCACAAATTTAATCAGTATAAATCAAATTTTAAGCTGGTTAGGGTTTTTATCCCAGGCTTTTGATGAAACTCAAATGGAGTGAGAATAAAAAAACAGGCCCCCCATATCTGAGAGGCCTTTCAGTACCCCCAACGGACAAAAGTTGCAACCAAGTAAACGAGATCTTTTAATCTTGACTTCCTTCCGAAAAACTCGAATTGGGAAATGCGAAAGTCGCAGAAAAGACCTAAGTTCGAAGCCCGGAGTTAGGAGTGTATGTGAGAAAACAAATCGTGAGTAAATTAATAATACTCTGATTATCGGTATTCTATAATAACAAACTATTTAACAATCCAGTTTTTATATTATTGAAATTAATTTTCAATCCTTAATTCTCATCCATATTTAAATCTGGTGATTCTTTATCGTGAGTTTTTCCTCAGGTTAATTTGGATTAATTACATTAGATAAAATTTGATTGTTTTAAGTGAAATGGCAGCTTTGAAGGTAGACGAGTAAAAAACCTTTTAAACCTGACGCGAACTGGCAAGAAGAAAACTCGTTGATGTAGGATCGGATAATTTTATTTACTTTATTGTCCGTATAATGGGCTGGTTTATTTCAAAATCAACAATACTTACCTAATTTATCTAATAATCAATAGAATATCTTCTTTATTAAATCAATATTTTACCCATATTGTAATGTAATAACATGTACCAATAGAATTATTTCATAGATGAAACAAGAGGAGCTTTTTTTGACCATTCTTTAGACTCAATCTGTTCTAACATAAAATCAGCCAAATCATCAACATAAACTTTTGGTCCTGCTAAAATCTTGTCATCAACTATTATTTTTTCAGTAGATTTCCCTTTTACAATTCTTGGAGGTCTGACCAATGTCCAATCAATATCAGATTTCTTTAAAGTCTCCCATTCAAGACGTTTAGCTATCAATCCCTGTTTCCAGGTCAGGTTTAAAAATGCTCTTAACAATTTTCTTTTAAATGTCCAACTTTCATTTTCTCCTCCGCCGTGCGCTGCACCTCCAATGTGGATAAATCGTTTGACTCCATTTTTTATGATACAATTAATTAAGTCATCCATTATCCTGGCATATTTTTCAGGATCATGGGTATCCCGTTCTGGTGGAACAGTGGAAAGAACTGCTTGAACACCAGACAGACATTCGTCGAGTTTATCAATTTGAGAGATATCTCCTTGAATGAACTCAACTTTGTTTTTATGAGCTCCAAGTTTATCAGGATCTCTAACAAGTGATTTAATTTGAAACCCTTTTCCCAGGGCTTTTTCAGTTAAAACTCTTCCCACAAAACCAGTCGAACCTAAAATAGCGATTTTCATGTTTGTAATTTTTATGTTTTGATATTACTTTTACTTGCCATTAACGTCCATGTGTATTATCCGTTGCGTGGTAAAAATGCTTCTTGCCAGGGGTTTTACCTGGTAACCTGCGACAACCGCTTTATGAATTAGTATTTTACCAACAAATCCTATTAATTTAAAAATTGCCACTTTCATAATGAATTTTTTATAAATAGAATTACCTCTTAAATTGATCCGCAATTCAATCAGATTGTACTAGTTCAGTTCTAACTTTTTTCCCATAAATCAGGGTGAACATAAAATCAAAGAAATTACCAGCCAATTTTTTAATGGGATTTAATTGTGTAGGATAATAATAACTGGATCCAAACCAACCGTTGTTTTTATAATATGTATAATCTCTCGAGTTTTCGTCAAGCAATAACTTTACACTTGTTCTTGCCATCCTGAATATCATTAATTGAAATAGAGTTGGGATTGGGTATTCTTTTTTAATTAATGTTGAATAGAATTTTTTACTTTGCTTATCAAGGATCCTGTCAGTTTTTTTCTGTTCTTTTTCAGTCATCGGTTCAAGTGAGTTCAAACAACAGCCTTTCACGACATTGAAGCCCAGTGCCTTTCCCAAGGAAGTTGAAATAATCTATTATCTTATTCCCACGGTAAAATCCCTGAACTACTATGCTGGTACATGCTTTCCCAAAAAAGCGAGGACGATGAAAAATGAATCCAATTCTGTCAAGAAATACTTTCATGAGTCCGGATACGTTAAAAGAATAGTTGGGCGATGCAAATATAATTCCGTCTGAATTATACATTTTTTCAATAAGTTTGTCTCTGTCATCTTTTAATGGACATAACTCTTCTCCTTTAATAAAGCATATTTTGCAACCTTTACATACTTCGAGATGATAATCACTTAAAGTAATAATTTCATATTCTATATCTCCGAGTGATTGCAGATTGTGCAAAAGTTGTTCAGTGGCATTATAAGTGTGTTTCTTACGCGCACTACCGACAAATGCAGTAACTTTCATATTTATTAATAATTTTCGTTAATATCTACATCGTGAAATTTATCTTTTCTGATTTTTTACATTAAATGTTTCCTGACAAATAATACTATTTCGTTCATGGCTTCAGTAGCTTCCCGAAACATTGGGGCTAATAAAGGGTAGCAATGAACCATTCCTTCTCCGGCTCGAAAAGTTATGTCCACCTCTGCTTCCCTAGCCTTTAAATAAAATTTTTCACCGTCTTCATACAATTCATCATTAACCCCGGAGTTTATAAAAATTGAAGGTAAATTCTTAAGATTTCCAAACAGTGGCGATATTAATGGGTTTGTTACCTGATTGTCCCCTATATAATGGCGACTAAATACATTCCAGGAATTAAAAGGGGCCGGAGATACTTTATTTTTTGTAAGGTAAGAATCACTTGAGCAAGTTAAATCAGTCCATGGCGATATAGCAACAGCAGCCTTAGGTTGAGGAATATTACGATCTTTAAGTGCGAGTAAAATAGCCAATGTTAAGCCACCACCAGCTGATTCTCCAGCTATGACAATATTTTTCGATTCAAATCCTGATAATAAAAGCCATTGGTATATTTCTACTGAATCATCTAAAGCAGCTGGAAATGGGTACTCGGGAGCCAACCTGTATTCGTAAATTAAATTTGTTATACCAGTGATATTAGCGAATTTGGAAACAAATCTCCTGTGATCAGAGCAAGAACCACTTACGTATCCACCTCCATGTACATATAAAATAAGTTTCCTGGTATCAGCACTTTTAGGAATTAACCATTCTGATTTTATGTTATTAATTATTTGTTCCCGAACGGTTACCTCCTTAATAATATTTGAATGAGTTTGTGCTCCTCTTTCACAAAGCTGTCTGAAACCGATTATAGAAGTATTGAGGTTAAACTTCTCCTTTTTTAATCTACCTCTGAAAAGGTGTCCATTCCTCAATACAAAATTAAATATCCTGCCTTTAAAACTTGTCATGGTATTCTATTAAAACATGCAGGACAAAATTCCTCAATCGAAACTTAAAAAAAGTTCACCTATGTTAATTAATTTCTTTTTGTAAGATTTTTTCTTATTCTGCTTAATGATTGAGGTGCCACACCTAAAAAACCGGATAAGTATTTCAGAGGTATACGTTGTATGACTTCAGGTTTATTAATCAATAGTTCCCTGTATCGCTGGTCAGCTGTTTTAGTTTTTGTTTCCAGAAGTAAGTTTCTGCTAAATTGTTGAACCTCTTGTAACAACCTTGTCGTAAATTCATTCCAGGAATTGAGTATTTTTAGTTGTTCCAGTTTATTAGCAGAAGCAAACCAAATCACTGATTCTTCAAGTGTTTGAATGCTTTCTTCTGCAGGTTTTTGCTTCGTGAAGCTCTCTATTGAGGTAAAGCAATACGGAGCCACGGTGAAATATCTTGTAATATCAGTTCCATCAAAATTGGTAAAACAACGGATTAATCCTGTTTGCAAAAAATAAAAATGCCTGCAAACAAAGCCCTCTTTAAGAATAATTTCATTTTTTGCAAATAGTTTTCTCTCAAATGCTTCATTTATAATTAGCCATTCATCATCTGGAACCCTAGTATATTGTTCAATGAATTTTCTTAACATAGTCTAAGTTCCCCAAATTAAGTTTTTGACATATCTTGCCGGTAGTAAAAAATGGCGGAAGATTTATCCTGGCCCCTCTGTGCAACATTATCCTTAATTCAAAGGTAAGAACAAATCCTGGAATTTGTATTGTCAGTTCACAGGGTAGTTCGACTTGGTTTGCGAGTGGGGAAAATGGTTACAACTACTGATGTCTGGAATATTTTTGCCTCTAATCTGGATGATAGCGTTAATAGATAGTTTTTAAATTACGATTGGGATAATTTAAGAAAGTTGAATTTAGATTCAGCTGGAAAAGCTCATCTTATGTGGAAAATCCGGTCAATCTAACACTCCCAGTATCAGTAATCTTATATAAGCGTCCCAGAAGCAACTGTTCGAGGTCTGGGAGGTATTTTATGCAAATTCAATAAAGGATTGTACGAAAGAGAAACCTTGGTTGCAGCTCTGACAAAAAACTCATATTCGGCAAAAAAAAGTTGCAACCCTCTCCCCGAAAATTACGATACATCTCATCATTAGAATTAGTGAGGGTTTCAGGAGGTCATAAAAAGAAACAAGAGGTCGGTTTTGACCTCTTGTTCTGTTTTGTACCCGGAGCGGGACTTGAACCCGCACAACCGCAATGGTCACAGGATTTTAAGTCCTGCGTGTCTACCATTCCACCATCCGGGCAGCTGATAGTGTAAATATAATATATTTTGTGCTCCGGATAGTGGAATGTCCTCCCCTGCAATCTGGCTGCTCGCTAAAAACACCCACCGGGTGTTTTATTAACGCTCGCCCCTGCTATCCGGGCTACTAAAATCATGCGGTCTAAGGGTCCTGCGTTCCTGCAGTTACCTCGCCCGCCAAAAGCAAAATGGGCTGTGCAAATATAGCTATTTTACCACTACCGGGTCTCCGAAACCTACTTTCGTTAAACCTTTAAGCTGAGTTGCCGCATCTCCAACAACAACATAATACATCCTTGCAGGATCAATATACTTATTTGCAAGCTCCAGTTGTTTTTCAACAGTCAGGTTCTTTACAAATGCCTCTTCCTGTTTGATATAATCTGCCGGCAGTCCATACATTGCCATAGTATTTAGCATCATAAGAAGGTCGCCCAGTGTCTCAAAATTGAGGGCATTGCCTTTCAGAAGTGCCGATTTTGTAAAGTCGATATACTCCTGGGGAATGGTCTGTCGGTATTTCTCCATCTCTGTCTTGAAGATTGTCACAGACTCAAGTGTCGAATTCGTGCGGACCATCGATGATGCTGTAAATGTACCATAGTTTTTAGCCCCGTTGAAACCTGACCTGGCACCGTAGGTGAATCCTTTTTCTTCCCTGAGGATAAGGTTGAATATCCCGTTAAATGAACCCCCTAGTTTGTAGTTGGTGACATATGCCGGGTAGTAATCGGGATTTGTACGTGTTATTGACGGTGCTCCGATATAAATTACCGATTGCTTGGCTCCAGGTACATCAACAAAGTAAATCTGCGATTTGGCCGGTGGTTCAGAAACCATTGCTTCCGGGATTACAACTTCTTTAGTCTGCCATTTTGTATTTAATCCTGCAAGTGCTTTTTCAACCCTGGCAAGGTCAATATCACCGGCTATCACAAGTGTGGCAACTGAAGGGGAGAGGTTCTTTTCATAGAAACCTTTCAGGTCATCCATGGTAATAGACGAAACAGATTCTTCAGTTCCGCTGAGTTCAGTGGCAAGAATGTTTTCTTCACCAAATATCAGTTTGTTAAGAGTGGTCGAAGCAAGGTAGCTCGGATTTGCCTGGTTTCGCTTAATATTATTTATTATCCTGCTTTTTGCCAGATTATACTGTTCTTCATCCCATCGGGGTTCAAAAAGCATCTCCTCTACAAGTGCAACTGTCTTTTCAAAATTCCTGGCAAGTGTACTCACTCTGATGGTAATGTTTTCATTTGAAGCTGATACATTAATGGTTGCTCCCAGTAATTTGACAGCATCTTCCAGTTCTTCAGGTGTCTTGTTCTTTGTTCCCTCATTCATGACGGATGCTGTCAGATTAGCCACTCCGGCTTTCGCAGAATCGTCAAGCAGGTGTCCCCCCTCAATTATGACAGAGTATTGTACCAGGGGAAGTTCAGTATGAGTGATTCCTGAGATTTTCATGCCGTTGGCAAGAGTGCCTGTCCATACCGGTGGAATTGTAACCTCCGGATCCGGTCCAACAGGAGGTTGTTTTGAACGGTCGGTCTTAGTGGGAGTCTTGATTATTGGCTCTTCAGCAACTAACTCAGCCTTAACCTCTGCAGCTTTTGTTACATCTTCCTCAACTATTCCCGCGTTAACAGCATTCTCTGCAATAAGATTGACCTCTCCTTTCGGGACAAAGCTTGTTGAAATATAATGTTTACCCTTGATGTACTTTTCGTATACCCTTTTGATATCAGCCATTGTTACAGCCTGTGTGGCCTCAAAATCCGTGGCATAATATTCAGGATCGTTTTTATACATCTGGTACTGGCCAAGGACGAATGCTTTGACCAGAATGCTTGAAAAGTTACCGTAAAATGAGGTCTCATTCTTAGCTTTTATCCTGGTAAGATCCTCTTCGGTGAATCCCTCCTTTTCAAACATGTCAAAAGCTTCGAATACAGCGTCCTCGACATCTTTCAGACTTACTCCGGGGTTGGCAGTAACGGATATCCTGAAACTTCCGGTAAGCTCCTGTGCCCTGTTCATAGCAGTGGCATTTGACGTCAGTTTCTTATCTTTTACAAGCACTTTGTATAAAGGGGTCTTTTTGCCGTCTGAAAGTAATTCTCCCAGATAATCAAGGGCATATGCATCTTTCGAAAAGCTTTCAGCTGCAGGGTATGTCATTGTAAGCCGGGGTGCTTTGGCAAAGTTGTCTTCGTGATAAAGTTTTACAGTCGCAGCAAGTGAAACCGGCATCGGATCCCTCTTTTCAATAGGTTCACCCTGAGGTATTTCAGCAAAGTATTTCTCGACAAGAGCTTTCACTTCCTCCTTGTTTATATCACCCGAAATAACAAGCGTTGCATTATTTGGTGAGTAAAACTTTTTATGAAAAGCCTTTACATCATCAACAGTGGCATTGGTGAGGTCCTCCATTTCACCAATGACAGTCCAGTTGTAAGGATGTCCTTCAGGATAGAGGTTTTTCAGTATCAATCCATATTCATGTCCATATGGTGCATTGTCAACACTCTGTCTTTTTTCATTCTGGACAACATTCTGCTGATTCACAAAAGCAGATTTTGTCACTGTATTCTCGAGGTAACCCATTCTGTCTGATTCAAGCCATAATACCATTTCCAGGGCATTTTTAGGAATAACTTCATAGTACATTGTGTTATCATGGCTTGTACCTCCGTTGAGGTCACCGCCGGCACCCTGAATCAGTTTGAAGAGCTGATCTTCACCTACATTCTCTGATTTTTGGAACATCATATGTTCAAAGAGATGAGCGAATCCGGTTTTCCCTTCTGCTTCCCGTGAAGAACCTACATGAAATAATATTGCAACTGCAGCAATCGGATCGGATCTGTCTTCATTAAGAATAACTGTAAGCCCGTTATCAAGTTTGTATGTTTCGTACGGTATTGATAATGAGGTCTTTTTGTCAGCACTGCAACCTGCGACCAGGATAAGTGCACATAGCATCATAAAACCAAAAATTTTTTTCATATTCTCTATAATGGTTAAGTTTCAGTAATCTGGGAGCTAATTTAGAATAAAATACCAACAGCCTGCTCCGCCTTAACATTTCTTCACATAAGAGCCTTCCCCCTGATAATTACCCTTCAGACAGTTGTGCAAGGAATCATGTGTCCCTGATGAACAAATTCGTAACTTGTTTGTCGTTATTTAAGAAACGTTAAACAAAATAAATTATGTTCGACCAGTTTGACCCTGCTGAAGACAAGATGCTTCAGGTAATAGATAACAACGGCAAGGTTATCGGAAAGGAGTGGATGCCGGAGCTCACCGACGAAGAGATGGTGAAGCTGTATAAGGATATGCTGTTTGTCCGTACACTCGATTTCATGATCGTCTCATACCAGCGTCAGGGACGGGTATACACTTATCCGCCAAACTACGGCCAGGAAGCAATCAGTGTTGCAGCCGGCGCAGTGATGAGGCATGATGACTGGCTCGTCCCTGCATTCCGGGAACTGGGAGCCTACCTCGCGAAGGGTATGTCTATGAAAGAGATATTCATGTTCAATATGGGCTTTGAAGAAGGGCTCAGGTTAAAGGAGACAAATCATATGCTCCCCATGTCGGTGCCAATTGCATCTCAACTGCTCCACGCGGCAGGTATAGCCTATGCTGCCAAATACCTGAAGAAAGACGAAGTGGCCTTCGCTTTTGTAGGTGACGGAGGCACATCAGAGGGTGACTTCCACGAGGCTTTGAACTTTGCCGGGGTCTGGAAAGTCCCGGTGATCTTCGTTGTTCAGAACAATCAGTATGCAATCTCGGTACCCGTCAAAATGCAGACTGCAAGCCTTAACATGGCCATCAAGTCAAAGGCGTATGGCATTAAAGGAATCAAGGTGGATGGCAATGACATTTTCGCAATGGTGGCAGCCTTCAGGTTCGCCCACGAATATGCCCGGAAAGAGAGTCAGGCTGTGCTCATCGAAGCAGTCACATACCGCAAGGGAGCGCATACAACCTCGGATGACCCCACAAAATACCGTACAACAGATGAGGAAAAGGAATGGGACCTTAAGGATCCTCTGCGGCGCATGAAACTCTTCCTTGAAAAGAAGAAGCTGTGGAGTAATGCCGAAGAAGAGCGAATAAGCGAGGAATATAAAAAGGAGATAGACCGCCAGTTCGTGGAGACTGAAGAGACTGTTCAGTATCCGCTGGAAGATGTCTTCAAATACATGTATGCCGAAATGCCGCAGGATCTCCGCGATCAGCAGATAGAGCATGAAAAATTCTTACAATGGAAAAACGCACGCAAATGAAAGCAATGAATATTGTCAGTGCCATTAATGACGCACTTGACATAAAACTGTCTGAAGACAAAAATGTAGTTGTTTACGGCGAAGACGTAGGCTTTGAGGGAGGTGTCTTCAGGGTCACCGAAGGCCTGCAAAAGAAATACGGTGTCGGAACGTGTTTTCGATTCTCCGCTGGCTGAGTCAGGAATCGTTGGTACCGCAGTTGGCATGGCTGTTGCAGGGCTTCGTCCGGTGGTGGAGATGCAGTTCTGCGGTTTCATATACCCCGCCTTCAACCAGATAATTTCACATGTATCACGCATGCACAACCGTTCACGCGGCACGCATAAAGTGCCAATGGTAATACGTCTGCCCTACGGCGGCGGAATCAATGCACTGGAGCACCACTCGGAAAGCATGGAGTCGATGTTCGCACATATACCCGGACTAAAGGTCGTTGTGCCTTCAACACCGCATGACGCAAAGGGTCTTCTCATCTCAGCCATCGAGAGCGATGACCCGGTTCTCTTTCTGGAGCCGAAACGCATTTACCGCGCAATAAAGCAGGAAGTAAGTGAAGAAAAATTCTCCGTGCCTATCGGTAAAGCCAAGGTTCTTGCCCAGGGCACCGACGTGACAGTGGTAGCCTACGGCGCCATGATCCGCGAGGTGCAGAAGGCGATGATGATGGCAAAAGAGGCAGGAATCTCGGTAGAACTGATAGACCTGAGAACTATATACCCGCTTGACAAAGAAACTGTTACAGCTTCGATTAAGAAGACCGGGAGAGTAATCTTTGTCGGCGAGGAGCCCCGCAGCTTCGGCGTGGGTTCGGAGATAATGGCGCTGGCCAACGATGAGGCATTTCTGCATCTCGAGGCACCGCCGAAACGCGTTGCGGCATTCGATGTGATTGTCCCCTACCCTCGCGGCGAACATCACTTTATGATCTCCCCCGAGAAGATCTTCTATGAGATTGAACGAACAGTAAAATTCTGAGGTGATGAGATATATATTCAAATTCCCCGATATAGGTGAAGGTCTCACTGAGGGTATCGTAATCGAGTGGTACGTCGACAAGGGCACCGCCGTTAAGGTAGGCCAGCCGCTGCTGAAGATGGAGACTGACAAGGTTGTCACAGACATTCCCTCACCGCGTGAGGGTGTCATAGCTGCACGCTACGGGAAAGTGGGCGAGACCGTCCATGTTGGTGAGACCCTGGTTGAGATAGAGATTGCCGGTGCAGCCGGTGCAGCCGATGCACCGAAGTAGCCGAAGTAGCCGGTGTAGCCGTCGCAGCCGTTGCTACAGTTGCAGATGCAACAGGACCGGTGATTGAAGCGGTAGAAGAAAAAGGCGCCGGAGTGGTAGGCACCCTGGAGGTTGCTTCGAATAATGCATATCTCCCGGCAAGTGAGGAAGGAACAGAAGTAAGGCCTGCCGTGATAAAAGGCGGAGCGCGTAAAGTGCTTGCCACACCCGTGGCAAGAGCCATGGCACGCGATATGAATATCGACATCAATCTTATCACAGGTACAGGCCCGGCAGGACGGATAATGAAGAGTGACATCCAGGGCTTCCATGGCGTGGCGGCAACTGTAAAAGCTATTCCTTCTGCCCAGGCTGCCCCGATTGCAGCCGGAGAACTTGTCGAGGTGGTGCCGATGACCCAGATGCGGAAATCAATCGCCAAAAACATGCTCCGTTCAAAACAGAGCACTGCACACATGACCCTGTTTGACGAACCGGAAGTGTCAGCCCTTGTGGCCGCCAGAGCGAAATATAAAGATGAGTACAAAAAGGAAGAGATCAACCTTACATACCTCCCCTTTGTCATCAGGGCAGTGGTTGCTGCGCTGAAACGTCACCGCGAACTGAACGCGGAGATGGATTTCGAAAAAGGAAATATCATTTACAAGAATTACTACAATATCGGGATCGCAGTAAGCACTCCTGAAGGATTGGTGGTTCCCGTGATACGTGACGCCGACAGGCTGAGTATCAAAGAGCTGAGCAAGGCGGTGGCTGAGATCGCCGTGAAAGCGCGTGACCGCAAGCTGACACTCGACGATATGAAGGACGGTACATTCACAATAACAAACTACGGAGCCCTGGGCGGATGGTTCGGGGTACCGGTGATTAACTACCCGCAGGTAGGCATCCTGGGTATCGGGCGAATAAACCAGAAACCGGTGGTTGTGGACGGAGAGATTAAAGTAGGAAATGTTATGCCACTGTCGCTTTCAGTCGACCACAGGATGGTTGACGGAGCCGAAGCAACGGAGTTCCTGAATGACGTCGCCGCAGGCGTTGCTGACCCGCTGTCACTTATTATGAGACAATAATTTAAAATGACCGAGATGGATTACGATCTTATCATCATTGGCGCCGGACCGGCAGGATATGTGGCTGGTATCAGGGCAGGACAGGCAGGCCTGAAGACAGCCGTGATAGAGAAGAAACATGTCGGGGGCATGTGCCTGAACTGGGGATGCATACCTTCAAAAGCAATGCTCGAAAGCGCCAAATATTTTTCAAGATTATCAATGGCTTCCGACTTTGGAGTTGAGGGCATAGATCCCAAGGCACTTTCTTTCAGCTGGGAAAAAGGTGTCAAACGGTCAGAACGCATCGTCCGCAGGCTGACAAAGGGAGTTGAATATCTTCTGAAGAAAAATAATGTGGAGATCATCACCGGTACCGCCTCTGTCGAGGGTGCCGGTACGGTCGCGGTGGATAACCGCAGCCTGACAGCAAAAAATATAATCATTGCCACAGGATCATACCCCGGGGCTTTGCCGTTCAAGGTCAACGATAAAAAGATTCTCAACCTCGAAAGCTTCTTTTCAATGAAGGAAATACCTGGTAAACTTCTTGTAGTTGGTTCAGGTCCGGTTTCAGCAGAAGTTTCACAATTGCTTTCGCTGATCGGAAAAGACGTGACACTGGTTAAAACAACAGACAAGGTCTTCCCGCAGCTTGATGATTACCTGAACACGTATATCATGCGCAGGTTCGAATCGATGAAGATAAAGATCATTGAAGGCAGCGCAGGGTTTGAAACACTGAATATTGATGATTATGAGGGTATTGTGAACTGTATGCCCCGCAAAGGCATCAGACCCGTGGGGTCGCTTAAACCTGATACTGCTGACGGCTTCTACGTCACCGACGAACATTTCATGACAAGCATTGAGGGTGTCTATGCCGTGGGCGATGTGAACGGCAGGAGCATCTATGCACATGCCGCTTCAGCGCAGGCGCTGGCTGCAGTGAACCATATACTGGGTATAACCGAAACAATGGATACAAGTCGTGTACCGCTGACCATCTACACTGATCCGGAGATAGCCCAGATAGGGAAGACAGAGCAGCAGCTCATAGCTGAAGGTGTTGAATATAAAGTAAACGAGTTTCCCATTGTCGGCTAACGGAAAAGCGCTGACTGAAGGTAATCCTGAGGGTATCATGAGAATAATCTCCGAGCCGAAGTACGGTGAAGTGCTGGGTGTACAGATCATTTCGCACAATGCCACAGACATGATAAGCGAAGCAGCGGCATATATGGCCGTTGAAAGTACGGTCTGGGACGTAGCCCGTACAATGCATGCACACCCTACCATCTCAGAGGTCTTCATGGAGGCAGGATCGGATGCTGTGGGTACTCCCGTGAATAAAGCCTGAGTGACCTGAATGTCTTTAATTATCAGGCCATACGACCTGTACGATGCCGTATTATTCAGCGGCACGGGCAACGGCATGCTGGTATGGCAGCCCGAAGGCACCGTGATCGTCCTCGGCCAGAGCAATACCCCTGAGAGGTCATTAATAACTGAAAACGTAGAGACTGACAGCATCCCGGTTACCAAACGCCCTACCGGTGGCGAGGCCGTGGTGCTGACACCGCGGATGGCGGTGATAACGGTGGCACGTGAGTTCAGGGAAATGACATCTTCAAAGGATTTCTTCAAGGTGATCAACGGTATGATGCTGGATGTGCTCTCTGATCTCGGTGTGAAAAACTACGGTACAAAGGGCATATCTGATATCACTATAGGCAACAGGAAAATTCTCGGTTCATCAATGCACCGGAGGGAGAACAGGCTTGTTTACCACGGGGTGCTGAACATAAGTGAAGATCCGGATATTTTTGAAAGGTACCTGAAACATCCGGGACGGGAGCCTGATTACAGACTGAACAGAAGACACAGTGAATTTGTAACATCGTTGAAAAACGAAGGTCTATAATATTGGATATAAATGATATTGAAGCCATATTAAATTCATATAAGGAATTTATTGTGCCTCTGAACAATTATTCGACGGCCTACGATCGTCAATTAATATATTTTTGACATAATTTTCTACAATAGTTTGACCTTTGTACGAAGGTCTGTTGATTTTGTATATTATTAACCTCAAAGATGGTTGTAGACCATCAAATTATTGTAGAAAACAGAATTATAAACCAAAGATGGTCGTAGACCATCGAATTATTGTAGAAAACATCATTATCAAAACAAAAAGATGGTTGTAGACCATCAAATTATTGTAGAAAACATCAATATAAACACAATGATGGTCGTAGACCATCAAATTATTGTAGAAAACAGTATAAATAAACACAAAGATGGTCGTAGACCATCGAATTATGGTAGAGATCGTAGACCATCGTATACCAAGGATTACCATTTTTGGAATGAAAATTCCCGGGATTTTCTACATTGATGAAATTTTAGATAATTTCACATTTCATTTACAAATCATTTTGAATATCCTATCAGTCATGAACACCTCGGAATTTTACAGGATCTCATCCTCCGGCGAACTTGAGAAGCTCAATTCCTTCAGCGAAGCCGTGAAAGCTCTGAGAGACAATGGTTTCGTATGGTTCAACTACGAGAAAGCATCGCGTGAAGATCTGGCGGAGCTTGTCGAACCTCTGAAGATCCATCCTCTTTCCCTGGAGGATTGCACCGACGAGAACCAGGTACCCAAGATGGATGAATTTCCCGGGTATACTTTCATAGTATTCAACGCACTCTGCTATGACGGGGAGGAACTCATGTCAGATGAGGTTGACCTCTTTATAGGGGAAAATTTCGTAGTTACGGTAAGCGGTTATTCCGAGGCAACACAGTTTCCCATTAAGGACATTCACTCAGCCATTGAAAGAAATATCTCAGCCGTTAAACGCGGGCCGGCATGGCTGATGCACATCATCATTGATTACATCGTCGACCAGATGGCGGATGTGGTTGAAAAGGCCGAAGCAGACCTGGACCAGGCCGAGGAGGAGATCCTTGCCTCACCTGCCGTCTTCGATCCCTCCAGGCTTATTTACCTGCGCCGTAACCTCCTTGCGCTCCGCAAGATCCTGTTCCATGAGCGTGAGATACTGACCAAGATCAGCCGGAATGACTGTGAATGGGTGCCTGAAAAAGCCACAGTTCATTACCGTGATATCTTTGACCACCTGTCAAACTTCCTTGAGATGACAGAGAGCAACCGTGATAATGTGACCAGCCTTATGGAGCTTTATGCCTCCATGCTCAACAACCAGATGGCACGGGATTCGAACCAGACAAACGCCACAGTAAGGCGACTGACCCTGATTACCACGATCTTCATGCCGCTGACACTTGTGGCAGGCATATTCGGAATGAGTGAGTGGACGGTCATGACCGGCGGTGAGGTAAACATGAGGCGCTCTTTCCTTCTTTTTGCAGCGATGATGGTAATCATCGGCGCGGTAAACTTCCTTCTTATCAACTGGCTTGAGCGCAAGGACCGGAAGAAACCGCTCTGAAATCGGCCCCAGACTCAGACAGCAAGCTTGCTTTCTCCAATACTCCCTTGTCCTTCTCCAAAGCACATAATCCCGCAGATCATTGATCTTACGGGATTTTATTTGCATATTTGACTGACACCGGAGCTGCCTATAAAAACCGACATGTACAGATCATTACTCCTATTTTTCGGAATACTGGTGATATCAGAATGCGCCGCACAGGACCTTGCGGATAGCCGTACAACCAGTTACTACACCTATTTTTATTCAATTTCTGACCGTCAGGCACTGAGAATTGCCCGTAAGGGGTCTTTGAATTCTGAAGGGGATTTCTTTTACAGCAAGGTCGATTCATTTCCCACAGGTACAGATTACCAGGGGGCTCTTTCACCTGGCAATTATCTGAAGGCGTTCATCGACAGCGACAAAATTGATCTGGAATATTTTTGCATTCCCAATATTCATGTTTCAATTGTCGATAACCAGACTGACCTGATACTCCAGTTGCGGAACCATACGGAGCAAGCTGTTACCGATGCCGTGAATGCATATTGACGGCCGGAAAATTCCTTTGATGAAAAAACAGGTTCGTACAGACTCAAAAAGGCAAACTGCCGTGGAATAATTTCAGTTACCCATGACGGCATGACAAGCCTCATAAGGCTTGAGAGATCCTTTAACAATCCGGGGATTAAAAGAGCGTCACGCAAGATTGCATACGGCACTCCTGTTAAATATGTATGGGTACCTGTCAGGACCATCGTTATGTTACCGGTGGATGCTTTCAGATCAGCATTCCGGGGGACGGCTATTCAATACAGCAAGAAGCTGTCTGGCAACAGATATCCCGGACCTTCAGTGAAGGCCGACCCTCAGCAGGCTATATTGTTTTCAACAAGCCCAAATATAATCCCGGTGATACGGTAATGCTGTAAAGCATTCATTCTCAGGGGAAAGAATCATTTGCCGCTGAAGAGGGAAGCGGATATTGAGATCACTAAAAGTGATCCGTATAAGATGATTAAACTGGGAACGGTTGCGCCGTACAATCCCGGGAGGATATAGCTGCAGCTTCGTTCTCGATGATTCACTTGGCCTTCAGCTTGATAAAGATTATTCAGTCAGTTTCAGCAAGGCCGGAAGATATAAAACGCTCCTCTCGGGGACTTTCAGGTATGAGTACTATGATCTGAAGGGCCTCAGGCTGAACCTTCGGTTGCCCGAAAAGGTACATTACAGAGGCATCCCGTTTTTAGCCGGCCTGAAAGCCTAAATGAAAATGAAATGGTTCTTCCCGATGCGCGTGTCACCCTGGTTATACTCCGTGACGGGTCAGTGAAATATTCGGGAAACAGATCGCAATAAGGGACACCCTGTCAGTGATCCGTGAAAACCTGCAGGCCTCGGGTGAAACGCTTATCGGGATTCCTGATTCTGTCTTCCCCGATGCCAACCTCAGTTATACTCTTGTTGCAACTGCCAATACATCTGACAACGAAACCGTCACAGTTACTGAGAAAATCACATTCGTCAGCAGGAAGGAAGAAATTGAATTCACCACATCGGGAGACTCGGTCACTTTCCTGGTGAAGGTCGACGGAAAAGAAACGGTGTGAAAGGAACGACTGACAACTGAGGATGCCTTCGGCAATAAAAAGGGGGTAGCGGTCAATTTTCCCTTTTCGCTAAAGAGTGATCCGTTCGTATCAGCCTATACACTCGCCTCTGGCGGTACGTCAAGAACAATACGTGCAGCAGAGCTCTCTCCGGGGATAAAATGCAGCACTCAGCTTATTAACGATTCGGTCTTTATTAACGCTGGGAGCAGCACGGGACTCAGCTTCAGCTACTTCATTTATGAGCTTAACAGGGAGGTACAGAGGGGTATCACTGACAGCCTCAGTTTCCGGCACAGGGCTTCCGGAAATAAAAACTGGTATCTGTCGCTTAATTACCTGTGGGGAGGGGTGATGAACAATTCAATGTACCAGATCGGAGAACAAAAGGATAAACTGACAATCAGCGTTGATCAGCCCGATATGATCATTCCCGGAAATAAAGCCACTGTGACCCTTCAGGTCAGTGACTATGAAGGAAAACCCGTGGCCGGAGCTGACCTGACAGCTTACGCGGTTACACGCAAGTTCGAAGCTAAGCTGCCTTCACTTCCTTCGCTCGCAAAATATGCAAGGCGAAAGGAGCTTATCAATAAGTTTAATGCCGACCCGGCAACTGATGATGATCTCTGGTACAGGTTCAGATATGAAAGCTGGAAGAAGGATGCCGGACTGGATACAATTGAATATTTCAGGTTCAGGTTCCACCCGGAGGAAGTATGTACTTTCTTATCTGATATGGGAGACAGCATCACTCAGTTTGCCCCGTTTATTTTCAAAAAGGGCTTTCCAGTTAATATCAATCATATATACATTGATCACAGACCCGTTTATATTGACATCGCATCTGATAACCAGCCCTACTCATTCAGGGTTGACTCAGGATATCATTTTATAAGCATCAGGACACCTGATAATATATATGAAATTGACAGCCTGAGATTTATTGAAGGCAGGAAGCTTATTCTGTCAATCAGTGACACTGACAATCCTGAAACATTTCAAAAAAAGGACGCAAAACCGAAGCTTGCCAAAGACGAAGCCGCCAGATTGCGGAATTACTTAATGCCCTACAGGTCCTCATTCAACAACAGTGTTGCATACATAAGCCAGTCTGATAATCTGATCCTGATGAGTGACCTCGCCCGTCAGATATCAGATCCTTACCTGAACAGCCCCGGCTACGGTTATGAGCTCGCCGGACCTGTAATGCCGGCCAAAGCACGGTTTGTGTCGGATGGAAAGTTTCAGACAGACTTTAGCTTTGAGCCCCTGTACGAGTATGATTTTGCTCCGGGATTATTGAAGATGAAGTCTTTCGAACCCGTGAAATGGCTGCCGGAAAGGCTTTCACTCTATTCAGCCGCCAAAGACCTGAAAAGCAGCGTTATCACGCGGGAGTACCTTGACTCGATGCGCATTGAAATCCTGAAGGCCAGGACACGCGTACCCTACTATTACGAGAAGAATGTAACGACACAAAGGGGTAACGGTTCTGTTGAGATATTGAATCTGAAAAGAGAGACAGGTGCACAGCCTGTGGCAATTATTCTTTACTCGGAAAGCAGAAGAACTGTAGATACAAGGCGCGGTAACGAGACCAGTTTCACAAATATGATCCCCGGGCAAGTACACACTCCTTGCATTTTATGATGAGGGGGAGTTTTGCAGGGAAGATTCAGGTAATTGTAAGCACTGACAGCAGGACTTTCATTGACTTTAAGGAAGCAGTTCCTGAACGTGACCTCGACCAGTTCAACCGGGTTCTTGAATTAATTAATTTGTACGGCGGAGATCAGCGACAAGATGACATCATCTGAGAGGCGACTCCTGCAGGAGTTTACCAGGCAGGATGCTTCACCCTATAGCGGTCCGGGATACACAGTCACAGGAAAGGTTATCTCTTCAGATGACGGAGAACCTCTTCCCGGGGTGACAGTGACCTGTTATAAACTTGGAATCGGGGTGATCACCGATATTGACGGCAATTACTCCCTGAGACTCCCCTTCGGAGTCTAATACACGTGACCTTTAATTTCATTGGCATGAAGAGCCGGGAGTATGAATTATCATACGATCAGACCCTTGACGTTTCGCTTGAAAGTGATCTCATGGCCCTTGATGAGGTTGTGGTTATCGGTTACGGCATTTCACGGAAAAGCTCCCTGACGGCTTCCAGCATTACAGTCACCGATACTCTTGAAGGAAGAGTTGCAGGCGTTTCCGTTACAGATGGGTCTTCTCTTTCTATCCGTGGCGTCTCATCCTGACTGGTGATATGCCGCCTCTGATAATTATTGACGGCAAACCCTTTACCGGTGACATAGCTGATCTTGATCCTGAATTGATCCGGAACATTAAGATAATCAAAGATCCTTCAATGACAGCCATTTACGGATCCAGGGCATCGGGCGGTGTGATAATGCTGACAACCGGACCCGGAGGCTTTCTGACGGCAGCACCTGACAAGGGTGTGACATTTGATGACACTTTCATTGAGCAGGCGATGGCATCCGGTACATTGAGAAAAAATTTTCGCGACTATGCCTTCTGGCAACCGCAGCTGCAAACAAATGATTCAGGCAGGGTTAGCTTCACTGCCACATTCCCTGATGACATAACCTCCTGGGAGACATTTGTCGTTGGCATGACCGGCAAACGACAGGCCGGATCTGCAACCGGACTTATAAAAGCCTTCAGGCCTGTTATAGCCCAACTCACCGCACCCAGGTACTTCACTGCAGGCGATTCGGTCAACCTGATAGGTAAAATAGTAAACTACACTTCTGCCTCCACCGCCCTGACCGAAAGATTCATCATGCAATTCGGATACTGTCTTCGCTATCACTGAGACACTAAAGGATGCCATAATTGACACTATTCCTGTCACAACCGGTGATGCAGACAGCCTGAGGATGGAATTTTCATTCGTCACTGCGTCAGGACTGAAGGACGGAGAATACCGTCCCATACCCGTAAACAGGGCAGGCCTGGAAGTCGAATTCGGGTGCATTCATGATCCTGGAACGTGACACTGCAGTCACGTTAGAATCTGGATGCATTTGCCGGGGAAGTGACCCTGACTGCAATGGCAGGCACACTGGATGTATTGAAGGATAACAGTTACAGGCTTATGCGGTACTATTACACATGCAATGAACAGATGGCTTCAAAACTGATCGGCCTGCTGTCAGCAGAAACCGTCAATAAAGCCCTGGGAACCGAAAAACAAAGTGACCGCAGAGAGGCAAACAAACTGATAAAGCTGTTGAACGAAAATCGTAACGGGCAGGGTCTTTGGGGCTGGTGGGGAAGGTCAGCGACCGAGGAATGGATTTCACTTCATGTTCTCGATGCCCTCCAGATGGCAAAAGAACAGGGTTATAAAGTCGAGCCTTATGCAACAAACTTCATTGATGATGCGATCATCATGCTGGAATCCGGTTCACCCGCACTGTTAAAACTCTCATTACTGGATCTTCTGACGAAGACCGGGGCGAAAGTAGACTACAACCATTACCTCACTTTAATTTACAAATCTGACACTCTGAGCTTTACAGACAGTCTCAGGATAGTTTCACTCAGGCAGAAACACCTGCTCCCGGTTGACCTGGGTTTTCTCAGGAAAGGCTCAGCGAAGCACAATCTACGGTAGTGTCTATTTTACCGCAGGTGAGGCAGGAGCATTCAGTTAACGGCAATGATACCGGCACCACACTGTTGGCATACGGGATACTCAGCACAGATTCAACCCAGACTATTGCTGACCTATCAGAGGTACGCAATTTCTTCCTTAAATCACTGACCTTCGGCAAGGGGATGAGTACATATCAGATTGCAGCGTATCCTCCGGACAGTTCTTAAGTGATGTGACCGCAAAAACAGACACCGGCAAGAAACCTGTACTCACACTTTCCGGGCAGGTTAGCCGGGAGATCAATGAGTTTCCTTTCGACATCACCCTCCCTGCTGAAGGGAAACTTAGTGTTGGCTGGCAGGGACTATTGCCTCTCTACCTGAGTTGCAGCCAGAAGGTGTTCCTGGAGAACCCCTCTGCAGACACAACTGATTTTCGGGTAACAACCCATTGGCCCTCCTCCCTTCATGAAGTAAAATCCGGAGTACCGGTGACCCTCACCGCCGATGTGGTGTTTTATAAAAGTGCCGATTACATAGTCATTGAAATACCGGTGCCATCAGGTTTCTCATACAGTTCCAGGCAGGGCAGATTCCCCGGAGAGGAACACAGGGAGTTTTTCCGTGATCATGTTGCAATTTTCCTCCGGCATGCTGACCCGGGACATAGGTCTTTCGAAATTGAGCTTATGCCCAGATTTACAGGCAGTTTTGTTGTCAATCCCGCAAAGGTGTCTCTCATGTATTTTCCGCTTGTATACTCCAATGATGGTTTGAAACGGCTTATTATCAGATGACTCTTCCCCACCAACGTACAAAATCCCGCAGATCATTGATCATGCGGGATTTGCGATTTTAAGATGTGTAACACCAGCCCCAGGAGATTCTTAGGTAAGCACTGAAAGCCAGATTTTGCTGGTTTTTGATAAGACTTTCGTGTAGCTCTGCAAAATCCAGTGACCCTGACCACTTCACACCGGATTTAATTGACCTTCTGCTGCCGGATGTAAATATCTGTTATTATGTAAATTATACTTATTGGCATTTAATTGGCCGAAAGTAATCAATCTGTCCGGCATGTGTAATTTATCAGTCACACAGGGTTGAGCTCAAAGGAGAATCCATGAAAAAATAGAGAGGACAACAATCGATGTTTGATGGTCAGTTGTCAAATCAGGTAACAAACTGAAAAATATTTACTTTTGAATTTAACATAATAGCTTGATAAGGTTCTTTGTTTTTGACAAATTTGTCACTGCTCACTTTAATCCGGAATTGACTGCTCAATTTAAATCGGACAAGGGAGCTCAATAACACCGAAGATTACACTATCATTAATTTAATACATCTTTATTTATGGTAACCGGAAAATTAAGTTTGCTTTCACACAAGCTTGTGATCTTCATTACAGGCTTAGTAATTCCACTGGCCATTTCAGCACAAACGCCTGAAATCAAGCTTCAGATTGATGGGGCAGCCAGATTCCAGAGAATGGATGGCTTTGGCGTCAACATTAATCCGGCATGGTGGTACAATGGAAGCTATACCAATGCAAAAATTATTCAGCCTGCAATTGACCTGCTTGTTGATTCCCTTGGCGCAACAATATTCAGGGCTGTAATTGAGGAAATAGACTGGGAAGAAGTAAATGATGATAATGATCCCGGACACTTTAACTGGGATTATTACAGCCAAGTCTTTTCCAATGCCAGGTTCAGTGGTGTATGGAATACCATGAGGTACCTTAATCAGAAAGGGATAACTGACGGTCTTGTAATCAGTTTTATGGGTGCCGCTCCGGCAGCACCTCCGCTGGCAGAACCCGATCCTAAAAGAAGCTGGATGGGGGGTATCAATTATTCGATAAAGGAAACAATGGAAGACGAACTTGTCGAATCTCAGGCGGCACTCCTCTACTTTATGCGCAACACTGAAAAGATTCAATTCAGCCTTGTCTCCCCGATGAATGAGACTGATATAGTCAGTGTCACAACAAGTGCTGAACATCCCATGGGACTGGTCGAGGGACCGAACATTCCGGATGCGGTCCAGTATGTACGGATTGTTAGAAAAATGGCCAAAAAGCTCGATAATATAGGAATGAGCGACATAAGATTTGTAGCTCCGGATGCGGGGGGAGAACGACTCTTTTTTGCAATTCTGGATGAAATGGTTAAGGATCCATACCTGATGGACAAGCTTGCTGTCTGGGGCGTCCATCAATATGGCAATGATGCGGGAAATTTTTTAAATAAAATCAAAATGTCTCCGTATCCCGCTAAACCTTTCTGGGTGACAGAAACAGCGCGTATCAGCCATATGCTCGGTCAACTCGATGACAATGCTGCTTCTTATATTTTCTGGGATGGATTTGACTGCGTTTACCAGCACGGAAGAAGAAATGGCTACGGCAGCATTCCGCCTAATGACTGGGTCTTCTGGTTTGGACCTAAGGATGGTACACCCCTGATCGAATTTATACCGTCGACAGAAAGCTGGAATCCACGAAAACATTTCTATGAACATGCCCAAATAATGAAATTTGTGAAGCCCGGAGCTATTCGCATCGGAGTAACCGGACAGGACAGCACCCTTTCTGCTTATGCCTTTTGCAACCATGACGGGAAAGTGGTCGTCTTGGGCAGGAATAACAGCAAACGGACCATAGCTTTCAGCGGAGCCTTTTCAAACCTTCCGGTTCTGAAAAACATGAAATTGATTTACACTGATTCCACAACAAATCTTAGCCAGGAGAATGAAATAATTGCTTCGGGTACCGGTTTCAGAGCATCTGTACCTCCTGAATCTGTTTTTACAATTACCGGGTTACCCGATCAGTTATCCTGCTCTATGCGCACAATAAAGCCCGAACCTGCGGACTGGTATTCAGGAGATATTCATATTCACCGGAATTGCGGCGATGGAACTTCGGTATTGTCAGAATCTGAATTCACCAACATGATGGAGCCAAACGACCTGGCTGTTATTTCGGTTCTGGCCGATATGGGTGATGGCGAGGTAAAAGACAGCAGGAGTGATCTGCCTAAAGTGACCGGGAAAGATGCCGTTCAATCCAAACCCGGACGCCTGGTTCACTGGGATGCCGAATGGCATTTTGATCCTTTCGGAACTACATTTGAACATAAAGCATTGGGAGGACACCTTGTATTGCTTGGTCTGCAGGAGGCGCATACAATATGGGATGAATCACCATATAAGATCCTTGAGTACGGCAGATCGCAGAATGCAGTTGTCGGCTTCTGCCATATGCAATATCTGAATGACAGCATTCAGAATGATCTGAATTGCTGTATACCTGTCGATTACCCGGTGGAGGCTGCTCTCGGTACAATAGACTTCCTGTCGGAAGATGTGTGGCTGAATGATGCCTCAGTAAATGCCTACTATAAGTTATTGAATTGCGGTTTCCGCCTTGGATGGGCAGCGGGTACCGATTATCCCTGTAACAACAGCCAGCCTTTCGGATCACTGCTTACATATGTTCAGGTAAAAGAGCAGCCAATGACTTATATGAAATGGATTATGGGGATCAAAAACGGGAGGACTGTCATAGCTACAAACGGACATGTTGAATTCCTCGATCTGAAAATAAACGGAACATCAGGACCTGGTGATGAAATTAATCTGAGGGGTAAGAAATCTGTCGGGATCGATGTTGAATGGACATCAGTCAAATCTTTAACAGGACGAATAGAAATAGTGTGTAACGGGAAAGTTGTTGCCAGTCAGGACGGTACCGTCATACCCGACAAACCGGTCCATATGAAGACAAATCTTACAATAGGAGAAAGCAGCTGGATCTGTGCCCGACGCATGGATACCACAGGACATCAGTCGCATACCGCACCTGTATATATTAAAGTTAAAAATAAACCTGTAAGGGCAAGTGCTGAAGATGCATACTATTTTGTAAGATGGATTGATAATATCCTGAAGAATATTGATCCGGGTGGTCCCTGGAATCAGTATTTTATTGATAATCTGGATCTGGTCAAGAAGAGGTATGAGAAAGCCAGGAATGTATATGAAAAGATTGCAATTGAAGCCTCAAAGGTAAAAAAAGATAAAAGACAAAAGGGGAAAGATATAAGTTGAAGAATTTGACAGCTGGTGCTAGTTTGCAACTCGTGCCATGACAAAAGCACGGATTACAAATCACTGGCAGGCTTCCGATAGCTATTGAAATAAGGTAAGGTGGCATGATACGGGGGGTGCATGGGGATGTTTTAGAATTAAAAATGCAAAAGCTGGAAGAACATTAGCAGATAAAGAATATTCTGACATGAACCCAATAAAGAACGTAAATTGGAGTATAAAACTTCTGATGGGAATTATTTTCCTGTTTGCAGCAACGGATTGTTCAAAGAAAAGTCCCGCTGCCCCTATATTAATTCTGACAGGTCAAAATGGTTTCGGAAGATATACTGGAGAAATCCTTAAAGCTGAAGGTTTTAATGAATTTATTATTGATTCCATCACCGGGAATAGATTTACAAAATCATTTCTGTCTGAATTTGAAATTATAATCCTGCCGGAACAAAGTCTTGATGCACCAGCAAAAAAACTGATCCGTGATTACGTATATCATGGAGGAAATCTGATTGCCTTCAAGCCGGATTCAATGCTGAGTGATCTGTTTGGAATTGCCAGGCTGACGGGTGATTTTCAACACGGGTATCTTTGTATTGATACGACCACATCAGAGGGGAA
Source organism: uncultured Bacteroidales bacterium (assembly GCA_963828395.1). Classification (GTDB taxonomy): domain Bacteria; phylum Bacteroidota; class Bacteroidia; order Bacteroidales; family VadinHA17; genus SR-FBR-E99. The sequence goes on from CAWHED010000003.1 coordinate 269,143, forward strand.
ATCATTGACCGGGAAATCAATTCAATTTCATGGAACAGGTGAGAAATTTAAAGTAAATAAGAGTAAGGTAATTGCCTTCTTTTGCGCTGATTTCAAATCCGGAAAATAATTTTCCGGCTGTAGTGAGCGGCACTTTTGGCAAAGGACGTTCTGTAGCTTTCCTTTATGACCTTCCGGAAAGCATCGTTTATACCCGCCAGGGAAATCCTCTTTCAGCAGGTATTGAAAAAGATGGTATTCCCGGAATCAGGAGTATGGACCTGTTTACCGACGGATGGCTCGATAATTCAAACAGTACGATTAATCAGGCGGATGAACAAATGATGTTATTATCCCATTGCATAGAAGAATTGAATCACCGTAAGACTCCGTTGCCACGTTTATGGTATTTTCCTGATAGCTTAAAATGTCTTGTGACACTCACAAATGATGGCGAATTCAGAGGTGAAAACGACTTTGAATCCCAATTCCGCGATGTTGATTCCATGGGTGCAAAAATGTCACTTTATATTTTGGATATTGGCAAAACGTCCAAAAGCTGGGTTGATAAATGGTCAGCCAAAGGTTTCGAAATATCCGGGCATCCCGACGATACAAAAGAGGCCGCTAATCCCGGATGGGACGATATGAACAATGCCATTGTCATGAAAAAAAACGAAATAGAAGGCAAATACGGATTGCCAATGCGCACCATTGTTAATCACTGGTTTATATGGTGCGGTACAGATTCCGAAGGAAATCAGGATTTCACGTCAGAGGCAAAGCTTAAAGAAAAAAACGGCATTGAAATTGACCTGAACTACGCTCATTATGATATAAAATCAAATCAGGGTGAAAATTTTCTTGGCCCGGCTGGAACAAATCAGGGCAATTTTACTGGCAGCGGCTTGGTCATGAAATTTGCTGACAATAACGGACATGTAGTTAATGTTTATCAGCATCTGAATGCCGTTTATGATCAGGAGTATAATGAACGTAAGGATCCGGATGGGTTTTACGATTGTTTTAAGGGATTGATGGACAGGAGCCTGAATAACGAAGTTTATTCATTTATCAGTGTCAAGAGCCATAATGACGAGTATTATTTCTCTAAGGTTCCCTTAATGAAAATGCTAGCCTATGCAAACAGAAACGGCGTACCTGTTTGGACTTCACTTAATCTTCTCGACTTTATAAAAATGAGAGATGAAGCCTCATTTTCTCAGATTATATTTAGAAATGACCAATTATCTTTTAGACTCAATTCATCATTAAAACATAGTAATGGCCTGACTTTTATGGTGCCGTACCGATATGAAGATAAAAAAGTTGACGGCATTTCATGCAATGAAAAGGGAATATCTTTTATTATCAGGTCCGTAAGAGGCAAAGACTATGCATTTTTGACCGTTAAACCCGGAGAAAACTATTCAATACTTGTGAATTACAGTGATTAGATTCTGCAAAAAGCATTATTTGCGCCCGGCTGGAGAATCCTGAAAAGATAGCCATTCCTCAGTTCGATGAGCAAATGAGACGCTATCGCAAATAATTACCTGCTTTCTGCACTTTTCCTGCAACACCCACGTAACTTAAGGGCTTTTCAGGCACCTGGTTATATCACGCATTGTCTTCCCTCTGAGCAAGCTGAAAACCATTGATTATCTCTACCGGTATCAGGGTGTGACGCTTGGCAACGATGCAGTCTGCCGTTTTCTGGATAACCTCAGCAATCGGATGAAGGATCAGGTATAGCAAATAGCTTTTGCACATACGCTAAGAGTTTTGGAGGGGAAGATAAGTGTGGTGTTCTACAATATTACCACCCTCTATTTTGAGGCCTCCGACGAGGACGACTTTCGTAAGACCGGCTTCTCCAAGGCTGGCAGGCTTACAAAATCACACATCAATAAAAGGGGTTATAATAAACACTTGTGACTGACGGGAGAGAGAACCATTGATATTGATTACGAGAAGTACAATTATGATCACGACTGGGACGGACTAAAAGGCTACATCACCAATAGCAGGATAGACAACCAGGAGGTCATGCAGAATTACAAAAATATGTGGTTCGTCGAGAAAGCCTTTTGAATCTCAAAGACTGATTTACGGATAAGGTCAATATACCATAGACTACGCTACAGAATAGAGGCTCATATCTGCATTGCTTTCACTGTCTACTGTATTTACAAGGACCTGGAAGGGGCGTTGTATCAGGCTAAATCAACACTGTCACTGAAAAAAGCAGCAGAGGTCACTCATAACATGTAACAGATAATATACACCCTCTAAACCTCTAAACACACCCAAACCCAACTGCTTAAGACGGGACCAGGAGCAAAAGCTTGTCGATACTGTGGCCATGATGTCTGCATTATAAAAAGCCAAGGAGGTATTACTACGTATTAAGCCGTAGGTTTGAAGAATTCATCACCAATTCCGCCACCCTCCAAAACACAAAAATCCCGCAGATCATTGATCATGCGGGATTTGCGATTTAAAGGCGTGGTACCACCAGGAATCGAACCGGGGACACACGGATTTTCAGTCCGTTGCTCTACCATCTGAGCTATGGTACCAAATCGGTCTGCAAATATATCGCCTTTTTCTTTCGTGTGCAAGAGGGCTCATTCACTTTTTTAAAGAGACCATTTAGCTGCTTAAGATATTATCTTTGTCTTATCTTCAATCAGGCATGGAACTAACTTTTCACACCCTTCCCAACGGGATCCGACTGGTACACAGCCAGACATCCAGCGAAGTTGCACACTGTGGTATAATTATTAACACGGGCTCACGCGACGAGCTGCCTGATGAGCACGGCATAGCTCATCTTATTGAACATATGCTTTTTAAGGGTACTACCCACCGCAAAGCGTACCATATTCTCAGCCGCCTGGAGGATGTCGGTGGTGAGCTTAACGCTTACACTACAAAAGAGGAAACAGCCATTCATGCTTCCTTCCTGAAGGAACATTACCCGCGGACTGTGGAACTGATCGCTGACCTGCTATTCTCATCCACCTTCCCTCCTGCCGAGCTGGAAAAGGAAAAAGAGGTGGTCATGGAAGAGATAAACTCATATCTTGATAACCCTGCTGAATATATCTTTGACGAGTTTGAAGAACTGGTATTTCCCGGACAACCCATTGGCCGCAACATCCTTGGCAAGCCTGCCACCATAAGGTCAATAACGGGTACCACCATCCGTAAATTTATCAAGCGAAATTATTCAACCGGACAGATGGTTTTCTGCTCTGTCGGGGCTATCAGCCCAAAAAATATCATCAGCCTGTTTGAGAAGCACTTTGGACATGTTGAAGCGAGTAACGGTGTACACAGGATTAAGACTGAGTACAGGTACGCTCCTGTCACGACAGAACGCAAGATGGATACCTACCAGAACCATTGCATTATAGGTAACATTGCCTATGACCTTCATAATGATAAACGCATGGGTCTTTTCATACTTAATAATGTCCTGGGCGGACAGGGACTCAATTCACGCCTGAACCTCTCGCTCCGGGAAAAAAGAGGATATGCATACAATGTCGAATCAATGTACAATCCATATACTGACACAGGACTGATAACCATATATTTCGGAACAGACAAGCGGAACCTTGAGAAGAGTATCGCACTCACGTACAATGAGCTGGACAAGCTGAAGCACCAGCCCCTCGGCATCCTGCAGCTTTCAAGAGCCAAAAACCAGATCAAGGGTTATCTTGCCAGGGCTTACGAGAACCACGAGAGCCTTATGCTGAGCCTGGGAAAGAGCCTGCAGATTTTTGACCGCATTGACTCGATGAATGAGACATTCCGGAAGATAGACGCTGTCACCACATCTGAACTGGCTGACATTGCAAACATTGTCTTTGACAGTCAATCACTCTCAACATTAATATACAGACAAAATGGCGAAAGAACTTGACAAATACATCAGGGAGCACAGTACTCCTGAGGATAAAGTACTTGAGGAGCTCTACCGCCAAACGCATCTCTATGTTGTTAACCCGAATATGGCGTCAGGTCATATACAGGGCAAGTTCCTTGAGATGCTGTCATATATGATTCACCCGTCAAGGATCCTGGAAATCGGAACTTATACGGGTTATTCGGCAATATGCCTGGCACGGGGACTGAAGAGCGGGGGACAGCTGCACACCATTGAGATCAATGATGAGCTCAATGAGATGAGCACTCATTATTTTGCCCTTGCCGGGGTTGCTGACAGGGTGACGCTTCATACAGGCAGGGCCCAGGATGTCATCCCTGAGATGAAATATGTATTTGATCTGGTATTTATAGACGGTGACAAACGCGAGTACTGTGAATATTATGATCTTGTCTTTGAAAAGGTACGCAAGGGTGGATTTATCATAGCCGATAATGTTCTATGGGGAGGTAAGATTGAAGGAGAGGAAGCATTGAAAGACCCTCAGACAAAAGGCGTTGTGATGTTTAATGAGATGGTCCGCCAAAGACCCTCGCGTGGAAAAGATAGTGCTTCCGCTTAGAGACGGACTTATGTTAATCCGTAAGAAGTAATGGTGGTACGATTTTTGAGTATTTACATGCTAGAAATAATTAAATCATGAAGAAGGTATTAGCTTCCATGCTCGTATTGTTTATGGGCATTATTGTGTCTGCGCAGGATCTGCAACAGGCCACAACCAAAGGAGCCGTCAGGCTCTTCGGTGATAAAGATGATCTCACTACCGTCATTCAGCTCATCCCTGACGGCAGCATTGTGGAGGTAATTAAGTCTGACACTTTGTACAGCCTGGTGCGTTTCGAGGAAGTTGAAGGGTATGTCAAGTCAGACAGGCTCGAAGCTTCCAGGCCGGTAATTTCGGTTGCACCGGTCAGCCAGCCTCAGCCCTACGCACAGCCGGAGCAGCCACAACCTGATGTGCAGTCGTACCAACAGCCGGCTGACAGATACGAAGCACTTGTGGCGAAATACGGTACTGACTTAGGTAAACGCCTGTATCAGAATAAGGTATGGAAGGGCGTCACCTCTGATATGGCTATTGACAGCTGGGGCAAGCCTAAACAGATCAACCGCATGTATGTCGACCAGAGTGTCGACGAGGAGTGGATCTATTCAAAGAAATGGCTCTATTTCAGGGACGGTATCCTCATCGAATGGGGAGCAGTTAAATAATCATTGCACCTCCATGTAGCGACGTCCGGTCCGGGTGTCGTTCCTTTAAATTATAAGAGAGCTCCGCCTGGAGTGGGCATGAGTACAAAAAAAAATAAACGCCCGTGATGGGCGTTTCTTTTTTTTTGAGCGGGAAACGAGACTTCGAACTCGCGACCCCGACCTTGGCAAGGTCGTGCTCTACCAACTGAGCTATTCCCGCAATCGTGAGTGCAAAAATAATACTTTTTTTAAATATACAAATTACTGATTCTACTTCAGCAATTTACGGATATTATACAGTTTATTCAGCGCCTCCATGGGCGTGAGATTGTCGAGGTCAAGCCCTAACAGTTCATCCCGTATCTGCTTCAGAACAGGGTCATCAAGCTGATAGATGCTCAGCTGGTATCCTTCCCTGTTGACAGCTATCTCCTCAACAGGCTTGCCCAGGGTATGCCCGCCGCGACCGTCCTCCAGCATCTTCAGTATCTCGTCGGCCCTTCCGACGACACTCTTTGGCATACCTGCCATGCGTGCCACATGAATACCAAAACTGTGCTCACTCCCTCCCCTTTTAAGCTTCCTCAGGAATATGACCCTGTTGTCAAGCTCCCTGATTGAGACATTGTAGTTCTTTACCCTCGCAAAGGTGTTCTCCATCTCATTCAGCTCATGATAATGGGTGGCAAAGAGCGTCTTTGCCCGGTGACGGTTCTCATGGATATACTCGACCATCGCCCAGGCAATGGAGATGCCGTCATAGGTGCTTGTGCCCCTGCCTATCTCATCGAGCAGTATCAGGCTGCGGTCAGACAGGTTATTAAGTATGCTGGCAGCCTCGTTCATCTCAACCATGAAGGTCGATTCACCAAGCGAGAGGTTATCCGATGCTCCAACCCTTGTAAAGATCTTATCAATGATGCCGATACGGGCCTCCCTGGCTGGTACAAAACAGCCCGACTGGGCCAGGATCACAATCAAAGCCGTCTGCCTCAGCAGCGCTGACTTGCCTGACATGTTGGGCCCGGTCAGAATTATTACCTGCTGATCATCATTGTCAAGCCAGATGTCATTGGGTACATATGGTTCATCCGGAGGCAGCTGCTTCTCTATCACAGGATGACGACCATCCTTAATGTCCAGCACATGACTGTCGTCAAGCACCGGTCTTTTGTAGCCGTTCTCCCCTGAAATGGCCGCAAATGAGCGCAGACAGTCTAGCCTGCCAACGGCTGCAGCATCAGCCTGAATAAGTGCAATGAACGGGGTTAACGAGGAGACAAGCTCATTGAAGAGAGCCGTTTCGAGTGAGAGTATTTTCTCACCGGCACCGAGTATTTTGCTCTCATACTCCTTCAGCTCTTCAGTGATGTACCTCTCAGCGCTGACAAGCGTCTGCTTGCGTATCCAGTCAGCGGGGACCTTATCCTTGTGTGTGTTCCGGACTTCGATATAATAGCCGAAGACATTGTTGTAGCTTATCTTAAGTGAGCTTATGCCAGTCCTTATGCTCTCTCTCTGCTGCAGGTTGTTCAGGTAATCTTTTCCACCGTAGAAAATATTCCGGAGCTCATCAAGTTCCTGAGAAACCCCCTCGGCAATCACATGACCCTTATTGACCGCTGCCGGTGGATCAGAAGTCAGCGTACGGCTTATTTTCTCTGCCAGGTCCGGGCATGGGTCAAACCCTGAGGCAATTGACACAAGAGGCTGACAATCAGTTCCTGAACATAACCTTTTCAATTCTCCTATGGCAGTGAGCGCCCTGTGGAGCTGTGCCACCTCGCGAGGTGTCACCCTTCCCACCGAAGCCTTGCTGAGCAGACGCTCAAGGTCGCCCACTTCCCTGATAAACCCCTCCATTTCTTCAGTGATACCACTGTTAGTCATGAGAAAGCCGACTATATCAAGCCTGGCGTTCAGCACCTCAATATCCTTCAGCGGCAATGATATCCATCTCCTCATCATACGGCCACCCATCGGCGAAAGAGTACGGTCAACTATATCAATAAGTGTCTTAGCTCCCTCATAAGGCGATTGAAACAGCTCCAGGTTACGAACAGTGAACCTGTCAAGCCAAACGTACTTCTCCTCCTCGATGCGGGCGATATGGTTGATGTGGCCAAGGTTCTCATGATGGGTCATGTCGAGATAGTAAAGGATGGCCCCTGCAGCCACTATTCCGTTGGGAATGCCTTGCACGCCAAAACCCTTCAGGGAATTGGTGCCGAACTGTTTCAGGAGCCTGTCATTTGCCGCCTCAGCAGAGAAAATCCAATCGTCAAGTTTATATGTATAAAACCTGCTGCCAAACCTGTCACGGAACAGGTCTGACTTGCGCTTTTCAAAAAGGACCTCCCTGGGCTGGAAATTGTTCATTATCTGCTCTACATGGGCAGTATCCCCTTCCGCTATGTAGAACTCACCCGTAGAGACATCGAGCAATGCCAAACCTACAGCCTGTTTATCAATATGCACTGCAGCAAGAAAGTTGTTCTCCTTATTATTCAGCACATTGTCGGTGAACGAAACACCGGGCGTGATCAGCTCAGTTATACCCCTCTTGACAATCTTCTTTGCCAGTTTGGGGTCTTCAAGCTGCTCGCAGATAGCCACCCGCTGACCTGCCCTGACAAGTTTTGGAAGATAGGTATCAAGAGCATGGAAAGGAAATCCTGCCAGCTCTACAAAGCTTGCCGACCCGTTGGCCCGGCGCGTGAGAACGATACCAAGGATCTCCGAAGCGCGAATGGCGTCTTCACCGAAAGTCTCATAAAAATCACCAACCCTGAAGAGCAGTATGGCATCAGGATGTTTCGCCTTGACGGCCATATACTGCTTCATCAGCGGGGTTTCTGCATATTTAGGTATCTGAGACATCAGCGGTGCAGGGTTTTTATACACTCTATGCATAACAAAATTAAGAATCTCCTTCTACTTAAGTATAACTTTTATCATAAATACTCCGGTATTGTTTATTTACTTTTGTGATGCAGTTTCCGTAACTAAGTGACTGCAAAGATCCAAAAGACAGTTACAGTAAAAATTCCAAATATGAAAAAAGTACTCATTCTCGGTGCCGGCCTGGTCTCAAAGCCCATGGTTGAGTACCTCCTTGAAGAAGGTTTTGAGGTTATCATTGCCACCCGTACAAAAGACAAGGCCGACAAGCTGTTAAGCGCACATCCAAACGGGAAATCCGTCTCATGGATGACTGAAGATATGGATAGCCTGTCCGCGATGATAAGGGACAGCGACCTGACCGTCAGCCTTCTGCCATACAGGTACCACGTGGATGTGGCAAAGCTCTGTCTGACGCACAGGAAACCACTTGTGACAACTTCTTATGTATCACCGGCTATGCAGGCATTGCATGACGAAGCTGTCAAAGCCGGTGTGATTTTCCTGAACGAGGCAGGTCTTGATCCTGGCATTGACCACATGTCGGCCATGAGGATAATTGATAACGTCCACAAAAACGGTGGAAAGATTGAGGAATTCTATTCCCTTTGCGGAGCCCTTCCTGCACCGGAAGCAATAAACAATCCTATGGGATACAAATTCTCATGGAGTCCCAAGGGTGTTGTCCTTGCAAGCCGGAATGGCGCCACTTACTTGAAACACAATAAAATAGTAACCATTGCGCCCATCGACCTGTTCAAAGACAGGTTCACAAATTATTTCCCGGGTGTGGGCGAAATGGAGGTTTACCCGAACCGTGATTTAGTCAGTTACGTCGACGTTTACGGACTGAAGGGTATCAGCACAATGTATCGTGGCACATACAGATTCAAAGGATGGTGCGAGACGCTTGACCTGATAAAGGCAATCAGCCTGATAGACGATGGCGACCATAACTATACCGGAAAAACCTACAGACAGTTCGTTGCAGAGAGAGCCGGATTACCCGGCAATGATCTCCGAAGTGAGCTGAAAAACAAACCTGGTCTTAACCCGACGGAAATTGCGCTTGATTCCCTTGAATGGCTGGGACTGTTCAGCGACAAGGTGATGGGTTATGGTATGACCTCACCATATGAGATCACCTCCGACCTGATGATCAGTAAGATGTGGCTTGAAGATAATGAACGTGATATGGTTGTCATGCAGCACCTTTTCCTGGCCTCCTACCCTGATGGCAAGCGCGAAGTCATAACTTCAAGAATGCTCGATTTTGGCACTCCGGCAACAAACACGTCTATTGCCAGGACTGTGGCACTTCCTGCAGCCATGGCTGTTAAGATGATCCTGACGGGCAGGATAAAACTAAGCGGCGTCTACCGGCCTGTGCTTCCCGAACTCTATAATCCGATATTGGATGAGCTTGCGCTCAATGGCATAAAGATGGAAGAAGAGTATGGCCAGTCAGTTGATAAGATGATCAGATAACCTTTAGAATTTCAAATAGAAATCTTTTGTGAGGGAGACATACTCGTCAGAGTAGTGATGTCTCCCTTCTTTTTCTATTATGATGGCTGCCTCTTCAACGATGCGTTGTTCACGGCAAAAGGTCATTAACACACGTGACGGAGGAATTTCCTGTGTGGGTTTGACAATGAGTTTCCTCTGACAGTATAATCCGAGTGACGAGGCCATCTGAATAAACTGACCTGCTTCATTTACCGGAAGGATCATCTGTAAGGTGCCTGATGGTGCCATAAGACGCAGGGCTGCCTCAAGGAGCTCCCGGTGACTCAGGTTGAGTGAGTGCCTTGCCGTGGCCTTACCTGCGTCAGGGTTAGGAAGAGAATCAATAAAAAAAGGCGGATTGGTTATGACACAATCAAAAAGAAGACCTGCTGCCGGAAAGTAGTCCTGCACCCGGGTATTTATCAGCGTTATCCTGTTATACCATGGGCTGCCGCTGAAGTTAAGCCCGGCCTGCATATAGGAACCAGGGTCAGGTTCAAGCGCGACAATATGTGCATCAGTACGTTGCGCAGCCATGAGAGAAAGTATCCCGGTACCGGCACCGATATCAAGAATATTCTTTGCATCTTTCAGCTGAGCCCAGGCTCCCAGCATTACGCTGTCGGTAGTGATTTTAAACGGAGCATGCTCCTGATGAACGGTAAACTGCTTGAATTTAAAGTAATTGTTGGACATCTTTTACATCAATTGATGCCGTATAAATTAGTTGTGAAAATATAGTATAAATTAGCATTGATTGTGATGAAATAATTAATTGTCATGTTTGAACATAAAAAACACGATTTATTGCCATTCCCCTTGTTCCTCGCAAGGGTACTGAGGTACCTCATGTACTCAATTCTGCTGATTTGTTTCTCTCTTGCCATCGGGGTGTCAGGATACCATTTTATTGCGAAACTCAGCTGGGTTGATTCTCTTTACAATGCCTCAATGATATTAACCGGCATGGGGCCGGTGGCAGTACTGCCGACCAGTGCCGCAAAAGTATTTGCATCAATTTATGCCTTATTCAGCGGTATAGCATTTCTCAGTACAGTTGCTGTAATATTTGCTCCGATAGTGCACCGCGTAATGCATAAGATGCATCTGGAAAATGACAATACCTCCGGATAGGATTTTTACTTAGACCGACAATTAGTGTCTTCTGACAGTAAGCCCCGCAGGGGTGGCCTGTTTCAGGCTGTGCAGCAGTCAGCTGTTAGTGGAAGAGATCAGTATCCTTCAAAGGCACCAAGGCCAAACAGGGCGAAGTCATATTTGACAGGATCCTCTCGATCCATCGCACGCAGGTGACCGTCAAGCTCTGCCAGCGCTTTTGAATCATTCTGTCTCCTTGTCAGCAGTCCGAGCTTTCGGGCCACATTTCCGGAATGTACATCGAGCGGGCATGACAGCACTGAAGAAGGAATCGATTTCCACAGACCGAAATCGACGCCCCTGCCGTCGCTCCTTATCATCCACCTCAGGAACATGTTGATTTTTTTTGCCGCCGACCCTTTCAAGGGATCAGATACATGTTTCATTGTCCTGCGGTTGTGAGGCAGGTCAAAGAAGATCTGACTGAATTCATGAATGGCAGGCTGAAGGGAAGAATCTGTCTGGTAACGGGAAAAGATATCTTCCATCCCGCCGTGTTCATCATAGATATATTTCAATGCCTCAATGAAGTAGATAAAATCCTCAGCATTAAAGGTCCTGTGTATAACACCGTGAATTCCCCTCAGGTCATCATCAGTATGATTAAGGATAAAATCATACGGGGAATTCCCCATGATGCACATCATGCGGTCTGCACTTCTCAGGATTGAGATGCGATTACCCCATGCTATGGTAGCCGCAAGAAAACCTGATATCTCTATATCTTCCTTTTCAGTAAAACGGTGCGGAATACTGACAGGGTCAGACCCGATAAATTCAGGTCTGTTATACAATTCTACCCTTGCATCGAGAAAATCTCTCAGCTCCTTATGGTTTCGCGGTTTGCGCGTTTCTTTACGTTTATCCCGTATGGCTGGGAATAATGTTATCCCTTTTCCTTCCACACCAGGGCGCTGGCGCCAACAATCGGGGCGTCACCTGCCTTGAGTTGTGAAGGAAGTATCTTAACCTTATTCTTGAAAATTGGCAGCAGATGGGTCTCCATGCTTTCTTTTGCAGGCTTGAAGATGTAGTCACCGGCTGCTGTCAGGCCTCCAAAGAGGAAAATAGCTTCAGGACTGAGATGATGTACTGTATCAGCAAGGCCTTGCCCAAGATATTTGCCTGTTATCTCAAAGACTTCAAGTGCCAGCTTATCACCTTTTACGGCAGCATCATAGATATCCTTTGATTCAAGATCAATAAAGGATTTATCGGCAAGGAGGCTGTTGGTGGCATTATATTTCACCATCAGCTCAAAGGCAGTGCGTTTCATGCCCGAGGCTGAGCAGTAGGCCTCAAGATGACCAAGTCCGCCGCATCCGCATACACGTCCATCGGGTATCAGGGTAGTATGACCGCACTCACCTGCAAACCCGTCATGGCCATATACGAGGTCACCGTTCACCACAAGTCCACTGCCTAGCCCTGTGCCAAGAGTGTACATGACGAAGTTCTTCATCTCCTTTGCACCACCGTAGATCATCTCTCCCAGAGCTGCGGCGTTGGCATCATTGGTAAGAGCAATATGCTTATATTCAGGAAATTGTGCCTTCAGAAGATCAACAAGATGCACAACACCCTTAAATGAGAGGTTAGGGGCATACTCAATGGTGCCGCTGTAATAGTTGCCATTTGGTGCTCCTATACCAATGCCCAGGGTTTCAACCTCAGGATTAACCATTGTGACAGATTTGATAAGGCCACGTATTGCCTCGGACATATCTTTCACATAGCGGTTTATGTCCCCGTGAGCCGGAGTATCTAATCCTCCCTTTACCAGTATATTACCGTCAGCATCGACGACACCTATCACCGTATTGGTACCACCAATATCGATTCCTATCGTTAGTTGTTTCATTTATTTATTATTTTATGATATTTATGCCGTGCGTATTTTACTGCCTTTGACACCAAAGAAGAAGATGTACAGATAGCATATTGCAGGGACTATGAAGGCCCAGGAGTAGCCAAGAGCGGGGCTGTCTGCTATCCTTCCCATTATTACAGGTACAACTGCGCCACCGACAATCAGGGTGTTAATGATACCTGATGCAGTACTCATCTCACCTGCATCGAGATCTCTTACTGCAAGACTGAAGATGTTGGGGAACATTACAGAGTTAAACAATCCGATAGATACCAAAGTCCACAGTGCTATGTTGCCCGGGGCAAACGTAGTTGTTATTGCAAGGGTTGCAGCAATAAGTGCAAAGACAGCAAGTGTCCTGTTGGCGTTGCCTCTTCCAAGTTGTATGGCAAGAAGGTTGATGAATGATGTTCCGAGGAATATAAGTCCGATAGTCCAGTTCCAGTCTGTGACAAATGCGCCGGAGACGATTGCCAGAACAAGGACAAGGGCAAAATAGAGATATTTACGTGAAGGGTCTTTTATATCACTCATCATGATAGATCCGAAGAAACGGCCTACCATAGCGCCACCCCAGTAGATAGCCGCATAGGTTGAAGCGTTCTCTTTGGTCATACCCAGTTTATCATTAAGGAAGTTCACCAGTAGTCCGGCGTTGCCTACTTCCGCACCCACATAACAGAAAATGGCAAGTGCTCCAAGCAAAACATGGGGGTACTTCCATACACTCTTCCTGGACTGTTCAACTGAACCTGATATCTTCGGTAGTTTAATAAGAAGGATAGCAAATGCCACAAGCAGCACGATCACACCCATAAGCACAAAAGGTATCTGCACTGTCTGGGCCAACTCCTGTGGTGTCATAATGTCACTCACGCCCTTGAAAATAAATACGGAAATAATATATGGCGCTATCATCGTGGCGATGGAGTTCAGAGCCTGGGTGAGGTTCAGCCTTCCTGAGGAAGTATCTGGACTACCAAGAGCAACCACATAGGGATTAGCCGAGGTCTGCAGGAAAACCACACCGGCTGCCAGAACGAAGGTGGCGGCAAGGAAGAGAGGAAATGAAGGTACTCTTGCAGCCGGGTAGAACATGAATGCTCCTACAGCCATAAGTAAAAGGCCTGTTATGAGAGCAGTTTTATAGCCTATTTTCCTGATCACTAAGCCTGAAGGTATTGACAATACAAGGTAGGTAAGGAAGAAAGCCCCGGTGAGCAGCTGAGCCGAAGCCTCGCTAAGTGTAAATATATCTTTTACCTTGCTGCTGAGAGTGATGATGAAGGTAGTGGCAAATCCGAAGATGAAGAAGATAGAGGATATCACCGACATACCAAGTACCAGATTATTACTTTTCTTTTCCATGATTTTACCGAAGATTAATGATAATTACCAGTCGTACCTGTTTATTGAAGGACTAAAATTATTTCTTTTTTTTTCAACAGCAAGTGAAATGGAAAAAACTATTCAGCTCAGGGCTCATTTGTGATCATTCCGTCTTTTATCCTGATGGTTCTGTCAGACATCGAAGCCAGCTGAGGGTCATGGGTGACTATGATAAATGTATGGCCGAAGGTATCACGAAGCCTGAAGAAGAGATTATGCAGTTCTTTCTTGTTTTCGGTATCAAGGTTACCTGACGGTTCGTCAGCCAGGATCAGCGATGGGCTGTTGACGATAGCCCTGGCTACAGCCACGCGTTGCTGTTCGCCGCCGCTGAGTTGTGACGGTTTGTGGTCGAGCCTGTCTCCCATGCCCAGGAAAGACAGCAGGGATGAAGCTTTCTCTCCGGCTTCGCTGCGTGATTTCCCTGCAATCAGCGCCGGGATGCACACATTCTCAAGAGCGGTGAACTCAGGCAGGAGCTGGTGAAACTGGAACACAAAGCCTATGTGCCGGTTTCTGAAGGCAGCCAGGGCGCGCTGTGAGAGGGCACTCACATCTTCACCGTTAAAGAGTACTTTTCCGGTGTCAGGCTTATCAAGAGTGCCGAGTATCTGTAACAGTGTGGTCTTGCCGGCACCGCTGGCACCCACAATGGCAACCACTTCCTTCTCCTTCACCTCCAGATCAATACCCTTAAGCACCTTCAGGTCTCCGTATGACTTGAGAATACCGGTTGCCTTGATCATTTCACCTCATTATTAATATCGCCAGCTGTATTATTTATCTCATCAGAGAGCGGTGAAGCCGCTTCCTTAAAGTCTTTCCGGACATTTTCGGTTACATCGTTAATGTCTTTTGTTACTGTGTCTGTAACTTCCCGGATGTCTTTTCTGATATCCTCGGTGCTGCTTTCAAACTCTTTTTTGATCTCGTCTGTAGCCTTCCTTACCTCACGCATGCCCTTACCCATGGTCCGCATAATATCAGGTAGCTTGTCAGCACCAAAAAGGATTAGCACAACTATCAGTATGATAAATATTTCCTGTCCGCTTATACCCATTCGCTCTCTAAGATTGTCTGGTAAAGTTACTAAAGAATAACAAACAATGAATCCGGAGGTCAATAAAAGACTGAGGCTGCCTCAATAGGGCAGCCTCAGGTCATGTGCCGTTATCCGGCTATTTTTTTCTTTTCTGCTTCAGCAGGCTGTACATTGTCATCAGCACCTTTTTTACGTGTTGTCTCATATAGTACAGGTGTGGAAATAAACAGAGATGAGTATGTTCCGAAGACTATACCGAACAGGAGGGCAAAGATAAATCCTCGAATCACCTCCCCTCCGAAGATAAAGACAATAATCAGCACAAAGATTGTCGCCATACCCGTGTTCAGAGTTCTGGCCAGGGTACTGTTCAATGCCATGTTATAAACCTCTTTTGTCGGTCGCTTCTTGTAGAGTGGCAGGTACTCCCTGATCCTGTCATAGATTACAACCGTGTCATTGATCGAATATCCGACGACGGTCAAAATTGCAGCTATGAAGGCCTGGTCGATATCCATTGAGAATGGCATTACACCCTGCAGGATCGTGTAGAGACCAAGCACAATTATAACGTCGTGTGCCACAGTTACTAATGAACCTACCCCATACTGCCACTTGCGGAATCTGATAAAAATGTATGTGAACATGCCTATAAGTGCAAGAATAATTGCCCACACAGCTTTGCCGGCCTGGTCGCGGGCAATAGTCGGCCCCACTGTTTCGGAGCTGATTATATAATCATTGATAAAGGTTGCCTGATCAACGCCGGGTACCAGATCTTTAAGTCCGGTATAAATAAGACTGTTCACTTCATCTGTGGCCGCAGGATCCTCAACCTTGAATTTTGTGCTGATTTTAACCTGGTTTTCTGTACCAAAGGTCACAACCATCGGATCACCGCCAAGTTCATCAGAAAGCAGGTTAGCTATCTCTTCTGTATTTACAGGCTTCTCGAATTTGACAATATATGTCCGGCCACCCGTGAAATCGATACCCTTGCTCAGACCTTTGGTCGAGAGTACAACAACACTGAGTAATGTGAGTGTGATTGAGAAGATATAACCATATTTCCTGAGGCCAATGAAATCAATATGCAAGCCTTGCATAAAGTTCTGAGTATATGGGGCCGAGAACTTCAGGTTCAGATTTTTCTTCAGCAGCCACTCATAAATAAGCCTTGATACAAGTACTGCAGAAAAGAGTGATGTGATAATACCAATTACCAGTGTGGAAGCAAATCCCTTGATAGGGCCTGTTCCGGTAAAGTAGAGTATAACACCTGTGAGCAAGGTGGTCAGGTTACTGTCTATGATGGCAGAAGAGGCTCCCTTGTAACCGTCGGCGATCGCCTGTTTCACTCCCTTGCCTCCGCGTAACTCTTCCTTGATCCTCTCAAATATCAGCACGTTGGCATCTACTGACATACCTATGGTAAGGACTATACCTGCTATACCGGGGAGTGTCAGCACCGCGTTAAGCGAGACCAGTACACCCATCATGAAAAAGAGGTTTACCATCAGGGCTATGTCTGATACCAGACCTGCAGAGCGGCCATAGTAGAAGACCATATAAAGCAGAACGACAATGAAGGCGATAATGAATGATTTCATTCCGCTGTTTATTGCTGCCTTACCCAGTGACGGGCCAACCACAGTGTCAGAGATGATGTGAGCCGGAGCAGGCATTTTACCTGACTTCAGGATATTTGCAAGGTCTTCGGCCTCTTCAAGGGTGAAGTCACCCGTTATCTCGGTGTTACCCCCGGAAATCTCATTCTGAACGCGGGGATATGATCTGACATAGTCATCAAGGACAACCGCTATGCATCGGCCTATGTTATCACGGGTCATGCGCTGCCATGTCTTTGCGCCCTCACCGTTCATTGAAAAGTCTACTTTTATATCTGAGCCGGTCACTCCCGTAGAGGGGCGTGCCGAGGTAACAACATCTCCTGTAAGAGGTGCCCTTTCGTCACGCGTGGTTATCTTGATGGAGTGAAGTTCATATAATGTTTTTGTTTCGTCATATTTGTACGGGTTCTGACTCCAGTAAAACTTAAGTTCCCTGGGAAACAGGGACTTCACCTGGTTCATCTTAAGGTAAGTGTTCACCTTCGAGGTGTCCTTGCCTGCGGCGAATCCTATAAGGCAGCCCGGTACCGGTTGACCGTCCTGTGACACGTTCGGTCTGAGAAGCCCAAAGAGCGGGTTCTGACGGGTAAACTCTTCAAGATTGGATGACTCTGAAACAGCAGTTGTATCACTGCTTACGATGTCAATAAGGGATTTGTCTGCCGTAGTATCTGCCACGGCAACTGTATCAGTAACCCTAGTGGTCTCTGCCGGCTGGATACTCTTGAGATATTCATTGGCCTGAACAAGATACCCTATCACTTCAGAGTTCTCGTATGTCTCCCAGAATTCGAGGTTGGCTGTTCCCTGGAGCAGGTCACGTACCCTCTGAGGGTCTTTCACACCCGGGAGTTCAACGAGGATGCGGCCGCGGGGTTGCAGCTGAGAAATATTCGGCTGTACAACACCAAAACGGTCAATTCTGTTCCTCAGAACATTGAATGCATTGTCGATGGCAGAGTTAGCCTCTTCTTCAAGGACTTTCTGAACATCCTGGTTGGTGGAATTGAAGTTTATTCGGTCCTTCAATTCAACTGTACCGAACACTGCCGCGAGTCTGGCGTTGGGGTCTATCTCCTCAAATGAACGGACGAAAAGAGATATAAAATCTTCATTGCCTAAAAGTTTCTTCTGCTTTGCCAGTGCGAGGGCATCATTGAAAGTTTTATCTGTGCTGAAGTTTGAAAGTGCCCTGACGATATCTTCAACCGAGATCTCCAGTACCACGTTCATTCCACCCTTCAGGTCAAGACCCAGGTTAAGCTCCTTCTGCTGCACCTCTTTGAAGGTATTGCCAAGAAAACCCCATTGATCCTTAGGCAATGAGGCAACTGAATCCATATAGTTAACCTCTTTGTTAAGATCACCTGCAGCATATACCCTGGCCTCTTTCTTGACCTTAAATGAAGTCGCCGTGAAAGAAAGCTGGTAAATGCAAACAAGGGTCAGGGCAATAGCCAGAGCTGTGATTAATCCTTTGTTCTGCATCTGTATACTATTTTAAAATTGTTCTTTAGTGTTTGACTCGCTAAAATATACGAGGCGCAAATATATAACTTTATTTTCTGAAAGCATATTAAAAAACAAAACTGCCGGTAGTGTCCGGCAGTCGTGATATTTCATCATCATATTATTCAACCAGCTTTTCGTAATCAGTTTCAATCGGCTTTCGGTTTATAAAATCGTATAGTGTAAGTGCACGTATATTATAGAAATAGCTCCAGTAATTATTCAGTGCCTGGATGTAGCTCCGCTTGTTCTGATCCTTCTTTGTATCGGCGTTATTCAGTTCAAGCACATCTATTCTTCCGATCAGGAACCGTTGTTTTGTTACTTCGTACATCTTGGCGGCCACAGTGTCTGACTTTGCTGCGATCTTCACCTGGTCATCCTGAAGGTTGAATTGCTGAACATCCAGCAGAAGGTTCTGTTCAAAGTCCACGCGTGACTGTTCGACCTGGACCTGGGTCAGTTCCTGGCTTGACTGCGCCATTTTATACCTGCCGCGTCCCTGTCCCCAATCGAGTATCGGCAATGAGAAGCCTACCCTGATGCCCTGTTGCTGGTTAGGCTGGTCATAAGCCAGCGAAAAATCGGAGTCCTGATCACGCAGACCGTATGAAGCCGTAAGGTTGGCATTAAGTCCTTTCTCTGCCCTGGCCTGTGCCACTGAACTCTGTGCTTCAACAAGCTGTCTCTCAAGGGCGATCAGCTCAGGGTTATTTGCTTCTGCCATTTTGAGCACTTCGCTTACTTCTACTTCAAGATCAGGTATTTCATCCGGAATGATCAGCTCAAGCCTGACAGTCTGATTGAACCCAAGGAAAGAGCGGAGTTTGAGTTCGCGGTCGCGGAGGTTTATCTCTGATTCGTTAATGGCGGTACCGGCATTAAGATACGAAAGCTCCATCTGCAATAGTTCGTCCTCAGCAATGGTTCCCAGGTTATAACGTCCCTTTGCAATCTGGTAAAGGGTATCGGCGTTTTGCAGGTTGGTTTCCGCTATCTGTCTGTTGATCTGTGCAAGGGCAAGACTGAAGAAATTCTGTACAGCCATCAGGTGAACGTTCTCAACATTACTCAGGTATGTCTTTCGTGCCTCCTCGTACTTCAGGGGTTCGACCTTCTTTTGCCACCTTAGCTCATTGTATCTGAACAGTGGCTGAGTCAGCCTTATATTTAGCGGAGCTGTTATGTATCTTTCTGATTCGTTTTCAAAATCTTTTTCATAAGTGAGATCAGAGGCCAGCGATACAGAACCTCCAGTCAAGCCTATATTCTGGTTAAGTGATAATGAACCGGTGGTTTGCAAAACATTGGTGGAAGCATATTCCCACTGTTGTGTAACCGAGTTCCATACCCTGTTGTAAGCTGTACTGTAGTCTGGCACAGTTCCTGTCAGTGTAAGCGAGGGGCGGTACTCGGCAACAAAGGTGCGGTACTGCCAGTAGCTGGCACGAAAACGATGCTTGGCCATAAGCGCGTTGGGCGATTGTTCCTCGGCAAGATTGACAACATCCTCAAGCGTAAGGCGCTTCATTTCCTGCGAAAAGCCCGGACATGTAAATGAAACGGCTAAAATTATTATAAACAAAGTTTTAATTTTCATCATTTAATAAATTGATTTTAATGGTATGATGCAACCCGCAGGTGGTTGATTTTTATAATATCGTGCTTAAATAGTGCAATACATGCGGGTTTCATAATACACAATTATTCATAGCGAAGCGATTCAATCGGATCCCTTTCAGAAGCTCTCTTGGCCGGTGAATATCCGAAAATAACACCTACCGCTGCTGACACACCAAAGGCGATAACCACCGAGAACAACGAAACGATTGTTGTGATACCGGCTATCTTTTGTATAGCTACCGCCAGGATGATACCAAGAAAAATGCCGATAAAACCTCCTGTAACACTTATCAGAACAGCCTCTGAAAGGAACTGCACGACAATATCTTTTTTCTTTGCACCGATAGCCATTCTTGTTCCTATCTCCTTGATCCTCTCCATCACAGAAGCGAACATTATATTCATAATACCTATACCCCCGACTATCAGTGAGATGCTGGCTATTGCACCGAGAACAATATTGAAGATATCTTTCGTTCTCTGCTGTTGCTTTAGCAGGAGCTCCGGAACGGTAATTTCAAAGTCCTTCACGTTTGAATGTCTTCGCAGCATCATCCGGCTGAGGACTTCTGTTGTTGGAGTAAGTTGTTCGGTTTCGCCGACCTGCACCACTATCTTATCGAGCTGGTTATAGTTGGTCTCACTTGCTGAAGCATCAGAGCTGCTTACAACGACCCTTGCATTATGTCCTCCGCCGCCAAAGATCTGCATTGATGTGGCCTGCGTAGCAAGTTTGGTATTTACCAGCGCCCTGTTCTGATAGCGCATCAGCATGGTCTTGATGGGTATATAGACATTGTCATTATAGACGTTTACACCTTTCTCTTCGAACCCGGTAAGAGAGACGTTTGTCTTTTCAAGGACACCGATCACTTTCAACCAGACATTGTCAAATTTCAGATACTGGCCTACCGGGTCTACCTGGCTGAAAAACTTGGCCCTGATATTTGCTCCGATGATACAAACCTGTATTCCGTATTCTTCCTGATAATCATTGAAGAACATTCCCTGTGCCAGGGGCAGGTTATAAAGTTCGAAGTAGTCATTTGAAACACCCACAAGTTTGGCGGTGTATCTCATACCGCTGAGAACGATGGTTGAGTTGAATGAGATCTCCGGGCTGATCCTCTGCACTGCCGGGATAGTGCTACGGATAGCATCGACGTCAAGAAGAGTCAGTCCTCTTGAAAACTTATTCAGCTGTCTCTCACTATCATCACTTCCCGATTCTTTTTCCTGCACGATGGGGCTGATAAGAATATTATTCACCCCGACCATTTTGATCTGGTCAAGTATCTCCTGCTGGGCTCCTTTTCCTATTGCCAGCATGCTGATGACCGCGGCAACACCGAAGATGATCCCGAGCGCAGTCAGTATCGACTTGAGCTTATTTGAAAGGATAGACTCAACCGCAATGCGCATATCATGCTGGTATCTTTTAAACATTTTCTTCCTCCGCTGATTACCTGTTTAAACCTGTCTGAACCTACCGGTTACGGATTACAACCTGCTGTCTTGCAGCAGTATCAGTCCTGACAGCGCCGGATTTGGCTTGTCCGGTTCCGACTGCTCCCGGTCCCCCGGGGCCTCTCATTTCTTTCATCTTTTCGCGCTGTTCGGGAGTGAGGTTCTGCATGTACTCCCGCATTTGTTCCGGCGTCATGTCGGGTCTCATACCTTCACGCGGGCTGACGTTTTGTGTCCGCTTTTCCTCCTCTGCCTGCAGTTTTCTGCGCTCCCTGACGATGGCAATCAGGTCTTCCCCGCGTAATTTGAATCTATCTGCGTCTTCAGGAGCCGTGAGATAAAGTCTCTCTCCTTTTGAGAGGCCTTGTTCAACAATCACGTCATTCTCATTTGATTCTCCGAGAACAACAACCTGGTGGGAACCGTCCTTCTTATATACGAACGGAATACTGTCTGCTGAGGTAAAGACAGTCTCCAGGGGTATGTATACAACATCACGGAATGTTTTTGTAATGATCTGGTTGCCTGTTGTCATTGAAGGTCTCAGGATAGGATCGGAGCCATCGACTTTGGTAATTACTTCAAACACCTTTGCATCGGTATTGGGGAGTTGTTCCCCGATGTTAGCCACGCTGGTCACAACACCGGTATAAGTTTTCTCGGGGAAAGCATCAACAGTGAGCCTTACCTCCTGCCCTGCCTTGACCTTGCTGACATCTATCTCATTAACATAAGTCTTTGAGATCATTGATGACAGGTCCGGCAGAGTAGCCACAACCGGATCCCAGGGACTGATTTCTGATCCGACCTTACGTTTTGCACCGTTCCATTCCCGCTTGTAAATGACCATACCGTCAGATGGTGCCTTGATGACGAATTTTTGAATGATGTCCTGCATCTCGGCCACCTTACGGTTCTGCTTACCAAGCTGAAGCTGTATGTCTTTGATATCGGCCCTCGCCTGCTGCACTTTCAGATCATAGTTGCTTAGTGCCTGATCATAGGCTCTCTGAGTTTTTTCCAGTGAATTCTTCGCCTGCCGTATGGTTGTTGGCGGCTCATATACTGACTGTTCAAGAGTGATCTCCGCTTCCTCAAGGTTAAACTTAAGATTGAGAAGATCATCTCTCAGATTACCAAGAGAAATGGTAGTGTCAATTTGTTTTTTCAGCAGGTCGGTCTCAAACGTCTCCTGCCTGTCAAGCTCATCCTTGAGAGTGTTGTCAACACTCGAACGGTCAAGGGTTGCTACGTATTCATCCTTCTTTACCTCGGTTCCTTCGGGAACAAGATCCTGGATCTTTATTCCTCCGAACCTCATGTTGCGGCTCATCAGGCCATCCGGTCCCTTGATATCGGTTGATACCTCAGCCTGCAACTCTCCGGTGGTTGTCACAACAACCTCAAAATCGCCCTGCTGAACCTCAGTAAACAGAACACCCGTGTCTTTCTTTCCAGCAAGCTTGCTTATCACGATCATTGCAATAATTGCAACTGTGACAATGATCGAGATTATTATAATAGTCCTTTTCATCTGCGGAACATTTACTTACACTTTAATTAGGTCGTGAAATTATCACAAAATTATGCTAAGTCAGTTGATTTAAGGAAACATTAACTTTCATTAACTTAACATGGTAAGCTAACGCAAATACTATTCGTCAGCTCCGGTCACCTTTGGCATTGTGGTTCCTTTTATACAGACTCCTGACAATCCTCATAACATCCTCGGCCAGTTTTTCAGCCAGTTCTTTTTGTCTGTTCTCGGCATAGACACGGATGATAGGTTCGGTGTTTGATTTGCGTATCTGGACCCATCCAGATGGAAGGTCGAGCTTAATTCCGTCACGGGTGTCACAGACAGCATCGGGGTACTCTTTCATGAGAACGCTGCAAAGCTTTGCCATATCCGTATCACCCGCCGCTTCGACTCTTTTCTTGGCGATGAAGTAATCAGGATACTGTCGTCTCAGTCCGCTGCATGTTTCTTTTGACCTGGCCAGGTGTGTGAGAAAAAGCGCTATGCCGGCAAGAGCGTCACGTCCGTAGTGCAGTGCAGGATATATGACACCGCCGTTGCCTTCCCCGCCTATGACGGCAGCTGTACGCTTCATCTCCGCCACAACATTTACCTCTCCCACGGGTGCAGAGCTGTAACTGCATCCATGACTTTCAGTAATGTCCCTGAGCGCTCTTGTGGATGACATGTTTGAAACCGTTGAGCCCTTTTTGTGACTCAGTACATAGTCAGCAACCGAGACCAGAGTGTACTCTTCGCCGAACATTGTTCCGTCCTCGCATATTATCGCCAACCGGTCGACATCGGGGTCAACGACGAAGCCCAGATCCGCGCCTTTATCTTTGACAACCCGTGATATATCTCCCAAATACTCCGGCAGAGGCTCAGGGTTATGCGGAAAAAGTCCTGTTGGTTCGCAATACAGCTCAATGACTTTCCTGACACCAAGAGCTTTCAGCAGCGCGGGGATAACAATACCACCTACAGAATTGACCGCATCAACTGCTACGGTAAAGCCCGCATTCATTATCGACTCAGTGTCAACCAGGGGCATCCCGATGACAGACTGAATATGCTTTTCCGTCCAGCCTGTCTCGCCGGTAATGGTGCCCAGCATGTCATAAGATACATAATCAAAATCTTCCGATTCAGCAAGGGCAAGGACAGCTCTGCCATCACTGTCGCTCAGGAACTCGCCTGCCTCATTAAGCAGCTTCAGTGCGTTCCACTGGGCAGGGTTGTGGCTGGCAGTAAGAATAATTCCGCCGCCCGCGCCCTTTCCGGTGACAGCCATCTCAACAGTAGGCGTTGTGGCAAGACCTATATCTGTCACATTTATGCCCACGCTGCGCAAAGAGGCATTGACCAGCGAAGCTACCAGCTCTCCTGAGACCCGTGCATCCCTGCCTGTAACAACAGTGAGCGGACCTTTGCCACGTCTCCTGAGCCAGGTACCGTATGCCGACGCAAATTTAACAATATCAACAGGGGTAAGCGCATCGCCGGGTTTGCCTCCAATGGTACCCCTTATACCGGAGATAGATTTTATCAGTGCCATATTCAGTATAATTTTCTTATGTGCAAAGGTGCAAAAAAGATCGGGGAGAAAACCGGTAAATAGTTGTAAATTTGCACACTGAAAAACAATAACCATGGAAAGAAAGCCTCAGAGGCCGCAAAGAAAAAGGATAAAGAAACCTGAAGCTAAACCGGAAACGGAAGAACTGATCAGGCTGAACAAGTATATTGCCAACAGTGGTGTTTGTGCCCGTCGTGAAGCCGATGAGCTTATCAAAAACGGCCATATATCTGTCAACGGAAGCAAGGTTACTGACATGGGTATCAAAGTCAAACCTGGTGACACCGTGATGTATAACGGCAAGACGCTTGCTCCGGGCAAAAAAGTATATATCCTACTTAACAAACCTAAAGGATATGTGACGACAGTAAAGGATCCCCATGCTGAATTTACCGTTCTTGACCTCGTCAGGGATGCCACAACCGAACGGATCTATCCTGTCGGCCGTCTCGACAAAAACACCACCGGAGTGCTGATGCTTACCAATGATGGTGACCTGGCAGGTAAACTGACCCACCCCAGCTTTGGCGCAAAAAAAGTATACCATATCTTTACTGACAAGGCACTGACAAAGAATGACATGGAGGCAATTGTCACGGGTGTGGAGCTTGAAGACGGCATCGTCTGTGCAGATGCGATCTCTTTTCCTGAACCTGATGATCATACGCAGGCAGGACTTGAGATCCATTCAGGTCAGAACAGGGTTGTCAGACGTATGTTCGAGAAACTGGGATACAGGGTCAGGAAGCTTGACCGTGTCAGCTTCGCAGGCCTCACAAAGAAGAACCTTCAGCGGGGTCACTGGAGACATCTCACTGACCAGGAGCTTAGTATGCTTAAAAGAGGCATTTACAAATAGGTTATTAATCTGATGGGACATAAATCGGGATTTGTCAATATTCTTGGTAACCCCAATGTTGGAAAGTCGACATTGATGAATCTGCTTGTCGGTCAGCGCCTTTCGGTCATCACTCCAAAGGCACAGACAACGCGACACAGGATAATGGGTATACTGTCGGGTGATGACTACCAGATAGTCTATTCTGACACCCCCGGCATTTTAAATCCGAAGTACAAGCTGCAGGCGGCAATGATGAGATCCGTAGAGTCTGCTCTCGATGATGCTGACCTGATCCTGTATGTTACTGATGTTGTGGAAACAGTCGCCAAAAACGCTGAGCAGCTGAAACGTATTCTCGCCAGTGCAGTTCCAAAGATTATCGTCGTTAACAAGATAGACCTTACCACCCAGGCTGAGCTGGAGACAATAGTGGAAAAATGGGCTGACATGGCACCCGGTGTGCCAATATTGCCGCTTTCTGCCCTGAATAAGTTCAACACTGACCTGCTTCTTCGGGAGATAATTGCCAGTCTTCCGGAAGGACCGCCGTATTTTCCCAAGGATCAGCTCACTGACCGCTACGAGAGGTTTTTCGTCTCAGAGATCATCAGAGGAAAAATCTTTGAGACTTATCAGAAGGAGATCCCCTATTCTGTTGAAGTTGAGATTGAGAGCTTTAAAGAGGAAGAAAACCTGACAAGGATTGCTGCAGTAATATATACTGCCCGTGACAGTCAGAAAGGAATTTTAATCGGACACAAGGGTTCAATGCTTAAACGGGTAGGTACAGGCGCACGCAGGGAGATCGAAGAGTTCCTCGGGAAGAAGGTATTCCTGGAACTGTATGTGAAAGTGGCACGTGAATGGCGCGATAATCCGCGCATGCTGAAGAAATTTGGCTACCTTTGATCTTTTTTATTGATCATGAGCAAAATAGCAGCAATAGTAGGCAGGCCTAACGTAGGCAAATCAACTCTCTTCAACCGGATGACCGAGAGCCGTGATGCCATCGTTAATGAAGTGAGCGGGGTGACACGTGACAGGCACTATGGTAAAGTACTGTGGAACGGAGTTGAATTTTCCGTTGTGGATACCGGAGGCTTTGTCGAGGGCTCTGAAGATGTATTTGAGAGTGAGATTAACCGTCATGTACAGCTGGCCATCAGTGAGGCAGATGTAATTGTATTCATGGTAAACGTTGAAGATGGGATACATGAGCTTGACAGATCTGTTGCCGGCCTGCTCCGTAAGGTTCAGAAAAAGGTCATTACCGTAGTGAACAAGGTCGACAACAATACCCGGTTGCTCGATGCCGCCGAGTTCTATGGTCTCGGACTTGGAGATTATTTCCCGATAAGCTCCGTCAACGGAAGCGGGACGGGTGACCTGCTAGACGAGATCGTGAGACACCTTCCTGACAAGGCTGAAGAACCTCAACCGGAAATACCAAGGGTAGCTGTTGTTGGCCGTCCCAATGTGGGCAAATCATCACTTGCAAATGCCCTCCTGGGGGAAGACAGAAATATTGTCACCCCTGTCGCGGGTACCACACGTGATTCAATTGATACCATTTATAATAAATTCGATACAAAGTTTGTACTGATTGACACTGCCGGTTTGCGCAAAAAAGCCAGTATCGGCGAAGATATTGAATTCTATTCCACCCTGAGGTCGATAAGGTCCATCGAAGATTCCGACCTCTGTCTCCTTCTTATTGATGCCACACGCGGAATGGAGTCACAGGATCTTTACATTCTCAGTATCATCCAGAAAAACAATAAGGGAGTTATTTTCCTGGTTAACAAATGGGATCTTGTGGAAAAAGACAACAAGAGCACAAAAAACTTCGAAGATGAGCTTAGGTCGCGGACTGCACCTTTTACTGACTACCCGGTACTGTTCATTTCTGCTAAAACGAGGCAGAGGATACACAATGTCCTTGAGCTGATCATGAAGGTCTATGAGAACAGGAGAAGGAAGATACCTACCTCGCAGCTTAATGAGGTGATGCTTCCGCTCATTGAATCTACACCTCCGCCGGCACTGAAGGGCAAGCATATCAGGATTAAATATATCACCCAGCTTCCAGCAGCCTATCCCACATTTGCCTATTTCTGTAATTTTCCACAGTATATCAAGGATCCCTACAGGCGGTTCATTGAGAACAGGATGAGAGAGAATTTTGAGCTTTCAGGTGCACCTGTAAAGATCTATTTCAGAAAAAAATAAATAAATTTGGTGTGATTTTTGTTGCACAGAGCGGGCAGACCTATATGAAAATATCCTTTTCGATATTGATCTTTACATTGCTGATCGTCCTGGGTTCATGCGGTCCCATTGAGAAGCTTCCGCCGGAACCGGCGATAGAGTTCAGAACCTTTACCCTGTTTGATACAATTGATATTTTAGGTAACCCGGCAAGGGCCGGCAAGCTGACGTTTTATTTTGAGGATGGTGACGGTGACCTTGGTCTGGAGGCATCGGACACTGTAGCACCTTCAGGCGGGAACAATCTCTTCCTTCAGCTCTTCCGCAAAACAGGAGGTGTCTTTGAGCTGGCTTCTCCAACTGATCCTCTTTATCCTTCTAATTACCGTATTCCTTATCTGAATACCCCGGGTCAGAATAAGATACTCAAGGGAACTATAGACGTAACAATAATCTATTTCATTTATAACGCCACAGACACACTGTATTATGACTTCTGGATCAAAGACCGCAGCGGCAATGAGAGTAACACAGCTTCTACGTGTGTCGTCATAATGGGAGATACAGGTACCTGCGGTGACGGGTGATCAGACCCTTAAGCCCATAATAAGAACATCATCCACCTGTTCGTTATCACCTTTCCATTCATAGAAAAAATCCCTTATCCTCTGATCCTGCTCCGCCATCGAAAGGGTCTTTATTTCATCAATGACTGTTTTCAGCCGGCTGATCTTCATCTTCTTGCTGCCGTCACCGCCAAACTGATCCGGGTATCCGTCAGTAAAGAGATAAACCATGTCGCCTTCCCTGAGATGATACTCCTGGTCATCAAAAAACTTCTCGGAGACAGAACTCTCCTCCTACGGCTGAGCGGTTGCCCCTTACATATTGCTGTTCCCCGTCGATAACAAGTATAACAGGTCTCATGGCTGAGGCAAAGACCAGGTGCCTGGTTTTTATATTGAATTCACAGACAATGATGTCCATCCCGTCGTTTGAGGCTTCCAGCTCCTGGTTCTGGTTCAGGGTTGAGAATATCTGCCTGTCAAGCTCATGCAAAACCTGTGACGGTCTGGTGATTTTCTTCACGGTGATGATATCCTGAAGAAGAGCTGTTCCTATCATCGACATGAATGCTCCTGGTACACCGTGACCTGTTGAATCAGAGCAGACTACCACAAATCTGTCCTTGTCTATCCAGTCGAACCAGAAGAAGTCACCGCTGACAATGTCTCTCGGAAGGTAGAAGACGAAAGCATCCCTGAAAACTGTTCCCAGTCTGGCAGTATCAGGCAGAACACTGCTCTGGATACGCCTGGCGTACTTTATACTCTCAGTGATATCAAGGTTTTTCTGGGCCAGCTCCTCCTTCTGTGCATAGACTTCTGAAGTGCGCTTCCTCAGTTCTTCCTCAAGAAACTCACGTTGTTTCCTGTGGGCACGCTCACGAAGATAGATTATAAGGTAAACAACAGCCGCAGCCAGCGCAAGGACAGAGAGGATGAACCACCAGCTCCGGGTAAAAGGTTTTTGTATTACCAGGTCAAATGAGGCTGTCGTTACATTCTCGGCATCATCGCGGGTAAGAGCTTCCACAATGAATTTATAATGACCTTCGCTCAGCCTGTACGTTGCCGATCTGTCTGTGGTAACTTCTCCCCATTCCTCATCGGAATTTTCAAGCTTGGTCCGGAAAACAACATTCAACGGATCGCGCAGTGAAATGCCCGCGTAGTTGATTCTGACAGTATACGATGACTTGTATGGCAGGTTGTAAGACTCGCGGTACGGATATTCAGTATTGCCGATAATCACCGATAATATTCCTGCCTGGGGAGGGGTGGTTACCTTCTGTTCCATGGCAGGGTTATAAGTCCAGATTCCCTCGGTGGTCCCCACATAAACCGAACCGTCATGTGTTGCGGTCATCGCATTTGCCATGCAGTCGCCACTGAAGCCAAACTCACTGCTGAATGATCTGGCTGATCCTGTAACAGGATTGATGATGGAGAAACCTTTCTCATGACCTGTCCAGATGCGGCCGTCAGAGGCTATGAGAGTGCTGTAGCAGTAATTTGAGAGCATCCCGTCAGCCGTGGTGAAATTGAGGAGCGTATCGTTCGCAAAATAAAACAATCCGTTTCCGTTAGTACCAGCGCTGATTTTTCCGTCAGGGGAGACAGAGAGGCTCAGAATCCTGTTGCGCATCACACCCTCCATGACCAGGCCTTCAGTCCTGACCCCGCCGGTGATATGGATGTAGCATAACTTATCCGTTTCTGTGGCAACCAGTACTTCTCCCGGCCTGTTAACAACCAGTTGTGATACATTATTATGCGGAAGCATCTCCCAGGTGGTGTATGCCGCCCTCTGTTTTCCAGTCTCCCTGTCGAGGAGGATTACACCGTTCAGCGTTGCAATCCAGATATTGTCAACGTCAATGGCGACTGAGTTTATGCGGTTCTGTCCCGGGTTCATGGAGCGGTAGAACTGCTTCAGGTCGCCCTTGCTGTTCATCAGCCACAGGCCGTCACTGATCGTTCCAATCCAGATGTTTCCGCTTTCATCACAACACCACGAGACAATACCTGACCCCCCTGTCCTCCTGTTCAATTCACGCCAGTTTGAAAAGCTACCGGTAACCGGATCGAAGTCATAGAGACCGTTCCTGTTACCCAGAACGACTTTCCCTCCTGATTCACCGATGAAGTTAATCTCCTTGTTCACTGCAGGGGTGAAGAAAGAGAAGGCATTGGTCGTCACCGCAGCGAGGCCACGGTTGAAAAGGCCTATCCAAAGGTTCTCTTCGCGGTCCCTGAAAATTGTTTTAATATCATTTTCGGGCAGGCCCGAGAGCATATTATAAGCTGCCGTTGGGCTCAGGGAAGAAAAATCTTCATTGAATTCAGCCCTTATCACTCCTGCCTCACGTGTGGCAACAAGCAGTGTCCGACCAGGTCCGGCAATCAGTTCAGGAATGCGAAGGCCCTCAAATGCAGGGTTATCAATTGCCGATGCCGTCATCTTGCCATTCTCACGCCTGATCAGGAAAAGACCGGCACCGTCAGTACCTGCAACCCAGTGATTGTCATCTATTTTTTTTACTGTCTGCACCCAGGTATATTCAAGTTCCGGGAAGGAGTAGTTGATGACCGCCTTATCGCCTGTTACCAGGCAGAGATGCAGGTTATCCTGCGTGGCAACAATGACTGAATCCGGTCCTGAAAAAGATATGTCAAATACTACTGTTCCTTCCGGCATCGATATTCTGGTCATCCTGTCACCGGCTCCTGCATCGGATATATAAATTCCCTGTGTCTGGGTGACTATCCATACCCTGCCGTCAGGTCCTTCGGTAATGCGGTTTATTTTGTCCGCCTTTATTTCACTTTTTCTTGCCGGGGTGCCTCCGTTGTTCCAGGCAAAGAGCGAGCCGTCGGTAAGACCGATCCACATTGTTCCTTTTTTGTCACAATAGAGAGCATTGGGATAGGCTTCTGAGAGCGTGTCAGCCAACAGCATGGGATGGAATTCAAATCCATCGTACCTGAACAGGCCTGACTCCATGCCTGCCCACAGAAATCCCCCGTGATCCTGTTCGATCACGCTGAGATAATCGCCCGGTAAGCCGTTGTTCTGATTGTAGGTCCTGTAACTGTATGTCTGTGCTTGGGCCCGGAACGGGGTCAGCGCCTGCAACAGGCTTAAACAGAGTGCTGTAGTTAAGATACTTAAGCTCCTGACCATGCTTATTTTTTAGGTCTGACCGTTATCCTTGGCTTATAAACCGGAACGCCGCCAATAGGCGCGCTGAAAAATTGCAGGTTCTCCCCGTACTGGTTTTCGACGGTCATTACCACATTGTTGTTCCTCACAAGTTCGCCACGTTTCTTATAAAACCTGAAGTCAAGGGACTTGCCAATCTCTGCATCAAGGATAGGCATCCGGTCATCAACCCATTGGTCTTCACCGGAAAGTGGCATGGCCTGTCCTTTTCTTTCGACGGATACCACAACGAATTCACCGTCATTGTCCCAGTCGAAGTTTCTCTGTCTGATATAGATACATCCGCTGTCAATATACGGGTAAATATGAGATACGAATGAGGTGTCATTATTGTTCCACATCCTGAATGTGTATTCATAGGTGAACGCGTTGGCTCCCTGGATAGGCACGTTGGTATCCGGCCTACGGGAAAGTGCGTACCTGTAAAGATTGCCGTCATCACCGGAGACACCGTCACATATTATTTTGAAAACGTTGCTTGAGAACTTGGAGTAATATTCGCCGTCTGCCGGATTGAACGGGCCGAATGTAAACCATCTCTCATCAAGCTTGTTATCCATCCCGAATGTCCTGGTGGCAAGCAAAGTGCCGCTCTTGTAGTTGCCGGAAGGATCAATCCCCTTGGCCTGGGGGTCAGTATAGCATCCCTTGCCGCCAAAAATAGAGTAAACCATCCGGGTATTCCAGAAATTGTTGAGCTCATCTGTCTTGCCCCCGATATCAGCGTCATAAATCCTTATGTAGAAAGGATCCTTGTAATCCTTCGGGATGGTAAAGAAAAATGTCTGCGAGAAGTCATCATCACCCCATGAAGTCTCTCCTCCCTGTCTGCCGAAAGTGATCAGGAATGGAATATTCTCATCCGGACCCGGGACTTCCTGGCTGTTGACCGCTGCGGGCAGGGTCAGCAGAAGCGAAAGGATAACAATGTGTATATACCGGTTTTTTCTCATTTTCCGTGGCAATAATCAATTTCCGGCAGGAGTAACCTCGATGTTCTTGCAGACACATACCTCACGCACAACACCCCCCGTACCCGGTTTAGAACTAACTATTAATTGTATATTATATTTTCCGGGCAGTGAATAAATCTTTGAAACCTCCAGCCCTGAAGAAACAGTTTCATCTCCAAAATTCCAGTAGTACCTGGCAATATCCATACCCGGGAGATTTGATTTACCGGCATTAAGGATAAGATTCTCTCCAGCCATTATTTTATCAGGCGAAACAATAACAGGCTGTTCAATATCCGTAATTGCCAGTTCATAAGATGCCTGACGTTTTTCAATACCTCCGGTTATGAGGTTTACAATATCGAGGCTGACATCATAAACTCCCGGTCCGCTGTAACAGTGTTCAGCTGTTACACCGTCGGCTTTAGTTCCGTCGCCAAAGTTCCACTCCCACCTGAACCTGACATCGATGGTATCATTTTTCAGTGCATTCTCCTCAATAAATTCATAGCAATAGTTGTTCTCCCTGAGTGTATCGCAAACAGACCAGCGAATGATCGTGTTGGCGAACCTGAAGATATCATCGTTGTACTTGCGGCGGTTTGAGGCGAAATATCCTTCAAGGTCGCCCTGAACAGCATAAAATGCAAAGTCATCAGCATCTGAGTTGATCGGATCATCAAGCACCACCGGTTTAGTCCATGAACCGAAAGCCAGGGTTGTGAACCATATATCAAGCCCGCCGTGACCTCCCGGACGGTCAGAGGCAAAGTAAAGCCTGCCGGAGCTGTGAAGGAAGGGATTTATCTCAGCATCGGCTGAATTGACTTTATCGCCGAGATTAACCGGGCTGGTCCATTTGCCATCCACCTTCTCACACATATAAATGTCATATTTCCCCAGGCTGCCCGGCATATCAGAGCAGAAAAACAGGTACCTGTCGTCTGCCGAGACATACGGATAAGAAAGGTTACTGGCAGTGTCGTTGTATTCAAATGGCCGAACATCCGTCAATTGTGATCCATTGCGAGTTGCGGTGAATATACCGAGTTTGTTTGGCTCATTCTTTTTTACCTTTCTTCCCACGATGTAATTCCGGGTGAAATAGAGTGTTTTACCATCTGAGGAAACCGATGCGGGGCCTATATTGGTATCCTTGCCGAGGTTGGAGGCGAAGCGTACCGGCTTGCCCGGTACACCATTCTGGTCAAACGGCGCAAAATAGAGTTCGTATAACCTGACTCCTTCAAGATTCTTTTTTGTAAGGAAAGGATTGACCTTTCTGTTCGAGCAGAAGAGTATACCATCACTTAGTATTACAGGAGCCATATCATCAGAACCCGATGATAAGGCCGGCACGGGATAAACCTCAAAAGAACCTTTTGCCTGACCGTAAAGACCGGAGGAACAGATTAAAAGAGCTGTGATTATTACTGCCGTATATGTTGTATGCCTCTTCATTTATCAGAAATACCTTGGCGAAGTTGCGCTTACAGAGAATTCAAATTCATACCTCAGTGATACCTCATGTGTTCCCGAGGTATAGTTATTCAGATGGCCCAGCTGATAGTCGTATGAATATCCAAGCTTAAGCTGCGGTGTCAACTGCAGATCGAGCAAAGCGACAACAGCCTTTTCGGCAATCCTGTAAGATCCTCCGAGCCATACCAGATCAGCAATAATCAGATTTGCATTCAGGTCAACTTCCAGCGGTTCCGCCATTGAATACCTGAGCAACATTGAAGGTTTGACCTTGAACAGTTCACTGAATCTTATCAGGGCTCCGGCAGAAAAATAGGTTTTGAACATCCTGAAGTTGGGGGATACCTTTGATTCGTCCAGGTCATCACTCTGGTAAGTCAGTATTGACGGTACTGAGAGTCCTGCAAAGTATCTGTCCGTATAATAATAGAACCCCACGCCAAAATTCGGAAGAGGCGGATATTTAATATTGTTCATCAGTAGCGGATCGGGCGGATTTCCGTCAGGAAACTTCAGGTTATTGAAATTTATATTGGAGAAATCGACCCCTCCCTTTGCCCCCATTGAGAGCTTGCCCGCGCCAAGCCGTACATTGTAGGCATAGAATCCGTAAATGCCGACATCTTTTGTCACTCCGTATGTATTGTATTCAGCAATGAGTCCGAGAGCTACTTTCTCCTTCTTGTTAACAGGACTGTGCAGTGACAGGTTCTGGAACTGAGGCGCACCGGCTATCCTGGCCCATTGTTTTCGGTATGAAAGACTGGCGCTGAGAGCGCCTCGTGTTCCGGCATATGCAGGATTGATCACGAGACCATTGGTGAGATACTGGCTGGTGATAGGTGTTTGTTGTGCCGGCGCCACCGTCTGAAGCAGCATTACAATGATAAATACTATGTATATTCTTCGCTTCATTCTATCTTCTAAGAACCAGGAAACCGC
The DNA here is from genome assembly GCA_963828395.1 of uncultured Bacteroidales bacterium. Taxonomy (GTDB): domain Bacteria; phylum Bacteroidota; class Bacteroidia; order Bacteroidales; family VadinHA17; genus SR-FBR-E99. Next base: position 303,686 of record CAWHED010000003.1, read on the forward strand.
TGATATGTGCCACATAGTCAGGAACTGTCAGGTCAACGGCACCATTGATAGTCAGCAGGTAATAGTAGGTACCTTCCGGGACTTCACTTCCGTGAAGATCAAGTCCGGTCCACGCATTAACAGGGTCATCACTCCTGTAATCATCTGCCCGGTAGACAACTGCGCCGCCTGTATTGATTATAACGAGCTCATTGCGTGTAAACTCCAGTCCTTCGATATTGAAATAATCATTTATCCCGTCGTTATTCGGGGTCACTCCCTGCGGAATGGTCAGGTCGGGGACGTAAAGGATAACCTCATCCGGAGTTCCAATGCATGTATTATTCCTTACACTGTATTCAAATATATTCTGACCGAACCCGAGCTTGCGCACAACAGTATTTCCCACAGTGGCATCTTCAAACACAGGATCTCCGTCCCCTGTGATATATGTCCAGACCGATGTTCCGGTGCCTTCAAAGCTTCCTTCGAGATTAGCTGCAAACTGGTAAGGCAGCAGGTCCCTGTCAGGCCCTGCAGTTATGTTAAGTGGCATTATATCAATATTGACAGTGACAACAGCCGATAATGATGAACAACAGTTGTTCTCACCTGAATAGACATTGCGTCTGAACTGTGTGGTACCGTCCAGCAAAGGCGGCTGGTAATTTGCTGTGGCATTTGTACCCTCAGCGTTTACCCAGTCAGGAGATGAGGCGTCCTTCTTCTCCCACAGGTATCTGTACCTGCCGTCACCACCTCCCGGGGAGTTACCTGTCAGCGAGGAAGGCGGGGTGGTATTGCATACTGTCTGGTCGGCGGTAACTGTATTGCCTGTTATCAGAGGCAGAACAGTAATCCTGAAAGTCGAGTTCTCCGCACAGACACCCGAAGCGACCGTCCTTCTGAACCATGTGGTTGCAGTCAGCACACCGGGCTGATAGCTTTGGGTGGTTACTGCCAGATTCGTGAAATTAACGTTGTCAGCCGATGATGCCCATGTGTAAGTATATGTTCCAAGCCCCCCGGCCGGTGCACCTGTCAGTATGGCCGGGGTATTTCCGGTACATATTGTATCATGCTCCTGCGCGCCGATACCAATCTGGAATCCGGAGATATCAGGATCTACAGTGATCTTCAAATCATTGCTTGTGCTGGTACAGACTGATGAGTTGACAATACGCCTGTACCATGTGCTCGCCGTCAGGGCAGACCCGGGTAAATCTTCTGTGGTGGCTCCGGATATTTCGTTAAATGAGGTGCCGTTAATACTGTTCCTCCACTGGTAAGTGTATGAACCGGCACCGGCACCGTTGGCGGGTAATGAACCGTCCAGGGTTGAAGGCGCCGAGCCTTCACATATTGTCTGGGCAGCTGTGATATTATTATTGGTAATTGAAGGATGACAAATCAGCAGTACCGGCGGGCTGGCCGACTGGCAGGTATTGTTCAGACCGCTGTAGATAATTCTTCTGTACCAGGTAGTTGCCGGGGCATCGTTCTGCGGGTCATAACCGATATTGCTGTTCGGTACGGCTGCAGCTGCCCATAACGAATTATCAGCACTGCTTTCCCAATGATAGGTATATACGGGTGAGGCCCCTCCTCCGGGTGTGTCACCGGTGAGATTGACGAAGGAAGCCCCCTGGCATATTGTCTGGTCAGCCTGAATATTATTACCTGTAATGGAAGGAAGTATTGTTATAAACACCCGTGTACTGATGTCAGTACATGCTCCGGAGCTCACAATTCTGTGATAGTAGGTTGAAGCCGTAAGGGCCTGGGGGTCATATTTCGGGTTTGTATTCGCACCGGGGGCGTTAGCCCATGAAGCATTATCCGGGCTCTGTTCCCAGGTATAAAAATAAAGTCCTGTACCACCTCCCGGACCCGCGTTCAGCGGGTAAAGCTCCTCGGGGTTTTGATTAAAACAGAGGGTTGTATCAGACCCGACCGTATTGCCTGTTATAAACGGATGAACGATTATCTGTACAGCTTTGCTGATGTCGGTAATTCCGGCACCGTCATTAACCACTCTGCGGAACCAGAGGGAAGCGGTTTCAGCTGATGCCGGGGTATAGTCTATACCGGTGCCCGGGGTATTTGACCAGTTAGAGTTGTCATAACTTTTTTGCCACTGGTAGGTATATGTTCCGCTTCCACCGGTGGGCTGCGTGCCAGTCATTTTAGGCGGCACCATGCTTTCGCAAATTGAGTCAATCCGGGTCAGTGTGCGTGATGAATTTACGGCATTGAAGAGGAAACCGTTGAGCGGAAGCCTGAGATTGGTCGCTATTGCACCTGGTGAGCCGTCTTTATCCGGGTCGCCCGCGCTGTGTGTTCCGCCCAGTCCTCCTGCCACGGTGGCAGTCCCGGGGAATGCTCCGTTGGTCCATATCAGCCCGCCGCCGCCACCGCCGCCGGCTCCGTTCTGGTTGACTGTATTCCCTCCCTTGCCGCCGTTTGCCGAAAGGACAGGATTGGTGTTATAATATCTCGTGCTTATAAGTACTGATCCGCCACCGCCTCCGCCTCCTGCGCCGCTGTTGGCCACTGTGTTGGCATCAGGCTCGCCTCCCAGGGCCGAGATAAGCTTTCCGTTTCCGATAATACTGTCAGCAAGTATGATTACAATTCCGCCGCCGTTACCTCCTGCCGAGGTTGTCGGGGTAGAAAGATATACTGATGCACCGCCGCCGCCGCCCATGAAAACACCTCCGTTCAGCGCTGTCGGGCCTACTGAATAGCCTCCTCTCCCTCCAGTCAATAATCCTGTGCATGACGGAACTTCCACATCACCTTCCCTGCCGGCCCCGTAATTTGAGCCGCCGCCACCACCGGAGAAGTGTCCGTTACCGCCACCGCCGCCTGTCATGTTCACTCCCTTACCGCGGGCAAAGCCGGGATAAAGAGGTTCGTTCAGCGAAGTTCTGAAACCTATACCGTCTCCTTTATAACCTGATGCGCCGGTCCAGATACTGTAAGACTCATAAGTCACAGAATCATCAGATGTCTGACAATAGCCTGTACCCTGTGCCACTTTGCCTCCGATGAATCCTTTTCTGCCGACATTAATATCTGCATTTAGTGTAAGTACTCCTTTAACCAGGAAAGCAAGCACCCCTCCTTTTACAGAAGCGGAATCCCAATCCTGGCACGTCAGTTCTGAGTTTACTACTGCATTACTGTATGACCGTACTTTAATTATCTGCACTTTCCCCAAAGGGTCATACGCATTGAGCAGGTTTCTGGAGAAGGATACCCGGTTTGTACCTCCGTTTAATGCCGAGATTATAAGAACCTCATATCGTCCGGGAGTTCCTACAGTGTTCTGGTAGTTACCGGGAAGTGTATGTGAAGCATTGATCCTGACTCCGCTCATCTGCATGATCATGACCGTATCTCCTGCAGCAAAATCAGTAATGTCTGCAGCTATTACATAATCCGGACCGACAGAGGTGACCCTGGCGTATCTGTTTATATCTCCTGTGACAAGGGGTGTCTGACCTGAAAGATGTGTGCCCCGGCCCGCAACTATAAAAAAGAGCAATACAAAATAAAGCCTGATTATTTTAGACACATTCCGGGGCATCTGGTTTATATTGCTTGCTAATATATGTATTTTAATCTGATTATTAAACGCGCTTTTTTAGCTGTTAGTATTTGTGTTACGCTCTACAGTATAGAGCAGAGGCAGCTCCACAATGAAAGAAGTACCATTACCCGGCTCTGACTCAAACCATATTGTCCCGCCTGCCGTCTCTGTATAACGTTTGGCAATGGAGAGGCCAAGGCCCATACCTGACGATTTGGTAGTAAAATTAGGAGTAAACATTCTGGGTTTCAGTTCTTCAGGGATACCTGTCCCATTATCAGTAAACCTGACCTGGACCTTGTCCAGGGTTGCCTCAATTTTAACATTAATAATTCCAATTCTTCCTGAAGGAATAGCCTGTAATGCATTCTTCAGGAGATTTGAGAAGATGCCGTTCAAATGCTCTTTGTCAGCCATGACCATTGCTTTGCTAATGTTTCCGCTTTCGAGGGTAACAGAAACATTTTCAGCGTTCCCAAACATTTCAAGAGTGGTTTTCAGCTGTGAAACCACGTTAACTTCTGCAGGGTCTGCGTCAGGCAACCTGGCAAAGTATGAAAAAGCTGTTGCAATATTGGAAAGGTTGTCGATATACTCAATCTGATTATCCGTAAAAGTCGTGAGCTTACCCTCAAAGTCGGGAGCCTTGTCATTCCACCATTTGAAAAGCTGCTGTACATTCAGCTTCATGGGAGTAAGAGGGTTCTTTATCTCATGGGCTATCTGTCTTGCCATCTCACGCCAGGCCATCTCACGTTCGCTGCGTGCAAGCTTGTTTGCACTGTCCTCCAGTTCGTCAATCATTCTGTTGTATTGTTTGACAAGCTCACCTACCTCATCACGGCTGCCGTAATCAATAGGTTTATTCTTCTTTCCGTACTTCACAGAGGCCATAGCCTGCTGAAGAAGATTCAACGGCGATGTGATCCTTTCGCTCAGGAAGACAGCAACCCACATCATCAGCATAAGGAGAAGAAGAGTGAAGTTAATAAGGGTGACAACAAGATTTGAAATTTCGTTGGTCAGGAGGTTTTCCATTGTAAAATACGGAAGATTGATATAGGCAAGCAGCGTGTTGTCCTCGTTGTAAAATGACATATATGAAGAAAGATAATTCAATCCGCCAATATGTTCCTCAACAATATATTCGTTCTTTTCTTTCTCCAGGAGAATACCATAGGCCTCAGGATTGATCATGTTCCCCTCTAACTTCTGAGAAAAGACTTCCGGTCTCGAAGTGGCCAGAAGAGATCCTGATGCTGAATACAGGTTGATGTCCGTCATAAAGACATTCGAAAACTTCACCAGCAGATAGTTCAGTGAAGGATAATCAGGTGCGCTCCAGCCAATAAGGCTTTGCTCCGATGAAAGCTTATGGTCAAGCTCAATGGATATGGAAACGGTCTTTTCCTCCAGTATCCGGTTATGATTGTTCCTGAACTGATTGGTAGTCAGAGCTAAAGCCCCCATAATAATTATGACGAAGACGACGGAAAGCAAAGCCCCGAATGCCAGTTGCAGCCGGCGTTTAAAGGTGTTAAACCTTAACAGGTCAGCCGTATGGGGTATTAAAACAAGCATCAGGACAAAGGCGAACAACAGAATTACAACAAACAGGTAAGCAAAAGTGATAATTCTGTCGAGGGTTTTAACCGCCTTTGAAGTGATGACAAGGGTCATTTCTCCAAGGCTGTAATAAAGATGCCTGTAACCGTTAACATTCACGAACCGGTAGTCGGCATCAGACTTCCCGGGAACGATCAGGTTATCATAGGGGTAATCGCCTGATCTTAACACCAGTATGCTGTCATAATATTTTGCATAGGAAATGTTGCGCAGCCGCGGCGACCGCTGATGGGATACGTTAAGCAACAATTCAGGATAACCTTCCAGATATGTTTCAATATGACTTACCATCTCAATGAAGAGGCCGTTGGTCAGGGTTGGAGAGTTTTCATAAAAGAGCCGCGAAAAATAGTATGCCCTGCCGGCCTGGTTGTGCATAAACCAGAATCCTGTGCCTGTAATAGAATCACCCTCATTTTTCAGTCTTTCATTGAAATAATCAAAGCAATTGTCTGCCGATGACTTTGTGGAGGGTATCATCAGAGGGGAATCATCCCGGCAAATAACAATGTTCAGGTCGTAATTTTCCCAGTACCCGTTGAAGTATCTATCCTCCAGGTACCTGTAAACACTGTTGATGTCAGCATCGGAAAACTGCTCTTTGTTCATCATCAGGACAAGGGTGGAGTCATTTTTCAGGACCGGCCACAGGTCAATGAGCATATCCTCGGCAACCATATCGTTGTCATTTGCCAGGGATATTGCCATAACCTTTAGATTCTTCTCCTCCTTCAGGACGGAATATTTTATTATCAGAGTCGTCGAAAAGATACCTGTAAGCCCGGCATAGACCACCATAAGCGTCAGAAGGGAATAGGATTTGCGCTGCCATAACAGAACTGTGCAGGCAAGAAGAACAATGTAGAGTATGCCCCGGAAGCTGCAGGCAGTCCCAATCAGGCATGCCGCGGGAAGGACCAGTGCTGCGGCTGCTGTCACTGCCAGGTTTCTCCTTACCGGTATCTCCGCCATCATTCTGAAAGCCTTCAGGAAAAAGAACAGCGGAATTGACAATATCAGTAATATCGAAACAAAACCGGCGAGGCTCATAAAGCTGAGGTCAATTATTTTATAAGCTTCAAAGTTTATCGCGGAATTCAGGACAAGGTTTCTGAACAGTGCTTCACCAGCCAGGAAGAATAGAAATCCGGAGACCATCATGGCTCCGGGACCGATTAATCCGGGCAGGCCATTATTTTTTACAGGTGAGTTGAAAGTATCTTTCTTTAAAATGATATTCAGGCCTGAGATAAGAAATAGCCCTGATAAAGTCATATGGCCTACAGAGGGCAGAAACCTGCCGGCCGACCATAGGAAGGGTGAAAAAAGCTCTGTTGATCTTACAGAAGGCGGCAGTCCGGTAAGCAGTATGACGACATAGACCAATAGCAAAACTGCAAGACCGGACGGAAGCAGATATACTTTTTTCATGCGGTGCCCTGGCCACTCATCTGCCAGCACAATGAGCCGTATGAGAAGCAACAGGAAGATCAGCCAGAAGAAGACAGGAATAATAATAAAAGGAGTATTTGGCTTTTTCTCGGGGAATACAAGACCAAAATGAAACTCATTCTCAATGCCGTTTACCTGGAAGGCAGACTTTGTCTTATCGAAAGTAATTTGTGTTGCTGAGGGAAGCATAAATCGTACAGGAAAATCCGATCGGAGATATTGGTTCTCAATAGGATACTGCCTGTAAACCATTATCAATGCCAGCATATCATAGTCCAGATATTCCCTGCGGACGGGAATGAACCAGCCATTACTGAAAAATACCGGTTTATGATTATCAAACCCCGCTTCATAGGAAAGAGGAAAGGCAATACTGTTATCTGACCAGTATGCTATACTGTCTGCTTCGTAAACAAGCAGTGCAATACCTTCTTCAAGAGCGTCGGGTCCGGTGCTGTTGTTAAAAAAGAGTGACGGTTCATTGCTTTCCTTAAGTTGCGTTTCAAGGTCTGTAAGAATGCGTTCAGCCCTTTCCTCTTTTTCAATCAGTTTCTTGTCCAGACGGGAGGTACGGTACCTCCATTCAAGGTTACTGAAATAGAGATAATCTGATGATACTGCCAGAGCAGCTGCAATAAGAGCGGCGATAAAGACTGTTCTTATATCTTTAAGTCGGCCTGGCATAAAATCATTCATGATGATAAGGATCGCCGGCAATCACCGAGAGCACCCTGTAAAGTTGTTCAGCGAACAATAATCGTACCACCTGATGCGAAAATGTGAGATCCGAGAGAGAAAGGAGGTGATCAGCCCTGTCCCTGATGCTCTGATGGAAGCCCCACGGACCGCCAATGACAAAGACCAACCTTTTTTTTGGTAACATCATCGCACCGCGTATGTAATCCGCCAGTGCGGTGGTGGAATAACTCTTGCCGTGCTCATCGAGGAGCACCACGTGATCATCACTCTTAAACGCTGAAAGCATCTTCTCCGCCTCTTTTTCCTTTACCGTGGCAGCCGATCTGTTCCCCGGGTTCCTGACATCCGGAAGAGTTACCAACTCAAAGCGGGCATACCTGGAGATTCTCTTCTCATATTCGGCAACACCCTCTCTTATCCAGGCCTGATCTGTCTTTCCGGTCATCAGGAGCACCAGTTTCATTTATCCTGTTCCTTAAGTTGAGTTTGGCAAATATAGCAATTAAGGCCTTATAAACCGGCGCGCCGGAAGGGTATAAATAAAAGTGGTTCAATTTTTGATAATAATAGTTAAATTTGCTAGTCCTTATTTGTGTAGCATAAAGGAATTGAAATGAAAAAGAAGTTATTCACCGCTGCAGGATTGTTGTTTGTTCTGACAGTCTTTCTTGCAGCCCAGGAGCAACCCAGTGTACCTGCAGGCATTTCCATTGCCTTCCGGTCAGGCAATGCTGCCGGTCTCTCCGAATACCTCAACAGCACTGTTGAGCTGGTGATTCCGGGCAAGGAGGACTTTTACAGCAAGAGTGTTGCACAGAGCATCCTCAAGGATTTCTTCACCCGTTACCGTACCCGTGAGTTTGTAATCAGACACCAGGGTGCAAAGGGTGATGCCCAGTATGCCATTGCCATCCTTGAGACCGATAAGGGACGATTCCGCGTTTATTTTCTTCTGAAGAAAGTTGATGGTAATCCATTGATCCATCAGATACGGATCGAACCCGACAATGAGTGATAATGAACTCCGGGCATTAATACGCCACGCACTTGATGAAGACACCGGAGAAGGTGACCATAGTTCATTAGCCTGTATACCGGCATCGGCCAAAGGCCGTGCCAGGCTCCTTATTAAGGAGAGCGGAATCATTGCCGGATTAAGGGTAGCCCGGGAGGTTTTCCATATAACCGATCCTTCCCTGAAAATTGAAATATTTCTCAAGGACGGTGAACGCATCAGTTTTGGTGATATTGCTCTTGCTGCTGAAGGAAACATGCATTCACTGCTTCGCTCAGAACGTCTCGTGCTGAACATCATGCAACGTATGAGCGGCATTGCTACAGCCACATCTCTTTATGTGGAAAAGGTCAGGGGCACAAAGGCCAGGATAACAGACACACGGAAAACCACACCCGGGATGCGGTTTCTCGAAAAGGAAGCCGTACGTATCGGAGGCGGGATCAACCACCGCATGGGCCTCTATGATATGATCATGCTTAAGGATAATCATACCGACTTTGCCGGAGGGATAACAACAGCCATAAACCGGACTAAAGAGTATCTGAAGAAGAACAACCTTTCTCTTAAAATTGAGGTCGAGTCACGTAATCTTAAGGAGGTAAATGAGATACTCGCAACTTCAGGCGTTAACCGTATTATGCTTGACAACTTCAGCATACCCATGACAGTCGAAGCTGTTAAGCTTATCGGCAATGCTGCAGAGACAGAATCATCCGGAGGAATCAACCTTGAAAATGTCAGGGACTACGCCCTGTGCGGTGTGGATTTTATTTCCATCGGTGCTCTTACACATCATATTAAAAGTCTTGACATGAGCCTGAAGGCTTACTGATCACCTGTATGACGACCAGGGAAACCATCAATATAAAAGCAAAAAAGATCAGAAAAGCTGTTTTGCCTGGCTTTGACGGGGCTCCGCTGGACATGGTTGTAAAACTGGCCGTAAAAGGCCTGTTCGGCCGGGGAGTGCTGGTTACAAGGGCTTCATCAATAGCATTTAACATGCTTATGGCACTGCTGCCGGCTGCAATCTTCCTCTTTACCCTCATACCATTTATTCCTCTTCCAAATTTTCAGACAGAACTGGTAAAACTGTTCGAAAATATCCTGCCCGAAAATGCTTACAGCTACCTCGAGGAATCTATCGTTGACATGATCACCAACCGCAGCGGAGGCCTGCTTGTGATTATGTTCATTGCCACAATAATTTTTTCCACTAACGGCATACATGCACTGATGCATGCCTTTAACGTAACAGCCCACGGGTTCCAGAGCCGTACATGGCTTCAACAGAGAAAAATTGCAGTCTTTCTCCTGCTGTCTATCCTTGTGATGTTCACCATCGCAGGGACACTCATTATTCTCAACCGGTCGGTCATCGACAACCTTGTCGAATTAGGGGTGCTTCGTCTCAACTTTGTGTTCTACATCCTGATGATCTTCAAATGGATCCTGATTGTCGTGATACTTTTCCTGGCTATTTCAGCATTATATTACCTGGTTCCGGCAAAAAAGAAGGTCTTCAGGTTTATATCGCCCGGATCAATACTGGCCACTGCCCTGTTCATCATTACTTCACTCGGTTTCTCTGCCTACGCCAATAATTTCGGCCAGTGGAACAAACTGTATGGCAGCATCGGAACCCTTATTGTTTTAATGATATGGCTTTACCTGAACTCCCTGGCTCTGCTCGTTGGCTTTGAACTTAACGTGAGCATTAAGGCAGCCACAGTCGAGCTGAAGGGGAAGACCTGATTTTGAATTATTCTAGCCGCAGTGCAGATGCTGCTTCACCAGCTTCGCGATAGCCTCGTTGTTGCCATAGAGTTCCTCGCTCAGCTTCTGATCATTATATGACTTCAGCTTTTTTGCAACACTGTCTATCATGCCGGCCGGAAAGATCCCGTCTTTTTCAAAGTGATGCCTGAGGCTGAGCAGCGCCTCTGCTGAGTCCCAGCATGAAGCCGGTAGTGATTCAAGCTTTTTCAGTGCAGTCTTTTCCTTCTCTTTAAAGATATTGTAATTGACATAGAGCCTGTCAGCCATCTCAAGAGCTCCCGGCATCTCAAGTCCGTGCTGTATGGCTACGGCAAGTCCTGCCATCAGCAGGTATATGTTCGCAGATCCGTCAGGTGAACGGAGCTCTACCGTCTGTCTTGAAATCTTGTCTTCAACGCCGGCCTGCTCGGCAGGATTGGCGTCATGTATCATCTGTGAAGCACCCAGCCAGCCCAGGGGCACCCTGACCAGCACTGACCGGTTACGGTCGCCCCAGCAGATATTCGTGGGAGCCTCCTGATGCGGCACCAACCTGAGATAGGAGGTGGGTATCGTATTACCAAAAGCTGTAAGTCCTCTGCTCAGATCAAGTATACCTGCAATCATTTTCTTAGCCGTATCGCTTAAATGACCGTCTTCGATCATCATGCTCTGGCCATCTTTCTCAAGCAGCATATGGATATGCATACCCGACCCTGCTTTGCCAACAGTTATCTTGGGGGCAAAGCTGACCTCCACACCGTATTCATAACCCAGCATGCGGAGTATCCACTTGGCTATCAGTAACTGTTCAACTGCCTCATCGAGAGGTACATGAAGAAACTCTATCTCATGCTGCTCAAAGTCGAAACCTTCCTTTGAAAAACTTCCTACTTCTGAATGTCCGTATTTAATATGACATCCGGCCCTGGCACATAGTTCAAGAGCCTCGACACGGAGATCTTCGAATTTGGAGAATGGCTTTGACTGATGATAACCCTTCTGGTCAAAGAGAGGGTAGAGTTCTTCGGTTTCAGACCGTACATAATACTCCAGCTCCCCAAGCGCTCTTATGGAATAGCCGGTGGCTTCTTTAAACCGCTTTATGGCTTTACGGAGAATATACTCGGGAGAGCTCTCGAGGGGTTTGCCCTCTGAATTATAGAATGAGCATAGAATTTCAAGGGTGGGCGACTGCGCAAACGGGTTGACAAATGCAGTGCGGTACCTGGGCATTACGTACAGGTCACTTGAACCTGCCTCAACAAAAGAAAAGAGGCTGGAACCGTCAACACGCTCACCCGCAGTGAGGATGGCAGCCAGATGATCACGGCTGTAGGGTACGAAATTCAGGGACTTCAGCTTGCCGTCATCAGCTGCATACCTGAAGTTTACCATCTTTATTCCTTTCGTTTCAATAAACCTTATAATATCGTCAGAAGTGAACTGGTCCGCGGGTTTCCTGAGAAACTGTACCAGCTCATTGCGGCTCATAAGTATGTCATTATTCATTATTTGCTCTTTTTTGACAGCGGACAAATGTAAATATTATAAGATGTAAAAAACAACACCTTTATCATTATTGAGTTTCCGGATTGATACTCACAGGCCCTCATTACCATTTTTTTCATATTTTTGATGCTTATGCAAAACCGGATGAAACGATTGATCACCATTGCCGTCATGATAGTCCTGTCATCCTGTAACAGGGAAGAAGGACTGGAATGGTTCTCGGTGCAGAAAGCCGGTGAGTACTTTAAATCGGTTGAGGAGATCTGTAATAAAGACGACGGCATTCTCTGGGGAGAGAATCTTTATGGCCCTGTCATGTTCGTCGACAACATCAGCCGGGAAATATATACAAATGTTGCTGATTCCAACGGAATTCTGAAGGCCAGGGAAGGCATCTTCACAGGGGTGCTCCCCAGGGAGAGGCTTATTACCAATAATGTGATCGAGTTTGGCGGCGTAAGATATGCAATGATTCCCGTGCCTGACACTGAAGATCAATACAGGATGACAGCCCGCAGCGTTCACAGCCTCTTTCACTGCTACCAGGAACGGCATGACCTTAAGCCTTCAACATTCAATACAAGGCACCTTAATGACAAAAATACCAGGTTCTACCTGAAGCTTGAATGGAAAGCACTTTCCAACGCCATCGGAGCAACCGGTGAGGCACGGAAGCAGGCCATACGTGATGCACTTATCTTCCGCGGTGCACGGCGTGAGCTCTTCCCTGAAGCAATCAACGACGAGAATAAATTCGAAAATTATGAGGGCCTGACAACGTTCACCTATACAAAACTCTGCACTGATGACGTTGACGAGCTGCGGGAAAGGATACTTGAATATCTTGACAGGATATATGAGAATACCTCCTATGCATCAGGATACGGGTTCGTGCATGGTGCTCTTTATGCCACACTGCTCAACGACATGGGATTCGATTTCAGGCAGATACAACAGTCAGATTTCGATCTGGGCAAGGCTGCCCGCGAGGCTTACGGGGTGACCCTTCCGGAGGTATGCCGCGACGTTGCCGGCTCACTTGCCATGAATTATGATATTCAGGCTATCAGGACTGAGGAGAGTGAACGTGAGGCTATGATCAATGATCGAACCGGCAAGATTATTGCCACTTTCTTTGAAAAGCCGGCGATGACCGTTACGATGGAGAGTCCTAATTTCAGCTATGAGCCGGAGGACATAAATTTCCTGGATTCACTTGGTACTTTGTACGAGCGGCTGCGTGTTGCAGATAACTGGGGAAGACTGAACGTTGACGACGGCGGCGCTCTGCTGGCCAACGATCTGCGTACCCTTCGCATAAGCGCAAGGGACATAGTGATTGACCATAATCATATTTCCGGAACCGGATGGCACCTGCTACTTAATGACGGATGGCAGGCGGTGACGGATGATAACGGCAGCTTTGCCGTTCGGAAACAATAACCTGACAGATTATTTCTTGCCGAGCAATGCGAGGCTTTCTTTTAGCGTGACTATTTTCGCCCTCGCGTCAGCCTCTTTTTTTCTCTCAAGATCAATCACTTTTCCAGGTGCGTTTGCAACAAACTTCTCATTGGATAACTTTGTTACAACTGCAGCAAGAAATCCTTCTGTATAAGTCAATTCTTCCTTCAGTTTTCTGATCTCTTCGTCATGGTCAACCCCTTCCCCGAAGGGTATGAAAAACTCTGAGGTGCGTATCCTGAAAGATATTGCTCCTTCAACTTTACCGGAGATGATACGTATCTCCGAAAGATTGCACATACGTTTGATAACCTCATCAAATTCTTCACCGGTCGATCCGGCTGCTGCACAGATAACAAGGGGATCGCGGTTCGGGATATTGTTTTCCTTTCTGATGGTACGGACTGCACTGACTATCTCGCGGGCTGTGTCGAAGCGGCTCAGCATGGCAGCATCAAACTTCCCTGCCTCAGGCATTCTTTCAATCATTATGCTGCTGCCGTCGGTTCTCTCTCCAAGCCTTTGCCATATTTCTTCAGTGATGAATGGCATGAAGGGATGAATGATCTTCATCAGCGCTTCGAAAATACGCAGTGAATCCCTGTGGGTCTTACCATCCATCGGCTTTCCGTAGGCCGGTTTGATGATTTCAAGATACCATCCTGAAAAGTCATCCCAGAACAGCTTATAGGTCTGCATCAGTGCATCGGAGATGCGGTAGCGCGAGAAACTGTCATTTATCTCAGCCAGAGTCCTGTTGATTGTTGCGTTCATCCATCTTCCTGCCGCTTCGGCAGCAGGCGGCTGAGGTATGCTGTCATCAGTGTCCATGGTGATGACCAGGCGGAAAGCATTCCATATCTTGTTCGCGAAATTGCGCCCCTGCTCAGGCAGGCTGTCGTCATAAAGAAGGTCATTGCCGGCCGGAGAGCATAATAGCATACCTATTCGTACCCCATCAGCTCCGTACTTTTCCATCAGGGTGATGGGATCAGGAGAATTACCCAGCGACTTTGACATCTTCTTCTTCTGCTTGTCTCGCACCAGTCCGGTAAGATAAACATCCCTGAACGGTTCCCTGCCGCGGTATTCATAACCAGCTATAATCATCCTGGCAACCCAGAAAAAGAGTATCTCAGGTGCGGTGATGAGGACATTCGACGGGTAATAGTATTTTATGTCTTCGTTATCAGGTTCGTTGATCCCGTTAAAGCATGTAATAGGCCAGAGCCATGATGAGAACCATGTATCGAGCACATCCTCATCCTGCCTCAGCTCAGACATTGAAATACTTACCCTGCCGCTGATCCGGCGTGCCTTGATGAGTGCCTCCTCTGCAGTCTCAGCCACTACAAACTCGTTATTGCTATAATAGTATGCAGGTATTCGGTGTCCCCACCAAAGCTGCCTGCTGATACACCAGTCATGGACATTCTCCATCCAGTGCCTGTATGTATTCTTGAATTTGTCGGGGAACAACCTGATTGTGTCATTCATTATTGCGTCAAGAGCAGGCTTTGATATCTCTTTCATGCTCAGGAACCACTGCAGCGAAAGTTTTGGCTCGATCACGGCATGTGTACGCTCTGATCTTCCCATCTTATTTATATAATCCTCAATCTTTACCAGGGCGCCTGTCCTTGTCAGCTCCTTCTCCGCCATCTCCCTTGCCTCGAAACGGTCGACACCGATGAAGAGGCCTGCTCTTTCGCTGATGGTTCCGTCGTCATTGAAGATATCGATGGTCTCAAGGTTATGCTTCAGTCCTATCTCGTAGTCATTTATATCATGTGCAGGGGTGATCTTCAGGGAGCCGGTTCCAAACTCCGGGTCGACGTATGCATCAAATATGAATGGTACCTCTCGTCCTGTCATAGGAACGATGACACGCTTGCCCTTCATGTGCTTATAACGCTCATCAGCAGGATTGGCGCAGACGGCAGTATCGCCAAGGATCGTCTCTGGCCTGGTGGTGGCCACCATGACAAAGTTATCCTCTCCTACAATTTTATACCTGACATAATATAGTTTTGACTTTTCCTCGGTATAGATTACCTCCTCGTCAGACACGGCAGTGCGTGCCTGCGGATCCCAGTTTACCATACGCACACCCCTGTATATCAAGCCCTTGTCATATAGATCTATGAACACCTTTATCACTGAGCGGTACCTCTCGTCGTCCATCGTAAAGAGGGTGCGTTCCCAGTCGCACGATGCTCCCAGCCTCTTCAGCTGCTCCAGTATGATGCCTCCGTGTTTGTTTGTCCATTCCCATGAATGACTGAGAAAAGCCTCCCGTGAGAGGTCGGTCTTCTCAATACCCTCGCTCCTGAGCTTGGCAACAACTTTTGCTTCTGTAGCTATGCTTGCATGATCAGTACCTGGTACCCAGCAGGCATTGAAACCAAGCATACGGGCACGCCTGATAAGCACATCCTGGGTGGTGTTGTTGAGCATATGGCCCATGTGCAGCACGCCGGTGACATTCGGCGGGGGGATAACGATGGTGTAAGGCTCCCTGCCATCAGGTACGCTGTGGAAAAAGCCTTTCTCCATCCAGTAACTGTACCACCTGTTCTCAGCTGCCCCGGGTTCATATTTTGAAGGAATATCCGTCATGAATTTGTGATTTGCGATTTGTTGCGATTTGAGGTTGGGATTTGAGTTGCGATTTGCGATTTTTTTGTGATATGCGGTTTGCGATTTGAGGTTGGGATTTGCGATTTAGTTTGCGATATGCGGTTGCGATTTGAGGTTGCGATTGCGGGTTGCGATTTGAGGTTGCGATTTGAGGTTGCGATTTATTAACGGTTATTAAATATATTGATAAGGCCACAAAATTAACATTTTGTTACCATTTCGGAAAAACAGCATTTTCTTATGCCTTATATCATATCAGAATAGGGTGAATTTGAATACATTTGCGCTTCGTTAATTCAAGGTTATTGAAAATAAAACTAGGACATGCCAAAGATCTCTGAGAAAGCCGGAAAAATGCCTGCATCGCCCATACGCAAGCTCGTTCCTTATGCCGAGGAAGCCAAGCGCAAGGGCAGAAAAGTGTACCATCTGAATATCGGTCAGCCTGATATTCACACGCCGGAGATTGCATTAAATGCACTCAGGAACATGGATCTGAAAGTCATTGAATACACTCATTCAGCAGGCAATGAATCATACCGCCGCAAACTGGCGGATAATTACCGTAATTTTGGCGTGGATATAACCCACGAACAGATCATAGTCACCACAGGAGGCTCGGAGGCAGTGCTTTTCGCTTTCATGACTTGTCTTGACCCGGGTGAAGAGGTCATCACCTTTGAACCGTTCTACGCCAACTACAATGGCTTTGCCACAACTGCCGGAGTGACTATTGTCCCCGTAAGAACTTATATCGAGAATGATTTCGCTCTGCCTTCCATCAGTGAGATCGAAAAGAAGATCACACCCAGGACAAGAGCTATTCTGGTCTGCAATCCCAATAACCCCACAGGTTCGCTTTATTCGCGTAATGAGCTGATGCAGCTGCGGGATATAGTAAGGAAACATGACCTTTTCCTTTTATCTGATGAGGCTTACAGGGAGTTCTGCTACGGCGAGGAACACTTCTCGGCCATGGAGCTCGAGGGTGTTGATGAGAATGTTATTCTGCTTGACTCGGTTTCAAAACGTTACAGTATGTGCGGGGTGCGCATCGGTGCCCTGATAACGCGTAATAAGGAGGTGCTCACCGCTGCACTCAAATTCGGACAGGCGCGCCTTTGTCCGCCTGAGCTGGGACAGATTGCTGCCGAAGCAGCCATCGAAACGCCCAAAGAATACTTCGAGGAGGTATACAATGAATATTTAGCACGCAGGGATTTCATGGTTAAAGCTCTGAATAGCATGCCTGGCGTATATTGCCCCCTGCCCAAGGGTGCATTTTACACGGTGGTCAGGCTTCCCATAGATGACTCCGACAGGTTCGCCCAATGGCTGCTGCAGGATTTCAGCTACAATAACCAGACCGTTATGGTAGCGCCTGCAACCGGGTTTTATTTCACCCCGGGTGCCGGCAAGAACGAGGTAAGAGTTGCCTATGTCCTTAAGATCGACGACTTGCGCCTTGCAATGGAGACGCTTGCAGAAGCGCTGAAAGTCTACCCTGGAAGAGTAGACTAGGAATTAAGAATGATAAATTAAGAATTAAGAATTTGAAGGGGTTAAGACGATGAAGGATAATGTGGTAGTTGACAAGAGCTATGCCATTGCGTTGAAGATTGTCAAATTATCTCTTTCACTTAAAAAAAATAAAAACGAATTTGAGCTGTCTCGTCAGATATTGAAAAGTGGAACATCGATAGCAGCAAATATTGAGGAAGCAGTCGGTGGACAATCTAAGAAAGATTTTTTAGCAAAAATTGGGATTGCCTACAAAGAATGTCGTGAAACGATCTTCTGGCTAAAGCTTTTAAGAGATTCAGATTTAATTGAAAATCAGGAAGCTGCAAGTTTGATGCTTGATCTGGATGAATTGTTAAAAATTATCGGGTCAATAAAGAAAACCATGACCCTAAAACTCCACCCCAATTCTTAATTCTTATTTCTTAATTCTTAATTTTGCCCTGATGTCAACCGGAACATTCATAGCCCGCCGACTGATCAGGGAACGCAACCAGGACACTGCCTTCTCGCGCCCTATTAATGTTATTGCCATCATCGGCATAGCACTTGGACTGGCGGTTATGATCCTCGCCGTCGCTATCCTTACCGGTTTCAAGCAGCAGATACGCGATAAGATCGCCGGCTTCGGAGCGCATATACAGGTTGTCAACTGGGACGCAAACCTGTCATACGAGACAGTACCCATCAGCGCCAACCAGCCTTTCGTTGAAAAGATCATCCATCACCCGGGTATAAAATCCATCCAGGTCTATGCCACCAAGGCAGGCATCATAAAAACCGAAGATAATATCCAGGGCGTGGTGCTGAAAGGGATTGACAGTGATTATGACTGGAGCTTCTTCTCCTCTAACCTGGTTGAAGGAGATGTAGTCAGGATCAGTGATACTGCCAGGACTGACAATGTCCTGATCTCAAAAAAGATAACCGACATGCTCGGGCTTAAGCTCGGTGATTCTTTCTCGATGTTTTTTGTTCAGGATCCTCCCCGGATGCGTAAGTTCACTATTACAGGCATATATGAAACCAGCCTCGAAGAGTTTGATAAGACTTACCTTTTCTGCGATATCGATCACATAAGACGACTGAACGGATGGAAGGAAGACCAGGTCAGCGGGTTTGAGATATTCATTAATAATTTTGATGAACTGGATCATATGACGGAGGTCGTGAACGATGCGGTTGGCTACCGTATAGCCGAAGGAGAGGAACAGGTAAAAGTGACCAATATACGGGGAAGGTATCCGCAGATATTCGACTGGCTGGGTTTCCAGGACACCAATGTTATAATTATCCTGATCCTGATGATACTTGTCGCCGGTTTCAACATGATCTCCGGTCTCCTCATTCTCATTCTCGAAAAGACGAATATGATCGGCATCCTGAAAGCAATGGGTGCTAACAACAAACTGATACGCAGTGTATTTCTTTACCAGGCAGCATGGCTGACGGTAAAGGGGCTTTTATGGGGAAACGTCATTGGGCTGGGACTGGCATTTCTGCAACTGAAAACGGAAATATTCTCTCTTGACCCATCATCATATTACCTTAAAAGCGTTCCCATAAACCTGGATCCCCTGCATATCGTACTGCTCAATGCAGGAACGATGGCTGTAATCATTCTCATGCTTCTCATTCCTTCACAGCTTATTGCAAGGATAACTCCTGTAAAAGCGATACGATACGATTGATTATCTGCGTATTACCAGCTTAATAATATTAAGTTACCATCATTTTAAGGACTTTGAATGCAAATGATATTTTTCGTTTGTGTTGTTGATTTTTTTAATCACCAAACAACAAAATGAACATATTTTTAAGCCCGGCATAAGAATGTTCAATCATAGTAATAGTTGCGCAAACTTTCTTCATTTCAGCATCTCCGAATCTCACAGCTTCTGCTTAACTTGCCGGAAGAACGCAGACTGAGATGACCGGTTTTGATCCAAAAAAGAATTATGAATGCACCAGGGAGGAGATCGGTTATGTCGTCCGTAAAGATGCCACGCTTAATGATTATAAGCGGATTGGGTTCAAGTCAGGCCTTGAGGTTCACCAGCAGCTTAAAACCCGCAGTAAGCTCTTCTGCCGCTGTCCGGCAGGCATCTTTCACGATCATGAGGAGTATGATGCCGAGGTCATCCGTCATATGAGGCCAACACTCAGTGAAATGGGCGTCTATGACGGTACGGCGCTGATGGAGTTCAGAACACGCAAGGAAATAACTTACCGTATCAACAACAGGACGGCATGCACATATGAAGTCGATGACACGCCACCCTTCCCCATTGATCATGAGGCTCTTGAGATAGCCATCAACATTGCCCTCGCTGCCAGAATGAACATTGTGGGGGAGGTGCATATAACACGTAAACAGTACCTCGACGGCAGTATTCCGACAGGCTTTCAGCGCTCAGCCATTGTGAGTGTTGAGGGTGAACTGCAGCTGAAAAACAAAAAGGTGCGCCTTATCCAGTTAAGTCTCGAGGAGGACTCTTGCCGCGAGATTTCGGACATAGGCCACAAGAGAATATACAAGACTGACCGTCTGGGTATGCCGCTTATAGAAACGGTGACTTACCCCGATTGCCTGACACCTGACGAGCTGGCTGAAGCAGCTGAATATATCCGCTTTCTCAATCGCAGCACCGGCAAAGTGCGCACGGGTATTGGTGCCGCACGCGAGGACGTGAATGTCAGCTGTGAAGGTGGAAACCGTGCTGAGATAAAGGGCGTGGCTCATATCAAATGGATACCTGAGCTGTCTCATAATGAGGCTTTCAGACAGTACGCACTTCTTAATATCAGGAGCAGGCTGAAGAAGATCATTCCTGATCCCGGAGCATGGAAGCTGAAAAGCAGGAAGATAACCGAATCTGAAACTCATCTTCATTTTGCACCGTTGCGTGCAGCCCTTGACAGGGGAGAGAAAGTCATTGCGTTAAACCTTCCGGGTTGCCGCGGGATACTGTCTCACTTCACCCAGCCCGGGCTCATCTTTGCCGATGAGATCAGCGACAGGCTGAAAGTGATAGCCTGTATCGAAAAGCCAAATATGATACACTCTGAAGAGATCGGAGAACGAAACTTCAACAGCCTCTTCCCTGAAGTAGCCATATGGCTCTCCGCCTCCGATGACGATGCACAGATCATCCTTTGGGGACCGGAGGAAGACATCCCGACCGCCCTCGAGACTGTTGATGAGCGTATCCGGCTTGCCCTGGAAGGAGTTCCCCTTGAGACACGCAAGTCCTTCGCTGACGGAACCACCATGTTCGAACGGGTATTGCCCGGACGGGACCGTATGTATCCTGATACTGATTCACAGCCATTGCCGGTCACATCGGAGATGCTGGAAAGACTGGCAAAAAACCAGCCAAAAGAAATCGCGCTGCGTTTCCGGCAGATGAAAGAATGGGGTTTGCCTGAGGATACCTGGCATTATCTTCTAAGCAAGAACCTGGTGACGCTAATCGAGCGGGCAGGTGACGAACTGGGGTTTGACCCCCGCGAGGTGGGTATATTAATAGGACACCGCTTCCGCAGCCTTGAGGGAAGAAGAAGAGTGGCGGAGGGGTTCAGTTATGAAAGACTGTATGATCTGTTTGAATTCATCAGCAGGAAGAAAATGCTTCTGCCCGTTGCCAGGCTGATGCTTCCGGAAGTTGTTGCAGCATCTCAGCCGGACTTTGAAAAGATACTTGCCGCGACAGGCTGCAAACCCGAATCAATGGAGCAGATCAAAGGCCGTGTTAAGGAACTGGACAATGAATTTGCCCGAATAAGTTATGACGGCAGGAGCGTCTCATCAATCGACTGGATAATGGGACAAGTACACATGAAAGCCATCGGGACACTGCGGCTGGCAGATGTAAGAAAAGAGATAACAGATATTCTGGAGGTTTCAGAACGAACAAGATGACGGAAGATTCTTTTCAGGGATATAAGGGCGAAGCCCTGAAGGTGTTAAGGACGTATAACGTGCGTGTTTGGGGACAGGTGGATATCGAGACCACCCGTGGCCTCTTCCGCGGTACCGTGCTTCCCCGGGCTGAGAACAACGATGACCTTCATATTGTGATCAAGATAGAGAGTGGTTACAACATCGGGATTGACATTACCACCATCACCAGGATGACTGAGACGGGTTACAATAAAGCCAATTACAAGATCCCCGAGAAAGCGTTCCCTTATTCTGATGACAAACCCAATGTGAAGCTTCTGGGTACCGGCGGCACCATAGCCTCGCGGCTTGACTACCGCACCGGGGCCGTGATTCCCGCTTTTTCGCCAGGCGAGCTATACGGCGCAGTGCCTGAGCTGGCCGACGTTTGCAATATACACACTGAAAAACTCTTTGGCGTTTTCAGTGAGAACATGGGTCCTGAACAATACATGATTCTCGCTAAGGCTATCGGCAAGGAGATTGAGGAAGGGATTGACGGCATTGTGATAGGTCACGGCACTGATACGCTTCATCATACCGCTGCCGCACTGTCATTCATGGTCCAGAAACCTCCCGTACCGATCATACTGGTGGGGTCACAGCGCTCATCCGACAGGCCATCGTCAGATGCTGCCCTGAATCTTATACATGCCACAACAGCAGCAGGTCATGGAGACATCGCCGAGGTAATGGTGTGCATGTTCGGTCCAACCAGTGATGAATACGGGTTCCTTCACCGCGGAACAAGGGTTCGCAAGATGCACAGCTCGTACAGATCGACCTTCAGAACAATAGGTGATATACCGGTGGCAACAGTCAGACGCGGAGAGGTGAAACCCATGAAACCTGATTACAACCCGCGTCGCAAAGATCGTAATGTGACTATAATGCCGTACTTCAACGAGAATGTGACGATGATCTATTTTTACCCTCACATGAAGGTCGAAATGTTTCATTCGCTCATTGATATGGGATACAAGGGTATAATAATCGTAGGTACGGGACTGGGTCATGTCAACAGGGAGCTGTACCCGGCACTGGAACGTGCTCAGAAGGAGAACGTAGCCGTATATATGACACTGCAGACGATCTGGGGATACGTACACATGTTTGTGTATGAGACCGGTCGCGATATGATGGCGAAAGGGGTTATTCCGCTCGGGAACATGCTGCCTGAGGTGGCCTGGGCGAAGCTTGGCTGGGCGCTGGGCCAGACGGATGACCTTGAGGAGGTAAAAAAGATCATGCTAACTCCCGTCAATGGTGAGATCACCGACCGGGAGCCGTACAACGGTTATCTTGTTTACCAGGGAGGGGTACCGGAGGTGGAGGAATTTATACGCCGGGTACACAAATAAAAAAATACCCCCTCCTCGCGGCACATCGGTCGGGATGGGGTGGTTAAAACCTACTTTATATTTTTGTAATGCTCGTAGCGCTTGAGTATGTCATCGACATACGCATTTACATAAACGCCCTCTTTGAGTTTGCCATACCTTACCACGGGATCATCGTAGTAGACCGGGTCAGACTTGCGCTCAAGGTAAATCGATACATTATTGTCCCATTTACCGGGGTCTAGACCATTCTTTTCAGCGAGTTCTTATTGCGTCAAGGACATGACCATGTCCGGCATTATATGATGCAAGGATAAACTTAACCCTCTCATCCGGGTTAGGTACCTTATCGTTGAATATGTTATTCAGCAGTCTCAGGTATTTTACACCCGCGTAGACATTATTTTCAACAGACCTGGTGACATCAAGGCCGAAGTGTCTGCCTGTCTCAGGCATAACCTGCATAAGACCGTAAGCACCGCGCGGTGAGGTGACTGAAGGATTGAACTTGGATTCCTGATAGATGAGTGCGGCCACAAGGCGCCAGTCCCACCCTATGGAATCACTATAATGCCTTATTATCTCGTCAAATGGAGACACCTTACCGGTCTGAGTGGCAGCATATTCCGATGCAGCTATGTATGCCGGACGCGTGCCGCTGAAATATTTTTTCTCAAGACGAGCGTATTCCCTGGTGGTTTTAAATCCCTGTATCCAGCTGTTCAGCTCCGCAAGGAGAGCGTCACTGCCATCCTTACGCACACTCCAGGCTATGTCCTGCGGCGGGCTTACAGATGTACCAAAATCGAGTTCGCTGTGCAGCGCTCCTATGATGTTTACCATGTAGTCATCGCAAACGGTGAACTCTATCTCACCGCGTGACACCTGATGCGCAAGCTCCTCGGCGTCATAAGGCACCTCAATAATACCAATGTCAATGCCTGATTCACGCTCAAGGTTGTATAACCGTTGGGCATACGAAGAACCTTTCTGGACATAAACATTCCTACCTGCGAGATCAAGCTGGTTCCTGACCAGCTGTTGCCCGATGTTTTCTGCCGTCATCTTAAACCAGCCGTTGGGTTTCCGCTGCACAAGTACCTCGCTTGATTGCATTATAGGATCAGTGAAACGCATCATCTCCTTGCGGTCGGAGCTTACTGACAGCCCTACAGCCACCAGGTCAGCTTCACCGTCCTTGAGAAGTTCCAGCGCTTCATCAATATCATTTCGTGCAATTATCTCAAGCTCAAGATCAAGGTGATCGGCAAAACGCTTGAGTAATTCGAAATGAAAGCCCATCGGCTCTCCTTTGTAGATGAAATAGCTCGTTTGGTTTATGTTCGTTACCGCTTTGATCTTTCCGTCGGCGAGGATTGCATTAAGATCACGTGGTGGTACCTGAACAGTATCAACCTTTCTACTCTCCGTTTCACAGGAGAGGACTGACAGAATAAAAATAAACAAGAACGAAATAAATTTCCTCAATATCTAAAATAATTGGTCCGACAATTAAACAATCCAATTCAGGAAATGTTTTCACTGCAAAGGTAGCAAATTTTTTTAATCATAGAAAGTCCAGGCGAGGCCAACTCGTAACATTCTGATATTCATAGGATAATCAGGTATCAAAAAATAATTATATCCGATCAGGCCGGCGGTGACATGGTCAAACATCACAAAGATTCGGGTGCGTTTTACCTTAAGATCAACGAAAACGTTGATAAACGGATAGTTACCAATTTCAGTGTCAGACTGGTTAAAATATCTGCCTGTGGCAGGCATATAATTCATGGCGTAATAAGCCGTATGTATCATGGCTTCAGCTCCGAGCTGAAAATAAAGTTCCCCTTTTGTTGATTCGAATTTAAATAAATGATCAAAGAAGAACGTGCTACGGGCGGTTACCAGGGGAAGGCTAAGGACATCATTGTTGGAGCTTGTTTGCAGCAGGACTGTGTTATCCCAGTGAAATTTCCAGAAAATAAGATCTTTCCTGAGCGAAAGAGCGGCAACGGACAATCCGCCCTCATGCTGAGCAGGCATAGCATCATTTCCCATGTATATGAAGTTATGGATGATGGCATAATTTAACTTCAGGCTAAGGTTGCGCGCGGGCCATAGCAGCGATGATCCGGCCGTCGTTCTGAACTCTTTTCCATGATCCAGCGACCATGAGAAGTTGTTCGAGCCCCATCTGTCGTACCATAAGGAGGGTGTATAGCTTGCAACGGCAGCGGTAGCGTCCCATGTTATCATACCCCGGCGGGAGGTGGCAAAATCCTTGAAAATTCGTCCGTCCACAATAAAATCACCGGCGCGGTATCCCTGAAACCACAAGTCACCCGTTGCCGACCAACCGAATTTTTCACCAATGTTGTTGAAAACTTTTCCGGTAAGCACAAACGAGCTCATGTGCCTCCGTATTATGTTCGGCACACCGAGGGTGTCTTTGGGGATCAGCTGACCATAGTTGCGAAGCTCATTGCGTATTCCTGCCCCTGCGCCTATCCTGAACCGGCCTGTACCACCCGCAGCAAAATCCACCCTCACAGTATTCGAAAGCAGGTCCTGAAAGAGAGAATCCTCTGTTGCAGTCCTGCTTATAAATATGGTGTCATAGAAGGAGGATGTGGGGAATTTGTCGTAAAATCTGCGTTTGTTCGATTCGTAGCTTCCGATATGAGAGAAGGTCACTGGTCCGGCCTGCAACAACTCACCGGTAACTGTATCACGCTTTCCTCCGGGCGAATATCTCTGATTCAGAAGCACATACCTGTTTTTAAGGTGGTTCTGAGACTGGTTCGATTCGTTAAGCCTCACCGGCACATCCTCCGGGGGATATTGACTGAGGAATTCCGGGCCGGCAATCCCCCCGTTCTCATATGTCTGGTGGTTATTTATTCCTGTGCTGAAGTAGGCAGTGTACTGGTCACCGTTATAAGATGAGTGGAGGAGAAAGTTCTTGTCAACCGCCTTCTGGTAATCATACTGCCCTATGGCATACACGATATCAAATATCAGCCCGAAATTCAGTTTCCTTGTTATATTTTGGGAATGTCTTATTCTAAAAGTCTGTTCCGACTTCTGACGGGCTCCTGCGTTAGTCCATACCATCTCGGTGAATGGCACATGCGTATTTATAAAGAGTGTGTTAGCCGGTGTGAACATAAAAGGATAATAATACGAATAGAGGTACCTGTCAGGCTTCCAGTCGCGGTCAAAGAAATTTATCTGGTAGAGAGGGAGGCCATAGTTACCCGGATATGCATTGAAGTCTGAGACCTTGTCCGTGATGCGGCGGCGGTGAAAGAGGGAAAATGCCGTGTCAAGAGATACTTTTATCTCAGTGGTATAATCAGCCGAGAGTGTCCATTGCCTTGTAGTCTTTACAATGAGGGTATCAGGTTTGGGCTGTGGCGGTCGTATCGGCAACGTGTCCTGTACTGCCAGGGTATCAGCCATTTGAAGTGGCATGGTCCGGGGGTTCATTACACCTGGCGGGATGGTATCAATCTCCTGGGCCGGGAGGGTCACCGGGAGTACCAGCAGGGCCATATATGTTAAGAGGCGGCGCATCAGCGACAAATTTACTTAAAAAGCGGCAACAAAAAGGGCCGGCCTGAAAAAGTGGGCCGGCCCTTTGAACAACAACCATATATAACAAAAAACAAACTCAATCCACGTTATCGTTCAGGTAAGCATTGTTTTCCCTGATGACCGGCTGGTTATCCTCGTCGAGGCTCAGGGTGAACTTTGACACCTTGCTGCCTGCAGCCTTGTTGGCATTATGAAGAGCGATCTTCTTGCGCACGTAAGCCGGCACCTCCTCAAAGTCCTCGATGTTGTCATTCATCGACTGTGTTGAGAGGCCCTCGTTCTTTATGACATTCTGCATGTGTTTAAGCTTGCGCAACGTGCCCTCGTTCTTGTCAGCCGGTGGCGGGACGGGGCGGGCAGGAGCGGGAGAAATGCTTATATCACCATCAGGGTCAAAGTCAATGACACCCTGGTTTATCTCTGCAGATGATGAGTGGGGGTCACGGTGACCGGGGCGGGCGGACCGCACAATATACTGTGAGTCTCCCTCTCCGGCGTTCTCGGGAAGAGAGGGCTGCTGTGCGGCATTCAGGCTGACGACCTCCCGGCGCCTCTCGGGCTTATAGGCGTCCAGATCAGCGCTGGCCTCGAAACCCGTGGCAACAACGGTGACACTGATAGCATCGCCCAGCTCCTCCTCGGTTGACAGTCCCCTGATAATAAGAGCATCCTCGGAGATTGCTTCATAGACATAGTCGGTCAACTCACCAAGCTCATCCATGGTAATCTCATTCGGTCCCGTTCCCGATTTAATATTGAGCAAGATGCTCTGGGCACCGGTGATATCATTGGAGCTGAGCAGCGGCGAGGTCAGGGCAGCTTCAATGGATTTTACAGCACGGTTCTCACCTGCGGCAGTACCGATACCCATCAGGGCAACACCCGAATTCCTCATTACCGTATCAACATCGGCAAAGTCGACATTGATATAACCGGTGCATGTGATGATCTCGGCAATGCCTTTCACTGCATTGGCGAGCACATCATCGGCGCGGGCGAAAGCAGCAGATACGCCCTCATCGCCATATATCTCCCTCAGCCGTTCATTGTTGATCACTATAAGCGAGTCGACCTTGTCTTTCAGGTCATTGATACCCCGGATAGCCAGCTTGATACGCTGGTTGAGCTCCGACCTGAATGGTATTGTCACTACGGCCACGGTAAGATAACCGGCCTCCTTACAAGCCCTGGCGATGACCGGTGTAGCTCCGGTGCCGGTACCTCCTCCCATGCCTGCTGTTATAAAGACCATCTTCGTGTTTCCTGATAACGCATTCATGACATCTTCGATATTCTCGATGGCTGCGTCACGACCTCTCTCAGGCTGGCTGCCGGCGCCAAGACCTTCTGTGGTGGTCTCTCCTATCTGCACCCTGACAGGCACCGGGCTCTGCGAGAGAGCCTGCTGATCAGTGTTGCAGACAACAAAGTTTACATCCTTGATGCCCTTGCGGAACATATGGTTGACGGCGTTACTGCCACCGCCTCCTATTCCCAGCACCTTTATTATCGACGACCGCTCAACGGGCAGGTCAAAATTCATCAGATCCTCTGACATGACTTCAGTTATTAATTATTTGACGTTTTATCATCCAGTTTCTCGTCCGTGGCATCAATAATATCATCCCACAGTTTGCTTATCCGGCTGATAAAAGTTTTCTGAGGCCTGTTTGGCTGTTCATCAGGAATTTCATCAATCGTTACCTCTTCTTTTTCCTCTTTCCTTACCTCTTTCTCCGGATGGAAGACAGGTTTCTGGACATGAACAGGTTCCTGTTTCTTCTCACCGAAGCGAACCACAAGCTTGTTCTCATCAATGTATTCAAGACCTTTCTTGATCAGACCAACACTTGTGGCATACATGGGCTGATTGATCTCATCCCTGGCTTTGCCGGTGAGATGCACGTTCGGTATCCCGATACGTACATCCATTGCGGTCTTGTACTTGACGAGCTGCGGCAGGTTTTTCAGCATCGCTCCACCGCCTGTGATCACTACTCCGGCAGTGAGCTTTTCGGCGAAGCCTGAGTTCTGTATCTCGAAGTTGACCGCATCAAGGATCTCCTCCATACGGCTTTGTATGATATAGGCAAGGTTCTTGAACGATATCTCCTTGGGGTCACGTCCTGCAATACCCGGTATTGAGACGACCTTGTTCTCGGGTGCAATATCGCCGATGGCAAAACCGAACTTGACCTTCAGGTCTTCAGCCTGTTTCTGCAGTATCGAGCATCCCTCCCTGATATCAGCAGTGACCATATTGCCGCCGAATGGTATCACCGCGGTATGCCTGATCACGTTGTCATAATAGATGGCAACATCAGTAGTGCCTCCTCCGATATCTACGAGTACCACCCCTGCTTCTTTCTCCTCGTCGGTCAGCACTGCCTCAGATGAAGCCAGTGGTTCAAGCACAAGGCTCATCAGATTCATGTTGGCCTTGTTGATACACCTCTCAGTATTACGCGCTGAGGAGATCTGCCCTATCACGATGTGAAAGTTCGCCTCAAGCCGTTTGCCGCAGATGCCCACCGGATTGCTGATACCAGATTCATTATCAACGATGTACGTCTGCGGGATGACATGTATTATCTCCTCCCCCACTTCAATGGGAAGTTTAAACATGTCAGCCGTCAGCCTGCGGATGTCGGTTATATCAATCTCCGTCTCATGGGAATCGCGTGTTATATAACCGCGGGCCATCTTGCTTTTTATATGCCTTCCGGCAATACCTACAAAGACATCGGTAAGAACGATGCCGGTTCTCTCCTCAAGGTCATCGACCGTGGTTCTGATAGCCTTTACCGTCTCTTCGATGTTCAGCACCACACCACGCTTTACGCCTGTTGATGGTGTGTTGCTCAGACCGAGGATTTCTATCCCTCCGTTTCCGTCACAACGCCCTACAATGGCAACGATCTTTGTCGTTCCAATGTCAATGGCTGCTACTAACTGATCTTTACTGCTCATAGTTTAATTATATGGTTGTTCAATAATTATCTTCTCTGGCAGACAACCTGCCCTTTATATTCAATATTCACCACCTTGTATTTATCCCACCCCGTTACAGGCATAGCCTCGCGGTAGAAGACAAGGAGGTTGTCAAGCTTCTCTTCGTAGTTCTCGGTCCTGCCGAGACGTATTGTGTGATTGCCGATACGCGGCACCATGACCACCCTGCCGTCACGTGACATGCTGAGGTAGTCAATCATTGAATTCCAGAAGCTCTCGCCCCTGATATAATTCACGAGTTCAAAGGCGCGCGCCAGGTTTTCCGTCTTTTCCGAATCATAGATGTTCGTGCCTGTCATCTCGCCGGGATTGAAAAGCATGTCTATCTCAAGGATATGAAGATGAGGGGTGTAAAGATTATGACGACGCATTATAACACCCTCCCGGTCAATAAAGAAATCGCCTCCGTACGATGCCACCACGCGCATTACCGGTTCACGCTGGTCAGCATAGACATGCAGCTTCCTGTCAGCGGAGAAATATACCTCGGCAACCCTCAGCTCCTTGTATGTTTTTATTTTGTTTTCAATCGTGTTCAGTGGTATCTCATTCATCTGCGCACCTGTAATACGTATGCCTGTCGATCTGATCAATGACATCAGGTCATCGGGGGTGACAAACTGGTGTTGTGTTGAGTCAGCCAGTACGATGACTACGCCGGAGCACACATCATCTTCACCCCCGAGGCTGCTGAACATCGGGGTGAGGAATACAAATGCACCCAGGACGGCAGTCAGTATTTTCATCAACAGGCTCATGAGTATCGTCTCTTAAGCATCGTTGTTATTGGTTCGATAAAACGGTCAATGTCACCCGCTCCGATGGTCAGAAGCACGCCTTCACCGCTATTTTCCAGGATTGGCAGCAGCTCCTCCCTGGTGACCACCTTCACATTTTTATTCTTCATCTTTGCTGCTATCATCTCAGAAATGACGCCAGGCAAAGGATTTTCCCTTGCCGGATAGATTGGAAGCAGCAATATCTCATCTAGCCTGTCAAGTGCCGCAGCAAAGCCATCGGCAAAATCACGTGTGCGGCTGAAGAGGTGAGGCTGGAAGATGCCTGTTATATGCCTGTCAGGATAAAAGTCGCGAACGGCACTGACCAGGGCATTTATCTCCTGCGGATGATGAGCATAATCATCTATATATACCACACCTTTATTATTGAACCTCATATCAAACCTGCGGCGTACACCTTCATAAGTGAGCAGCCCTTTGCGGATATCATCAGGTTCAGCGCCCGCACACCATGATGCAGCAGCTGCAGCAGTGGCATTGAGGATATTTACCATACCAGGCAGTGTAAGGCGAATATTCTGAACGGGGTCACCGGGAGTCCTCAGATCAAACTTGTAGAAGCCGTCTCCTTTTTCGATTCCTGCAGCTCTGAATGAAGCCTTCTCACCAGTGCCGTAGCTGTACATCCGTACATCATCAGGAAGCCTCAGGGCAGGCAGAATATTTTCATGCAGTATCAGCGTGCCGTCCTTCTGAACACAGCCGCAGAAATCGCCGTATGCGTCAATCATGGCCTCCGCAGTCCCGTAAATATCAAGATGATCAGGATCAATAGCTGTGATAACAGCGATGAGCGGTGAAAGATAAAGGAAGGAACGGTCGAACTCATCAGCCTCCATCACCGTATACCTGCTCTGTTTGAGAAGAAAGTTTGTGTTATAATTCTTTGAAATACCGCCAAGAAAGGCTGAACATTCCAACTGTGAAACAGTCAGTATGTGGGCAATCATGGTGCTGACAGTCGTTTTACCGTGGGTGCCGGCTACGGCGATAGCCTCAGTCTCACGGGAGATCTGTCCGAGAACCTCAGCCCTTTTATAAATAATGTATCCGTTATTGATGAAGTAATTAAGAATGGGGCTGTCCTTAGGTATGGCAGGGGTATAAACCACCATCACCCTGTCGCGCTCGGCGGGATCGGCAAACAGTGTAGGCAGTGCATCGATATCGTCGTCATAAACAATGTGGCAGCCTTCCTCCTCCAGTGTCCCGGTAAGAGGGCTTTCTGTACGGTCATAACCGCACACACAGTATCCCGCTGCCAGGAAATAGCGGGCCAGGGCGCTCATTCCTATGCCCCCTATGCCGAGGAAATATATTCCTTCTATGCTTGTCAGTTCTCTCATCTGTTGACCAGTTTAAGTACTTCTCTGGCTATGACTTCATCAGCATCTCTGATTGCAAGTTTTCTGATGTTCTCAGAGAGTTTTTCTCTCCGTGCACTGTCTTTCAGCAGCGCCAGTGCCGTGGTGATGAGCTCTGCCAGTGCTGCGGCGTCGGTCACCAGTACCGCTGCCTCCCTGTTCACCAGTGCCATGGCATTATGTGTCTGGTGATCTTCGGCGACATTGGGTGACGGCACAAGGATCACGGGTTTGCCCGCCAGTGCCAGCTCGGAGATTGTGCCGGCGCCGGCACGCGATATGATGATATCGGCGGCGGCGTAGGCGAGGTCCATGCGGCTGATGAAGCCCGTGACACGGATATTGTTCGTTGCAGCCGCCTCGGTCAGCTCGCGCATACGGTCATAATAATGACTGCCGGTTTGCCATATCATCTGCACCCCGGCTTTTTCGACCGGTTCTATGCCGCCGCCGACGCTGCTGTTGATCGTGCCGGCGCCAAGCGACCCGCCCAGAACGAGTATCACCGGTATGGAACTTTCCAACTTGAAATACTCAAGCGCCTCTGCCCTCAGTGAAGCAAGGTTGTCAAACGTCAGTCTGACAGGATTGCCCGTCAGTACAATTTTATTTTTCGGGAAATATTTTTCCATCCCCTCATATGCAACGCAGATCTTCCCGGCCTTTTGAGCCAGCAGCTTGTTTGTGACTCCAGCATAACTGTTCTGCTCCTGTATCAGAGTGGGTATATTCATTCCCTGTGCCTGTTTGAGAACTGGTCCTGAAGCATATCCTCCCACTCCTACCACAACATCAGGCTTAAACCGGCGTATGATCTTTCTCGCTTTAAGCATACTGTGGAAGAGTTTACCCACCACAGATACGTTCTTAAGGCTCATGCCCCTTACGAATCCTGCTACCGGCAGTCCGGCTATCTCGTAACCAGCCTCCGGCACCTTCTGCATTTCCATCCGTCCCATTGCTCCAACAAAGAGTATCTCCGCTCCGGGCTCCAGCCGTTTGAGAGCATTGGCTATTGCGATGGCCGGGAAGAGGTGGCCTCCGGTGCCCCCTCCGCTTATGATGATCCGGATATTTGTCCTCTCGCCGCTCATGCTACTTTGATGGTATCTGTCCGTTCAATATCTGAAAGCTTTTCGCTTCTGCTGCGTGCATTCATCACCCTCGAGACGCTCAGTATGGCTCCCAGCGAGAAGCTTATCACAAGCACTGATGTGCGGCCCCAGCTTATCATCGGCAGTGTCTGTCCCGTCACCGGGAAGAGCCCCACCGCCACAAGCATATTCAGAAAAGCCTGGAAGACGATCATAATCGTCAAACCCAGCACCATCAGCGCCGGGAAAGCAAAATCGCACTTTCGCGCTATCTGTATGCCTCTGAACATCAGCGCCAGGTAACTAAGGATGACTATTATAGCGCCAAACAGACCGTACTCCTCGACAATGATTGCAAAGATGAAGTCTGAGTTCGATTGCGGGAGCATGTTACGCTGGGTGCTTCCTCCCGGCAGCTTGCCGAAGAGCTTGCCAGTGGAGATGGCTATCTTGGCCTGGTTCGACTGATAATCAGCATCCGGGGAGCTCTCGCCGCTGAAATATGTTTCAATACGGTTCTTCCACACTTCTACCCTGTTATCATCCTTCCTGAAAACCAGCAGTAATGTTGCGAAAAGAAGCACTGCCGCCAGCCCCATGCCTGCATAACCCAGCAGGAATTTCACGGGGACACGGCCGATGAAAAGCACTATCATGCTTATCATGAAGATCATAAGCGCGGTAGACAGATTCTCCGACATTATCAGCAGACACACCAATGCCACTGGTGCTACCAGCCTTATGGTCACTGTTTTGAAATTCTTCAGCTCATGCTGGTAAACTGTCAGTCCCCGCGCAAGGTAAATCACCAGCGCCACTTTTGCCAGGTCTGATGTCTGCAGCCTGAGACCTATGATGGGTATCTCGAGCCAGCGTGTTGCCTCATTGATGCTTACACCGGCAAAAAGAGTAATAATCAGCAGTACTATTGCCACACCCAGCCCAATAGTGGCATATTGCATATATCTAATATAAGGTATCCAGTGTGTTACTACAATGATGAGCAGACCCACCATCAGCATAATAAACTGTGTTCTGAGAAAATAAAACGTATTACCGTGGTGCGACGAGTAGGCTACTCCCACGGAGGAGCTGTAGACGGAAAGAAGCGACACAAGCATGAAGAGGGCTATCAGCCCCCACAGGTACCTGTCACCTTTAAAAAACCGTCTTACATTAACGTCAGCCATGCTCTATAAGTTTCTGACTGCCAGCTTAAACTGACGTCCGCGGTCTTCGTAGTTATTAAACAGGTCAAAGCTTGCGCAGGCCGGTGAGAGAAGCACCGTATCACCCTTGTGTGCAAGGTAATAAGCAGACCGTACGGCCTCCTCCATCGAGGTTGTCTCAACGATGGTAGGCACTAACCCGCTGAATGAGTCAATGATCTTCTGATTGTCCTTGCCAAGGCAGACAATCGCCTTCACCTTTTCTTTCACCACCGTGTTCAGCTCCGAATAATCGTTCCCTTTATCTACACCTCCTGCTATCCACACTACTCCCGGTTGCATGCACTCAAGAGCGTACCACGTGGAGTTGACGTTTGTCGCCTTTGAATCGTTAATGAAGTTAATACCTGCCACCATGATGACAGACTCCAGCCGGTGCTCAACACCCTGGAAGTCAGTCAGGCTCTCGCGTATTGTCTCCTTGCGGATATTCAGAACCTTGCCGGTGATGGCTGCAGCCATCGAATTGTAAATGTTGTGGCGTCCTTTCAACGCCAGGTCATGAATGGTCATAAGGCTGGTTTTTTGGGTTATATCAAGAATGAGGTTATCGTTTTCAATGCAGGCTGCCATCCCTGCGCATGTATTGAGCGAGAAAGGCAGTGAACGTGACATGAGGTTAAGTTTTTCCACTTCCTTTATTGTTACCGGGTCGTCAGCACACCAGATAAAACAGTCGCCGGAGGCCTGGTTGCGGACCACACGCATTTTGGAGTCGACATAATTCTGCATCTCATGATCATATCTGTCGAGGTGGTCAGGCGTAATATTCAAAAGGATGGCGATGTCAGCCCTGAAGTCGTACATGCCGTCAAGCTGGAAGCTGCTCAGCTCAATGACATAGTAGTCATATCCTCCCTCTGCCACAGCCAGTGCGAAGCTGTTACCCACGTTGCCTGTCATGGCGACGTTAAGCCCGGCCTTCTTCATCATATGGCTTATGAGATTGGTCGTTGTGGTTTTTCCGTTGCTTCCTGTGACACATATCCTGACCGCATCTGTATAGCGTCCGGCAAATTCAATTTCCGAGATGACGGGGATGTTTTTTTCCCGTACAGCGACCACAACAGGATTATCTTCGCGCAGGCCCGGGCTTTTTATCACCTCGCCGGCATTCATTATCAGCTCCATGCTGTGCTTCCCCTCCTCAAATGCGATATTATGCGTCACAAGCATCTCACGATACTTTTCCTTAATTGTACCGCTGTCGGTGACAAACACGTCAAAACCCTGCTTCTGTGCCAGCACTGCTGACCCCGCACCGCTCTCTCCCGCTCCAAGTATTACGATCCTCTTCTTCATCCGTTATCTTATCTTAAGTGTCACTACGCTAATCACCGCGAGAATAATCGCGATTATCCAGAACCGCGTGACTATTTTCGGTTCAGGATATCC
Organism: uncultured Bacteroidales bacterium; assembly: GCA_963828395.1. GTDB lineage: Bacteria > Bacteroidota > Bacteroidia > Bacteroidales > VadinHA17 > SR-FBR-E99. The sequence continues at coordinate 338,727 of CAWHED010000003.1, forward strand.
CTTCTTCTGATAATGGTGGTGCAGCGGAGCCATGAGGAAGATGCGCCTTCCCTCACCGTATTTGCGTTTCGTTCTTTTAAACCAGCCCACCTGCAGCATCACTGAAAGGCTCTCAACAAGGAATATTCCACATAGAATGGGTATCAGCAGCTCTTTGCGGATCACAATGGCAAACACTGCTATGATGCCTCCCAGGGTGAGGCTGCCTGTGTCGCCCATAAATACCTGCGCCGGGTAGGAGTTGTACCAGAGGAATCCAACAGTAGCCCCGGCAAACGCTGCAGCAAAGATCATCAGCTCGCCGGTGGCAGGTATATACATAATATTCAGATAATCAGCGAAGTTGATGTTACCTGAGACATAGGCCAGGATACCAAGCGTGACACCGGCCACGGCGGAGGTGCCAGTTGCCAGTCCATCGAGACCATCCGTGAGGTTAACACCGTTTGATACACCCACCACGATGAAGATCACCACGGCAATGAAGACCATCCAGCCAAGCAACTGCTTCGTCTTTCCCTCTGCAAAAGGTACCAGCCATGAATAGTCGAACTCATTATCCTTGATAAAGGGAATGGTAGTCTTTGTCGATTTTATGTTGACAGCCGTAGTCTGAGGCAGAAGATCGCCCGGGTGTGTGCCGGACTGATCCATCGAGGTAACAGTAGCTGTACCCGGGGCAGTTACATTCACCCGTACCACGACATCGTTACTGATCAGAAGGGTCAGTGCTACGATTAGCCCGAGCGAGATCTGTCCTATGATCTTAAATCGGCCTGCCAGTCCTTCTTTATTTTTTCTGAAGATCTTTATGTAGTCATCCAGGAAGCCGATCAGGCCGATCCAGACTGTGGTTATCAGCATCAGGATGATATATACGTTGTCAAGCTTGGCAAAGAGCAATACAGGTATTACAATTGAAGCGATAATGATTATCCCGCCCATCGACGGTGTACCCTGCTTCCTGTACTGGCCCTCGAGATCAAGATTGCGTATTGTTTCGCCTATCTGCCTGCGCTGGAGATAATTAATAATGCTCTTGCCGATAAGCATGGAAATAATAAGAGATGCTATGACGGCTGCAGCAGCTCTGGATGAAATATAATTGAATACCCCGGCGCCAGGGACGCCAAGTGTGTCAAGATATCTGAAGAGATAATACAACATATCAACTCATTTTAAATGCCTTACGTAATTCTTCCCTGTCATCAAAATGATATCTGACGCCCATCACCTCCTGGTAAGTCTCATGACCCTTCCCCGCTACAATGATTATATCACCGGGTGAGGCGAACATCACCGCAGCCCTGATAGCGTCGGCACGACCGGTGATCCGGATGGTTTTAGCCCTTGCATCTTCACTGAGCCCTGCCTCCATTTCGTCAATGATCTTATCCGGATCCTCGCTTCTTGGATTGTCAGAAGTAAGGACAAGCCTGTCTGCGCGCTCTGCAGCCATTGTTGCCATTACCGGTCTCTTGGTACGGTCACGGTCACCGCCGGCTCCAAGAACAACTATCAGCCTGCCTTTACCTTGCCTGAGCCTGTTAATTGCTTCAATTACATTCTGTACGGCATCAGGGGTATGCGCATAGTCAACTATGCCGGTGATACCGTCAGTTGAGCGTATGACCTCCATACGTCCGTCCACAGGATAAAGGGAGCTGAGTATCCTGAGAGTCTCGCCGCTCTCAGCGCCCAGGAGTATTGTTGTACCGTATACGGCCAGCAGGTTGGATGCGTTATAATCGCCAATGAAATGCGTCCATACCTCCATGCCGTTAATCTTCAGAAGCATGCCCTCAAACCCCTGCTCTGTTATGCTGCAGCGGAAGTCGGCCATCCCGTGCATTGAGAATGTACTTTTGGCTGCCCTGCAATTCTGTATCATCACCCTGCCGTTCCTGTCATCCGTGTTCACCAGGGCGAAAGCCTGTGGTGAGAGGCCGTCAAAGAACTTTTTCTTTGCCGCGAGATAATTATCAAATGTCAGGTGGTAATCAAGATGATCATGTGTCAGGTTGGTGAAAACCCCTCCTGCAAAGGTCAGTCCGGCTATACGTCCCTGTTCAATGGCATGGGAACTCACCTCCATGAAGACATACTCGCACCCCTCATCAACCATGTCAGCAAGCAGGGCGTTGAGCTTGACCGGGTCAGGGGTGGTGTGAGTAGCATCCTCACGCCTGTTATGTACATAATTGCAAACTGTCGAGAGCAGTCCGCACTTGTACCCCATCGCCTCAAACATATTATACAGCAGGGTGGCGATGGTAGTCTTGCCATTTGTACCGGTGACACCTGTCAGCTTCACCTTCCGGGAAGGGTGATCATAAAAAGCCGATGCTGCCAGGCCCGGTGCGGCTGTAGAATTATCTGTAACAACCACTGTAACTCCCTCCGGAAGAGGCTCAGGCGGGATCTCGCATATTACTGCTGCAGCTCCGTCACTGACAGCCTTGCCGATGAAGGTGTGACCATCGGTCTTTGTTCCTCTGACCGCGATGAAGAGGCTGCCGGGCTTTACTGCACGTGAGTCAGCGGTGACGCCGCTGATAGTTCTATCCTCATCGCCGTAAAGAGTGGTGATCTTTATATCTGTCAGTATATCCCTGAGCTTCATCATGGTCATAGTTTCAGTTCAACGGCTACTGTTGCTCCCCTGGAAATCTTTACCCCCGGCTGGGGCGACTGTCTCACAACCTTCCCACGGCCGCTATAGTGTACTCTTAGCCCGTTGTTCTCGAGCAGGTAAATAGCATCACGTAATCCCATCCCAACCACATTGGGCATCAGTCCTTCAGTGAGCGCCAGGTCTACGACACGGAGGGTGTCGCCGTTCTCACGCGTTCTGACCCACTCACTTTCAACTTTTCTCCTGGCTTTAATATTCAGGCTGCGGAGCGTTTTGTTAATGTCTGCGTAATAACCGTTGCCGGCATCCGGAGCTTTAAGAGGCTTATCATCTGAAGGCGCCAGCGCCATCAGGTTACGGTAGAAACTTGTTGCGTAAACTTTATCGGAGATCTCCTTAAAGACAGGACCTGCCACAACGTTGCCGTAATAGACATAGTTCGACGGGGCGTTGACGACCACGATGCACGAATAGAGCGGATCATCAGCAGGAAAGTATCCCACAAAGGAAGCCTGATAAGATATACGCTCTCCGGAGCGGTAGCCGTACTTCTCATTGGCTATCTGGGCAGTGCCGGTCTTGCCGGCTATCTTGTAATTACTGTTATTGAGGTTTTTGGCAGTGCCGTTCTCTACCACCCCTTCAAGGAGCGACTGTGCCTTACGTATCGTTGAACGCGAACAGATTGCATTGGTAATGACTTCCGGATCATAAGTTTTTACCGGCCAGTTGCCGTCGCGTACCTCCGTGACAAACCTGGGTTTCACCATCTTCCCGTCGTTTGCCACCGCGTTATAAAAAGTAAGTATCTGCATCGGGGTCATCTGCACCTCATAGCCGTAGGCCATCATCGGAAGCGATATCCCTGACCAGAGTTTTTCTCCGGGATAACGGATTACGGGTTTCCCTTCTCCCTTGATCTGCAGGTCAAGCTGTTTGTTGATCTGCATGGAGTAGAGACGGTCAACGTACCTGCGCGGATTGTCTTTATAGTTCTCGTAAATGATCTTTGCTGTACCCACGTTGGAAGAGTGCTCAAAAACCTCGCGAGCGGTGATCTTGCCCAGGCCTTTTTCTTCGTGATCGCGAATTATCTTGTCGTAATATTTGACTGTTCCGTCGCCCGTGTTGATTGTGTCATCGAGGTCTATAACGCCATCCTCGAGGGCTGTGATCATCGACATCAGCTTGAAGGTTGAACCCGGCTCGGTGCTCTCACCGACAGCGTAATTGTACGTCTCATGATACGCGCCGTCAGAACCTTTTTCGAGGTTGGCGATGGCTTTTATATCGCCGGTGTGCACTTCCATCACCACCACGCACCCGTGATGCGCATTGGACTTCGAGAGCTGACGGTATAGTGCATGCTCGGCGACATCCTGAAGGTCAAGATTGATGGTGGTCACAATATCCTTGCCCGGACGTGCATGAACGGTCTCAAGGTTTTCGATGTCAATCCACGCCCCTCCTGTAAGGCGCTGCTGCACCTTGAATCCATCCTTGCCCGACAGGTAGTTGTTGAATGATCCTTCGAGCCCCACGATATTGGATGTGCTGTCTTCTGTTACATAGCCGATGGTTCGTCTTGCCAGAATGCCGTTAGGCATGATACGGCTGTTTTCAGGCTGGTAGAGCAGCCCTCCCCTGAACTTCCCGTGTCTGAAGACCGGGAGCTTTTTAAGATAGCTCAGGGTCTCATAGCTGACATGCCTCTTGATGAGAAAGTACCTGTCGCCACGCTTGCGTGCACGGGTCAGTTGATTTTTCCAGCCCTCGGGAGAATTCACCCCGGCATATTTCGAGAGGCCCCTGCAAAGACCGTTGATGCCGTTAGCCCATGTAGTGTCAGCCATGCCTGAGCTACGGGTATCCATGTAGACGGTGTAATACGGAATGGAACTTGCCAGGATGCGTCCGTCATCGGAAAGGATGTCACCCCTGCCGGCCTTGTCCACTTCCCTGCGGAAGACGACCTTATCAGCCATTGCAGCCCACTTTTCCGACTGCACAAATTGAAGAATGAGTATCCGGATGAACACAGCAAGTGCCATAACCGCGACGATACCGTAAATGATGCCGGTACGGGCGAATATCTGGTCCTTTGGTTTCATCGGGTTATTCATTCACTACTATCCTGTATGGCGGTTCACGAAGCTCCTCGAGCCCCAGTCCGCGTTCCTTTACCAGATCAATGATCTTACTCTGACGGCTTACGCCCCCCAGCTCGGCTGAGACAGAAAGTGACTCGGCACGCAGATCCCTTACTTCCTGTTCAAGGGCAACTATTTCACGGTTGGCACGCTCAGCCTGGAACTTATTGGTTATTAATATGATGCCAAGAAATACGATCAGAACTGCGTATCTCATGTTATTGAGTATAAGCCTCTCAGTGATGAAAGTCCCGCTGATGAGGCCTTTCATCCAACCCTTGCCGCTTTTCTTCTGTGCGGTCTTCTGTGCTTTGCCCTGAGCGCCGCCCTGCGTGCTCTTCTGAGCTTTGCCCTGAACGCCGTCCTGCGTGCTCTTCTGAGCTTTGCCCTGAATGCTGTCCAGCGGGTTATTTTGTGTGATCTTCTTGTCTTCCATCGCCGTCAGATCTTTTCTGCTACCCTTAGCCTCGCACTGCGTGCCCTGCTGTTCGATGCTATCTCATTGTCATCCGGAACAATTACCTTGTGATTGATGGCTTTAAACGGCACGATCTGGTTGCCGTAGAAATCCTTCTCATTCCTGCCCTCGAAATTGCCCGTGCGGATGAAGTTCTTTACAAGCCTGTCCTCAAGTGAATGGTATGTTATCATTACCAGGCGTCCGCCGTGCTTCAGCAACTGCAAGGCCTGCTCAAGCATCTCCGTCAGTGCCTCCATCTCGTGGTTAACCTCAATGCGCAACGATTGGAAGAGCCTTGCGTAAAACTTGTTCTCCTGGTTTGCCGGTACCAGTCCGGAGAGTGCTTTTGTGAGGTCACTGACTGTGACAACAGGGGCTTGGGCCCGTGCTTTAACTATGGCAGCAGCAAGCTTGCGCGAGTTCGTCAGCTCGCCGTACCGGTAAAAAACATTTGCAAGCTGTTCCTCTTCGTAAGTTTGAAGTATGTCCGATGCTTTAAGGGGAGCTTTGGGGTTCATGCGCATATCAAGCCCGGTGTCAGTGCGGAAAGAAAACCCTCTCTCATGCGAGTCAAACTGGTGAAAGGAGACACCCAGATCGGCAATTAGTCCGTCTATTGCATCGTACCCGAGATAACGCAGGTTGTTCTTCAGGTACCTGAAATTCTGATTGAGGAAGGTCAGTCTCTCATCGTTGATGATGTTTGCCGCGGCGTCAAGGTCCTGGTCAAAAGCAATAAGCTTTCCTGTGGTAAGTTGTTCAAGGATAGCCCTGGAATGGCCTCCTCCTCCAAAAGTAACATCGACATAGATCCCGTCGGGCCTGAGGTTAAGCCCCGCTATGCTCTCGGTGAGCAGAGCTGGGAGATGATATATCGCCATTATGCTGTTCCGGTATCAGGATTTCCAAGCAGTTTTTCTGCCAGATTGGCAAAGTCATCTGAAGGCATGTCTATGTGGGCATATACCTCTTCAGCCCACATCTCAATTCGTCCGTCCTGCCCGGCAAGAACAACATCCTTTCCTATACCTGCAAGGTCAAGCAAACGGCGGGGTATGAGCAGCCTGTTGCTGCTGTCGAGTGACACCTCGGCCGTACCCTTGAAAAAATTACGGAGAAAGATATTGTGCTCCCTGTTGTATGGGTTAATTCTGCTTCGAATTTTATCCAGCTGCCTGTTCCAGTCATCTATTGAATAGAGTACCAGGCACTTATCGAAGATATCCCTTCTGACTACAAAGCGATCCTCAGCTGCTGGTGGCATCTGTTTCTTGAATGCGGAAGGGAGGATGACTCTTCCCTTGGCATCAAGTCTGCAGTTATAGTCGCCGATAAATGTGGACATCAGGGTTGTTGTTTCAGAAGGCTAAAGTAAAAATAATTTTCCCACTTTGCTCCACTTTACTCCATTTTTCTTCACTTTTGTTGAAAACTTTACATATGCTCTTTGCAACACATTGTTTATTAAGTATATACAGCAATGATTTTTCTAATCCTCTACGGGGAAGTGTATCACTATCTTATGCTCTGTTCTACAGTAATTTATGCCCCCGATAAATCGGGGCAGGCTCTTCGGGCAATCGTAGGGGTTTTGGTATTTTAATCCGTACGACACATTTAATCCCTGCTCATTCGTATCTTTGCATCCACCATAAATTGCGAGATGGAAACCGAAAAAGATCCGATGCTGATTAATGTCGAGAAGGTACTTTACGTCAAGAATCCAACTCTTGCACGGTGGATGCCTCGATTTGTGGTGAGATACCTGAAACGTATTGTCCACCAGGATGGTATCAACGATATCATTAAGAATCACGGTCACCTGCGCGGCTCTGCCTTTAATGACGGTGCACTCAGCTATATGGGAATAAAATACCGTGCTCACGGCCTTGAAAACCTTCCTCTCGGGCGGACGGAATATCTTCGTCTCAAACCACCCTCTCGGAGGTCTCGACGGGATGGTTTTCATGAGCGAGCTTTCCAAGCATTACAGCGCAATAAAATTCCCCGTCAATGACATCCTTCTGTACATTGACAACTATTCTGATATTTTCCTTCCTGTAAATAAAGTCGGCAGCTTCGGACGCGAGGCTGCAAAACTCCTGGAAGAAGCCTATAACTCTGACTGCCAGTTACTGAATTTCCCGGCAGGAATTTGTTCCCGTAAGGTAAATGGGGTTATAACCGACCTTCAGTGGCAGAAGAGCTTCATTGTCAAGGCCGTACAGTATGAACGTGATATTGTGCCCTGTTTTTTCTCGGGCCGTAACAGTTCCTTCTTCTATAACCTCTCCAGGGTACGGCAACGCCTTGGTATTAAGATGAATATCGAGATGCTCTACCTGGCCGATGAGATGTTCAAACAGAGGGGTAAGAATATCGACCTTTATTTCAGCAAAGCGATACCCTGGCAGACCTTTGACAAATCGAAAAGTCCCCAGGAATGGGCCGATATGGTTAGGGAGAAAACTTATGATTTGCAGACAAGGTATTCGACCCGTTAATAATAATTTCTTAAATTTGAACCTCAGTTAATATTTCTCATTGGAAACCCGGATCATTCACGATAATATGGAGCCGCTGGGGGAAGCGGTGCCTGTGGAAGAGTTGATGGCGGAGCTGTCAAGAATTGGCATGTTAAGAAAGACGAATAACGCCAACAACGAAGTATATCTTTTTGACCATCACAGCTCATCCCTCCTGATGCACGAGCTGGGCCGCATCCGTGAGCTCACCTTCAGACATGCCGGCGGTGGTACGGGCAAGGCGCTCGACCTCGATGAATATGACCTTGATCCTGATCATCCTCAGAAACAGCTTATTATCTGGGACCCGGACAATCGCGAGATAATCGGCGGATACAGGTTTATCTTCCCCGGACAAAAGGAGAAGGGCTTCTCGGTGGACCGGTATGCCTCATCGGCATATTTCACGTTCTCACCGAAATTCATTAAAAAATTTCTGCCCCATACGATGGAGCTCGGACGCTCCTTTGTCAAGCCTGAGTACCAGAGCGGAGCCATGGGACGTAAAAGTCTTTACGCTCTCGACAACCTGTGGGACGGCCTCGGAGCCATCATCATCGATAACCGACAGATAAAGTTTCTCTTCGGGAAGGTGACAATGTACACGCATTACAACGTCCAGGCAAGGAATATGATCCTTTATTTCATGCTCAAACACTTTCCTGATCCCGAAAGGCTTGCTGTCCCGGATGATCCGATAATCCTGGATATCCATGAAGGTGAGATGAAACAGCTTTTTACCGGCCGGAATTTCAAGGAGGATTTAAAGATCTTATCCCAGGAGGTCCGCAAGCTCGGAGAAAACATCCCGCCGCTGATCAATGCCTATATGAACCTCTCCCCTTCCATGAGGTGCTTCGGGACATTTATTAACCATCACTTTGGAAATGTGGAGGAGACCGGGATAATGATCACTGTACGTGATATTTACATAGACAAGATCAACCGTCATCTGGCCTCCTACCGCGCGAATTTCAATATCTCTCAATAATTTCCCACTACTGCCTACTGCCTTTTGCCTGAATTGACTTAGGACTGCCGACTGAAGACTGAAGACTAATACGCTCTGTCCCTTATGCCCTCCATGTAATTTACAAAAGCCCTGTTGACAACCCTGTTACCGCCGGGAGTGGGATAGTTACCTGTAAAATACCAGTCGCCGGTGTGCCCGGGACATGCCTGATGCAGTCCTTCTACAGACTGGTATACGATTTCAACCTTTGCGCCAATTCCCGGAGCTCTGAGCATAACAGCTATCTGCGCGGAAATCTCATCGTCAGTGAAGGGCGCATAGATTCCCTTCACAACGTTTATCATCTCATTATCAGGCTTTTGAAGCTCCCTCTGTGCATTGGCATAAACCTCTCTGATGATATCCTCACGGTCTCTCTTTTTGAGGAGTTCTATCGCTGCTTTGAATGCAATAAAATCGCCCAGCCGTGCCATGTCGATACCGTAACAGTCAGGGTAACGTATCTGGGGCGAAGAAGAAACGATTACTATTTTTGACGGCTCAAGGCGGTCGAGAATACGTATTATGCTCTCCCTGAGTGTCGTACCGCGTACTATTGAATCATCAATCACCACAAGATTATCAATTCCCCTTCTGATGACGCCATAGGTGACATCATATACATGCGTTACAAGATCGTCGCGGCTTTTGTCTTCAGTGATAAATGTCCTCAGCTTGATGTCTTTGACCGCGATCTTCTCAATGCGGGGTCTGACTTCAATAATTTTATCAAACTCACTGGCTGTCAGCGTTTTTCGATTTTTAAGAATGGCCTCTTTCTTCCTGTTGTTGAGCCAGTCATCAATGCCCTTTATCAAACCGTAGAAAGCGCTCTCGGCCGTGTTGGGAATGTAAGAGAAAACCGTCTTTTCAATGTCGTGATCCACAGCAGCCAGGACAGATTCAGTAAGTGTCTCGCCTAGTTTTTTACGCTCGCGGTAGATGTGTTTGTCAGTGCCACGTGAGAAGTAAATCCTCTCAAACGAGCATTTTGCCGGTGTTGCCGGAGGTAACACTTCCTGCAATGACCATTCCCCGGAGGCTTTAATAATCAGAGCCTTACCCGGATCGAGCTCCATGACATTATCTGTTCTGACATTGAATACTGTCTGTATCACCGGCCTCTCAGAGGCTGCAACCACCACTTCATCGTCGGCATACCAGAATGCAGGCCTTATCCCAGCCGGATCACGCAATACAAACGCATCGCCATGGCCGAGCATCCCTGCCATGACATAACCTCCATCCCAGCGGTGGGCAGCATTTTGCAGATACACCGGCCAGGTCAAGTTCCTTCTCAATGATAGGTGAAATGTCTCGCTTGGTGTATCCTTTTTCTTTATAATGCCTGTAGAGCCTCTCAACCTCATCATCAAGAAAATGGCCGACGTTTTCCAGAATGGTAATTGTGTCCGAAAAATCGACCGGGTTCTGTCCTATTTCAAGGAGGTGGTTGAAGATCACCTCCATGTTGGTCAGGTTGAAGTTTCCCGCCATGACCAGGTTGCGTGAGCGCCAGTTATTTTCACGCGTGACGGGGTGAACACTGTCAATGTTATTGTGCCCGTACGTGCCGTACCTGAGGTGACCAAGCCACACATCGCAGGGGTTTTGTTTAATATCAGGATAAATACGGTTGAATATTTCCTTTATCGCATTAGGTGAGGTGGAGCGCTGGCGGTGGATGTACCTTGTGCCCGGCTTCGCCCCTATATGGATGCCTGCCAGTCCTGCACCATCCTGACCCCTGTTGTGCTGCTTCTCCATCATGAGGTACATCTTCTGCAGGCTGTAGTCCCATGATCCGTATTTTTCAATATAGTATCCCGCGGGCTTCAGCAGTCTCATCAGTGCTATCCCGCATTCATGTTTTATATTGTCGCTCATCTTATTTTACCGGGCTTTTAAATGCAATGACATCCCTTATGAGGTAGGCTTCGGGATATCTTTTCTGAATGTCAAAGAAGACCATAGCAGCCTCCTCTCTGGTGCGGTAGTCGCCCACCTTCACCTTGAACCAGTTTGGTCTGTCGAATGTAAGATAGGTTCTGATGTCAGGATAATCATCCATGAAACGTGCTCTCACCCTGTTGGCATCATCGCTTGCAGTACGGTGTCCTCCGCGGTAGATCTGTATACGCCATCCGTCGACACCCTCTTTTCTGGCATTGTACAGAATATGCCTGTTTACCAGTCGTATCCAGTGCAGGATCCTGAACTATCACGAGCCTCTCCGCCTCATAGCGGGGCCGGCCGTCATTCATGATCTCAAGCACGCTCAGGCCTTCCTGCGCCGCCAGTGAAAGGGGAAGTACGAGGAGAAAAATTATGGCCAGAAATGCTGTTTTCATGACGCAAAGATAATACAGATTTTGCTCTGGTGTTTAATACAATAATTATACCACCGATTGTGTGGCTCTTTTACCCGGGCAGATGCACATTATTCAATACTAGGATAGTTTTGAATTTTTTACTTAAGCAGGTTTGCTTTATCTACAGTCTGGGAGCCTCTGTAAGTATTTATAAGTCAAAATCTTTCGTAACCCAGATATTTGATAGCTTCCTCTGCTTTACAGGTCGAATGCCTCTGCGAGCATTTACATGTCAGGTACTTCCGCCACTTTATAAATCGAGTGCTTCAGCGAGCTCGTCGCTTATCTCGAGGTTATGATATACAGCCTGCACATCATCGTCATCCTCAAGTGCTTCAACGAACCTCATCACCTTGCGGGCAGCTTCGACATCAAGAACCTTTGTCTCTTTCGGCACTCTTTGAAGCTTTGCTTCGTCAGGCTCTATCTTCATCGATTCCAGTTTGCGGTTGAGGCTTCCAAAGTCGTCTTTGGCACAAGTGACCGTTATCCACTCGTCATCAGCTTCAAAATTCTCCGCTCCGGCGTCAATGAGCTCAAGTTCAATGTTTTCAATATCTTTATCATCAATGTCTTCCCGGCTGATAGTAAAGATACCCTTGCGATCAAAAAGGAATGTGAGAGAGCCGTTTGGTCCGAGAGCCCCGTTATATTTTCCGTATAGAAAGCGGATATTGGCCAGGGTACGGTTGGTATTATTTGTTAAACCCTCGACAAAAACCGCGATACCGTTGGAGGCATAACCCTCATAGGTGATCTCATGATAGGCCTCGGCATCAGCGCCACCGGCTTTTTTTATTGCCCTGTCAATGTTTTCTTTGGGCATGTTGGCACCCTTGGCGTTCTGGATAGCCAGTCTCAGACGGGAGTTTCCGGTAGGATCAGTGCCACCCTCACGTACTGAAATCATTATCTCCTTGATGATCTTCGTAAAGATCTTCCCTCTCTTTGCATCAGCCGCACCTTTCTTGCGTTTGATGGTTGACCATTTGCTGTGACCTGACATATAGTTTATGTTTTACCGGATACAAAAATATATAATTCCGGCAAACTACTTGTCAAATATGATTCTTTCCCCTCCCCTGTGAAAGCATGCCCCGGTATGCCACCATGCGGAACGGGGAGGGGTGCAAGAGTTAAGAAATTATCCGGTGGGTCATATCAGCGAGCGGCCAGACTTCAGGAGAGCTAAGTGTCGGGAGGTGGCGGTCTGTCAAGTTTTCTACACTTCGATTTATGACGCAAGATTGCAGGTTCGCATAATTGCAGGTTCGTATGAATGAAGGACCATAACAGTGTGACTCAGTGAAAAACTCAATGACACTTTATGTCTAAACCCTTTACTTCAAGATCAAACGATTGCATAACTACTGGATTTTACGATTGCAGGGTTGCACTATCGCATGATCGCACGATTGCAGGATTGCATGATCGCATGATCCGTATTACCGAGTATCCTCTTCCATATTTTTATAACTTTGCCCCACCATTATGCCAAAGAAATACTACATAGAAACTTACGGCTGCCAGATGAATGTAGCTGACAGCGAGGTTGTTGCATCAATACTTGTTGAGGCTGGTTATGAATCTGAAAAGGATATTAAGAAGGCCGATCTGATTCTTGTCAACACCTGCTCAATACGCGAGAATGCCGAGCAACGCGTTTGGGGCCGGCTTGATCTTTTCCGCAGTGAAAAAAGAAAACGCCCGCAGATTGTTGTGGGCGTATTGGGATGCATGGCTGAACGACTGAAAGAAAAGCTGCTTGAAAGCGATAAGATGGTAGATATGGTGGTAGGTCCCGATGCCTATCGAGATTTGCCCATGCTTCTTACTTCGGTCGGTAAGGGGCACACGGCAGTCAATGTTCTTCTGTCTCGTGAGGAGACCTATGCAGATATATCACCCGTCCGGCTTGATAGCAACGGCGTCTCTGCATTCATTTCAATCATGAGGGGATGCAACAATATGTGCGCTTATTGCGTAGTGCCTTACACCCGTGGCGCAGAGCGCAGTCGAGACCCTGAGACAATTGTGCACGAGGCTCAGGAGATTTTTGACCAGGGATACCGGGAGGTGACGCTTCTCGGACAAAACGTAAATTCATATTCCTGGATTGGGGAAAAACTGAAAAATGATCATTACCCCGAGAATATCGACTTTGCCACATTGCTTGATATGGTTGCCTCCATCGACCCTGGTCTGCGTGTGCGATTCTCCACCTCCCACCCCAAGGACCTGTCAGATGATGTGCTTTATATAATGGCTCAGCATGAAAATATCTGCAAACACATCCATCTGCCGGTACAGAGCGGCAGCACTGCAGTGCTTGAAAGAATGAATCGTAAATATACCAGGGAGTGGTATCTCAGCAGGATTGACGCCATCAACTGTATTTTGCCAGGCTGTGCTATTTCTACTGACATCATCGCCGGCTTCTGCGGCGAGACCGAGGAGGAGCATCAGGAGACACTGAGCCTTATGAGAGAGGTAGGATTCGATTTTGCCTATATGTTCAAATACTCCGAGACGACCAGATACAAAGGCTGCCGGCATATGAAAGATGATGTACCTGAAGAGTGAAGACGAGAAGGCTGAACGAGATCATTGCCCTGCAAAACCAGCTTTCTGCTGCCGGTAAGAAACCAGATATTGGCAAAACCTTCGAGGTCCTTGTCGAAGGCAAGGCCAAAAAACCTGCCGGTGCCATGATGGGCCGCACCACTGGTAACAAGGTGGTAGTCTTTCAGGCAGACGGTATTAAGCCTGGAGAATATGTAAATGTCACCATTAGAAGTGCCACATCGGCAACACTGATCGGTGAAGTAAGTAATGCCTGTAGTGAACTAAAGTGACTAAAGTACTCACAACTCCAGACACTTACTCTAGTCACTCTAGCTCACTCCGCACTTCGAACTATATGAATCTCTGCAACACCTGTCCCCGCCAATGCAACGCTGATCGAACCCTGGCCAAGGGCTGGTGTCGTGCCGACGACAGGATACATGTTGCATCACTGGTGATTCACAAGGGTGAAGAACCCCCGATTTCTGGGGATAAAGGTATTGTCAATCTCTTCTTCCCCTCGTGCAATATGCAGTGCATTTATTGTCAGAATTACGAAATATCACTTCGTGGGACGCAGGGCGTTGTGATGACACTCGATGAGGTGTGTGATGCAATTATTGAACTTCTACCGTTATCAGAGGGTAATCTTGGATTTGTTTCTCCTTCGCATTTTGTGCCGCAGATGGTGAGCATAATTGAAGAATTGTGGAACCGCGGCCACCACCCTACTATAGTTTATAATTCAAATGGTTACGACCTGCCTGAGACAATCAGTTCGCTTGAAGGCTTTGTTGATGTCTGGCTGCCGGACTTTAAATACTCTGACGATAACCTGGCACTTGAATTGTCGGAAGCGCCAGACTACAGCGTTATCGCGCTGGCCGCGCTGAAAGCAATGGTGCATCAGGTGGGCACTACTCTTCAAACAGATGATCGCGGAATAGCACGACGTGGCATCATCGTCCGCCACTTGGTTCTTCCGGGTTTTGTGCAAAACAGTATTGGAGTGCTGAAACTTATTTCAGAAGAGCTTTCCCCTAACCTGCACATCTCCCTCATGTCACAATACTACCCACCAAACCAAATTATTTTCCCTCCTAAGTCTGGAGGGGGCCGAGCGTTAATAAATAGCCCTGTGGGCTATTTTAGCGAAGGCGCCAGACTGCAGGGAAGGCGTGCAAGTGGTTGGGGTGGTCTGTCGGCCTCAACTCGCAAATCGCAAATCGCAAATCGCAAATCACTAGTGACGTACCATTACTCGTCAGGAATACGAAGCGGTTCTTGATTCTTTCCATTCCCTTGGCTTCTCCCGCGGCTGGCTTCAGGATTACGACAGCCATCTTTCTTACAGACCAAATTTTACTTTAAAAAATCCATTTGCGAAGGTAACTTATGAGGGAGGGAGAGGGCGGTACTGTGAGGAAGCGATAGTCAAAGATAAAGATATAAGTCAGAGAGCTAAAATCTAATGAGTAACACTCTGCCTTTTGTCTTAAAAAAACACCTGCCTTAAACTATCTGACTGCAGGACCGCAGTACCGCACGACTGTAAAACTTCTTGTCACTTTAGACACTTTAGCTCACTCCCAACTTTAGTCACTTAATAAGCAATAACTATCTTCGCAGCATCCTGAATTGTTGAATTGTAAACAGAAACTACATATATCCCGGCAGGAAGGCTGGATAATATCAAAGATACATTCATTGCTGTCAACAACCCTGGTCTCAATGTTTGAGCCATTGATATTATGCAAACTGGATTTTGAGGGGATTAAATGGTCCGGAACCAGAACGGTCAGCTCATTTCTGTTATATCTGATTTTAATTTTTTCAATCAATTCAATCGTGACTGCCAATTCTCCATATACTCCTGATCCGTCAGCGGCTGTTGCTACTGCAGTAACTTCACCCTGGAAATGCCTGTTACCAATCCGGTTTCACTTATCGTTGCCTGTCCGGTGCCATTGATAACCGACCATTGACAGTCTGATAAGTTGCATCGACGGGTAATATTTCAGCCTGAAGCTGAAGTGATTTGTTGACCAGCCGTTATTACTTTAGGCTTTTTGGGACTCTTTAATCGTGATTGCTGAAACAGGTACAATCTGGTTGCTTAAAACTATTTCTCTTTCCCCATAGAGGCCGCTTCCGTCATTTGCCAAAGCTCTGACTGTAATTTTTCCATTTGATTTTGCTGTGACCAGTCCGGTTGGGCTTATCTCTGCATGTCCCTTCCCACTTGACAAGCGACCATGTAACTGACTGTTCTGTGGCATTGGCTGGCAGATATTGTTGCGACTCATTTGCAAGAGTGCCGTCATCCGTTGTGATGACCGTCGACCCTCCTGCACCCGTAACTGTAATACCTGTCACAGCTACAAACTGATTACTAATGGTTATGACCAGTGTTCCAAATACTCCAGTACCGTCATTAGCTGTTGCTCTTGCTGTTACAGTTCCATTAGATACCGCTGTGACAAGTCCTGTCGAACTGATCGTCGCCTGACCTGTGCCGTTGACTATCGACCATGTAACTGTCTGATTTGTGGCATTCGTCGGTGCTATCGCTGCACTAAGCTGAAGAGTGCCGTTATCCGTTGTGATGACCGACGACCCTCCTGCCCCTGTAATTGTAATCCCTGTAACCGGTATTACCTGGTTGCTGATCGTGATGACAAGTGTCCCATATATTCCACTGCCGTCATTGGCCGTGGCTCTCGCCGTTACCGTTCCATTCGATACTGCCGTGACAAGTCCTGTCGAACTGATCGTTGCCTGGCCTGTGCCGTTGGCTATCGTCCATGTGACTGTCTGGTTCGTGGCATTCGTCGGTGCTATCGCTGCACTAAGCTGAAGAGTGCCGTTATCCGTTGTGATGACCGACGACCCTCCTGCTCCTGTAACTGTAATCCCTGTTACAGGTATTACCTGGCTGCTGATTGTGATGACAAGTGTCCCAAATATTCCACTGCCGTCATTGGCCGTGGCTCTCGCTGTGACTGTTCCGTTCGATACTGCCGTGACAAGTCCTGTCGGACTGATCGTTGCCTGGCCTGTGCCGTTGGCTATCGTCCATGTGACTGTCTGGTTAGTGGCATTCGTCGGTGCTATCGCTGCACTAAGCTGAAGAGTGCCGTTATCCGTTGTGATGACCGACGACCCTCCTGCTCCTGTAATTGTAATCCCTGTTACCGGTATTACCTGGCTGCTGATTGTGATGACAAGTGTCCCATATATTCCACTGCCGTCATTGGCCGTGGCTCTCGCCGTTACCGTGCCATTCGATACTGCCGTGACAAGTCCTGTCGAACTGATCGTTGCCTGGCCTGTGCCGTTGGCTATCGTCCATGTGACTGTCTGGTTCGTGGCATTCGTCGGTGCTATCGCTGCACTAAGCTGAAGAGTGCCGTTATCCGTTGTGATGACCGACGACCCTCCTGCTCCTGTAACTGTAATTCCTGTTACAGGTATTACCTGACTGCTGATTGTGATGACCAGTGTTCCGTATACTCCACTCCCGTCATTGGCGGTGGCCCTTGCTGTTACGGTGCCGCTAGATACCGCCGTGACAAGTCCTGTCGGACTGATTGTTGCCTGGCCTGTACCGTTGGCAATGGTCCATGTAACTGTCTGGTTCGTGGCATTTGTCGGTGCTATTGCTGCTGTCAGCTGCAATGCGCCGTTATCCGTTGTGATGACCGACGACCCTCCTGCCCCTGTAATTGTAATCCCTGTTACCGGTATTACCTGGCTGCTGATTGTGATGACAAGTGTCCCGAATATTCCACTACCGTCATTGGCCGTGGCCCTTGCTGTTACTGTTCCGTTAGATACTGCCGTGACAAGTCCTGTCGAACTGATCGTTGCCTGGCCTGTGCCGTTGGCTATCGTCCATGTGACTGTCTGGTTCGTGGCATTCGTCGGTGCTATCGCTGCACTAAGCTGAAGAGTGCCGTTATCCGTTGTGATGACCGACGACCCTCCTGCTCCTGTAATTGTAATCCCTGTTACAGGTATTACCTGGCTGCTGATTGTGATGACAAGTGTCCCAAATATTCCACTACCGTCATTGGCCGTGGCTCTCGCTGTGACTGTTCCGTTCGATACTGCCGTGACAAGTCCTGTCGGACTGATCGTTGCCTGGCCTGTGCCGTTGACTATCGTCCATGTGACTGTCTGGTTCGTGGCATTCGTCGGTGCTATCGCTGCACTAAGCTGAAGAGTGCCGTTATCCGTTGTGATGACCGACGACCCTCCTGCTCCTGTAACCGTAATCCCTGTTACCGGTATTACCTGGCTGCTGATTGTGATGACAAGTGTCCCAAATATTCCACTGCCGTCATTGGCCGTGGCTCTCGCCGTTACCGTGCCATTCGATACTGCCGTGACAAGTCCTGTCGAACTGATCGTTGCCTGGCCTGTGCCGTTGGCTATCGTCCATGTGACTGTCTGGTTCGTGGCATTCGTCGGTGCTATCGCTGCACTAAGCTGAAGAGTGCCGTTATCCGTTGTGATGACCGATGACCCTCCTGCTCCTGTAACTGTAATTCCTGTCACAGGTATTACCTGACTGCTGATTGTGATGACAAGTGTTCCGAATACTCCACTCCCGTCATTGGCGGTGGCCCTTGCTGTTACTGTGCCGTTAGATACTGCCGTGACAAGTCCTGTCGGACTGATCGTTGCCTGGCCTGTACCGTTGGCAATGCTCCATGTAACTGTCTGGTTCGTGGCATTTGTTGGAGCTATTGCTGCTGTCAGCTGCAATGCGCCGTTATCCGTTGTGATGACCGACGACCCTCCTGCTCCTGTAATTGTAATCCCTGTTACCGGTATTACCTGGCTGCTGATTGTGATGACAAGTGTTCCGTATACTCCACTCCCGTCATTGGCCGTGGCTCTTGCTGTTACTGTTCCGTTAGATACTGCCGTGACAAGTCCTGTCGAACTGATCGTTGCCTGGCCTGTGCCGTTGGCTATCGTCCATGTTACTGTCTGGTTAGTGGCATTCGTCGGTGCTATCGCTGCACTAAGCTGAAGAGTGCCGTTATCCGTTGTGATGACCGACGACCCTCCTGCTCCTGTAACTGTAATCCCTGTTACAGGTATTACCTGGCTGCTGATTGTGATGACAAGTGTTCCGTATATTCCACTCCCGTCATTGGCGGTGGCCCTTGCTGTTACTGTTCCGTTAGATACTGCCGTGACAAGTCCTGTCGAACTGATCGTTGCCTGGCCTGTGCCGTTGACTATCGTCCATGTGACTGTCTGGTTAGTGGCATTCGTCGGTGCTATCGCTGCACTAAGCTGAAGAGTGCCGTTATCCGTTGTGATGACCGACGACCCTCCTGCTCCTGTAACTGTAATTCCCGTCACAGGTATTACCTGACTGCTGATTGTGATGACCAGTGTTCCGTATACTCCACTCCCGTCATTGGCGGTGGCCCTTGCTGTTACGGTGCCGTTAGATACTGCCGTGACAAGTCCTGTCGAACTGATCGTAGCCTGGCCTGTGCCGTTGACTATCGTCCATGTGACTGTCTGGTTAGTGGCATTCGTCGGTGCTATCGCTGCACTAAGCTGAAGAGTGCCGTTATCCGTTGTGATGACCGACGACCCTCCTGCCCCTGTAATTGTAATCCCTGTTACCGGTATTACCTGGCTGCTGATTGTGATGACAAGTGTCCCGTATATTCCACTACCGTCATTGGCCGTGGCCCTTGCCGTGACCGTTCCGTTCGTTACTGCCGTGACAAGTCCTGTCGGACTGATCGTTGCCTGGCCTGTGCCGTTGACTATCGTCCATGTGACTGTTTTGTTTGTCGCAGTGGTAGGTGCTACTGCTGCACTTAACTGTAAAGTGCCATTATCCGTTGTGATGACCGACGACCCTCCTGCTCCTGTAACCGTTATGCCTGTCACAGGTATTACCTGACTGCTGATGGTGATGACAAGTGTTCCGTATACTCCACTCCCGTCATTGGCGGTGGCCCTTGCTGTTACGGTGCCGCTAGATACTGCCGTGACAAGTCCTGTCGAACTGATCGTAGCCTGGCCTGTGCCGTTGACTATCGTCCATGTAACTGTCTGGTTAGTGGCATTCGTCGGTGCTATCGCTGCACTAAGCTGAAGAGTGCCGTTATCCGTTGTGATGACTGACGACCCTCCTGCTCCTGTAACTGTAATCCCTGTTACAGGGATTATTGATGCACTGCCATCCCATCCTGCCATTCTTGCCAGCATCCACCACATCGCCTTGCCCAATCTTAATGCTCCTGCATTTGAAATATGCATGGCATCTACTGTTGGAGACAAGTTAGTGTTGGTTATATTAGGATATGTATGACCATTCCAGGTTGTTGCGGTTGTTGACCCATTATCATCATAACACAATATATCAGCATAATCAAAAAGTATTCTTGTAGAATTTGCCTTAACATAATCTCTTATCCTCTCATATTTGAGATGACCCTGATATCCGGCTTCTCCATAATAATATGTATCAACCGGACCTGTCGTAAAAAATACTTTTGTATTATATCCTTTTGCTTTACAATAATCAACATATGCTTGCGTAGCCGCTAAATATGTATCAAGACTTACAGAATTTGATGTTTGTGCATAATCATTAGATTCTAGCCCCCAGGAACTATCTCCTGTTGGACTTCCCTGTGACCAGCCATACCAATGTACTCCATAAACTGGATCAACATTTGTAGTTGGAGATCCTGCTATTGCATCCCAGCACCATCCAAAACCTATCGCCGCTACTTCCAAATTATTTGTGTTACAATATGTAATACTATTTTCTATACCTGTAATTGCAGCAGAATTTGTCCACCAACCATCTTCTCCACAACTATAAGACCATCCGCCCCAATCATCCCTTGTAGCTTTACTCGCTCTTAAATGATTTGTTGTATATGCTTCAGGTGTCCCGGATTCTTTAACATTAACATCATAGGCGGGATCTAAGACTTCAAGTAAATTTAATCCAGTTCTATACCCAAGACTATGAGATTCTCCAGGTATTGACAACCCACATTTTCTTTACATCATCAATCCATTGTTGTGGTATATCATCAAACTAATCAACTACTCGTATGATCAGCTATAATCTGCCCATATTGAATTAAGGAAAACTGAACAAAAATGAATAAGAATAAAATTTTCTTCATAATTCTGAGTTAATATAGTGCTTCCTCCATGTGACAGAAACTTTTGACTAATTATTCAGTTATTTTGACAAACATATATATTTTAACGACTAAATAATATTTTTGTTACAAATATAAAATTTCCTAATTGCAACAGCCAGTGCATTCATAGTCATAATAAATTATAATAAATATCATTATCATTAATTTATTGCTCTCTCATTCTGAAATTAAAAAAATTAAAATATTTTGCGAAAAGGATTCTAAAAATAAACAATATCAACGTACGTTGTATAACTGTTAATCAAATATATAGCATCTTTAATCAATTTTCAATTTGTACTATTTGGAGAGAATTTTACAATATATATATTACCTTGCAAAACTCTGATTGACATTATATTATCATTTTTGACGATATCCGATACTATGCGAATCAAAGTATTAATAGTCCACGAAATGACTCTTACCTTCTAACGAGAAACGGTTAATCATAAACGCGAAACACCTCATAATGAATACAAGAGACTGCAAGCTAAGCCGACTGACTTTAGGCAATTTATTCACTCTCAACTTTAGACACTTCAAAAAATCTTGCCTTTACATTGGGATTATTGTAACTTGACATTGACTATTAACATTATCTGTAACTATATGGTAGGCCACAATATCTGTATTAAAGAAATCATTAAGGTAACCCTGTTTGTTCTTGGAATACTAGCCTCTGTTTGCAATGCTGCAGCTCAACAGACGCCCCTGACCCCGATTTCCAACAGGGTATTCACCCCATTTATCATCAATCCGGCAATAGCTGGCAGCAAAGATTTTATGGCAATTGATATTTCGGCTGTAATCCAGGGAGCGGATATGTCACAGCTGTTGAGCGGAAACAGCAGAATAGCCAAAAAGGGGCCAACATATTTCGGAGCTCCTGTGTCCAGAAGTTATACCCAGTTTGGCGTTGGAGCCGCATTTTTCAATGACGTTGCCGGATCTTCACGAAACCTTGGTTTCAGTGCCGCTGGTTCATATCATATACCGCTGAATGATAAAAACCTGTCGTTTTTGTCAGTTGGCCTGGCTGTGAAAGGCATTTATAACATGATGGACTCTGTTCTAGACTTTAACGCTCCGCCAAAAAACACCTTCATTCCCAATATAGATGCCGGAGTTTACTATTACGGACAATCTTTATATGCAGGAATATCCGCCACAAACATCCTGGGAAATATGATCGACAGCGCTGATCTTGAAGTCTACGATGTGCCTATTTCAAGGGAATATTTTTTTATTGCAGGATATAAATTAGTTATCAGCAAATCATTAAATATCGTAATTGAACCCTCCCTGATTATTGACTTGAACGATTCACTTAATTTCGATAGAAAGGAAACCTATAATCCAATGCTTAAGATTTATCTGGAGGACTTTTGCCTCGGAGGCTACCTCCACGACTATAGTAAATTTACCTTCTTCTTTCAGTATAAATTCCCGAGGATATACATTGGCACTCTGGTGGATTTCCCGAGAGATGTTCCTTTTTACAAAAAGGATCTGATTATCGAGATTGCTGCAGGGATAAATTTTGGAAATATAAGTCGTTCGTCATCAACTAAGTGGCACTGGTAATCAAATAAATTCAGAAGTCATGAAACACTTCCTTATGATAATTACATTAATAATTCTGCAAAGCGGAATTATTGACATTTATCGACCAGGACTTAATTTGAAAGCTAGTGATATCTATCAAGATTATTTAATTGCTGCACCTGATACAACAAATGCAAACATATTAACCATCAAACCTTTTCATCTCGAGATAGTTGCTCCTTCATCAGGGGTTCAATTTTACCGAAATGGAATTGTATTTCTTGCCTATTCCAAAGGTACAGAAAAAATGTCTCAGAAGCATCTTTCTTTTGGCTCTGTAAAGTCTTTCATGGCTCTGGTTGCAGATACTTTACCAGGTGAATATATGCCTTTCCTGCCTTCGTCCTCGGTAATATTCCCCACTGAAGCCACAACTTTCTCAAAAGATTTTAACACCATGTACCTGAGTTTAATCCCTGATAAAGGGAATAAGGAAAAAGTTTTCAGGGCTTCATATGTTCCGGAGGGGTGGGCCATAGATGACAATCCACTGAGTTTCTGCAATGACAACTACATCTATACCCATCCCACGCTCTCATCTGATGGAAGTGTAATTATTTTTTCATCAGATATGGCAGGCTCCTCGGGAGGACTCGATCTTTTTGTATCGAGGCTGGAAGGCGAAACATGGAGTGAGCCCTTAAATTTGGGAAACCATATTAACACAACGGGAAACGAACTTTTTGCCACTCTAGATGCGAAAGACAATCTCTATTTCTCTTCTGACAAATTACCAGGTCATGGGGGATACGATATTTTTGTTTGTGTCTATGACGGGAAAGGCTGGGGCAAGCCACAAAACCTTTCACAGCCAATAAACTCCCCGGATGATGAAGTTGCATTTACCCTGAACAGGGATAACGGGAAGTCTGCATTTTACACCTCCAGGGAAAGGTCAGGAAAAAGAGAAATGCAGCTTTACCGGATTTCTTTTAATCCCCTTATAACAACAGCAGCTACTCAGGATCTTTCTAAACAACTTTTAGCTATTGCAGGAATAAAAGAGGAGGTGCAGGGCGTAAAGCCGGTTACCTCAGAACCTATCGCTCAAAGCATTCCCGGGAAAGTTCAAACCGATGTTGAAACGGTTAAACAGGGCGCCCCTGCCAGGGTTCCTGAAGAAAATAAAACTGCAGAAGTATTTAAAGAGACAAAACCTGAGCCGGTAGTTCCTCCAGCGGGTGAAGTGAAAAGAGATGTCCTGGTTTACAGAATACAGTATGCTTCAAATACCAGGCCTTTGGGAAGTCAAAAAGTTGCTATTGCCGGAAAGAACTATAATTCATATGAGTATCTCTACAAGGGGGTATATCGATCGACTGTTGGAAAATTCGGTACACTTGCAGAAGCGTCCAGATTTCTTAACTTTTGCCGTAAGTCAGGATATAGTAATTCATTTCTGGTTGCTTTCAACAACAATGTAAGAATAACAGATGCCGAAGCCCGGATTCTGGAAGATCAGTTATTCAGAACTGCCACAGCAGAGACGACAAAAACGTCTGAACCTCTTTTACCCCCCCAAATCCTACAGCCGGAGGAGAAGGCGGATCCTCAGGCAAATCCAATGGAAATAAAGTCAGATACCAAACCTGCTGCCACAATTTCAGAGAATATAGAAGGAATCATATACAGGGTACAAATCCTTGCAAACACAAAACCTGTTGGCAGTTATTACATTAAATTATCAGGTAAGAGTTATAAGACTTTCGAATATCTGTATAAAGGTGCTTACAGAACCACGATTGGAGAATTCAGCGCCGTGAAAGAAGCAACAAAATTTCTCAATATTTGCAGGCAGTCAGATTATCCTCAGGCATTTGTCGTTGCGTTTAAAGGTAATGTGCGAACAAATGATCCTTCGCTCTTCAGGTAACCAAACGTTGGAATACTTTGCCAGGTTTTGTAATTTTCTTATCCCAAAAAGCATCACCTAATTTTTTAAAAAACAATATGTCATACATAGGTTCAACAAAACAGTACGACAAAACTGATTATTAATCAATTTTTACATACGGTTTGTCAAAATACGCCTGGTTCTTTATAATCATGCTCTTTACTGAATTTTTCATTATAACAATCTGATAATAATTTACTTACATAGTGATAATTGTGGCGACCTTATTATTTCCCTTCAATTGTTAATAAAATACCCCCGTTTTTGACTAATGTCATTGTTTTGAGTGCTAATGAAAAAAAAATAAGGGTAAATGAACAAAATGACTTGACTTTTGTCTATTCTTCAATTGGTAAGTGTAAGTATAAAAACTTGCATAAAGTTTGGGTTAGACTTACCTTTACAATGAGAAATTTTTGAAATATTAACAGAAGTGGATTTGGGAGCAATTTCATACAATTCAGATTATAATAATCAAACGGTTAAGATAACTTACCGGAAGGGAATATTATCTGAAAATCCCCGGATCAGTAAGCTCTTTGAAGAACTGCCGGAAAGAGTCCGTGAAGACTTCTTTAATTATCTTGCCCAGCAAAATTTGGCTGGTGAAACAGGAATGCTGGTAATTCCTTCAAATCGTCACTTTTTTTATGATGCTGAAGATTTGAGAAAAGTTAAGACCGTTGTAAGTCTTAAACAGTTGAATCATATAAGGGAAATAAAGGATTTTTTAAGGACAATCGCTGACTTGCTGCCACAAAGCAGTAATTTTATTGGTTGTTTTATCGATAATAAGGCTCAAAGTGGCTTTTCCGATGAGTATAGCAATCTTACCGGCCTGGAATCGAATAAAGCTGAGGACTACGAAAACGGAATTGAATCAAGGATACCCTTTATAAATCGGATGTACAGTATTATTGATTCACGTACAAACAGGTATCTTACCCGGAGAAGAGTTAAAAATCTCCTTGAAGAGTGCGGACTTCAGGTTGTAGAGATGACTAACCTTCACGGATTGACATATTTCTACACGCAGAAGAAACGACCTGCGGCATGAAAGAATTACCCGTCAGGGTTCCTGACGGCAAATCAGGATTAAGAAGCTGAGTAAAGAAATGAATTGCTGATGGATATATTCAGTACTCTATATCGTTTGCATATCATCCCCTTCCTTAAGAAGTGGAACCTTCTCAATTTTATTCTTGGCTCCCTTGATATTCTGGCTATATTCCTGGCTTTTGAATGTTCATACCTGATAGTTTATTATGAAACCGGAATCTTCTTTTTCACAGACCGGGCCTTTATTCTGCTCTTTCTTGGTGTAACCCCCTTCTGGTTGTTAGCTCTTTACCTACTGAAAGCGACAGAGATACCTCGTACAAAGCATTATACCTCCCTCTTTTTTGAATACTTTCTGGCAACAGCAGCAATATTGTTATTACTGGTCTTCTATTATTTTCTCTTTAAACTGAATGAGCTGTCAAGAACATTTATTGTTTTAATCCCATTTTTTGGTTTGATCTTCCTTTTTTCCCTTCGTGTTTTTGAGTACAAGGTTTTCAAGCTTTACAGGGCAAAAGGCTTTAACTTTTTAAACGTGGTTCTGATTGCCGATACTTCTTCCCTTCCATTCATCGAGAGTCTGCTGGTCAACAAGGAGTGGGGATATAAGATTATTGCAATCTTCACCAGTTCAGGGGAAATAAGTGAAAAGTATGCTGAAACCATTATTATCCTTCCTGAGGGATACATTCAGGTACTGAATGACCTGATGGAAGTTGACATGATTGATGAGGTACTTTATGTGAAGAACAGGGTAATACCCTCTGAAGTACGAAAGGTGGTAAGATCGTGTGAAGAACTTGGCGTCGTATTCAACCTGATGTACCGCGATGAAAAGCTTACCCTTTCAAATGCAGTGAAGAGCCAGATTGCCGATCATAAATTCCTCACTTTTATAAATGTCCCGCACAGCACGTATGCCCTGGCTGCAAAAAAAATAACCGATATCTTTGGCGCTTTGATAGGGATAATAGTGTTATCACCTGTACTTATTGTTTTAACACTACTTATCAGGATCACTTCGTCCGGACCTGCAATCTATAAACAACCGCGTGTTGGTCTGCGCGGCCGGCAGTTTGAACTATACAAATTCAGGACAATGGTGGCCAACGCTGATGATCTGAGGAAGGATCTGGAGGAGCAAAATGAGGCAGACGGACCGGCATTCAAGATTAAGGATGATCCCCGTATTACAAAAATCGGTGGGGTCCTGCGAAAAACCGGGCTCGATGAATTACCCCAGCTTTTTAATATTATAAAGGGGGAAATGTCGCTGATCGGCCCCCGACCACCACTACCTGAAGAAACAGTGCAGTACCAGAGATGGCAGCTCAGACGCCTGTCAGTAAAGCCGGGATTGTCTTGTTTCTGGCAGATAAAACCTGATAGAAATAATATAAAATTCGAAAAGTGGATGGAGATGGATCTGGCCTATATAGACAATTGGTCCCTTCGTCTGGATTTTGTAATTTTGCTCAAGACTTTAAAAACAATATTCCAGAGGACAGGAATATAATATTAATTCACTTAACAAGTTTATAATAAAGATGAAGTTAAAAATCCATACAGCTGGTGCCGCCCTATTAATTGTTTTTGCGGTTTCATGTGTTCCCATGGAAAAGGTGAGCTATTTTAATGATATTAATGAGATTGAAGAGCCTATCGCCAATCCGCGTACCCAGAAGGTAATAATGCCTTTTGACAGGCTTTACATTAAGGTAATAAGCATTGATATGCCGACAAACCAGATATTCAACTCGACTGATGAAATGAGAACTGCCAGTTACGGTACTTCATCAGGTCTCCTGGGATATCTTGTTGATGAGCAGGGAAATGTAAATTTCCCGTTTGTAGGTAATATTAATGTTGCCTCACTTACTACTTCCCAAGCTGCCGATAAAATTCAGAAAGCTCTGAGCGATTACGTTGCAAATACCTCTGTAATCGTCAAATTCGTTGATAATCAAATCACAGTCATGGGCGAAGTTAACCGACAAGGTGTATATCCATTTATCCAGGATAAATTGAATATTTATGAAGCCCTGGGATTGGGCGGAGGGATTACACGGTACGGTAACCGGAAAAGCGTCATCGTAATCAGAAATGTTGACGACAAAATAATTCATTATAAGTTAAATCTCTCTGATTCTAAGATCGCCTCCAGAAACTATTATTATATCCTGCCAAATGATGTAATAATTGTTGAGCCGTTGAAGGACATATCAACGAGTTACTCAAATATTACCTACACAACATTACTCAGTACCATTACAACCGCGCTTGCAGTCCTTCTTTTTGCGGGCCTGGGCTTTTAATTAAATCTATCCGGATGTCAAACCAGAATGATTCACAGAACGAGGCTTTTAATATTAAGGAATTTATATTACAGGCAGTATCTTATAAGTATTTGTACCTTGCATGCTTTGTTATTTGTATAGCTATCGCCTTTGTAGTCAATAAATTCTCACCCACTGTTTATCAAGTCAATTCAATTATTGGCCCGGTTGAAGACAAGCGTTCCTCGCTTCTCGGTTCCAATGACCTTTTCAGCGGTCTTGGTTCCCTGGCAGAAGCAAGAAACCTTGAAAACGATATAAACAGTCTTAACTCCTTCAGCCTCGTTGCGACAACCATTAAAGATATCAATCTGGAAGTTGGATATTTCACCGGGAAGAATAACCTCTTCCAGAAACCCGGACAGGTTTACCTGGGCACTTCGTATACAGTAAGCATCGACAAGTCACATATACAGCCGATCAATGCCAAATTTCATATCTCGATTCTCGATGAGCAGAAATACAGACTTACTGCTTCGGAGGATGAGGTGTCCTATTATAATTACGTTGATAATGCAATTGTAAGTGAAAAAAACTTTCTTGAAGTGGATACAATCTGCAGGTTTAACGAAACTATATCTGCCTATAATTATAAGTTTTCTGTCTCACTGAACAAGAATTTGTATAATCCTGGTGCAGCTAAAGACGATGACTCATATTTTGAATTTTATCATCTTGACTACCTCACCAAAGCATATCTTAGCCGGCTTAAAGTCGAGCCCGTAAGTATCAGATCATCACTGATAAATGTTTTTTTCAGAGGAGAAAATAAAACCTTGACAATTGACTTTCTTAACAAGTATATTCAGTCTTATCTTGATGAAAATCTTGCAAAGAAGAATAAAATAGCAGTCAATACCATTAATTTTATAGAATCACAGATATCCGAAATATCAGATTCTCTCAGTAAATCCGAAACTGAGCTAAGAGATTACAGATCGTCTAACCAGGTTACTGACCTGAGTTATCAGGGACAACAGGCCCTCGAAAAGATGACTCAGATTGAGAATGACCGTTCCATGCTTAAGGTTCAGGAACGGTATTATAATTATATTATTGATTATTTTGAAAAGAACCAGGACATGGCTGGTCTGGCACCTCCCTCAGCTGCAAATGTGGTTGACCCGATTATGAACTCATTGGTTCTTGAACTTCTCTCACTGAACGCACAAAGATCAACGATTTTAAGTAACAATGCGGAGAAGAACCTCTTCCTGGGCCAGATCGAAAACAAGATAAAACTCCAGAAGCAGGCAATACTAGAAAATGTCAAGAATAATCTGAACACTCTTAACCTTACTCAGAATGAGCTTGATTACAGGGCCAGCAAACTCCAGGGTGAGATCTCAAGACTGCCCAGAACCGAACTAAGTATGGTAAGCATGCAACGGCAATTTACACTTACCGATGCCATCTATACCTTTCTTCTTGAAAAGAGATCTGAAGCTGCAATTGCTATGGCATCCAACTACCCGGACTATGAAATACTGGAACCGGCAAGGGCTGTGACAGCATCCATTCTTTCCCCGAGAACGATGATGAATTGGCTGATTGCGCTCTTCATGGGCTTTATGATCCCAACAATCTTCATTATACTTAAAAACTTCTTTAACGAAAAGATAGCTTCTGTTAAGGACGTTGAGCACATGATCAACCAGCCGGTAATGAACCTGATCTATACAAATTATTATAAGACGGAATCTGTTGTCAAGGATCACCCCGGATCTTCAATTGCAGAATCATTCAGGAATCTGAGAAGCAGCATTTTCCTGCGATTCAGGTCAGAACCACAGAAAGTCATTATGGTCACATCTTCACAGCCTCAGGATGGAAAGAGTTTCGTCTCCAGCAACCTTGCTGCTTCAATTGCTTCTGTCGGACATAAGACAATCATCCTCGACTGTGACCTGCGCCGGCCTACACTGCATGAGAAGCTGAATGTTGTCAACACTGTTGGTTTATCAAATTATATGGTAAATAACGTCGGCAGCGATAAAATCATTAAAAAGACTGATATCGAGAATCTCTGGATCATACCGGCCGGACCTGTACTGCCAAACTCTGCTGAGCTTATCGAAGCAGGAGTATTGGATGATTTGATAGCAGATCTGAAAACCAAATTCGACTATATTATCATTGATTCCACCCCGGTAGGACTGGTTGCAGATGCTACACTTATGATAAAATATGCTTCATTTATTCTCCTGGTCTGCAGAAATGATTACACACGAAAGGATGTGTTTACGGATGTGCTTAATCTCTTCCGTAAAAACAATATTGAAAACTTTGATATTGTGTTCAACGATCTCGATCTCAAGAAAAGCAGATACGGCCGTTATGACAATTATTACAAAAAAGAAAAAGCAGCTTTTATCCCGAAATTCAGTTAAACCAACTTATTTTAATTTATATGGCAATTGATCTGGTAAATACTCAGGAGAAAATCAAAAAATACATCGTTGAGACATCACATGCTGATGCAAATAAAATTAAGGATGAATCCCTTATTTTCAAGGAAGGCTTCTTCGATTCAATGGGATTTATATTGCTGATTACCTTTCTTGAAGAGGAGTTTGGTATTAAAACCATCGATGCTGACCTTGTTGAGGAAAACTTTGAATCGATCAATGCAATCTCTGATTTTATCGTAAGAAAGACTGAAGGATAATTATGTGCGGAGTAGCCGGTGTTGTTGACTACAAGGGTATATCCAACAGCACATCTGCTGTGGAATCGATGCTCCGCGCCATAAGCTACCGCGGGCCGGATGAAACTGGTATTTACCATTCTCATTTTGCAACAATCGGAAATGTCAGATTAAGCATTATTGATATCGAAGGAGGCCAACAGCCTCTTTCCGATCCGTCCGGCCGTTATTGGATTGTCTTTAACGGCGAAATATTTAATTATAAAGAGCTTCGCCAGGACCTCGAAAAGAGAGGAAACAGCTTCAGAACTCACTCAGACACAGAAGTGCTGGTCCAGTTGTACGCACTTTACGGAAAGAAATGCCTGGATTTATTAAACGGACAGTTCGTTTTTGCAATATGGGATAAATTGCAGGAGGAGCTTTTCATGGCGCGTGACAGGGTAGGTATCAGGCCGCTGTTTTATAATATTACGGACGGCATATTCACTTTCGCTTCAGAAATAAAAGCGCTCTTTAAGCAGAAAAATATTGCCAGAACCCTCGACGCTAAACATCTTTCACAGATTTATACGTTTTGGACTGCAATCACCCCTGGCACTGCCTTTAAAGGGATTTATGAGCTCTCTCCGGGGCACTTTGCAGTTTTTAGCCGAGAGGGCTTTAAGACCAAAAAATACTGGGATCTGCAGCAGGGTAAGACCGATCAGCCAATTTCATTGCCTGACGCCCTTGAACAGTTCAATGTACTCTTCTCGGATGCGGTCAGATTGCGGTTGAGGGCAGATGTTGAGGTTGCAGCTTACCTGAGCGGAGGCATAGATTCAACTGCTACCGTTGCTTATATAAAAGACATTGAACCCGGGGTTCTGAATACATTTTCGATTGGGTTTTCAGAAAAGGATTTTGATGAGAGCAGTTACCAGCAGGAGGCAGTGCGCTACCTGAATACAAATCATAAATCCATTACATGTTCCTCACAAGATATCGCAGACCATTTTCCTGAGGTTGTATGGCA
Organism: uncultured Bacteroidales bacterium; assembly: GCA_963828395.1. Taxonomy (GTDB): domain Bacteria; phylum Bacteroidota; class Bacteroidia; order Bacteroidales; family VadinHA17; genus SR-FBR-E99. The sequence goes on from CAWHED010000003.1 coordinate 370,213, forward strand.
TTCAGAGACCCCTCTCACAAGGACGGCTCCTACCCCAATGCTTATCCTGTCAAAGCTAGTAAGAGATAATAATATCAAGGTGGTCATAACAGGTGAAGGCTCTGATGAAATGCTCGCCGGCTACGATATATTCAGGGAAACAATTATCAGGCGATTCTGGGCTGCGCAGCCAAACTCTGCCCTGAGGCCTCTTCTGCTTAAAAAGATATACCCTGATATCCCGCATCTCAGGAATGCCAGTCCAAACATCCTTAAAATGTTTTTCGGATATAAGCTGGATGATGTAAATAATCCTTTTTATTCCCACTTGTTAAGATGGAATAATTCTAACCATATAAAAAAGCATTTAGCTGACTCTGTCAGGGAGACAATTGAGGGTTACGATCCACTGCGCGACCTTGAAGAAAGACTGCCAAACGATTTTAACAACCTGTCACCACTTGCCAAAGCCCAATGGCTTGAGACAACAGTCTTCATGTCAGGGTATCTGCTCTCATCTCAGGGGGACCGTATGGGTATGGCCAACTCAATAGAAGGCAGATATCCATTCCTTGACTACCGGGTAATTGAATTCTGCAACAGGTTACCGGACAATTTAAAGCTTAACGGCCTCAATGAGAAATTCCTGCTTAAAAAACTTCTCAAGGGCAGAATTCCGGAAAGTATAATAAAAAGACCTAAACAGCCTTATCGTGCACCCATCAGTAGTGTTTTCATGTCAAAAGAGCGGCCTGAATATATATCTGAAATGTTGTCTGAAAGCTTCACACGAAAATCAGGAATTTTTAATTTTGAGTCCATATCTTTCCTGCTGAATAAAATAGACAAAACCGGAACCGCATCAGAAGTGGAAAACATGATTCTTACTGCAGTTATCTCAACCCACCTGCTTCATCATCAGTTCATTGAATATCAAAATGAGAACTTTAAGACCCCTCCATTGAAAAACCTGAAAATCATCGAAGATTTAGAATAAATCTATTTCTCCTCCTTTTTTGAGAGGGCCGACCGTATAGTCCCGACATTGTACGTCGGGACAGGGAGGAGCCAGCCTTCAGGGGAGTTTAGCCTGACGGCGGATGGGGTGGTAAGAAAAAGAATTTTGTAAAAATAAAAATATGTCAACCAGAAAACCTTTTTCCGAAGACATCATTCTCCTTTCAGATGTCGAATACGTAGTCAACCAGATAGTTAATAAACTCCGTGAGGATATCCTGCACAGGTTTAAAAGGAACGGAGCAGTTGTTGGAATCAGTGGTGGTATTGATTCATCAGTATGCCTGGCCCTGTCTGCAAAAACTTTTAGCCCCGAAAAAGTACTTGGAATAATGTTGCCCGAAAAGGATTCCAGTCCCGACAGCGAAATTCTTGCCCGTGAACTGGCTGCAAAATTCGGTGTAAGAGCAATCAAAGAGGAGATTACCGGCGCTCTTTCAGGATTTGGATGTTATGAAAGGCGTGATGAAGCAGTCAAACGGGTGTTTCCGGAGTATGATCCAAAAACCTGGAAGATGAAGATCGGGATCAGGCAGAGTGGTCTGTTCAACAACCTCCCACCAATTTTCTCTTTGACGGTAATTGATGAAGAGGGCAATGCAAAAGACAAGATGCTTCCTGTCAATGAATACCTTCAGATAGTGGCTGCTTCAAACTTTAAACAGCGCACGCGGATGTCAATGCTCTACTATCATGCTGAGGCACTTCATTACGCTGTTATCGGCACCCCCAATAAACACGAACAGGAGCAGGGCTTTTTCGTCAAGTACGGGGACGGTGCAGGTGATGTAATGCCTATTGGTAATTTGTATAAAACTCAGGTTTATCAGTTGGCGGAATATCTGGGAGTACCTAAGGAAATTATTAATAGAACTCCAACCACGGACACCTACTCTGCGGAGCAGACACAGGAAGAATTCTTTTATCAGCTCCCGTTTACTCTTATGGATCGGTTTTGGTATGGATTTGAGAACGGATATCCTGCAGACGAGGTTGCATCAGTAATGGGTGAAACAAAAGAGCGGATTGAAGCGTTATACAGAAACTTTGAAAGAAAGCGCAAAACAACTGAGTACCTAAGAATACCACCTATCAGAGACTATTATGGATCGTGACAACTGTGAGGAGTGTATATAAACCCGATTAAAAGTGCGACAATGAAGTTCCTGACCCGTCCTGAAAAAAGTTTACAGGTTTATACCTCTAAATTAACTCTTTTTTTGTAATAGTTTTTCCACATTCGTTTTAGGTTTCCTTGAGCTCTGTGAGCTTCCTGGGGCGTCAGCATTTCACAGCTTAAATGCGGCCTTAATGTATTGTACTTTTCGATAGCCTTGCTTAGTTCTTTTATATCTAAGTTATTGTGATTATTTATTTTATCGTATAAGTACTCATCTTTCAGTATTCCATTTATTCTCTCTGCAATAGGATTCTCCAATGGATCCCCATTTTCAGTCATACTGATTGATACCGCATGTTTATTAAGCAGGTCAGTATACTCTTTGCTGCAATATTGTATTCCACGGTCTGAGTGATGAATAAGTCCTGATATGGGTTTACAGGTATTTTTGATAGCGTCCTGCAGAGAGTTGACAGCATGGATACTATCCAGGTTTTTAGCAAGTCTGTATCCAAGGATCTTTTTCGAATAAGCATCTGTAATTAAAAATAAATATAAAAACTCCTGCTTTGTTCTTATGTAAGTTATGTCGCTCACCCATATCTGGTCAGGCCCATCAGGCACCAGATTCTTAATTAAATTAGGGTATTTCCTGTACCAGTGATTAGAATTGGTTGTGATATGTTTTCTTTTTCTTCGCTGAACAAGCAGATGCTCTGAGGCTAAAAGATCGAACAATGCGTCTCTGCCAAGTTTTATGTTCAATATATTAATATCTTCCTTGATCATAAAATATATTTTCCTCCCGCCCATTCGTGGATGATCCTTACGAATAGCAGAGATCAGCTGAAGAGTAATGTGATCTTCAGCGATTGCTTTCTTTTGATGTTTTATGTTCTTGTAGTAAGCTTGCCTTGTTATACCAAACAGTCTGCATATCCTCCCTAGGCCTACTTGAGGATAGCTATCCTTTATCACCTGGACTGTTTGGTGGCAGACTTTTTTCTGATACTGATCTTAAGCTGGTCCTCTGCTATGTCAATCATTTTTGACAGCCCTTCTGATCTTATTTGCTCATCTTCCAGTTTTCGCTCTAACTCTTTGATGCGTTTTATCAGGGCCTCCTTATCAGATTTCTTATAATCCATGACCTGTCGATAGTTCGTTGTTTTCCCATCAAATTTACGAATTGATCTGATAATTGTTGAACTGCCAGGAATATCATATTTTCTCAAGGCTTCAGCCTTGGACAATAAGCCTGCCTTTACTTCCCTGACAACTTCCTTTTTGAATGATTCTGAATAAAATTTGTTACCTTTCATAAGTTTATGTTTTATGTAAACCTATTTCAGGACAAGACATCCCCAGACTTTTCAACTCCTCAATTTTTCAACCTTTCAACTCTTCATTATGAACGCATTTGACTATTTCTTCGAAAATACATCCGGTCTGGATAAACCATTTTTGGTTGGTAAGGAGGAAATTACCTATAAAGACCTCTATTCAAGCTGCCAGAAAATTGCCGGATGGATCAATGAAAAAGTTGGAACAGAAAAGCATATTATGCTGCTCTCAGTCAACAACCTTTTTTTCCTTAAGGCATATCTGGCTATTCTCAAATCGGGGAACATATGTATTCCCCTTGATCCCTATATTGAAAAGGAGAATTTTGAATATATAAGCAGGTTAACCAATCCTTCATTGGTTTTTCTGACCGATGATATCGGGAAGAAACTGCCTGTCAGTGAATACAAATGCATATATCCCGGAGAGATTTCAGGGATTGAGGAAAGCGCCGTAGCAGGTATCTCCCCTGATGTATCTGATCGTGAGAAATGTGCAGAAATTATTTTCACATCAGGTTCGACCGGGAAGCCCAAGGGAGTAATGATCTCACATAAGAACCTGATTGCAAATACGTCATCAATTGTTGAGTATCTGAAATTGACAGGTGACGACAGGATGCTTGTGGTCTTGCCTTTCTACTATTGTTATGGCCTCTCGCTTTTGCATACCCACCTTCGGGCCGGAGGATCAATAGTGTTCAATAACGCATTTATATTCCTTGGTGGAGTGTTAAAAAGCCTCATTGATTATAAATGTACAGGATTTGCAGGAGTACCGAGTCATTTCCAAATCCTGCTCAGAAAATCAGATTCATTTAAAAGCACCAAATTCCCTTACCTTAAATATGTCACCCAGGCCGGAGGTAAACTTGCGCCTATTTTCATAGATGAGTTCCGTGAGGCTCACCCTGAGATCAGGTTTGTGGTTATGTACGGACAAACTGAGGCCACTGCACGGCTTTCATGGCTGCCTCCTGAGATTTATGAACGAAGAAAGGGTTCGATGGGAAAAGGCATACCGGGCGTAGAGTTGGTTGTAGTAAATGAAAATGGCGATAAAATAAATCCCGGTGAAACAGGTGAAGTTATAGCCCGCGGTGATAATATTATGATGGGATACTTTACCGATGAAGAGGGCACAAAAAATGCCATCCGAAATGGATGGCTCTACACCGGTGATCTTGGGACGGTTGATGAAGATGGTTACATATATTTAACTGCCCGTTCAAAAGAGATCATTAAGGTACGCGGAAAGAGGATCAGCCCAAAAGAAATTGAAGCTGTTATTCTGGCTATGCCTGAAGTTATTGATTGCACTATTGAAGGTGTTGAAGATGAAATACAGGGAGAATTGTTAAAAGCAACAATTATCGTCAGGAAAGACGTGAAAGACAAAATCAATCGGGAAACTATAATGCATCATTGCTCACAGCATCTTGCTCTGTTCAAAATACCTCAGGTATATGAATTTAAAGACGACCTAACTATCAGCCCTACTGGCAAGAAGATCAAAAAAACCTGATCTTACCATACGCAAATCAATGGTCACCTTTATTGAATAATTATTTTTTGAACTTTTGATTCTCTTCGATTTGTTACGACAACAAAATATAATCCTGCTGGCAGCTTAGAGTGGCTTAATACACAAAAATAGCTGTTAGCTTTCCAGGTATAAATTAGACTTCCGGTAAGGTTGTATAATTTAATTGTTGAATATAGATAAAGATCATCCAGCCTTATCCTGATTTCTTCCAGTGTAATTTCAATATTTATAGATGGTATTGATTCTTCTTTGTTTTCATCTATTCCGGTTGTACCGCCATCCCATCCTGCAATCCTTGCCAGCATCCACCACATCGCCTTGCCCAATCTTAATGCTCCTGCATTTGAAATATGCATGGCATCTACTGTTGGAGACAAGTTAGTGTTGGTTATATTAGGATATGTATGACCATTCCAGGTTGTTGCGCTTGTTGACCCATTATCATCATAACTCAATATATCAGCATAATCAAAAAGTATTCTTGTAGAATTTGCCTTAACATAATCTCTTATCCTCTCATATTTGAGATGACCCTGATATCCGGCTTCTCCATAATAATATGTATCAACCGGACCTGTCGTAAAGAATACTTTTGTATTATATCCTTTTGCGTTACAATAATCAACATATGCTTGCGTAGCCGCTAAATATGTATCAAGACTTACAGAATTTGATGTTTGTGCATAATCATTAAATTCTAGCCCCCAGGAACTATCTCCTGTTGGACTTCCCTGTGACCAGCCATACCAATGTACTCCATAAACTGGATCAACATTTGTAGTTGGAGATCCTGCTATTGCATCCCAGCACCATCCAAAACCTATCGCCGCTACTTCCAAATTATTTGTGTTACAATATGTAATACTATTTTCTATACCTGTAATTGCAGCAGAATTTGTCCACCAACCATCTTCTCCACAACTATAAGACCATCCGCCCCAATCATCCCTTGTAGCTTTACTCGCTCTTAAATGATTTGTTGTATATGCTTCAGGTGTCCCGGATTCTTTAACATTAACATCATAGGCGGGATCTAAGACTTCAAGTAAATTTAATCCGGTTCTATACCCAAGACTATGAGATTCTCCAGGTATTGAAACCCACATTTTCTTTACAGCATCAATCCATTGTTGTGGTATATCATCATATAAATCAACTACTCTATGATCAGCTATAATCTGCCCATATTGAATTAAGGAAAATTGAACAAAAATAAGAATTAACAGTATTCTCTTCATCTTACTATAATGAATAATTATTACAAATAAAAGAAATATTTTGTAATGTTCTTAACGCTGAAAGTAGACTTCTTTTTAATGAAGAAGATGCACTCCAATCTTCGATATTGATAAGCCCTGATTTGGAAATGTGGGTTGTATCATTATTGGCATAGAATTTATTACTTCTTTAGCTTATGTTTCAATAAACTTGACTTTGGTAATAATAATTTAGGTTTCAATTTTGAACCAATTCTTGCATTCCTTGAATGTAAACGCAAGGGTGCCAACAAGCGAATTTATTTCTGTAAATAGTTTATCCTTATCAATTCGTGTTTTTCGTTGCTTCGTTGGCGCAGGATATTTCCAGGAGCTAAAATTGGTATCTGGTAAATCCAGCGCAAAACTAAGTTGAGAATTCTTCTCTCTTTAACCTCATCCACTACCTCATATTATATACTGTAGCTGCCAGTAAGGTGTTGATCTGGTCAGCTACTGTACCACTGAGGTAATTTCTTATCATTCTGTGATCGTGTTTTAGGTGTGATATAAGTCCCTCTTTTCTTGCCCTTGACCGATATCGCTCTTCCCTTTTCTAATTCAGGTAATAACTCACACGCTTAAGGTTCTTCGGCATTACTGTGTCCACTCCCCTTATTCTTCCTTTGACTTGATAACCCTTGTCAACGATCGCCTTCCTGATTCTGCCGCCTGTTAACTCTTTTACCTACTCCAGTTGCGGTTTTAACGTATGCCCATCGTATGCATTTGCATCTATTGCCATGGCTCCAACAATAATCCCTGATCCACTGGTGGGCACAAATGAACTCTTGTTCCCAAATTCATACTGCTTATGCTCTTTCCCTTTTGATATGCAAAGTATTTTCGGCACATCTATGCTGTAGACTTTGTTCTTGTCATCTTCTACTGTGGCTGTGCTGGAAATTTCTTTAACATGATTTACACGGTTTTGATCAAATTTAATCAAAACCTAAACAAAAAACAAGACTTCAATGAACATATGTTATTAACAATCAGAATGTTAATGGTTAATAATGATCAACTTATTATTGTTCAACAGCTTTTTCTTCAATCTTGATGGCTTCAATTATTGCACCATTTTTGTTTTGATGGTCGTTTCTTTCACTTCGTTCCTATCATGCCTGATTATGCAACCTCTAAACCTATAAATGTCTGTTACATCAGAAACACCTTTTTCGTTGTCACCTTGATCCCGTCAATAATCCTTATAAGGAACACACCATGAGAGTTCGAAGGCATGTCAATGGTATTTAGCTCTCTGTCATTAAGTCGGGTTTCAAGTAACTTCTGCCCTTGTATATTATACACCTCACAGATAGCCTTTTCGCTTACATTTCCTTTGATAATCACTTTGTCATTCGATGTCCATATACGTATACCAGTGTCCTCAATCTTTGGAGGTTGTATATCCATTGGTGTACTCGTGGAAGCTATTATGAAGAACTGTCCTGTACCGTAGGTCTTAGCCGGAAGTTTTACCATGTATGTATTGCTATTCAAATCAGTAAAGGTACCGCTCTTGCGGTCTTCAAGCCAGAATTTGTAGTTGCCAAGCGGAACAATAAAGGCTGAGAAGGTAACTTCGCCGCCAATTTCCGAATCAATGCCCACCGGAATGATATACTTATCACATTCAGCCAGAGGTAAAGCCTGACGTGCGAAGTTCACACTGTTGTCATTTTTTACAAGTGTAGTGTAAATATCCACGTCCGGACCAGAACTTAGTTGTCCTACATCAAAACCGGGATCAAGGTCTTCACTCATATTTTCATTATAAACTACTAAAGTTGAATTCTCCTTATTATCGTATTGTACTTTCAATTGAAGTCCCGGCCACGGATTGTCCTTAACTTTAGCTGATTTTGTCATCGGTGTTTCCGTATTATGGGTCCTCATGGAAGAAGTAAAATTGAATGGAACATTATTCTGGCTAGCCAGAACAAAGAAACCTTGTCCAACCTGAATATCGGTAAAGTAAGGTGATGATCCGGGGAAGGCACTAATGTCTGTAGGATATCCCGGTGTTTCATTTGCAATATAGGTGTAATTACCTCCATCATAAATATAAAGTGCCTGATAGCTCGCGTCCAGGCTTGATGTGTTAGTGCTTATGAATAACAGCCCGTTCATTGCAGATGTAAAAGGATTGCCAAGAAGGTTCCAGCCGCCCCCGCCCCAGGTTCTGTTTGGTGTATAAGGCGTTGTGTAAGGAGCAGTTCCTGTCTGATTGGTTGATGTTACAATTGAGCCTGTAAAGGATACTGAATTATTGTTTGCCAGCATTGTATAGCCAAGGCCACTAGAATTAGATGTAGTCTCAACCCATTCTCCTGTTAATTCATTCCATCTCCAGTATTGCCCTAAGGGCAGTGATGCTGAGCTTACAGGTGAAGATATATAACGATAAAGAGAGCTGGGCATCATACGTTCATAGATAACAGTGCCAGTTCCGGAGCTTGATTCTGCTATTAATGAGCCGTTGCTACTTACCCCGTTGGATTTTATAGTTAGTGAGCCGTTATTGACTATCCCTAAACCACCGTTAACTGTCAATGCAGAGCCAGCAGGAATAGTAACTGACGAACCATCACTGATCAAGAGATTGGTGAGTACGGTAGAGGAAGAAAGAGGTAAAAGCGGCTGATTGGGTGCTAAGGGATTATTGATTACCACATCGGCTCCAGGTGCAGGTATGCCGCCGCACCAGTTTGAAGGATCATTCCAGTTAGCACTTTGATATCCAGTCCATTGATGAGTGGGTGCCCAAGTCTCCTCATTATTTGTCGGGATTACTACAAAATCAGTTGCCGTATATTTTCGTACACGAAGATCATTAAACTGGGCAGCTGATCCGTTCTCAACATGCAAGGCTACTGCACCTTCTAAATAATTAGAATTTGTTGCATTTATTCTCTCAATATCATTTATATAGGCGTTAAAATTACTCCCATGTGCCTTTATGGTCATCTTATACCAAGTACCCGGAGTGATATTCCCAATAGCAGCACTAGCAGCGGTAAGAGAGATGTTATTAGCCCAGTCCTTAAAATCAAGATTATTCCCTGCGTCAAGATCCTCATTAAGATCCAGTGTATAAGTATTCTGGTTACTTGTTGATCGAAAACCAAGTCCCCATGTACGACCTGTGATCTGTCTGCTGGCGCCCTCCATGATGTAATCACTGCCTGAGAATAAGGACATTAAAATTGAATTGGAACCTGAATTCCCTATTGCAACATTACCGTTAGTCCCATCCTGTTGTATGGCTGATGCAATACTCCAATCCCCCCCGTAGGGTGTCCATTTGGTTTTCTCAATCATCCTATCGCTATACCCTATTCTTCCGCCAGATGGATCGACGATGCGCATTTCAAGTGACCAGTATCCCATCTCATCTTGCTTACAATAGTATTCATAAATACGATTATTAATAAGTGTATGAAACATGCATGCACATCCGTCGACAGGGACCGGATTTCCGGGCAACACATAAAATGGGCCAACAGGTGAGGAAGCTGCATAAATTCTTGTTTTCCAAATACGGTCTGGCCAAATTTCGGTGGACAAAAAATAGGTTCCATCAAGATATACAACACTTGGTGCAGCCAATTCTATATTTGAGCTTATTAGCTCGATGTCTGACGCATTAAGTAATCCGGAAAAAGTTTCGGCAGTTCTGCACATTATTCTATCACCATTCCCACCTTTCCACCAGTATAAATAAAAATTGCCACTGACAGGATCCAAAAAAAGATTGGGATTTGCATTTAAGAATGCATCCTGGATAAGTACTTGCGGGCCACTCCAAGTTAATCCGTTACTGCTTGTACGGTATACAAGATAACTGCCAGAACACCAGTTAGCTGTATGTACCATGTAGTAAGTACCTGCATCCAAAACAACTGTAGGCCATCTTTCCTGAATAGTATTAAAAAGTGGATTATTTGGCTCCGCTGGTTGTTGCGCTTCCGTTGGAAATTTTTCCCAGGTTGTCAAGTCATTGCTGCCGGCCATTCCTATTCCGGTACATCCATTTAAGCCGTAATAGCCGTAGTATAAATAATCATTAAAAGCTCCAGTTGCAGGTGCCCGTACGACACTTAATGTATGGGGGGATTCACCTCCTTCCCAAGCTTGGTGGGTACCTAAAATGGTTGTGGCAGGGCCGAAAGGATAATAACCATATTGGGTAGAAACTGATTCAAAATCGTCATAAAATTCAAACGTACTAACTCCGTCTGATGCCTCAGCTGCCGCAGGATTTCCATAATACATGAAAATAGTTGTCCCGGAAGCCGGGATGGAAGGAACCTTAACCCATACCGATGCTTGCTCGTTGTTCTTATTCCAAGCCTCAATCCAATATGGAATTGTGGTAACACCATCACCGGATGTGAACCTAATATCACTGCCATCGTCAACAGACTTATCAAAATCAAAAGTGTTGTCCAGTGTTACTTTTATTTGGAACTCTGTCAGGTTCGTGCTTCCGCCAGGGACAACAACCTCTTTACGATACTGCCATGCAGGATTGTACCACGATCCTGCCGCGTCAACCGTTACTGAAACACTTACCGTGCAACCTCGTGCATCGGATACAGTGTAAGACAATGTTCCGGCTTTCTGCTGAAAACTGCCTGTTCCCGTATAACCTGATGTACCTCCCGAAGCAATTATATTAACTGTCGCTTCTTCACTGCTGCACAATAACGGACTTGTTATAGCATAACCAGCCACCAAGGGAGATGGCTGGGTGATATTAAAGATTTGACTTCCGGCTAAACCATTGTCGTCAATGACATCAACAGAGTAAGTGCCCGCGGACAATCCGGAAATATTTGGACTATTCGGTTCGACAGGTGTCCAATTGTATGTGTAACTACCAGATCCTCCTGAAACAGAAATATTGAGAGAACCATCCACATCCCCATTACAGAAAAGTTCAGTCTTACTACCATTTCCTAAAGTAATATTTAATATATAATTCTGATTTGTCTCCTCGGGGCCAAAAATAGCAGTAGGGTCAGATGATGCATACTTTCGTACCCATACATCATTAAATAGTGTCATCCCCGGTTCAACATATGGTCCAACAGACCCTGAGGTATGAGTCCCATCAGTCATAGTGAATTGCAGTAAGTCCTGGAAATAAATATCGAAGTTATCTCCATGAGCTTTAACCTTTAGTTTGTACCACGTATTGCGATCAATTACTCCAAGATCAACGCGCCATATAAATTCGGCATCCCATCCACCATTCCAATTGAGAACGTGAAAATTATTAAATATTGGGGCGTTATCTTTCTCCGTATAAAGATTGAGTGTATACATATGACCTAAATCAGTTGATCGGAACCCAAATCCAGAAGCCATATTTGGATTTGTCAGGGGGCCAATCGGCTGGCAGAAGCCTTCTAGGATGTAATCAGTGCCTGAAAAAGATGAGCTTAAAAGTCCCTTGTCATCAGGTTGGAAAACATTTCCATGCAAAACTTTTCCAGTAATTCCATTCTGTTGCGAAGCTGAAACAACATTCCAGCTCCCTTGTTGAGCTGTCCATCTGGATGCGGAAATCGTACCTTCTTCAAAATCATCAAAAAATTCAAAAGTGTTAAAGCCATTACTTGCGCTCTGTGCCAAAACTCTGCCATAATAAATGTAGATTGAAGTGGCGCCTGCTTCAACAACCGGCACCTTTACCCAGATATTAGCCGATGTCCCTTCGTTCCAGCTTTCAATCCAAAAGGGGATATCGGTTCTGGCATCTGATGCAGTGATTCTTATATCAGCTCCGCCAGGCAAAGTATTGGCCCAGGCAAATGAGCCGTCCAGAATTATCTGGACCTGATGCTCTATTAAGGTCGTTCCTGTGCTATTAGTAATGGTTACCGGAACGCGGTATTGCCAGTAAGGAAGGTACCACTGGGCAGATATGAATTGTGACGTTAATAGTCCAGTCATTACTACCGTAATGGCCCTAAATTTATTCCTGGAGAAAAAGTTTATCATTTTCATAACTAAGCATTTTATTAGAATCCCACAAAATCAACTTATCTGGTATCACTTAACCGGAACACTTTTTAAATAAAAACCTCAAATTAAATTATAAATTTAGATAATTTCTTTGGGAAACCAAATAATTTAATAAGTGAACGATAGTGGCCGATAAAAAATCATCTACCTCCGATACACTTTAAGGGCTCGCTCCCGAGCTATAATTCGTAATGCAGGAATATATAAAAGAACTACATATTGCTATATAATTTCCAATTGCTTTTAGACAAAAAAATAGATCTGATCAATCGATTACCGACTAAATTATACAGCCAAATTAGAACTCATTGTATTATTTGTCAGATATGGCGATTTTTTAATTTTTTGTAGTTTTGATCTACCCAAATTTTATTATATTTAATTTTTTGTTCGTTATCATTAAAGACCAGCCAAGGCAAAAGTGAATTTCTAATCGTAGGTTTTTCAATAAAGAATATGAAATTGTTTTGCTGTTTGGGAAATAATGCTGAAAAGAATAAAAAAAACGGGTAAAGGAATTTTATAATGAGTTTCTTTGACTTTGAAACGTCAAAACCATTCGGGTAACGAGTAGCATATTTATAAAAAAATTTATGTTTGAAAGTTGGAGAAAATGACTTAATAGTTTTTTCAACCTCCCTCTCAGTCCACCTGTATATGTAGTTTGGAATTTCTGTAGCATTGACCCCACAACATTCGTTTTCGGCGACTTCATATTCTTGCGTAAGCCCTAATCTTTCGGTAATACGCATTGATAACGAATCCCGAGCTTCAAAAGCTAATACGCCCCTTTTTGCTACACGATACATTTCAGTTAATACTTTGTGAGGCGATTGTGCATGATGAAGCGCCGCATGTATTACTACGTAGTCAAATGATTCGTCAGGGAAAGAGAGAGATTTTGCATTTTCAAGTTTATATGTGAACGGGGCAAAATTGTCGTCAATTTTTACAATATTGGAAATGATTACATTTAGAAATCCCAGGTTTATAAATACATTTTTATCTACACTATTTCCACCACAAACAAGTATAGAGGCATTCTTGTCCTTAATCAGATCATGAACAACTTTAATATAGAATGCCTCTATATCATCCATGTTTGTCATAGTTTTACTCGATGGGCGGCCTAAAAAGGTAAGGAATTGCCAGATGGAAATAAAACAATGACTTACTCCTTTATAAACTGAATTTTAATAAGATAAACAAACATAGCAATAATGAAAAAATTAGTAGAGGCTATAAAAAAATTTATTATCTCCGTATCTCCAAATAATCTAGCACCATTTATTTGGCTTTTTCCTAAGGAGTATTGGACGAGTCCCATTAGTGTTTGGATTAGACCTAATATGAGAAATAAACCTCCAATTCCAGCAGTTATCCATGTAACCCAGTTTAATGTTTTTAATGATGTTTTCATAGGTTTAAGTTTTGTTGATTTTATCATTATGAATAAAATTAGTGTTAAATGTTATAAATATTAAACATTAACCAATAACCTTTTTATGGACTTTACTATTTCAGTGATGAATAGATTATCCTTATTGATGAAACATTATAGTGATAGTAAAGAATAGGGTTAGAAGTTTCTCTGAAAAAGGAGTACTTATCATTTCTTATTCTGGTCTGCCAAAATTAAAAACAGTAAAAAATTTAGTTAATCCTTAACTAGTCTTATTGTTCAATAAATCAGTAAAGTTGTATATTTTACCAGTCGATAGCCGGTCAGTAAATTCAGGGCAAAATAAATGGCATCCCATATTTGTCTCAGCTTTTTCATCATTTTGAAAGATGCAGCTGTCATAATTGTGTTTATCATATCACCTTCAACACCTTTGAGGTGAGTCTTAGGCATTTTATTATCGCTCTTGAGATGACCGATTATTGCTTCTAATATTGCCCTTTAAACATGCTAATACTGAGATTTAAAAGTTACTCGACCGCGCACATCCCTACTCGTTTACGGAAGTGCGAAATCTCTCTTAGGTCATGTGGTTTGTCATATTGAAAATAATTATCACTGCAGAAGTATTCCAAGAAAAGGTTATTTCTCCAGTGATCCGTAAATGCCTAGTCTGATTGATTAAATATTTGTTTTAGAAGCATGCAACCAGCTATTTTTCTATTGGTACTGCCGGGCGACCTATATCAGAGTAGTATGATCCGAAGTTCTTTTCTATTGATTTCCTTTTAATTCACTGAGCGCGTTCAACCAACTCATGTTTCATATTTATCAAACTGACCAAAGGAATGCGGGAACCATTCAACTGAAGATTCTTATCACTTTTACCCACTATTCTGCAGGCTTTTTAACGAATTTACCAAAAAGCCTGCAAACAGGAAAATGTAAATATTATCATATATACCTAGTTGTCATCTATACAAGCTCTATGCAGGAGCAATGTAACAATAAAAATTGAATAGTGAAATTATAGTTTTCTTTTATCGATTATTGTTCGAAAAGTCTAATCTTTAGATAATTAAATAAGGGCATTACAAATTACTGATAAATTTCAGTTGATCAAATGGGTATTTATTAAATGCCATTAGAAAGGAGCAAACCTTCAACCTTTTGAATCTTCAATAATTAGAGAAAAATAGCGTCCACATAAGACCCTAAGAAACATTTTTCTATATTTGTAGTCTTAGATACTGTGTATCAAAATTTGATGATATTCTATTTCAAATTACTACTGATGCGTTAAAATTTAATAGTTAAATAAATCATATTGTTCTTTGACATTTTGATTGACTTGTAACTCAGTAAGCAGCTCTTTTACTGGTGCTTTATCAAAGGCTGATATGCCTAGTATCTGCATAATTTCATAAATAGACAGTTTGCTTTGAAGGCTAAACTTGACATAAGCTACTATGAGATAGGTGCAGATAGCAATCCATATATGGATGTTTACTGCATTTTCAGAATGACCCCAGAGTGTCTTTATTGTCAGGTTCTGCTTTATCCATTTAAAGAACACTTCTATCTGCCAGCGATTGCGGTATAGTCGTGCGACATCTAATGCGGATACTTCGAAGTTATTGGTTATGAAGACAAAGACCATATCTTTCTCATCATCATAGTATTCTACCATGCGAAGCTTATCCGGGTATAGCCGTTTTGACTTAGGGCCTTTGAGCTTAATGGTTTTATCGCTTAATATACCGGCTGACTCATCAATATTCATTTTCCATCCGGTAACCAGGTAATCTAATGTCTCTTTGGATCTTGTAATAAAGTAAGCTCCGACAGTATTCATCCTGAACAAAGCAGTAAAATCAATATATGCTCTATCCATCAGGTAAACAGCATTTGGTAAAGGGATAATCTCATCCAGTATATTGCCATCATTATATTTACCGTCTGTGATAAAAATAAAGGTTGGTATACTGCCCCTTAAATCAAGCATGGTATGGACTTTTATTGCCCCTCGGGAGTACTTTCCTCTTGCCCAGCTAAAGAGTTTAATGCTTAAAGATATTGTAGTTGAGTCCAGTGCAAATACATCATTTTCAATATCAACATTGGGGATTGGAGTGTTAGCATACAGAGGTCTGACTGTTTTTATCAGATAGTCGCCAAAGTCTGCAAAAATCCTCCAGTCTCGCCTCTCGTTTGCACGTGAAAGTGTTGATTGATTGACATTTTGCTTTATGCCCAGATGGTATAGCTTCTTTTTGTGGGCTTTCAAGCAAGTGCATATATCCCTTAGAGAGTTGAGGGAAGTAAGCTGCCCAAAAAAAAGTTGAACAAATTGATTCCAGCAGTTCAAATCTCTCACACGATGATTGCCTTTATACCTGTCAACACACTTGTCAAACTCATATTTATTGACAAACTGCAATATCTGAGCAAAAACATACTTACCTGAGTTCATAATCTTGCACTTAACCTAGTGCAAAACTATGAGTCAAATCAAATCAAAAAATCAAAGAACGCCTGTAATATATTTATTATCAATAAAATATTAAAAATATTTGTAAGTTAACGCATCACTAGTAATGACTAATTAATAATATATCAATAAGGTTATTATGAAATCAAGGCTGATAACTTCTTTTGCATTCTTGCGTATTATTCATTTTCCTCTCATGCACCAAAAAAGAAAATACTTCGGATATGAACATTATTTTCCTTCATCATAAGTACTGGAGAGCATATCTGGGGTACGAAAACTTCATTACTTACAAAAGGAGCCAGAAGGATTAGTGACAGGGTCGCTGATAAGTTTGGATCGAAAGCCTTTTTACCATCCTTATTTAAAAAGTATAATGAAGAACATAAAAAAAACTACTTCATTAGAAGAGGTGGCATTCCCAAAATCCAAACCGTATGGATGGAATAATTATCCATATGATTATTATAATATATGGGTTAATAATGCTGGACCTAAACCTTTCATGAAAGAGCCAACCCTGAGAAATGCTTTCGGAGAAATATCAGGTTATTATTTTTAAACATTGTTTTCCTGTAAGTAATTTACAGCCTGATCAGAACTCAGTAGACATCAATTCAAATATAAAGACTATTTCAAATTACAAATTACAGTATGCGGCTTTGAGAGAAAAATTACATGAATTTTCAGATACAAAATTCATTTTATTTACCGGCGCAGTCCAAGTAAAATCTTATCTAACGGAGGCTGAAGCTATCAGGACAAGAGATTTTTTTACCTGGGTTACTGAAGAATGGGATCTCCCAGATGATAATATTTACTTATGGGACCTTTACAACTTGCAGACTGAAGGAGGTCTCTATTTTAAGGATGAATATGCCATCTCGCCAAATGACTCTCATCCAAATAAGGATTTTGCCGAAACGGTAGCCAAATTACTCTTTAATAGAATTATAGATATAATTGAAAATGATGGTGCTGGTACACATCTGACTGGAGAAGATAAGCTAGGACAATAGAATTTTATAGAAATAGCAACTTGATTGTATCTAACCACCTACGAGTGCCCCTTCTACAATACATACGTTGTTAGGCAACAATTATAGCTGCTGCAATTAATTTTCTCTTTAATATACTCCAGGTCCTATAAGCTATCCAATAATTTTGTTTGCACAGTTTTTTATATATTTGGTGCTCGAGCAATGCCAAGCTATCTTCTTTGTTCAATATTCGCTTTTTCTAAACCAACAACTTTGATAACTTCATGGGTAAATTTAGTTGCGCCAAATTCATTAAAATGAGATCTTCCGATCCAATCTCTATCATAATCAAATCTCTTACAAAAATCCTGAGAATTAAAATTATATAACATTGTAGAATACCCATTTACGAATTTTAGAGTATAAGGGCCAACCTTAGATAGATTTTGTGTGTTTCTAACTCCTGGCATTTCTATTATTATTAATACTATCCCATTTTGCTTACATAGCCTTGCTATTTCGCCTATCCAACGATCTGATTCAAATAATTGTATATTTAAATTTAATTCTTTGTACTCCGTTTCATCAGGGGGTGGATTTTTCCCACTTTATCTGACCATAAGATAATCTTGCATGTCTGTGCCTGCTGCTTAGAACTTTTTTTATAATCTCCCTGTTCAACCATCTAAATTTCACCAGTGGTATATCCTTCAAATTATATTTATGATCCTTCATTGTAAAGTCAACAATGGGCTGTATATAACTTGTATTCAATACATCTATGGATGAGTTGGTTGCCAGTAAAACATATCTTGGTCTTTGAGGATATTTTGTCAGATATTCATCTAATTGGAAATAACTTGTCATGATAGGATTGCCAACAAGGGCCAAATTATATGATTTCATACCATGTGCTGTAAGTAATTCAGTATCTATTCCGTACTCAGCAAGGCTATTTCCTATTACCAATAATTCAAAACCGGGATTATCAAACTTTAAAGATTCTATTCGTTTTTTGAAATCCCAATCGGTAATTTCAATAATCACCAGAAAAATAGTATTAATCGTAATAAAAAAACCTAAATAAAATATTGTAAAAAATATTGCTTTTCGTGCAAATTTCTTCATAGCTAAAAATTAACATAAATAAATTGTCCATCTTTATTACCGACTACAAATAAAATAGTAATAATCGTCGAATATACTACCCATCTGCAAAGCCTTGCTTTTTTTGTGTCTTCTCTCCAGAAATACTCCAACCTGCCACCTATATCACTGTAGTCATTCTTTATAAGGTCCAAACAGAGAAAAATAAGAATATATATTATAACCTGAACCGGGCTTAAGCTAAGGGGGCCTAACAAGTTCATTGTTCCACCAAATTTAGTCAGTTTGGAGAGATATATTAATGCCGAATTAACGTCGGGCGAAAAGAAGAAAACAAGCGACACGCAGTAAAATAGATATGTTGCTATGCGTCCAATCCAAATTCTTAATAATTTTGGGGTATTAGAAAATATCTTATTTCGTATTTTTTTAGTAAAAAATTCATAATTTAAAGCTAATGCCTGCAATAAGCCTAAGAATAAAAAGTTCCAACCGGCACCATGCCAAATGCCGAATAATATAAAGGTGACAAAAACCGCGAAAGCCGATGCAAAAATACCCCATCTTCTGTATTTAAACTAACTTGTTTGTCTAAATAGTCATTAAACCATGACGAAAGCGATATATGAAATCTTTTCCAAAAGGTTGTAATGTTTTCCGCAAAAAAAGGCCGGTTAAAATTAGGCAGAAGTTCAATCCCGAATGTTTTAGCGAATCCAATAGCAATATCGGTATAACCGGAAAAATCAAAATAAAGGTAGAGAGGCTGAAGTAGTGAATAGAATCCACAACGAAAATCCGTCAGCAGAATTCAGGTTCTTAAGTCACTGTTAATAAAAGGAGCCAATTGATTGGCTATTGCCACTTTTTTAAATAAACCAAATAATATGATTCTGAGTCCATCAGTGAACTTTGTTGCTCATCAAATAATCTAATTACCCTGAGTTGGGGCAGAAAGTGATTTGACCGTTCTATAGGGCCGGACAAAAACTTGGGATAGAAAATGATATATAAAAGGAAATTAAGGAATTTTTCTTCAGGTTTTTCCCATCCCATTTTGACATTGATCAGGTACCCAATACCCTGCAGTGTAAAGTATGAAATTCCAACAGGTAAAATTATTTCTGAAATGTTTGAAATGTGAAAATTACTATTGAATAGCTGAAAGATCGGATCAATCGCAAAAGATGCATATTTAAGAAGAATAAGCTGCGATAGATTGATAACTATCCCTGCTTTGAATAAGGTATTCTTGAACCTGGAATACAGGAATTTTAATTCCGAGATAGTAGTTAATTAGTGAGTACACTAAAATGTAACTCAGTAAATAATAACTATAGCTGGCAATAAAACCACAACTGAGAAATACCAGGTAAATGATTCTGTACTTGTGGTTTATACTGTAGTATAATAATAATGCAATAAGTGAAAGTAGAACAAAGTATATAGATGTGATTGACATGCTATTAATTCTGTTTAGAATGTGTCATTTTTTTGGTAGATGCGTACATTTGTTATTATGATTTATTATTCGAGAGAGGATATTGTTTATAACGTCTGACGCCTTGAAAAGGCCTTAACTTGATAAATTTGACCCTTACGAAAACCGCAGACGATAATTAAAAAGTGTTTGGGTTAGACCATTGATATTGGAATTGCAGCGTGAAAAAGCCCGTTGCATTTGCATTGGCCTGCATAATGGTTTTGATTAAATATTGTCCTTTTCCAATATTTGTTGTACAACCTCTTGAGTATTACTAGATATTTATGGATCTACATGAATGGTCGTAGGCCATTGATTTCAAATATTATTTATCTGACTCCTTCAGGAAACTAGTACCATTAAATTTGCAAAGGTGTTTCAAGTAAAATAAAAAACATCTAATCTCCTTTTTACCCGTTCGTCATTAACACTTACTTGTATTTGGCCAACATTTAAATCAATGCCAGATATGAAGAGCATAAGTGAAATATCAGAGAAATCTTTTGATTGAGAATGAAATTCTCCCTTCATCCTATTGTTAAACAAATTTAATATAATTTATTCCTGATTTTCTTTTTTTAAAACACTTTTAATAAGGTCAATATGTTTCTTCACCACGACACTTCTTTCAAACTCAGGCAATAAACTACCTTTTATTTTATTATCCAGACAAAACAATATGCCTTCAGTAATATCTTCAGCATCTCTGTATCGCGCAAGGTACCCGTTGTATTTATGTTTGATCAAATCAGGTATCCCTCCAACATCGAATGCAACAACGGGTGTCCCACAACTTAGGGATTCCATTATAACATACCCAAATAATTCAGCCAAAGAAGGTGCTATCATTATGTCAACTGCATTATAGATAAGTGACATCGAATACACATCTTTTACGAAGCCAAAAAAACGAGATTTAAAGGGAATTGCCTCTGCTATCATATTGCTGTTGCCACTGCCAAAAATCAAAACGGTTATCTTTCTCTTTCTTTCTCGATGTCTGAGTTCTTCTAAAGCAATTTTAAGTTCGTTCCAGCCTTTAAACGGACTTGAAACAGAAAAAGCACCAAATGCAATTATAGTATCATCAGGATCAAGGTTTAAAACATGCCGTGCAGTTTTCTTGTCTATCGGTTTGAATATGTCAGAATCCAAAATATTCGGTATATGAAAAATTGGCTTTCCTTTTGTTAGATTAGATAGTCGTGCACAATTGTATAACCACCTGCTAGGGGAAACAAAATAAAAATTTCCTGCATCGGAGTAAAGTTTCATTTTCTTTCTATACTCATGGGCAGGCCAGTCAACAAAGTCGTTTTTCGGAAAAATCTGACAATCAAAGCACCTTATCTTATACTTTTCACAACTAAAGCTATGATGACATCCTCCGGTTATTGACCACATATCATGCATAAAGATAATAATAGGCTTCCCGAGTTGCGCCAGTTGTCTGTAATTTGATAAATTCAAAAATCCACCTTGAACCCAATGTATGTAAATAACTTCAGCTTCTCTTATCTGGGGTAATTTTGAAATATTTGTACCCAATATTGGAAAAGAAAACCGCCCAAATCTCTTGTCAGCTTTTTTGAATAGAAATGATTGCATTTGCTGGTCCAAGAGTGCAGTAATTCTCGATATTTTCCCTGGTTCGCTCATCTTTTCAGTATCATTAACATCTGTCAATAATGACAAAACAGATGAATCAATTCCAGCCTTCAAAAATGCGCTATGAAGTCTTAATGCTGCACTTCCGGCAGATAGGGCATCATTTTGTACATGAATAACTTTGACCATTTATTTTATTAATATTATTTGGACCCGGTGGCGGATGCCATTTATACTTAATTGCTTATTACCCAGGGCCGTTATTCCTTTTAAACAAGGTCTTTAAGATGATTAAAATGTCTCCAAAGAAGCTCCGGTTATGGTAATAATCCAGATTAATCCTCACTTTATCTGGCCAAAGAACGTCATCATTGTACCTAATAGGATCAGGTACTGAAGCCAGTAACTCTTCTTCATTTGAGTACTTGAGAGTAGCTGGACCGGTTATGCCGGGTCTCAGGTTCAGTATCAGCCTTTCCTCACCAACAAGCCTGCCATTGTATTCAGGTATATCTGGCCTTGGACCAACCAAGCTCATGTCACCTTTAAGAACGTTCCATAGCTCAGGTAATTCGTCAAGTTTGTATCGTCGAAGAAATGCTCCAAGGCGTGTTATTCGGTTTTCTCCCCTAACAGAAATTGTATTACCTCCATGATTAACGATCATGGTTCGAAATTTATAGATAGTAAATGGTTTCCCATACCTACCAGCACGTTTCTGACAGAAAATTACCGGTCCAGGCATGCACAGAAGAATGAGCACAGTAATATTCAAAAGAACTGGGCTAATCAGAACCAAACCAAAAAACGATGCGATAATATCAAAGAGAAGTTTTGCCATGGTATACAAAAGGCGTCTAATATGTTTTGAATTTGAATTTAATCAAATAAATCACATATCAACCCCTGGGCCTCAGCTCCTGAGTTCATTACAATTCATTCCCCTTCTCAATGTGCAACCTTTGGCTTCTGACAAACTCCACAAGAAGATAGTCATTTTGTAGCTCTTTGATAACATTCATGTTAGGATTTTTGGCATGTGCTCGTATTACAGCAATATTATTTTTTGAAATGGTTGAAAGACATCGAAATTTCATTCTCCATGCTGTTTCATACATAATGTTGTTCATAACTGTGCCAATACCTTGGCCTCTATATTCTTTATCGATAAGACGACCGACAAAGCACTGTTTATTGGGGAAAAAACGCAGAAAGAAATATCCTACAATTTTATCCTGATTAAATGCTCCCATCATAAGGAAAGAAGGATTTTTAAATTGTTTCCTATAGAATTCAGATCAAAGCCATGCGGGTTAAAATACTCAAGATCAGAATACTTCTGTGACTTAATCAGATCTAGATAGAATGCTCTGCATCTGAAATTACCAAGCCTTCTGTAAGAAAATGGCGGTACAGCGAATTCACTGAAAACTATCTGGAAGAAGTTTTTCTAATTTTGACTTATAGAACAGTGTAAAAAAAATACCCGTTTCCCCATTCAATAATTTTCCATAAAAAAATAAAATGATGTTTTATGAAAATAAGATATTTCTCCATTACAGATACTTTTCCAAGTTCCTTTTTCAGGCCTCTCTTAACAGGTAAGTTGCCAGAGCAGTTTGCACCAATTATGGTTACCTTCAATAAGTTCCGGACCCTGTGGCTGTAATTGCAATATCCCAGCCAACAGATCTGTTTTCTGGTGTAAAAAGTGCGGCATTCGACACGATAATGCCAATACCTCTTTCCAGTAAGGAACAACAAATCCGGCAATCGCCTGACCCAGTTACGGGATGGACATTTTTTCCTCTTTGGTTATATCACTATATACACCGGGCCCATTTACAACTCCGGTTTTAAATATCAATAGGTGCAGCCAGATTGCCGGCAGCCATATTATCAATGGTCGAGTTGACTGATACTCTGAGTCGTGCACCCAAGAAATCAACAGCTCCTTCATGCAGTTGGGTAAATATTCTCACTGTATTTAAACCTGATGGTGATAAAGCCATTAAATCAGGGTGTTGGAAAACATATTCTTCAATAAGGTCATAATTCTTTGTCTTCATGTGATTGAGTAATGCAGTGAAAGTGTATTCATTGCAGTGTATTACTTCCACCTCCGCTCCAACCTGTCCATGAGAGCCTTTGAGAACAAGTAATCCAGAAGGATTTCCTAACATCTGTTCGGCTTTTCGCTCATCAGTTTTCAGTTCATTGAGGCTATAAAACGCTCTTTTTACATAAGGTTTGAAATGATTTAAGAACCTGATCTTATTTTCCAGAACTTCCCTTTCCATTTTGGGATTCATCTTTAACTGATACTGATACATAAATCCGGTACCTGCCCATTCTTTTCGGGCATCTTTGCCAAGTTCGAAAAACCTGAAACAGAAGTAATCTTTAAGCGAAATGTTATATTTTAATACAGAGCCAACCATGTCCGTGGCTATCAAGATTTTGGATCTTCCTGTTTTCGATGAGGAATATTTCATAAATGACGAAAGCTGACGGAAGTCGGTTTCCTTCAGGTAGTATAAGAAATACATTATTCTCCTAGCGAGTTCCATATGGCTTGATGGCTATTGATTTAAATAAACTTCACAATATCTTCTTGCATTTGTTCTAGTATAGTTTTGTGCAGCGATCAGGGACCTTGCTGATAAAGAATTTCGGTAATCGGGATTATCTTTTAATTCTTTAATAAATTTACACATTCCTTCCAGATCATCTTTATCGAAGATTTTCCCATTCTGGTGCCTGTCAATCAGATTGGATATCCCGGAATTCTTCGCAGCTATTGCCATAATAGGAAGGCCGGCTGTCAAAATATTATAGATCTTACTCGGGATGCTGATATCAGGAGTCTTATCATCCAGCGTTATCACTGCCAGATCAGCAGCGCAAAGTGAATCAAACAACTCCTCATCCTTCCTGAAAGGCAGCATCAGACAATTCTTCAATCGTCTTTCCTTAATGATAGAGCCAATCCTTTTCATTCTTTCACCCCTACCAATAATCATAAATAGTATATTAACTGAAGAACTCAGCATTTCAGCAGTATCAACGAGTACCTCAACTTTATGCGTAACTCCTATATTGCCCGAGTACTGTACTATGAACTTTCCACGCAGGTTGTATTCAGCTATTAACCTGTTTTTTTCTTTTTCCACCCTGGAAACACCCTCAAAGGCAGACCAGTTTGGAATGACTGTAACTTCACTTTTACTTGCGTACTCAAGAATCTGAGACTTCATTTTTTCACTTATAGTAAAAACCCTATAAGCTCCGGTAAAAATTCTCTTATTTAGCTTTGACCACCCTTTATATAATAATCCCTTACTCGTAAAACCAAAGCTCAAAAGTGCATCCGGATACAAATCATACACCAAAACTGCATAGGGATCTCTGAAGTGACAAGCCAGCAGATAAGAAGTCGGAGGAATAGTAAAGTAGAATTTTTCAAATTTTCTGTATCTTACAACCAATAGCCAATAAATTTGCATTGTACCTATCAGCCAGGATGTTGATTTCTTTAAATTATTGCCCCGATTGTACTTTATTATATAAGATACTTTGACCTTTTTATCCAAAGGAACATCCTGAATCCTTATGCTCCCGGTTATCAATGCTACCTCATCAAATTCCCTGGCAAATTCGTTTATTATATCAATAGTCAAATATCCGGTAGCTTGATTAATAAAAACAATTTTTCGTAACATTTTTAAACTTAATTAGAGTTTTTCATATGCTCAAGGGCATCCCCTGAACTCATGAATTCAATATCCGGCCATTTCCTTACTATTTCATTCAATAGCATCTTTAATTCACTTAATCCTTTTTTCCTGTTATCAGGACTTAGTCCACCCACGAAGTTAACACGATGAGTACTTATATTAGCCGGCTTACCCCATCGGAATGAGGCTGCAACCTGCTTAAGTGTGAGGTCAACTCCCTTGTATCCGCGTTCAGTGGGTTCAAAAGCACAGTTTCGTGTGTAGTAGGTTAAGCCGCGAGGACCTTTACTTCCTGTAATGAAATGTCGATATTTAAGCTCACCTCCATTTGTGGGATAAGCCATATTGTGATTGACATAAAGAAACCTCACTCCGGCACCAGCTACCACGTCATCAAAATCGGGATGAAAAATGCCATTTCCTGGAACAAAAACCCTCGGCGAAATGCCAAAAATCCCCTTAAAAAGTTCAACTGCCTCCTTTATAGAATTAACCAGGAATGGCTTCTGTTCTTCCGATGTAAAATAAAATTCCGGTCTAAATCCATTTGCAGGAAGCTGCATTCCCGGAATATCCAAAGCTGTAAATCCATTGTCAAACGCCAGTAATAGGTCTTTATTCCCTTCCCTGAGTTTTTTCATCCAGATCTGGACTGATAAATGTTCACGGCCATGAAGCTCGGGAATAAAAATTCCGGCAGCTATTCCTTCCTGCCAACGTTTGAATACATCAACTTCAGGGTAATATCTTTTAAGTGTTTGAATAAATAATTCATAGTGATATTCAGAGAATCCACATACTCTGATTTTGCTGAAATCAGGATTAGCAACATTGGTGATTGCAGTCAAAATTGCTGAATTATTTTGTTTGTCCTTTACAGAATTAAGTGTCTCAAATAATTGTTCCAGATCCTGATCAGTCTCAAGAGTATCATACATATTGAATTCTATCTGCTCTGATTTTCAGTCCTTTTCTGACAAACAAGTCATAAACATTTTTCGATGGCATTCGAATTCCGCCCCAATCGTCACATTCAATAACAACAATCTTGCGATTAGTACGCCAGCCAGGAATGTTTTTCAAATTCAGCAAAATATTATATCTAATAGAATGAAATCATAAAAAGTCCGTAGTATTATAAACCATATGATTTGGCAATAAGAAAGGTTATAATTATCCTAATCGCTACCAAGCAGATTTGGGATGACAACATACTAGCTGACAGTATATTTTATCTCAACTCAAAAACATGTCAATAAAAACCTTTGCCGCGTTTCTTACTCTTACATTGTAATTTTCGTAAAAAATGTCATTAAGGTTCCTGGCCGGGAATTTGATAAGGATTTCAGCCAGTTTTTTGTCATCATGCGGTTCAAAGTAATTTCCGTCTGGACCCAGCTGTTCAATGTTCACTGGCAAGGAAGATGCAATTACGGGGACCTGAAGCGAGATAGCATCTTCAATGACAGTACTCCAGCCTTCAAACAAACTGGGCTGCAAAACAGCCTGAGAGTGTTTCATTAACAATAACTGCTCATTGCGTGGAATGATTCCCAAAAGACTGATTTGAGAACCAAGGTGGTACTCATTGATTATTGAGTGCAACTCCTTCATATATGGCGAATGGGATGCATCAGGGAAACGACCGGTCATGGCAAGATGAATATGTGACCCTTTCTTCTTTAGTCTAGCAAGGGCCGTAAGTAATACTCTGTGGTTTTTATGCCTGTGAAACTGGTTTGAGACCATGAAATACTTTTCAGGCAGTTTATATTTTTCTTGTAAATCATTAATATCCAGCTCACTGAAGTCGTCAATAACTGACACAAAATGAAATAAATGCATCTTCATTTGTTTCCTTAACCTGAAAAATTTCTGAAAATCATCTGCTACTGCCTGGCTTGAAACAACCAGGTGGTCTGAGTTTCTCAGAATGAATTTTATTCTAAGAGTACGTTCAAGAAGTTTTCTCTTTGTAAAGAATTCAGGGTAATACTTATGCTGAAGGTCAGCATACCAGCAAACAAGCTTTGTGCTGCTCTTGATCTTCACCGGATAATCATGCAAAGGGTAAATACCATCGAGGTCATACATGCTGATTATATCCTTTACGAATACATTCTTACCGCTAAGCCATGATTTGATATACCCTTTGTAAACACCCGGGAAGGTCCATTCAGTGGACTGAAAATATGGATATTTTATCTGATCTGCAAACTTTTTCAAGTCAGGCCTGTAAAAAAGGTATATCTCTGGCTTTTCATCATCATTAAGGAAGTCGAGAGTTTTGATCAGATTTAGGATATATATTATTCCTCCCATCCATGAAGAGTTGAAGTTAAAAATTATTCCAATCTTAAGTCTTTTAACTTTCATCTGATAATACTTAGTTTTTGCTCTTAAACAGTCCAGCTTTGAACCAGATTCTTTATTCCCTCGTCAATACTCCATATCGGCTGCCAATGTGCAGTCTTTTTCAGCTTTGAAACATCGGCAAGCAGGTGTTCTCTCTCTACTTTTCTGACTCTTACCGGATCAACTTCAATGGTCATTTTTTCATTAAGCTGTCTTTCAAACGCTTCAACGATCTCAACCACTGAGTATTCAATTCCACGACCCAGATTAAAGGTATCATACCCGATATTTCCAACCTTCAATAATTGCTTTACAGCAGTAGCCATATCATAAGTATGGATAAAATCACGTTTTGGGGTGAGATTTCCAAGTTTTATGGTTCTCAAACCTTCACGCAATTGTTTTTCTATTTCAGGTATCAGGTGGGGATTAGTCTCGTTGGGGCCAAAGGCATTAAAGAAGCGGCATACAATTGTATCTACCGCTGTCTCAAGGTAAAATTCCTTACATAGATGTTCACCCGTCAATTTGCTTATCCCGTAGATATCAAGAGGCAGCAGCTCATGGTTCTCATTTACGGCCTCCTCAGAGATAGGATAAACCGCCGCAGTGGAAGCAAAAAACACCTTCTTAAGAGAAGTGAGACTTTTACAGGCTTCCAATACATTCATTGTGCCTCTAATATTGGTATCGGCAGCCTCGAATGGATGCTGGTTACAGTAAGGAATGAAGTGTATAGCTGCCAGATGCACCACTATATCAGGCTGTAGACCAGTGAAAATCTCTTCAACTTTATGAGCATCCCGGATATCTGCCAGAAAGAAATGATTGTCAGGGATCTCAATAAATTTTCTATTACCAAATGATAGGTTATCAAATACATAAATATCGTACCCTTCACTCTTAAGGGCAGGTACTACTGCTGAACCTATAAATCCGGCTCCTCCGGTTATTAATGTTTTCATGTAGTTTATTTTAAAAAGTTGTTTTCAGACCTGTTTCAGTTAAAGAGCAGCTGAATATTGTTCCCTATACTGTCAATTGAAAATTGATTAATATCCTTCGAGCATTGTTCCCAAACCTAATTCGCAATTCCTCATTATCCATTAGTACTTCAAGTTTTCCTGAGAAAATGCTTATAATCAAACAACGGGATCAGGAAGCCATTATGATTATCTTTTATCATTTCTGATGGGCCTGCTACACAGTCGAATGCAATTACAGGCAGACCTGCTGACATGGCTTCTCCTATGACATTGGGAAATCCTTCTGAACTAGAAGTAAATGCAAAGATCCTACATTTCAGATAATATGCTTCAACGTCAGCCTGTCTCCCTTCAAGTATAACCAATTCTTCAGCATTATTATCTGCAATTATTCTCTTTAATTTTTCGGAATTCTTTTGTTTCAGATGATCATATCCCACTATCACAAGTTTCCATCCAGGTTTTGAAATTCGAATAAAAAGTTCGATGAGTTTATCTTGATTTTTAGTTTTGATCAGTCTCCCCACCATCAAAACTAAGTTTTCTCTGGCAACATTTTTCCGCAAGGTTACAGCTCTTATCGGATTACCGATAACTCTGATATATTCATGATTGAATTGTGAATGGTATACCTCCGCCGCTTTTTGTGTCTGGGCAATAATTCCAGTAGCTTTCGTGTAAAGTTTAATACGTAACCAGTCATGAAACTTTCCCAGACTTTTGTCGGGCTGACATCTGTCTGAAACAAATACTCGATATTTCAATCCATATAGCGCAATTAACAGAAAACTGTTCCAGTATTCACCAAAACTCAGAACAGCGATCGGTTTAATATTTTTTATAGTATTTCTTATAAAATATAAAGTTCTAATTGAGGATATCCACCTCAGCTTGTTGTTGAAGTTGAATGAAGGCTTATGGATAATGGTAATTTCAGGCACCGTATAGAAAATTTCCCTGGTAATACCAAATAGTACTATATGTATTTCAATACCTTTCTTTTCTGCAAAATATCCAGCGAGTTCAGACATTACCCTTTCCATCCCACCTGCTTGTAGAGATGGTATCACCAAACACAACTTTCTTATTTCCATCAGAACAATAAAATTCAAGTGAGTATTTAAGTTTTAAATTTTATGCATAGTGCAATAAATAGTATTATCCCTAATCCATACGGATTAACCTATTGTGCCTACCTGCAAATCAGCAATGATATTAATAAATTCAAGCAAATGTCGTAAATTTATGTCATGTACTTACACCTAAGTACTTAAACAAAACACTTAAATTAAATATTGAAAATCTATTTCAACCACCTAAAATACCACATTTGAAACATTAATAACTTCCATATAAAAGGCTTGTAGTAGAACTTGTTCTTCTTAAAAAGATTAACTTGGTTAGTGACAAAGCCAGAATTAAACAGATTTGATTCACTTATTGATTTTTCATTAAGATAATCATCAATAAGATAACGCAGATCTCCTACAAGCCATTTATAAATTGGTAGAGAAAAGCCAGATTTCGGTCTATCTACTAATTCTTTTGGAATATATTCATGAACTATATCCTTAAGGATTCTTTTCCCCCCTTGCTTATTATATTTATATTCGATTGGTAATTGGGCAACAAATTCAGCAAGTCTATGATCAAGAAGCGGCTCCCGGCCTTCAAGTGAGACTGACATTGATGCCCTGTCAACTTTTGTTAAAATATCATTCTGCAAGTACATACCATAATCAATAGCCAAGGCTATGTCAATCACATTGTTAAAACTGCTAAAATCATTATCATATTTTGTACGATAATTCCCCGGAGTATAATTTAATAATTTTGACTGATAGAATATCGGCAGGCTCGATGCTAACTTGCTTAACTCTGTAGCCTGTTTTAATTTATCAGTGTTTAAAGCTGAAGCAATACTTCTAAGTTTATGCTTCAATTCTGATTTACTTAAAGGCATTAAATAAGAAAGAAATGCTAAAGAAGGTCGTAAAATATGTTTGGATGACCTTGGTATTTTATTTAAGATAGCAAGATCGCTGTCTAGCTTAGAGTAATGCATATACCCAGCAAACAACTCATCACCTGCGTCTGCAGATAAAGCAACTTTTACATCAGCATGGGCAACTTTGCTAACCAACATGGTTGGTATTGCAGAACTATCCGCAAATGGTTCGTCATAAAAATATGGTAATAAGGGAATTATATTTTGTGCCTCCCTGGTGGTACAGATATATTCCGTATGGTCCGTACAAAGGTATCTTGCAACTTCCTTAGCAAAAGGTGCTTCGTTATTGCCTTCTTCAAAACCAATGGTAAATGTTTTCAATTTCTCTGTCCTGTTCTTTTGAAGTAAAGCGGTCACAACGGAACTATCATAACCGCCACTTAAAAAAATGCCAACTGGCACATCAGCTACCATTCTGTAATTGCATGACGAGATTAGAAGTTCATGGACTTGTTCTCTGGCTTCATTATAATCAAGTTTTGATTTATTCTTAATATAATAATCATCAATGTCCCAGTATTTATAATGCGATAACTTCTTCAGTTTTATGTCGACTACCAAGTATTTTCCAGGCTCGATCTTAAAAGTATTTTTAAAAATGGAATAGGGGGCTGGTATGTATCCAAAGTCAAAAAATAAGGCCAGTGCATTTTTGTCTATTTCTTTCTGAAATTGTGAATGAACAAATAATGATTTCAATTCTGAAGCAAAGAGAAAAAGGCCATTGTTCCAATAATAAAATACTGGCTTCACTCCAGCCCTATCTCTGAATAGCAGCAACTTATCAACGCTTTTATCAAAAATGGCAATTACGAACATTCCTATTAACTGGTGTACAAATTCATTGCCCCAATGTTCATAGGCATGCAGGATAACTTCTGTATCAGAATTTGAAACAAATCGATGTCCTGATTTCTCAAGGTCCCTTCGTATTTCCCGAAAGTTGTATATTTCTCCATTGAACACAATAGTCAATTCTTTATAATGCATAGGCTGATGGGCAGCAGAGCTTAGATCTATTATTGAAAGTCTGGTCTGCCCTAAACCAATAGTTGCTTTTGTGCTATTATGATTTTCATAACCTGCATCATCGGGGCCCCGATGATGTAGGGCTTGCACCATAAGAGATATAACGTCAGAAGAAGTGTTTTCATTAAAATCCACGTATCCTGCAATTCCGCACATTTGTTTCGTTTATTGGTTTTTTATTAATTCTCCTAGTTTATCCGTACTCATGAATTCAGCATCTGGCCAGTTTTTACTAATTTTAGTCAATAAGAATTTTAGTGCCTGAAGAGAAGTATCCCTGTTTTTAGGATTAAGAACTCCGATATAATTAACTCGGTGTGAACTAATAATTGCGGGCTTATTCCATTTGAACGCTATATTAATTTCGTTTAGGCACCTATCGATCCAATCTTCACCTGTTCGACTAGGTTCGAAGACGCAGTTTCTTATGATATAAAGAATACCACTTTCATCTTTCTGACCTAGCCAATGGAACACCTTTTTAGTTTTTCCGGGACCAATACTCTCATTTTGTACTGTCGCTGCCGACCTGAAAGCGATTCCGCTTTCTGCCAATACCGAATTCAAACTATTATTTATACAACCATTGGGAGGTACAAAATATTTAGCACGATATCCAAATAATGATTCAAATAAATTCAACCCGTCTATAATGATTTTTCTGTGGGCTGTAAGATCTGAAAGATCTGTCAACTGAAATGCGGCCTGGTTCTCAACATTCAATTCTCCTGTTCTTCCAGGGACAAAGCCCCACATACCTTCATCAAACGCCGAAATCGTACTTCTATGACCCGCTCTTAAGGCCTTCATCCAGATTGCAACATTAATATGCTCACGCCCATGGAACTGAGGAACAAATAATTTCCTTTCAATACCTTCTTTCCATAGTCCAAAGACATTCTCGTTATCATAATAGTTCAAAAGAGTCTTCGTAAATGGTTCATAAAAATAACCTCGAAAACCGCTTTCTCTTATTTTTGAAAAATCAGGATTTGCGACGACACTTATGGCAGTGAAAACACATGGATTGCCATATTTATCCGTGACGCTGGCTAAAACTTCATACAAACGCTCAAGATCGTGCTTATTCTCAAGTGAATCATTATGATTATATCTTGCATAATCGTAAGATTTTAAGTCTAATCCAAGGTCTTTCAATCTTGCAAATGCATCATTTGAAGGCATGCGTATGCTGCCCCAATCATCTGATTCAATGACTACAATTTTGCGTTTTGTATGCCAGCCAGGGATACTTTTAATGTGTCGTTCAATATGCCCTAACATAATTATTAATAATTCCTATTTGGATCTTGAATAAGTGTATCTAAAGTTATTTTATTTGTAGTATACGAATTAAAATTGGTTCCAGTACTCATATTAATATATTCGCGAAAATTCGCTCTTTTATCAATCCTTATTGGATACTAATACAAAAGATTATCAAAAAAATAACCGATACGCTTGCTGTTAATGACATAGTCAAACTTATTTTTTGCAATGATCTGACCATTTTTGCAAATTTTGTCTCTTAAATTTATATCAACCAGAAGAGTTTTTATTGAAGCGACAATCTGATCAATATTCCCGGGTTCAATAAAAAGGCATGATTCTCGGTCTGTTAAATAGTTATTCACTTCCCCGATTCTCGTTGTGATAATTGGCTTACCTAAAGCCAAATATTCGCCAATTTTTGTGGAAAAATTGTATCGGTTTTGTTCACTGTCAATTTTGTTAATTACGACAAAAGCGCTAGTTTTCTGATACCCCAGAAGCGTTTCTTCGTCCAAATCGCCTGTAAAATGAATGTAAGGGCCAATCTTATTTGATTCAAATATACTTTCAATTTCATTTTTGATTTTTGGAAGCATGGTTTGTGAAGTCAAATAAAAGTGAAGTGACATTTTATCTTCTGTTACAAGCCTGGCAAACGCTTTGAAAACACTCAACATTCCGTCCTTGTAATCATTGACAGTTGCTGTGTGCAATAAAAAAGGCTTTTCACATCTGGGTTCCTTAAAAGATGCTTGATAATGCTCAAAATCAACAAGAATGGGAACTTTAAGTACTATTGCTTTCTTTTTCTTTAATCCCATCACATAATCTACTAAAGCGTCTGAAATTACAATAAAACCATCAACCAATTTGAAAACCAGATTTTCAAGAACATATTTATGTAACGGGTAAATATATTTAAATAAGATATCCCGACGGCTGCCTAAAATGGAATATGGCTTTTCACATACTTCTATGCCCACAGCCCGTCCTTTTAATTTTGATGCCATTATTAACATTAGTTGCCCAACCCATCCAAAACCGTAGATGTACACTACCTCCCATTCATTTTTATTACACAATACATTCCAGAAAGCCATCATCGGGATTAGAGGGGACATAAACAGCTCTACGTTCTTGATTTGACTTCTGATAAATATTGGCATTACTTTGACCTCATGCTTTTCCAGACTAAGAGCTTTTATATAATTTGAGATTTGTTTAGACGCCGCACCCGGATTGGGGTATTGACCGTCAAAAACTATTAATATTTTCATTTCTTATGCAACTAATTTACAAATTATAAAAAGTTGATCTGCAGAATATTGATACATTTTGAAACCAGGAATTTATTTCAATTTATTACTCAGGTATATTTTATTATGCATTTAAAGCAGAAAAAAGAAAAAACATTATAGGATATTTTATCATATATCTCGGTCAATGGAATTCATGACAAATCTATCTTAATGAAGTGTCTTAATAAATAGTATGTTATTAAAACCAATAATAAAATGTGTCAATGAATATATTATCTAAATGATTATCTTAAATAGTAATGCAAAAAATCCCTTACTAAAGCCCAAAGCCTGAATAAGTAAGAAGGAGCCATAGTACGATCAAGCATTAAAGCATAAGATACCAGGTCTTTATCAACTTTATGTTCACTATTTTTTGTTAAGGAAAAAATTTCCGACAGATTCTTTGAGTTTTCCCTCCAATCTAATTGCTCCTTTGCCACTTGCCTTGCAATTACACCCTGTTTAAAAGCTAAGTCTTTGTCAATTATATATGATTGAATCGCCTGCTTTAAAGATTGTAAACGGCATATACTTTCAGCCCAATAGTAGCCATCGTACCTTCCAAGAAATTCTTCCACACTTACTAAACAGCCATTGAACCCATCTTTTACAAATTCATTCATTGGAGCACAATCGGTTGTAATAGCAGGCAATCCGCAACTCAATGCTTCTGGCAACGACAAGCCAATGCCATCAAGCCTTGATGGGTAAATATATACATCGCCTTCATTATACGGAAATGGATCAAATGTGCCAAAAATAAATTTCACCCGGTTATCACTCAAGATTTTTTCTTGCCATGTCAGTATACAATTCGATAATTCTACTTGACTATAGACAAGCAATTGACAATCTCCATTAACTTCTTTAAAGGCTTGAAGAGCTAATAATAATCCTTTTCTATCATAAGTATATTTCCCCTCCCAGCCCAAGTTAATAATGAATGTCAATTTCTCACTCCTATTTTTGACCTTAGGTTTATATCTCTCAATGTCAGTACCCCATGGAATATAATAACAATGTTGGTGCCATTTAAAAACTGAAAAATGTCTTTTTGTATTACATATCAGGAAATCATAGAGCTGAAATGCTTTTACAGTTGGTTGCGTATAATAATCTATATATGCTCCAATACAAAAGCCAGAATTCTTAGCTGCAATAACAGGCTTCCAATATCTTTGTTCATTAAAGAACAAAACATCAATTCTATTACGTTTTGCCCATTTAATAAAATGTCTCGTACTTATTCCATTATAATGTAAAGGAGCCCATGTTACATTTCTATCATCCCATAAAGGGTCTCCTTGCATTTTCTTTCCTCCACGAGCATAAATCAAGACATTGTGCTCTTTGGATAATACTTCCCGATATGCTTTAGAAACATACCCGGCCCCAACAGGAAACCATGTCGATACAATTCCAATATTCATCTTTCCTATTCGAAAATAAACATTATTTGTTGGGCAATTTCTTGAGTTTTCCCCTTAAGAAACATCTATCAATATTAATAGTTAGAGGCTGAAATAGACGCCAAATCATCCTGAGCTAAAATAATTCTAAAAAAAATCACACAATTTAATTTTTAAAAAAGAAGAAATGTATGTTCATCATTGCTAATTGCTTGTTTATGAACTGGACTAAGAGTTGTTCTTCATTTAGTACAATTCTTTAAAGTTTCTTCTATTTTCTTAATATAACTTTGCTATCTAAACATAATTATTCATAAGTTTAAATAAATTACATTTAGTTATTTCAAATAATCCTTTGTACTTTTAATACTTTACTCAAATTCAAACAAATAAATAGGGACCAGATAAAATGTAGAAAATATGCAATAAGTTTCGCACCTGCCAATCCCTCAGCGCCATATTTAACCATATAAAAACTTAACAAGACAAAAGTAACAGCCCAGACTGCATTTAGACCGAATCCTATCCACATTTTGCCGGAAGCTGCAATAAAAGTTCCAAGCTGAGCTGAAATAGTGCTAAAGACTGTTGTTATTACCACAATTACAATAACCCATTGGCCACCTTTAAAAGTCGGACCATACAGTTTTATTAGCAGAGAACTAAACATAGATATAATGATCGCAAGTGGAATGACAATTATTGCCGTTATTTTCATCATTTTCCACATAAGGTTAATGCTTCCACGCTCTTCTCCATTACCGTACATTTCTGACATTACTGGAAATGATGCATTCGAAATAAGCAAAGGGAAGAATTGAATAAAGGTATCCCATTGTAAAGCTGCTGTAAAGATTCCTAATTCGCCATATCCTCCTGGTTGTTTGGCCAGAAACGTATTACTGGCCCACAAAGTTGGCCCAACTAGAATGGTACCTAAAAAAGCAGGCAGACTATAAGAAACCAACACCTGTGTTTCTTTCCAAATTCCATTATATACATGACTGATGCCAAATCTATGTAATTCTTTTCGTGAAACAATGTAATAAGCAACTACATTTATTCCAGAGCAGATAGCAAGTGCAATTACTGCACCTTTCAGTCCGTATAAAAACGCCAGTAAGACAACTGTAACAGATTGAACTATACCTAAAATTGCATTTAAAATTGAAGATGTTTTAAATGATTCGATACCATATAATGCAGCCATCTGTACGCTATTGACTACCCCAAAAGCTATTGTAATTGAGCTTATTTGTAGTAATGACGTCAGCTTTGGAGCGGCCAGAGTCTTCTCAGCCAGCCATGGAGCAAGAAAAACAAATGCTATTCCATAAATTGTAGCGCTAATCCAGGTTATTATCGTTGAAAGACCAACTATACGGCTTGCTCTTATAGGATCTCTTATTTTCAGGTCGGCAATATACCTGGTAACGGTTGAACCAAGACCTAAGCCGGCTAGACTGCCAATCATCGCAGAAGTGCTATTTATAATGCCGTATTCTCCAAATCCCTCTTTGCCAAGAATTCTAGCCAGAATAAAAGATAAAATTACCGTAACAACTCTAGTTGCAGCCGTACCTGCTATACCCCATAAGGTTCCAGAGGCAATCCTACGTTGAGTTGAGGAATGCAAATACTTAGTTACTATTTTATTAGAAAATGATCTTAAACTAAGTCTTAGGTTCTTTTCAATCATTTTAAATATTCGGACTAATTATGCAGTCGATATTTTTGGGTCAATTAATAAACTAAGTATCGACTTCTGAAAATAAAACTTATATATAGCTATTTAAGAAACATGCAAATACGTCTAGCAGAATTACCATCACCATAAGGATTCACTCTATTCGACATTGACTTATAAATATCATCTTGTGACAAAAGTTTGGTAACTTCTTCAATTATTTTATCACTTTGTGTTCCAACTAATTTTACGGTACCAGCATCAAGGCCCTCAGGGCGTTCCGTAACTTCCCTCATTACTAACACTGGTTTACCAAGACTTGGCGCTTCTTCCTGTATGCCCCCTGAGTCAGTCAGTATAAGATATGATCTTTCCATCAATGCTACAAATGGCAAATAAGATAGTGGCTGTATTAAATGGATATTCTTTCTTAGATTAGTTTCTAAATTGCGTCTGACTGGTTCCTGAACATTCGGATTCAAATGCACAGGATAGACAAAATGGACATCTTTGAAAAGATCTGCAAGTCGAGCAATAGCAAAACAGATTGATTCAAAACCAGCTCCAAAATTTTCTCTTCTATGGCCTGTTATAAGTACTACCTTTCTATCAGAAAATATACTAAAGTCATTGTTAGGTAAGCCAGGAATTTCAGGAAGCTTCTTCCTAATCTTTTCTAAAGCAATAAATAAAGCGTCAATCACGGTATTTCCGGTTACACAAATTTTATCTTCAGGTACGCCTTCTCTCACTAAATTACTTTTGCCCCATTCTGTAGGTGGAAAATGAATTGATGTTAATCGCGTTGCTAAAATCCTGTTCATTTCTTCAGGCCATGGTGCGAATATGTTACCTGTTCTAAGTCCAGCCTCTACATGAGCCACAGGAATTTGATTATAAAAAGATGCAAGTGCAGCACAAAGAACAGTGGTTGTGTCCCCCTGAAATATAACAAAATCAGGTTTTTCTTTTTTCAAATATAAGTCAATTGCAGAAATTGCCTTTGAAGTAAAACCAGCTAATGTCTGGCTATCTTCCATAAGATTTAAATCCACATCGGGCTTAATATCAAAGACTTCTAGTACCTGATCAAGCATGAGCCTGTGTTGGGCTGTCACGCAAACCCGACAATCAAATGTGTCTGGAAATTTCTTAAGTTCTAAGATTATGGGTGCTAATTTAATAGCTTCAGGACGTGTGCCAAATATGACTGCAATCTTTTTCATTCCTATTTCTACATTTAGAAGATTTCACAATGCTTCGACTTGATTTTGTTTCGTGACAAAGATGACAGAATGTAATTCAATTGTATTCTCCCATCTGATTTGCTTAACCAATTTGCATAGCTAATTATAGATGAGATTAGCGTCAGATGACAGGATATCAGACAAATTCCCTCTACTTTTTTGGTTTTGAATTAAGAGTTAAATAAATAATAAATATCCTTATCTGAATAGTTCCTGATTTTCGATGAAAGGCAAGTCAATATAGAAATCCAGATGACCATATAGTATACTGAAAAGTCTGGCAAATTAAAGGAAAACATCATGAAAAAATGAATGAATATTAACGAGGCTAAAGCTTTCACCATACCATTTCTGCTCCTGAAAATCCCAAGATATATAGCCCTTAAAAAAATAATTGCAAAAGGAATGAGGTACAATAATCCCCCTCTCAAAATAATAGTAAGAAATCCTTGTTCCACAATATCCAATGTGGCTCCTTGGCTATATATTGAACGATAAACTCGTCCTTCAATTCCCCTGCCAAAAATCCAATCATGCAATGAATTAAAGTCATCAAAAAAGTCAATAAACACTAATCCTCGGGATTCTTCAAATGCATCTTTCCCAAAACCTCTCTCAAATGCGTACGTTGAGGTAATCAAATATCCAAACGCTATAAGCAGAGTTAAGGATAATACACCAATAAGGTACATTCTCATACGATGCTTAAAACTTAGGATTGGGCTTATGAGTCTAAGGATTATAAAAACCATAATTAGCAATAAATCAGAAATAACTAAGCCGCGCCTCCCATTCAATAAGGCAAAAGCAATATTTAGAAAATAAAATAGTATGACAATTCTAGAAATGTTC
Organism: uncultured Bacteroidales bacterium; assembly: GCA_963828395.1. Taxonomy (GTDB): domain Bacteria; phylum Bacteroidota; class Bacteroidia; order Bacteroidales; family VadinHA17; genus SR-FBR-E99. The sequence goes on from CAWHED010000003.1 coordinate 409,467, forward strand.
TTATTCCTGGAGTAATGCGATGTGAGAAGAAGAAAACCGCTGCCAATGTTAAAAATGTTTATCATCTCCATCTGCTCTAACCAATGATCAGGAGAGATAGCAAAGACAATAATGTAAATCTCAATAATTACTGAGGGTATTAGAAATAAATAAGAGTATTTGAAATATTCCTTAAAGAAATTTAAGTCAAATTTTATAAATAATACTAGTAATGGTAGCAAATAAGGCATAAAGAAATACCTGTCTGCAAGTACTCTTTGTAAAAATAAGGGACTACTAGTATTTAAAATCGATAAAACTAAAAGAACTAAAGTCCAGATTATGAACCATAAAACAAAAGAATAAACCAATTCTCCTTTCTCCACCTTTGCTGGTTTAGTCAACATGTAATAAATAATTGTGCCTAAAACAAAAAAAACAAGGGCGTATTTAACTATATGAGGAATACCATAGCGAATCTCAACCCATGTGATCCAGTTAGTTAAGTTCAAAACAATGAAGGAATAAATTAGTAATCTATAATCTTTAGGCAAATTCTTATGCATTCTTCAAGGCAGGAATTTAAGTTTTTACTCTTTGCAAATACAACTTAACAGAAAAATTATAGACCGAGTTTATTATTGCATAAATAATTATAATAGAAATTCTTATCCATTGATTGCAGTATAAAAATTATTAATATTTGAAACTATTCATTTTCTTGGCCGTTTAAATGCATATGTTAATCATTTATTTTCGTATGTTCGTCAAATATTTTATTATGTTTGTCAAAAAATATGTCAAATGAAGAAGTTCCTCATATTAACATTTCTGGTTATTAATTCTTTGGCTTCTGCCAAAACATATTTCATTTCTCCAACAGGTAATGATGCCACAGGCAATGGTACAATATCTGCTCCATGGTTTACATTAGATCATATATGGGAATTAGAGATTCTGGTTCCAGGTGATACGGTATATATGAGAGGTGGTATCTATTATAATACATTACCAAATGGTAATAGATTATATGAAATACATGGAACCAAAAGTAATATGATTTGTATTCTTAATTATCCGAATGAATGGCCAATATTTGATTATACTTATCAAACAGCTTCTGATTACCTTTTTGGTTTAAGAATAAATAATACTTCATATGTAAAAATTAAAGGATTAGAGATAAGAAATATTAATAATGGCCCTGTTGGTGAATATATGGCAGTTTGTCAGATTCTGAATTCTAATTACGTAGTATTTGAACATATCATTGGTCACAACACGGGAAATCAGGGCTATGAGTGTGCTAATAATGATAGTATTTATTTTATTAACTGTGATGAATATAATCATTTTGGTGGAAATAATGGCGATGGATGGCAAATGTCTAATTATCTAGCTGGAGGAGGACAAAGGGGAGTATATATTTTAAAGGGATGTAGAGCTTGGAATTGTGATGATGATGGTTTTGATAATTATTGGAATGATGGAATAGTAGAATATGATTCATGTTGGGCATTTTCAAATGGAAGATTATTTGAAACCGGAGGTAATGGTTTTAAATTAGGTTATACACCTGCAGCATCAGATGGTAGAATTCAGAGAGTATTAACTCATTGTATTGCTGCATTTAATGATATTATAGGTTTTTGCGATAATAATGCTGATGTAAGAATTCATTACTATAATAATCTTGCATATCATAATGGTTATAATGCAGTTGGAGCATCCTCAGGAATGGGATGGGGATTTTGGTCTACCAACACACATCAGGATTGGGAGGTTTATAGAAATAATATCTCATATGCTAATTATAATGCAGCTATTACTGCATATTCTGAAATAGATGATCAATATAATAGTTGGAATACAATTCCTGGAGTAGCTCTTACAGATGCTGATTTTGAAAATCTAACTGAAGGACAGTTATCTGGAGCAAGACAAGCAGACGGATCATTACCAAATATTACTTTTGGACGTCTGGTTGCAGGGAGTGATTGTATTGATGCTGGAATAAATATTGGATTTTCATTTAATGGTTCTGCGCCTGATCTTGGATGGTCTGAGGCTTCATCAGGGTCAGCCACTCCTGCTGCTCCGGTCTATGTCAGCTCTGTCATTGAAAATGCAACTCCTTCAAGACTGGAAATGACTTATAACCTTAACCTGGCGAATGTTGTCCCTGCGTCTTCCGCTTTTTCTGTGTTGGTTAATTCGTCTGCCAGAACCGTAAGCGCTGTCGCTATTTCAGGTACCAAAGTATTGTTAACCCTTGCAAACCCTGTGGTTTTCGGTGACGCCGTAACTGTCGCTTATATCAAACCTGCATCTAACCCCATTCAGACTGTTGCTGGTGGTCAGGCAGCTTCTATCACTGCTCAGAATGTTACTAATAATGTCGCTGCGGTTAATCCCATCTATGTCAGCTCTGTCATTGAAAATGCAACTCCTTCAAGACTGGAAGTGACTTATAACCTTAACCTGGCGAATGTTGTCCCTGCGTCTTCCGCTTTTTCTGTGTTGGTTAATTCGTCTGCCAGAACCGTAAGCGCTGTCGCTATTTCAGGTACCAAAGTATTGTTAACCCTTGCAAACCCTGTGGTTTTCGGTGACGCCGTAACTGTCGCTTATATCAAACCTGCATCTAACCCCATTCAGACTGTTGCTGGTGGTCAGGCAGCTTCTATCACTGCTCAGAATGTTACTAATAATGTCGCTGCTGCGGTTAATCCCATCTATGTCAGCTCTGTCATTGAAAATGCAACTCCTTCAAGACTGGAAGTGACTTATAACCTTAACCTGGCGAATGTTGTCCCTGCGTCTTCCGCTTTTTCTGTGTGGGTTAATTCGTCTGCCAGAACCGTAAGCGCTGTCGCTATTTCAGGTACCAAAGTATTGTTAACCCTTGCAAACCCTGTGGTTTTCGGTGACGCCGTAACTGTCGCTTATATCAAACCTGCATCTAACCCCATTCAGACTGTTGCTGGTGGTCAGGCAGCTTCTATCACTGCTCAGAATGTTACTAATAATGTCGCTGCTGGTTAATCCCATCTATGTCAGCTCTGTCATTGAAAATGCAACTCCTTCAAGACTGGAAGTGACTTATAACCTTAACCTGGCGAATGTTGTCCCTGCGTCTTCCGCTTTTTCTGTGTGGGTTAATTCGTCTGCCAGAACCGTAAGCGCTGTCGCTATTTCAGGTACCAAAGTATTGTTAACCCTTGCAAACCCTGTGGTTTTCGGTGACGCCGTAACTGTCGCTTATATCAAACCTGCATCTAACCCCATTCAGACTGTTGCTGGTGGTCAGGCAGCTTCTATCACTGCTCAGAATGTTACTAATAATGTCGCTGCGGTTAATCCCATCTATGTCAGCTCTGTCATTGAAAATGCAACTCCTTCAAGACTGGAAATGACTTATAACCTTAACCTGGCTAATATTGTCCCTGCGTCTTCCGCTTTTTCTGTGAGGGTTAATTCGTCTGCCAGAACCGTAAGCTCAGTCGCTATTTCAGGTACCAAAGTATTGTTAACCCTTGCAAGCCCTGTGGTTTATGGTGACGTCGTGACTGTCGCTTATACCAAACCTGCCATCTAATCCCATTGCAGACTGCTGCTGGTGGTCAGGCTAGCTTCTATCACTGCTCAGAATGTAACTAATAATGTCGCTGCGGTTAATCCCGTTTATGTCAGCTCTGTCATTGAAAATGCAACTCCTTCAAGGCTGGAAATGACTTATAACCTTACCCTGGCTAACATTGTCCCTGCCGTCTTCCGCTTTTTCTGTGATGGTTAATTCGTCTGCCAGAACTGTCAGCTCAGTTGCTATTTCAGGTACCAAAGTTCTGTTAACCCTTGCAAGCCCTGTGGTTTATGGTGACGCTGTGACTGTCGCTTATACCAAACCTGCCTCTAATCCTATTGCAGACTGCTGCAGGCGGACAGGCTGCTTCTATCACCGCTCAGAATGTTACAAATAATGTCGCTGCGTTAATCCCAGTTTATGTCAGCTCTGTCATTGAAAATGCAACTCCTTCAAGACTGGAAATGACTTATAACCTTACCCTGGCTAATATTGTCCCTGCGTCTTCCGCTTTTTCTGTGATGGTTAATTCGTCTGCCAGAACCGTAAGCTCAGTTGCTATTTCAGGTACCAAAGTCTTGTTAACCCTTGCAAGCCCTGTGGTTTATGGTGACGTTGTGACTGTTGCTTATACCAAACCTGCCTCTAACCCCATTGCAGACTGCTGCAGGTGGTCAGGCAGCTTCTATCACTGCTCAGAATGTTACTAATAATGTCGCTGCTGCGGTTAATCCCGTTTATGTCAGCTCTGTCATTGAAAATGCAACTCCTTCAAGACTGGAAATGACTTATAACCTTACCCTGGCTAATATTGTCCCTGCGGCTTCCGCTTTTTCTGTGCGGGTTAATTCGTCTGCCAGAACCGTAAGCTCAGTCGCTATTTCAGGTACCAAAGTCCTGTTAACCCTTGCAAGCCCTGTGGTTTATCGGTGACGCCGTAACTGTCGCTTATACCAAACCTGCATCTAACCCCATGCAGACTGCTGCAGGTGGTCAGGCAGCTTCTATCACTGCTCAGAATGTTACTAATAATTGCACAGCTCCTGAAAACCAACCGCCTGTTGTCAATATCTCTTCACCTACTAAAAGTACATCATTCATTTCACCTGCCACAATTACTATTGAGGCAGTTGCTTCTGATCCGGATGGAACAGTGAGCAAAGTGGAATTTTTTCAGGGCACTGTTAAACTTGGTGAAAGAACTGCTGCTCCTTATTCTTATACATGGAAGGAAGTATCTGAGGGCACTTATTCAATAACTGCAGTTGCAACCGATAACCAAAATCAGAAAACAGTCTCACTTGCTGTATCAGTTATTGTCGAAAAATCAGCCACTGCTGTCAATCAACTCCCGGTCGTAAGTATCACTTCACCAGAGCAATGGCAAGAAACATAAAAAGAATGAAAGTATCGTGATGGAGGCTGATAGCATCTGATCCTGATGGCTCAATTAGTAAGGTTGAATTCAAAAATGGAAATATTACACTTGCCGAAGTGACTACAGCTCCGTACATTTATATCTGGGAGGCTGTAGATACGGGAACCTATATAATTTCAGTAGTAGCTACAGATAATTTGGGTGCTACTTCCGCCTACGCTAATATGACTTTGATTGTTGATCTTGTTTACAATTCTAATTCAGAAATTATTGATCTTTATCCGAATCCGAATGATGGTTATTTTACGGTTGATCTTGTTTCAAGTCTCCCTCAAAATATTAACAGATTAACCATTGTCAGCTTAGAAGGAAAAACTGTTTATAATGGAATATTAAATGAGGAGGAAAGTACCAAGGAGATTGATTTATCAGGCTCTAATTCTGGTGCTTATATTCTAATGGTTACCGACGGTCAGAAAGTTGTAGCAACAAAAAAATTCATCAAGAAATAGGCTATCATCCGAAGCATCCGGAGTTTATTATCTCATAAAATCTGAAGGTCAGTTTGTATAAATCTGTATGAAGCTTTTTAGTGATTGTGGCTATTAATTAGTAAATTTTTTCTTTCAGTCCACTGCTGCCATTTACTTGCTTTAAAATCCATTCCAATTTACCATTATTTAACTTTCTTTCTTTTAAAAATACGTTTTATTGATGGCTCCTTACCACCAGTGTAACCATATTTCTCTCCATATCCATAGTGTTTACTATCTGATTGAATATCGTTTATTACAAGGCCTACACCTTTAGTACCACTAGCACTGATTTCATTTAAGGTATCTACAAACATATCCCTTAAAGTTTGTCCTGGTCTGACTACCAGAAGACATGCATCTGCCAGAGAAGCCAGGTGAAATGTATCAGAAACAACCCCTATCGGGGATGAGTCAATTATTATATAATCGTACTTTCCTTTAAGCAGGTTTAATAATTCATCTGTCTTTTCTAATGCAATTAGTTCCGATGGATTTGGCGGTATCGGTCCAGCTGAAATTATTGATAGATTTTCAAATGAAGTCTCTTGCATAATATCCTGTAATTTGTCTTTCCCAATCAGCCAGGTGGAAACACCTTTTTCATTATCTAGGTTAAAATCCTGAAATATTTTCGGTTTCCTCAGATCAAAACCTACCAGAATTGTTTTCTTACCCAATAAGCTATACACTGATGCCAGATTTATTGCTGTAAATGTTTTACCATCTTCAGGCATTGATGATGTTATCAGAATTACTGGTGCTTTGGCTTCTTTTGTAAAGAACTGCATTCTCGACCTCAATAAACGGAAAGCTTCAGCTATTGATGAATTGGGATAATCAAACACTACTGTATTTGTTTTCTCAGTACTGTGTGGTATATTGCCAACAACAGGTATATCAGTCATTTTTCTAATATCTTCATCCTTAAGTTTTTTGTTAAACAGTAAGTTTTAAGAAAATTATTAAAAAAGGAATTCCAAAACCTGCAAACAAAGCAACAAGACTAAGCTTCATACTGATTTGGTGAAATAAGAATACTAAAACGTGCATCTGCGGAGTCAATTACCTCGCTGTCAGCCCTGTTTGATGCCTTTTGCATCTCCTGTTCAGCCCTGGTTTCAAGCAGAAATGTATATAGCTCATCATTAAGCTTGAATTTTCTCTCAATTCCAAGAAGTTGCCTTTCAGTTACAGGTAAAGCAGATGCCTGAGCATTTGCTTTGTTAATCTGTTCCTGATTTTCTGATCTTGCCAGGCTGTTTGCTCTTCTGAGACCATTAAGTGTTTCCCTCAGAGCATCTTTTGTAGTCCGGATTCTCTGTTCAAGATTTCTTTGCAAGGGATTCATTTCACCTGCTCCTGTGGTGGATAACTGTCCCTGAAGTTCAGCCAATTCTTCCACAAGTCTTGTTAGTCCCGGATCAGTAATTCCCATAGTAATCGGGACAATAGGTATTTCTCCTGATACATCTTTGGCAAGATAATCTGCAAGATAATCATAATAGTTAGCCTCAGGTTAAGACGAGCCCTTTCATTTTCAAGAAGCGTTACCTGCCCAATAATAGCCTGCCCCTGAGCAGAAAGATCCATCACTCTGTGTGATGAACGGAATTGTTGCAACCTGTTCTCTGTTATTGCAAAGGGAATCAGAAATTCCAACAAGCTGATCATCTATGAACTGTATTCTTCTTTTAGCTTCTGCATTTTTTTTATCCAGAGAAATTGACTGAAAACCTTCAATATGTTTATTTAGGAAGTCCACATCTTTTGCTCTGTTTGTGCCTACAATACTAATCTTCAATACTGATCCTTCTCTGGATACTAATTCAACATTAATCCGGTTAAGAAAGTAGTTTACTAAGCCAGTTTGACTATGAATAATAAAATAAAGTTTTTCGTCATTATTTATTTTAAGCCATTCTTCATCTCTGCATTCAATTCTGAAGCTACCACCAGAAATTTCAATTGTTTCACCAAATGAAGCCGTTTTTTGTAATGGAAAATAATCAGATTCAGATTCGACAGTAAACATATTATTGCCCACAAAACTAATTGAAAACTCAGTATCTTTTGGAAGTGGAATTTCATTATCAGACTACTATTTTTATTGGTATTTCCGGATAAATTGGAAGCTGGTTTCTTATAGTTTTGAAATAGTATTCAACTTCAAAAGGCAACTCTTTCAGTGTTCTTTCTGTCAGTGCTCTTGAACGTAATATCATAATTTGATTTTGAAGGTTTCTCATACCTCCAGGAAGGCCAAGACCCTGCAAAAGCTCTGAGTTATCTAACAATGGTCTATCTTCTGTTTCATTTATTAGAAGAATTGCTGATGTCCGATAAACAGGCATAGTATGACCTACATAAAAACGGACACAAAAAAGAGCTATAATAATTGAAATTACAAACCAGTACCAGTTTTTCAAAATCAAAGAAAGAATAATCTGCAGATCGTTTTTCCCCAACTCCTCAGAAGGTATATTTTGTGGCTCCAGTTGAAAGTCGTTAGTTTTTTTCATCATTAGTCTCTTAAGCTACTTTTTATTCCCATAATATCCAGAGTTAGAAATGCAAGTTTATGGTCCGGCAAGTTGAGAGAAATATTTGTAAGGCTAAAATATGTTAACTATCGCTATTATTAAAGTGTTCTGAAAGTAACTTATTATTACAAGAGCAGTTGTAATTGTTGTCAGGAACAATGTGTATAATGAGGTATTAGATTGAAATGTTCTACCTTGCATTGGTATAGCATAAATAATATCATTAGGCATTACATAGTACAATTCTGATGACAGAATGCTTCTGTCTGAAAGAGAAAACTCTTTAATAACCGGCCCATATGGTGAAGGTCTTATTAACTGTACTTTTTGACGGTTACTATATTCACTCATATCACCAGCCATGGAAAGTGCTTCGAATATATTTACTCGATCCTTTGTTAATGGATATCTTCCCGGTCTCATTACCTCACCAATTATGCTAACATAATTATTAACCAGCCTAACTGTTATAGCCGCATCAGTAACATAATTTTTAAAAATTGAATCCAATTCAACTTTAATTTCAGACAAAGTTTTACCGGCTACTTCGATCTTTCCGACAAAAGGAATTTCAATTTTACCATCAACATCAACAGAATAGCCGATAGAGCCAGCACTTTCTTGGGTCACAGCACCTCCTGCACCCACAGGCATTGTATTAAACAATGCTGACCATTGAGGATCAGGTGTTATTACCCTTATATATAGGTTATCATAAGGCATTATCTTATATGCAGCAGGAGTTACTGAAGTTCTGGTATCACTAACTGACAAATCATAAGTCACCAGATTTGTCTGAATACTGCAGATATGTCAGTTTCTTTCTAGATACACAGGAATTCAATATCAGAATAATTGATAATGAAATCAAAAAAACTGGATGGTGAATTTTCATCGTAATAACAATTAAAATATAAAAATACACAAAGAATTACTATCTGTTGTGATTAGCTAATAGTATTTGGCCACTGGTCGCCAGTTAATTCCTTTCTATTCCATGCCATATATTTGAAAGCGATGACAATCCTTGTATCAGTTTCAGTACACGCCAGGAAGTGTCAGGGACCTGGTAATCAGTTGGAATTTGTTTGACAGTATTGTTTTTATGTTCATTAATGGCAAGTTCAATTGAATTAAGCACAACATCTGGATCAAAGCCGGTAAGAATTATTGTGCCGGCATCCTGAGCTTCAGGCCGTTCCATTGAGTTGCGAAGAGAGATGGCAGGAAAATTAAGAATGGCCGATTCTTCACTTATTGTTCCACTGTCAGATATAGTGCATAAAGCATTCATCTGAAGATGAACATAATCGGTAAATCCGAATGGTTTAAGGAATTGAATAAGGGAATTCATCTTTATTTCCGAAATAGCTTCCAGTCGTTTCCGGGTGCGGGGATGGGTGGAGACAATAATAGGTATCTTATAATCTTCGGCAAGACGGTTCAGAATCATGAAGTATTTTTTTAAGGTTATCAGGATTGTCGACATTTTCTTCACGATGAGTAGAAACAACAAAGTAGTTTCTTATTCCAGGTTTCAGGCTCCAGGTTCTAGGTGTTTCGTTCAGCGTGGAGCGTTCAGGTTTAAGCGTTGTGGAAGATATTAAACCTAGCTGATGGAGAATTGTTGAAGCTTCTATTTTGGGTTTGTAATAAGTTCAAGACTTCGTACATCGGAGAGCCGGTAAGGTAGATGCGGCGGTGAGGAAGACCTTCGGAGATTAGATGACGACGGGCATGCTCGGTGTAAACAAGATTGAAATCGGCAATGTGATCAATGATCCGCCTGTTGATCTCCTCAGGAACGTTAAAGTCAAAACAGCGGTTACCGGCCTCCATGTGGAAGATAGGAATATGCAGCCTCTTGGCCATGTAGGCTGAGAGGCAGGAGTTGGTGTCGCCAAGGACAAGAAGGGCGTCAGGCTTCTCTTTGCGAAGCAATTCTCCGGACTTTCTGATTATGTCTCCAACAGAAGCTTCAAGTGATGATACATCAACATTAAGGAAGTAATCAGGTTTGCGAAGTTCCAGATCTTTGAAAAAATATTTCATTCAGCTCATAGTCGTAATTCTGACCGGTATGAGCAATAATATGATTGACATGCTCATCAAGTAATGACATCACTCTTGACAAGCGAATTATTTCAGGTCTCGTACCTACAACAGTTAGAACTTTAAGTTTTGATTTCTTCATGATTATTAGTATCGATGGGCTCTTTAACCACAGGGTAATATTGAGTTTTGTATGGAGTTACACTGTTTTGCATTGTGAAGACATTGAAACTCAGTATTTAACTCAGTGTAAATCTGTGATTTAATTTTAATTAGTAATTTACTTTCAAACTTTTTCAAAGAATGTATCTGGATCGGCCAGATCAAAGAATTCACTAATCCAGAAAATTGTATAAAGATCTTCGTCTCCGATGTTGGTTATGTTGTGCGTGTGCCAAATTGGCATATCAACATATGCCGGTTCATTTCCGTCAAGTTCAAAATTCAGGATCTTGTCCGTGCCAATTCTTCTTAATTGAATTAGCGCTTTGCCTTTTATGACTGCAAATCGTTCTGCTTTGCGGGTGTGGAAATGATTGCCCCGGGTAATTCCTGGCTTTGTTGTTGAAAAAGATATCTGTCCTCCGCTATTGAGCTTGATTGTTTCAACAAATGAACCTCTCTCATCAGTATTTGCTTAAGCTTGAAAGGGAAATACTTTTGAATGATCTATATAGCAGACAAATGTATTGAAGAGATTACGTTCAAAAGGATCTGAAAGATCAGGTAAAATACCATTCTCAAGATACTGTTGCCTTGAAACTCTGAAGAAGAGTAAGTATTTCAGTCACCTTAGCTTCATCAGTTGGAGGTACTTTAAATTCTCTGTCAGATACCTTATTGCTGATCAGGTAGTGTATAATCTTCACCAGATCACCAATATAGATCAGCTTTAACTGAGCATCAACCTCAATTTTGGGATTCTCGATCATGTGTTAACTGATGAGAAAATGTTGCAACAACTGAATTATAGTATGGATTCCCAAATGGTCCGAATACATTGGGGATTACCATTCCAGTGAAAAGGGCTCCGTTCCTCTCAGCCCATTGAGCCAGCATCTCCCTTCCTTCCCGTTTTGATTTTCCGAATATGTTATCTCGTTCTTCCTGAGTTGAAGAAGAGAAAAGAATATGAGGCTTTGATCCGGTATTTTCAAGAGCTGAAATCAGCTTTTTTACCAGCTCAATATTTGTATCATAAATGATTTGGGGATCATTATGCCGGTTGAGGGCTGCAAGATGGACAATTGCGTCACAATGCTTTACAAAGGACTCCAATTTAGCCTCGGTCAGAGAAAAAGTCATCCTGAAATGGAATTCGAGTGACCTCGTCCTTCTTAAGTCCAAGAAAATTATAGAGGTGTGTTCCGATAAATCCAGCCTGGCCGGTAATGCCTATTCTAATCATAAAATTGCTTTAATGAGTTTATTCTCTGAATATTCAGCATTGCTGAGATTGAAGATGAAGTGACTGGTAATTGGTGATACCTGGTCATTGAGGAATGTTAAGCACTCGCAGAGGGGCGCAGATGAAAGCACTGAGTTTCGCAGAGTTATTAGAGTTTTACCAAAAAGGCGCACAATGGTTATAACTAAGGTGCAGATGGTTTTGGTAAATTGATTGAATAAGAGGCTTTAAAGAAAACCCCAAATGAGTTATATAAGAGATCTCCATAATCAAATGCTCCTATAAACCCGATATTTAATCCATTGTTGATTGTTCTGTTCAACTCAAGGTATGTCGAAAACTGCTCCTGTAGGCCAAAAATACCATAAGCACCCGGATTTAGGATGTCTGTTGACTGCTCTTCGTCCGTTGTCCAATATGTACCATAATTTTGTGCCCAGGATGCTTTAAGAATATAATTAAGGCTTTTCATAGACCCTGCAAAACCTAAATGAAAAGCCATAACACGATTATTAATAAAATACTCCTCAGGAGCAGACGGCAGCTCTGCCCTGATGCTACTTCTTGTACCAATAAATGGAGTACCCAAGCCAGTACCCAAATAGGACCAACCAGTAATATATTGACCATGATTATAGTATGGTTCATAAGGAGAAGGAGTGTCTGGTGACCATGGCTCACCGGCTTGGTTTTTAGTATACAGAAATTCAAAAAGCAGTTTGCTCCAGATAGGTTTCGTGTTACCAGTTTGTTTGTTCTCAAAGCTTATTCCATTTAATCCATCCTGAATATTTGCGAGGTAAGCAAGAGCTCCGGCTTCGTAAAAGTTTTGACGGTATAATATCAGCTTAACTTTGTCAAATTCATACTCCAACCCTATATCTATTGATCCTAAATGATTCCCCTGCCTTTCCTCCTGAATATAGCCGTTGCTGTACTTCTTTCCTGTTATTACGTAAAAATATGTTTCAATAGATGATAATGTATAATCATCATTATAATAGTCCTGTTCATGACCCCAGACAACCTGATGGTTAAATCCACCATAAAGTTTAAGTCTCCATGCAGGCATTCCAAATCGTCCATACAACGACATCTGATGAAGGTATGAACCAATCAATAAAGTATCTTGCTCAATATACCTGGCCATCTGCAAGTTTCCAATCCATCCGTGAGAAAAGCTGCCCTTAAACGCAAATAACTGGGCAAGTCCTGGTACCACCCAAAAGTCACGGACTGATACTTCAACTTTAAGAATTCCAAGGTTCGTTCCCGAGACTGCCCAGGAACCGGAAGTCAACATAGTGTCACACAGACCCATGATTTCTTTAGAGCGTCCTGCTCTGAACTCAAAGATGCTTAGACGTATTTTACCATAGCCTTCAATCATCGTTAAGTTAGAACCTTGTCCAAGATTGGCACGACCTTCAAATGAGGCTCCCCAGTCAAAAAGCTTTTCTTTAGATAAGTCATAGTCTTTTCGAGCTGACCCAATAAGGCTTAAAGAAGCCCCATCTAGAGGGATACTGCCAAACTGATTTGACCTTAACCAGAAAGGGACTACTCCAGGTGTCGTATACCCGCCCAGTGCCTGAACATTTAATTGGTAATTGCCATCCTGCCCGTTAACTGTACTGGCGACCAATAAAAAAGCCAAAGTGAAAAGAATAGTTACTTTATTGCCCATATCATTATAATTAAGTACACTAATCCAATTTCAACTCTAGCTCACTTTAGTCACTGTAGTCACTTCGAACTAATTAGGGTTCGTATAACATTTCGGGTTTATCATTTAGTAACATCTTCCCTGATTAAACTCAGACTCAACAGAAGCTCTTTTGTCTCTTCAATATTCAGACGCTGAGTATTATGCGAAGTGTATTCATCAGCCAACGAAACGGCTTCGGTGCCTTCGGTGAAGAACTTGTTATAGTTAAGATCGCGGGTGTCAGCAGGGATCTTGAAATAATCGCCCATGTCTTCAGCTTTTGCCATCTCCTCACGGTTCACAAGGGTCTCGTACAGTTTTTCTCCATGCCTGGTTCCGATGATCCTGATCTCGGATGGAGAGTTGTACAGCTCTTTTATCGCTTGAGCAAGGTTACCAATGGTGGTCGCCGGTGATTTCTTTACGAACAGATCGCCGTTCTGACCGTTTTGAAAAGCAAACAGAACAAGTTCGACAGCGCTCTCAAGGCTCATCATGAACCTGGTCATATCCGGATCGGTGACAGTCAATGGCTGGTTGTGCTTCATCTGATTGACAAAAAGCGGAATGACCGATCCCCTTGATGCCATAACGTTACCGTACCTGGTACCGCAGAATACGGTGCCGGAACCGTTGAGATTTCTTGACTTCGCCATCATGATCTTTTCGCTCAGCGCTTTGGTCATGCCCATGGCATTAATAGCATATACAGCTTTATCCGTACTCAAAACTATAGCCCTTTTTACCTTGTGGAACTGGGCTGAAGTCAGTACGTTCTCGCAACCCAGTACATTGGTTCTGACTGCTTCCGCAGGGAAGAACTCGCAACTGGGAACCTGCTTCAATGCTGCTGCATGAAATACATAATCGACACCCAGCATCGCATTGTCAATGCTCTGGCGGTCGCGGACATCGCCAATGAAATACTTTATCTTTGGGTTTTTGTAGAACTGCCGCATGTCATCCTGTTTTTTTTCATCGCGACTAAAAATCCTAATCTCGCTAATTTCCGTATTTAGGAATCTTCGGAGAACAGCATTACCGAATGAACCGGTACCCCCAGTGATCAACAAACATTTTCCGTTAAAATCCATTTGATTTTTAGTAATTAATGGTTAAAATATTCTCCTATATATGACAAACCACCCCCATCTGCCAGCTGGCGGATGACCCCTCCTAAACTAGGAGGGGAAATGCTATTCATTATTATTCCCTGTCTTTTGCTCCGAGCCCTCAGCACTGTGCTCGGCGTTTTTTTCTTGATAGCTTCCGTTGCTGCTATTATACTCCGGAACTAAACCTTTCACCTTCCTTACCACATCCTCTTTAGAGTACTTGTAGAGACCGTAAAGGAGTTCATCGATTTTGGCAAGTACGGCCAAGCCATCAATGTTCTCAACATGTGCTTTTTTAATTTTCGAATGGTGTGTTGGCAGAGTTGTTTCTTTATCGGTCAGTAATTCCTCATAGAGCTTTTCACCGGGACGCAATCCTGTATAAACTATCTGTATGTCCTTGCCGGGAATAAGCCCTGAGAGCTGTATCATAGCATTGGCTAGTTCGGCAATTTTAACAGGTTCTCCCATGTCAAAAACGAAAATCTCGCCGCCGTTACCCATAAAACCTGCCTCAAGAACCAACTGACAAGCCTCGGGAATGGTCATAAAATACCTGTATATATCAGGATGTGTGACAGTCACAGGTCCTCCTTTTTCGATCTGATGAGTGAAAAGCGGGATCACAGAACCGTTTGAACCCAGCACATTTCCAAACCTGGTAATGATAAATTGTGTTTTACTCCCCTTTTTCTGAACTTTTGTTTGCACAACCAGCTCGCATAACCTCTTCGATGCGCCCATCACACTCGTAGGATTTACAGACTTGTCGGTTGAGATCATCACGAACTTGCCGACATTATATTTCACTGCCAAGTCTGTCAGGACCTTGGTTCCACCCACATTTACACGAATAGCTTCATGCGGGTTTTCTTCCATGAGCGACACATGCTTATAGGCTGCTGCATGAAAAATAACATCAGGTCGATATTCCTGGAATATCAAGTTCATTTTAGCTAAGTTTGTTACATCTGCAGGCAGCACATGGAACTGTAGATTAATGAATTTCTCATTAAGCTCATTCTGGAGATAGAAAAGTGGCGTCTCTGCCTGGTCAACAAGAATAACCCTTTTCATGTTGAAACGGGTAAGCTGACGAACAATCTCTGAGCCTATTGATCCGGCAGCACCTGTGATCATGATCGTTCTGTTAGTCAGCCCCATTCTGATCATCCCAAGGTCGAGCTTAATTGGCTCTCTGCCCAGCAGGTCCTCCAGTTTTATTCTTTCAAAATGATTGGTATGAAGCTGACCGTTCAGCCATTTATCAACTTCAGGTGTATCCAGTACTTCAATTCCCAGCTTAATTGCAGAGCGGATGATCAGGCTTTTTTCACTTACTTTAATATCTTTTTTAGCGAGTATCAGGCACTCAACCCTGTTATCAGAGAGAAATTCTGTCGAAAGTGCAGAAATCCCGTAAACCGGAATGCCATTTATCTTTTTCCCCAGGTAGTTCTTATCATTATCAATGAAGCCTGTCACATGCAAACCATAATTGGGATTGCTGAGAATTACACGCTTGACAGTAAAACCAAGTTCACCGGCGCCATAGATTAGAACCCTCCTTTTGTTAACCGAAGTATCTGATACAAACCTGAAGATTAATTTAATAAATACACGCCCGAAAAATAAAAAGACGGTAATAGTTGCATAATGGATCAGAATAATGGAATAGGGAATGGTCAGGAGCTCGCTCCAGTTAAATAGCCTCACGCAAAAAGAGAAAATCAGGAGCGACGCAGTTGAGCAGGTTGTAACAAGAAATACAAGTGAAATATCTGTGAGCGTTGCATGGCGGATAAGTCCTGAATAGGAATGGAATACAAGGCTGAAGACCGAATATATAAAAACCGCTATAAGGCCCTGATATAAAATATAGTCCAGTCTTTCATCAGGAATATTAAAGTTAAATCGTAGCAGATATGCAATGAGGAAAACAAGAAATACCGAAAGTGCGTCCAAGATAAAGACCATCCATCTCGGTACTGAATGCTTGTTGAAGAAATCAAGTGATTTCCTCCTTAAATACAAGATCCATGTAGGGTACCCTTTTTTCATCTTTTTTTTAGTACTACAAAAGTTTATGGTTTTTACTTCAACTTTTGTCTTGTATCTTTTGTCTTTAATCTTAATTGTTTTGCACGCTTCCGCCCCGTCAGTCCCAATCCTATCTTATCGTAACTTATTGTAATTGTGTTTTATAGAGTCTATATTAGACTATATTTCACAATTCTTTCAGTTACCAGATACCAGGTCTGTCAAGGCGATCAAACAATAATTCAGAAACGTGAAATTAAGTAAACAATTGCTTGTCACCAAACGCCGGGGGATTGAAAACATTCTAAAAATGTAGTATCCGGAACATTTTACTAACAATAATGATTAATACGCCTAACAAATTACCTGATTAACATGTTTAAGGCAGTCATTTGTCAAAATTCAGGATTTTTTGACGAACAGAATAGAATACATGATACTTTTTTTAAGTCGCAGGATTTAACTCACTTAACCGGATTTACCCCTCCTTGAAGTCAGCTATAACTGTAACAATAATTGCCATTCATCGTATAAAAGTATGTGTTAGTCAAATTAAATTGCATATTTGTCAAATAAAACGGGCTTATGAGATACATGCTTCTGGCATTTTTTCTATTGACAGGATTTTCTGCTAACTCTCAGACTAACCTTACGATAGAAGGACAGACATATACAAATTCTGAGGATAGCTGGCTGGGAGTGAATATTCCGCGCTCTGTGCCCACAGCATTAACCTTCAGGAATAATTCTATTTCTTCAGTCAACCGTAACGGATATATGTTACAGGCGGGAGATGAAGTTGTTACCGCCACAAATAATAATCTTGCCGGAGAAATTATTACCGGCAATAAATTTATCTGGAGCGGTTCTGACATGGCATGCATTACCCATGGTTTATTTGCAGGAAATAATATCAATGCAGTTGTCAAGTATAATTACCTTGATCATGTTCCCATGGGTATCATACGTAAATCCTCCAGCAATATGATTAACACTGCTGGTGGAGTTGCTTATAATATTGTCAAGAGTGGTGCAGTTGCGGTAAACGTTAAAGGGATGAGTAATGTCCATATTTATAATAACACTTTATATACAGACAGAACAACTTCTCAAACCTGGCGAGGGCTAATATATATTTATACTAATACTGATGTTACACCAAATTCCGTTTCGCATGGCACAAAGATTTACAATAATATTTTTTACACTAAATATCAAACCTATTGTATACAAATTGGTGATACTGAAAGCTTAACGGGATTAGAATCTGATTACAATATTTTTTATTGTGAAACAGGTTCTCCTCTCTTCAATTATTGCGGATCCGTTAAAACATTTGCACAATGGCAAGCATTAGGCTATGATACTCATTCTGTAGTGGTTAATCCAAACTTCAAGGACTTTATAAGTTTCATTCCTGCTGCTCGACTTGATTATGGTAAGGACTTAGGTTCAACATGGAAGGATGGTCTTTCTGTAAATGCAAAATGGGGAACAACCAATCCTGAAACAGACTGCGCAAAATGGCAAATGGCAGGTGGGGGCTGTAATATATAAGGAAGTTACTCCAGTACAGTTCCTGCTCCAATTCCAGTCTACACAGGCTCTGCGATTAACGATGCTACCCCTGCACGAGTGGAAATGACTTATAACCTGTCTTTGGCTAATATTGCTCCCGCAACTTCAGCCTTTACAGTAAAGGTTAATTCCGTTGTCCGAACTGTCAGCTCGGTTGCTGTTTCCGGTGCCAAAGTACTGCTAACACTCGCCAACCAGGTTATTTACGGTGACGTGATAACTGTCGCTTACACTAAAACCGTCCTCCAATCCTTTACAGACAGTTGCCGGAGGTCAGGCTGCATCAATAACAGTGCAGAATGTTACTAACAATGTTGCTGCCGCGATCCCAGTTTACGTCAGTTCCGTTATTGAAAATGCCACTCCCTCAAGACTGGAAATGACCTATAATCTACCCCTGGCTAGTACAATACCTGCTACTTCCGCATTCACCGTTAAGGTTAATTCTGTTATCCGAACTGTAAACTCGGTTGCTGTTTCCGGTGCCAAAGTACTGCTGACACTCGCCAATCAGGTTATTTACGGTGACGTGATAACAGTCGCTTACACAAAACCTTCCACTAATCCGATACAAACTCCTTCCGGTGGACAGGCGGCATCTCTGACCGCCCAGTCAGTGAAGAATAATTGTACTGCCCCGCTAATCAACCACCTGTTGTAAGTATTTCTTCACCTACCAAAAGCACTGCATTCATATCACCAGCTACAATTACTATTGATGCCCTAGCCTCTGACTCTGATGGTTCAATAAGTAAGGTTGAATTTTTCAATGGCAGTACTAAGCTTGGTGAAAGAATTACAACACCTTATTCTTTTACATGGAAAGAAGTCGTTGAAGGGACCTATTCATTACTTGTTGTCGCAACCGATAACTCAAATTCGAAAACTACCTCTTCTGCTGTTTCAGTAGTTGTAGAGAAAGCGGCGGTTGCCATAAATCAGCTCCCTATTGTAAGTATCTCATCACCGACAAACGAAAGCTCTTTTGAAGCTCCAGCTACTGTCACACTTACAGCAGATGCTTCGGATGCTGACGGTGTTGTGAGCAAGGTGGAGTATTTCAACGGCGACATAAAAATCGGGGAGAGTCTTTCAGCGCCCTGGCCTGTTTCATTTGAATGCACAAAAGCCGGTACCTATGATATAACTGCAGTTGTGACTGATAATCTCAATGCTGTTACCTCCTCCTCTGTACTGAAGTTATTTTTTGCTTACAGGAATGAATATCCGGACATCATCAACCTCTTCCCTAATCCTAATTATGGTCTATTTTCAATTGATTTAACTTACCCCCTTCCGGATGAAAGAAACACTGTATCAATTACAAGCCTGTCAGGGCATACTGTTTACTATGGAGTATTAGAGGAAGGGGAAAACACAAGGCAGTTTGATTTATCTCATTATGCTACCGGCCAATATATTGTTATTATCACCTCGGGGAACCGAATAGTAACTACTAAGAAGTTCATTAAGAACTAATTCGTCATTGCACCATGTTTCTTTTATCGGTTGAGTTGATTACCTGGCAAATGTTAAAATGCGTTATTCAGGTATAGATTTGGAAGGTTGGTCAAAATAAGCTTGACAGAACAAGAAATCTCATCTAATTTTGCTCCATCAAGCCATTTTCTTACAATTGCCAAAGACAATAAGTCATTAAAGTGGCTGTTATGAATTAATACTTTACAATTAATGGCCATTCATAATATTTCAAAATCAATAGTCAGATCAGTCATAGCCAAAACACTTGATTTTATAATTCTTCTATCTTTATTAAGTGGAACATTATTTCTCAACAGCTGCATAAAAGACCCGACCATTCCCATTTTAAAGACCAACTCTGCTACAGATATTACAATTAACTCTGTTACTATAGGTGGCGAGATTACTGATGACGGCGGATCTCCTGTAACATCAAGGGGTATGTGCTGGGGAACTGCTGTTAATCCTACCTTTGAAAACCAGCATTCCAATAATGGCGAGGGGTCTGGAGTGTTTTCAACCACAATTACCGACCTTAACCCCAATACTTTGTATCACGCCAGAGCTTATGCCGAAAACAGTATTGGTATTGCTTATGGAAACGATATCGAATTCTTAACAGGTACAGCGGCTCCGGAAATAACCACCATTATCCCTTCAGACATCACTGCAAATACAGCAATGTCAGGAGGCAAAATTACTTATGACGGTGGCTCCCCCATTACAGCAAAGGGTGTTTGCTATAGTACGTCTCCTGACCCTGATTTGTCAGATTCATTTACAATTAACGGTTCTGATACCAGCCGTTATCAAAGCACAATGACAGGGTTATTATCAGGCACAAAATATTATGTGCGGGCTTATGCTAAAAACGCTGCCTGGACTGTCTACGGGGAAGAAGTGACTTTTAAGACTAAGATAGCTGATGCGGAAGGAAACCTTTACAGCACTATCACGATAGGTTCGCAGGTCTGGATGGCAGAAAACTTAAGAGCCACAAAATATAATGACAATACAGCCATTCCCTATGTAACCGACAATACCCAATGGGTTAGCCTTACAACAGCCGCATACTGTTGGTACAATAATGATATAACACACAAATCAACTCGCGGAGCCCTATACAATTGGTATATAGTTAATACCAGACAATTATGCCCTACAGGCTGGCATGTACCAACAGATGATGAATTCAATATCCTGGAACAAACTCTGGGTATGTTGCCAGACCTGCTTAATGTCTGGGGATGGCGAGGAACTGACCAAGGAACGCAAATGAAGGATACGGCAGGTTGGGATGGCGGAGGCAATGGAACAAATACTAGTGGTTTTACCGCACTTCCTGGAGGATATCGTTATGGTGCAACCGGGGATTTCTACCTCCTCACAACCATCACTTACTGGTGGACTTCAACAGCTCATGATGCCGATCGAGGTTGGTACAGGAGGCTCGACAGTGCAAGCGGTGGGGTATACAGGGCTTCCACTTCCAAAAAGGGAGGAAAGTATATCAGATGCCTTAAAGATTAGTCTATGCAACTTTTTTGCTCATTTGACGTTTAATTCAGATAGTGTTGCCTGGAGAAACATAAACAATATATAACGATTATAGAATGTCTAATTACAAAGAAATTATCATGAAAAAAGGATCAGGTCTTTTCACTTTAATTATCATGGCTTCCATGATCTTTCTTGTCTATGGTTGTAAGAAAGCTACCTTACCAACAGTAACCACGACGGAGATAACAGGGATAACAATCAACTCAGCAGTTTCAGGAGGCGAAATCACTGCAGATGGTGGTGGCGATATAGCTGAAAAGGGTGTATGCTGGAATACAACCGGTGAACCAACGATAGCTGACTCCAAAACCAATGATGGAACCGGGTCAGACAGTTTTACCAGTACCCTTCACCTTTGGTTGCAGCAACGATATACTATGTCCGTGCCTATGCAACCAACGAAGCCGGGACATCATATGGCGAAGAGTTCAGCTTTTACTACCAAAGTAGCGGATATGGAAGGAAACCAGTATACAGTTGTCAATATCGGCACTCAAATGTGGATGGCAGAGAACCTTAAAACCACAAAGTACAATGATAATTCCCAAATACCTAATGTGACTGGAAATGCCGCATGGGCTAACCAAACAACCGGCGCTTATTGCTGGTACAATAATGATATGGCATTCAACAAACCAATTTACGGAGCATTATATAACTGGTTTGCAGTTAACAACGGGAAATTATGTCCTGCCGGCTGGCATGTTGCTACTGACGCTAATTACAAATCAATGGAACATTCAATTGGGATGGCTCAGGCACACCTTGATCTCTGGGGCGGGGAACTGATCAGGGAACCAAGATGAAGAACTCAACCGGCTGGAGTGCAGGACAAGTCGGCAACAATGCAAGTGGCTTTGCTGCAATTCCGGGAGGTTACAGATTTTATCAGGACGGATCATTTTACAATCAGAACATGCTCAGTTACTGGTGGACTGCTACCGAACATGATCCGTCCTGGTAAAATCTGTAGCCCCCCGGAATTGCTCCAAAGCCACTTTCATTGTTGCCGGCTTGTCCTGCACTCCAGCCGGTTGAGTTCTTCATCTTGGTTCCCTGATCAGAGTTCCCCGCCAGCCCCAAAGGTCAAGATGTGCCTGAGCCATCCCGAGTGCATGTTCCAAAGACTTGTAATTTGCGTCAGTGGCCACATGCCAGCCGGAAGGGCATAATTTACCGTTGTTTACTGCAAACCAGTTATATAGTGCTCCGTAAATTGGTTTGTTGAATGCCATATCATTGTACCAGCAGTAGGCCGCGGTGATAGTTGGCCCATGCGGCATTTCCAGTCACATTGGGTATATGGGCATTATCGTTGTACTTAGTGGTTTTCAGGTTCTCTGCCATCCAGGTTGAGTGCCTATCTTGACCACTGTATATTGGTTCCCATCTGTATCCGCAACTTTGGTATAAAAGCTGAACTTCGCGCGTAGGACGTCCCCGCTTCGTTGGTTGCATAGGCACGGACATAGTATGTCGTTGTGCGGCCAAAGGTGAAAGGGTACTGGTTGAAAACTGCGACCCCGTTCCGTCATTGGTTTTGGAGTCAGCTATCGTTGGTTCACCGATTGTATTCCAGCATACACCCTTTTCAGTTATATCGCCACCACCATCTGCAGGTAATGATTTGACCTCCTGAAGTGTCTGAGTTGATTGTTATTCCTGTTCGTGGTTACTGTAGGTGCGGTCGCTTTTTTACATCCATAGACCAGAAAGATCATGGAGATCAGGATGATTGAAGTGAAAAGTGTTGATCCTTTTTTCATGATTATTTCTTTATAGTTAGACAGTCTGTAATCGTTTATTGTTTTTATTATCCAGGCAACACTATCTGAATTAAAACGTCCAATGATGCAGAATGTTGCATAGACTAATCTTTAAGGCATCTGATATACTTTCCTCCCTTCTTGGAAGTAGAAGCCCTGTATACGCCACCTCTTGCGCTGTCGAGCCTTCTGTACCATCCTCGATCGGCATCATGTGCAGTTGAAGTCCACCAGTAAGTGATGGATGTAGGAGGTAGAATACACCGGTTGCACCGTAACGAAGTCCTCCAGGGAATGCAGTGAAACCGCTAGTGTTTGTGCCATTGCCTCCGGCATCCGAACCAGCGTATTCTTCATTTGAGTTCCCTGGTCAGTGCCAACCCCAGACATTAAGCAGCCTGGTTGGCGCCAGCCCAAGATTTTCCAGGATTTTAAATTCTTCATCTGTAGGTACATGCCATCCTGTGGGGCATAAGTCTCTGGTTTTAACTGTGTACCAGTTGTATAGGGCTCCGCAGTAGTTTGTATGTTATGTCATTATTGTACCAACAGTATGCAGCTGCAGTAAGGCTTGCCCAGGGGGTGTTGTCGGTTACATAGGGAATGGCTGTATTGTCGTTATATTTTGTGGCTCTTAGGTTTTCTGCCATCCAGATCTGCGAACCTATCGTGATGGTGCTGTAAAGTTTCCTTCCACATCTGCTATTTTGGTATTGAAAATGACTTCTTCACCATAGACAGTCCAGGCAGCGTTTTTAGCATAAGCACGGACATAGTATTTTGTACCAGGAAGCAACCCTGTCAATTGGCTTTGATATCGGCTGGTGTCAGCGCCATTAGTTGTAAATGAATCTGACAAATCAGGGTCAGGAGACGTACTCTAGCAAACACCCTTTTGTAATGGGGGCGCCACCGTCATATGTAATTTTGCCGCCTGACATTGCTGTATTTGCAGTGATGTTGAAGGGATAATGGTGGTTACTTCCGGAGCAGTAGTACCTGTTGAGTTCGATATCGTTTCCATAAGCAATACCAATACTGTTTTCGGCATAAGCTCTGGCGTGATACAAAGTATTGGGGTTAAGGTCGGGTATAGTGGTGAAGATCTCCGGGACCCCTCGCCATTATTGGAATGCTGGTTTTCAAAGTTAGATTAAGCGCAGTTCCCCAGCACATACCCCTTGCTGTTACAGGAGATCCGCCGTCATCAGTGATCTCACCACCTATTGTAACAGAGTTAATTGTAATATCTGTGGCAGAGTTCTTTAAAATGGGAATGGTCGGGTCTTTACGCAGCTGTTGAGAAATAATGTTCCGCTTAATAAAGATAGAAGAATTATAAAATCAAGTGTTTTGGCTATGCCTGATCTGACTATTGATTTTGAAATATTATGAATGGCCATTAATTGTAAAGTATTAATTCATAACAGCCACTTTGATGACTTATTGTATTTGACAATTGTAAGAAAATGGCTTGATGGAGCAAAATTAGATGAGATTCCTTGGTTTCTGTCAAGGTTATTTTGACCAACCTTCGATACGTCTTTACCTGAATAACGCATTTTAACATTTGCCAGGTAATCAACTCAACCAATAAAAGAAACATGGTGCAATGACGAATTAGTTCTTAATGAACTTCTTAGTAGTTACTATTCGGTTCCCACCGAGGTGATAATAACAATATATTGGCCGGTAGCATAATGAGATAAATCAAACTGCCTTGTGTTTTCCCCTTCCTCTAATACTCCATAGTAAACAGTATGCCCTGACAGGCTTGTAATTGATACAGTGTTTCTTTCATCCGGAAGGGGGTAAGTTAAATCAATTGAAAATAGACCATAATTAGGATTAGGGAAGAGGTTGATAATGTCCGGATATTCATTCCTGTAAGCAAAAAATATCTTCAGCACGGAGGAGGAGGTAACAGCATTGAGATTATCAGTCACTACTGCAGTTATATCATAGGTACCGGCTTTTGTGCATTCAAATGAAACAGGCCAAGGGCGCTGAAAGACTCTCCCCGATTTTTATGTCGCCGTTGAAATATTCCACCTTGCTCACAACGCCGTCAGCATCCGAAGCATCTGCTGTAAGTGTGACAGTAGCTGGAGCTTCAAAAGAGCTTTCGTTTGTCGGTGATGAGATACTTACAATAGGCAGCTGATTTATGGCAACCGCCGCTTTCTCTACAACTACTGAAACAGCAGCAGAGGTAGTTTTCGAATTTGAGTTATCGGTGGCGACAGCAAGTAATGAATAAGTCCCTTCAACGACTTCTTTCCATGTAAAAGAATAAGGTGCTGTAGTTCTTTCACCAAGCTTAGTACTGCCATTGAAGAATTCAACCTTGCTTATTGAACCATCAGAGTCAGAGGCTACGGCATCAATAGTAATTGTAGCTGGTGCATATGAATGCAGTGCTTTTGGCAGGTGAAGAGATACTGACAATAGGCGGTTGATTTACGTGGGGCTGTACAATTATTTTTCACTGACTGGGTTGTCAGAGATGTCGCATGTCCACCGGAAGGAGTCTGTATCGGATTAGTGGAAGGTTTTGTATAAGTAAATATGATTACGTCTCCGTAGACCACCGGACTTACCAGGGTTAAAAGGATTTTGGTTCCTGATGTGGAAACAGAACTGATAGCGCGGGCTGCAGAATTTACATTTACACTAAAGGTGGAAGTCGCAGGAGTTATGTTGGCCAGGGTAAGGTTATATGTCAATTCCAGTCTTGAGGATGTGGCATTTTCAATAACAGAACTTACAAAAGCTGGAATTGGGGCAGGAACGGGGACTGGTGTTACCTCGTTATATAGAACGGCCCCCACCTGCCATTTGCCATTTTGTGCAGTTGTCGCCGGATCGGTTGTGCCCCACCTGGCATTAACTGAAAGACCATCCTTCCATGTTGACCCTAAGTCAGTGCCATAGTCAAGTCGTGCGGCAGGAACGAAATTGATAAAGTCCTTAAAATTCGGATTAATCACCACTGAGTGAGTATCATAACCTAATGCCTGCCATTGTGCAAATGTTTTAGCTGAACCACAATAGTCAAAAAGAGGAGTGCCTGATTCACAATAAAAAATATTATAGTCAGATTCTAATCCGGTTAAACTTTCAGCATCATCGATTTGTATACAATATGTTTGATATTTTGTATAAAAAATATTGTTGAAGATCTTTGTGCCATGCGAAACGGAAATTGGTGAAACATCTGTATTAGTGTAAATATCAATTAAACCGCGCCATGTTTCAGAGGTTGTT
The DNA here is from genome assembly GCA_963828395.1 of uncultured Bacteroidales bacterium. GTDB lineage: Bacteria > Bacteroidota > Bacteroidia > Bacteroidales > VadinHA17 > SR-FBR-E99. The sequence goes on from CAWHED010000003.1 coordinate 435,459, forward strand.
CTGTCTGTATATAGAGTATTGTTATATATATACACATTGCTCATCCCTTTTACGTTTATGGCAACTGCACCGCTCTTAACAATATTATAAGCAATGCCACCGTCAGTATTGGTCATATTGCTGGCGGATTTACGTATGATACCCATCGGAACATGGTCAAGGTAATTGTACTTAATAACCGCATTGATATTATTTCCGGCAAACAAGCCATGAGTAATACATTTCATGTCAGTGCCGCTCCAGGTAAATTTATTGCCGGTTATAATTTCTCCGGCAAGATTGTTATTTGTGGCAGGCAACACCTTCATCTCCGGCTTGTAACATATATCCAGAACGGTTGACTGAAGAAATGGAGTTATTCCTGAAGGTCAATGCTGTGGGTACAGATCGCGGAATATTTACTCCAAGCCAGGTGTCATCAGAATTTGTGTAAGTCTGTCCTTCTATTGTAAGGATAGTCTGAGAGTTGGCAGACAACCCTGTCAACAGTAAAAATGCCAGAAGCACGTATCTCATAAGTCCGTCTTATTTGACAAATATGCGATTTATTTTGACTAACACGTACTTTTATACGATGAAGGGCTATTATTGTTGCAATAATGACTGATTTCAAGGTAGAATAAATCCGTTCTGCTGAGTTAAATCTGGCGACTTAAGAAAAGTATCACGTTATGTGGGTCATTTCGTCAAAAAATCCGGATTTTGACAAATGATTGCCTGAAACATGTTAACAGGCAATTCGTTAGGTGTATTATTATTATTGTTAGTAAATTGTCCCGGAATGAGCAATTTTTAGATGGTTTTCAATCCCCCGGCATTTGGCGACGAGCAATTGTTTACTTAATTTCACGTTTCTGAATTATTGTTTGATCGCCTTGACAGACCTGGCATCCTGTAACTGAAAGAATTGTTTGGAATAAAGTCTATAAAGGGCTGCATGAACCACAATTACAATATGTTACGATAAGATTCAAATGGGACTGACGGGGCGGAAGCATGAAAAATAATAAGATATAGACAGAAGTTACAAGATAAAAGGTTAAAGTAAAAACCTTTAACTTTTGTCAGTACCAACAAGAAAATGAAAAAAGGATACCCTACATGGATCCTGTATGTAAGGAGGAAGTCGCTTGATTTCTTCAACAAGTATTCTGTGCCCAGATGGATGGTCTTTATATTTGATGCCATTTCTGTGTTTTTTGTTTTCCTCATAGCATATCTGCTTCGGTTTAACTTTGATATTCCTGATGAAAGACTGGACTATATTTTATATCAGGGCCTTATAGCAGTTTGTTTTTATTCGATTTTCAGTCTTGTATTCCATTCCTATTCAGGACTTATCCGTCATGCAACTCTCACAGATATTTCGCTGGTATTTCTTGTTACGACCTGCTCAACTGCGTCGCTCCTGCTTTTCTCTTTTTGCGGGAGGCTATTTAACTGGAGTGAGGCTCTGACCATTCCCTATTCTATTATTCTGATCCATTATGCTACGATTACCGTCTTTTTGTTTTTCGGACGTGTATTTATTAAACTGATCTTCAGGTTTGTATCAGATACTTCGGTTAATAAAAGGAGGGTACTTATCTATGGTGCAGGTGAACTGGGCTTTACTGTCAAGCGTGTAATTCTGAGCAATCCTAATTATGGTTTGCACGTTACCGGGTTCATTGATAATGATAAGAACTACCAGGGGAAAAAGATTAATGGTATTCCGGTTTATGGGATTTCAGCACTTTCAACAGAATTTCTCTCTGAAAAGAAGGTTGAGTGTCTGATACTTGCTAAAAAGGATATTAAAGTAAGTGAAAAAAGCCTGATCATACGCTCTGCAATTAAGCTGGGAATTGAAGTACTGGATACACCTGAAGTGGATAAATGGCTGAACGGTCAGCTTCATACAAATCATTTTGAAAGAATAAAACTGGAGGATCTGCTGGGCAGAGAGCCTATTAAGCTCGACCTTGGAATGATCAGGATGGGGCTGACTAACAAAACGATCATGATAACTGGTGCTGCCGGATCAATTGGCTCCGAAATTGTTCGCCAGCTTACCCGTTTCAACATGAAAAGGGTTATTCTGGTTGACCAGGCAGAGACACCACTTTTCTTTCTCCAGAATGAGCTCAGGGAAAAATTCATTAATTTACAGTTCCATGTGCTGCCTGCAGATGTAACAAACCTAGCTAAAATGGACTTGATATTCCAGGAATATCGGCCTGATGTTATTTTTCATGCAGCAGCTTATAAGCATGTTTCGCTCATGGAAGAGAATCCGCATGAGGCTATTCGTGTAAATGTGGGTGGAACCAAGGTCATGACAGAATTGGCAATGAAATATAATGTTGGCAAGTTCGTCATGATCTCAACCGACAAGTCTGTAAATCCTACAAGTGTGATGGGCGCATCGAAGAGGTTATGCGAGCAGGTTGTGCAATCAAAAGCTCAGAAAAAGGGGAATAAAACACAATTTATTATCACCAGGTTTGGAAATGTACTGGGATCAAATGGTTCTGTGATCCCGCTTTTCACTAATCAGATCGAAAAAGGAGGACCGGTGACTGTCACACATCCTGATATATACAGGTATTTTATGACCATTCCCGAGGCTTGTCAGCTGGTACTTGAGGCAGGATTTATGGGAAACGGAGGCGAGATTTTCGTTTTTGACATGGGAGAACCTGTTAAAATTGCCGAACTGGCCAATGCTATGATACAGCTCTCAGGGCTTATTCCCGGCAAGGATATCCAGATAGTTTATACAGGATTACGTCCCGGTGAGAAGCTATATGAGGAATTACTGACCGATAAAGAAACAACTCTGCCAACATACCACCCAAAGATAAAGAAAGCACAAGTTGAAAATATTGATGGCTTGGCCGTACTTGCCAAAATCGATGAACTCCTTTACGGTCTCTACAAGTACTCTAAAGAGGATGTGGTAAGGAAGGTGAAAGGTTTAGTTCCGGAGTATAGATACAATAACGGAAGCTATCAAGAAAAAAACGCCGAGCACAGTGCTGAGGGCTGGCAGCAAAAAGACAGGGAATAATAATGAATAGCATTTCCCCTCCTAGTTTAGGAGGGGTCATCCGCCAGCTGGCAGATGGGGGTGGTTTGTCATATATAGGAGAATATTTTAACCATTAATTACTAAAAATCAAATGGATTTTAACGGAAAATGTTTGTTGATCACTGGGGGTACCGGTTCATTCGGTAATGCTGTTCTCCGAAGATCTTCCTAAATACGGAAATTAGCGAGATTAGGATTTTTAGTCGCGATGAAAAAAAACAGGATGACATGCGGCAGTTCTACAAAAACCCAAAGATAAAGTATTTCATTGGCGATGTCCGCGAC
>CAWHED010000004.1:0-325122 GCA_963828395.1 uncultured Bacteroidales bacterium
GTTCCCTGATTGAAATGTTACATCCAATTTGGCTTGTGCAGCCTTATTCCGGCTGACTTCAATCATCCCGGGAATGATGTCAATCCCAAAAACACTGCCTGTCGGGCCTGCTTGTCGTTTGGCTGCAAGAGACAATGTACCGGTAGCGCATCCGATTTCAAGGACACAATCTCCCGGTTTTACCTGTGCCAAAGTAACCGTCATCGAACGCAGAGCATCTTCCCGGCCTAACGTTATTTTATTCATGTATTTGTCGTAAGAATTCACCATTTTTTCCATATGACTTTTCATAATGGCGTCTTCATCATCTCTGCTTTGATTTGATTTGTTCTCTGTCATGGTATTTATTTTAATTTCCTGACAATCAAAGATGAAAACAAAACTTTAAAACCTTATGCTCATCTGCACCTTAAACAATACCTGATCTTCTTTCATTTGAAATCTGCTATCAGAGTCAAAAAGCCTTTCAGTAATATTGTTGTAAACCAAATAAATGGTGTTCCCGGGACGTATCTGCCAAAAAAAACGTCCATTATATCCTATCTGATTAGTGATATCATCATATTGAACATAATTAGTAATTCCCAGATCTGGGGTTATGTAAAGGTTAAGTTTTGTGAAATAGACATTTTCTGAGAATTTACCCTGAGGAAGGTTTCCTTTCACCAGATTAGCACCCACTTCCATTGTTACATAACCATCAACCTTTAAGGTTACCCCCGTTTCAATATCATTATAATGTCCATTGTAGAATTCTCCAAACCTGTAACTAAAATCGAATTGGGCTTTCCTGTATGATGCAGTATTGAGTTCAAAACGGTAGTTTAAAAAACTATAATCTCCCTTCGGTATTATTATCCCTTCAGAAACCTCAAAATCGAAAGGCAGAACTTCACGATTTGGAATAACATTAAATTCAATATGTTCACCGCTTTCTGTACGAAAATTTATTGGTGCAGTGAATATTTGCCTGCTTTCAAGATCTCCATTCAGGTTCCAGTAATTTGTCATCTGAAGTTCAAAAAACCACTGACGAACTACGCTGCCAATCCTGCCCTTTTCAAGTCTGGGCATATAACTACAGGAGGTGTACAGTGAATGATAGGCACTGCGCGGAAGAAATCCCAATCCCGGATCCAGGGAATCTCCTAAAAAGGTGTAACTGACAGCAGCATCAATAAGGTCATTGGGATAATCAATCTTAAAACCAAAGCCTTCCTTGTTTCCACCTTTTGCTTCATTCCAGTTTTTCACTCCCCATAGATCAAGAGAAAAGTTGTCCCCACCCATAAATCTCGATGTTTTATACCTGAAATCAGCTCCTGCAAGGGTATTTTGTTTTCCGGACTGACTACCATTTGTGAGAATCACACCAACTTTAGATTCATCAAATATATTTTGTGATATTCTTCCAGCAAACATATTGGTTGGGGAAGTCATATCAGACGACCCCGACTGAACATCAAGGATAGCGAGATTAGTATTTTTGATTTTACCAAAAAGTTTAGTTCCCCATTTAAGCGGTACTTGCTCTCCTTCAATCAAACCGATACGTCTGCTAAAAAAAGGAAGAAATGTGGACGATGATGTGCTTCCAAAATCAAAAATATCTGATCCCTCAAGGAAAAAGGTTCTTTTCTCAGGGTAGTATAGCGGGAATCTTGTTATATTAAGTCTTCGCGCATCAACTTCAGTCTCGGCAAAATCAGTGTTGATTGTCACAGCTCCAACAAGGTTTGGCGTGATGTTTTTGTATATATCAAAACCACCTTTCAGATCTCCGGAAGGATCTTTGTCATCTGTTTTGTTATCATTTCTTGACACTTTTGCATAAGGTCTGAAGGTTACACCTGATCCTTGTTTAATATTTTCAATTCCTTCAATCAGACCTGCTTCCTTAGGATTTGAAAAAAAACTATTCAGACTGATACCTGAATACCTTATGACTTCCTGTTTCCGGGCAATATACCTTTCAATATTTATACCCCAGGATGTTAATTTCGGGTTGAATGAAATGGTCTTGAATGAAATGAATATTTCACCTGTCCATCCTTCAGAATCTGTCTGGCATCTTGCTTCCCAGAGTCCGTCCCACCCAAGATTATAATGTTCCCCGCTGGCAAATCCTTCACTTCTTGCTCCTTTTGGATTTATGATGAATATATAGGCACTTCTTTTATCCTGAAAAGGATCAAGTAACAGGCTAATCTGATCTTCGTTACGTTCTTCAGATTTGTCGTGCTCCATTGTGTTTGCAGCTATTCTCTTTGGTTCGCTGTCATAACACTTGATTCCAAAGTATATTCCTTTCAGATCATATATTACTCTTATTTCAGTTTTTTCGGTAGGATCGGATCCCGGAGTGGGCTCAACCATTCTGAAATCAGAAAATGGGGTGGCGATATTCCATACTGACTCATTTAGTTTTCCATCGATAGCGGGTGACTGTTCCGATTTGAAAGCCCTAATTACGGATTCCTGTGCAACTATCAGGTTGAAAGGAACTGTTAAAAAAAGTAAGATTGAGAAAGGAAACCGCATAACATGTTAATCATAAAGAGTTCGCAAGTTAATTTCAAATAGGTTAAATGCAATTCTGTCTGTCTGATTTCTTTCCAATTCACTTCAGTAGTTCTCATGTTGGAGCGATCAGTTTATTGGTGAGATTTATCCAGTAAATTGAAGGTATAATGCGGGGTGGGTAGAAACGCCAATGCCCATGATCACCTTTCGCCGGATTGTATTGACTCTCCATAGCTGGAGCTAAATCACTGATGTATAAATAAATATAATTAAGTATTTATGACCGGCCGACGGTGGTCAACAATCCGGGCTTTTGCAATTAATGTTACATTATTGATAGTTGTGAAATATATAGAAACATAAGGCTAAAGAATTGTAAATATTATCTTCATCTTAAAGAATAATCCTAATGTTTCAGCATTATCTTTGGACGCTTTTTTACATCTATGAGTAAAACAATTCTTAAAACAGTTCCCGGATTTACAGAACTGATTTTTATATCCCTCTCAGGAACATCATTCCTGTGTGTTCCTGCAGTCTCTAATTACTCTGAATTTTTAAATTTATTCCTTTGTACAGCTGCGGTTGCTTTTACCGCCTCAGCCAGTTTTATATGGGGTGCATACACAACTATCAAATTGGGGCCACGGCTCAGTCAAATCCTGGAAATTGTCAAATTCCCGAAAGGTTGATTTTATTAAAGCAGTCTTTTCTTTACGATATACAAAAAGCGAAACATGGAAGGGTTGGGTAAGCATCAGGACATTAAGAAACTTTCTTTTGCTGGTGCAATAATTGCACTTGGAATCGTGTATGGCGATCTCGGTACAAGCCCGCTTTATACAATGAGAGCCATCATTCAGGGTGGATCGGAAAATATAAATCAATTGCTTATTTACGGGGGTTTGTCATGTATCTTCTGGACACTGACTCTAACCACAACAATTAAATATATTTTAATAACATTGCGTGCTGATAACAAGGGCGAGGGAGGCATATTTGCCCTGGCTGCACTGATTAAGAGAAAATCGCCATTGGTTGCCATCCTAACGATGGTTGGTGGAGCAGCAATTATGGCTGACGGTGTTATTACTCCTGCTATAACTGTTAGTTCTTCTGTAGAAGGATTAAGGCTTTATAATCCAAATATTCCAGTTGTTCTGATTGTTTTATGTATACTGGCGTTCATGTTTTTCATTCAACAGTTCGGCACAAATCTTATTGGAAGTTCGTTTGGCCCGATTATGCTTATATGGTTCACCGCACTTGCTGCACTGGGCTTATCTCAGGTAGTTCAGCATCCGGATATTTTAAAGGCTGTAAATCCTGCATATGCCTATCGGTTCCTTACAGATTATCGCGGCGGCTTTATTTTGCTTGGTGCCGTTTTTCTATGCACAACAGGTGCTGAAGCGCTCTATGCTGATCTTGGACATTGTGGAAGATTGAATATTCAAGTGACATGGGGATTTGTTAAAATTGCACTTCTTCTTAATTATTTCGGACAGGGAGCCTGGCTAATGTTGAACATGGAAGCCGGAGCAGACGTTAATCCATTTTTTGGGATAATGCCAAAATGGTTTTTGATACCCGGAATTGTGATGGCTACATCTGCAGCTATTATTGCAAGCCAGGCAATAATCAGTGGATCGTTCACTCTTATAAGTGAGGCAATTTCTTTGAATTTCTGGCCAAAGTTTAAGGTGGTTCATCCTACGTATGTCAGAGGGCAGGTTTACTTGCCTGTTGTGAACTGGTTCCTTTGGATAGCCTGCAGCCTTACTGTTGTATTTTTCAAGGAATCATCGAACATGGAGGCTGCTTATGGTCTCTCCATCACATTAACCATGATAGTGACCACATTGTTATTGTCATATCATTTGTATCAAAAAAGAATAAATTACAGGTTAATACTTTTATTATTGGTTGTCTATTTAACCATAGAAGGTAGTTTTCTTATAGCCAATCTTCACAAATTCAGCCACGGAGGATGGTTTACATTACTTCTGACAACCCTGTTTTCTTTGATAATGTATGGCTGGTATTTTGGCAGGAAACTCAGGAACCGATATATCTCCTTTGCCTATCTGAAAGGATACCTCGATATGTTCAGGGACCTCACCAGGGATAAATCTGTTCCCATGTTTGCAACCAATCTTGTTTACATCATACATGCAAACAGCCTGGATCAGGTAGAATCAAAAGTGATCTATTCAATATTTAATAAACAACCCAAACGAGCAAAGACATACTGGCTTCTGCATGTCGACATGGTAGAAGAACCAAATCGCTTTGAATATAAAATTAACCAAATAATACCAGGAATACTTATCAGGATCGACTTTCATTTAGGATATAAAGTTGAACCGAAAATAAATCTTTATTTCAGGGAAGTCCTTGAAGATATGGTGAAATCAGGTGAAATTAAGCTTGAAAGCGGCTTTGCATCTATGAAAAAGTGGGGATTACAGGGTGATTTTAAATTTGTGCTGATTGACAGGATAATGCTCCATGACTTTAAATTTTCAAATTTCGATAGCTTCACAATTTCTTTACATTCATTAGTAAAGAAACTCAGTATTCCTGCGGATAGGGCTTTCAATCTTGATAACACCAGCATTATCGTTGAAAAGGTTCCGATTATGATAGATCAGCCTGTAAATAAAAGAATTGAGCGTATCTGAAGATTTGAGGTTATTCAACAATAATCCAGAAAACCAATGTCCAGGACCACTTTTCGCCGGAATAAATTGACTATGGAAATTCAGAGTTAAATCACTGATGTTTAGATAAATATTATTATTGTAATCTGACCGGCCGAATGTGGTCAATAAGACCGGCTTTTTCAATATGCCTGAGCACCGGACTCCCTAATGTATATATCACAATATATCAGGCAATATAATTCATCCAATTCACTGCTGTCCGGTTAAGAATTCCAGATTGATAACTGGCACTCATCGGACAAATTGTTAAAGTTAAATTTACTATTAAAAAGTTCTTTGATAGGTGTCTTCTCAAATAGAGTAAGACCCATTGTTTGAGCGAAAGTGTAAAGGCTGATTGCCAGATCTAACTTCTTTTTGGCAATTGCAATTAGCAAGTATGTACTGATTGCGATCCAAATCTGACAATAAACTGCATTCGGGCTTGTTCCGTAAAACGCCTTAATATGAAGATGCTGTTTAATCCATTTGAAGAAGAGTTCGATCTTCCATCTTTCACGATAAAGCTCTGCGATTGTCAGAGCCGGAAGGTTAAAATCGTTGGTCATAAAGGAGTAAACAACACTCGTTTCAAAGTCTTCATAAACAACCAAACGGAACTCCTCGGGATATATTCTTGAAGACTTGTATCCTGTTAACTTGACGATCTGATCACTGATGATGCCAGCAGTTTTATCGACCTCGGAAAAAGAAATGGCTTCATATTTTATGTTGTCCTTTGCTCTTGAAACAAAGAATGCCTTGCATTGGTGAATAAGGGTATATAAACGATGAAAATCAACATATCCTTTATCCATAACATAGTAGGAACCAGGCTCTACAGGCATTTTGTCCAGAGAGTTAATGTCATGAACTGCACCCTCGGTAATGTCGACAAATATGGGAATGGACCCACGAAGATCAAGCAAAGTATGCATCTTGACAGCCCCTTTCTGATGATGGAACTTAGCCCATGGATAAAGACTTAAGCACAGGTCAATGGTGGTACTGTCAAAAGCATAAACCATGTTGTCCATGTCAAGTCGGAAATCTTTGTCGTCAAAGTACAGCGGTCTTGCCTTCTTGATCAGAACCTGAGCAAAATCGGCATAAATGCGCCAATCTCTTTTTTCATTAGCATCAGCTAGTGTGGACTTCGAGACTGGTTGTTTAATGCCTGAATGATACAGTTTGTTGGAAAATGCAGTTAGGCAGTTCTCTATGTCACGCAGACTCTCACGACCCGTCAGTTGTGCAAAACTCATTACAAGAAAATGCTCACGGCAAGAAAAACTCCTTACCCTGTAAGTCTCCATTGTAATGGTCAACACATTTTTGAAACTCGTGATCTGGCATAAACATCATCAATTGTGCAAAAACTGTTTTTCCTATATGCATGATCGCTCAAAATATGGTATGAGCGAAAATATAAATTCAAATCGTAAAAACTTTTGACCTTATTTAAAATATTATATATTAATAATTTACATTATTTTTAACCGTCCTTAACCGGACACTAGTGCATCCAATTAATTAAAAATAGATTGCTCTCTCATGACCGGACAAGAGTGCTAAATATACCCCGAATTTGCAGCAGACGGGAATAAATGCCCTATTTTGCGATAATAAACCGCTGTTTGCTAAGTAACACATTCCCCTTTCTTATCACTAATGTATACACACCGGGGTTGGTATCATTCAATCGGAAGTTATAGATGCAATCATCTGCAAGACAGTAAATATTCCCAATGGTAATTTTAGCTCCGGAAATATCATAAATCTCATAATAATAGTCTCCATCTCCTGATGGAATCTTGACTTGGAAATTACCATCGTTTGGGTTGGGGTAAACGTTAATGTCCCCCACGAACTCATCCTCCTTAATACCCGTTGAGCTTTTGACCTTAACTACTGTACTGTCAAGATAAGAACAACCTTCGCTTGTGGTAATAAACAGGTAAAATGTGCTGTCACTGGTGATCTTTGCGGTTTTATTGATTACATCAAACCCGCTCTTTGCCCTGACCTTCCATGAATATGTATATTGTACATTCCCGGTAATGATAAAAGTTGTGTCGAGGTCAATATATTTCCCATTTTCTACATAAAGGTTTTCTTTAGTGTCAGTCATAAGGCGTTTGGGAATATTGATAGGCAAAACTATCGTCTTATACTTCTCATTTGATATAATTGGCGTTCTGTCAACAGTAAACCTGTACACTGTTCCATTATTATTCACTCCTCCGGCTGTTGTGTACCCAAAAATGGTATCTCCTGACATCACAATCTTTTCAGGTGACTGTCCGTTAGTTGCTTCCGGAAAGTCATACTGCTTTATAAATCCGGAACCGTCTCTATTAAATCTGAAGATTGTACCAAGATCTGATGTGCCACCTTTGCTTGCAGTTCCAAAAAGAAAGGAGCCTGACAATACCAGCTGGCTTCGGATACCAGTTCCACCGTCTGAATAAAAATCAAACAGTTTTTCAAAACTCGTACCATCTGTATTTATTTTAAAAAGTGTACCGCCGTTGTTATTCCCTCCGCTGGTTGTGGTTCCGTAAAGTGTATTTTCAACAAGAGTAAGGGCATTGTATGCCTGTTGACCTTCGATTGCATTGTCGAATGAATGCAAAACCAGGAACTCGGTCCCATCGGTTTTCATTTTGAATATTTTCCCGCTGTCACCGGTCCCTCCCCAGGTTATACCATAAAGATAATTATCGTAGAATAGTAAATCAGCAAAAGGGAACTTACCGATATTTGACAACTTAGTAAATCCAGTGCCATCAGTATTTATCTTAAAGATAAAGCCAGAGCCCTCGAGGCTTTCAAACACAATTCCGTAAATGACGGTTCCTGAGAGTGTCAAATTATAAATCGGGTTGTTATATTCTTTTTGAAAATTATACAGTTTGGTAAACCCCGTGCGGTCAGTATTTATTTTGTAAAGGATCCCGCCATCATAATTACCGCCTGTTCTTGTCGCTCCATAAAGCACAGAACCTGAAATGACCAGTGCGTTGGGATGAGCTCCATTAAATACTACACCCATTGCTTCAGATCCATCGGTTTTAATTATATATATTGTTCCGTAATCATACGTGCCTCCACTATAGTTAATTCCGTAAAGCCAGTTACCTGAAACGATTATTTCCTGAGTTCCTTCACCGCTTTCAGGGCTGTAGAAATCATATAGTTTTGTAAATCCATTGGGATCAAAAACAACACTTTTATTTTGCGGTAACAAGCTTTTACCAATGAAGCCAGAACTTAGATCCTGGGCCTGGATGATATATAAGGGAAAGCTTAAAGTTAATGTTGCAATCAATAATACCTTCCGGGTAATATCTGCCCACCTGAGTGGAAGTGTCAATTTCTTCTCTGGCGGAATTGAGCTATTATGATATTTAAGCCTTTTCATAAAATCATATGATATAATTAAGTCCAAAAATCTACCGCAAGGTCAAATACTTTATTTTAACAGAAAATCTTCCGGATATAATCTAAGCACGCAACCGTGAGGCCAAAAGTAATTGACGTGAGCACTAAATCCTCCTTCAATCATTTTCAGGTCAAGCCCTATGTCTTGACGATAGCCCCACCCTTGATAATCAAAGTAAGCGTAATCAACAGAAAATTCTTCACCTAAAATTGCTTGTTGGGTAGCAATAGATGAAAATGCCCAACCAGACCAGCTAAAATCAAAACCATCCACAGGCTCAATTACTGTTGCGTTATTGCATCGGCTATCGTTTATTGTATACACATATCTATTTTCTCCTTCTACATCACCGAAAGGAGCTTCGTTTAATTTACTTAGCCAAAAATAAAAATGGAGTTTCACTGACCAGGTTACAACGTACCATCTCCATTTACCTGTGGCATCATAGTCCTCCCGGCAACCACATTCATAATAAATGTTATGGTCCGTTACGCCGTTTAAATTTAAATCACCTTCATATGCGACTGTGAAAAATGCATTATATGTTGAAACAACACCCGAAGCTGTGGCCTGAATCTCGGCAACACCCGGTTTATTACATGTTACCACACCACTACCGGGATCAACGGCTACGGCACACTCAGCCGGATAATATGACACTATAGAATATACTACTTGACCACAATCAACCTTTGCCCTTGATCCATCATAACAATCACATGTTAAATGATAGGTTTCCCCCTTTTTTTCTCCATCACTGTATACATCCTGATCAGATTTAATTTCAACATATTGAACCTGACCACAATCAGCATCAGAAATGATTTGAGGAGTACCTTTGGCTTGAGCTGATTTTGGGAAGCTGGGGACATACTCAGTTTCTCCACCCGCTGAAGCTGATATCTCTGAAAGATAATAGTTGGCTACAAGAATGTAATCAATTATACCTAAACCATTCTCAGTTGCACGTGTTACAGTAACCGTAGCGACTCCGGAGTTATCAGTTTCCGGCTCCGGATCTGATATTGTCATTCCGTCAGGTACGCTAATAATAATTGTCTGGTTTTCTAAGGGTAGACTTTTATCCGGAGATGGACCAATCGTTACTTTAAAAGTCATAACTGCTGATTCTCCTATTGCCAGGCAACTTTTTGTTATGTTGTGTTCGATCTTTGGTATGCAATCTTTCCCAATTTCACGAAAATTCACAGTTTCAACGTTATTACCAGAACATTGCGTAAAAGTAACTGTCAATTCATCCTTGATGGCAAAGCATTCACCCATAGCTCTTCTGCCAACATAATCTTGAACTTTATTTTTTATCTCAACAAGGAGCTGATGGCAATCTATCACATCACCTTTTCCAGTCGATGAAGACTTGTCAACTTCGAATACATTTTTGATCAGCTCAATTCGTGCAGGAAGTAATACATCGGTTGAAAACTCGATAAAATGCTCCCTTTCTGAACAAATTAAAGTTCTTGTATTTTGAAACCAGGTGACTGATGATGAATTGTAAAGGTAAACGAATGGAAGGTCAACATATTGGTAGTTTAATGCAGGCACTCTGATTCGGACAGGCTTTAAGAACGATGTCACTGCCGGTTCGCAATAAATCCCTGTACAGTATACTTTCCCCGTGTCGACATTAAAGGGTATTCTCAGGTCAGCGTTAGCGTTGTCCAAAAGTTCAATAGTAACTGTAACATTTTCTCCGACTGCCCCAGGTGGCACCAGGAGCTTGATACCGGAAGGTAAAGTGTATATACCGCCGATAGTATCAATCACTACTGTGTTCCCTGTAACTTCTATTGACCTGAAGGCCACCAGGGCAGCAGCAGAGGTAACCGGATAACAGGTTCCATCCGTTAGAACAGCTCTGTAATAAGCACAGCTGTCAATTCTGATTAGTATTGAATCATCGTATTGATCAAGAGAGCTCCACGTCAGCGAATCTTTACTTACTTCCCACGCAATATCGCCTGTTTCTGCTTCAATTGCCAAGGCAACTGAATCTACCTCAAACCTGATTGAATCTCCCTTTACTTTGACATAATACTGTGGAAAGGCATTTATTCCAATAAAGAACCACAAAAAAGTCAGGAGAATAATCTTAACAGCCTTATTCATAATGAAAATCATTTGAGTTTTATATAAAAAGCCTGTAATCCTTCAGACATCCGGCATAAAGTTAATTACCGGGATCTTTTAGATTTTTTTCGATACAAATAGTATTGATTTTTATGTTTACTAAAGTTACAATGGGAATTAACCAAAGTCAAGTTTATTTTACAAAGCACTCTCCATGAACATTGATGTCCTGACCCACTTTAAGTTGGACAAAATTCCGGTAATCCTGGCCCAAAACTGGCGCAAAGAAAAAACCACCTACCCGAAATCCGTGTAAGTGGTTGACTTGCTTCGCTCCCCAGCCAGGACTTGAACCGAACCGAGCGTTAAAAAAATGCCCGGTGGGCATTTTTAGCGAAGGGGACAGCTTGCAGGGCTGGAGTTCAAGCCACATACTAAACCAAAAGCCAGTGTTTTACCGGCTTTAGCAAAAAGGCAAGATTATATACAAATAAGCTATTTATCTGATACTAATTATAGCGAGGCGGAAAATGAAAAAGAAAGCTTTACTAAACAAGCATTATTTCAATTCACCGTCTGTAAGGTACATAACCCGGTCTGCATACTTTACAATCCTTTCGTCATGACTGGCTATTATGACGCACCTGTTCTCGTCTTTTGAGCTTCTCGCCAGAAAATCAACAATTTCCATGCCTTGTTTTGTTGCAAGGCTGCCGGTTGGCTCATCAGCAATTATCAACTCGGCTCCGTTAATTAATGCCCGTACTATTGCTACTCTCTGCTTTTCTCCCTGGCTGATTTTAGGAGGAAACATATTGGCCAGTTTATCAACTCCAAATCTTGCAAGGTACTCCAGGGAAGTTTCCCTGGCCTCTTTTTTTCTTGCGCCTGCAAACCTTTTCACCATCATTACATTTTGGATTACAGATAAAGAATCCAAAAGATAGAATGTCTGAAATATGAAGCCCAGTCTCACCGCGCGGATAAGCTGGAGTTCCTTTCGTGAATATTCCTGTATCTGTTTTCCGAAGAGATATACTTTACCTGAGCTGGGACTCTGCAAACCTGCCAAAAGAGTCAGGAAAGTGGTCTTCCCGCTTCCGCTTGGTCCAAGAAGCAGGATCATTTCCCCGGGGCTTGCGGAAAAAGATACGTTTCTTAACGCAGCAGTTCCGCCCCAGGGTCCCTCATATATTTTGGTGACATTTGCCAGCTGAACCGTATATTTATTATTACCGTTCATAATTACATAAATACCTCCAATGGATAAATTTTGCGAATTCTTTGTATTGGCAGGACAGAGCTGACCAGGCTTATGATCATTACTCCCAACGAAACAACAAGCACCTGAAATAAAGACGTTTTTGAAGATACTTCAGGTGAAATCTTTTCTATAACAGCCGTCATCGGGAAAAAGAGAATCAGAGCAAAAGCCAGGCCTGTCAATGAAAGTATCACAGACTGACTGACAATGATTGCTGCTATAAATCCACGGGGCGAACCGACTGCTTTCATTATTGCAAAATCTTTGCGTTTTTCAAGAACATTTATTGACAATATGAGACTTAAAATTGCTGTAAGAACAATTGCTGATATCAGGGTGATAATATACAGCAGTGGCATTATGCCACTTTCCATTTCCCGTATATTGTTGTCAAGGAAAGTCTCTTTGTCAAAAACCACTATGTTCTTAATTCCTGAATAAATATCCGATTTTATGTTTTCCAGTGACAGCCCCGGGAATTGTATGAACCTGATAACATGAAACGACATTGTTAAAGCCAATTATTTTATGTGCTTCCGCAAGAGTAATAAAGGCATACTGAATAACAAACATGTTGGTTCCCGTACTAATACCAGTAACCATAAGGGTATCTTTTCTGATTGGTATTTTATCTCCGATACTGATCTTGTTTTTTGCAGCAAATGCTTTGTCGAGTACTATTTCGTTATCATATTTTATGTTGCGTCCTTTGATTATTTCAGGAGCACCGCCTTTCCCTGTCTCCGGATCAAAACCGGTAAGATATAAAGTAGCATTTGAATTATTCAGGTTCACTGAGGCAAGAATAAAGAGAACAGAAGACACAGATTCTATTCCTTCTATTTTTTTCAGATCATTCTGATAAGTTGCAGGCAAAAGTGATGTGCTGCGTAAAATATTTGTGGCATGTTCCTGGAGCACCCACAGATCAGCATCACTTGCTACGACATATTCCACTGAACCATAAGAAACCCCTTTGTAAATCGAGACAAGAAACAGCATCAGAAGTGCACAAAATGATATCCCAAGTGAGGTCAGAATATATCTCAGCCAGTGTTCAGTCAGTATGTTAAACGCATACATAGTCAGTCGAACATCGGAACATTTATTTTCAATCGTCCTCTTATTCTATCGAAGATATCCCTGATATCAGGACCGGTAATTGTCAGGCCGTGATTTTTCAAACCTATTTCTGCCCTTTCAGGTACAGGTGTGTTTTTCAGTAACGCTACGGCAGATTCTGCCAGTTCCCTGGTTCCGCAGGGATAAGCCTGAGTGGAACAAAGGACATTGTCAATCCAGGCATGAACATGAACAATTGCCCCTGTCCCGGGGAATTCATCATAAATCATATAATGTTCAATGGCATCAACGGAGACCCTTATTCTCTGATCATGTTCCGGAGGTACAGATATAAGCATTTCCCCGGAAGACCTATCGTATCCTTTTACCAGAAGGATATCTTTCCCGATTCCTTTAAGCTGCGATTTGTCAACACCGCGGGCAGTCATCCAGAAACTTGTCCCGTCAGTATCAAAATGTTTATTCCGGATGCTTAAATTCCCATAGCTAAGGCCCTTTATCTGATAAAGCCTGAAAAGATGATCGATTAGATCCTGATCAAGAAACCTGGTCAACGGGAACGGAGCCGGTAGAACACCAAGCTTGTCAAGCTCCTTGGCAAACAAAACTATGTCTTCTACTTCAGGAATTGTTTGGTTTTCTTTTAAAGCCAAATCATTATAAATCCTGTTTCTGAGAACAAAATGCGAGCTTATAACAGGATACATCTTTGTAAATATCTTCTCCGGAGTATAGGTGAATTCCGTGAACCCTACTTCAGGAGTAATACTAAAACCGTTAATCTTTCCATCGCTTCCTGAAATGACAATGCAAAACAACATGTTGGAAATGCTTTTTACAAGTGCTGCGTAACAGACTGATTTCATGTCTGATCTGTATTCATTCAGAAGAGCAATTGAAACAACCATTTCCTCCTGACCTTTTCTCCTGTAAGCTTTTGGGAAATCAAGATCTATTAAGTTCAGAACGAAGTCAGACTTCTCTTCCGAGCCCAACCTGCTCATGACCTCTTTTTATTATTTCCCCGGCCAGAATATTGCACTGGTAAAGCAATTGCGGGGATTCTGATACTTGATTGACTTTGAATTTCATTTCTTTAAGATTTAGGTCCAATTCATCATTAAAATTTGTCAAGCGATATCATATTTTCAAATTTTTCTCTTTCACGGATAATTCTGTGCCTGCCGTCAATAACTGATACTATTGCGGGTCTGAGAAAGCCAAAAGAAGATTCCCACGACGTAAAATAGGCACCGCTGTCCATAATAGCAATAATTTCACCCGGCGATATTTGCGGCATTGGTTTATTCCGGTAAACCACATCAGCAGAAAAGCATCCCGGGCCGGTAATTGTAACTTTACCGGAGAGTTTCCTGCTTACATCATTGCATAAAATGACTTCATGATGCTCATAAAAAGTCGGCATTGTCAAAGTCCCGATTCCCGCATCACTAATGAGCCATTTTTTTATACCTCTGCGCTCCTTAACCTGATGAATTTTTAAAAGAAGCAGTTGATTTGGACTTGTAATACATCTTCCGGGCTCAAAAATGAGTTCAGGGAGTTGTCTGTTTTTGAATAAATCCAATACTCCTGAAATGACTGAATCTGCATATCTGTCGAAAGAGATGTTATTGCTATGAAAACTGTTGTAAGGCAAAAAATTGAATGCCTGATACAACAGCAGTTCCATTGTTGTCATTTCCCGTGAATTAGGTACTCCCAAACCTCCTCCTACATCCAGTACTTCAATGTTAAATCCGGATTGCCCGGCATAGGTCACAATACTTTTAAGCCTTGAAAGCGCTCTCCTGTAATCATTTGTATTTTGAATTCCGGAACCGATATGAATATGAAATCCTTTGAAATGAATTCTTTTCATTTCTTTTATCATATCAATTGCACGAACTACTTCACCTCCCTTCAGATCCAATCCGAAAGGGGAACCGCTACGGCCGGATGTTGCGCTTCCTTTGTTCATTCCGGCGGGAATAAAATCAGGATTAATTCTTAAAAGGACGTCAGCATCTTTATTTAGAATATCACATAAATGGTTGATCTGCTCCAGCTCAAAAAGAGAATCTATATTTATAAACCTTATATTATTTTCAAGGCAGGCAGTAATCAATTTCTCCGTTTTGTAAGGGCCATTGACAATTATTTCATTTCCTGTATAGCCCAGTTTCATTGCCAGTAAAAGCTCAGGTTCACTCATTACTTCAGCCTTTATCCCGGCATTTTTTATGATTTTGATTATCCCTGGTACGGGATTGCACTTGAAAGCAAAATGAACTGATACTTTCCCGGGAAACTTTGATTTTACGGCTTCAAGAAATGATTCTGCTGTCCTCTTTAACCTTCCTTCGTTAACAATATGAAGAGGGGTTCCATAAAGCTCACTTAACTGAACTGTATTGCAGCCACCGACGATCAGCTCACCATTGACATCAGCTTCAAGATCCCACTTACTAATGCTATTCCTGTCTGTATGTTTCCTTTCATCCATTTTCTAACTCCGTAATGATTTTGAATAGATACCAAAATACTTATGTGGTTTCATATCAAATAATTCCGCTATATGTACTATGGACTTGTTGTCATCATAAACCCATGTTGTTGAAACAGTTGAATATTTTTGAAATATTTTTATACCCGATTTTATCAGCATTGCAGATATTCTGGTATGCTGGAATGCTTTTTTTATTCCGACAGAATAAATCACAAGCTCTTTGACTCTGTTTCTCTTCAGCAATAAACCGGGAAGATGCCAGGGCATTATTCTGCCTTTATGAGGTTTGACTAACCTGTTAAAGTTTATCACATATTGAATTGCTCCGACAGGTTTCCCCTTATACTCGGCAAAAAGAATCAGCCCGGGGGTAGTTACAAGAAACAAAAACCTGGATGAAAACCTGTACTCATCCATTGTCAATGGCAGAAAAAAGGGATTATTCTCAAAAGCTTCATTATTTATTTCACGCAATATTTCAAGGTCTCTGTTCATCCTCCAGATATTAAACTTCCTTATTGTAATATCTTTACCACAGATCGCCGGGATCAATTCTTTCCATGCTTTTTGAAAATGTCTCATGAATATTCTGGTTTATCCTTGTGTGGATGCGGAGAATTTCCGAAAAGCCTGTTTCATTAAGAAGGTGTGAATAGTAAGGTGGATTATGTGTTTCGAAGAATATCGGTTCAAAATTGAAATTATCTAGCTGAATACCCATTTCTGAATAATGGTTCGGATTAAACGGACCCTCAAGATATTCTGCGCCCAGTGACCTGCATTCCTCTTCTATCTTGTAAGAAAAGACATTTTACAGCTTCATGATCGTTGTATAGATTCAAAATAACCGAAAAAGGCTGATTTCTTGTTCCATTTTGCCCAATGCTGCCGGTTTATGACCATAATTGATCTTGAAACAGGTACATTGTCTGAATAACAAACATACATCCTTAAAGAGGCATTTTTGAAATATGGATTTTTCGCAGGATTAAGAACCCTCTTCACCTCCGAATTTATCTGGGGTATCCAGTTTGGATCGTCTTTATAAATGTGATACGGGAGAGAAAGAAAATCCTTCCATCCGGCATTATCTGATATTGTCCTGACATAATATGACATCAGTCCTTTTTTATCTGTTCGACAACATATGCTTTATAAATAAAAGACAAGTCCCTGTCATGCAGTTCAGCAGATAACTTTTCATCAGGAAATATCTGGTCTGCCATATTTTCCGGTCGATGCCTGGTTACCAGGTGGTTACGATAAGTAATTATTGCGCCGTGTGTTGCGACTCTGATTGTTTCCCTGAGCAGATCGCTGAATTCATCAACTGACATCCATTCAAAAATGTTCGTGAAATTGAATTTGGATATTGATCCGGCAGGCAGAGACCTGAAGTATTCGATGCATCCTGAAGTGATTAGTTCAATTCGATTTACACGACTTCGGATAAGATCAAAATTTTCACTTTTTAGATATGGAGGAAGATTATTTTCAAAATAATTCCCCAGTAAAATATAAGCCAAGAAAATAATTCTCTTTTAATGGAAGTTCAGTCACAGCTCTTTTGACGGCTGACCGGTAGTATTTTTCAAATGAGAAATCATGATCGAGGTATTTGTAAAATGCCTTATCGAAAAGGAGACTCGCAAATGTCCGGCTTAAAAATATCCGGCAAAAAATCCGCCATCTGAAATTATCCCACTTTTTATTAAATAATTGCAGCCGCTCTTCTTTACTTGCTGCATTAAACAGTTCATTTATAACTGATTCTCCAATGAGTATCCTGAAGACATTTTTAAGAAGATGCATATACCTCTCATAACGTCCGCAATGAATAATTCCACGATTTATATCCCTTAGTTTACTGTCCCAGTATGATTGTTCCTCTTCAGAAAAACCAGGCTTTAGTTTTTCGTACAGTGCTGTACGTCTTTCCGAGGGATGTACTCCCAGAAATTCCAGCAGTTCATTGTAAGTAAGATGTTTAAAAGCATGCATTTTAAGGGAAAGCAGATAATTCTGGTATTTGCTCAAATCCAGGCAGATTATCTTTCGCCGGATCATCAACCAGGAATGAAAGTGCATTGCATCCTCCTGATGTAATTGAAAATATCGTATCGCCCGGTTTGATTTTAAATGCAATCCTGTCGAGTTCAGGATCCTCCCAGCATTGTGCATATAATATGTCCCTGAATACTTTTGAACCCGAGAATTGCTTTCTTTTTGATGATGAACTTTTTTCAGATCTGTTACTCCTGGATAATCCGATAATCGTATGAACAACAGCCCAATCTATTATCGCCGGAAGACTGATCAGTATTGCATGAATAAATTTCCCGGTATAGGCAGCTACAATCAGCCCGGGGATAAAAAGAATATATTGGGCATTATGTCTGAAATCCGTCAAAATTTATATGAAAATTCAGGGGAGTTGTAAAGAGTTTTCTTATTTGTCGGACACCCGGAAAAATAGCCTGGGTAGATCTGATATATTCTTCATAGGTATTCCCAAATTCAGTTTTCAGGTTTTCTTCTTCATATCTAATAAGCTGATAATAATGCAAATAAATCAATAATGGGATTAACAGACCAATAGGCCTGAGACAGAATGATAAAGCAGTAAAAGCGATCAGGTCAGCAAAATAAATGGGATTCCTGACAAAAATATATGGGCCGGAAATCTGTAATTTGCTGTTTTGGATTTTAAATGCCATGACGGTTCGGGAAGTAAGTATGCTTCCTGCCCACATTCGGATCAGAGATGCAAAAAGAATAAGTAATGCAACCAAAAGTATCCGTACCTGATTGATAATTTGCCCGAAAGCCCAAGCCAGCTACCTGCTGTTTCAATAATTGTCGGTTGAGTTTTAAATACAAGAAAGGATAGTAGTGATATTATCAGAACAATGGAAAGAGAAATAAAAATTCTTATCTCAAACCAGGATTTCCTTATCCGGACAAAAAATGGCTGCATAACATCATGTCATTTTATTTATTGCTTTTATTCGAATTGCAGAAGGCAATATGCTAATTTCAAAGGGAGAATATCCCAGTACTTCTCCATCAGCTTCCAAAGTCACTTTAAGGTCTGATCTGATCTTAATCGTTTTGCACCTATTTACTGAAAAATAAGGTGACAGGATATGTGTACCCGAATATACTTTCGAAAGGTTCAGCAATCTTTGAATTGTGTTCATTTCGTGAATTGACAGTACATCAAAAAGGCCATCATTCAGTTTTGCATCAGGTGTAAGCTTCATGCCGCCTGCACACTCAATCCCGTTTCCGACAACCAGACCTAAAAGGCTTAATTTCCGGACAGGTTCATTATCATACTCTAAATCCAGTGGCAACGGTTTTATAAGAATTGCCTGAATGGTGGCCATTAAACCGAAAGCCAGGGTACCACCAAATATTTTGTAGTTTTTCCCGACAGCAGAGGCTACTTTACTGCCAATCCCTACTTGGCATTCGTTTACAAAAAGTCTGATTGAAGAATTGCCTGAAAAATCCTGATAAGAAATACGTCCTATATCCAGATCCATCCTCCCTGGCCGAAGAACTAAATCAATTTGCTGTTCAAGATCTTTTGGGATACCAAGAGTTCTGGCATAGCCTCCTCCGGTCCCACAATTTATTATTCCAAGCTCGCAAGATGGATTTAATGGTCTATCGTCCCTGAAAAAACCATTAACAACCTCGTTAATAGTTCCGTCTCCTCCGACAGCAATTATCATTCCTGCTCCTTTGGCTATAGCTTCGCGGGTAATAACCGTGGCATCATTCTTCTTTTCAGTAAGAGTCAGATTAACTTTAGAATCAGAAAGACTCCTGGTCTTTTGCAATACGATGGTTGCAATTTTCCCTGCTTTCCCGTTTCCGGCAATGGGGTTGACTACTATTTGTATATTATTAAGTCCCATAGTAAAATTCAGGAATATCAAAGTTACACTTTGGAGTTACCAAAGTCAACTATATTGATTTATTTGAGCATCCATAAAAATTTGACGGAGAGACATTGTAAAGAAATACTGCTTTTCAATTCTGCAAATAATCTGGACTTCGGCTTTCTGTGTCTCAATCCCCAAATAGCTGGACATAATTTGAAGAACGAATAAGCTTTGATTTTAAATGAAAGGTTAAGCATCTTAGTATTCAAGGGTCATTCATTTATGACCAATAAACAGTGAATTTCGTCCAGAAGCTGGCCCAAAACTGGCCAACAATAAAAAAGACACCTGCATTTTGAACGTAAGTGTCTGACATGCTTCGCTCCACAGCCAGGACCAGAATCTAAACGACATCAGCCTGAGTAGGCAAAGACACCGCTTGGAAAAAGTCAGAATGTGATGACCTTATCGCAATTCATTGTAAGATCTGCGAGTTCCTTCATTGTGCTTAATTCAGCATCGTCAATTAGTTTAATATCTTTAATCCCTCGTGCCTCACAGCATGAACCGCAAAGCTTTACCTTGCCATTTTTTAAAAGCACTGTTTTTAGCATTCGTTCAACATTATAATACCCATTTGGTGTATTCTGATTTGGTAAAGCACAGGTCACGGCATCGGCCATTAAGAAAACGTATAACTCCGTAGCATCATAATCCTTCTAAATCTGCATTGCCAGACGCAGGGCATTATACGCCTTTTCCGTTCCATAAGGAGCATCATTTATAAGAATTAGAACTTTCTTCATGTGGAAAATTTTAACTTATTTATGGTAAAATGTCTGAATAACAAATATATGCATTATCAGAACATAAGGTAACTCGTGTTTGTCCTCCTAATCACAAAAATACCTGGACATCATTTCAAAACCATTCTCAACCTCTCCTTTTCTCAGGTCAGGTTAAGGTCTCATATATGACGCCAGAGACACCATCTCCATGTTGGATGGGGGCTGGTGTGGGTCGGGGGAGGATTGAAGGTCTGGGCTAACCCGAATGTGAAAAGTCCTGTGTCTGTCCAGTCTGTTTAAATTTCAATAGAACCCTAAAAAAACAACAAGGGTTTAGCTCAGGATTTGGTTGGTTATTTTGGGACGGCAAACTATTGCCAAGGCCTCTGGTTTTTATACTCAATGAACAAATAGTCAAATTGTTTGTTTAATAAGTTGTAAATGAAAGGAGTAACTATGAGGTACATTATGAAATTTAGGATTCCAACTGATCCTGGTAATAATATTGTCAAGGATCCTCAATTTGGAAAGAAAATGCAGGATCTTATCGCAGAAGTGAAAGCAGAAGCTGTTTATTTCACAAATATTTGTGGTCGCAGAGGGGGTTACGCGATTGTCAATATAAACGATGCATCACAAATTGCGGCATTATCAGAACCATTCTATTATTGGCTAAAGGCTGAGGTTGATTTCATTCCCGTTATGACACTCGAAGACCTCGGCAAAGCAGGTCCTTCTATCGAAGCAGCCATCAAAAAGTGGGGATGATAGTATCTTCATTTTCTAAAATGGAAAAAATCAAAGGAACCACTTTAAGTGGTTCTTTTTTGATACTTAGGTCATGGCACAAAATCCGTCCTTCTTTGACCACTTCAAAAGAAGGTCTGAAAACACCTAACATACATTAGAAACAACAAGGATTTAACTCCGACAGGGGTGGTCAATTTGAATAGGCTACATATGAGCAGGATTGACGGTTTACTAATTATAATTCAATTATTCTTTTGATTGGCAACAGCCTTTTTTGCTGCCTCGAGATGAAGAAATGCTTCATGGTCATATATAGCATTCTTCATTCTTAAATCCCAGCTTTTTTGAAGAATCTCAAATGCCTCCTGATATTTTCCCTGTTTATATAATCCCCAACCTTTGTATCTAGATAATAAATAATTATCAGGACTTAATTTCAAGTGCTTTATCAATAAGTTCCAATCCTTCATTTATATTTCGATCCTTATCAATCAGGAAATAAGCAAGATTATTCATTCTCAAGGATTTTCAGGTTCTAATGAAAGTGCTTGCCGATAATATTCCTCTGCTTTATCCAGAATGCCTGCCTCAGAGTAAATACCAGCCAAATCTGTAGCTAATATCTGCTTCAGTTGCTGACCTGTTCTTTAAGGATAGATATGTATTTCTCAATATATTCATTTGCTGCTTCACTGTATCTCCTTCAGTTAATGACAGAACAGCTTGTCTGTAAATCAAATCAGGATCATCAGGAAAATCCTTGTTCTGCTTTCTTATAAAGTTTTTTCTCTTTCTTATACTGGTCCAGTTTTATGATATGCAATATCCAAGATCAGTATAATTACGAACCCACATAGGTTTTAAATCCCATTTATCATATATCTCAAGCGCTTTTTCACAATTCAGGAATTGCTTTGTCATATTGATACAAACATTTGATAAGTAATACCTAAATCAGATAATAGTAATCTGGGACTTGATCATCAATTTCCAGAAATTGCTTTAAATATTTAATTTCTTCATATGGTGTTTCAAAATATCAGCATATATCCAATTTAGTATAAATCTTCTGCTGCAATGACATCTGATCTCTTTTTTCATAAACTTTAGACACCAATTTTTTGCCTCTCATTAAACTTCCTGATTTCCATATGCACAGGAGCAAGCATTAAATGGCTGCAAGATAAAGTTTGAATCAATAGCTATTGCCTGTGAATACAATTTCTATTGCTGTAGGATAATCTCGTTTTCAAAAGCATTTTTCCCAGTAATGAAATACCTGATATGCTTCAGGAGAGTTGGTAGATGCAGATACTCTGAAAATCGATAGATTACTTCTTTTTCCAATTTAGATATTATAAGAAAATTCTTTACCATTACTGAAAGTGAATCAATACATATGAAAATATTCTCTTCATTTGACGGAACCTTCTATTTGAAAAGATTTAATATATCTCTTCTGTTTTTGAATCAATTAATTGTGCATTTAACCGTATTGCAGAACCTGCCTGTTTTATACTGCCATAGATAAAGACATTTGCATCCAGTTTCTGTGAGATTGTACTTGCAACAGAAGGTGTGATTGAAGCATAATTAGTAAGACCTTTGCTTTGAATCAACCGATTTAATTGATTCTGTTTGTCTGACTTTTAATTCTTCAGAGTTTGAAAGAGATGTTATCAAATTATCCTGAATCCCATCCTGCCAGACATTCCAGATTGTATCATTGGTCATATTCTGAAATGGCATTACAGCAACAGAAATTCTTTCACCTGATGATCTCAGTTTTTCAAGAGTGTCTCGTTTGAATATTTTCGGATAAGCAAGTATTGCAGCAATTATTAATATAGCAACAATAACAGCCACTGACAGTAACCTATCCTTATCTGATTTAACAGGTTTCTTCATATCTTTCTTTCTTTCATCTTCCTTGACTTCCTTAAATGGTTCTTTAGATTGATCCTTCTCTTTCACCACTGATGCAGGTTCTGTCTTTAATCCCGAAATAATCTCTTTAATTGCATTAGCTACCTTGTTTATCTGGATTCTGTATTTGGTATTATTTAAGTTCTTCTTTTCATCATCTTCCATGGTGCAAGTGGTTTGTTTACTCCTGGCTCTTTATAAATAAACTCAATACCTCGAAGAACTCCTCCCAGAATCGATTCACATAGTTTAATATCATCAGTATCCAGATCATGAATCCGAACCGGCAGTACCCTGCTTGCAACATTCCCATTTGGCAGCTTTACCTTCAATCCAAACTGATCCTTGTGAAGCCTGTTCAACAAATGCCTTAAACTCATGTTCCCAGGCAAATGACTTTGGATCACAATAGGTACGGGAAATTATCGGAATAAAGACCAGACACTTCAGTTTCTCTTTCAGAGAAGCATCAACATCATGTGTCTCCAAGAAGTCCATCATGAGGATTAATGTCAAAATAAACGCTGATCTCTTCCTTGAATGTTGATTCAAGTTCTGTCTTCAGAGCTTCAACAAACTCACTCACCCACCTGTCGCCTTTGTTGTCTTTCTGGCGGTAGCTGATGAAGATGTCGTAATTCGTAACCTTCGAATGATGCTTGCCATCTTAGCCGTTCATTGTGATAAAGTTATGAAAGACAATAACGCAAGTCAAATAAAACCCATCAATGTAATTTACTATATCTGTCTTTTGTGACTTGGAAGAAGGTGAAAACGCCTCAATTTTGTACAAAAGCTGGCCCAAAACTGGCCCATAAGAAAAAACCACTTACCCGAAATCCGTGTAAGTGGTTGTCTTCTTCGCTCCCCAGCCAGGACTTGAACCTATTACTGATTACCAATTTACTTCAGGTAACAAGTAAAGTCAAATCTTCCAATGAAGTTATTCAGCCAGAAAATATTTCGAATTTATAACTATCAGTAAAATCCGTCCTTCTTTGACCACTTCAAAAGAAGGTCTGAAAACACTTAACATACATATGGAAACAACAAGGATTTAACTCTTTTCATGAATGGTCAACTTCCCCTGGCTCGTATGAATTCAAGGTTATGATTTTTAACTCCATGATTTATAAAGAGGTGACTTAGATTTATTTGACATTTGCTTTTTTAGGGTGTAATTTTACATTAAAAGATATAATATCAAGGGAGGGTAAAAAGCAAGCTTAAAATCCTTTTGGAGTAAGAGCATGTCATGATCTTCATCTATTGAGATAGATTTTTTGAATACACGGATTTTCACAAATTGATTTTATCTCCATTTGATTTCATCGATTTCAGTTTTTTCTAACCTAAAATTGAGTAATGATGGAAAATAATTTGAAATTGGATCCTGCTAGTTACTTTAGGATGCCCTTTATAATGGGGCCACTTTGGAAAGGGGAAAATCCACAATTTATTTACCCCCAGACTGAAGTAATTGTTCTTCAATATCTAACTGATAATGACGCAATAAACTCACTATTGCCAAGTTGTTTTAAAAGCGGCGAAGAACCATTGGTAACCGTAATTTTCGGGTACTACAATGGATTGAATTTTATGGCAGGAGGAGGGTATAATATTGCGGCCGTGCAAGTATCAGCACGCTTTGACGGTAATCAGGATCATTTGGAAGGTGACTACACCCTTGTCATGTTTGAGAATGAAACATGGCCCATAATTGGTGGAAGAGAAGATTTGGGAGTGCCCAAACTATATGCAGATATTTCACCATACAAAATCTTAACTAATGGTAGTTTAAGGTGTGAAGCGTCACTTTGGGGCCATTTACTTTTTGGCTTGGAACTCTCTTCACCAAAAGAGCAAAACGGAATCGTAAGGTTAGCCGCAAATAAAATCATCAATTCTCGTTTCTGGTTGGGTTACAAGTATATCCCATCGTTAGATGGGCCACCTGATGCTGATTATCCGACACTTACCAAAAATGATACTAAAATCAAGGAACTCTGGTTCGCCAAGTCGGGAGAGTTGTTTTTTGGGAATGCAGAAATCAATGATATTGGTCAATTTAAATATTTAATAGACGCTCTAAAAACACTGAAAGTCAAAGAAGTAAAACGAGCATTACATTTTAGAGGTAGTGCCATTTTACGATATGACCTTTCAAGGAGACTAAAATAAAATGATGCAGTTGTACCCCCATTTGGTATGGTTGAAAAAGGTCATATCCTGTTACAATATCATGGTGGTTTGGTGTCGTTCAAAAATGTAAAAATCAGAGTACTTTAGAATTTAAGTGGCACCATAAAGATCACTTACAATTTGGGCTTATAAATGTTTGATTTTCTTCAAAATCCGTCCTTCTTTGACCACTTCAAAAGAAGGTCTGAAAACAGTTAACATACATAAGGAAACAACAAGGATTTAACTATAGATTGGGTTGTTCAAATTCTTCCGGCAGAAGGAAGGCAGGGACACTGGCTTTTGTATTGAACTGTTAATTTATTAACAGAATGATTTTCAGAATATTATTTAAATTTAATTAATATAAAATAATATTGCGAATTCACATATTCTGTATTGTATAATACAGATAATTTCTTAGATTTGCTGGTATTTATCTCAAATCAATAAATTGAGTAAGTCAAAAAGTGGTCTTTGATTTAAAATTTAAATAGATGAATTTTTTCATTCCTCCCCAGCTTAAGCGCCTTTTTTTAGCGTTTACAATATTTATCTCTGCTTTTTTAATAATAAGGCATTTCCTGGTGCCAGAAACATTTGGACAATATGGATTTTACCGGGGCGCTTCGCTTGAGGAAATTGCACAGACACCATTGAAGTACGCCGGACAGGAAGCATGCTTCAACTGTCATCAGGATATTGAGGATCTTAAACAGCTGGATGTACACAGTGAGGTCCGCTGTGAGACATGCCACGGACCAGGTCAGAAGCATTCGGAAAATGGTGGTACCACTTTATTGGAGTTGCCTGTTAGCCGTGAATCCTGCGGAATATGCCATTCCAAAAATGCAGCAAAACAAAAGGATGCAATATTCCAGGTTAGCCTTGAGGAGCACAATACTCAGAAGAAATGTATAGAATGTCATAATCCGCATCAGCCATGGGAAATGAAAGAGTAAAGCCGTCAAGGAGAAAATTTCTTAAATCAGCAGCCACGATAGCCGGAACTGTCATTGGTTCTAAATTGCTGGGTTCAACCAGTTATCTGTTTTTTACCGCTGAACCAAAAGATGAGAGTCTTCCATGGTATGGAATCGTGTTTGATATTGAAAAGTGTATTGGTTGCGGCAAATGTGCAAAATCGTGTAAAGTTGAAAATGATGTTCCTCAGGAACCATTCTTTTTTCGCACCTGGGTGGAACAATACACTGTTAAAAATGACGGGAGTGTTGATATCGTATCGCCCAATGGCGGAATTGATGGATTTGAACAGCGTGTTCCTGACGGGGAGATCTTTAAATCATTTTTTGTCCCCAAGATGTGCAACCACTGTTCCAAGTCTCCATGCATTCAGGTGTGCCCTGTAGGAGCTACATTCGACAGTCCTGAAGGGGTTGTCCTGATTGATGAAAAATATTGTATCGGTTGCCGCTATTGTGTTCAGGCCTGTCCGTATGGATGCAGGTTTATTCATCCCGTAAAAAAAGTGGCCAGTAAATGCACACTGTGTTATCACAGGTTGAAAAAGAACCTGGATCCGGTATGTATGGAGGTCTGTCCAACCGGAGCCAGAATGTATGGTAACCTTAAAGACCCTAACAGTAAGATAGTTAAGTTTCTGAAAGAACATACCACCCAGGTGCTCAGACCACATCTGAATACCGGTTCAAAACTTTATTATAACGCACTTAGTTCGGAGGTAAAATAATATGGAACCGCATATCCAGCATCTTTATGAAATGCTTTCAAAAGTACAAGGTTACATCTTCCCTAATGAACTGGATCTTCAGTGGGGAATTCTGATTGTTGTCTATCCGTTTATAACCGGACTGGTTGCAGGAGCTTTTATCCTTGCGTCTCTTGAAAGAGTTTTCAATGTCAGGGTATTGAAACCTACCTACCAGATTTCCCTCCTTACCGCACTATCGTTTCTACTGGTAGCGACGCTTCCATTAATAAGTCATCTTTCACAGCCGCAAAGAGCGTATGAAATAATGATAACCCCACATTCTTCCTCAGCAATGGCAATATTTGGATTTGTTTACCTGTGGTATCTTATGGTGGTTCTGCTGCTCGAGATCTGGTTCGATTACAGAGAGAGCATGGTAGCATGGTCACAGGAAAAGAAAGGGATAATGAAATGGATGTACAGGATACTTACGCTGGGGCTGAGCGACATCTCCCGTGAAACGGTAAGATGGGATAAGAAGCTCGGGTATCTGATAACAGTTGTAGGGATTCCTTCTGCCTTTATTTTGCATGGATATGTGGGATTTATTTTTGGCTCAATAAAAGCCAACCCATGGTGGTCAACCCCCCTTATGCCTATCATATTCCTTTTTTCAGCAATGGTTTCAGGAATAGCCCTGGTAATGTTTATCTATATGGCTATTTCCTATTTCAGGAAAAAACCCATTGAACTAAAAGTTCTGGATACAATTGGCAGGTATCTGTTCTTTATCCTTATTCTTGATTTTACACTTGAAGGCCTGGATCAAATACACAGAATATATGAATCTGATGAGTCGTTTGAGATTATCAAACTTCTTGTTTCCGGAAAGCTATATCTTACACTTTTTATCAGTCAGGGTCTTTTCGGAACAATTATCCCTTTGATTATTCTGGCATTCCTTCAGTTTTATAAGCGTGCTATATCATTTCGAAAGACCTTATATCTTTTGGTCAGCATACTTGCTCTTATAGGCGTTTATTCGATGAGGTGGAATGTAGTGATCGGAGGCCAGCTATTCTCTAAAAGCTATTCAGGATTTACCAGCTTCAAACTGGGATTGATTGGCCTTGACGGGACACTTATGGCTGCGTTCTGGCTATTACTGCCGTTTGGTATACTTGCTTTTCTGTTATGGCTTCTTCCTCCATGGAAGATGGTGGAAGAGAAAGAATAGAATTTTCATGTCTTACCAGCGATCAGGTTAGTGACACTTTTTGGTTTTCCTCTAATTCTAAAATTTTATGACACCGCAGAGTATCAAATTAGAAAATTTTGAGGACCGGCTTAATTCAATTGAACAACGCCTGGTAATTCTTGAATCGGAACTGGCACTTAATAAACTTCGTCAACCATCGGTTGAGGCAAAAGAACATCAAACTAATGAGTCATCCTCCTTGTCAGAAGCAATAATAGATGAGGAAAAGGGACTTGAATCCAGGATTGGAAGAATTGGACTGGCATGGCTTGGCAGTTTTGTCCTTATCTTTGCGATAGTATTTTCTACAGAATATATAATAACACAGGGACATGGTCTTTTATCTTTGGCTATTGGAGTTTCCTCTGTTTGCATAATATTCCGGATTTCTAATTATCTGAAAAAAATAAATTCAAACCTGTCGTTTATGTTAAAAATAAATGGCCAGGTCCTCCTGTTTTATGAAGCCTTTAGGATGCACTTCTTTTCTTTACATCCCTTAATTTCGAGTAAGATTATTGTACTGGTTATACTTAGTCTGGTTATAGCATTTCAGGTATACACAACTCTTAAAAACAGATCGCAGACTTTCGGTTTCCTTGCAGTAATCTTTGCTCTTTTCACTGCAATTATGAGCGATACAACGCATATAATGCTTCCTTTAATAACTATCACAGCGATCGGAGCTGTTTACTTCTTCTTTAAACATAACTGGCAATTTTTGCTTATAGCTGCAATTATTTTGGTTTATGCTGCTTTTTTCATGTGGCTGTTCGGAAATCCCATTATGGATCATCCTGTGCAAATGATTGCAGACCATAATTATGGTCACTTATATCTGTTTGCACTTGGAGGATGTTTTTCAGTGTTGCCGTTATTACGAAAAAACGATGGAAGTAATGATGATTTATTAATCGGTGCGATTATATTAAACGGAGTATTTTTCACCCTGCTTCTGACTTTAGTTTCAACTAAATTTTTCGGAGGAAGCTATGTGGAAGTGTTTTCAGTAGTTACAATCTGTTGTCTTATCTATTCTGTAATTTTAAAATCAGCATCCGATTGGAAATTTGCAGCTGCTTTCTATGCTCTCTATGGATTTCTGGCCATGAGTATTTCACTTTACGGAATAGTTGGGCTGCCAAATGTATATTTGCTTCTTTCCGTACAAAGCCTCGTAGTTGTTTCAATGGCATTGTGGTTTCGTAACCGGTTAATCATAGTTATGAATAGCCTGCTGTTCCTTGCTATACTTCTTGTTTATTTGTTTTCTCAGAAACCTGTTGATGGAGTTAATTTTTCTCTTGCGCTTGTCCCATTGATTTCTGCAAGAATTATAAACTGGCAAAAGGAGCGTCTTAATATTAAAACAGATCTTATAAGAAATTTATATCTCATTGAGGGGTTCTTTATGGTATTGTTCGCTTTATATCATGGACTCCCCAGACAATTTGTAACTCTTTCGTGGACCGGGGCAGCACTACTCTATTTTTTCCTGAGTTTTTTGCTTAAGAATATAAAATACAGGTATATGGCACTCGGGACAATGATATGCGCAGCAATTTACCTTTTCATTATCGACCTTGCAAGTATTGGGATCATTTACAGGGTTTTGGCTCTGTTGTTCCTTGCATTGGTTTCAATAGGGATATCAATCTATTATAGCAATCGGGCTAAAAGATCTTCACATTGATGTTTGGAAGAAATTCCATTGAGTTTAAGAAATTAATTATGAGGAAATTGGAAGAAATGTCTTAGCCCCCAAACAATTGGATATAATTCGACAATCATGTAGCTTTTGGACCCGGCACGAAATTAAGTGGCATTGAGAATGGTGTCAATACCTGAATATGCCGGTCCGGCTTTTGAACCTGGTGGAGGGGGCTGACTTTTACTTAAATATTCTCCTCCACAGAAGCCCTGATGATTCAGTCACCGGTTAACCCGAAACTTTTGCTTGTTGACCAGATTCCGTTTGTCTCCTTTATCCAGTTGTGAGTTTCGGAAATTGTCCCGTCATCGTCACGGGCAATGAATGGATAACCACTCGCTGTCATTACTATTGAAACACGGATACTGCCTCCCTGGACTACCACTGGAAACCCAATGATTATTGGAGATCGTTGGGAAAAGTTGAACACTCTATCTACTTTTTACAGAATATCAAAGAACTCCAGAAAAGTTGTCTTCGAACCTAACCGTGGCAATATAGCCTATGGTCAGACCTCTGTCAACATGTAGTACGCCGAATGCTTACGTTAAAACAGAAACTTATAATCGAGCAAAATAATTCTCAAAATCTTCGTATGGATGCACTAAAATTTAGAATTATGAAGCATTTATATTTTAACAACACATTAATATACTGATAAATAACTACATTCTTATCGCATCAGATATTATTGGATGATGCTCTCGTTGGGGGATGAATATTTTCACTCAATTTTTAATCAAAAACTCCAATTTTCATCCAGAACCTGGCCCAAAACTGGTGCCAAACAAAAAACAATTTTAATTGCCGTTTGTAAGATTTGATTTTCTTCAAAATCCATCCATCTGTGACCACTTCAAAAGACTGCCTGACAACACTTTAACTTTAATAAAGTGATTATGAATATTTCTCTCGTAGTAAGGGGTAGTTAATCTTATTCTGACAAATTCAAATTAAACTGCAGTGTCAGTTTTATAAAATAAGTAACTTTATTCTGACCAAAAAAACACTCCAAAAAATAAATCATTAACTCACTGTAAAACTGGATGAAAAATGGTATAAATATTAAACCGATTCCATTTTATTTAAGCATCCTGTTTTTTGGAATCCCAGGATTGATTCTTTACCTGGGGACTTATTATGCAATACCAATATTTCAAAAAATGGGACTGCCTGATATTTTTCTGTTCCCATTTTTTATGTGGCTTCCTATAATCCCGTTATTACCAATTTCGAT
Source organism: uncultured Bacteroidales bacterium (assembly GCA_963828395.1). Classification (GTDB taxonomy): domain Bacteria; phylum Bacteroidota; class Bacteroidia; order Bacteroidales; family VadinHA17; genus SR-FBR-E99. The sequence goes on from CAWHED010000004.1 coordinate 31,037, forward strand.
ATTATTGTTCAGACGAGAAAAAAGAGACCAGCCAGAGCTAACTCTTAAAGTCCGATTCCGACTAAATAGAGTTACCAAAGCAGATTGGGTTTGGATTGTCGGTGGTGTTTTATTTGTAATGTTATCTGATTTTATTATAATGAATCCAATCTCAGTTTGGATGGCTAAAATCCCGATGTTTTCACCTCCTGACTATTTCCCGATCTTTATAAATCCGTTAAAAGAAATTGAGTTCCCGTTAAATGACCTCCTGGGAGTAACTTTAAAAGGGAAATGGATCTTTCTCATCATTACAGTGATTCTTCATTCAACAGCGATGGTTTCTGAAGAATTTATGTGGCGTGGTTATATTTTACCAAGGCAGGAGAAAAATTATGGTAAATCTGCGTGGTTAGTCAACGGTTTGCTTTGGGGATATCTGGTTCATTTCGGGATGAAATGGAATTTTATCAGTTTCCTGCCAGGTATGCTAATAACCCCATATATTGCTCTGAGGACAAGAAATACCTGGGTATCACTACTAGTACATGGGATTCCGAATACTATATTATGGATAATCATTTTATCTGGTGTATTGGGAATAGGCTGACTCTAACCTTTTTGATTCATTGGTTTTTTTTCACCTGATCTATGGAACTTCGCTCCATTACTAATTCATTTGATCTGAAAGGAAGTTTAAAATCCGTCCTTCTCTTACCACTTCAAAAGAAGGTCTGAAAGCTCGTAACATACATGAATAAACAACACGGATTTAAATCCTTCAATGGATAGTAAGTATCCCCTGTCCGACAATGACCAAGGAGTTGGATTTTCCAACTTTTCAACTATTGCTGTAAAAATGATAGTACAGCTCGATTAAAATCGTCAGGTCGTTCTAATGGTAATACATGTGACGATCCCTCACCAGAAATTAATTTGTATTTTGCATTTGGAATTGCATCCGCGACCTCTTTGCATATCCATGGTGGGGTAAGGCGATCCTGTTCTCCTGCAATTACAATTGTAGGTGCAGACACCTGATTTAGGCGATCTAAAGTATCGTGTTTTACATATGCCTCGGCTTGCCGATGATATGATTCTGCCGAAACAGGATTTGGATTACCAGCAAGCATCTGAAGTGTTTGATCTACAGCTTCATGATTTCTGTTGAAACTCTCAGAAAAAAGCCAGATAAACTGTTGAGCTGCAAACACGAGTCCACTTGTATCCTGGGTCTTGATGTAGCTCCATATAGAAATAGGATCAAACTTTGACCGTGCATTTGATGCTCCAGTTCCCGTTAATACCAGTTTCTCCAACTTTTTTGGATAGCGTATAGCAAACTCCTGAGCTATCATTGCGCCCATTGATAAACCCAACATATGGGCTCTTTCAATACCCAGGCCGTTCATTAAGCCAGCTACATCGTCAGCCATGTCAGTTATTGTATATGATTTAGTGGCTTTTGAACTACGACCAACATCCCTGTTGTCAAAAATGATTGTCTTGAAATGTTCAGAAAAAAACGGCACCTGGTGTAGTTTCCATAAAGTTGAATCGTAGCCAATTCCCATTACAAGAATAAGAGGTTTCCCATCTCCATAAGATTCCCAATAGAGAGTCTGTCCGTTACTTTGAACCTCTCCCTTATTCACCAGATTATTATCCGCACTTGCTTTCATAATAATTCTTTTTAAGTAACTAATTATGGCTTTACTATAAGTAACATTTGAAATAATTCTATGTTCATCCAATGCACATATATTATTACGCTGTCCTAGCCCCCCAAATAGCTGGACATTTCTTAAAATCATGCCCAACCTCCCCCTTTTCTAAGATCAAGTTAAGGTATCAAATCTGACCCCAGAGACCCGATCTCCCAGATGGATGGGGTCTGGTGACGGTCATGGGATGATCGTCTTTCTGGGCCAACCAGAATGTAAAAGTCATATGTCTGTCCAGTCTGTTTAAATTTCAATAGAACCCTAAAAAAACAACAAGGGTTTAGCTCAGGATTTGGTTGGTTATTTTGGGACGGCAAACTATTGCCAAGGCCTCTGGTTTTTATACTCAATGAACAAATAGTCAAATTGTTTGTTTAATAAGTTGTAAATGAAAGGAGTAACTATGAGGTACATTATGAAATTTAAGATTCCAACTGATCCTGGTAATAATATTGTCAAGGATTCTCAATTTGGAAAGAAAATGCAGGATCTAATCGCAGAAGTGAAAGCAGAAGCTGTTTATTTCACAAATATTTGTGGTCGCAGAGGGGGTTACGCGATTGTCAATATAAACGATGCATCACAAATTGCGGCATTATCAGAACCATTCTATTATTGGCTAAAGGCTGAGGTTGATTTCATTCCCGTTATGACACTCGAAGACCTCGGCAAAGCAGGTCCTTCTATCGAAGCAGCCATCAAAAAGTGGGGATGATATTATCTTCATTTTCTAAAATGGAAAAAATCAAAGGAATCACTTTAAGTGGTTCTTTTGTCTTAGCCCCCCAAATAGCTGGACATAATTGAACTACTCTTAAAGCCCCATCACCGTCCCCACTGGATTGAGCCCGATCCTATCATATCTGACACCACAGACCGCAAAACCTCTTAGGCTTGGTCTACCCCTGCCCAGAAATAATAGTCGTTCTGGGCCAACCAGAATGTGAAAAATCAAATGTCTGTCCAATCGGTTTAAATTTCCGATGAGCCCGTCAAAAATGTTGGAAAGTCATTGTAACGGTCTTATCGGACATCCGAAATGATTGAAGTGAAGAGTGATTTTCATCAAAATCCATCCTTCTTTGGCCACTTCAAAATCAGGTCAGATAACAAAAAAACATTAATTTATAAATCATTGCCTTGACTCTATCCCCTAAATGGCTCATCAAAATACTTACTTACAGTTATATTAAATAAATCAGGATTATTTATTGTTTGAGCATTCCCTATTCAACGACAAACGAATGGCGTTCAACGAAAAAATTTGAATGCAAACTTATTAACACATTCCTTTGCCATCAAATTGATATTAACTAAAATTAAGATTATGAAAACAAGAATAATTGTTACAGGGCTTTTAGCAACTGTTATTGTATCGAGTTGTACCGTACTTTCATTCTATCCTCTGTATACTGAAAAAGAGCTTGTCAGAGATGATAGTATCATCGGGAAATGGCAAAGTTTGAATAATAAAGATATTTTCCCAACATCAGAAAACAATACAGAAATAGACACCCTAATTTGGGAAATTTCTTTTCAAGATAAAATTTGGAAGAAAAGACTTAATAATCCATTCGATAGAGGGAGTGAACAAATTCCTAATAAGTTTACTTATACTTTAAATGTTTATGATAAATCAATGCCTGAGAACCAAGCAGAATTTCATTTGCATATTGTAAAACTTGGAGACAAGGTATTTATCGATTTATTCCCTGAAGAATGGCAAAAGAATAATACTATTTTAGCTATTCATCTGATGAGTGTCCATACCTTTGCGAAAATTGACATTGGAAATAAACTGGAAATAAATTGGTTTGATTCTGAATTGTTACAAGAACTTTTTGACGAAAACAAAATTCGAATTAAACACGAAAACAATGGAGTTTATACCTTATTAACAGCTAAACCTGAAGAATTACAAAAGTTTGTAATAAAATATTCCAATGAAGACAAAGCATATAGTGATTTAATGAAATATACTTTAATCAAAATCTAACATGAAGGTATCTTTTAATAAGAATCAGTCTATAAACAGGATATTTTTACATATCCTGTTTTGGCTATTCTCTTATTTTATTTTTTCCCAAATATTTAAAATTTCTGATGAAGTTACACGAATCGATTATATTTTTTCTGGTCTATTCCATGTGAGCCTATTATTCGGTGTATATATCAATATCATGTTTCTTATACCAAAATTGTTCAGTAAGAAAAAATATCTTATTTACTTTATTGCATTAGTAGTAATAATTCTTTTATCAATTATATTAAATCTTATCACATTTGACTGGTTAACGGATATTGTGTTTCCTGATTATTATTTTGTTTCACATTTTGATTTCTTGGAAATTGGAACCTTTATGGTTATTTACATTCTAATTACAACTCTTCTAAAGCTATCCCAATCATGGTTCGAATTACAAGAAGTAAACAAAAGGATTACCCGAATTGAGAAAGAAAATATAAAAAGTGAACTTAATGCGTTAAAAGCACAAATCAATCCTCACTTTTTATTTAACAGTCTTAACGTCATTTATTCTCAAGCAATTAAAAAATCCAATAAAACACCAAATGCAATCATTCAATTATCTGATATTCTCAGGTATGTTATTTATGATTCTACGAAAGATAAAGTATCAATAGAAACAGAAATAAAATTAATCGAAGATTATATTGAGTTGCAGAAATTCAGGATTGACACAACATCTGATATTAAATTTGAACATAAGGTACAAAATGAAAATTGTAAAATCACTCCTATGCTACTTTTGCCTCTGGTGGAGAACAGCTTTAAACACGGCATAAAAGGAGAACTCGACCATACCTTTGTAAACATTAAGCTCGAAGCTAACATTAATAATATTCTGTTTGAAATAGAGAATAATAAAGGAATTGGTGAAACTGTTGAAAGCGAGGGGAATAGTGGCATTGGTATAGCGAATATCCGTCAAAGACTAACTTTGTTATACCCAAACAAAAACAAATTCGATATAGAAGAAACCACAACTATCTTTAAGGTAAATATGATACTCGACAATGAAGGTTAATTGCATTATTGTTGATGATGAGCCTGCCTTCACGTGAAATATTGGAAGAATATGTCGCAGATTGTTCCTATTTAAATCTTGTGGAGACATGTAAAAATGCCTTTGAAGCGACTGAGGCAATCAACAATGTTGAAATACAGCTTATTTTTTTAGATATAAACATGCCGAAGTTATCAGGCATGAAATTCTACAGGTCATTAACGAACCCTCCATTTGTAATTTTCACTACGGCTTATCCAGAATTTGCTGTCGAAGGTTTTGAAGTCAATGCAGTAGATTTTTTATTAAAACCATTCCCATTTGAACGTTTCCTAAAAGCTGTAAACAAGGCTATTGACGTCCTGAAAAACCAACGTTATGATAATATTTGTTACGAATATATTTTTTTGAAATCCGACAAGAAAATTCATCGGGTAATTATCAATGAAATTTACCATTTAGAGGCTGTTGGAGATTATGTAAAGGTATTTTTTAGCGGTAAGTTTATCATGGTTCACGATACTTTTCAAAATCTACTAAATCAATTACCTAATAACCTTTTTGTCAGGATACATAAATCTCATGCAATTGCTATTAACAAGATTGATAACATCGAAGGTAATATGGTGAAAGTAAAAGATAAATTTTTACCAATTGGTCAAACATATCGTAATGAGTTTATAGAATCTAATCAAAGGTAGTTAGTTGGTATAAAACAACATTTGCTTGCCATAATATTAAGGGATGAGTATTTGATTTTCTTCAAAATCCGTCCTTCTTTGACCACTTCAGAAGAAGGTCTGAAAACACAAAACATACATTTGGAAACAACAAGAATTTAACTCTTTTCATGAATGGGCAACTTCTCCTGCTCGCATAAATTATGGGTTATGGAATTTAACGCCATGATTTATAGACAGGTGACTTGAATTTATTTGACTTCGACATCTTATTGGCGTAACTTGTATCAGTATTTCTGATTTGTAGTTGTTATTTTCCACTTCCTTAAATTCAATAATATGAAAACATTTTGTTACACACTGGCTATTGTAGTGCTACTACTTTTCACTTTTGGATTCATTTCGAATAAAAGTGATCCACTGACTGATAAACAACAAGACCAAATCAAAAAAGAGGTTATCATTGTTGGTGATAGCATTATGGCAAGATTTGGGAGATTGGATACCGAAGGAGCCTTGCAGTTATATTCGTCTGACTTTATTGGGTTTGCTTTGGGAGGTGATAAATTCGATTTACAAGAATATAAAAAGTATTGCACTGATATTTTCAATTCCGCAACCCTATACAAATGGACTCCATATCGGCTTGACTTCATAGTCATTACTAAAGATTTTGTAGTTGTTTCGCAAGATGGCAGAAATGAAACTATAATGAAGTCTGGAGCTAAGTTAATATTCGATCCTTCCCATTATACCTTTGCCTTCAAGAAAATCGAAGGTCAATGGAAACTATGCTATCATCACTTTTCAGGTACTTATGTGAAATAGCAGGTCAAACTGGCACCAAACTGTAACCACTACCAGTTTGGGTTTGTGAATATCTGATTTTCTTCAAAATCCGTCCTTCTTTGACCACTTCAAAAGAAGGTCTGAAAACACTTAACATACATTTAGGAAACAACAAGGATTTAACTCTGGATTCTGATTAACTTTCCTCTAACCGCCTCAAATTCGTCAGATAACGCCCTAAGTTAAAATAGTGGTGAAATTAATTTATTTGACTTTGGTTCTTTGTTGGCGTAACTTTCATCATACAATTAACCTACAGTTATTCTAATCTTATCCAGTCACAAAAATCCAATCAAATGAAAACAAAACTTGTTTTTCTGGTCATGCTTATTGCCTGTATTTCATGCGGAACAAACAATAAGCCTGTTTCTGATGCTCAGAAAGATAAGATAAAAGGAGAAATAAAAGAAGTAGTGAATACCTTCATTAAAGGTATTGAAGAGGCTGATGCTGACTTGGTTATGGAATCTTTTCTTGATTCGCCTGATTTTACTGACATTACCAATGGAATGGTTTTTAGCTACAAGGAATTGATGGCCATGAAGCCTAATTTTGATGCTATTTTAAATCAAAAGTGCACAATAGTTAATGAAAAATATTCATTCCTTGATAAGTTAACAATTTTGTATACAGCAGAAACCAAGTGGTCAACCAATTACAAAGATGGTCATTCTTCTATCACTGACCCGCAAGCATTTCTAATCATATTTAAAAAAATTGATAACAAGTGGAAAGTGATTTATCTCGTTGATTCTAATGTTGAGAAGAATGTTCCCAGTGAAAGTCCAAAAGAACTTAATCAGGTTGAATTGATGAAAAAATGGATAGGGACCTGGAAGAATGAAATTGGAAAAGACTCGACCGTTATCTCGGAATTTATACCTATGGGTAAAGGAGGTTTGGAAGGATCCCAAAATAGTTTCCTCAAAGGTAAAATTGTGTCTGAAGAGAAGAATCTTTGGGGATATGACAAAAAAAGTGATAAATATTTCTGTGCAAGAATTTGGAAAGACAAGCCAGACATTATTCTTTTTGCATTTTGGTTCACATCTGAAAATACATGCGAAAGGATTCCATTTGAGTATATTTCAAATCCCGAACAAGCTCCTATAAAAACTATATATGAATTCAAATCTCCCGATTCGGTTACAAAAACCGATTTTGAAAAAACCAAACCTGTTAAAACTTATACGGGATTTCGAATAAAATACTGATTCATAGTCCATAACCTTCCTTTATTAATATGAAAACATTTTGTTTTGCCAAAATAATTGTAGCATCCTTGTTACTCTGTACAAATGTGATGCAGGCACAAACCACGCAGACAGAATCCCACAAAGCAGGATCTGAATATAATGTCCTGGATGCCTGGTCTGGAATCTGGAGTGTTCAGGGAGAAGCACGAGACAGTATATCTGCGTCCTGGTATCATGTAGATTGGACTCTTACAGGCAAAAGGATTTTAAATGGTTATGCACTTGAGATTTTACACCAGTGGAAAACCAAAGACTTTACACAAAATGGAGTTGAGATAACAGGCTATGACCCTATAAAAAAAATATGCATGACACATATTTTTTATGATGATGGAACCTGGTTCAACTCAACACCAACATTTACAGATAAGAGAACTTGCATAGAAGATGGGGCAACTTATTATCCAAATGGAAAAGTTGAAGTTTCACGATGGACATGGAATTTTAGTGATGACTGGATGTCCTTTGTGTAATAGGTGAAAATTTGAAGGATAATACCTGGTGGAAAGCATTTGAAGGGAAAGGGACTAAAATCAAATAAAACAACTAAAAGTATGTGCAAAATGAAAACATCACAATTAAAATTCGCTAATGCTATTCTTGTAGTTTCATCGCTTTTCGTCGCTGTTGGTTGCCAAAATCAGGCTGATAAAGCCGAGTTGGATAAGTTTAGAGCAACGGCCCAAATTCAGGAACAAAATAAAGAAATTGTTCGTGAAGTATTCAATGCCATTGACAGCGGGGATCTTGACAAACTGGGAAATCTTTTGTCTGATGACTTTGCTCTTTACCCTCCTGGCTCACAGCAACCCTGGCGGAAGGAGGCTCTATACCAAGCCAGAAATACACATTTTGCTGCATTTCCAGATTGGATCCACAAAATTGAAATTATGGTTGCCGAGGGTGATAAAGTTGCAGTGAAATTAACTCAATACGGAACCCACACAGCTATGTATAAGGGGATCGAGCCAACCAATAAATATGTTACAGTCCCTGCAACACAGGTTATGATGATTGTTAATGGCAAAGTTAAAGAGTGGTGGGCTTTGGAGGATAACTTAGGGCTTATGACACAACTGGGCATGGAGCTGAAACCTAAAGAAAACAAGAAGTAGGGAATTATATTGATAATATCACATTTTCATCCAAAACCTGGCCCAAAACTGGCGCACCCACGAAAAAACCACTTACCCGAAATCCGTGTAAGTGGTTGACTTGCTTCGCTCCCCAGCCAGGACTTGAACCTGGGACCCCCTGATTAACAGTCAGGTGCTCTGACCAACTGAGCTACTGAGGACTATATTCCTGCTTTTAAAGCGTGGCAAAATTAACCGCTTTAAACGAATTAAGCAATATCTTTGGCAAAATTTTCCGGATGAAGAAGATTGTAGGCATCGGTAATGCCCTCGTAGACATGATGACAATGGTGCCTGATTACACATACCTCACTCGCTTCGGCCTCCCTAAGGGAAGCATGACAATGGTCGATACCACGCGGTCAGGCGAGATCAAACAGTCAATCGATTCCATGAAGAAAACCCTTGCCTCCGGCGGCTCGGCAGGCAATGCCATGTACGGCCTCGGCGTGATGGGCATACAATCATCATTCATAGGCAAAGTGGGCCGCGATGAACTCGGTAACTTCTACGAAAAGGATATGGTCGAGGCCGGCGTGACACCAGTACTCATGCGTGCACCGGCATCACCCACAGGTACCGCCGTGGCACTGGTGACTCCTGACTCGGAACGTACCTTTGCCACTCACCTCGGCGCCGCCACGGAACTGATCGCTGAAGAACTCAACAGCTCATTCTTCAAGGGCTACCATATCCTCTATCTCGAAGGATACCTGATCTTTAACCTCCCCCTCGTAGAACAGGCATGCCGCCTCGCAAAGGAAAACAGGATGTGCATCGCCATCGACCTGTCAAGCTTCAACGTGGTAACAGATATGCTGCCCAGATTTAACGAAATAGTCGATAAATATGTCGATATCGTCTTCGCCAATGAAGAGGAAGCAAGGGCATTTACAGGGCTTGAACCAAGGGAAGCGCTTGACGCAATAGCAAAGAGATGCACTATTGCCATTGTCAAGACCGGTCCTGTCGGATCATGGATAAAGAGAGGCGAGGAAGTGATCAGGGTCGATGCCCTGCCGGTGATACCCGTGGATACCACAGGTGCCGGCGACCTCTATGCCTCCGGATTTCTCTACGGCTTCTCACACGGCTTCGGCCTCGACAAATGCGGCCTGTTCGGGTCAGTACTGGCTGGAAAAGTCATTGAGGTCGTCGGTGCCCGCATGCCTGAAGAAAAATGGCGTGAGGCAAAAGAAATGATAAGGGAAATAGCTGAAGACTAGTAAAACTTCCTCCGGGGAGTGTTATCATCAGGACAGTTGCACCTGCCCAGGTGAATAAACCTGTAGCCTAAACCTATTGTGGCCGCAGAATTCCATAACGTATAAGGATTATCCTCCGGCATGAAATGCAAAAGTGCATACTGACCGGCATAAGCCCTGATCCTGATGAAAACATCAGATTTGAAATTATACTGAAATCCTGCCCCCAGAGTGATGCCCAGTCCTGTCATTTCAGAATATGAAGTGCCTGTACTAAGAGATGCGATGAGACCCGCATCCGCAAAGAACCACTTCAGGAAATCAAAACGCGCACTCACGGGAACAGTTATGACTCCGAAATTTCCCGGGACATCTTCGCCTGGTATTCCGGCGGCAGGACTTGTGTAGTAATGCTGTTGAGAGTAGCCGACCCCGGACTCAAGGCTGAAATGATCGCCGAATAATCTTCGCACGTCAATACCGGTTGCCCACATGCCCGTACCGGTGACCGAGCCTGCTCCGATAAGCTCCTCAAACCTGAAGATGTCATTCGTACCTCCTCCTCCAATGAGAGCAATCTCGCCATACCAGGTATCCTGAGCTGAACACAGTGGCGCCAGGAACAAAAATAATATCAGAATTTTCTTCTTCATATCCTCAAATTAGTGCGAAGGCAGCTATGCTCATTCACTTATCGTGCTCTTCGCCCCGAAAAAAGCAAACCATGCTATAAAGGCAAAGCAGACCATCGGCACAATAAAACCGACAGCCATACGTGAGACATCGGCTATCCGCCCCATGATCACCGGGCAAACGGCTCCGCCGACAATGGTCATCACAAGCACCGAGGAGCCTTTCTTTGTCATGCCCCCCAGGTCTTTTAATCCTAACGCAAAAATGGCGGGAAACATTATAGACATGCAAAAATAAGTCAGATATAGAGCAATCAGTGACGGCCACCCGAGGCCCGCAATCACAAGAGCCATGGCCACTGTGTTGACTACAGCGCAGAGGGTCAGCATCTGGCGGGGACTGAACCAGGTCATGAACAAAGACCCCAGGAACCGGCCAGACATGAAGAAGATAAAGCCAAGCGAAAGAAGATAGGCCGCCTTTTCAGGTGAATAGCCGGGCATAGTCTCAACTATATAATTGATAAAGAAGCTGTTGATGCCTGTCTGAGCTGCCACATAAAGAAACTGGGCTATCACGGCATAACGAAAATGCCGCACCTTGAAAAGTCCTCTGTATGTGCCTTTGTCGCCGCGACTGTCATAATCCCCTTCATGGATCTCCGGCAGCCTGGTAATGATAAACAGGAATGCTATTACCAGCACTACCCCTCCTATCAGCATATACGGAAGCGCCATAGAAGCAAACTTGTTCGCAGCGTTATCACCGCTATTACCGAGAATAAGCATCCCTCCCAGCGCCGGGCCTATGATCCACCCGAGGCCGTTAAACGACTGCGAGAGGGTGAGCCGCTGCTCTGAGGTCTCCTTCGGCCCGAGGACACTTGAATAAGGATTTGCCGCAGTCTCAAGGAAGGTCAGCCCGCAGGCAATTATAAAGAGACAGAGCAGTGTAAATCCGAAGGTTTGAATGTACGTTGCGGGCCAGAAGAGAAAAGCACCGGCGGCATACAGGAGCAGGCCGGTAATGATGCCTTTTTTGTAACCCAGCCTGTTCATAAATAGTCCTGCCGGTATCGCCATCACGAAATAGCCCCCGTAAAGAGCTGCCTGCACCAGTCCTGATCTGGCCTTGGTGATACCGAGGATATCCTGGAAGTGCTTGTTCAGAACATCAAGGAGGCTGTGGGCCATGCCCCAGAGAAAGAAAAAACTCGTCACCAGGATGAAGGCAACGATGAACTCGCGGGTCACAAGGCTTTCAGGATGTTTTTTTCGCATCCATCAAAATAAACTGTTCCTTCAGCCTTTTCCAAATCTGTTACTCTAAAACGATATATTTGTATTTATTTTCTATTTATGCGAGCCTTTTTTATCACCCAAACCCTGATATTATCAATCGTCCTTTCCTTAAGCGCCACCGCGCAGGATGTTGATGAACAGCTTCTTCTGAAACATTTTCATTCGATCAGCAGTGAGGAGATGGCAGGCTGGATGACGGAATTATGTTCGCCTGAATATAACGGCAGACTGGCAGGTACGCCGGAGTACATTGCATCTGCGGATTGGGTGGCAGGCCGGCTGCACGAATGGGGAATAAAGCCTGCGGGCGACGACGGTTCCTATTTCCAGTGGTTCGATCAACCCTATACTGTGGTGAATGATCCCGGATCTCTGCAGCTTCACATCACCCAGAAAGACGGTTCAATAATAGTAAAGAGCTACAGTGCCCCTTCGGAGTACTATCCCGGAATGAATTCAGGCAGTGGAGAGCTAACTGCAGAGGTGGTTTTTGTGGGATACGGCGTTACGGCGCCTGAGTTGAACTATGACGATTACAAGAGCATTGACGTGAAGGGGAAGATAGTGCTGATGAACCGTGATGTTCCTTATAAAGATGCACTCAATCCCGAATATGCAAAATGGGTAAGGTACTGCTATCACCAGTACAAGGTTGAAAACGCTGCGCTGCATGGTGCAGCCGGGATGCTCTACATCGACGGAAACAGTGCAAATCCGAATATTTCATACATCGAAAATATGATTGTCTGCGGAATTGGCCCCGAACCTCTGGCAGACATTTTTGCCGGTCTTGGAAAAACCAATACAGAGGTCACCGGGCAGATAGACAAATCGTTTAAACCTGCCTCTTTCGTTACCGGGAAAATAATGACCATAAAGGCAAATACCACGAGGCACCCTGAAGGCCGGACATGCAACGTTGCAGGAATCATCGAAGGTTCGGATCCCATTCTGAAAGAAGAGGTTATAATCATCGGCGCCCATCTTGATGCCGTGGGCAATGCGGGCGGGCTGATGGTACCCGGCGGTTTTGACAATGCCAGCGGTGTGGTTGACATCATGGCTGCGGCAAAGGCGCTTGCAGGTTCAGGTATAAAACTCAAACGGTCAGTACTGTTCCTGCTTTTAGGAGGTGAGGAAACAGGTCTCGTCGGTAGCAAATTCTACGCAGCAAATCCAATCTTCCCTAAAGAGAAAACCGTTACTTACATCAATCTTGACATGGTGGGCAACGGAACAGGGCTGGCAGTGAACGCTTCGGCGTCATGTGAGCCGCTGATTGAATATTTCAAAACAGCCAACAGCAAGTATATCCACAGGCCAATGAGGTCATCAGCTTCAGCGATTACTTATTATGGCCGGCCGCGAAGCGACGGCCTGGTGTTTATGGCAGAGGGGTACAAAACAATGGATATATACACAACCGACGGGGTGAAGCCGGTCTGGTATCACCTGCCCGGTGATGATGAGACAGCGGTCACCCCGGAGATAATGGAGGATGTGGCCAAGCTTATTTACCTGACATTCATTGTGATGGCAAATGCCGGCACGTCAGGCTTCTAATAAAAACTCCCTCAGCCTTCAGATATGAAAGTGAGGGAGTGAATGCCCGGATGACCGGTTATGATTTTGCCACAAGTTTTACTTCAAGAATAAACTCATCAGCGATGGCTTTATCACCCAGATCGGTGAAGAATTTGCCTGAGCCGTACCTTACATCGTACAACGAACGGTCAACAGTTATAACAGCCGTATAGGTTTTAACGCCTCCAACAGCAGTTTCTTTGACTGTGAACTCAACAGGATGGGTTGATTGCTTGATGGTCATTATACCCTTTACTGTTGCTGTTCCGTTGACAAACCTGCTGCCACCCGTCAGAACGAGTTTTGAAGCCGGGTATTTTTCCACACCAAAGAAATCTTCAGATTTGAGATGACCCACCAGCATTCCATTCATCTTTTTGTCCTCGAGATCAGTGTTTTTAATTGTCGTCATATCAACAAGGAACTCTCCCCCTGTTATGGCATTCTTTTCAATGCTGATATAACCTTCCTTTAAACCTATCGTGCCGACATGCTCTTTACCCAGTTTCTTCCCGGTCCAGGTAATCTGTGTTGCCGTGGGATCAGCAGCATGTTTCTTCTGAGCGCTTAAAGGGAAAACAATCAATACTATTATCAATACTATCAAACTTGTCTTTTTCATTTTATTCGTTTTAAGTTTCAGATAAAACCACGAATGGTGGCATTTTGTTCAACAAAAGTTGAATAAAATGGCCGGTAAAAAAATCTTAATTATGTAAGTGGCTTATTATCAGAGGCTTTTGATGTTCATGCCTCCGCTGACTTCAAAAACGGCTCCGGAAGAGAATTGCCAGTCTCCTCTTGCAAGGGAGGCGACAGCTTTAGCAACATCTTCAGGTGTGCCCCACCTCTTCTGAGGAATAAGGCCTTCAGCAATGAGTTTGTCAAATCTGTCCTTGCTTCTGTGGGTCAGATCCGTCTCTATCAGACCGGGTCTTATCTCATAAACATTTATTCCTTCTTCTGTCAGCCTGTCAGCAAAGACCTGTGCAGCCATGCTGAGGCCTGCTTTTGATATGCAAAATTCTATCCCCGTGGTAAAGGATGTATAGGCAAGGAATGATGTCACAAACATTATTGAAGGCCTGTAGTCCTTGATTTGTTCTTTCATCCATATCATCTCCCGTGCTACTTTCCTGGCAAGAAATACAGGGCCCCGCAGGTTCACCTGTGTAACACGGTCAAAGTCCTCCTCTTCGAGGTCAAGCAGGTCCTTACGCTCCATGGGACCAACGCCGGCATTGTTGACCAGCACGTCTATCCGACCGTAACGTTCCAGGATGCTGGAGATCGCCTCATCGTGTAAAGATGTATGTGCAATATCGAGGCCAATGGGAAAGAATGCTGCTCCAAGCTTCTCAATTACCGGCTGAAGTGAAATCATGCACTCGCTGTCAGGAGTACGGCCGATGGCGACAATATCATAACCTTCGGAAGCAAGTGACAGCGAGATGGCACGGCCTATGCCCCTGCTTGCTCCTGTAATTATGGCTACTGGTTTCGGATTCATATTGTCAGGTTACTTTCCGGATATGGGTTTCCTCTTAAGCTTGAGGATGATCTCACATTCTCCACTGACATCAGCATCAGAAGTAACATATGTACTTTTGTTAATGCTTGATGAAAGATATTTTTTCTTCTTTCCGCCTATCATAAGGTCACCGGCGACATAATTCACAGGCACAGGCAGAGACAGTTGTATATATTCAAAGCTCCCCGAGAGCTTTATGGTCATTTTTTCTGCAGTCTGGCTGTAGGTATATTTCACAAATGCACCGGAGCTCTTATAATCAACGCTTACTTCAGCATTTTCTATTCCGGCGGCGGTCCATCTCGGGCAGATGCGTACTCTTTTAAAGAGCTTGTCCTTATCCTGTATCCCAACGAGGCCTTCAACAAAAGCATAAAGCATTGCCGACGAGCCCCATCCGTCTGTCGGTTTGGCTTCGGGTGATGTGCTTCTCTCCACAGTAGATGGTTTTCCATCAGGGAAATACCACAGATAGGTCTCTCCGTTCCGGGATATCAGGTCATAATAACGCATCAGGATGTCTATACCGTACTGTTCATAACCGTACTCAAGGGCGGCACGGGCCAGCTCGCCACCGGTGAGCGGCATGATTCCACCGTTGCAGTATGCGCCTCCCGACAGTTTATAATCACCAAAAATACCTGACGGAAACGGCGGGTCAATGGAGAACCACTCAGCAAAAGCGGAAGTGGTCTCACGCCGTTTCATGTATTCATTGATTATCGATGCGGCAATGTGAGGCGTTGCTGCGCCCCTGTTGATTGCGGCGGGATTACTCAGGCTTAGCTGTGATGCCTCGTCAACGCCGTCAATGGTCACAGGGGTCTGTTTTACAAAATGAGTGTAGAACGAACCGTTAAAACAGATGCTGTTCAGACTTTTACGCAGTTTCATGGCGCGGTCGCGCCATTTGGCTGACCTGATCTCATCACCGAACATGGCATACCAGTATGACATGTGGTGAAACGCCTCGTAATAACCGCTGTTGTCACCATGGAAATAACCCCAGAAAGTCTTGTCATCTATCTGGAACTGAAGCCAGTCATGCTGTCCCGCCGTATAGGCAAAGTCCCATGTGTCTATTGTATAGGGCCTGCGGAAGAGATATTTTTCCCTGTCAAAATAACGTCCGCCCATCACATAAGCGAGGGCTTTTTCAAATGAAGGTATCAGCTCTTTGATGAAGGCATCATCCCCGGTAGCCTGCCATGCCAGCCATGCTGCCTTGATGAATCTGAACTCAGTGTCAGCCTCTACAGGCGTCCTGACATATTTGGTCCAGTTCTCACGTTCACAGGGAAGCTTTTCGGGAAAGGTGGTGAAATAGTCGAAAATGCGGCCGTTGCGTGCCTGGTTGTCAGCGAAATGCCTTATGGTACTTTGCAGATCTGCCTCCGAATAGCGGAGGGCCCTCATCATGTCTGAATAGTTTCTTATCCAGATAGACCGGGCATCAGGGGACCGGTAACCTCTAATCTTTTCACCGTCGATATTTACTTCGAGGAGATCCTGCTCGAGGAATCTGATTATCCTGGGAAAGAGCTCATCAAATGCCGGAGTACCAGTTCTGACATACATAACTGGAGGTTTAGGTTGGTTTCAGAGGTCAAAAATAGCAATTAATCTTTTTGATTCTCACCGCTGTTGCCATTTTCTTCCTCCCCTCCGGCCTCCTCCTCCTCATTTTCATAAAACGGGACCGGACGCTGGGGGCCCTCGGCGCGATACCATGCTGCCAGGAATAGTCCCACGACCGCTCCCAGCATGTGCGATTCCCACGAGATATCCATCCTGAAACCCGGGAAGATCCCCCAGACCAACTCGCCGTAAAGGAACACCACAAGCAGGGAAATACCCATAAGGGGTATATGGCGGCGAATAATGCCGCTGACAAAGAGAAAAGAGGCAAGACCGTAAATTATGCCGCTTGCTCCTATGTGCCACGAAGGCCTGCCGGTGATCCATACAGACAGGCCTGTTATAAGAAAGAGCCACAGCAGGACCCGGAAAGCGACCTGTGAATAAAAGTAGAAGAGGACTGTTCCAAGGACAAACAGGGGAATGGTGTTGTTGAACAGGTGCTTCAGGTCGGCATGGATAAACGGTGATGTGATTATACCGGTAAGAGATGATGCTTTCAGGGGAAATATGCCAAGAAAATAAAGGTCAATCTCAAAAATCGTCTCAACAGCCCTGACAATCCACATCAGGGAGATGAAAATAAAAGGGATCAGCATGCTGAGAAGCAAACGCTTCTTTTCCGGTGCGGCTGATTGTTCTTCCATTACTGCAGCTACCCTGTTATCCTTTCTTATCGCGTCCCGGGTACTTTATACCGGCCTTTTTTCGAATTGTGTCAAGTGTCCGGGCAAGAGTGAGCGTGAAAGAAAGAGGCACCACAGGGCTCTCCGTCAGCCCTTTATCAAGACAGTTCATCACTTCAACAGCCTCATGCTGATAACCCTGGGCAGGCGGGGTGAAAACCCTGTCTTCCGTGTCATTCGGGAATTCAATGAAAAGGTGCTGCGAACGGTCTCTTCCGCGCGAAAGGATCAGATTGCCCTTTTCACAGTTGAATTCGGAAGAGACACCTGCCATGCTGGAAAATGAGCTGTGTGCTTCTGCCAGCCTGCCGTCACTGAATTTGAAGATTACGGAGGTGCTTTCATCAGCTCCTGTGGGAGAGAGAACGGCAGAGGCAACTATTGTTTCCGGCTCACCCATATATCGAAGTATATCCATAACAGGATAAATTCCAATGTCAAGCAACGAACCGCCGCCAAGCGCCGGATTATATGTCCTGATCTCCGGGTCATAGGGAGACAGGAAGGCGAACTTTCCGCTCATGTGCATCAGTCTGCCCATCTTTCCGCTTTCAAGTATCGCTGAAGCTTTCAGATAAGAGGGCTGAAAAGGAGGCCATAATGCCTCCATAAGAAACAATCCCTGCTTTTTAGCCTCATCTGTCATCACCTTAACCTCTGCAGCGGTTATTGACATCGGCTTCTCGCAGATAACATGCTTTCCGTTCCGGAGTGCAAGAAGGGTATGCTGAAGGTGATGGGAATGAGGAGAAGAGATATATACAATTTCTACCGCAGGGTCTGCAACCATCTCCTCATAACTGCCGTAGTGAGTCTTAAAACCAAACTCGGCCGCAAATTTTGCAGCCAGCCCGGCATCACGTGATCCGACTGCTTGGAGATGTGCATTATCAAGCAACATCAGCGCCCGGGCAAACTTGTGTGCAATATTGCCTGTTCCGAGAATTCCCCAGTTATATGCTTTCATCATCATTAATTTTGATAAAGTTAACGATTATTGATATAACCGGAGGTCAGTCAGCTTCAGGTCTGTTTAAAATAAAATAAAATATTCTTAAAAAAATACTTCTATGTATTGCATAGTATTAAATATAATATATATATTTGCATTACAATATTAGTATGTATTAACAGGTACCTTATAAAAAAGACAATGAAAGTAACAGTTAACATCAACCTCGGGGGTTATGCATTTAACGTTGATGAGGATGCATATGACCGCCTCCGTCAATACATGAAAAGTCTTGAGAAGGAGTTTTCAGGTGAATCAAGCGCAGCTGAGATCATGTCTGATATTGAGGGACGGATAGCCGAGCTGTTCAGATCAAGGCTCACCGGTTACAAACAGGTGATTACCATGAAAGATGTCGAAGAGGTCATGGCTATTCTTGGTGCACCCGAGGTAATCAGTGGCAGCGGAACGTCAGAAGAACCGCCGCCCAGGTCACAGAGACGCATTTACCGTGACCCTGACGGAAGAATTATCGGAGGGGTGTGCGCCGGGCTCGGTGCATATTTCAACTGGGACCCGCTGATCTGGAGGGTGCTTTTTTGTGCACTGGTTATTGCCGGAGGCTTCGGGATTGCCCTGTATCTGATCCTGTGGATCATTGTACCCGAGGCCAGAACAACGGCACAGAAACTGGAGATGAGAGGAAACCCGGTGACAGTCGAGAACATCAAGGATTCTGTAAAACAGGAATTTGAGACCGTAAAGAAGAAAATGAATCTTTAATGTTAAAAACATTTCTACTCAGATAAAAAAGAATTGCCATGAATACGGACAACACAAAAGCACAAATGCGCAAGGGAATTCTCGAGTACTGCATACTGGCAGTGCTTTCCAGGAATTCATGCTATGCCGTCGACATCATCAACGAGCTCAAAAAGGCTGAGGTGATAGTCGTTGAAGGAACACTCTATCCCCTGCTGACAAGACAGAAGAATGCAGGGCTGCTCAGTTACCGCTGGGAGGAATTGCCGCAGGGACCTCCACGCAAGTATTATGAGCTCACCCAGGTGGGAAAGATCTATCTCAATGAGCTTGATAAGTCGTGGGAGGCACTTGTTGATTCAGTTAATCAGATACGTGACAAGAAATAAAAGGCAGCCATGAAAAAAACAATGAACATCAATATTGCCGGACAGCTCTTCCGTATCGATGAGGATGCATGGGAGATACTGACCCGTTACCTTGATCACGTTGCCACCAGGTTTCGAACGGAACAGGGCGGAGATGAAACCCTTGCGGACATTGAATCGCGTATTGCGGAGATCTTCGGCGGGGGCAATGAGCCTCCCGCGCTTGTCTCGAAAGAGATGGTGAATGACATGATCAACATCATGGGTGCGCCGGAGGACTATTATGATGACACCAGTGTGAGCCATGACAGCACTGCCTACACCACCCGCAAATCGATGTACGATCCAAACAGTCCCTCAGCACGTACAGGCAGGGCCCTGTCAGAGTTTTTCAGGGCATTCGGGAAAGTCATGTCCGCAATCCTGAGGGTAATTGCCATATGCTTTGGAGTAATATTTACTTTGACGGGATTTGTTCTCCTCTTTGCTTTTGCTATGGTGCTTTTCTTCCATGATGCACCTTTCCTCACTTCAGCTATGGAACCGGGAATGACAAATGTGCACACGCTGCTCTCTATAGTATTGAACAGTAATATGGTATGGCCTGTATTAATTCTCACCTCCCTCGTTATTCTCATTCCGCTGACAGCCCTGACCTATCTGGGTATTAAGTTGATCTTCAATATCAGGGAAAGACTAAGGGTGTTAGCTATAGTAATGACCGTCATATGGTTTGCTTCCGTATGTTGCCTTGGAGTCTTCCTCAGCCTGCAGCTTTCAGTCTATTCGAACAGTGAGCGTATTGAAAAGAAAATAAGTCTCGAGGCTCCACCAAGAGTATTATGGGTCGCCCCGTTGAGAAATATTTCAGATATTAAATATGATGAAACCGCTTCCGTTGACCACTTTACATTCTATCGCAATTCAGCTGACGGCCAGACTTTATGCCACAGCAGACCTTGACATCTACGGCAGTGACACTACTTCAGGCTGGATATCAGTGGAGAAAAGGTCAAGCAGTAATTCTGATACTGAAGCATGGGCAAATGCGCGGGCAATTGATTACGGCTGGAAAGTTTTCGGGTGATACCCTCTATCTTGATGAGTTCTTTTCCCTCCCTGCGGGCAACCACTGGAACGGTTCTCTTGTTGAGGTTAATGTGGGTCTTCCGGAAGGTACAGAAGTGAGATTCGCCCCCGGAACCTCTCTGTCACAATGGCAATTCCATATTCACAACATGGACGGTACCGGTGTCTTTCGCATTGAAGAAGGGCAGTTAACAGAAATATCAGAATAAAGAAAGGCACTTTATCTGCACCCACGGATTTTTGCCTGATTCCATCCCGGCACACCATGCCGGGATTTTTTTTGCTCACTCAGACTGATTCTCTATCTTTAATGCCATAACAATATCTGTTATGGAACTTGGTGTTCTCAAAGACATTGTCATAATATTTGCCCTTTCGACCTTTGTTAACTTCATCTTTACAAGGATCAAGGTCCCTGCAATCATAGGGTATCTTCTGACTGGCGTTATTGCAGGTCCACATCTTCTGGCACTTATTAACTCCCCGGAGAATGTCGAGGTTATGGCAGAAATAGGTGTCATTCTGCTCATGTTTACCATCGGTCTTGAGTTTTCAATAAACCATCTTCTTAATATCCGCAGGATAGTCTTTTTGGGCGGTTTCATGCAGCTGTTGCTGACAGCTGGGGTCAACATTGCTTGTGGCTAGAGTCTATCAGTTTGGCTGGGCTGAGTCTGTCTTTGTCGGTTTCCTTACCGCTCTCAGCAGTACTGCGGTAGTGCTTAAGCTCCTGCAGGAGAGGTCTGAGCTGACCACCCATTATGGAAAAACGGTGGTCGGGATACTTATCTTTCAGGATATTATTCTGATACCGCTGCTGCTATTTACTCCCATGCTCAGTGGTGCAACAGCAAATGTCGGAAATGAGTTGCTGATGCTGCTGCTTAAAACCACGGGGATAATCATATTCATTTATATTGGCAACAAGTGGTTGATGCCCAAACTTTTGCATTTGATAGCGATGACCCACAGCCAGGAGCTCTTTCTTATGAGCATCCTTCTCTTTTGCCTTGCCGTTGCAATGCTGACACATGAGTTGGGCATGTCGCTTGCTTTCGGAGCGTTCCTGGCCGGACTGATGATCTCCGACTCTGAGTACAGCCGCAGCGCGTTCGGCAACCTCATACCATTCAAGGATGTCTTTACCAGTTTCTTCTTCGTTTCCATTGGGATGCTCCTTGACCTTGGCTTCGTATTTGATCATCCATGGCTCGTTATAACAACAGTGCTGCTGGTAATAGTCCTGAAAACAATTATTGCCGGCTTCACTGCATTTTCCCTTGGGCATACCTTTTTCGGGACGGTGGTCATCGGCCTCTCCCTGGCGCAAGTTGGTGAGTTTTCATTCATCCTCGCAAGACTCGGCGTGACCAATAAAATCCTTACCCCCTATCATTACCAGCTCTTCCTGTCAGTAGCTATTACCTCAATGGCTCTCTCTCCTTTTCTGATACGGGTCTCCAGGCCGTTAGCCAACATGGTACTTAAGCTGCCTCTTCCGGATTTTCTTGTCAACGGACTCTTCCCCCTGAAACAGGTAGAAATACCCGAGATTAAAAGCCATATTGTTCTGATAGGCAAAGATTCCAGGGCCATTAACCTGGCGGCCATGATCAAAAAAATGGAACTGCCCTTCACTTCAATCGTGTTTGATCCTGACCTTGCCCGCAAACAGATAGAGAACGGCAATCTGGCTGTTTTCGGAGATGCCAATTATGAACCCGTTCTCCGCCAGGCATATGTTCATACCGCAGAAATGGTAATTGTCTCGGTGGGAGATCTTATCAAGGCAATGTCTATCGTCGAGCATGTCAGGGGTATGAACAAGCATGCCTATGTCATCGTCAGAACCAGGCATGTGACTGATATTGAGGAGCTGTACCGCATTGGGGCAACGCAGGTTATACCTGAGGAATTTGAGACAGCCATTGATTTCTTTGAAAGGATACTCGGCAAATACCTCATCCCCCGGATAGAAATAGAACGGGCAATAGCACGGATCAGGGAGGATAACTACGGCACTTTCAGAGATAAGGGCAAGGTCGGGGGATACTCACTTCTCAAGGATATCCCGGATATTGAAATAGCCGCCGTGAAGGTCGGAGAAAAATCGGTCTTTGCCGGTAAAACAATAGCAGAAACAGCTCTCAGAAAAACCTGCGGAGTTACAATGGTAGCAGTAAAACACGGAGACCATGTCATTCCAAACCCCGAACCTTCTACCTTAATTAGCGGAAATGATATAGCATATCTTTTAGGGAAACCTGAGATGATAGCTATCGCAACAGATTTGCTGTCGAAAGAGATAGATCAGCCCTGATCCCCAGTCGGCCATCTTCACAATTCAAGAACAAACATCCCCTGTTTTTGTTACAGTTACGTCGCCGGTTGTTTGACCGCTATTGGCAATAACAAAGCCCGGTTGAAAAATTTGTAATAATGAATAATGCAATTTTTTCGATACACAGGCCTCATAATGAGCCGGTTTTAAGTTATGCACCAGGCACAAGGGAGCGTGATGAGCTTATGAAAGAACTTCAGCGGCTCTCATCCGAAACTGCTGAGATACCTGTGGTTGTGAACGGTAAGAAAATAATGACCGGAAAGACCGGCAATGTCGTTATGCCGCATAATCACAGTCATGTCCTTGCCACTTACCACATGGCGGGTGAAAAGGAAACCGGTGAGGCAATTGATGCGGCTATGCAGGCCAAGGAGATGTGGATGACCATGTCATGGGTTGAAAGAGCATCTGTAATGCTTAAGGCAGCCGAACTGCTCTCGAAGAAATACCGTTATACAATTGTAGCCGCGACTATGCTCGGCCAGAGCAAGAGCGTGCAGCAGGCCGAAGTGGAGGCTGCCTGCGAGACAATAGATTTCCTGAGATACAATGCATATTTTGCCGGCCAGATATACCTGGAACAGCCCAGGTCGGGATGGGACCAGCTTAACAGGGTCGAATACAGGCCCCTTGAAGGATTTGTATATACCGTCTCTCCTTTTAACTTCACGGCCATAGCATCAAATCTTAATATGTCGGTCGCCCTGATGGGTAATACCACTGTCTGGAAGCCGGCTACCACCTCGCTCCTGTCAAGCTGGATACTGATGAAGGTCTTCATGGAAGCCGGCATGCCTGACGGTGTGATCAATTTCCTGCCCGGACAGGGCTCGACGATCAGCAGTGTGGCACTGAACCATCGTGATCTTGGCGGAATACATTTCACCGGATCGAACGGCACTTTCAACTCGCTGTGGAAAACCGCATCAGGCAATCTTGAGAAGTACAGATCCTATCCGCGTATTGTCGGTGAGACCGGAGGAAAGGATTTTATCATGATCCACCAGTCCGCAAACCCTCTTGAGGCTGCAACTGCAATTATCCGGGGCTCATTTGAATTCCAGGGTCAGAAATGCTCAGCATCGTCAAGGGTATATATCCCCGGGTCTCTCTGGCCTGAAATTTCCGGGCATCTGAAGAGACAGGCATCAGAGATAAAGATGGGAGACCCTGCAGACTTCAGCAATTTCATGAATGCTGTTATTGATGAACGTTCCTTTGACAACATAATGAAATACATTGAGCTTGCAAAGGCATCGCCGGAGTGTGAGATCGTTCACGGGGGTCACGGCGACAAGGAAAAGGGGTACTTCATTGAACCGACAATAATACTCACCACAAACCCGAAGTTCGTGACCATGCAGGAGGAAATCTTCGGACCCGTGGTGACCCTGTATGTGTATGATGATGAGAAGTATGAAGAGACCCTTCATATAGTCAACGAGACATCGCAATACGGACTTACGGGTTCAATCTTTTCAAACGACAGGTCTGCAATGGTTAAGGCATGCCAGATACTCCGCTTTGCCGCAGGTAATTTCTACCTGAACGACAAACCCACGGGGGCTATGGTAGGTATGCAACCTTTCGGCGGCGGCAGGGCATCCGGTACCAACGATAAGGCCGGTGGCAGGCTTAATCTTGTGAGGTGGACCTCACCGCGCACCATCAAGGAGACGTTCCTGCCCGCTACAGACTTCCGGTATCCGTATATGGATTGAGGTATTCCTGCCTCAGTTCATCAATAACAACCAGCTTCCTCCCGCGCTGCACATACCAGAAATCCCAGCCGTTCTGTTTCTCCTTTCCCGCTATCAATGCACTTAAAGCGTGAATTGACCCCGAATGACCGTTGTAAAACAGAGAGGCGTCTGCCTGCACTTCCGCTTTGTGTTTCTTATCAGCTGAATACAGATACTCTCCGGGCCGCACATAACCCCTCTCAACCAGGTTGCCAAAAGGCACTCTCGGCTTTCGATTTTCAGTCCTGTATTCAAGCAGTTGCGGGTTAACAGGCTCGGCTTTTTCAACTCTTTCCCTGGCCAGGCTGACATATGAAATCTCTCTCTCGAATCCAATAAAATTTCTTCCGAGCTTCTTTGCCACCGCTGCCGTTGTGCCGCTTCCGGCGAAAGGATCAAGCACCAGGTCGCCGGGATTGGAAGTGGCCAGAATTATCCTGTATAGCAGCTCCTCGGGTTTTTGTGTTGAATGGGCTTTATGCCCGTTCTCCTTTACTCTCTCCGCGCCCTGGCAGATGGGTATCAGCCAGTCGCTCCTCATCTGCAGGTCGTCATTGAAACCTTTCATTGTCCGGTAATGAAAAGTGTATTTTGATGCCTTTGACTTCGTTGCCCAGATGAGCGTCTCATGTGCGTTGTTAAACCTTGTGCCCCTGAAGTTGGGCATGGGATTGGTTTTTATCCAGATAATGTCATTTAGGATCCAGAATCCTGTATCCTGCAGTATTGTACCAACCCTGAAGATGTTATGATATGTGCCGATAACCCAGATGCTGCCGGTATTCTTCAGCACCCGGTGGCATTCATGCAGCCAGGCTCGGGTAAATTCATCATATGAGCCGAAAGAGCCAAACTTGTCCCAGTGATCATTCACCGCGCTTACCTTCGACTGGTCGGGACGGAAGAGATCGCCCTTAAGCTGAAGATTGTAAGGCGGATCGGCAAAGATCAGGTCTATTGAATTTTCCGGTAAAAGCTTCAGCAACTCAATGGAATCACCCAGATGGATACATGTTTATTTCAACCGTTCCGGCCTTCATTCATCTTTTTTTCAAATTTACCTGAATAAATCTTAACCAATGAAAAATTTGTAACTTGGTAGTGTTCAACTATGGAATTTAAAAGCTGCCGGAGCCTCTTCCGCACGTTGTCCCGTACAAATATCTGATTGTTTTATGAAAGAAAATGAGGGCGGAACAGTGTACCATCATCTGAAAGGTGCCCTTCTGATAATTGTCGGTATATTTTCAGCAAGTTTCGGGCTGAAAGGTTTTTTACTTCCCAACCAGTTTATTGACGGAGGGGTCACGGGTATTTCCCTGCTGGTCAATTATACCACCGGCCTGCCGCTTTCTGTGCTTATTTTCGCCATAAACGTGCCGTTTATTATTCTTGCATATACGCAGATATCGCGAATATTTGCCCTCAAGACCCTGCTCGCCATTGCCGGTCTTTCATTTGTTCTGGCTTTTGTGGAATTTCCCATCATTACCGACGACAAGCTGCTCACAGCAGTCTTTGGCGGTCTCTTCCTGGGTGGCGGAGTAGGTCTCTCTGTCAGGGGCGGCAGTGTGCTCGACGGAACGGAGATACTCGCCCTGTGGATGGCCAGCAAGGTGGAGGCTTCAATCGGTGACATGATACTTGCCTTCAACATTGTGATCTTTTCTGCCGCCGCTTTCTTTCTTGGCATTGAACCTGCCCTCTACTCGATCCTGACCTATATTGCAGCGTCAAAGACAATTGATTACCTGGTTGAGGGTATTGAAGAATACACCGGTATTTCGATCATTTCGGAAAAGAGCAACAAGGTGAAGCTGGCCCTTATGACCCGGTTCGGCCGCGGCATCACTATTTACAAAGGCAAGCGGAGCATGATCGGTAAAAAGGCTGACATCGACGGTGCCGCAGATCTCGAGATAATCTTCACCATCGTGACAAGGCTTGAGATAAGCAGGGTAAAGAAAATCGTCAATGACGTCGACGAAAAGGCTTTCATTTACTGTTT
The DNA here is from genome assembly GCA_963828395.1 of uncultured Bacteroidales bacterium. Taxonomy (GTDB): domain Bacteria; phylum Bacteroidota; class Bacteroidia; order Bacteroidales; family VadinHA17; genus SR-FBR-E99. Next base: position 57,530 of record CAWHED010000004.1, read on the forward strand.
CCCCATCAGCCAGGCTAAAGGGGGCGTCCTGAAAAAGAGGCCGCTACACCATTAATCCGGCTCATCTTCCTTCCTTATTAAAAGAAATCCGAAAACCGGTGAGCCATAATATATCCAAACCCAAATTGTGAATGCGTCTGTTTAAACGTGTTGTCATATCATCCCTGTTACTTACACTGACTGTCTTCTGTCGCGGGCAGGTTAGTAACAGACCTTTGAAGGATTCTTTAATCGGCAATATCATTGAACAGATCGTACTCTTTCCACAGGAGAAATTATATCTTCATACAGATAAACCGCTTTACATTTCAGGAGAGAAAATATGGTTCAGGGCCTGGCTTGTAGATGCTGTCCTGCATACCCCGGTAATAAATCAGTATGTATATGTTGAATTGATCAGTCCGCTGGATTCATTGGTCACCAGGGTAAAGATCAGGCCGGATCAGGGAGCCTACAGCGGTTTTATCGACCTGGATCAAAGACTGCCTGAAGGTAGTTATACCCTGCGTGCATATACTGAGAATATGTTAAATATGGGTGAAGATTACTTTTTCAGGAACAGAATCCGTGTCGCCGGTCCGTTCTCGGCAACAGTAAATACAGCATGTTGAATACAGGTATGATGACAAGGACATGATTACCGCGGAGGTAAGTTTTACAGATATTAAAACAGGAAAAAAGATAAGTCCTGACAAACTGAAAATGAGTGTCAATTCTCAGCCCCTGAGGGAAGTAAGCATAGCAGATGATACCGTGGCTTATTTCCCTTTCAGACTTCCTGACGACAGTAATCACAGAGTGTTGTATATCGAAACCGGTAAAAGCGGGGAATACATGTTCATACCTTATCTGCAGGATGATTTTGATGTATCTTTCTATCCTGAAGGCGGTTATCTCCTGGATGGTGTCAGTAGTATTGTAGCTTTTAAGGCTTTGAACTCCGTCGGCCTGCCAGAAAAGATTACGGGTAGAATTATAGACAGTGCAGGAAATGAGTATGCACAGATAGAAACGGTTCATGACGGCATGGGTTCATTTTATCTGGCGTCTGAAGAAGGAATGGTTTATTATGCGGTCTGCCGAAATGACCGGGGAACAGAAAAGCGTTTCGAACTGCCATCAGCCCGTCAGGGAATGTATGCCCTTGCTGCAGAAATAGTCAATGACACTTTGTACCTTGCTGTTCTTCAGTCGTCAGATATCAGGGAAGAAAAGGACCTTTTTCTGGTGCTCCACACCAGAGGTATGTTACATTACTCGGAGCCCTGGGATTATAATTACGATGCCATCTCTTTCAATACGGCATTGTTCCCTTCAGGGGTTTTGCAGATCATCCTTTTTGATGGCAATATGAATCCTCTGAGTGAACGTCTTGTATTTTGTCATAACAATGATCAGGCTCAGATTGTATCTAATACTGACAGACCGAATTATGAAGCACGTCAACCCGTGAATACTGTTGTGAAGATAACCGGCCGCGACGGACTGCCACGGGAAGGGACTTTCTCTGTATCTGTTACTGATGACAGTGACATACAACCTGATTCGACCGTGACAATAATGACAACTTTATTGTTATCATCAGACCTGAGAGGCTATATCAACGATCCGGCCTTTTATTTTCAGGAAAACAATCCACTGGCAGCAAATGCACTCGACCTGCTGATGCTGACAAACGGCTGGCGCAGGTATAATATTCCGGATGTACTGACCGGGAAATACAGACATCCGGGAATACCGGCAAAATCAGGAATGGAAATAACCGGTAAGGTCACAAGCATGATACTCCGCAAACCCGTTGTAAAAGGATCGGTAGCTGCTTTCTCATGGGAAGCAGGATATTTTGAAGAGGCCGAAACGGATACTGCCGGTTGCTTTGCATTTAAAGGCATTGAATTCGAAGACAGTACAAAATTCATCCTTCAGGCCTTAAACAAAAAGGGAAGCGGAGGGGTTGACCTGTTAATTGATTCCGAGAAATTTCCCCGTGCCTTGTATTCTTCCTTTCTGTTTTCGCCTGCAACAGGAAACATAAAGGAAGAAGAACAGCTGAGCAACTACATTACTAAAGCTGATACAAAATATACTTTTGAGAACGGTATGCGGACCATATACATTGATGAAGTGATCATAAAAGCAACGGCTCCGAAAAAGAAGGATTACAGCTTCTCATATTATATGCCCAAAGTCGCGCAGCCGTCAATGAATATCATTGATTATGAACAAATTGAAGAATACCATCCGATATTACTTTCAGAAATCATAAATCATATTCCTTTTGTCAGGGTCGAAGGCGGGAAAGTGGTAATTGACAGGATGAGTCTCAGTATGAACGGTACACTCTATGCAGTACTAATCGTTGATGACATGATAATTCACGATTATGATATTGACTCTTTTGACCCTTACAGTATCGAAAGAATAGCTGTCCTCAAAGGGACCCAGGCTGCCATCCTTGGTGGGGACGGAGCCGGCGGAGCAGTTGTAATTACAACGAGAAAGGGTTATATTGCCTAAAGATAATACACCAAACTACAATATCAAAACTGTCACACCACTTGGATATCAGAGGCCGGCCGAGTTCTATTCACCCAGATATGAGACAGAAGAACAGCGCGAGAGCGGACCGCGTGATCTGCGTACAACTATTTACTGGAATCCGAATGTGATCATTTCTCCTTCGGGTGAGGCATGGTTCGACTTTTATTGTGCCGATGCTTCAACCAGTTATACCGTAATGATTGAAGGCGTCACTTCTGATGGTATGATCATTCAAAGCATGAACAGCATTTCCAGAAAGTAATCATTTTATTGCGATGCTCAATGCCGGAAATTGCTCAGATTGTCCGTGTAAAATGATCAGAGATCTGGCAACTATGAACTTGACCCTCCTGCCATCATCCGTTAGGATAATGTAAAGTCCTGCAGGATAATTACTAAGATCAATCTCATCGACCTCCTTCCCTTTAAACACTACAGTACCACGTGAGTTGTATATCGTGCAGTTTATCTTCTCATTAATCCTGACCATGCCATCATATGCAGGATTAGGATATACGATAAGCTGGTCCTGAGCCAGTACATCTCCGGCAGAGGTGGCGTTATTTGATCTGCCCGGTGTGGGAACATTGAAAAACACTATTTCGATTGCTCCGTCATTCTTCCTGCCACGGCTGACATCTTCCTGCTGCAGCCCGAATGAGACAGTATCAACCATAAGAAAATCTTTGTCATAGATGACCTATCTCTTCGCCTTCCTTCGAAAGTTTAAACGACGTATGGTGGTCTCCGGAAGTAATGTTTCCGTCAGCCCAGAAAAGTGCAAAACCTCCCGGAGCAAGGTTGATCGCGGGTAACTGCCATTTATCCGGAATTATCGAAGTTATCTGTCAGATACAGGTCACCAAGATAAACCGTCTTGTTATCCCCGTTATAAATTTCAATCCAGTCGCTGTAGTTCCCGAGCTCATCAGTGACTGTTTCCTCATTATCAGCCATGAATTCATTGATAAACAGCAACGGGGTATCGCCAGATAACGGCCTTATAACTGCAGCGTTCGCATGGTTTGACATTTGTCCGTCCATCCCTGTCTGATACAACTATATTGTAAGTTACGGCTGCCGCATCCGGAATACCTTCGAGAGTAACCGAATACATACCCGAACCTTCATAGATCATGACAGCTTGCTTATCGCTTCCGCCATCAACAGTATAAAGTAACGTTGCGGTCAACGGCAATACTTCCACCTCGGCATATGCCCTTACCTCGATCCCCTGCACCTGATCACGACGGTGGCTGATGTACTTTATCACCGGTGTCATTGTGCCTGATTCAAGCTGCTGAGACATTGACAGGCTCCTGGCACTCAGATACGGATAGAGGCCGTATTTGACATGCCCTCCGGTGGCGCTTGTATATGAAAGCATAAAATCACCGTAATCATATCCGTAATCGAGCGGGTAATACGGATCAGATGCAATATATGGAGCGATCATGTTCTTTCGCGCCTCAATGCTTTGTGTCAGGGAATCCATGTCAATGGTACTGGTTATAAGCTGACCGGCATAGAAAGTGAACTGCTGGCGCAGCTCCGGATTATTGATAATGCGGTCATACAGCGGTCTTTTCTCTGATCCTCCGCGCTTCCAGTCGTAGATATTCCTCTCCGCCCAGTCGATATTGAACCAGTCAATACCAAAAGTATTATCCACATCATACGGGATATATTCCATCTTGACCCGTCTCAGTATTGTGATAGAGATAGAAGTTATTCTTGTTATAGATGTACCCGTCCCAGTCGCCGCAAAAGATATCGGCTGCCATTATTTTCAGATAATCATATGTATTAAACAGGGCCTCCAGGTCACATATCAGCCTGTCGTCCGGTGAATTTTCGAGAACACTGATAAATGCGGCCAGATCAGAGTAGTCGTTTTCCTCTTTATTCGTTGTCAGTTCATAAATCTGCCTGTCTCCTGACATCAGCTTGTAGCTGTCGGGGTCAGCGCCCAGGTAGGCAAGATCAGCAGGATAAAGGCATTTGTAAAGATTGCCGTCCTTGTTGCCGAAACGTGAAAGAGCGAATTCTTCGTCGATGTTCTCCACATTCAGATACAGCCCGTAATAATTCCCGTTAATATATACCTGAACATGATTGGCCCTGGGAGCCGGGATATCCCATTTCCTGAGTATGTCCCACATTAACTTTGAGCGCATGACTGAAGGGTCGTTATGCTCGCCATTCAGGTTAAGCTTTTCAACTCCGTAGTATTTGCCTCCGGCTGTAAATGTATTGAATGAGACCCTGAATGATTTTTTCTTTGAATAGCGCGAGGTGTTCCCACGAAGCCTGAAGCCCACCGGATCGATTATATCGCTCACTGTTCCGTTATTGAATTCAAAAACTGCATGAAACTCGCGGTCGCTTTCAGGATTATTGTAGATCCAGTCGAGGGTGTCAGGATTGATTGTAATGTCTATCCGCGGCACTGTCGTATCGGTATACAGCGGCCCGTTTTCAGGAAAAAAGGGCTGGGCCGAAATATACTGAGTTAACAGGAAGCAGATTAATATGCCGGGAAAGATCCTTTTCATCCTGCAATTATACACAATTTAATACCTTTATGACCGGTGACATCATTACCCGACAAAAGATGACAACAAAGACAATCCGACTGACTGACGGGATCGTGACCATCCGGAAATTCAGGCGCAGCGACAAACTCCGGATGGCAGAGCTGGCAAACAATGAAAAAATAAGCATCAATCTGCGGGATGCCTTCCCTTATCCCTATACCATTGCTGACGCTGAAACGTTCATTGCCGGATGTATCAGTCAAAACCCCGTTGAGATCTTCGCCATTGAATACCACGGACAGTACGTCGGGAACATAGGACTGCATAAGCAGAGTGACGTTTACAGCAAATCGGCCGAGCTTGGATATTTTATCGGCGAGCCTTACTGGAACAGGGGAATAACGACGAGGGCGGTGAAGCTGATCTGCGATTACGGCTTTAAAGAACTGGATATAGTCAGGATATATTCAGCCATATTTGAATATAATCCGGCATCTCAGCGCGTACTTGAAAAATGCGGGTTTGAAAAGGAAGCCGTAAGCAAAAACGCTGTCTGCAAAAAGGGTATGATATATGACGAAATCAGGTATGCCAAATGCCTGAAACCGCCGGATTGAAACCGGCAGGGGCACGAAGGTTAATCCGGAGAACGGGTAAAAAGCAGTGGTACGAGGCGCTCTTTGAAAACTATGGGCATAAATACGATGCCGAAAGTTTCACTCTTGGGACACAGGGGGAATGTGATTTCCTTGAAAAAGAACTCGGTCATGACAAATCACTGAAGATACTTGATGTGGGATGCGGGACGGGCAGACATTCAATAGAGCTGACAAAGAGGGGATATAACGTTACCGGCATTGACCTGTCAGAGTCCCAGCTTCAGGTGGCAAAAGAAAAAGCTGCCGCGGAAAAATTAAAAATAAAGTTCCTGAAGCATGATGCAAGAAATCTTCCTTTTGATCATGAGTTTGATGTGGCGATCATGCTTTGCGAAGGAGGCTTCCCGCTGATGGAAACCGATGAGATGAATTTTGAGATTCTGAAGAATGTGACGAAGTCTTTAAAGAAGAAAATGCAGGTTTATTTTCACCACGCTCAACGGGCTCTTTCCGCTGTATCATTCCGTTGAGCAATTCTGTGATTCCACGACCGGCGAAGGTAATGCGACATACAGAAGCAACACCTTTGATCTGATGACATTCCGCGATCATAATATCACGGAGTTCGAGGATGATCATGGCAATAAGAAGACACTGGAGTGCAATGAGAGGTACTATGTGCCAAGTGAAATAACATGGCTCTTAAGGTCGCTGGGATTTTCCAAAGTTGAGATTTTCGGTGCAAAGCTGGGGGCTTTCTCGAGGAATGACAAACTGACCACTGAGGATTTTGAGATGCTGGTGATTGCTTCAACTGCCGGCTGAAGCCGACGGAAACCTGTAACATCCCTGCCCACCACATTTTGTTTTCCATCGTCATTATTGTCAGGTCATAATAAACTTGACTTTCGCAGTTTTCAGATGTAACTTTGATACTAAGAAGGTTTTCTAAAATTACCATCTCGTAAAAAACACTGTGGCCACTATGTAGAAGCACTTAATAATGAAATAATTACCTGTTTAAACTGCTGAAACATGAAAAAGCTAATTATTCTTGTATTGTGCCTGATGGCACTTACTGCATTAAACTCTTCAGCAAAAATCTGGAGGGTGAACAATGCGGGATTACCTGCTGATTTTACTACCGTACAGGCAGCGCACGATGCCGTTAATGTATTGGCTGGTGACACACTACATATAGAACCGTCTGTGGTTTCTTATGGTGCATTAGTTTCTACCAAAAAACTGATAATTATCGGACCCGGCTATTTTTTAAATGAAAACGCAGGCCAGCAGGCTAACCCGGCTACTGCTACCATATCAAGTTTTACATTAAATGCAGGATCCGATGGTAGTGTAATTTCAGGATTGACCATTACAAGTACCTGTTATATCCGTACCGGAAATATAACTATCAGCAGAAATAATATTGCTGCCTATATTTATTTATCCAGAGATTATTCTTATTCTAATGTACTGATTTCCGGAAACTACGGTGCTTTTGAAATTCATAATGATGGCGTTCATAGTGAAACCATAATTACAAATGTTTTAATTGTCAATAATTATTTTCATCGAGTTTTACTTAATAATCAATATTCGGGTGTAGCAGCAAATAATGTATTTACGAGTACTAATGCAGGATCTAGTTTCATTGTAAAGAATAATATTTTCACTATAAATTTTAATGAATTAGCTTTTAACGGAAGTTTCAATACTATAAGTAATAACCTTAGTGCTACCACCAATGGATTACCAACAGGAAACGGCAATCAAAACGGTGTTTCAATGACAACCGTATTTGTGGGAGCTACAGGTAACAGTACTGATGGACAATGGCAGTTAAAAGAGGGTTCGCCTGCTATAGGTGCTGGGTTAAGCGGTGAAGATTGCGGCATATTTGGCGGTAACACTCCTTACCATCTTTCAGGCTTACCTGCCACTCCCTCGATTTATTTGCTAAGTGCCCCTGCTGCCAGCAACGGACCCACCTTGCCTGTAACTATAAGTGTAAAAACAAATAAATAACCTGCTATGCGAAACAAATTTTGCATACTATGCGTTTTGTGCGCAATAGTTGCAGGTGCGTCAGCACAAAATATCAGCCGCATAGAATATTTTTTTAACACCGATCCGGGCTTTGGCCAGGCAACAGCTATTACCGGATTTACACCTTCCGCTAATGTGGCCGGTTTTCCTGTATCAATAGATGTAAGCTCGGTATCTGATGGTGTTAATGTTTTATATATGCGATCCAAAGATGACAACGGCAAATGGAGCATCACCAATGTAATTCCATTTGTGAAAGTGGATGTAAATATCTACAATTTTTCCAGGGCGGAGTATTTTCTGAATACCGATCCCGGCTTTGGGAAGGCAACTCCTTTTACGTTGCCTGCTTCAGCGGACATAAGCAAACAAGCCCTGACCCTGAATACTGAATCCGCACCACTGGGTATTAATAATTTGTATATAAGAACTGAAGATAATAACGGAACCTGGAGCCTGACTAATTGCCTGGCTTTCATTAAAGGAACTGTAGCAGCCAATATTACAACCCTGGAATATTATATTGACACTGATCCCGGTGTCGGAATGGCAACCCAGGTCGTACTTACTCCCGGTCAGGATATCAGCAATTACACTTTCAACGTAAATGTTTCTTCTTTGACGGCGAATTCAACTCATAATTTATTTGTCAGGGTGAAAGATACTTACGGGGTATGGAGTTTCACCAATGTAGTGTCATTTACCAGAACTATCGGAACTGGAATTGATGGTATTACCGATGCATCAGCAGTGTTTACGGTTTTTCCTAATCCCGCGACTGACATAATTACTCTGCAATGCGCACCGGAAAAAGAAATGGACAAAGTAGAGCTGATGGATGTTCAGGGTAAAATTATACAAGTGCTAAGCCCCGGAGGCAGTACCGAAAAACTAATTGATATAAGCCAATTTCCTGAAGGTGTTTATTTTATCAGGATTTCTTCAGGTAAAGATGTGATTTATAAAAAGTTGGTGAAAGATTAAACACATATGAAATTTTAAAGAAATGTCAGGAGGGCAAGCACCTTCCATATGACGCACTTTACAATGGCTATGCAGTCAGCACAGATAAACTTTGTCCTGCCGGATGGCATGTACCGGAACTTGATGACTGGTTGGTGCTTATAAATCATCTTGGAGGCGTGGACCTTGCCGGTCACGGCCGGCAACTATTACTGCCCCATGCTCCGTGCTCCATGCTCCATGCTCCATGCTCCATGCAACAAAGAAGCCGCAAAAAGCGGCTTTTTTGTTGACCCACCTGGGCTCGAACCAGGACTCTTCTGAACCAAAATCAGACGTGTTGCCAAATTACACCATGGGTCAATCGGTGCCTTATAAGGCGTGGCAAAAATAGATACTTTTTTTGATTTCAGGATTGCTCTGTCTCGTAAAAGATAAACGGACAGTCGATGAATGAGTGAATTATCTGGCCAAGCTCGTACAGCTCATCATCACCCCTTTCATAATACCATTCTATTGAGACCCTATTGTGAACATCATCGTAGAGTGCCAGTTTCTTTATGATGCCATAAACCCATTTCGTCGATGCCGTATTGATGAAATCAAAAGTAAGAGAAACACGCGTCCTGATTGCAGTACGGGCCACATATTCAGTTACCCACTCTTCAAGAGGACGGTAAAAATCAGAGGCGTTCTCGGGTATCGACCTTCCCCTGATCTCAAGGTGACCCTCCAGAAAAAGCACTTCAGGCGTAACCTTTGTAGGTTCTATCTTAATGATATTCATTTCCATTTTAGCCGCAAAAAAAATCCCCCTGGTGTGGCATCTGCAAAAATAGTAAAATTAGGTTTGCTGCTGAGTCTGATCAGTTATTTTTCAGTTCATGGGAAAACAGGGTAAGCTCACCCTGCTCCCACAATGTCGGATGTTCAGTATCAAACCTGCCAATAATGGCATGCATGATGGTGCGTCGCATAAAATCCGACTTGCTCCTGACCCTGAAGCGCTGACAGTAGATATTGAGAGCCCTGGCCTCCCTCTCGTTAAGCCTGAGAGTCAGGTTGGTTGTTCTCTTTATCTTCTCCTCAGTGATATGTATGCGTTTCAACGCGCTTTAAATTTTATACTAAAATAGCCCCGAACTACAGTATAAACGGACCAGCAACCAATGATTTATTAACAACAAAAAGCAGGTCGTTCATAATTAACTGACCTGCTTGATGTTATAGTATTAATAAGTATTAAAGCCTGCCAAGGGCATTGAGATCTCCAAAGGCTTCCTTAAGCCTTGCAATGAAGGTTTCCTGCCCCTTGCGCAGCCATACCCTCGGGTCATAAAACTTTTTATTGGGTTTGTCCTCACCTTCAGGATTGCCGATCTGACCCTGCAGGTAGCCCTTCCTGGCCTCATAATAGTCCTTGATACCCATCCAGAATGCCCACTGCATATCTGTATCAAGATTCATCTTTACTGCTCCGTATTTAATTGCTTCGGTGATCTTTTCCTTCTCAGATCCCGATCCTCCGTGAAATACAAAATTGACAGGGTTGGGACCGGTCTTGTACTTTTTCTGGATAAAATCCTGCGAGTTTTTCAGTATCTCGGGCTTAAGTGTTACGTTACCCGGTTTATATACTCCGTGCACATTACCGAATGAGGCAGCTATTGTGAAATTTGGTGAGATTTTCAGGAGCTCTTCATAGGCATAAGCCACATCCTCGGGCTGTGTATAGAGTTTCGAGCTGCTTATCCCGGTATTATCGACGCCATCTTCTTCGCCACCTGTAACACCCAGTTCAATCTCAAGCGTCATTTCAAGCTTATCCATACGCTCAAGGTACTTCTTGCATGTCTCAATGTTTTCTTTCAGAGGATCCTCGGAGAGATCGAGCATATGAGAGCTGAACAGCGGCTTGCCGTTGGTCTCATAAAACTCCTCGCCGGCATCCAGCAGGGCGTCTATCCATGGGAGGAGCTTACGTGCTGCATGGTCAGTGTGAAGTATTACCGGGATACCGTAGTACTCTGCCACGTTATGTACATGAAGTGCCCCGGATATACCGCCGGCGATGGCACCTGTCTGGTTCTCTTTCGTCAGGCCCTGACCTGCAAAGAAATGCGCTCCGCCGTTTGAAAACTGAACTATCACGGGCGAATTCACCTCCCGCGCCGTCTCAAGAACAGCATTCACGGAGTCGGTTCCAACAACATTAACGGCCGGAATTGCAAAATCATTCTTGTTTGCATAATCAAACAGCTTCTTGACATCTTCACCGGAGATCACACCGGGCTCAAGATTTAATCCTTTGTTACTCATTCTTTTGTATGTTTTATTGAATTTTTGTAGTCGGTTGCGGCAAAGATACGTAAAAATCCAAGACTCTTTTCTGATCCCCATGCAGCATCATAATATCTTTGATGTCTTTATAATACTGATCAATTTCCTATCTTCGTAGCTTCGTTAAAGTCCTTATTCAGTGAACATGAAAAGAAAATTTTTCACCTTAGGCCTCGTCATGCTGTTTAGTCCTTTGCTTCTCTTTTCACAGCAGAAACAGTGGACATTTGAAGAGTGCATTGCCCATGCTCTTGAGAACAACATTCAGATAAAACAGCAGGAGATCATGACCAGGTATCAGGAATCCAGTCTTGAACAGTCGAAATTAAATCTCCTTCCTTCCCTGAACGGAAGCGCCAGCCATTATTATTCTTTTGGACGGGCATATGACAGGACATCCAACACGTATACCGTAGGTGAAACTGTTCAGTCCAACAGTTTCAATGTCAGCTCAAACATGTCGCTTTTTAACGGCCTGGTTAATTACAATACCATCCAAAAGAACAAGTATGAGCTTCTTGCCACCGAGCAGGATCTTGAAGGCTTCAGGTCTGATATCTCCCTTAATGTGGCACTTGCGTATCTTCAGATACTTCTGAATACCGAGCTGGTAGCGACCACGGCTTCACAGGTCGAAATGACACAACAACAGATTGACCGCACAGCTAAGCTGGTCAATGCAGGAAGCCTGGCACGCGGAAACCTGCTGGATATTGAAGCACAGGCAGCACGTGAAGAGCTGCAGCTGATCACTCTCCAGAACCAGCTGGCAATATCCCTTCTGACCCTGGCGCAGCTGCTTGAATTGCCTTCGGCTGACAGCTTTAAGATTGTGATTCCTGAGATTGCCGTTGATCCTGTTGCATTTGAAAGCAACCCCGATTCCATCTATTCCGTTGCGGAAAAAATCAGACCGGAAATCCTTGGTGCCGAGTACAAGCTGAAAGGTGCCGAATATGATCTGGCCATTGCAAAGGGCGGCAGGAGCCCTCAGCTCACAGTGGGTGCTTCATGGAACACGGCTTATTCCGATAACAGGATCGATCTTGTTACCCTTGAACCCTATGGTTTCGGAACACAGCTGGACATAAACAGGAACGGTGCAGTAGGTTTTTCGCTGAACATCCCTATCCTGAACGGGTGGATGGTCAACACCCGGATCAAAAACTCCCGGCTGGGTATTGAAAACTCACAGTACGCTCTTGAAAATACGAAGAAACAGTTGTATAAGAACATACAGCAGGCCTATACCGATGCCAGCGGGGGCTCTGAAGAGGTACTATTCCAGCCAGAAGGCTGTATCATCAATGGAGGAGGCTTACAGGTATGCCGAACAAAAATTAAACGTGGGCCTCGTCACTGCCGTTGATTACAACCAGTCCAAGACGCAGCTGCTGAATGCCCAGAGCGAAATGGCCCAGGCAAAATATGAATATGTTTTCAAGTCAAAGGTCCTTGATTTTTACAGAGGCATCCCGCTTTCTCTTCAGCACATTGGCATATTGGCACTTTAATTCAGAAAACCCATTTGTTATAAAACACCTGTGTTCCGAAAAACATAAACACAATAGCAATAAACTCAATAACACAGGTGTTGTATCATACCTTAGAAATAAAAATTTAATATGATGAAAAACAATAAAATTCTCAAGATCCTCGTACCCATTGTTCTGCTACTTATTATTTTCGCTGCCGTTGGCAAAAAGAAAGGCTGGTTCGGCAAGGAAGCCACAGTTAAGGTGGCGATTGAACAGGTGAAAAAGACTCCTATAGTCGAGGCCGTTACGGCCAACGGCAAGATACAGCCCGAGAAGGAAGTCAAGATAAGTCCTGATGTCTCCGGTGAGATTGTTGAGCTGCATGTCAAGGAAGGGGATTTCGTTCAGAAAGGCGTTCTGCTTTTCAGAATCAAACCCGAAATTTACGTCTCCGCACGTGAGCGTGCTGCTGCTGCCGTGAATTCATCCAAGGCCCGTCAGGCACAGGTAGAGGCCCAGTTGATACAGGCTGAGCTGTCGTACAACAGGAGCAAGAAACTGTTTGATGAGAATACGATATCAAAGTCTGATTTTGAGCAGGCAGAATCACAGTATAAAGTGGCAAAAGCCGAGAAGGAGAGCGCTCTCTACTCGGTAAAGAGCGCCGAGGCTTCACTCAGGGAAGCGAATGAAAACCTGGTTAAAACGACGGTCTACTCACCCATGACAGGTACAATATCAAGCCTCTCCGTTGAGCTTGGCGAGAGGGTCATCGGCGCCACCATGATGACCGGTACCGAGGTTCTGCGCGTTGCTGACCTGAACCGTATGGAGGTTGTAGTTGAAGTCAACGAGAACGATATTATCAGGGTAAAGCTTGGTGACACAGCCGACGTTGAGGTAGACGCTTATCTCGACCGCGCCTTCAAGGGTGTGGTGACCGAGATAGCCAACTCAGCCAAGAGCACCACCATTACCTCTGACCAGGTCACAAACTTTGAAGTCAGAATACTTATCGTGCGAGAGTCATACGCGGACCTGGTCAGTGAGAAGAACCCCAGTCCTTTCAGGCCCGGCATGTCAGCATCGGTAGACATATTCACCAGCCGGAAGGCAGATATCCTTACCGTGCCCATACAGGCTGTTACAACGCGCACTGATACAACCAAGACAGAGGCAGCCGGAGTTGAAGACATACGTACACTCGTCTTTGTTTCGGACGGCAAATATGCTCTTGCCCGTGACGTGAAGACAGGCATACAGGATAACGTAAACATTGAGATCCTGAGCGGTCTTGCTGAAGGCGATACTGTCATCGTTCAGCCCTTTAGTGCTATCAGTAAAAAACTTTCCGACTCCACCCTTATTGAAGTTGTTGATAAAGAGGCACTTTTCAGCACTGATAAGAAAAAGAAGAAATAGGGTAAACGGCAATTTATTACATAAATGATCCTTTGCATTGAGACAGCCACCGATGTCTGTTCGGTGGCATTATGCGATGAAAACACTGTCATCAGCATGATTGAGGCTCCTCACGGAATGTCTCATTCCTCAAGTCTTACCGTCATCATACAGGAACTGCTCAGGAGAGCCGCGGTCGGGGCACAGCAGCTTGATGCCGTCTCGGTTAGCAAAGGACCAGGGTCATACACCGGGCTCAGGATCGGCGTTTCTGTGGCTAAGGGCATCGCCTACAGTGCGGAAATACCCCTCATAGGCATCAATACCCTTACCGCAATGTGCCACGGTTATCTTACTGAAAACCCTGCCATGGCAGACAGCAGCACCCTGCTCTGCCCAATGATCGACGCCAGGCGAATGGAGGTCTATAACGCCCTTTTTACTTCGGATGGAAGGATGCTGCAGGAGACCTCTGCAGACATTATCACCGGATCATCCTACAGCAAAAGGCTTGAATCAGAAAAAATAATTTTCTTTGGAAACGGAGCCGGCAAATGCAGGTCAGCGATAACAAGCACTAATGCTATCTTTGTGGAAGGATTCAACCTCTCGGCATCATATTTGCACAAGCCGTCGGTGAACGCCCTGAGGGAAAAGCGGTTTGAGGATGTTGCCTATTTCGAACCTTACTATCTTAAAGAATTCATCGCAACAATTCCCAGGAAGCTGCTCCCCTGAGGGAAAATATTTCGAAATGAGAAAAACTTTACTGGCAGTACTGATTGTCCTCATCACCGCAGGGCCATGGGCTTCCGCCCAGCTGCAGCCATATATGCCGGGTGAAAAGGTCTTCTACCAGATTAAATACGGCCCCGTTGGCAGCGGACGTGCAGTACTTGAAATCAAAGACGGATTCTATCAGGGCGAGCCTGTATGGCATGCAAGTATTACCGGTCAGACAACGGGCATCGCCGATGCCCTTTATCATGTAAGGGACACTTATGAGAGTTATATAAACCCGGAAACAGACCTTCCTGTCTTTTCAATAAGAAATATTCTGGAGGGACGCTACAAAAGGTACAACGAGGTGGCTTTTGACCATACAACAAGGAGCGATTCAACCCTGGTGTTCAGCGATCTCTCGGGAAATCATACCGCCCCAAAAGGACTTCTTGATATTGTTTCATGCCTTTACTGGTTCCGGAAATACCACCTGGCAAGAGCTGACACCCTTGTTCCCGGAACGGTCTACAGAATGACCACATGGTTTGCCGACGAACTCTATCCTATTGTCTTGAAATACAGCGGAATGGAGATGGTTAAGATCAAAGACGGAAAGATAATGTGTCACAGATTCAACCCTGTCACGGAGGTGGGCCGGGTCTTCGAAACAGAAGAAGATATGGTGATGTGGTTTAGTGCCGATGAAAATTTTTTACCGGTTAAAATCCGATTTGATATCTTTGTGGGGTCATTTCACGTGGAAATGGTAAAGACCGAAGGGCTTGGAAAGCCACTTAATTTTATTAAATAACACAGGAAATTTTAATCTTTTTATGGCAACAACGGCAGATTTCAGAAACGGACTGGTAATTGAATACAATAATGACCTGTATGCGATAATACAGTTTCAGCATGTTAAACCGGGCAAGGGACCGGCCTTCGTGCGCACCAAACTCAGAAATGTCACAACCGGCAGAGTACTTGACAATACCTTCAGCTCAGGCACCAAGGTCAATGTGGCACGTGTGGAGAGAAGACCCTACCAGTATCTGTACAAAGATGATATGGGGTATCACCTTATGCATACCGAGACATTTGAACAGATCACAGTGCCGGAGTCTATGCTCGAAAACAGTGATCTCCTCAAGGAAGGCGCGACGGTTGAAGTGGTGGTTCATGCCGATACTGAGAATGTTCTTCTCGTTGACCTCCCAGCCAACGTGGTTATGGAAGTTACCTATTCCGAACCCGGGCTTCGGGGCGATACAGCAACCAACACCCTTAAGCCGGCCACAATTGAAAACGGATCAACCATTATGGTGCCTCTCTTTGTAAATGTAGGTGACAAGATCCGAATCGATACGCGTGACCGCTCATACATAGAGAGAGTTAAGGGCTGACGCTGCAATAATGGATGAGAGCAGGCTTAAAAGGGACAGGCTTAAGATGTCGAAATTCAAGCTCGACGCCCTGCTCGACATCACTCTTTCCATCAATGCGAACCTCCCGACAGCCAAGCTCCTGAAGAAGTATGAGTCTATCCTGCGCGAGGACCTGGGCATAGGCAAGCTGATGTTATTCAAATACGGCGAGAAGTGGGAAGTACTTCTCAACGCGGGCTTCCCGGATAACCTTAAGAAAAAAATAAATGTTGAGCGTGATCTCAACTGTTATACCGAGATCACCACTAAAGTGGATGCAAAGCCTTTTGAGGCTGTTGATATTATTATCCCGGTCATGAACAACAATATCCATACCGCATTCGTGCTGATAGGGGATATTGATGAGGAAGGTGAAGGCATGAGCCCGGTGGTCAGACACCTGAACTTCATACAGACCATATCAAGCATAATAGTGGTTGCCATTGAGAACCAGCGGCTGTTCAGAGAGAGCCTCCGCCAGGAAGCCCTGCGCAAAGAGCTTGAACTGGCAGCGCGCATGCAGATGATGCTCATCCCTGACAATAAAAAGCTGCCGGCTAACAACATGATCAGGGTTCAGGGCTTTTATAACCCGCATTATGAGGTCGGAGGCGATTATTATGATTTTCTCACTCTGTCTGATACTACAGTGGGTTTCTGTATTGCCGACGTATCCGGAAAGGGTATGTCAGCCGCCCTGCTCATGTCTAACTTCCAGGCCAGCCTGAGGGTGCTCTTCACCGCCGATGTCGATCTTGATGTTCTGTTGCGCAGGCTGAACACTGTTGTTGTTTTAAACTCGTCAGGGGAATGTTTTATCACACTCTTCATTGCCCGGTTCAATATGAGTACCAGGATACTTGAATATGTCAACGCAGCGCATACCCCACCTGTTATTATAGATGTCATGTCCGGCACCTCATCGATGCTAAGGCAGTCATGCGTCGGCGTGGGAATGCTGGATGAAATGCCGCAGGTGGGTAAAGAGAAGATCTCTATCACCCGCCCTACAAAAATAATCTGCTATACTGACGGCCTCTCGGAACTGACAGACGACAACGGGAATTTTATTGGAGCCTCAACCGTGGTAAAACACTTCCCGAACTCCAGGCCTATCTCGGAAAATATTGCTGCACTGATAGATGAGCTGGATATCCGTACCGGAAACCCTGAGCTTTTTGATGATGTGTCAATACTTGCGCTGGAGATAATGTAGTTGAGGGTGTTTGATAGTAAACCCCCTCATCCCCACCGAAGGTTCAGGACGGTGTGGTTAATAATCCTTCTCAAACATTCTTTGGCAACTCCTCTTTTTTCCTGATATCCATTGATACCAGCATTGCAGTAAACCCCCACCAGAGTGCTGCGATCTTGTCGCTGTCTAGGAAGCTGTTCATTATACCGTGAACTACATAGGTCATCAGACCTGTCAGTATAGCCAGTGCGAAATATCCCTCATAGGTTCTCATCTCCCTGTACCAGACCCTGATACCGGTAATAACAGTGATAACCGTGATTAACAGATATATTAAAGCCCCGGGCAAACCCAACTCGCTCATGGTGCCAAGGTATTCGCTGTGGGCATTGCCGGCATCGCCGAAGTCAGTGCTTATTACGGTTCTGTCTGATGCCTTCTGGAACGGCCCGTAATTGAACTGATAAGTCCCGGGACCCCATCCGAACAGTGGCTTCTCCTCTGACATCCTGAAAGCGCATTTCCACCTGTTTATGCGTTCAAGGTTCGACTGATCAGTGGAGATATTCGATGATGACCGGAGATGCTGCCCGAGATCAGCCGACGAATCCTCTGTCGTGCTGTCCATCTTCTGCCATATCCATCCTGCCGAGAGAACCATGGCCACAAAAAAACCGGCAGCCGTTATGGCAAGAAGCCTGACGGGCATCCTGAGCCACAGGATCAGAGAGAGCGCCAGTGCTGCAATCAGGCTCACCCATGCCGCTCTGCTGTATGAGAAGATGAACCCGGCAATAAACAGAATTATCAGCGCCGATACAAACACCTTTGAAATGACGCCGCTGCTTTTCCTGATGAGAATCACCGTCAGCGGGGCAAGAATAAATGCCATTGAAGCTCCGAAGGATGTATGATCATTATAAAAGGGATAGCAGGCTGAATGAGCGAACTGCTGGTTCAGCAGCCCGGCACCTCCTGCCCTGACAAGGAAATAAATCACCACGACAGCGAGGCCCGCTGAATATGCAATCATATATCTCCTGGTAAAGCGTTCGTTGCTGAACAACTGGGCTGCAATAAGGTAGAAGCCTGCAATGAACCACATCCTGTAGGCAAGCGTCTTGAATGAGACACCTGGCATGGTCGATGTCAGCGAGGTCACCAGTGTCCATATAAGATAAAGACCTATAAGAACGGTCACAGGATGCCTCAGAAGCTTTACGGAAAATTCGCGTGTGACAATAAGCTTGAACAGGGTGATAAAAAGCAGCAGCGCAAGCACAGGCTCCGTGGGTATGGAAAGATCAAAGCCCGTACCGCCCGTAAGATAACTGATCTGGATTGAAAGAGGGGTCAGGAAAAGCGTCAGAAGCAACAGATGCTCCAGGGAGAGCACGGCCAGCATGACAACAGCCAGCCCTGCAGGGATAAGCCATATAAGTAATTCAATGCCGTTCATCAGTGCGGTGCACCTTCACGCCTTCGGCCACAAAGAGTACAAGGGCTGCAAGAACAAGGACAGAGAGGGTAGAGACAATGACCATTATGCTCCTGCGCGGATATACTTTCTTCTCAGCTACCACCGCCCTGTCAACAATAAGCGTGTAGGGCATAGTCTGCTGGCTCAGAGACAGGGCTTCAATATACCTTCCCCTTATCAGGCCAAGGTATTCTGTCTCAGTGTCAAGAGTGGCATAAGCCTTTAATACGGCTGCTCCCTCGAGATTTTCAAGCAAATCCTCATACTGTCTTACGAGACGATCCTGCATCTCATAGCTCCTGCTGATCTCATCAAGCATGGCAGCAGCAGCATTGCGCTGCAGCTTATTGAAGATGGTGTCACTCTGCGAAGCTATGTCATTAGCCATAGCGCATGCAAGTTCCCTGTCACGGTCCCTCACCCTGATCTCAACAGACCCGAAGGAGGTCTTGGAGGAATGTATATACCTGTCCATCTTCTCGGCTATGAGCGTTCTGGGGTACTTCTCTGAGGGCCTGATATTGTAGTGATCAGAAAGATTGTACTTCGCCTTAAGATAATCCCTGACCTGCTCGCTGCTTATAACCTGCAGTAGTTTTTCAGTGGCATCATCATCACCGTAGAGGGTTGTTTTCGAGGAAGCCTCACCAAGCAGGGTGCTTGCTTCGGTAATGTTTGATGAAGGATAGAGTATAACCGTTGATTCATACAGCGGCTTAATAAGCAGCGTGATCACTGCGGATAATATCCCTGCCAGAATTCCGGTGACAAGAAATACCCTGAAATGGCTGATAATAAAATTTATCAGATCAATTAAGTCAGGCTTGAATTCAGCCCTGATATTGTTCTTCATCTTGTCCGGTTTTTAGGTTTACATAACCCTGATAAGATAGTAGCTCTTTTTACCTTTCTGGAGGAGCAGATATTTATTATTCAGCAGCTTATCCGGTTTGATGATCAGATCCGGATCTTCAATTTTCTCCTTGTTGAGGCTGACTCCTCCGCCCTGGACCAGGCGTCTGAACTCTCCCTTTGATTCAGTGATTTTTGTATGAACGGCGCAAAGGTCCGAGACTGTAACGCCGGCTGATAACAGACCAGGATTTATGTCATACATCGGCACGCCATCAAAGACGGCAAGGAAGGTGCTTTCTTCCATTCGCTGCAATTGCTCTGTCGTTCCCTTCCCGAACAATATCTGGGAAGCCTCAACGGCCCCTTCATAGTCCTCCCTTGAGTGTGCCATTACGGTAACCTCCTCTGCAAGACGCTTCTGCAGGATGCGAAGATGCGGTTCAGCCCGGTGAGCTTTCACCAGCTCATCTATCTCGCTGTGTGACAGCATGGTGAAGATCTTAATAAACTTCTCCGCATCGTCGTCCGCCACATTGAGCCAGAACTGGAAGAACTGGTAAGGCGTTGTCTTAGCGGGGTCAAGCCACACATTGCCTGTCTCGGTCTTGCCGAATTTCTGTCCGTCGCTTTTTGTTATCAGCGGGCATGTCATGGCATAGGCTTCCCCTCCGTTCTTGCGTCTGATGAGCTCGGTGCCTGTAACAATATTGCCCCACTGGTCAGAGCCGCCCATCTGCAGTCTGCAGCCATAGGTATTATAGAGATAAAGGAAATCGGTACCCTGCACCAGCTGATATGAGAACTCAGTAAATGACATCCCCTGACCGGTGTCAGAGTCAAGTCTTTTTTTTACGGAGTCTTTCGCCATCATGTAATTGACCGTGATGTGCTTTCCTATATCCCTGATAAAGCCAAGGAAGGAATACTCCCTCATCCAGTCATAGTTGTTGACCATCAAAGCCCTGTTGGGGGAATCTGATCCGAAGTCGAGGAATTTCTCGAACTGTTTTTTCATCCCCTCCTGGTTATGGCGCAGTGTCTGTTCGTCAAGAAGGTTTCGCTCCTCCGATTTCCCTGACGGGTCACCTATCATTCCCGTGGCCCCGCCGATAAGTACAATGGGCGTGTGGCCGGCATTCTGCAAGTGTCTCAGCATCATTACTCCCACGAGGTGGCCGATATGCAGGGAATCGGCCGTGGGATCGAAGCCCACGTAGGCAGCAGTCTTTTCCTTAAGCAGAAATTCCTCTGTTCCGGGCATGATATCATGTATCATCCCCCTCCATTTCAGTTCTTCGACAAAATTCATCATCGGCAGCACAAAATTCAGTGTCGCAAAGATATCAAAACCGGTCAGATGGTGACACCCTGCGGTTTGTTTTTATGGCGGTTGAAACTGTCAAGCAGATCGCCGCCTTCCACTATCGGGAAAATTGCCGGAATGATATCAGCGATAGGATTATAGAGAAAGGACTTTTCTATTGTGACGGAGGGCAAAAAGTGTCTTTTTTCATCTATGGTATTAAGAAATACGAAAACGACACTAAGAATCAGTGCCGTCTTGATCACTCCGAAAACAGCGCCCAGCGATTTCACCAGGAAACCAAGGGACACCGATTTAACAATGGTATCCAACAGCCTGCCGAGCAGGTTTATGCACAGGACAATAACGACAAAGGTGATAGCAAAGGCTACAACACCCGTCCAGGTTCCCTGCATGTCGAACCAGCCGGAGAGTTTGTCAGCTGTCCAGCCAGAGAAATGTATGGCTCCCCAGATGCCCAGGATCAGTGCTGCCAGCTTCGCAATCTCGATTATCACTCCGTCAATGAATCCCTGTATCAGGCCGAAGGCAAGAACGGCAATAATTACAAAGTCAATCCAGTTCATTGTTCAGTACGTTTGAAGGGATGAAGGTAGGAATTATGGAGGCAATATAAAAGGGTGCCTCGAATTTGAGACACCCTCTCATATATTTCAGATTATAGAATGACCTCCTGTTACTTGCCTGAAGACTGCAACACGCTTACATTGTCATAATCCAGGTATGTCCATGATTTATCATAGCCCCAGTCTGCGGAATTAAAGATCTCAATCTCAATCGCGAGGTTCTCTCCTGCATGGGCATTTCCTGCCGGTAATAGATACTCTCCTGTCTTGTGTACCCAGGTCATATACGGGTCTGTGGCAGCGACAAATGTAATGGAATCAATGGGTACTCTGGTTGTGGGATCCGTGCCGGTAAAGGCGCTGAAAATCACGTAAACATCAATATTAAATGTGGGGCCTGCCCAATATGAATAGGAACATGCCATATCAAAAGCAACATTATATTGAGTTGCTGTTGAAGGTACAGTTCCGACAACCTGGTAAATGCCGCTGGTCCCATCCCATTGCCATCCAATTGCATTTGTACCGTCAAAACCACGACCGCTATTCTCCCCGGCATCATCAGTCAGCCATTCGGGAATCAAACTGATCGGACTGTATTCAGTTGTATTATTCGGAAGTGCAAAATCACCATTCGCAATCAGTTCAGTAGATGTAGCTGTGGTAAAAGTCACCTCATTTCCGTAATAAGTTTCACCGTCGGCTGTGGCATAAGCTCTCACGTAATAGGGTGTATTTGAAACCAGACCCGTCAGAGTACTGGTAAATATTCCTTCGCCGGTTCCGTCATTAGTGACATTAACGCCTACAACAGGCTTTGGAGCAGTACCCCAACATACCCCGCGTGCGGTTAATGTTGCACCTTCGGCAACGGTTACGTTGCCACCGCTCACTGCTGAGATTGAAGTGATCTCACTGGCGGCGGTGGTTGTAAGAGTAGCCAATGGGTCTTTCTCACATCCGGCCAGTAAAACAAGGCCGAGCGCCATCAGAAATGCAAATAATTTGTTCTTGTTCATGATATCGTAGTTTTATGTAAAAGAGTTATATGATAATTATGCAAGTTACAAATTATTAAGTGTATTTTACACATTCATAAGTTCTATTTGAATTCTCCCAATACTTTATTTCGCTGTAATATTTGTTCTGGCTGAAGGTAATCCGTCTGCAGATGCAGAGAGACTTATGGTGCCTGGTTTTCCCGTTGACTTTATTATAACAAGGCATCTGCCCCTCCAGGCCTTACGTTGAGGCAACTGATTGCTTTCAGTACTCACAGGATTGGCATTGCCAACGCCAACAATGGTTCCTTCCCCTTCAATACTGAACTTTACGAGATTGTCGGCTTTGGGATTTCTTATCCCGTTTGCGTCTGTCAGTTCAACCGTAATGTAGCTCAGGTCCTGGCCTTCTGCGAATATTTCAGATCTGTCCGGAGACATTTTTATTGAAGAAACCGTTCCAGCAGTCTTCAAAACCGCATCTGCTATTTTCTTTTTTCCCTGATAGCCTACTGCTTTCAGTTCTCCGGCGGCATAAGGCACATCCCATCCGGCAGTAAACTCTGTAGCCCTGCTCGTTTCCTTCTTACCAAGGGACTTCCCGTTCAGAAACAGCTCAACCCTGTCGCATGATGAATAAACAGCGACCTTCAGGGGCAGACCTTCACTGCCTGGCCAGTTCCAGTCATCTGTAACATCATACCAGTCCCAGATACTCCAGTATTCTTTGTTTGGATTTAGAGGGAATGACGGAACCGGAGGAGTAATAAAAAGTGAGACCTGATTTTCTTTCCAGAGTGCATCACGGTAATATGACTGCGGTCTTTTCCATCCACATATATCAATATCACCGCAGTATGCGAGGTTCCAGGGATAAATGTCCTCCTGCCAGTATCCGTGCCAGCCGATGCTTGCCTCCCCTATATGATCAAAAGCCGTCCAGACAAAATCGCCGATAACAAATACATTGTCAAGAACAGGCATCCATGAGCCGAATGCTGCCATCGGGTAAGATTCCGTACCGACCATCACGCGATCCGGAACCCTTATATGATCCTGAACATAAATGTTTTTCACTCCGTGATCACCGGAAGCGGCATAGTTATAACCGCAGACATCGAGATTGGCGAAATACGGATCTTTCTCAGGCCTGAGCTGATTGACAGCGGCTGTGACAGGTCTTGTCATGTCAAGGAAATGAACTTTTTCTGCCAGCATTTTCTCAACTGCAATGACTTCGGGATCCTCCATCCCTCTGATTTCGTTGCCGATGCTCCACATTATCACTGATGGGTGGTTAATGTCACGACCGATAAAACCTTCAATGTCTTTCTGCCAGTACTCATCAAAATAGAGATGGTAATCATACGGGTTGTTCCCCAGGCGCCACATATCAAAAGCTTCATCTATAACAAGCATACCAAGACGATCGCACGCATCAAGAAAGGCCGGCGAAGGTGGATTATGCGCACAGCGGATGGCATTAAAGCCGCTTGCCTTTAATAACTCAACCCGCCTTTCCTCTGCCCTGTCATATGTCCTGGAACCGAGTGGTCCGTTATCATGATGGACACATCCTCCTTTCAGTTTGACCGGTATTCCGTTCAGAAGAAACCCTTCTTCAGCGCTGAATTTAATACTGCGAATTCCAAAATTTGTGCTGACACGATCCATAAGGATGTCATTGCAATAGACTTCGGATACTGCCGAGTGCAGAACAGGTGAATCAACCGACCAGAGACGGGGTGCCGCCAGAGTCGTCTTATTATCAAACTCATACCGTCCCCCTGCAACAACAGTGTTTGATGTTTCAGTTCTTGCCAGTTCGGTGCCCTCTGAACTCATGATCAGGGTGACGAGTTTTACGGTTTTTGTTTCCGGGGACTCATTCAAAACACTGGTTTTGATATTTATTTCTGCCGATGAAGCGGTTACCTGAGGAGTTTTAATGGTAATTCCCCACTGTGCCACATGAACAGGCTCCATGACTTTCAGCCAGACATGCCTGTAAATACCTGATCCGGAATACCAGCGGCTGTTCTGGCCTTCATTTTTAACCTGTACGGCAATGACGTTTTTTCCGCCGAATTTGAGCTTGTCCGTTATATCGAACCAGAAGCTTGTGTACCCATAAGGATGGCTGCCAACATGTTCTCCGTTCACCCAGACATCGGTATTCATATAGGCACCATCAAACTGAATATAGATTTTCTTGTTTTTCTGTTCTTCCGGAACAGTAAACGACTTACGGTACCAGCCTGTTCCGCCGACAGTATAACCACCGCTCACCTGGCTGATGGCGTTGTGATCAAACGGCGACTGGGTACCCGGAAGATCTTCAATGCTCCAGTCGTGCGGCAGGTCAATTAACCGCCATTGGGAATCATCAGTTCCGGGATATTCCGCCCGCTGCATCCCGCCTCTGTGGAAACGCCATCCGTCATCAAACAGTGTCGCCTGTGAATAACAGTCAGCCAGCAGGAGAGAGGCTGCGAAGGCAATAATGAGTTTCTTTATCATGATCTTGTTTTGTAAGTATTTGATTATGCTGTATATATTCTGTGCATGCCAACCTTAATTCAAGAGCGAGGTTATTTTCTCCATTTCAACTTCTGTAACCGGATTAAAGGAACTGCCTGCCATATACTTCTTCAGGCTGTAGAGCAACTGGACAGCTTCAGGCCTGCTGCCGGCATCGCTAAGAAGGTCAGCACCTGATACAAGAAGTTTGCCTTTACCCACCCTGCATTCAAAGATCATTGCAAGGGGCCTTGCAGTAAACCAGTCGTCAATGATCCGTACCAGAGGAGTAATTTCAGGCGAGACATACTTCAGATTTATGGCGTTGCAATGGCTCATTGCATCCCACCACTGATAATTGCTGTGATTTTCTGTTGGAAATTCCGAGAATGCCGGATGCCGGGGATCACACAATATGCCAAGTGTAAATGGTGGCTGCAGGAAGGCCGTCCACTGGGTGTTCCAGAAAATACTGGAGAATCCTACCGGTACATTCCCGCCTTTTTCAGGCTTTACCGAGCCCTTTTTCACCGTCAGCAGCACACTCCCTCCATTGTTCAGATAGTCAATAGAAGCCTTGTCCATGACATGGGTGATCATTATTTGGTCTACATCGGTAACTTCTTGTTTCTGAGCCGGATAAACCCAGATATCCCACGAATTCTCAAAGCTGCCGGCCGTAACTGTGATTTTCAGCTGGGCGGGACTGGCAATTATCTCAAGGTTCTGCTTTATCTCTCCAAGTGTTGCTAATCCGTCTGAAATGCTGACAGGAGGGAATTCCCCTTCGGCAACAGTACCGCCTTCCTGATCTGTGATTTTCCATGACGCCGGAGTATTTACCAGTGGCGTTTTCGCATAATGGAACAGCTCTGCTTTTGCCTTTATCTCCTCATTGTTTAGAAAGACCATTTTAGAAAGCCGGAGAAGCGGAACCGTTTCATTGCAGAACCTCGCAAACTCCTTTGAGGTGACATAGCCCTTTTCTTCCCAGAAAGGATTCAACACACCCACCAGTGCTGTTCCCTGTCCGGGGAAGTCATGCAGATCGAGCAACTGAAATCCGGCAAATCCCGGTGTCCTGAGTGCGGCTTCGATGTCAGCCTTGTAGCACAACACCTGCAGCTTGCCTGATGCATATAAGAAACTGTCTGCAAGCTGAAGCATGCCATTTTCTTCAAGCCTGTCTTTGAAGATCTCAAAGTTCCCCGGTTTCAAGACACCGTCATATTCAGCTATTTCTTTGAAATCAGGATAGACGCACCATTGTCCGATCTCGTGACTGACTGTCGGCTTATCCTTTTCAATATACTGTGTCCAGTCATAATCAGTTGTCGGGGAGTTGGCATTGATCGGACTTGATAAGCCTGCATTCCACCACTGGATACGGGGTGCCCCTGAGCTTACATAATCGCTTACGGGACTATCCGGAAACCCGGATGCAGAGGTGTAGACCCGGCGTTGATCCTTTTCCTGCCAGTATCGCACAAACTTTGTCAGGTATGCCACTGCGCTGTCTCCCGAAGCTTCATTTCCGTAGGGCATCATGCAGAATGAAGGATGATTGCCAAATTGTTTTACAATACGGTTACTTTCGTCATAAATGTAAGTATCTATCGGCGCTCCTGAGCCGACCCAGGCCCATGCCGAATTCTCAACCGAAAGATAAATCCCCATCCTGTCAGCTGCAATGAAAGCTGCTTCAGGCGGACACCAGGAATGAAACCGCATATGATTCAGACCATACTCCCTGCATTTAGTGTATATCCGGACCCAGTCATCCACCTCAACAGAGGGATAACCGGTTTTCGGAAAAATGCAGCATTCCAGGGTGCCCCGCAGGAAAATGGGGCGGTTATTCACACTGAAACGCGTGCCGGTCACCCTAAATTTCTTCATGCCAAAATCAGTAAGACGGATATCGCTGCCTGCTTCGCTGTTCAGCTCAGTTCTCAAAGTGTATACATTTGGATCAAACTCATCCCAGGGCAGCACATTCCCGCCCATAGGATATTCCAGATCAATCAGGGTACCATTCTGAGCGATATGTACCTTCCTGGTCAGTGCGGCAACCTTTTGTTCAGCACCGGTATCAGACAACGCAGCGGCAATCCTTATCTGACCATCTGTTTCGCTTCCGGTTAAATTTTTAATCTGCAAAATGATCCTGACCGTCTTTTTATCAACATCAGGGTAGAGTTGAATATCATCTATATAAACCGCCGGTTTATTCGCAAGCCTCATTTCCCCTATAATGCCGTTCCAGTTGGTTTGAGTATTATCACTGACACTGTGGGCATCTCTCCCCGGATCGATATCCCTGATGCGATTATCAATTCTCAGGGTCAGGGTATGCTCGCCGGGCGTAAGCCATGTGCTGAGGTCATATATGTGCGGAGCGCTGAGGGCATTCTGTATCCCGACTTTGATTGTGTCGACCCAGAGAGTACTTTCCCAGTGGCACCTCTCAAGAAAAAGCTCTGTATAACGGTTTGCCCACCTGGCCGGTATTATAACCTTTTTCTGGTACCAGGCCGGTCCGACGTAATACTTTGACGGCTGAAGCCAGAATGAGACCTTTATGTTTCCCGGCTCCCTGTATTTGGCAAATTCCGGGTTTTTGTACCATATACTGTCCCACATACCACCGGTCCACGGAGTGCTTACTTTTATATCATCGCCTTTGCCATTGGTGAGCATTGAGCCGGGTAATTTTACCGCATTATCCAGCTCCTTATTGAACCAGTCTTCATTAACTCCGACGTCAAGGGAATCGCTCTGAAAGGCCCATTCACCGGCAAGGTCAATCGTGTCTTTTTCAGGAACTGAGTTACATGCCTGAAAAATCAGGATGAATCCAAAAATAACCGAAGGTGCTGATTTGTAAAGCATGACCAAAGAGTTTAAGTTCAGTTAATCTTCTCTTTAAGACAATCATTATTCATATTCCCTGTAGGCTCCGAAATGAGCAAGCCTGTCTTCACCCAGCTGAGCCGGTATCGGATAATGTGGCTCATTAAGCATGTCGCAGATCTGAAACCAAAGGCCGGTACGTGCGTACGTCTGATGAATCTTCTGAAAATGTGTTGAAAGCAATAGTTCCTTTGCCTCAGATGGCCTGCCCTGGTCAATAAGTAGTTGCACCCGTCGTTCAATAAGCCATTCATCCTCCAGGGCATTCACCCTCGTTAGCCAGTATTCTCTTTCACTGAGAGTATGATTGCCCATGCTCCGCAATAATTTATCGCGTTCATTTACAACCTGGGGATGGATCAAAATCCATTCCTCCCGGATGGAATTATACGCATTAAGGGCGCCCTGCTTATCACCACTCAGCCTAAGAAGCCGGCCTAAAAGGGCTTTTGAAAGACCCGGGGAGCCTGGTGAAAGGGCAGCAATCGCGGTAGCAGTGTCAGAGCGGCCTGCGGCCCAGGCTCCATAATAAAATCTCCAGAGATCGTCTTCCCCTTTCCGATTATTTTCAATAGCCCATTGAAATGCAGGTCCCATATCTTCCATACCTGAAGGAGGCCAGCAATACCCTGTCACATCCGGGGCATCAGGCACACGGTCTTTTGTATTAAATGCTTTCAATAATTCAAGCCAGACAGCGACTTCCTGGTTTCTTGCCCACCCGAACAGCGGCAGGGAATCTACCGGCCGCAACCTGACTGCCGGCACAATAAGTGAATAAATATCAATGTCTTTATCAGTTGGAATCCAATATTCAACATGATGTTTGTATTCACCCGGCTCCATCTTAAGCTTTATTGCCTGGGTGCTGATTGGTCCGCCCTGTATTTCAATGTAGGGAGAATGGGATGCAGTACTTAGTGTTGCCCAGGTACTGTCAGCTCCGGTGCCATAACTCCAGAGCTTGATTCCCGGGGCGTCTGACCGTGATGCGGCATGATATAACCCAGTGCCTGCCGAGGGCGTGAACACTCCAAAGACACTGGCATCAGGGTTTTCCCAGAAATACCCGGTCATCTCTTGTATTTCTGACTCGGTTGACGGCCCTTCCTTTCTCCAGTCGATGGTGTCAAGTATGGAGGAATGTGCCAGCACCTGTCCGCCGGGAAAATCAAATCTGGTGTCAGGGGCGGAAGGCACTGCTGCATTTGACCATGACATCCACGGATAGGATGAAGTTCCGGGGTTATACAAAAGAACCCTTTCTGTAATAAAATTATCGTCGGGCCCGAGTGAATATTCAACTGACCATTGCATTCCAAACCTGAGCTCCTTTTCTCCGCAGGTTACATACGTCCTGTCACCTGCCCTGTCAATTTTGTAAAGCACTTTTTCGTTCTGCACCGGAGTGTGTGATATCGGGAAGCTTACCTCAATACCGCCGGCTGTAAAATAAAACCGCGGCAGGATACGTGTCTGACGAAGAACCTCAGGTACATATAATACCTCCTTACCTGATTTTTTGTGTATCATCGAGGTAATTTTACCTCCGAGATCAGGGCAGATTGTAACTTTTACCTGGTCATTTTCAAGGACAATAAAATGATATTGTTCAGGAACCGGACGATTGGACGTTTCACTGTAACTCATATAAGGGTATACTCCATTCGGGTCAAAAGCAGTCGGGACAGGTCCGGCAGGAGTTAACAGATGCGTAAGCCGGTAACTGTCAAATTCAGTGCATAAAAGACCGCCGCTTCTTATTATATCAAGCAACATTGAAGCAATCATACTGCCGTAGGCTCCGGTAACATGGACCCCGTCCTGCAGTTTTGCCGGATCATACGGGCCAAACCAGGAAGACATGTCCCAGTATGATGCCTGTGTCTCACGTGCGGCTTCGGGAAACGATGTGGCAACATATCCGGGAAGGAGCCCCTGTGCCTCACTTTCGCTGGTGGCAAAAGTGGATACAACAATCACCCCGGAAGATGGCAGTGCTTTCTGAATACGGGTAATGATCTCCTTCAGATTATCCCTGACACTTAAGGCGTCCCTGTGATCAAGGTTATGGTCATTGGTGCCAAGAAGGATTACAACCCTGTCCGGATTTAATTCCATCAATCCTGTAATGAAAACGTTCTTGTCTATGCCGGCATATTCGCTTGTGGATGCCCACGCATTGCCCCACTTATGTAAAATAAACCTGCCGTCGTCTTTAACATCAGATCTTCTGGCATCAACGCCAAACAGAGTTACATGGCCCGACTTCACCTTAACAGTCAGTGTATGCCATCCGGAAGATAAATTTCCGTAATGCACTTTCCCCGTAGATGCCAATGAGGCTTTCGTATTTACGGTTCCCCTGTTCCTGCCGTCTATTGAAGCGGAAAAACTGCCTCCTTCAGGACCCTGCAGATAATAAAGATCAATCCCGGCCCCGTTAAACCGGACGGTGACCGCAGCTCCGGGTATGTCGGAGGAAATGCTAAGTCCGTCGGGTGAAAAATAAGGCGCAGGCTCAGGTACCCAGTCGTTCCTCATATCAAACATGATCCAGTTCGAATCACAATACACTGACAGGCTGTCTGGTACGCGGCCCATGCTGTTGGTGTTCAGGGTGCAATAACCGGTTCCGAAGTTCCCGTATGTACTGTCAAGCATGGTCTTCAGCGGCATCGTGATGTTGCCTATCTCGGTATTTGAATCACCGATAATCAATATCCTTGTGGATTTCTTCAAACCACGGGGTGAGGAATTGCTGCTCTGAGAGCATAGGCATTGGGTTGTTGCATACAGGACAAAGCATGCCAACATCAATCTGATCACAACAGGCCTGTTCATAAATTGTTCCCCTTTTTCGTTACAATAGTAATTTTTGCAGACTTAAGTCCATTGGCCTTTGCCCTGAGAATAACCTTTCCTTCCGGCCCGTTTGGTCGCATAATGACCAGCCCCCGACCCCTGTAAGTATTGCATCCGGGCTTCTTAAATCCCGATGTGTCAGATGGGTTAGCATTGCCGGATGCCGCTATTTCTCCTGGCCCGCTTGTCGTAAACTGTACCGGGATAATGGCATCGGGTACCACATTCCCTTTTTTATCTGTTATCTCAACAGACACATAAGACAGATCATTTCGATCGGCCTTTATCATCTGTCTGTCGGCTTTCAGCCTGATTGACTGAGGTTTACCGGCTGTAGTAATTGAGACTGTTGCTGCCGGCTTCCCTGCGTCATTTGCCGTTGCTGTCAGCACGCCCGGTTCGTAAGGCACCCGGAATGCTGCACTGATCTGGCTGGTCAGATCAATCTGTTTTTCTCCGATAAGTCTTCCGTTTAATTCAAGCCGTACGGGACTGTGACGGGAATAAACATTTACTGTCATTGTGTCCCCTTCATTTCCCGGCCATGTCCAGCTCTGCTGTTCATCAGGCCAGCCCCAGTAACTTACTCCTTCTTTACATCCTTCCGGGAGTGGTGCATGTACGGCCAGCTCAATACCACTCTGGCCCCATACGACATCACGGTAATATGACTGGGGCTTTTTATTACCTGTCAGGTCAATGTCTCCGCAATTTGCATTAAACCATGGCCAGGGCATCAGCTGGTTCCCATCTTCTTCCTCACAGGTTGTATGCCCGATTCCTGCTTCTCCGAGATAATCCATGGCAGTCCAGACAAAATCACCAATTACATATGGATGCTTCTCTACGAGTTGCCAGTTCTGAAAAGCATGAATGGGCACCGATTCTGTTCCCATCATTATGCGGTACGGAAATTTTTCATGATCAGGCTCATACTGCCACCACTGGTAATTGTATCCTCCCACTTCAACCTGTTTAAAAGCAGGTGCTGTCTGATCCCACTGGCGCCCCGGATGATCCCAGAACTCATTCACCGCCAGCGTCAGCGGCCTTGTGTTATCATACCTGTCGATCAGAGCTCTGAATTTTTTCATGATTTCAATGCCTGAAGAATCAGCTCGTTCCTCTATCTCATTTCCGACGCTCCACAGTATAATGGACGGATGATTGCGGTCACGCAAAATCATCGATGAAAGATCCCTTTCCCACCATTCATCAAAATACAAATGGTAGTCGTCGGGATTCTTTGCCTCCTGCCACATATCAAAGATTTCATCAATTACCAGGAGACCCAGTCTGTCACAGGCATCAAGGAATTTCTCAGACGGTGGATTATGGCTGCAGCGTACTGCATTGAACCCATATGCTTTAAGCAGTTCGACCTTGCGTTCTTCGGCACGGTCAATAGCTGCAGATCCCAGGATACCATTGTCATGATGCATGCATCCGCCTTTCAGCTCGATGGCTTTCCCGTTCAGCGTGAAACCATTTTCTGCGTCAAATGAAATACTGCGGATACCAAACTGGTTCTCAGTGTGATCAACAAGAACACCGTTGCTGAATACATCAGAAACAGCAGTATAAAGAACAGGTGATTCCGGTGACCAGAGCTGAGGAGCTTTGATGACGAAGTGTTGGCTCAGTTCAGTGCCGGCATCTGAATTGATCTGTAGCAGAATTTCATTTTTTAATACTTCCTTACCCCTCTTATTGAGTATTCTGGTTATAAGCTTTACATCGGCGGCTTCCAGGGCAGTGTTAATTATCGATGTCTTTACAATAACCGGGGCAGAGGAGGCGCTGATTTCCGGAGTTGTAATGAAAATGCCCCGGGGCTCAATATATACAGGATTAAGTATTTTCAGCCATACATGCCTGTAAATTCCTGACCCTGAATACCATCTGCTGTTAAGGCCTTCATTCTTCACCTCAACGGCAATGACATTATCCTGACCGAATTTGACTTTATCTGTAATGTCATACCAGAAGCTGGTGTAACCATAGGGATGGTTACCGACATGTTCCCCGTTGAGCCAGATATCAGCATTCATATAAATGCCGTCAAACTGAATATGAATTCTTTTGCCTTCCTGTTCCCGGGGAACATAGAATGTCTTGCGGTACCATGCTGTCCCGCCGGTGGTATACCCCCCCGCCATCTGGCTGATAGCATCCGGATCAAAAGGGGATTGTGCTCCGGGCAGATCTTCAATGCTCCAGTCATGAGGCAAATCAATTTTTCGCCAGTTACTGTCATTAAAATCCAAAGCTTCGGCACCGGTCAGGTTGCCCCGGTGAAAGCGCCAGTCAGAATCAAATAAAACCGGCTGTGCATAACTGCGTGCCAGCAATGAGACAAAGATGAGGATTAGAAGATTTCGTTTATTCATCAGCACCGATTATGTGTAGTACACGAACCTCTTTTCCGTTTAGGGGAATGGATTTATCACTTATAAACTTCAGCAGGTTGTCCCAGTTTGCATCCTCCTTATCATACCACATTCCCCTGTTAAAGATGCCAGGATAAACATCAAATCCTTTTGCCGGTGTCTTCAGATCACCGATATACAGATTCCCTTCGAAAAATGTATTGGTCGAGTTAGTCAGGTCTGCCATCCGGTTTGGCTCTTCCACAAAGATGAAGTTGTCCTTGAAGAATGTACTGTCAGGATAACCGTACCAGTCAGTAAGGGTGAGGATTGTTTTATCTATTTCAGGTTCCGGTTTTTTACAGACATAGATAAGGTTCTTCTTTATGATCGTATTGCTTACCGGACCTGTCATGTGAATTACAGGAGAAAAGTGTTTTTTATGATTCTCCTGAATATAGTTACGCAACCCGTCGTTGATACTGATATTGTATTTCACAACAGTGCCTGTATTGCCGATACTCCAGTCAGGCGTCCATCCTCCTGAGTTGCAGACAAGTATGAACCCTCCGTCATTGTTATAGCTCAGATTGTACCGGAAAAGCGAATTTGTGGAGTTCCAGTCTGAATCAAATCCGTAGGCGTCAACATACGATTTATGGTCACTGACAACATTATACTGAACCACGGCATTGTCGCAGCTCCAGGGCCAGATGCCGTCGCAGGCTTCGGTGGGCGGCAGGGTGGCCGGACAGTCCCTCATTATATTGTATTCTATAAGAGGACTTTCGCAACCTGTTGGCACAATGCCGTCACCAGGCACTCCTTCTATTAAATTGTTCCTGATGACTACATTCAGGCTGGGATCCCAGCGCCTTCGCACCCAGTTACCCCATATTATTATCCCATTCCTCTGGCAATCTTTTATGTGACAGTTCCGGATAAGGAGTCTGTCAAAGTGAGAAGACCGGGTAAGAGTGTCATCATCATTGTTATTTTGCAGGTAGATAGCATGCCCGGCTCCTTTTTCCTTGACCATGCTCCCAAAAACATCATGAACGAACAGATTATCGACCGTTATGTCATGTGCAGTTCCATAATCCTTAAGCTCAATAAATAATCCGTTCTGGTTTTCTACAGGGGCGGCTCCCTTATTTGAGATCTCAAGGTCACGAATCACAAGATACTCTGAATTGAACACATGAACCGCCTGCAATTGTGAACCATCTCCCTTAATGTAAGGTCTGGCCTCACCGCCGTATTTCCCGACAACAACGGGGTTAGCCGAATCACCTTTGCATGAAATATAAAGCGTTTCAGTGAACAGGGCTCCGGATTTCAGCAGGATACTGTCGCCGGGTTGCAGATCCAGATTATTGACCTTACTCAGGCTTTTGAATGCCTGGTCAGGGGATGTTCCGGTATTTAAATCCGTTCCCTGCTCCGGATCAAAATAGTAGTTAACAGTAGCAACCTTATTCGGGGTACAGGCCTCTAATGCTATCGTCAGGCTCAGAATAACGGCTTTTATAATCGCTTGGCTTTTCATTGAAATAGTTGCTTTTTGAGAATTCACCGTCTGATTTTCATTTCCAGAACAGTAATTGACAATCCTTTCAGGTCAACTATTTCTGCGCGCCTGCCTGGCTCTTTAGCCTGCCAGACAGGATGCATATCATCCGAAGTCAATCCGAAATACTCCCATGCATTTATAAGAGAAACTGATCTGAAATTTTCAATATTCAATTGTACTGTTTCAGGCTTTTCGGTCTTATTTACAAGGTAAACGAACAGCTTTCCTTCATCCGGGCTGAAGCCTGAGTAAGCTATTACACCCCGGATACCCTCAGCCTTAATCATCTGATCACCGGAGAATTTATTCCAGATCATCAGTGACTGGCCGGTAGGATTTATGTTACCCTCCTTGTCAAGAGCATCATGGTCAGTGCCCGGCTTGCTTTCGTTTTCAATCCACCGGGTATTCCAGAAGCATGAAAACTCAATCTGAGGCTGTAATAATAACTGACCGGCCATGTCGAAGGTGACAATGGCGTGACCAATATCATTTGAGCCTTCCCAGTAACCGGCCCAATCAATTGAACCAAATTCTGAAACAATAACTTTCAGTCTTCCTTTCTGCTCTGCTGTGGCATACTTTTGCATTGCACCAATGGCTGTCATTGCAGGCCAGATAAGGTTTTTGGTCGAATCGCGATAGGTATCATAACCGTTTATAAAATCGTAAACCCCATAATTACTGACACAGATGCGGTCAATATAGTCTCCGGCATGTGTAATCACTGATTTGAAAAACTCATCGCTGTCTCCGTTCGGAATTATCAGGATGGAAGGGTCGACAGCCTTCATGGCTATGGAAAAATCAATCACATCATGTGCATAGATACCGGCAGTGGAATTCGGGTTATTATTGTTCCAGCTCTCGTTGCCGATCATCCAGTACCGGATACCGTATTTCTTTTTAATGTTGGCATAACGGACCCATTCCACCGCATTGCGTATCAGGTCTTCCCTCGATGACACCTTTTCACCCTTGTCAACGTCAAGAAGATAGTTATCTGCAGCCACCGTCACAACCGGTTCAGCATTTAAAGACCGGCAAATAACCATGTATTCATCAAAATCCAGGGGATCGTATGTAAAATCGTTCTCTTCAGAAATTACACCGGGGTAATCTCTGAGACCTGCGGTCCGTGCCAGCGTGGGATGAGATTCTTCATAGGGCGGAACACTGAAAAGGTACAGGTCTGACTTTTCACCTCCCGGATACCGCAAATACCTGACGCCCATTTTTGCGAGGGCTTCGGTTACTGTATGTTCCGGAACCGGGAATCTGCCGCCGTCCATGAAAAAATTGAGATTTATTCCAACCGGACGATTGGAAACATAGTTTATCAGAGTATCCGGGTAAATCTTAATGCAAGAAATATCCTTATCTTCCTTATTGTCACATGAGTTCAACAGAAAACATGAAATAATTAAACCGGGAATAAGAGTAAATCCCGGCAGTACGCCGTATTTATGTTTCATTGCTTATTTCATTTCGATATCGGCGGGATTGTATTTTACATTCCATAACTGATACCGCTGATATTGCTTTTCCATGCGGATCTTAAAGTCTTCCCAGCTCCGCTTACCCTGAGGAGACCAAAGTACTTCGCTCACAGCGCTCAGGCGTGGCAGCATCATATATTCCAGCTTGTCAGGATTACTAATGAATTCTGTCCATACATTTGCCTGTCCTCCAATGACATACTGAATCTCGTCCTCCTTAAGTCCGGGAATGACCGGGTTATAATCGTAAGACGTCCTGACAGTTGTCACTCCGCCCCAGTTTGCTGCCAGAGAATCTTCCTCCGAACTTTGTGGATAGTCGAGATAAAACCTGAAAGCAGGTGTCATTATGACCTGGTGTTTTTCTTTAACAGCGCCCATGCAGCCCGATTCCCCGTTACCCCTCCAGCTCATTACAACGGCATTGGGAGCCAGTCCGCCATCAAGTATCTCATCCCATCCGATCATTTTTCTGCCTTTTGAACTGATGAATTTTTCGATCCGGGTGACAAAATAACTCTGCAGTTCATCTTCGTTGCTCAGGTCATTAGCCTTAATTCTTGCCTGGCATTCCGGGCAATTCTTCCAGCGCTCTTTAGGGCATTCATCCCCGCCAATATGTATGTATTCCGACGGGAACATTTCCATCACTTCTTCCAGCACATCCTCAAGGAATGCAAACACACTGTCATTCCCGGCGCAAAACACATCATCACCTGCGCCCCATGTTTCCTTCACCTGGTAGGGCCCCCCGGTGCATCCCAGCCATGGATACGAAGCCAATGCGGCAAGTGAATGCCCCGGCATTTCAATCTCAGGAATTATTGTGACATACCTCTTTTGTGCGTAATCAACGAGGTCTTTGATTTCATCCCTTGTATAGAAGCCTCCGTGTCTGATACTGTCATTGCCTGTTCCGGGCCACTGACCGATAGAAGTGCCGTTTCTCCAGGAGCCAGTCTCATTAAGTTGTGGATATTTCTGTATTTCCACCCTCCATCCCTGATCATCAGTGAGATGAAGCTGGATGTAGTTCATCTTGTGAAGGGCGGCCAGATCGATGCATTTTTTAACAAAGTCGGGAGTAAAAAAATGACGGCTTACATCAAGCAGCATTCCGCGGTAAACAAACCGCGGCTCATCGGTGATACTTACCGAAGGAACTTTCAGGACTTTTTGCCCGGCTTTAGTGCTCATCGGCAAAAGTTGAATAAGGCTTTGAATGCCATAGAAAACACCGGAGGCGGAACCCTCAATTTCAGCTTCATTACGGGTGACCACCAGGTGATACTGACCTTCCTTATATTCATTATTAAGCTTAAGCCTGATAAGACTGCGCTGTTTCTCTGATTCTCCGGAGATGACTATTTTCGGAACAATATTGTATTTCCCGCTTATATATTCCTGAAAATATAAGGCTGAGCCGGCGAGGGCTTCATCATAAACCACGATGGTTTTATCTGATAAGCTTAATTGTCCTGATTTTCCTTCATCCATTGCCAGGGGAAGAGGAATTACCGAGATATTGCGTGAACAACCGGAAGCTGCCAATAATACAAGTAGAAAGAAAATAATCCTGCTCATTCTTTTTGATTTTAATAGCCGGGGTTTTGGATCAGGGCGGTATTTTTCTGGGTCTCGGCAAAAGAGACAGGAATTAAATATGCACGATTATTCCATGCTCGGGGTTCATATATGAATGAGCTGTAGATATGTCCTATGGGGTCATAATGAACTCCCCTTGCCTCAACATAAGCCTCAGGGGCAGTCATCCAGCGGCGGACATCGAAAAACCTGTGGACCTCCCATGCCAGTTCCACCCGGCGCTCGTTCCTGTAGCGGGCCAGTAGTGCAGCACCGGTCTCAGTTGCGGGTACATCAGGCATACCTGCTCTTTCCCTGATCTGATCGAGAGCATCACGGGCAAGGTCTTCCTGTCCCAGCCCCAGGCACGCTTCAGCATAATTCAACAACACTTCAGCATAACGGATGTGAACATAAGGCTGCGGTTGCCGCGTTCCATAATAGTAGTCATTCTCTCCGGGAGAAATGAATTTCTTGATATAGTAACCGGTGGAAAGATTTTCCCCATCGACACCTGCAATATCAATATTTGTGGGCGAGAGTGTCCCCCAGGAATTGGTATACCATGGGGCTCCGTTATAGAGAACCGTAGCATAAAACCTTGGGTCACGGTTTGAATAAGGGTCACCTTTCTGCGCTTCAAAGTTAAAGGGAGTCCCGTCAGCATTTTCAAAAGCGTCAGCCAGGTTACCTGTGACCTGGTTCAGTGACCATCCGCCATAACTTGGTGTGCCATAGATCCATGCAATCCAGTCCGTGCCATAATAATAGGTCTGGATTTTATCCATCTGGTAGATGAAAATCTGTTCACCGGAGGACATCTGCAGGAACAGCTTCTGAAAATTTTCTGCGGGATCAGCATAACCCTCATAAAGACTGTATTTGTTCATGTCCATCACTGCCTTTGCTGCATCTTTGGCAGCCTGGTATAAAGCATCTCTGTCACCTCCGGTGTAGGAGATCAGTTCAGGATGTGCATAGCCCGAAGCCCAGCTGGCACTATTGTGATGCAGTTCACTGGCTGCATAAAGAAGAACACGTGATTTAAGTGAAAGGACTGCTCCTGTTGTAGCCCTTGTTTTATCAGACTGATTAGCCAGCTTGTCATCTGAGACTGCGTCATCGAAGTCCTGAATGATAAAATTGATGGTCTCTTCAAAAGTGTTGCGCGGAACATTATAGTTATCCCCGATGTTGACTACATTATCAATCAATGGTACGCCTCCATACTGGGCCATCAGAAGATAATAGAAATAACCCCTGAGGAAGTGAACTTCTCCGATAAATTGCTGGCGAACTGCCTCGTCAGGTATATTGGCCGTTTCAATTTTGGAAAGGAAGAGATTACACGCCCTGATATTGGAATAAGCCTTACCCCACCACCAGTTATCCATGGCATTAGCCCAGTTATCCGTAAAGGCAGCCTGCTCTTCAGGTGTCATGGTGCTTGTCAGAACCCGTGTGACCACTCCGTCATTCTGAACAGGCACGGCTTCATCAACAAGAGAAGCACATGTGTACCATTGATACGGATACGGAACGCCCTGATAAATACCGAAAAGGAAGTTTTCAACCAAACCTGCATTATTCCAGATAGTTGCATCATCATACTGATCTCCGGGCTGGGTGTCAAGAAAATTGCTTTCACATGAGACACATGCCAGGAAAACGGCGAGTGTTATAAAAGTAATTATTCGTTTCATGAGGTTATAGTTTAAAACTTGATTGAAATACCTGCAGTTACAACTTCCTGTAAGGGATACCCTTGTCCGGCAAAACCGTCACCTTTGGGTTCCAGTTCAGGATCATAGTCAGTGAAGTCAGGAGACCATGTCAACAGGTTCATGCCCCCGACATGGATACGGAGGTTTGTGATATTTATCTTGCTGGTCCATTCCGTTGGAAGGGTGTACCCGAATTCCAGGTTTTTTAACCTTATAAAATCCGTATTACGCAACCAGTAAGTATTCGGGTTTACAGAACTGACCCAGTATTCATCATTTCTGTTAAAGGTTCTGGGATATCCTGTATACGGATTGCTCTCCGTCCACCTGTTATCATAAAATGATTTAAGCCAGTTCTGAACTCCTTTTCCGCCAAGGTCCTGTATATAACGCACTGCGCCCGCCTGACCCTGGAACATTATCGTAAAATCAAATCCCTTATAATCACTTGAGAAATTCAGGCCACCTGTAAGGGTCGGAACAGAGCTTTTATATATACGCGTCTTGTCATTACCGGTTATCTCAAGATCGCCGTCAATATCCTTAAAAATAACATCACCCGACCGGGCTTCGTCATGATGAGGGTATTTATCCAGATCGGCTGAAGTTGTGAAAATACCGATTGCTTCATAATATAGCCCTGAATACATGGGATGGCCTGTCTGTCTCTGCCATGAAGAATACCCTTCGGCTTCATCAAAGAACAACACCTTATTCTTTGCATAGCACCCGTTCAAACCTATGTGGTAATTGAACTCACCAGCCTGATCATTGAAAATCAGGTCGAAGTCAAATCCCTGGTTGCGGACTTCTCCCAGGTTTACGTCAGGCAAAATATAAGCCATACCTGTTGTTGTAGGAACTGAGGCTGTCTGCGTTATAAGGATCTTTGTCCTGAGATTATTAAAATAGTCGGTAGTAAAAGTCATTCTGTTGTTCAGGAATGACATGTCAAGCCCCACATTGAACTGGCGCGCCTCCTCCCATTGTGCCCTGGTGTTTCCTGCCTGGCTTTCATTGAACACCTGATGGTAAACCTGATCATCGGTAACAAATGCCAGGAAGTTAAGCTGGTACAATGAGTAAAACTGATATGGTTCAATCAGATCATTGCCTGTTTTTCCCAAAGACCCTCGAATTTTAAGGTTGTTAATTACATTCCCTATGCCACTGTTTTCCCAGAATTCCTCCTGGGAAACGCGGTATGCAAGAGATAAGCCCGGGAAAAAGCCCCACCGTGTTTCAGGTGAAAACTTGCTCGATCCCTGATAGCGCCAGACAAATTCGGCAATATACTTTTCCCTGTAAGTGTAGTTGACACGACCAAAGAAGTTAAGCCACCGGTTTATCCCGGGATTTGACCCATTGGCATATTGCTGGTTGACATCACCAAAATTCAATTCTTCTGGATAATTGTTGGCAAAATTTCTCCTCGAAGCTGAGAACCAGTTTGAACTGTTT
The DNA here is from genome assembly GCA_963828395.1 of uncultured Bacteroidales bacterium. Lineage (GTDB taxonomy): Bacteria > Bacteroidota > Bacteroidia > Bacteroidales > VadinHA17 > SR-FBR-E99. The sequence goes on from CAWHED010000004.1 coordinate 98,511, forward strand.
TCTATGATCTCAAACCCTGCAATCGTCCCTATGTCATGTATTTCATTTATGTTTTTCTTGAAATCCAGGATGGAATTTACCAGGTAAGCATTGCTCGCATGCATCTGCTGTTGAAGATCTGATGAGCCATACTGGGCAGCAGTCAGTACCGGAATGTTGCCTTCATCAACAGTAACGCCGTCCCATTTATAAAGGGCATACTTCTTTGAGAAATACTTCGAGGCAAGTATTCCTTTGTCCAGTGCACCTGTGGTAATCCATTTCAATCCTTCAACCCAGGGAATCTTAACTTCCAGTCTGGCATTGAAGTTCATTACATAATTATCGCTGTGGCTGACACCGGCTGTTGGTGTGGCCTGGACAAGCGGGTTATTCTGAGTCGTGGGATCAAGCGGAGGGCCGGGCTTACCGTTAGGCCATTCTGCAACCTGGATTGGCAGTGCAGTCATTAAATCACGGAAAATGGCAGCCGACCATGCTGTAGGACCGTCACGCTGTTCAAGACGCATGTTTGCATCAAGAGAGAGCTTGATATTATCACTAAGTTTAAAGTCAATGTTGGTGCGAAGGTCATTCTGAGCATATTTACTGGCACTGTTATAAAAGAACCCATCCTGGTTACGCGATGAGAATGATACAAATGACTGGACTTTTTCGCTACCCCCTGACATTGTAATATTTCCATTCTGCTGCATTGACCATGGCTTTAAAACTTCGGTAAACCAGTCAGTGTTGGGGTACCTCCACAGATCACTTCCGTCTGCATATTGCTGGATTTCGACAGGTGAATAGGTCGGACTCTGCTGGTCATAGTAATCGACCTCATTTACAAGAGTAGCATACTCAGCTGAGTTGCATAATTCGGGGATCCTGGTCGGACGGGTAAATCCCAATGTGTAGCTGGCATCAAATACTAATTTCTCTGAGCCACCTCTTTTTGTGGTTACAAGAATGACCCCGTTTGCTGCCTGGGAACCATAAATTGCAGCTGAAGCGTCTTTCAATACTGAAATACTCTCAATTGTTGCAGGATCAATCCGCTCAAGCGACCTGTTCGGAACACCGTCGATCACAATAAGGGGTGAATTATCATTGAGTGTGTTTCGTCCCCTGATATACAACGTTGAATAATCTTCCCCGGGCTCACCGCTCTGCCCTACAGCAACCAGGCCTGCTATGGTACCTGCAATAGAGTTGGTAACGTTAAGCGCTGGCGACTTTACGATTTCTGTCCCCTGAACAACAGCGACTGAGCCTGACAAGGTGGCCTTTTTTTGCGTGCCGTATCCGACAACTACCACTTCACCGATTAAAGAAGTTTCAGGCTCCATTTTAATATTAATTACAGCCTGATTATTTACAGTCACTTCTTTTGTGTAGTACCCGATGAATGAAAAGACAATCACGGCATCTGATTTGCTGACTTTTAATGAATACTCTCCGTTCTTGTCAGAAACATCAGCATTAAAAGTTCCTTTCTCAATAATATTTACTTCCGGCATGGCGAGTCCGTTCTCATCAACTACTGTACCTCTTACAGTGAATTGTACTTGCTGAATATTATCGGTCTCATACCAGGTTGTGAGCTCATTTTCCGCCGGGCTATAGGCAAGGCACGGCAGTGCGGAAAAGAGCAGAATAATCTGCAACAAGGCAGGGAAAGCCTTTGGGTAGGTTAGTATCATATTGGATGGTTTAAGGATTATGCTTCGTATGTCGCCGGAATAAAAAGCGTATTTTATACACTTGCAATATACAAAATTCCCGGATGACATGCAATCATGACATGCAAATGTCAGAATTAAGCCACTTTAGGTCGATTATCTTAAAAATCAGAATTGAGGTTCCTGGCATTATTCAGCGCCCTGAACATTGCCAGCATATTTTCCACGGGGACGTTACTCATTGTGTAATGAACAGTATTAAACACAAAACCTCCCCCCGGACTGAAAACATCAATGTTTCGCAAAGTCACTCTCAATCTTTTCCGGAAATTTGCCCTCAATTACGGCATCAAGGCCAAATTCAGCACGCAGGAAGGGTAGCGCTCCTGTAATGACAGCAAAGTCGAAGCCGAACAGGTAACCACCCATTGCGGTTATAAGTGATACACTGATAAGAAATGTTCAGTTATAGTTTCCCCGCATATTTTTTTATTCCTCTAATGTATCAAAAGTTTAATGATGATGGTGCCTGCAAATCACCTTTTCTGTGCGACTCAATTCCTATATTTGAATATTGAAAAGGCCAGGCCGTAATTGATCAGGTACAATGTCCGTGGAAGTGATTGCAATATTTGATATCGGGAAGAGCCGCCAGCAGTTTTTTCTTTTTGATGAATGGCTAAACATTGTTCATTCGGAAGAAAAAACACCTGGTGAGACATCTGACGATGACGGCTTTGCCAATAAGGATATAGCTGCGATTGAAGCATGGATGAGATCATGTCTGGCAGCGGTTGTCAGGGACGGGAAATACATCATTAAAGCGTTGAACTCCGCTACCTGCATACCGGACCTTGTGCATACCCGGTTAGAAGGCTATAATATAATAAACGGCACCGGCATGACTGACAGCGCTGCTGCACTCGTGCCGTACCTTAAAGGGACTAAAGAACAGTTCATCCTTATTGCGACGGGCACATGGTGCACCTTCATTAACCCCTTCAACACCGGGCCATTGACTGCGGAACAACAGCACAGTGACGCATTGGACTATTTGAGCATAGACAAGAAGCAGGTCATAACTTCGCGCCTGAACCTGGGATACATACATGACAGAAATGTAGAAAGGCTGAACGATCATTTTGGTGTGACTGATGAGCTTTATAAAACGATAAAAAGCAGAAGCAAGGCACTCGGAAGAATGCTCGCAAATAAACGGGGCAGAGTATTCTTTCGTCATGGAATTCCTGACGGTTATGTTGACGGTGAAGTGATTCTGTCTCATTTTCTTGCTTTTGCCGATGCCTATCACCAGCTGATATTCGACCTGGTTGATGTATGCATGGAATCAATCAGGCTGATACTGGCACCTGATGATAAGACTGAGATAATCTATATTACCGGCGGATTTGCGGGAAATGACAGTTATGTTCATACCCTCGCCGCACGGCTGCCACGCAAAAGGGTCTTCACATCTGAAATCAGTGATTCTTCTGCCCTGGGGGCTGCGATGACACTTTATGAAAGTGCATTCGGAAAAGAAATACCGCCCGTCTATCTTGGTCTGAGAGCGGTTTTATGATTACATTTATCTTTCGTAAAATCTGAATACTAAATTTCGCGCCATGAACAAATCGCGTTACCACTCAAAGAACTTGCTGTTACTGGCAGTTTTGATATTGATAACGTCATGCAGTAAAGCTCCTGTACAGGACAAACTAAGCCTTCCGTATGAGAAATATGTGATGCCAAACGGACTTCAGGTGATACTGCACACTGATCATTCCGACCCCGTAATGTCTTATGCGATAATGTATCATGTGGGTTCAAGCAGGGAAGTCCCGGGCAGGACAGGCTTTGCTCATCTTTTTGAACACCTGCTCTTCGGTGGTTCGGAGAATGTTCCAACAGGAACTTTCGATAAGATCATAGAAAATGCGGGCGGCTCCAATAATGGATTTACCAGCCGCGATGTCACGACCTATTTCGAAAGCTTTCCGAAAAATGCGCTGGAAAAAATATTATGGCTGGAGTCGGATCGCATGGGTTTCTTCATTAACTCGGTGACACCGCGCTTGCTGGCTATTCAGCAGAATGTAGTTCAGAATGAAAAACGACAGTATGTGGATAACTCCCCGTACGGTTTCACAAGTTATGTCATTTACAAAAACCTCTATCCTGCAACTCATCCTTACAACTGGGACGTGATAGGAGAGATGGAGGACCTGAAGAACGCGACACTGGATGATGTAAAGACCTACTATGAAAATTTCTACGGACCGAATAATGCCACTCTGGTCCTTGCCGGCGATTTTGACGCAGACTCTGTAAAACTACTGATAGATAAATATTTCGGAGAAATAAAATCTCATGGTGAGGTTGCCCCCCGAAGCCCGATGCCTGTCACTCTTGACCAGACAAAAAAGCTCTATCATGAAGACAATTTTGCAAATGTCCCGCAAATAAATCTTGTATGGCCTGTTCCGGAAAACTATAATAAAGATGCTTATGCACTCACCTTCCTGGCAAAGATCCTTGCTGACGGTAAAAAAGCGCCTTTGTACAAAGTGCTTGTAAGGGAGAAGCAGCTCACCTCGCGGACATCAGCCTATAACGGAGCCGAAGAGCTTACCGGTGAGTTTACAATTTCCATTACTGCAAACGAAGGTAAAACTCTTAAGGAGATTGAAGATGCAATCAATGAGGCTTTTGCAAGATTTGAAACGGAGGGCTTCACGGATAAAGAGGTGGAACGTATCAAATCATCAAGTGAGAAGGACTTCTATCTGGGGCTGAACAGCGTACTGAGCAAATCCATTCAGCTGGCCTTCTACAATACTTACCTGAATGACCCCGGGTTTGTTGAAAAAGACATTGAAAACATCAAGGCTGTTACACGTGAAGACATTATGAGGGTTTACAACCAGTACATCAATGACAAGCCTCATATCGTGACCAGCTTCGTACCGAAAGGACAGCAGAAAATGATGGCGGAAAACTCTGTCGTGGCGGAGGTCAGTGAGGAGAGCATAACCGACGCCAGTAAGGTCGAGATAGCCAGGGAGGATAATGAGCAGATTGCCAAAACCGTTTCAACAATAGATCGTACTGCAGAGCCTCCGGCCGGACCGGAGCCTGAGGTTAAAGTTCCCGTTATTTGGAAAGCTACCCTGGCTAACGGTATCGAAGTCCTTGGCATTCAGAATAAGGAACTGCCGCTGGTTAGCATGAATATGGTCATTGCCGGAGGTGCATTACTCGATAACATAGAATTACCTGGAGTTGCCGCCATGGTTTCCGGGGTGCTGCCGCAGGGAACAAAGAACAAGACGCCAGAGGAACTGGAGGAAGAGATTGAACTGCTGGGGTCCGGTATCAATATGCGTGCAGGCAGTGAAGAAATAACTTTCAACGCCAGCACATTGTCGAGGAACTTCGGAAAAACCGTGTCGCTCATGAAAGAGATACTGCTTGAGCCACGATGGGACTCAGCTGAGTTTGTTATGGCACAGACGCGTACTATGAACGCCATCATTCAGGCAGAGGCCCGGCCGTCAAGCGTCGCCGCCAATCAGTTTTCAAAACTGGTTTACGGACCTGACCACATCCTGGGCTATGACATCAGGGGAACAAAGCAATCGATAGACAAAATTACTATTGACGACCTTAAGGCATTCTATGAAAAGAATTTATCGCCATCCATCACTAAAATCCAGGTTGCAGGCAATGTTTCACAGGAAGAGGTGCTTGAAGCCCTGCGGCCTCTTGAGGCAGAGTGGAAAGCCAAAGATGTGACCTTCAACAGTTATACCCCGCCTCCGGCACCGGAGAAGTCACAGATATATTTTGTAGATATCCCCGGCTCGCGCCAGTCAGTCATATATGCCGGTTACCTGGCCCTGTCAAGGGATAATCCGGATTTTGTAAAGGCGGACTTTGACAATTACAGGCTCGGCGGAGCTTTCACGAGCATACTGAACCAGGTACTGCGCGAGGAAAAAGGATTCACTTACGGGGCTTTTAGTTATTTCAGTGAGATGAAAGTCCCGGCTCCGTTTATAACTTCCACAAGCGTAAGATCCGATGCGACACTCGAAACCATGGAAATCATAAAGGGTGAGATGGAGAAATACCGCCACGGCATTTCAGAAAACGATCTTCAGTTCATCAAGAATTGTATGATCAGGTCGAATGCACTGCATTTTGAAACCAACGATGCACTGGCAAACATGCTTTATTATATCGGAAAATACGGATTTGCTGATGATTATGTAAAGCAGGAGGAGGATGTCATAAGAAGCATGACTGTAGCAGAACACAAGGCAATCGCTGAAAAATACTTCAATCCCGGCAGAATGATTTATGTTGTTGTCGGGGACGCTGCTACCCAGATGAAACAGCTTGAGAAGGTCGGGTTTGGAAAACCGGTGCTTATTGCCAGGCAGTAGGCAATGGGTAATAGGCAGTAGCCTGGCTTAGTCATAAAATCATCTGCCCGTTGTTTATGACTCCGGTACCGGAGTGACTGCATGATTGCCCCGGCGTTTCGGTCCGGGTCTCCGCTTTGCTACGACATGACCGCAGATTTATTTCAGGGCCTTTTTATACTCAATAACCTTCAGCAAGTCACTGACCTGCTCTTTTCTTCTCATCTCAATTGCCAGGGGGAACAGGGTACCAATGGGTTTTTTGGATGTAAAATCTTCCTTAATGCTTTTGTCAATGTCAAGCTCAAATACCCCGTGACAGTGTCTTTCGACGAAGTAAAATCCTGTTTTGAAATACCCGTCCCACACCGACAACCAGAAAACAGTTTTCTTTTTAAAGGCCACTTTGCACAGCCACGCTTTCCCGTCCTTGTAATAATTCCACTGAGGTACAAGCCCGTGATCAGCACCGGTGATCTGTTTCATGGTTTCCTCGTAGGCAGGATAGCTGTCCTTCAGAACACTTCTCAGTATTTCATTTGAAGGATAAATATCTGGATCTTTCAATAATGGTGTTTCCATTTCTTCTTTGTTGGCTTTGCGTCTTATGGTGGTCAGATTATCAAAGATAGATAAAAAAATAAGCGATAAAGGTACAGGGTTCATGGGGCAAGGGGCTTTAAAAGAAGACATTTACGAAGGAGGGGGAGGTGGTTTGATGTACTTTTTCTACTTCCTCAGAAATGCGTCTATCTCTCTTGCTGCACTTCTGCCGGATGCTATTGCGTACACGACCAGACTGGCTCCGTTTACAGCGTCTCCGGCTGCAAAGACTTTATCGAAACCCGTATCGTGACCCTGGCCAGTACGGGCTTTATATCTCCCATCAGGATTGACGTTCAGATCCTTAACTAAACCAGACTGAGCCGGGTCAATAAACCCAAGAGCCAGAAGCACCAGGTCAGAATCAATTATTCTGCGTGTCCCGGCAATAATCTTCATTGAATACCCTGATTCTTCCTTCATCCATTCCACGTCTTCCACCTCCACTCCTGTGACATTGCCTTCATTCCCGGTGAACCTCACAGTAGATAAAGACCATATCCTTTCACATCCCTCTTCATGTGAAGTTGTGGTCTTCATTACCCTGGCATAAAAAGGCCATGGATTGTCAGGATTTCTGCCCAGGGGTGGCCTTGGCAGGATCTCGACCTGAGTGACCTTCGAGGCCTTTTGGCGAATAGCTGTTCCCACACAGTCAGAGCCGGTATCTCCTCCTCCGATAATCACCACCCTTTTATCTTTTGCATTGACAGGACCTGCAGTACCGGAAGATTCACCACCGTTGATTTTATTCTGTGAAACCAGAAAATCAAGAGCGAAATGGATGCCATTAAGATCTCTGCCTTCCACCATCAGGTCACGCGCCTGAGAGGCGCCTGTGGCAATACACACAGCATCATGTTGATTTACAATGTCCTGCATCGGAATATCAATTCCGATATTAACATTAGTCCTGATAGTCAGGCCTTCTCTCATCATTAATTCCAGTCTCCTGTCAATAGTTGCCTTGCTGAGCTTGAAATCCGGCACACCATACCTGAGCAATCCTCCTGCTCTGGCATCCTTTTCAAAAAGAGTCACTTCATGTCCGGCTTTGTTTAGCAAATCGGCTGCTGCCATACCTGAAGGGCCGCTTCCTATAATGGCAACTTTTTTACCAGTCCTGCCCGGGGTACGGACAGGTTTTATGTATCCTTCAGAAAATGCTTTTTCAACTATGGCTACTTCATTTTCACGGATGGTAACAGGATCCTGTTGAATATTCAGGACACACCCGTGTTCACAGGGCGCGGGACAAATCCTTCCTGTAAACTCAGGGAAATTATTTGTAGCGCTCAGTCTTTGATAAGCGCCTCTCCAGTCTCCCTTGAACAGCAAGTCATTCCATTCGGGAATTAAATTATCGACCGGGCAGCCCCAGTGGCAGAATGGCACACCGCAATCCATGCACCTGGCGGCCTGCAGCATCCGGTCTTCACTGTTTAGTATCTGCTCAACCTCGCTGAAATCGCATATCCTCTCGACAACAGGCCTGTTACCTGCTTCTTTCTTTTTTATCTTTATAAATCCGGTTATGTCACCCATCGCCTTATTCTTAATGTTCAATAACCTGCGCCCATTTCCACATCCATCTCAACATTTGCCAGCTTCCGCTTTATCTCTTCAAGTTTTTGCTCTTCCAGTACTTTTTTGTAATCATATGGAGTGACCTTGATAAATCCGGGAATAAATTTAACGGGATCATCAAGAATCATTTTTGCCTTTTTACTGCCTGTGTACCGGTAGTGACTGGCTATCATTGAGGTAAGTTCATCGATATCCCTGTTATCTTCAACCAGGGAAAGCTCAACCATTCCCATATTACAGTAATAGTCAAAATCACCATCTTCATCAAATACATAAGCGATGCCGCCGCTCATACCTGCAGCGAAGTTGCTGCCTGTTTTGCCCAGTACGACGACCCTTCCGCCTGTCATATACTCACAGCAATGATTGCCTGTTCCTTCAACTACGGCAACTGCCCCGCTGTTGCGCACCGCAAATCTTTCCCCGGCCACACCTGAAATAAATGCCTCTCCGGCCGTCGCACCATAAAGCACCGTGTTCCCTATTATTGTATTCCTGTCTGCCTCGAACAGCGATCCTTGCGGCGGCATGACAATAATACGCCCGCCGGAAAGTCCTTTTCCGAGATAGTCATTGGACTCTCCCTCAAGACAAAACTCAGTTCCGGCTGTAAGAAAAGCCCCGAAGCTTTGTCCCGCTGAACCGGTGAACCTGCAATTAATTGTACCTTCCGGTAACCCGGACGAGCCATATCGTTCGGCTATCCTGCCTGATAGCATGGCACCTGTAGCCCGGTCGGTGTTTCGGATTGATCTGCAGATCACCACCGGGCTCTTCTCTGAGATAGCTTTTTCTGCTTCATCAAGCAGGCTTAAGTCAAGGACCTCTCCCACCTTGTTTATATTCCGCTCAGTACAGTATACCGGGTTCACCCGGGCTTCATCAGGTATCCGGAGCAGTGATGTGAGGTCTATATTTTTTGTCTTCCAGTGGTTTATCTCCGGATCCCGCTCAAGAAGGTCAGAACGGCCGATTATGTCATCAAGTTTCCTGAATCCCATCTCTGCCAGGTGCTCACGGACATCTTCTGCCAGGAACCGGAAGAATGTGACAAGGTTGTCAGCCTTGCCTGAAAATCTTTTTCTGAGCTCCGGATTCTGTGTCGCCACACCCGTGGGGCATGTGTTCAGGTGGCATTTTCGCATCATAACACAGCCAAAAACAATCAGGGCAGCCGTGGCAAATCCGAATTCCTCAGCGCCAAGTAAAGCCATAATTATCACATCCCTGCCGGTTTTCAGCTGACCATCAGCCTGAAGAATGACCTTCCGTCGTAAATTATTCATCACCAGCGTCTGCTGTGTCTCCGCCACGCCCATCTCAACAGGAAGTCCCGCATGCTTTATTGATGAAGCAGGAGAAGCACCGGTGCCTCCCTCAAAACCTGAAATTGTTATCAGATCAGCGCCGGCCTTGGTAACTCCTGCAGCGATTGTTCCCACACCCGTCTCAGAGACCAGCTTGACACTGATTTTGGCACGGGGATTTACATTACGCAGGTCAAAAATCAATTGCGCCAGGTCTTCAATAGAGTATATATCATGATGTGGCGGAGGTGAGATAAGGGTTATGCCGGGGATTGAGTACCGGGTCTTTGCAATGATGTTGTCAACTTTATGACCCGGAAGCTGTCCTCCCTCGCCCGGTTTGGCTCCCTGGGCTATTTTTATCTGTATCTCATCAGCATTAACCAGGTATTCTGTTGTGACGCCAAAGCGTCCGCTGGCTATCTGTTTTATCGCACTTCTTACGCTTGTCCCGTCCTCGCGGGGAATAAACCTGGCAGGGTCCTCACCTCCCTCGCCGGTATTGCTTCTGCCGCCAATACGGTTCATGGCAATGGCAAGGCATTCATGCGCTTCCCTGCTTATTGATCCGTAGGACATCGCTCCCGTTACAAATCTCCTCATTATATTTTCTGCCGGCTCAACCTCCTCGAGAGGAATTTGATTTTTTCTGATCTTGACCAGGCCCCTGATAAACAGAGGACGGGCTGTGTCACGATTGGCCTTTTCCGTATATGCCCTGAAGATGCTCCGGTCACCTGTTCCTGTGCTCCACTGAAGGTGCGCTATGACCTCGGGGTTCCATGCATGCATTTCACCGTTCCTGCGGTATGAATACACCCCTTCTGTCAGTATGTCTTCCGCTGGCTTTTCGGCAAATGCATGTCTGTGAGGAATAAGAACCTCCTCGGCAATCTCACCCAGTCCTATGCCACCTATTCTTGATGCCGTACCTTCAAAGTATCTGTCGATTACATCAGGATGTATTCCGACCGCTTCGAATATTTGTGAAGAACGATAACTCCTCAGAGTGCTTATGCCCATCTTTGACATTATCTTCAGGAGACCTTTCTGGATTGAATTGATATAATTTTCCTCTGCCTTCTGGTAGTCCAGCTGTATTGCCTTCTCCTTCACCATCCTGTCAATTATGGCAAAGACCATATAAGGATTGATAATGCTTGCACCATAGCCGAAGAGAAGTGCAAAGTGCATAACCTCACGCGGTTCCGCTGACTCAACCACAATATCTATCTGCATCCTTTTCCGTTTCTTTATCAGATGATGATGCACTGCAGAGACAGCCATAAGGGAAGGAACAGGGGCTTTATTTTCATCAATGCCGCGATCAGAAAGGATGATATAATTCTTACCCTCATCAACGGCTTTTTCTGCATCAAGGCATAGCTGGTCAATTGCATAGCGAAGTCCTTCCGCTCCTTTCCCGGCATTGAAATGCATTTTAAGCTCGGCAGCAGAAAAGCCCTTGTAGCGCAGGTTCTTTACGATCTGGAAATAGGTGTTTGAAATTACCGGATTCCGGAATCTTACCATCTTTACGTGATCAGGGCTCTCATCAAGGAGGTTCTGCTGCAGGGATCCCAGGTATCCTGAAAGGGTCATTACCAGTTCTTCCCTGATAGGATCAATCGGAGGATTGGTCACCTGTGCGAAATGCTGCTTGAAATAATTAAAAAGACGGTAAGGCTTTTCTGACAGCACGGCTAATGGTACATCATTTCCCATCGAACTTATCGGTTCCTTGCCGGTTGCAGCCATCTCCCTGATTATCTTGTCTATATCTTCCCCGGAGTAATTGAATGATATAATATATTTTTCATAAACAGGCCCAATTTCCGGGGTTTCAAGATGTCCGGTCTCAATCTCCTCAAGGTTTACCATGTTCTGCTTAATCCACTTCCCGTAAGGAAACTCCCCCGCCAGCTTTTCTTTCAATTCCCCGTCGTACCAGATCTTCCCTTCCTTAGTATCAACCAGCATCATCTTGCCTGGCCTCAGCCTTCCTTTTTCCTGTATCAGTTCAGGCGGAAATGTCAGTACTCCTGCTTCTGATCCCATTACTATCAGGCCGGTAGTCGTTATTAAATATCTTGAAGGTCTGAGCCCGTTCCGGTCAAGCATGCCACCGATATACCTCCCGTCAGAGACGATCAGTGAAGCCGGTCCGTCCCATGGCTCCATGATAGTTGAATAATAATGATAGAAGTCACGCAGCTCAGCCGGAATGGGATTCTTGGCGTTGATTGATTCGGGAATTAAAATTGCCATTGCATAAGGCAGACTCTTGCCGCTCATGATAAGGAACTCAAGCACATTATCGAGTGAGGCTGAATCGCTTTTATCTGGTTCTATAAGAGGGTAAATCCTGGAGAGATCACCAAGTTTTTCCGATCTCAGGATAGATTCTCTGGCTTCCATCCATAGCCTGTTTCCTCTTATGGTATTGATCTCCCCGTTATGTCCCAGGAAGCGGAAGGGCTGGGCCAGATCCCAGCTCGGGAAGGTGTTTGTGCTGAACCTTGAATGTACCATGGCGATAGCACTTTGCATCCGCTCATCAGTAAGGTCAGAATAATAATCCCTTAGCTGGACAGAGGTGAGCATACCCTTATAAACAAGCACGCGTGATGACAGGCTGGGAATATAAAAGAAGTTTTTTTGTCTCAGGTCAGACTCACGTACTGCCTTTTCAACCCGTTTCCTGATGATATATAATGTTCGTTCCAGATCCTCCTGCTGAAGGTCTGCCTTGATGAATACCTGTTTGATATAAGGCTCTGTTGCCCCTGATATATCACCCAGAACCGAATTATCGCGAGGCACTTCCCTGTAACCAATAATAGTCGCTCCTTCTTCGGAAGTAATTGACTCCAGCAATTCCTCACATCTCGCGGAATCCTCCCTTTCCTGAGGAAGGAAGATTAATCCCGTACCGTACTTGCCTTCCCCGGGCAGATTATAACCCTGGATAAGATAAAAATCGCGGGGCACCTGTATCATAATTCCGGCACCATCACCCGTCTTTCTGTCGGCGCCCTCAGCACCTCTGTGAGTCATGTTCCTGAGTATGTCAAGGCCCTGACTTATGATTGTGTGAGATTTCTCCCCCTTAAGATGAGCCACAAAACCTATCCCGCAGCTTCCGTGCTCAAAATCTGATCTGTATAATCCCTGTTCAAGTGGTCGTTCTGTTCTCATTCCTGATGAATGTGCTATTTAAAACTAAAAAACCGCCCTCTGTTTTCCTGAGAACGGTTATATTAATTCCTGCATCAATATACCATTCTCATCCGGATGTGTTCATCCTTGAAATGCCGTTTAGTGATAATGATGAAAGAATTTTGATCATTTATTAACCATCCGGGGCAAAAATATTAATTTATATGATGAAAACAGGGCGGGGTGATAAATATTATAAAATACTTATGAAGAATAAATGAACAATTTTTATTTATGTCGGAAATTTGCAGATCGAATCCTTCAAATCCCAGACACTAAATCCTAAATCAATAAATTGTTTACTATTTGATTATCAGCATAGTATGCCTGGTGACATCTTTGCCCTTAACAGATAAAACATATGTACCGGGTCTCAATAAGTCATTCCCCTGTATCGAAATGCCTGCTGCTTTACCTTCCTGTATCCGGATCTTTTCAACATAGATAAGCTGTCCGGCAATATTTGTGATTGACATTAATGCGTCCCCGCCTGCCCAGTCGCTGCTGAATGTAATATGCAACTGATCTCCGGTTGCGGGATTGGGATAAACCGAAAAGGTATTCGCGGCTGGCAGATCGTCAATTCCTGTCTGTAAGGTACCGAATACTTCGAATTCATAAATTGAATTCCCGTACTGGGTGGTTCTGGCAGTTGATAACATCCTGATATATCTGGCTGTTGCAGTGAATGAAAAATTATCTGTTCCCCCGTCGCCGCCGGTCGTTGAAAATACCCGTGTCCAGGTAGTCGCGTTGTTTGAAACCTGAATTTCAAAATTCTTTGCTGCGGCTGCCTCCCAGAAAATTCTTGCACCTGTGATATTGTAAGCAGACTGAAGATCAATTCTTATCCATTGCGGGTCGGAAAACGCTGATGACCATCGGCTGCTTTTATTTCCGTCGTTTACAGCTGAGGCTGGTGTTGATGCACTTTCCACGGATGATGCTGAAGCCGGTTTATTGAGAGCTATATTTGGAGGACCCACAATTACCGAAACTTCATCATAATCGGTTTTGCCTCCGGCAGTCACTGTAATCCTGAATGTATAGGTGCCGGCGACAAGATCTGAAACAACAGGCCCGGTAACTGCTGTACTGCTGAAGGTGGCTGTGTTTGGCCCGCTTACCTGGGTCCAGACTATGGATGGTGCATCTCCGTTTGCGTCATATACTGATCCGTTAAGGATTGTGCTTGAAGCAGGCTGATTTATAAATATGTCCATTCCCGCCATTGTTACCGGCGGCAGATCAGAAGTCATTCCCTGAAACGCCATACCGGCATAAAGCTGCCCGAGTTTTGTCAGAGCACCGTTTGCTCCGAGAAGACTAATATCCGGATTAATGCCAACCCTTGTGGCAAACCATGAATATCTGAAAACAATCGGGTCGTTTTCAAGTATCGGAATGGCTTCCTTCATGTATTTCACGACGCCATCAAAATCGGGCTTTGGCGGGTCCCATGGAGCAAACTCGGTGATCCAGAGAGGCTTGTTGTATTTCCTGAATTTATCTAAATAGTTGCTCAGGGCTGCTGAGCCCGGGGCATAGCTGTGAATGGCAATATAGTCGACTTTGCAGTCCGGACAGGCAGCAAAGAATTTATCGAGCCAGTCAACCGGATCATTGGTCACTCCATCCACACAATCACCGCACCAGTTTACGGCAGGACTTACAAGTTGCAGTCCTTTATCGGCAGCAATTTTTTCAAGATTTGGCCACATTGAAGCAGCCTGGGCAGGTGTAATGTTTGCCTGCGACATAAAGTTAGGTTCGTTAAATCCGAGGAGATACCCGCTTCCTGCCGGTATCCTGGCTTCAATCCCTGCCACATCGCCCGCATACACGGCACCCCAGCACATCGGCACCCATTCGATCCCTGACAGTTGTCCCTGTGACATGGCGGGTGGTTCCACTCCCCAGTCGTAATACCATGTAACAGACGGAGCCAATATGACCAGGTCCTGTGGTGAAGCATCGCCGCATATACCACGTTTCGGGCTTTTGGCCTGACCAGATACATAACCTGTGAGGCCAACAAATAAAGCTATTGATACTAGTAACAACCGCCCTGTCTTCATATTTCTACATCCCTGTTCAGTCCTCAATTGCAAATCGCAAATCCTCAGTGCCGATTGCCTGTTGTCTGTAGTCTGACCTAAACCCTCAGGCCTGACCTTCTAAGCTCCTGCCTTAGATGTTCCGCCGTTTGAAAGTGTATCGAATGAAATCCCAGCTCCGCGGCTGCGTCAGCGTTGGCTTTGTTGTCGTCAATATAAACTGACTCGGCAGGATTAACATTATACCTGCTCATCAGCACCCTGTAAATGGCATGATCGGGCTTGAGAAGCTTCTCATACCCCGAAACCACAATGCCGTCAAACTGTTTCATGAAACCATAGCGTTCGTAAGCAACCGGAAAAGCTTCATGCGACCAGTTTGAAAGAGCGTAGACGGGCATTCCGGCCGATTTAAGCTCATTTAAGATCTTCACCGTATCCATGAGCTCCCCGCCAAGCATCTCCTCCCAGCGGCCGTAATAAAGGGCAATTTTATCACTGTACTCAGGGTATCTGGCCGAGAGCTCGGCAGTGGCTTCGCTGAAAAGCTTGCCGCCGTCCTGCTGAACATTCCATTCATAGGTACAAATATTGGACAGGAACCACTCCATCTCCTCTTCACTTTTAAAGATCTTGCGGAACATATACCTGGGGTTCCAGTCTAAAAGGACGCCCCCGATGTCAAATACAACGGATTTAATATTGCTCATAGTTTCGGAAATCAAAGCGCAATATTAGCTATAAATTCTCAGGATTAAACGCCACCTGGGCTTTCCCGGATGCACATACACGGGCATTGGCGTAATGTTCATATGGCTTCGACTGGCATGTTCCGTCAAGGATAGACTTAACACAGGCAACCTGGTCGAGGACGAATTCAGCCGGCATGGGATCTCCATGACCGGGAAAAATAGTTGTGAATTCGCTCATTCTCTCCATCTGTTTCTCGAGTGTTGCCAGGTATTTGCTCAGCGGCAGGCACCCCGGCAACCAGAGCCATACCAGGCCATTGTTGTTGTCGCCAGCAAAAAGAAGCTTGTCACTGATATCCAGGAGGCAGATACTGCCGGGAGTATGCCCGGGGGTTTCGATTACCTTTATCCACCGGTCGCCCAGGTTGAAAAGGTCGCCATCTGTTACCGGTATCAGCAAAGTATTAAAATGCTTGCCTTTAAACCGCTCCCCGTCCTGTGGTTTTTCAGTCTCAGGAAGATTTTCCAGCATTGATTTCGCCCGTTCGGACGTACCTGAGGCAGCCGCAGCTTCAAGGTCAGCCTCATGGATATAAACTTTTTCAAACTGGTAGTTGGCTCCGGTGTGATCGCCATGACCGTGGGTGTTCACAACGATCAGAGGCTTGTCCGTCATCTTCCGGATCTGTCCTGCCAGGTCGGCAGCACCATTCCCGGTATCAACAACCAGAGCACTGTCGTGACCGATGACAAGGTAAATATTCGGACCCCTGTCATTAATCTGCCAGACGTCCTTTGCAACCTCTTTAACCGAGAACCATGATGAATCATGCTGACATACAGCCATGGATGGAAAAAGGACCAGTGCGGTTAATAATAAAAATGCATTCTTCATTTCTGATCGTAGTTTTAGCTTAATTATGACTTATTGTTGATTAACGGTAACAGCTCCCGAACTTTTGAGTGTTTCGATTGCTGCTGCAGGTATTTTCCAGTAATTGTCAAAAAGGCCCTGTGACACAATATTATCCGGGCTCTCCCTGAAGAGTATAAAATCCTGAAATTTCTTAAGGACCTCTACTTTTGAGCCCTGGAAGGCATAACCGGTCTGACTGGCAGTATTTTTCGGAGTTGTCCACCATGAAAGTCCCGAATTGACAAGAATATAATGCCGGTTCATCGGGAAAATATAGACCAGGCCATAACCTGAGGCATCAGCATTGAGATGCAGCGGAAGATTATCGGCAAATTTTTCAATTATTGCATTGGTCTCCCGGTTACCGAAGAGTATAAGGTTGGATGTCACATAGTCACTTTGTCTTATCTCCTTGTCTGAGATCACTCTCGGGAAGACCATTATCCGGCCGCCCATTCCTGACCAGTCGGCAGCGGCAGCTGCCTGTTCCCTTCTGGCATTCAGTTCCTCCTGTGAAGGATTGCCTCCCGTACCGTAGACATAAATGTGGCTGCTGCTAACTGCAGCATAAAGAGGACCTTCGGCACCGGGTTGCTTGGAGGTAAGGCCGGGAGTGAATTTCCTGTTTGCCCATGATCCGCCCGATTTCATAAAGGATATTGCACCGGCACTCCTTACGGAAAAGGATTTGCCATCAACCTTCACTGTTACCTTTTTTTCGGCATTAAAAAGCGGATGGCCTGACAGGTGCAGGGTAAACGCACCAAGTCCTGCGCTGGTTACTTCAACGTTATTGCCGGCGGTGAACCGTGCATCAATAGTTGCCATGGTGCCGGGAACCAGGTCGTCAAATGTCACCCAGTAAGCCTTATTGTATTTAAACCATTTGGAACTGAATTTGACTTGCTCCGGGAACATGTCTCTTTTGAACTGTGAGAACCACTCAAATATGAATCCATCCTTATATGCCCATTCCCAGCTGTTATGGCCGACACCGGGGTATTCCACATAGTCAAGTTTTTGTGCAGTTGTTTCCAGCTTTGCCTTCCACTCTGATGCTGTTTTGTAAAGAAAGTCTTTGTCCCCGATGAAAAGATGAACCGGCATGTTCAGGGCATTTCCGGCAAGATCAATGGTTCCTTCCGGCGGGGCAGGACAGACAGGGGCAATAGCTGCCCAGACATCCGGACGGGTCATTCCCAGCCAAAGGGTGCCGCCCCCGCCCATGGAAAGTCCGGTCAGATAGATCCGGTCTTCATCAATCAAAAAGCGCGACTTAAGATCATCGAGCATCTCATATACATCCTGTTCGGGAATGCCCTGGTAGCCGGCCGTACCCCTGGCATAAGGCGCCGCAGCTATGTAATCGACAGGCTTAAATACCGGCCAGTACCTTGTAGACTCAACATCTGTCTCGAACGGCACGTTGCCGGGCTTAATGAAATCATATCCCTGGCTGTTGCCGACACCAAACAGGCGTCTCAGCCCAAGCCGGTGGTTTGACCATGCCCCGTGCAGGAAGATAACCAGCGGATAAGTCTTATTCTCGTCAAAGTTTTCCGGAATATATACTGCGTAAGGCTGATCTCTCTCATCTGCCGACGAGAAGAATGAGAGGTCCTGGGGCCCCGGTTTTAGTTTCTGCGCAATTGCATAATCTGAATTAAATGCGAATAAAACTGCTGTCAGAATGAGTAACTGACAGATTGGTCTGAAGGATTTCATATCACTGATATTAATGCGGTTAAAAAGTCAAAATGAAAAGTGGTCCTGTGATGCCAGTCCCTGCAAAGCAGACAGGAATCCGCCGGCTGATCAGACGGGCGTTACTCCTTTTATCAGAATTATGTTTCCGTATTTAGCCGTCTCGCCGGTCATGACAACGGCAAAGGCGTTTTTTGCTCTTTCGTAAAAGGCGTAGCGGTCAAGCCGTTTTACCTGAAGAAGGCTGGTATTCGTGAGAGAGATACGCTTCAAATATGACATTTCCACCCCGGGATCCAGCTTATCTCCCACAACCGGCTCCATCATGATGACAGGGTGAGGCACATAAGTGTCAAGTTCGAACAGAGGAAGCATTGCCTCAAGCAGGTCAGCAATTTGCAGTCCGTCAGCCCTGATGATTCTCTTGCCAAGGCTCTCGCCCGGGAAGTGTGCATCGGCCAGAACGAGCTCATCACCATGGCCCATCCGTGCCATCACCTCAAGCAGATTGGGCGAGATAAGAGGAGATATCCCTTTAAGCATATGTTATATTTTACAGCGAGTGAAATTAGTCTATTCCGGACAAAAATCAATATATTTAACGCGCATCCGTAAATAAACAGATTATGAACAGCAAAGATTTCTTTACACTTACCAATGGAGTCAAAATCCCCGCAATAGGTTTCGGAACATGGCAGATTCCTTCGGGAGACGAGGCGTACAATGCAGTCACTGCTGCCCTGAAGCGCGGATACAGGCACATAGACACTGCCCTCGCCTATGGCAACGAGGCAAGTGTCGGGCAGGCCATCCGTGATTCCGGCATTGACCGCAAACAGATATTTGTCACTTCCAAGCTGCCGGCTGAGGTAAAGAACGATGCCCTGGCACACCGTTATGCTGAAAAAACCATCAAGAACATAGGTCTCGACTATATTGATCTCTATCTCATCCATGCCCCCTGGCCGTGGAACGAGATAGGCGCTGACTATACAAAACAGAACATTCAGATATGGAAAGTAATGGAGGAGTTTTACGAAAAGGGCAGCGCCCGCTCGATAGGGATATCCAATTTCAACGTGTCAGATATCAATGCCATACTTGATACCTGCCGCATCAGACCGATGGTCGATCAGATCAAGTTCCACATCGGACATCAGCAGCAGGAAATAAGGGAGCATTGCACGAAGAATGAAATCCTGGTTGAGGGATACTCGCCTCTTGCCACAGGCAATCTTCTGCATAACACTGCCATTGCCGGCATTGCGAAGAAATACGGCAAAAGCATAGCCCAGCTCTCAATCCGTTATGTGCTTCAGAAAGGGGCACTGCCTCTTCCCAAATCAACACACCCTGAATTTATAGGACAGAACATTGATGTTGATTTTGAGATCGCAGAAGAGGACATGAAATTCCTCGACGGTCTGAAAAGCGCGCAGTAAATTGAATATGTAACGATCCTTCGGGGATTGCCGTTTTTTCGTATTTTTTCAGGTCCTGGTCCTGGCATTTTCCAGTTCCCATTTGCTAAATACATTTCGAACCCTGGCTAAAGCGTATGCAGCCGTTTCATATGAATTCTCTCCACGGCCAGCAGGTACTTCTACGTTATAATATCCCTGGTAGCCTGCATTCCGAAGATTGTTCATCTTTTCCTCGAGCGGTCCGTCAATTATATTCATTGGGATATGTGTGTGCACAGCAAGTTTGGCAGCTTCCATATCATATTGATTTCTTTCCTCATCTGTGTTTGCCCCTTTCCATCCTCCGATGTGTATACAGATTCCAAAACCCGGATGGTCAACCGCATCGTATAGCTTTTTCAGGTTTTTCCATGCACCGGATGGACCCATATGGTTTTCCGCACCTGTTTTGAAGCCATTATCATATGCATACTGGGCATATTCCCTGTAACGCTTTACGATAAAATCGAATTCTTCATTTGTCCAGTCAGTTCTGCCTTCAGGCATATTGAAACCGGGTCCGGAATCAAAGCGTACAAAACCAACTCCAAGCATTTTGGCAAGTCTGAGGTGCTCAAGCGCATTCTTGTGATTCAGTTCAGTTCTCTCCGTTTCAAAGGTTATAACATGGCAGCCATCTGCTGCGATATTGGGAATGCACAGTTCACGCTCATCAAGGGCCTCTTTGACATTTGCGATCCATCCATCTTCAAAAGGAATATATGTGCCTTTGTCATAACGCTCCCGGAAATCTTTAAGATGTCCTCCCCAGAGATCCGCAGCATCAAGATTATATCGGTATTTACATGTTTCAAAATAGCCAAAGATATCCTGCATGCCTCTGCTCACCAGGCTATTGAAAGTGTAAGACAACATAGAGAGTTTATGTCTCTGGTTGAATGATATGGGTTCTATCGGTTCGGTCTTTGGAACCGCAGCGTTTAAAACTGAAGGTCCCGTTATGGCTGCTACAGCAGCAACCGTGCTTTTTTTAAGAAATTCACGACGTGTATTCATTTACTTAAGATTTAGGTCAACGATCTCAAATATTAATTGTCAGATTTTTACATTTCTCAAAAATCCATCCATCTATATTTCCCAGCCGGGACGGTATTCACGGGTAGCATAAAGATTAGCCTCCGGAACATTTGTCACTCTCATATTCTGACTATCCCATTGCAATCTCTGACCCCCCATTCTGATAGCGAGGTTTCCCAGGGCAATGGTTTCTGAGATAGGCTGGACATTTTTAAAATTGCCCCTGGATGGTCTTATTCCCTTAAAAGCATTATTCATTTCATCCTTTGACAATGCAAGGTACTCCTCCGGCACTTTGATAGATGCTGCGATTTCATCTCCATTATCAACACTAAAAATTTGCATATCGTTGTATCCGTCAAAGGCAGTATAAATAACACCCTTTTCACCTATGAATAAAACACCTCCGGCGTCACTAAGATCCACACCTTTGTCAACCATGGCTCTTGGTGTCGGGGGTTTCATATTGCCGTCATACCAATAGACATCTATATTTTCATTCTTATCCAATACAGGGACATCCCAATGAATTCTTGAGGCCCAGGGGAAAGAGAGTTTATTTTCAATTTTTTTAAAAACGAAGTTATTGAGTTCGTAATGAATACTGCAATCAGCCTTTGCGCTAACGGGCACTCCCAAATTCAGTACCCGCCAGTCTCTCCAGAAACCGTAAAATGCCATATCACAAAGGACACCTCCCCCGAATTCAAACCAGCCCCTGTAAACAAAATGAGTATATTCAGGAGAGTATGGACGATCCGTACTGGGTCCGAGCCATAACTGCCAGTCAAATCCTTCAGGAATTGGTTGTGGCTCAGGCAAGGTAGCTTTGGCCTGTGGCCAGGTGGGACGGTTGGTCCACCGGTGCAGTTCAGTTACTTTTCCGATAATGCCCTGCTTCATCAGCTGCATCATTGTATATGTCTTTGGCGGATCCTGAAAAAAATAGCAGTGCGTCGGAACTCCAGAATATATTAGCATAGTCTATTGAGGCACGGACTTCATTCAGGAAGTTGGAAATTGGTTTATGAGTGGCCACATTAACATTCTTTTTCATTGCGGCAATGTTAATTGGAGCATGTAAATGATCCGGAGTAAAATTAAATACGGCATCCAGTCCTTTTTCTTTTTCAAGAAGCTCCCTGAAATCAGCATAGGCGTTACAACCTTTGTATATTCCTTTCCCGTTATTTTCTGCATAAGCCTTTTCTACCCTTCTCCTGCCTTCTTCACGACCACCCGGGGCCCCGCCCGGGCGCCCCGGATATTTATTGCTGTCTTTTTCGGGATCACAGACTGAGGTAATCTGGTAAGCGGGGTCTTTCAGATATCCGTTAAGCGCACCCAACCCCATCATGCCACAACCTATCAGGGCGACGTTCATTCTGTCACTGGGGGCTATCTTTCCGGAACCACCCAAAACATGCGACGGAATTATACTTAGAGCTATTCCGGAAGCTGCGGTTTTTTTTATAAAATCGCGACGGTTGAGATCCTTTTTTGCATTCATCAGGCGAAATTTTAATTCATTTGAATTTGTGGATTCTATGTTAAGCTTCTCACACTGTCAGCGAGTGCCTTACTATGTATCAGGCATCAGTATAAATTCAAAGCAGGCAAAATTATTTCCCCGGTTATAGTGAAATGTAAGCAAATGAAGCCCTGGTTCATAAAAAGTGATCCTCCCTATCTCTGCTTTATTCCATTTGTGCATGCTTCCGGTTGCAAGCGGAAGTATGCATTCGCTGGCAGGTTTATTATTAACAGAAAAATTAATGGTATTGGCATCGTTTGCATAAAGTGCAACAATCTTATATGTACCGGCTATTTTGACATCCACCGTGTAATTGACCCATTCATTATCCTCGGTCCAGCCAATATATAGTTGGTTTATCGGAGGTGTGAAATAATTCTCGTTGTGATTGAAATCTGCAAAGTCCTTGGTATATGAAATATCTACAGCTTCGTCTTTACGAAAATTCCAATGATAGGCCGTTGCATGCGGCCGTTGGTGATCCGGTATTTGATTGAGTTCACCAGCGCCCCTGTTTAAAGGCTCAAAGTCGTGATAGGCTACTCCCTCACCACCCATGTCATAGAATGCACATTCAATTTTGCCGGAAATAACCTGGGCTCCTGCTTTATAATTAATGTCTTCGTAAGGTTTTCCTTTATAATCTGAGGGGACTGACATCTGGTTTTCTGAGGCTAATGCGCTAATTGCCACAGAGGGTTTGGCCCAGGGGATGAATTCCAGGTACTGGACGTTCATGAACCCTGTCCTGACGAACTTCAGGGTGAGTACATGCGGGCCCTTCTCCATTTCGATCTCAGCAATGTTGTTGAACAGCCGCCATGTATGGACATGACCAGTGGTCTCCATATTAATCGCACCTGTCTTGTCAACACCATCAACCGAGAGACTGATCTCCGTGGAATCTCTGGCCACTGAAGAGAGTATGTTGATCTGGTACGTACCGGCGGTCTTGACGTCCACGCTGTAGTTCAGCCATTCTTCCGGTATGATCCAACCGACATAGTATTTGTCGAATGGCAAGGCTGTTCCGTCTAAGAACTTATCAAGGCCAGGTTTAGTGACAGATATACCTACCTCATATCTGCCGTTGCGAGCCAGCCCGATCCCTTCGCTTCCGTTGTTTTTCGCAGCAGGATTATGGAAGGCAACTCCTTCGCCACCCTCATCATAAAATGCTGCGGTGATCTTGCCGGGGATAACCTGCCTCTCTCCGTTCCATGGTTTGCTCTTAAGGTCAATTGGCAATGCCGCGCTGATACTAATGACCAAAGCGATACCAAAAATACCGGCGATAATTGTTCCTGCTTTCATGATGTATTTGTTTGACTCCCGATAAAGCTCAATGCACTTTACAACTATTTTACTAATTTATGCATTAATTGTCAGATATATAGCATTAGCAATTCTGATAATGAAAAAGCCCGGGATTGAATCCCGGGCCCTTAAGCACAATCAGAGAGTCGCTGTTCCGAGCCCACATGAGAATCAATAATATCAGGACGGTTATCCTGAATTATTGAATTGAAATTACCTTTAATGACCTGCTATCTGACATTATTTATCTGCTGCAAAAGGTACTGCTCGCTCCTGACACCAACAATACGGTTTACTTCTTTCCCGTCTTTAAAGAGAATCATCGTAGGGATATTCCTTATCTGGTATTTTTGTGCAAGAGCCTGGTATTGTTCAATATTTACCTTCCCCACATAAGCATTTCCTGTAAGCTCATCAGCAACATCATTCAAAACCGGAGCCATCATTCTGCATGGCGCGCACCAGCTTGCCCAGAAATCTACGAGTACAATCCTGTTTTTTGTCTGATGCTGAAAATTGACGTCAGTAAGGGTAATAATATTCTTATGATTTTCCACCGGAGGAATGTTTTTCATTCTGGCACGCGCTATTAAAAACAACATACCAAATACAATGATAAAGGCGCCGGTTATAAT
The DNA here is from genome assembly GCA_963828395.1 of uncultured Bacteroidales bacterium. Lineage (GTDB taxonomy): Bacteria > Bacteroidota > Bacteroidia > Bacteroidales > VadinHA17 > SR-FBR-E99. The sequence continues at coordinate 122,674 of CAWHED010000004.1, forward strand.
AAGGGCAGTTTTCATATTACACCAATGAATTTTGTTTTTGTTTGATTTTCAATTCGTTCAGATAACCTGAGGCTGCGAGGGCAGCAATTGTACCATCACCAACGGCAGTTGTGATCTGCCTGAAGCGCTTTGCAGTACTGTCACCGGCAGCATAGACCCCCTCGATATTTGTTGACATGTCGCTTTTTACCATAACCTCACCCCACTTATTCAGATCAATTCTGCCGTTCAGAAATTCGGTGTTTGGCACATATCCTATGAAAATGAACGCTCCGTCAGTTTTGAAATTCATTATTTCTCCTGATGCCAGGTTTTTAATGTCGGCACTTTCAAGTTTTTCAGAACCATAAAAAGCTGTGATGGCAGATTCCATGATAAAATGGATCTTATTGTTCCTCTTTGCCTCCTCAACGGCATGCTCAAAAGCCTGAAAGTGATCAAACTGATGGATTATTGTGACTTTACTGGCATACTTTGTGAGTGAAACAGCTTCTTCAAGAGCCGAATTGCCCCCTCCGACCACAATAATTTCTTTACCGGTAAAAAAATCGCCGTCACATGTGGCACAGTAGGAAATACCTCTGCCTTTGAAGCTGTCTTCACCCGTTACTCCAAGTGTGCGTGACCTTCCCCCAGGAGTTAAAATAATGGCATTTGCTGAAAATACAGGACCATCCTTAAGAATAACTTCTTTTACTTCTCCGGTCAGATCAAAATCGCTTACAGAAACATTTGTTTTAATATCACAGCCAAAGCTTTTTGCCTGTTTTTTCATGATATCGGAGAGTTTGTATCCGCTGATACTTTCAACTCCGGGATAGTTTGCAATTTCATGGGTAAGCACCATCTGACCTCCGGCAACACCTTCATCAATTATAAGTGTCCTGTACCTGGCGCGTGACAGGTAAATGCCTGCCGTAAGTCCGGCAGGCCCTGCACCAACTACTATTGCATCGTAGTGATTAGCAGCGTTCATTTTATAAAGCATTTACAACTGCGGATAATTCCTTGTCCAGGATAGCCTTTACCTGCTCTTTGGTCTGAATACTGGAGGTAGCTTTTACTACTTTTCCGCCCTTGTAATAAATTGTAAAAGGAATCCCCATGAAACCGCGTACTTCAGACAGGTTTCGGATAACGTATGACTCCGGATTATCATACTCCATATCATAGAACTTAACATGCTTGTAAACATCTTCAAGTTCTTCGGCAATCCCGTAGACAGGGATACACATCGGGCCCATGCGTCCGCAGATGACCATAACGTTTTCGTTTTCGCTGATAGCCTTGTTAAGATCAGCAGCTGACATCAGGTGTTTCAAATTTGTGTATAACATGATTTTTAGTTTTTAATTTATAGGGCAAAATTACGGCACATTGCACTATTACTAAAGGAAATGAGTGGATGGTATGACAACTTGCCTCTTGAATAAGCACAACTTTTTTATTGATTTGGATTAACTTTATCATCTGATAGTTTTTCAATCCGATATGAAAACAATACTTGAAACGGACAAGGACTTTATCTGTGACATCAATGCACCCTGCTTCCGGAATCTGCTGCCTGAGGAGGCGGCGCTGGTAAGCTCATCCAAAACCCAGGTATTCTTCCGTAAAGACGACAATCTGACAAAACAGGGGGCATTTGCCTCATATGTGTTATTTGTCATTAATGGTCTGGCAAAGCAATATCTTGAAGGTGCCGGCACGAAGAACTTTAATCTCCGGATTATCAGGCCGGGCGAGTTTGTGGGTCTTTCAGGAGTGTTCTTTGGAAATGTTTTCAACTATTCCTCCATAGCCCTCACCGATTGCCAGGTCTTTCTGATAGAGAAAGAAACTATGGCTAAAGTAATCAGGCAAAATGGCTCGTTTGGTTTCTCAATCACTAAAAGGTACTGTGAGCAAAACGCCAACCTGTTAAATACAGTGCGTAACCTTATGTACAAGCAGATGAACGGGCGGCTGGCAGATGCTTTATTATATATCGACAGTCTGAGGAATGAGGCTGAGGAGATATTCCAGCTTCTCTCACGAAAAGATATCGCCGACTTTGCCGGGATATCAACTGAAAGCGCTGTTAAACTGTTGAAAACCTTTGAAAAAGATGGTCTGATCGAATTGCATGAAAAGGACATAAACCTGGTGAACCACGATGCGATGATTGAAATCAGTAGAAGAGGTTAATTCCACACTAATTTATATGAATGAATTTGACATAAAAGCCGCAGGATGGGACAAGGACCCAATGCATTGGGATCGCTCGGTAACTATTACAACCCTGATTAAGAAACTCATCCCACTAAACAGGCAGATGACTGCTCTTGAATATGGCGCCGGAACAGGGATAGCCAGTTTCCTGCTGAAAGATGATCTGAAAGAAATCACATTGATGGACAGTTCATCCGAAATGGTGAGGATAACAGAAGAAAAGATAAAAACCTCAGAAGTAAAAAACCTGAAAACCCTGAACTTTGACCTGGAACATTCGGACTATAAAGGCAGAAAGTTTGACCTTATATTTACACAAATGGTGCTTCATCATGTCACGGATATTGAGAACATTATCAGAAAATTTTATAATCTGCTAAATCCTGGCGGTCATCTTGCAATTGCTGATCTGTATCCTGAAGACGGATCATTTCATGGTAAAGAATTCACCGGTCATAAAGGCTTTGATCCGGAAGAATTGTCAAAGCTGATCTTAAGACCCGGTTTCAAAAATATTAGTTACCAAAAATGTTATGTTCTTAAAAAAAGAATTTCGGATTCTGAAACAAAGCAACTTGATGTTTTTCTCCTGATTGCTAAACGTGATGGAATAAATCAATAAACGATCATAATGAATATGGAAGTAACATTCGACGGCGGCAAAGTAATTACAGCACACTTAAATGGCCATGTCATAAGAACAGATCAACCCATAAAGGCAGGCGGACTGAATTCAGCTCCGGCCCCTTACGATCTGTTCCTGGCATCAATAGGAACCTGCGCTGGTATTTATGTTAAATCATTCTGTGATCAGCGTGAAATTCCCTCAGAAAATATTAAGATTATTCAAACTATTGAATTTGATAGCCAGACCAGGTTACCGGCTAATATCCGGCTGGATATTCAGTTGCCCTCTGATTTTCCTGAAAAATATAAGTCTGCAGTTATTAATGCTGCAGAATTATGCGCAGTTAAAAAGACAATCAACAATCCCCCAAACTTTGAAGTAGTAACATCAGTGCGTAATGCTGTTTGAAATGTGCAGCTCCTCTTTACCGGTGTATTTCTTATGGCTGACGCTGCCAATTGTACAATAGCTAATCATGTAACTCCAAATAGGTATTACAGTATTGAACGGATGATAAGATTGATACTTTCTAAAGGGGAAAAGTTAAAATTTGTTTTGCAAAGTATGAAATCACAACCATTAAATATGATGGAATGCATAACGTGCTTATTAATAATTAAAAACGCAAATATATGGATTTATTAACGTTCATAATTCTTATTGTTATCGGCTTAGTTACCGGAGCAGTTGGAGGAATGCTTGGAATTGGTGGTGCATTAATCTTAATACCTGCATTAGTATATTTTGTTGGCTTTAGTCAACATGAAGCGATTGGTACAAGTTTGGCAGTTATGTTGCCCCCTATAGGATTGTTTGCCGCGTATAATTATTATAAAGCAGGGCAAGTGAATATAAAATATGCTTTAATAATTGCGGCTGCTTTCATGATAGGAAGTTATTTTACGTCCAAACTGGCTCTTAAGATTCCGGAAGACATAATAAGAAAAATTTTCGGCGTTTTTCTTTTTTTAATTGCATTAAAAATGTTTTTTCAAGGTAATAGTTAAGATGGGAAGCCCCTCAACTCATAAGCTACCTCGCTTGGCAGTGTTTCGCAGACGTTGACTATATATTGGACTGCCTTCTCATACAGCGGGAGATTTATCCCTTGTGCCACCATGTTTCAGAGCAATATAGTTGACTTTGACTTCCGTATAATGTAACTTTGACATTCAAGCAGGTGAACTTCAGATGTCAATCATTATAGAAGGTTACAACTACGACATCTTCATCAGCTACCGCCACAAGGACAACAAAGGCGACATCCGGCTTAGTGATAACGTAATAAACTGATAAAAGGTAAAATGAAATTACATAATTATCAAATAGTTGCCGTAATATTTATTTTTATCATGATTACATCCGCATGTAAGAAAGATGAGAAACCTGATGAAACACCCCCGGTTCTTTCAGTGACGCCTGTGGACATTTCAACCGTAACATCAATGATTGCCTTTGGTTATGATCTGACCCCGGTTCAAAAAAATCCAGCTTTTGAATACAGAGTCAATAATTCAACCGTGCAGGTCAGATCAGTTTGCAAAGGATACATTGAGGATATCAGATTAAATGATAATACCCCTGATTATGAAGTGTGGATTAAAATGTCGTCTAATTCGGTCTGGACAATCATTTATGATCATGTATTAAACCTGAATATTTCAAAAGATGATAATGTAAATCCAGGCGACATACTCGGGACTGTCGGAACAGAAAACAGGACTGAGCTGCAGATAAATAAAATCAACAACAATAACGAGGAACTGTCATTCTGTCCGTTTGATTTTGGAACCAGTGAATTTATTCAGCAGCATAAAACATTCACTGAGACCTGGTGCCTGACAGATACTGTAATTCCATAATTTGGAATTGTGGTATCATCAGCCTCTTATTCTGATCACAAAAAAGAACCCCGGATATTCTCCAGGGCTCCGCGCTTTACGCTCAAATCTCATGTCTGTTTGTAGCCCCACTAGGAATCGAACCTAAATTTCAGGTTTAGGAAACCCGCGTTCTATCCATTGAACTATAGGGCCGCGCGTTTTGCAGCCGCAAATGTAACCCTTTTTTTGCTTACTCCAAAAAATCAGCAGCCGCCGGCAGGCTTCTTCTTGGCCTTTGCCGTCACCACAGGCTTGGCTGTCTTCACTGCCGTAGAGGCACCTTCCGTGGTAACAACACCGCCTCCGCCAAGCGCTGTGGCAGCACTCTTGCGGAAGTCGTACTTTGCGAACTCCTCGTTGGCACTGGTCTGCGACGGCGCCTGCGCCGACAGAATATTGCCAAACCAGTAATTCAATCCGCCCTCCAGTACAAAGTTGTTCTCATAGCCAAGCTGCCTTGTCAGCATCCATGCTTCATTGGCCAGGACCGACCCGTTTGAATAAAAGACATTCATACGGGCATCCTGATGGAGGATATCGGTGTACTCTTCTGATAACAGGTTACTCAGGGGGATGTTGATAGCCCCCTGCAGGCTGTATGCCTCAAATTCCTCCGGCGTACGCACGTCAATAAGCTGCAGAGACGGATCCTTCTGAACGAGCATATCGGCAATGACATCAGGCGAGACGAACTGCACACCAGCCCCGGCTTCCTGCAGCAGCTCATCGGCTGATAGTTTAAAACGCTTTGTCCTGTCAGCCGGAACAGCGGCAAGGATTATCCCGAGCGGGATAATTATAAGTGCCAGTAATCTGATTGGTTTCATAAGTATATATTTTAGTTTTTATTGGTCTTATATAACCCGTATTCTGGATTGTTGTATTCATAAAAGTTTATTATGAAATGCATGCGGGTTACATGATATTTTATTTTTGATTTTAATACTCTTCTCTGGGGAATTTTTTCTCTGCCCACTCAGCTACAGCAAACATTGCCAGCGCTACAAGGATAAGTAACAGGCCGAAGAGCCCGTCTTTCATGCCCAGTGACTCACTTACCCTGGGTTCACCGAGATAATGTGCGAAGTACATTTTCTCCCAGAGAGGGTAAGTGAATGCGAAGCCATACACACCGATGAAAAGACCCAGAACAAAAACCATTCCGTCAATTTTTCCTATAGCTGCTCCCGTGAAGCTTGTTCCGGGGCAGAAGCCGCCCATGATGAAGCCGGCTCCCATCACCACACCACCCACTATGGCGGAGGTTAGATAGGTTGGATTGACATAGACAAGGTCAAGGTCGATCCATCCAAAGAGGCTCATAAACAGTAATCCTATCATGCATGTGATGGCTCCGGTGAAGAAGACCTTGAGAACTACGGCATCATAGCCGTAGAATATGCCGGCCAGCTTTCTGCTTGATGAGAAACCCGAGCTCTCAAGTACAAATCCGAAAGCGATGCCGATGAAGAATGCGAGGAGAAAATTTGTGTTCTCCGTTATAATGCCGTTTGGTGCTAATGGTCCCATTTTGTTCTCCTTCCTTTTATATCCAGTTTCTTCTGAAGAAATATGCCAGTCCGAAGGCTGTGCCGAAGATGGCCATCATGGTAATGAAGCCCCCCAGTGACAGCACTCCCATGCCGCTCAGGGCTGAGCCGCTGGTACATCCGCGTCCGAGCTGAGAGCCGAAGCCAAAGAGTGTCCCTCCCATGAGTGCGAAGATCAATCTGCGCCCCGAGGTTATCTTCGGTGAATGTTCTACTTTCAGCTTCAGACGTCCGGCAAGCGCCCCGGAAATGAAACCACCGACGAGCACACCCAGCATCTCAAAGACAAGCCATGATCTCATTGGGCTGCCGCTGTGCGACTGCGCATATTCAGCCATGAATGGCATTGTGTTAACGGCGTCTTTATGGACAACCTCAATGGTTGTGGCCACAACGCTCTTGATGGCGCCGCTGGCTCCGAGACCCCTTCCTGAGATGAAGTTGGCAGCAAGCAGTACGAGGCCCAGCAGTACGCCTCCCAGGTACGGATTGAGGTATCTTCTGCTCCTCTCTGTTTTCGAAATATTGCTCATATTGTATTTATTTTATTGTGATCAGTATAACCAGCGGCTCACCTGTCCGGCAAAGACAAAGACAAACCGGAACATAAGGCTCCCGAACAGTACCAGGACGCCCGGCACTATTGCAGGAATATGATATCCGCGTAGTTCCATCAGGTCAAGAAATGCGGGTATTACCAAACCCAGGAAGACAACGAAGATCCAGAAGGCCATCGTGTACTGCCCTCCCAGAAAAAGTCCGGCTGCCTCTACCTGCACCTGTGTGGATGCCAGGAATCCCATGAACATATGAACTATCAGAAAGAGTTCCACCCCCAGAATGATCAGGTCAATTTTCGTGAAGAGCAGCCTCTCCTTCGGATCCCTCGACATAAGAACAATCGCCGCCGCACCTGCCGAGAGCCCTGAAGCTAAAAACAGCGGCCCGAGGACCGAGGTATTCCACAGGGGCCTCGCATTAAAGGCAGAGAGAAGGATCCCGGTATATATGCCGGTAATAACTGCATAAATAAGAATCACCCATGCCAGTACCTTTTTGTATTTATTGAAGAAGGTCTCCAGATCCTTCAGCCACTGATATTTCCAGTCCCATTTCGGAAAAAGATCCCTGATGTGCAGGGCTGACCAGACAACTGAGGCGGCGGTTATCACAAGCAGTGTCCATGCGCCCCACGACATAGGTGATTGCAGCCTGATGGCAGTATAGAGCTGCCAGAAATATGCTTTGTGACGCAAGTCAAAAAAGAGTGCTGCCAGACCGATAATTAGCAGTACAGGAGCGATAAACGGGACTTTGCGCACAGCTGTGGGATATTCTTTTTCTTTCCCCATGAGATAATAGAGTGCTGCAAAAAACAAGAATTCCTGCTGCAAGTCCGCCCAGAAACAGGTAAAGCGGAATGGGCCAGTGCCATATTTGCAGATGCGGGTCAACCATCAGGTTTTCTCTTCCGCTGATAATAAGCTCTTCGTTCATTGTCTGCTCAGATTAGGAAATATAGCTGCGGGCGCGTTCCTGCCTCGGGAATAAGTGTCTTCGACTTGCGCTTCTTCAGTATGGCGCTTACATCGCTGTTCGGGTCGTCGAGGTCGCCAAAGTACATGCATTTGGTTGGACATACGGCCACACATGCGGGTTTCATCCCTTCCTTCACACGGTGGTAACAGAACGTGCATTTGTCGACGTATCCTTTTGGATGAGGGTAACGTGCATCGTACGGACAGGAAGCGATACAGGCGCCGCAGCCAATGCATCTGTTCTGTTTTACAAGTACAATGCCTCCTTCGGTTTTGTGGCTTGCACCTGTAGGGCAGCATCTGACGCAGGGCGCGTTGTCGCAGTGGTTGCAGCGCTCTGACCTAAGTTCTACCTCAAGCTGCGGGTATGTGCCATCCATTGTCTCCACTACCCAGTCGCGACAGTAACCTATAGGTACATCGTTTTCTGTCTGGCATGCCACGACACAGTCGCTGCATCCCACGCATTTCTTCGTATCAACAGCCATCGCATATCTCATGACGCCACCTCCTCTTTACCCAGGTCAGTAATGAAGGTCACGAAGTTGCCCCTCATGCCTGTCCCCCCCATGACCGGATCAGTCATAACATTTGTTATCAGTTTCGTGTCGTTCGCACCCCGGCCATAGGTCCTGGTCAGTTTCTTGTCAGCATGACCAAACCCGTGTACCATATACACAGAATCCCATCTGATCCTTTCGGTGATTCGTACTTTTATCGGAAAATCCGTCTCAACTCCATCCTGGTTCTTCATGTGAATGTATTGTCCTGACGACAATCCCCATTCTTTTGCCACGCGAGGATTGACCCAAAGGGAATTCTCATCCATCAGGTCAAAAAGATTAGCATTGTTGGATGTCCGGCTGAAAGTATGCATGGGCGCCCTTCCGTAAATGAGCCTGTAAAAGCCTTCGGGAGGTTCCGGATGCGGCGTATAAACCGGAAGCGGACCGAAACCCTCATTTTCCATGGTTGTCGAGTACAGCTCGATCTTTTCAGTATTGGTCCAGAATGAGATGTCTTCTCCTTCGCCGAAGAAGAGGTCACCGACCTCCCGTTCCCATGTTTTTACTCCCGCTTTCTTCATCTCTTCAAGTGAGCTTCCCATCTGTTTCAGCTGCCAGTCGAGCAGGTCTTCAATTTTCTCAAATGGGAAATACTCGCCCTTGCCCAGCCTTTTAGCCAGTTCACGTGCCATCCAGTATGCCGGTTTTGATTCATATTTTGGTTCGACGGCAGGTATCCGCAGTGCGATTGCCGGTTTGCGATGCGGGCTGTCTCTCAGCAAGTCATAGCGCTCAAGATAAGTGCACTCGGGAAGCACCACATCAGCCCATCCTGTTATCTCCATCGGCATGGTGTCAACAGCAACTATGAGATCGAGGTTCTGTATGGCTTCAAGAGTATGCTCAGTATCGGGAACCGTCAGTGGCAGGTTTGTCCCTGACACCAGCCAGCCTTTTATCATCGCTTCCTTTTCAGGGGCCGGGATGCTGGCATCAATGAGCACATTCGCCACACCCAGGTCAGCGAGATTGTATTTGCCGGGATACCATTCGCGCCATGTCTTTTCAGGTGCCGGGTACTCCGGATGCGGGTATACCGGGATGGTTTTACCCTCTTGTTTATAGAAGCCTCCGCGGCGTCCCCATGAGCCAAGAAGGGCGTTCAGTATAGCCACTGCCCTTATACGCTGGGTGTCATCACCGTACCAGGTCACATGACGACCGGGATGCACAATTACTGCCGGTGACGCCTGCGCCATTTCGCGCGCCGTCTCCCTTATCACTGTCGGGTTTATGGTGGTTATACCGTACGCCCATTCCGGAGTGAAGTTTCTGACGTGCTCTTTAAGTTCATCAAACCCGTGGCAGTATTTCCCGACGTATTTCTTATCGTAAAAATCATTGTAGATGATCTCATGTATCCAGGCGAGCAGCAAGGCAAGATCAGTGGCAGGCTTGATGGGGAGCCAGTATTTTGATTTGCCGGCTGCCGTCGAGAATCGCGGATCGACAGTGATGATAGTGGCGCCTTTATCAATAGCATCAGACATCTCCTGTACCTGTCCGTTATGCATGTTCTCCCCGATGTGCGATCCAATGAGCACAAGACAGCGCGTGTCGCGTATGTCAGTGTTTTCAGGCGAGCCAGGATTCTCTCCGAAAGTGGCTGCAAAAGCCACATCGCGGGGTCCCCGGCACTGTGCGAACGATGGCTGGGCATAATTCCCGGCTCCCAATGCTTTAAAAAGATCAGTGAAGTATTTTCCACCTGAACCGTGATAGAAGAGCGCAAGGCTCTCCGGACCGTTCTTCGCAATTATTTCTTTCATTTTGCCGGCAACATGATCCAGGGCCTCTTCCCAGGAAGCTTCCCGGAAAACCTGCTTTCCGCGCTCCTCAACTCTTATCAGGGGTACTTTAAGCCTGTCTTCATCATAATACATTCCGGGACCTCCTGTGCCGCGAGGACAGAATCTGCCGCTGCTGTGCTGGTCTTCATTATTCCCGGTGATCTTTTTAATGTTTCCCCCGTCATCTTTCCATACCCAGCCAGCGCATTTCCAGAAGCATACTTCACAGTATGTCGGGGTTCGTCCGGTGAGGACGGCCAGGGTGGCTTTCCGGCCTTCAGTGAGCTCTGAGCCTAAAAGCCTGAAGCCCGCTGCGCCTGTCATCACTGCTCCTGCCCCTATGGCTGAGATCCTGATGAATTGCCTGCGTGTTGACATTTGTTAAACTGTTTTACCGTGTGTCGTGATTATTTCGGGATATCTGGATACCACCTATTGAGAACGGGCTAATGTACTGTTTTTAAAATAACAGTACCAGGAGTATGATAAATATGATATCTCCCGCCGGCTACAGGACTGCTTATGCCAGCTTTTTGTATTTAATCCTTACGGGACCGGCGTCAGCAGTGCGTTTGCGGTAGTTCTCATCATATTCCGAGAAGTCGCCCTCAAACCATACCACTTTTGAATCGCCCTCGAAGGCGAGGATATGTGTTGCAACGCGGTCAAGGAACCAGCGGTCATGCGAGATGATCACCGCACATCCGGCGAAATTCTCAAGTCCTTCTTCCAGGGCACGAAGCGTGTTGACATCAATGTCATTTGTCGGTTCATCAAGCAGAAGTACGTTGGCTCCGCTCTTTAGGGTCAGTGCCAGGTGCAGCCTGTTGCGTTCACCTCCGGAGAGAACTCCGCATTTCTTTTCCTGGTCAGCGCCGGTGAAGTTGAACCGTGCGGCATAAGCCCTCGCATTGACGGGCCTGTTACCTACCATAACCTCATCGACACCACCCGAGATCACCTCGTAAACGCTTTTTTTCGGGTCAATGTCTGCGTGGGCCTGATCTACATATCCCAGTGTCACTGTGCCACCCACCTCAAAGGTACCTTTGTCTACCTTTTCCTGGCCCATGATCATGCGGAAGAGCGTTGTCTTGCCGGCGCCGTTGGGCCCAATGACCCCCACTATACCGTTTGGAGGAAGGTTAAACTCAAGATCTTCAAAAAGTATTTTTTCGCCGAACCCTTTTGAAACACCCTTCGCCTTTATCACCTTATCACCCAGTCTCGGTCCGTTGGGGATGAAAATCTCAAGCTTATCCTCCTTCTGTTTCACGTCCTGGTTAAGAAGGCTCTCGTAAGCGCTTAGGCGCGCCTTTGACTTGGCACGTCTTGCCTTTGGTGACATCCTGACCCATTCGAGCTCATGCTCGAGGGTCTTACGCCGTTTGACATTGCCCTTTTCCTCGAGCTCAAGCCGTTTTGTCTTCTGCTCGAGCCACGATGTATAATTACCCTTCCATGGTATTCCCTCTCCACGGTCAAGCTCAAGTATCCATCCTGCAACGTTGTCAAGGAAATATCTGTCGTGTGTTATGCAAATGACAGTGCCCTTATACTGTTTCAGATGGGTCTCAAGCCACTGTACGCTCTCTGCATCGAGATGGTTTGTGGGCTCATCGAGCAGGAGGACGTCAGGCTCAAGGAGTAGCAGGCGGCATAATGCCACCCTGCGGCGTTCACCTCCGGAAAGGATATTGACAGGTGTAGACGGATCAGGACACTGAAGGGCATCCATGGCGCGTTCAAGGCGGTGTTCGAGGTTCCATCCGTCAAGAGCTTCGATCTTTTCCTGCAGCTCCGCCTGACGGTTCATCAGCTTCTCCATGGCGTCAGGGTTCTCATAGACTGCGGGCTCGCCGAAGCGCAGGTTGATATCCTCATATTCCTTCAGGACTGCCACCACATTGGCTGCACCTTCCTCGACAATTTCACGCACAGTGCGTTTCTCATCCATCAGGGGATCCTGCGGCATGTGACCTACCGTGTAGCCCGGCGAGAAAACCACTTCACCCTGATACTCCCTCTCAATACCGGCAATGATTTTCAGAAGCGTCGATTTTCCGGAGCCGTTGAGACCGATAATACCGATCTTGGCGCCCAGGAAAAAGGAGAGGGAAATATCTTTGATAACCTGTCTGTGAGGAGGGTAGCTCTTGCTTACCCTGAACATGGAAAAAATGATCTTCTTGTCGTCAGCCATAATTCATCTGGTTAATGACGACAAAAATAATCATTTTGCCTGCGGCAGAAATATAATGGTTCTTTATTGTGTCACAGAGCCGCCCGGGCAGCCTTTGGCAAAGAGGGAAACAGTCTCCTGTTGCACGAGTACCCAGATGATATAGACACCCTTGAGCGTTCCGATTGGAATATTCAGCAATCCCAATGCTGCCATGACGAGGGTGAGTATCCTGGCCCACGGCCTGCATGATAATAATCCTATGCCGCCGGCTATCATGGCACCGCCGAAAAGGAACATCAGCACAATAATCGGGGTGCCGATTATTGCCAGTACCTTAATTGCAGTGGGGTCGTCAACAAACTGGTCGACAAAACCTAAGACGAATGCAAAACCAAGAGCGCCAATGACTATCAGTGCCCCGAATACTATCTGAAGGATTGCAGCGACATGAATATGCTTTCTCATCCTGTTCTCTTCAACGGTTGTGTTCTCCTGCGAGATCTTGTTCTCTTCCATTTTATCGTGATTTAGGTTTTCCAATGTTACCTGATTAATGACTCTAATTTAATAAAAATGCTGCATCGCCGCGTTGTGACTATTTTTTTACCTTTGCCCTAAATTCTGATGAAGATGAAAAGGAAGCTTGTTTACGCAGCCGGTCTGATCATGATTGCCTGTTCATTCACCGCATGTGATATGCTGGGCGGAGGTTGTCAGACGTGCCAGACGGTGTCGTACGAAAACAACAACCCGATCGCCTGGGGCATTCCTGCAGAGTATTGTGACAATGACCTGGTTACCATAAAGACAACGCCTCCCTCAACCGTCAACGGCGTAACAACACAGTGGGAGTGCAATTAATCAGCCTGTTACGTTCCTCATCTGATAGTTATTAACATTCTGTTTTTTTGTTTAAAAATTGTTGTTAAGAATTTAGCGGCAGGATTGACTTTGTTAAATATAATGTCTAATCTTGTTTACTCTCGCCGGGTAACTTTGTGTTGATTTCGGAATACTAACCCCCGGATTCAATTTATACGAAATGCTGGACATCACAGGTAAAAGAATTGCGATCGTTGAAGACGACATTGCATCACTGAAGTATTATGAGACACTGCTACGGGAAACCGGGGCTGCAGTAGACATTTTCCGCAACGGAAAGGAATTCGTTGAGGCTGTCACTTCAGGCAAGGCCGTGTATGACATGGTTTTCATGGATTTCCTTGTGCCGCTGGTCAACGGCATTGACTGCACAAGGGCCTTTCGCCAGGTAAACCGCTCAGCACCCGTTATCCTTGTCACGGCATATTATTCCGAACAGACAAAGAATGAGGCTTATATTGCAGGATGCACAGAATATAACCTCAAGCCCATCTTCCCTGACAAGGTCTATATGATCCTGGAGAAGTACCTCACTCCGCGGCCTGCATACCAGATGAACGATTGATTTTTTGCCGGCAGTTATTGCCTCAATGCCGCGTATTTGCCGTATAGCTCGCTGAACCTGCCGTTAAGTCCTTCGGCAAGAGCAGCTTCACCGTTATTGTAGCATACCTGCATCACCTGTGACACTATCTGCAGCCCCTGAGCTATCTCCTGGTCCGCATAGGTTGCAATAAGCGGTTTCTGGCCAAGCAGGTAGCCGGTACGCTCAAGATAATAATCCGTCAGCTCCTTCGTCATTGAGGCCGCCTTCTCTTTATTACCGGCCTTAAACCAGGCCGAGATTATATCTGTGCAATAAATGTCATAACCAAGATTCGAAACAGGCAGCACCTCCATGCATCTCTCAAGAACCTTGTTGGCTCTTGCCGTGTCCCCCTTGGCAGACAGATCGTTTGCAAGTCTTGAATAGATCAGACGCGACCTGACAACCGTGAGTGTGCGCTTGTGGTAGTAATCGAGCCAGACATGCGGATCGTTGGCGCCCCGCCAGGTAAACTTGTTCATTAGGTTGTCATAGAGGATATCCGTATCTGTCCGGCCATATTCAAACCAGCTCTTGTTTTCACTTTTTACCGGCACCAGGCGATAAGCCAGTCCTTCAAGCTGGAAATACTCCTCAAGGCCAAGGGCATCATTATGATATCCTGTTACAAAATATATCGGCCTGTCCCAGTTGTTGTTGGCAAGTATGTCAAGTACCATGAGCTGGCTCTTGAGTATCCATGACCCGTCAAGTTTAATATCGATATAGGGAACTATTTTGTCAGCATCCTCAGGCCTGACAGTGCCATTGGCGATAACCTTTGCCGCATCAACCGGGATCCGTACAGTGCGTGTGGGGATATAATAGATGTCTTCACCGTAGAGAGTCAGCTTTGACACGTCACTGTCGCTGTTGATGAAGTTGATCACCTCCTTTGCCGTCGCCGGCTCCTTAACCCTTTCATATAGTGCAACCTGGTTGTTAACCCCGTCATAATAGAGCTTCTTAGGCAGGCTCACAGGCAGAGGGTCAGAGGTATAGGCCTGCGTCTTCATCTGGTCAATATACCAGTCTGTGTTCAGCAGCATCAGGTTACAGACGCGTACGTCCGTCCTGACACCCTCCACCTCCTGTGCATACCATAGCGGGAAGGTGTCATTGTCGCCGTTGGTGAATAATATGGCCTGCGGTGCGCATGAGTTGAGATAATTGACTGCCACATCGCGTGCAAGGTATCTCCCCGACCTGTCATGATCATCATAGTTTTCTGAAGCCATCAGCACAGGGACGGCAGCCAGGGTTATAAGTGAAACAGCAATGGCGCCTGCTTTTTCACCTGTCAGTTTGCTCAGCAGTTCAAAGAGCGCAAGAACCCCAAGTCCTATCCATACAGTAAAAGCATAAAATGAGGCTGCATAGGCATAGTCGCGCTCCCTCGGCTGGTTAGGATACTGGTTCAGGTAGATTACTATGGCAATGCCTGTCATTATGTAGAGCAACAGCACTATCCACCAGTTCCGTACATCGCGGTTAAAGTGCCACAGGAAGCCCACGAGACCCAGCAACAACGGCAGCAGGAAATACCTGTTGCGCGACGGATCATTCTTCATGTCATCAGGCATGTTGTCCACAGTGCCAAAGCGCGGTGCATCAAGGAAGTTAAACCCTGTGATCCAGTTGCCGTTGATGGTGCCTCCGTAACTCTGAACGTCATTCTGCCTGCCGCTGAAGTTCCACATGAAATACCGGAAATACATGAAGCCGAACTGGTAGTTGAACATGAACGACAGGTTCTGGCCAAAAGTTGGCACGCGCACAGTGGCCGGCTCTCCGGTCTGCGGATCATTGATTCGCACGGGCTTGCCCTTCTTGCCTACATATTCCTCATAGACCTTCACATATTCAGCCTGATCGTTCCACATCCTTGGAAGGACCGTCATGAACCTTTCATCATACTTACTTACCGTCTCACGGTTGGTGATCTTGTATTTGCCGTCGACGGGGTTATATGTCGGTTTACCTTTTTCATAATCCGTCACCGGAGCGTTATAATACGGCCCGTAAAAGAGCGGACGCTGTCCGTACTGTTCACGGTTAAGATAATAAAGCAGGGCGAAGGGGTTAGACGGGTCATTTTCGTTCATGGGTGTCTCAGCCGTCGACCTGATGACGATGGTGGCAAAAGATGAGTATCCGATAAGGATCACCAGTATGGAAGTCATCACGGTGTTCAGCGCCACCGGGTTATGTGTTGCCAGGTAATAAGCAGCATAGATGATGCCGGCAAGGACAATGATATTAAACAGCAGCGAACCTGTCAGCAGCCATATACCTGACAGGAGAAGTGTCAGTGCAGCCAGTATGAAACCCTTCCTGCCGTTTTCATGTGAAAAGGTATACCATACAGACAGTATCAGTGCGGTAATGAGCAGGATAAGATGTATATACATCCCGCTGTTGAAAGGCATACCGACAGTATTGACAAAGAAAAGCTCAAAGCGCGATGTGATGGTAAAGAGGCCTGGAATGATGCCGTACATTATCAGTACCAGCAGCATCAAAGATACCGCCAGCGACAAAGCCAGTCCTTTCCATGAGAATGTATATTTACGGAAGTAATATACGCATACTATAGCGGGTATAGCCAGCAGGTTCAACAGGTGCACCCCTATGGAGAGCCCCATCATAAAGGCTATGAGGATGATCCATTTATCTGCGTGAGGTTCGTCTGCCACATCCTCCCACCTCAGTATGGCCCAGAAAACTACAGCCGTAAAGAGTGATGAAGTGGCATATACCTCGCCCTCCACGGCTGAAAACCAGAAAGTATCGGAGAATGCATATGCAAGAGCGCCTGTCAGTCCTGCCCCCAGGACAGCTATTACCCTGCCGGCGTTGAAGTCAGACTCCTGTCTCAGTAAGATCCTCCGGGCCAGGTGGGTGATTGTCCAGAAGAGAAAAAGTATCGTCAGCGCGCTCGCCAGTCCTGACATGGCATTGACCATCATGGCTACCTTTGAGACATTGCCGCCTGCGAAATTGGCAAAAAACCTGGCAAGGAGCATGAAGAATGGTGCTCCGGGAGGATGCCCCACTTCAAGCTTGTATGACGAAGCAATGAACTCTCCGCAATCCCACAGGCTTGTTGTGGGCTCTATTGTCATGAGGTATGTCACCGCTGCGATGGCAAACACTGCCCACCCGAGGATGTTATCCCAAAGTCTGAATTTTTTTATCATAACTGCATATTTACCTGTCCCGGTGTTTCCACCGCACGAAAATAATAAGATTTTGTGGTGCAGCGGAAGATATCAGCCAATTTTGGTATTTTTGGCCAAACTGACATGTATGATAAAAAGGCTGATACTGCTCTTACTGTGCCTTATGCCGCTGGTCAGAGCCGGGGCACAGTATTATGACACAGGGCAGGATCCCTCTTCCCTTAAGTGGTCTCAGATACAGTCGCCGCATTTCCGGGTGATTTACCCTGATAACTTTAGTGCCGAAGCACAAAAATATGCACGGTTGCTTGAAGAATCATACAGTGAGTTGTCTGTTCTTTATCCCCTGGCAAAGACGCAAATGCCTGTCATCATCCATAATTATTCTATGGAGTCGAACGGCTATGTCACCTGGGCTCCCCGGCGCATGGAGCTCTTCCCGCTGCCGGGGCAAAGCAACCTTCCGATGGATCCGGCGAAACAGCTTGTAGTCCATGAAACGGCACACATTCTGCAACTGTCGTCCCTTGACAAGAAAGGATTTGGAAAAGCAATGGGATACATCTTTGGTGAGCAGATTATCGGCCTGAGCGTTCTCGAAATACCCCAATGGGCGCTGGAGGGTGACGCGGTATATGCCGAAACGGTTACGGGCCTGTCAGGCAGGGGCCGCAGCAACGCCTTCACACAGGAGGCACGAGCCCTCGCTGCCACGCCTGAAGGCATTTACCGCTATGATAAAATGCTATCCGGATCTTATAAAGATTTCACCCCGAATCACTATGTCTTCGGCTATCTGATGATGAACAACCTGCGCAATCTCAACGGAGAGACGTGGGCGAACGCAATCACAGAAGTCGCAAAAGGTTACGCTGTAAATCCTTTAAACCACGTATTTAAAAAGGAGCTCGGACTGACAAAGAAAAAGCTCTTTGATTCGACATTTTATTATCTCGCGGAAATGTGGAATGACAGCACATCGAGGACCGCCACCGGTTACCCTGCAATTAATCACAGGGAGAAGAAAGACTATGTCAGCCATTATTTGCCTCACACTATCGGCAGCAACAGAATTGTCTCACTGAAGACCTCTCTGAAACACCCCTCCAGTTTTGTGATCACTAATGAAAGTGATGGGACAGAACATGTCCTTACCACCCCCGGATATATATATCCTTATATATTTTCATATTCTGACAGCACTTTAGTATGGTCAGAACTTCACCCTGATCCGAGATGGGATAACAGGGATTATTCAGTAATAAAAAAAATGAGTGTCAGCGGAGGCTCCATTACACAACTCACTTTCCGCACCCGTTACGAAGCGCCTGATCTGTCTCCTGACGGAAGGACAATTGTTGCTGTATCAACGACACCTGAGCTCCGTTACTCCCTGATCTTTATTGATGCGTCCAGCGGAGAGACCCTCATGGATGTCTCCATCCCTGATAACCTGATAATTCAGCGTCCGGCATGGTCAGCTGACGGCAGGGCTGTCACCGTTGTCACTCTCAGCGCTGAAGGAGAAGGGATAAGGACATATCGTCCCACAGGGAAAAAATGGGTTGTGAACATGCCGGAAACTATTACGGACATAATCCAGGCTGAGATTGTAAACGACACTCTGTACTACCTTGCACAGGGTGACGGATCCGATAATATTTACAGGGTAACCGGCGACACGACAGTAAGCCGTATCACCGGTTCACGCTTTGGCATCTCCGGCTTTTCAGTCGCAGGCAGCGAGTTGCTGTTTTCAGATTACAGCATAAATGGATTTAACATTGTATCGGCAGACCGCACAGCCTCTGCCGGACCGGCGACCGGTTCAATGAAGAACATCATTCCCGGAGTTGCCCCGCTGCCTTCACCGGCAGGTGATACACCACTTCCGGAGACGGCATCGTATGAGGCAAAACCTTACAGTAAAGCGGGGCACCTGCTGAACTTCCATAGCTGGTTCCCGGTCTATACTGATATTGATGAACTGCAGACTGATCCTACTGCTATCAGTCCGGGCATAACATTACTGTCACAAAATCATCTCAGCACGCTGATCTCTACCATAGGATATGAATATTCAAATGGCAGCCATTACCTGCATTCGGGCATCAAATGGAAAGGATGGTATCCGGTAATTGAGGCAGATATTACTTATGGCGGGAAGCAGATCGTCACAAAAGATTCTTTAACAACACCGAACCCTGCCGATATAAGCGGTGACATGATCCTGAATACCAGCATCTATGATCAGTTGTGGTTCGCACGCGGCAAGTTCAGACAGCTATTTATGCCGGCGCTGTATATGAACTACCGTAACAAGTATACTTACCTTACTGAAGAGAATGAGTATGACAAGGGCATAGTTCTCCTGACCGGCCGGCTTTATCTTTCCAATACCTTCCGTACGGCTTACAGGGACATCAACCCGCGCTGGGGTCAGGTCATTGATCTCAGGATAACGGCAGCACCGTGGGATAATGATCTCTACGGCAGCAGGAGATATGCGAGAGGGATATTGTTTTTTCCCGGCTTTTTTACCAGCCACAGTTTTGTTCTGAGTGCCGGCTATGAAAACCAGCAGCCCGTCCGCGAAATGGTATACAGAAATAACATTGCCTATCCCAGGGGTTACGGAGACAACCTGATTTCAGAAAAGCTTTTCTCTTTTTCGGCTGATTACACCATGCCTCTCTTTTACCCTGATTTAGCCGCAGGGAGTCTCCTTTATCTGAAACGCATCAGGGGATCACTCTTTTTCGACGGTTCAACAGGGTGGGGCACATATGATTACGAAGCAAAAACCTTTACAGAGGGTTCGACAGACTTTGGCTCCTTTGGTGCCGAACTTCTTGCCGATTTCTACTTGCTGAGGCTTCCGTTTGAGCTGAGTGCAGGAGCGAGCGGTGGTTATATTCCGGCAGAGAAGAGGCTGTTCATCAGAGCAGTGTTCTCAGCCAATATCTATGGCACCGTGCTCGGCAGAAAGCGCTGAGGCGCACTCTTTTATCATTTCCCATGCATTCAGCACATGCCGTTCTGTCACTGTGGTCTGGGCGGTGACCATACGCAATACATACCTTCCGTCAACGGTTGTATGAGTAAGATAGATCCTGCCTGTATCGTTAAGTGTGTGATTGATCTTTTCGTTCAGCCTGTTCGCCTGCTCAAGGCTCATTCCTTCCGGCTGGCAGCAAAAGCAAACGGTATTAAGATTCACAGGCGCCATCACCTTAAAACCTTTTTCAGCCTCTATCAGTCCTGCCAGCATCTTCGCCAGCCTGATATGTTCCCTGATCATTTCCTGTAACCGTTCGACGCCGTATGTGCGTATGACAGCCCACAGCTTCAGTGCCCTGAAGCGCCTGCCGAGCGGTATTCCCCAGTCGCGGTAGTCATTGACCGATCCTCGTGTACGGGTCTTCAGATACTCGGGCAGTATTTCGAAGGTGCGTATCAGTGAGGCCGCGTCCCGGACAAAATAAGCCGAGCAGTCAAAATTGGTGAACATCCATTTGTGGGGATTGAATACCAGGGAGTCAACGAACTCCATGCCATCGGCCATCCACCGCATCTCAGGCAGCAGGAGGGCCGTACCGGCAATTGCGGCGTCTACATGCAGCCAGATATTCTTTTCACGGCATATCTCGCCCACGGGCCTCAGGGGGTCAATGGCCGTAGTTCCTGTCGTACCAAGTGTTGCCACCACGCAGCACGGTATAAATCCTGCTGACAGATCCTGTTCAACGGCTTTCCTCAGGGCATCGGCGTCAATGGAATAATCAGCCTTCACCGGCACTCTTACAAGGTTCTCCCTTCCTATGCCAGCCACGCCGGCACCTTTCTCAACCGATGAGTGAGCCTGGGTTGAGCAGTAGACACGCAGCCGGCCGGCGACAGACAGTCCTTCTCTGTTTGAAGCATACCCGGTAACCTTCTCCCGGGCGGTAATGATCGCGGCCAGTGTGGCAGATGAGGCGCTGTCCTGTATCACCCCTTCGAAACATGAAGGCAGCCCGGTCAATTCGCGCAGCCACTCCATCATGCGTTCTTCAAGCTCTGCAGCGGCGGGGGAGGTCTCCCATATCATGCACTGCGTGCCAAGGGCCGCGGTAAGCATCTCGGCAAGGACAGAAGGAGGGCTTGAATTTGCAGGGAAATAGGCAAAGAAATTAGGACTCTGCCAATGCGTTATGCCTGGCATGATTATCTCGTCAAAGTCTTTCAGGAAGAGATCGAAGGATTCGCTGCATGTGGGTGGTATTGCCGGAAGTAACGCTTTAACCGAACCAGGAGCTGACTTCGATTTTACTGGATACTGCTCAATATTCTCATAGTAACGGGCTATCCATTCGACAATCTCGTGGCCGTATTTCCGGAACTCGTCGCTGTTCATCAGCTCCGGCTTTCTGAGACGGAATCGGCGAGAAGGATGATCCTGTTCTTTTTCACCTCAATGACTCCGCCGGTAATTTCGTATCTGATCACCTGTCCCTTTTCATCTTCGATGATTACAGGGCCGTGATCAAGTGTTGAAATGATTGGAGCATGGTCCTTCAGTACCTGGAAGGATCCCTTTTTCCCCGGTACCCTGACCGAGAGTATATCTCCGGAATATATTCTGCTGTCGGGTGTGATAATTTCAATTTTCACTTCTGTTCACGATTGTCGTTACTTGTGTTCGGCAAGGAGCTTTTCGCCTTTTGCTATTGCATCTTCTATCGTACCCACAAGCATAAAGGCAGCCTCCGGATACTGGTCGACCGCGCCGTCGAGGATCATGTTAAATCCTCTTATTGTATCCTCTATTGACACCAGTGCGCCGGGGATATTGGTAAACTGTTCTGCCACATGGAACGGCTGTGAGAGAAAGCGCTGCACACGGCGGGCACGCTGAACCACCAGCTTGTCTTCATCAGAGAGCTCATCCATGCCAAGGATTGCAATGATATCCTGAAGTTCATTGTACCTCTGGAGAACCTCCTTGACTCTTTGTGCGCAGCGGTAATGTTCTTCACCGACTATATCTGCAGTAAGTATCCTGGAGGTTGAGTCCAGCGGGTCAACGGCTGGATAGATACCCAGCTCGGATATCTTACGACTCAGCACCGTTGTAGCATCAAGGTGTGCAAATGTTGTTGCCGGCGCCGGGTCAGTAAGGTCATCGGCAGGTACGTAGACAGCCTGAACCGATGTTATTGATCCGTGCCGGGTTGAGGTGATCCTCTCCTGCATGACGCCCATCTCAGTGGCCAGCGTTGGCTGGTAACCCACTGCTGACGGCATGCGTCCGAGTAATGCTGATACCTCCGAGCCGGCCTGGGTAAAACGGAAGACGTTATCCATAAAGAACAGAATATCTTTCCCTGCGCCCTCGCCTTCACCGTCACGGAAGTATTCCGCAACAGAGAAGTCCTGAAAGTGCCACACGGGCGCGTGCTCCGGGAGGTTCATTCATCTGTCCGAAGACAAGCGCCAGTTTTGATTCTTTAAGCGCCTCATGGTCGACGAGGGAAAGATCCCATCCTCCCTTTTCCATGTTCTCCATGAAGGGCTTGCCGTAGCAGATGACGTTAGCCTCAAGCATATCGCGCAGAAGGTCGTTGCCCTCCCTTGTTCTTTCACCGACACCGGCGAAGACAGACAGTCCTGAGTAGACTTTTGCAATGTTGTTGATAAGCTCGAGTATGACAACGGTCTTACCCACTCCCGCACCGCCGAAGAGGCCGATCTTACCACCCCTTGAATAGGGTTCTATCAGGTCGATGACCTTAATGCCGGTATAGAGTACTTCCTTCTCTGTCGACAGGTCTTCGTATTTTGGAGGGTTGCGGTGAATGGGGTAACCGCCTTTCTTGTCGAGCGGGCCCAGGCCGTCAATTGGCAGGCCGATGACATTCATCAGGCGGCCTTTGATCTGTTCGCCTACGGGCATCACTATGGGCTTGCCCGTTGCCACTACCTCCACACCGCGCTGCAGTCCGTCAGTGGAATCCATGGCTATCGCCCTTACCGTTTTCTCCCCGATATGCTGCTGACATTCAACGACGAGTACAGTGCCATCCTGGCGTGTTATTTCAAGAGCATCAAGAATGTTAGGCATCTCTGTGCCGGCATTTTCAAACGTTACATCAACCACAGGTCCGATAACCTGACTGATAACTCCAATGTTTTTTGCCATCTCTGTGACTTAAATATATTTCAGTGTTCTATTAATGTTTCATTCAGTGAAGCTGTTCATCTAATTCTCCCGATAAGGTTCACTGCCAGTTGTTTGATCTCTTTCTTGCGTTCAGCCTGCACTGATACCTGATCAAGAGATTCGAAAGCCCTGTTAAAGTACTCGTATGCAATATTCTCGGCCTTGAGCTGTATCTCGAGTTCGTCATAGATGGCTCTCACTCCACGTACTTTTTCCTCAGGATCAGGGTCCTTGTCCTCAATCAGTTTTCTGAGGTCGCGAAGTTTTCCTCCGCCAGCGATCTCAAGAGCCTTTACCAGGAGGTAAGTCTTTTTGTTGGTGACGATGTCGCTGCCGGTTTTTTTGCCGAACATCTTCGTGTCACCGTAAGTATCTAGCACGTCATCCTGGATCTGGAAAGCTATGCCCAGACAGCGACCAAACTCATAAAGAAGGTCCTGATCTTTCTCGGACGCCTCGCCGATAATTGCCCCTGTCTTCAATGCTGCCGCCAGCAGAACTGCGGTCTTCAATTCTATCATTCGCAGATATTCAGCCTCAGATACCAGTGCTTTCTTCTCATAGTCAATGTCAAGCTGCTGCCCGGAGCAAACCTCTATGGCAGTACGGTTAAACAGTTTCAGTGTCTTTGCCAGTACCTTCTCCGGTGCCTGCCCGATGCATTCTGTCGCTACGAAGGCCATCACGTCACCAGACAGGATGGCCTGGTCTGTGCCCCACTTTGAATGCACCGTGGAAGAACCTCTTCTCATGCCGGCCTTGTCAATAATATCATCATGGATAAGGGTAAAATTGTGAAACACCTCCAGGCCGACAGCTGGCATAAGGGCCTCATCGATTTTATCCTTGAAAAGATTGCAGGACAGAAGACACATGACCGGCCTTAGTCTCTTGCCGCCCAATGCCATCATATACCTCACAGGGGCAAAAAGCGTTTCGGCTTCTGGCATGAAGCCCAGGTTGGTGATAGCCTTGTCTGAAAGTTCCCGGAGGTATTCGCTGTTGAACATTTCTTTTAATTTGTTATCCTTTAAGAGCTTCTGCACCGCTGACAACTTCGAGCAGCTGGTTAGTGATCGAAGCCTGTCTCGCGTTGTTATACTGCAGAGTAAGATCCCTGATGAGCTCCGTTGCATTATCCGTGGCCTGATGCATTGCTGTCATGCGAGCGCCATGCTCCGCAGCAAAGGAATCAAGCAGGGCCCTGTAAAACTGAATGCGCAGTGTCTTTGGTATCAGCTCGCTGACAATACTCACCTGGTCAGGTTCATAAATATAATCTGTCAGCACTGATCCTGTCTTTCCTGCAGGGGCAGTTGATACCGGAAGGTAAACCTCTTCAGTGAGCTTCTGGAAAGCGGCATTCCTGAACTGGTTGTAAACGATCTCTATCCTGTCGTACTCTTTGGTCAGATAGAGGTTCATCAGCCTGTCGGCTATCTTTTTTGTTTTGTCAAACGTGAGGCCTGCGTACAGATCATTATGTTCTTCGAGAATATTGCATTTCATCTTTCTTAAAACATCGTTTCCCTTCTTCCCGACAGGCATGAACCAGAGGTCTCCCCTGCGATACTCTTCGCTGTACTTCTCCTGTATCAGACGTCTGATGTCTCTGATTACATTGGCGTTGAAACCGCCGCAGAGGCCCTTGTTTGAGGTAACCACAACGATAAGCACGCGTCCGTGGCTGTTTTTTCTTTCAGCAAAAAGGTTCTCGGTCTCTGTATCACGGAGGGCTGTATTAAGCCCGATCAGTATCTCATTAAGCTTATCAGCATAAGGCCTTAGCTGTACTATTGCGTCCTGTGCCTTACGCAGTTTGGCTGCCGCCACCATCTTCATCGCGGAAGTGATCTGGCGGGTAGATTTCACCGAACTGAGTCTGACCCTTATTGCCTTGAGATTAGCCATTATTCTATACCGGTTTTCAGCTTATCATGACTTAAAACGGCTTGCCACATCTGCGGCCGCACTGTTAAGAACGCCGGTCACATCATTATTGATCACACCCTGTCTTATCGTTTCAAGCGTATCACTGTGATGATCACGCAGGAATTGGATAAAGTCCTTCTCAAAATCTCTGACTTTCAGTACGGGAATATCCTTCAGAAGAGCATTCGTTCCACAGTATATTATCGCCACCTGTTCCTCAACCTTTACCGGTGAATACTGGTTTTGTTTTAATATCTCCACGTTCTTTGCGCCTTTGTCAAGGACAGCCAGGGTAGATGCATCGAGGTCAGAGCCGAACTTTGAAAAGGCCTCAAGCTCACGGTACTGTGCCTGGTCGACCTTCAATGTGCCGGCTATCTTTTTCATTGACTTGATCTGAGCGTTTCCTCCCACCCTTGAAACAGAGATACCGACGTTGATAGCCGGTCTTATACCTGCATTGAAGAGGCTTAACTCAAGGAATATCTGTCCGTCAGTGATCGAGATCACGTTTGTGGGTATATAGGCTGCCACATCGCCTGCCTGTGTCTCTATTATCGGAAGAGCTGTCAGGGAGCCTCCGCCTTTGACCAGGTGACGGATTGATTCGGGTATGTCATTCATTGCACGGGCTACTTCATCTGATTCAATGATCTTTGCAGCCCTCTCAAGGAGGCGTGAGTGCAGATAGAAGACGTCGCCCGGATAGGCTTCGCGTCCTGGCGGACGGCGCAGCAGGAGCGATACTTCGCGGTATGAAACAGCCTGTTTAGACAGGTCGTCATAAATTATCAGCGCATCGCGTCCGGAATCACGGAAGAACTCACCGATTGCCGCCCCGGCAAACGGAGCATAGAATTGTGCGGCAGCAGAATCAGCTGCCGTAGCACAGACAATAACCGTATACTCCATTGCTCCATAGGTCTCAAGTGTCGCCGCGATATTTGCTACTGTCGATCCCTTCTGTCCTATTGCCACATAGATGCAGTATACCGGTTTACCCTTGTCGTATTCGCTTTTCTGGTTTATGATAGTGTCAATGGCTATTGCAGTCTTGCCCGTCTGACGGTCGCCGATGATCAGCTCGCGCTGACCCCTGCCGATGGGTATCATTGCATCAATAGCTTTGAGCCCGGTCTGCACCGGCTGTTTAACAGGCTGCCTGAAGATAACGCCCGGGGCTTTTCTCTCAAAAGGCATCTCATAGAGCTCGCCGGTAACAGGTCCCTTGCCGTCGATAGTTTCGCCTGTAGTGGTGATGACCCTGCCGAGAAGGCCTTCTCCCACCATTATTGATGATATCCTGCCGGTCCTGCGGGCAATATCGCCCTCCTTGATCTTGTCCGACTCGCCAAGAATAACAACCCCGACATTGTCTTCCTCAAGGTTGAGCACAATGGCCTTGATACCAGTTTCGACAAATTCGATCAGCTCGTTGGACCCAACGTTCCTGAGGCCGTAAATATGCGCAATTCCGTCACCGACCTGCAGTACTGTTCCCACTTCCTCGACATCAATGGCCGTACTGACACCCTCAAGCTGCTGCTTTAAAATCTTTGATACCTCTGAAGGTTTAATATTAGTCATATCATTAAATCTTATATACAATCATTCGGCAAATCCTGCCAGTGAAAATTCCTTTCTGAATTTGTTCAGTCTTGTCCTGACGCTTGCATCAATATAGGCATCGTCGATCCTGATAATGAAGCCTCCCATGACAGAGCCGTTAACCTGTTCTATGAACTCGATCTTGCCACTGCTTACGCCAGTGATAACAGTCGCCAGTTCCTCTTTAATCTTATCGCTTACCGGTACAGCGGTGGTGATTGTAACCTGGCGTATTCCCCTGTGACGGCGGGTAAGCTCAAGATAGTTTCTTGCTGCTGCGCCAAGGTGTTCACCGCGATCATGGCTGAACATCAGTTCAATAAATTTTACGGTCAGCGCATTTATGCCATCGCCTGCAAGGGCAACAATGATCTCTTTTCTTTTTTTCTGAATAATTACCGGGTTACTGATAATTTCCTTCACCTCCGGCATCGCACACAAGCGGTCAATAACCTTCATATCCTCATACACAGCGTCAATGGATTTCTGCTCCCCGGCAAGGTCAAAAAGGGCCTTTGCATATCTTACCGCTATCTTGCTGTTGTTCATCAGGTTCAGTTACTGGTTGTTTCGATCTCCTTCAGGTATCTTCCGATCAGCTTTTGCTGTTCAGCATCGCTCTTAAGGGTTTCGCTGACCACTCTTGAAGCCACTTCAATTGCCAGAGATGCCACTTCACGCTTAACTTCAGCTATTGCAGTATTCTTTTCACGTTCAATGAGCTCCTTGGCGCGTTTTACCATTGCGTCTGCCTCTGACTGGCTCTTCTCCTTGGCTTCAGTCAGCATCCTCTCCGTTGCTGTGCGGGCATCGCGGATAATTTTATCTCTCTCCTCACGGGCTTTCCGGAGGATGATTTCATTGTCAGCCTGGAGTACCTTCATTTCTTCGCGGGCTTTTTCAGCAGAATCAAGTGCATTACGGATGGTGTCTTCGCGTGACCTGACGGCCTTCATGATCGGTCCCCAAGCAAACTTCTGAAGCAGAAGCAGCAGAAGGAGGAAGATCAGTGTGGTCCAGAAAACGGTCCCGATGGCGGGACTTGCGAGACTGCTTGATAGTAACATATTTTGTTTTTCTTTGTGATTACTGAGTAAGGCCTGCAACCAACCGTTGCAGGCTTTGCTTTTCTGCTTACTTGATCATTGCGATAACGATTGCAAAGAGGGCTGCTCCCTCGATGAGTGCTGCCGAGATGATCATAGCAAGCTGGATCTTTGAGTAAGCCTCAGGCTGACGTGCGATGGCGTCCATGGCTGAGCCGCCGATGCGGCCGATACCAAGTCCTGCTCCAATAACTGCAAGCCCTGCGCCTACTGCTGCTAATGACATTACTGCTTGTGGTTCCATAATTTAAGTTTAAAAAATTGAATTAATATTCTGAATTTTAATGATGTTCCTCTTCCGCCGTTGCCATGCCTATAAAGAGAGACGACAGCAGGGTGAAAACGTATGCCTGCAAAAACGCCACCAGCAGCTCAATACAGTCCATGAATAACACAAACAGGATGGAGGCCGGGGCTACAAATACAGATTTGAAAATAAAGATCAGCGAAACCAGGCTAAGTACGATTATGTGGCCTGCGGTGATATTGGCAAAGAGACGTACCATAAGAGCAAAAGGCTTGGAAATCAGCCCTATCATCTCAATGGGGATCATGATTGGCAGCAGCCATATCGGCACGCCGGGTGCTGCAAAGACGTGTCTCCAGTGAGATTTGTTGGCGCTGAACTGCGTTATCAGAAAGGTACATAATGCCAGGACAAAGGTCACGTTGATGTTGCCTGTCACATTGGATCCGAATGGAAAAATCGGAATTAGCCCAAGAAGATTATTAATGAGGATAAAGAAAAATACTGTCAGCAGGTATGGCATGAAGCGGGCATACTTTTTTTCTCCGATGTTTGGCAATGCAATATCATCCCTGACAAAGAGAATTATCGGCTCCAGGAATCCCTGTACACCCCGGGGCGCGGAGACGCCGCTCTTCCTGTATGACCCGGCCATTGCGAGCATCAGCCAGAGGAGTATGACGGCAGCCACCATCATTCCGAACACAGCCTTGGTAATCGAGAAATCCAGAGGAATACTTGTCTCATCGGGATGGCCCGCTGCATCCAGTCGCACTATCCTTCCTTCATACTTCCCTTCGTGGGCCAGGGCAAAGTTTTCATGGGCATTGCCGTGGGCAATCTTCTTCGATGAGAAGACATGGAATCCGGTACCCTTGTCGTAGATTATTACCGGCAGGTAAACCGCGACCGGGGTGCCGTCCTTCTTTGTCCAGAGATGCCATTCATGAGAGTCGGCAACATGATCCAGGATAAACGTACTGGCGTCAAATATCTCGCCCTTATCCCCGGGTTTTTTTTCTATCCCCTGTTCGCCGGCAGCTATGACGGGCCCTGACCCGGCAATAAGACCGAACAAAAAGATCAACACATATAGATACCTGATTTTCAAGCTTCTTTTCTTTAAACCGACGTCCTTTTAGCGATCCTGAAAAATGTAAAAAATATATATACAGTGAAGGCCAAATATAGGATAAAAAACAATATTACAGAACCGGTCTCCTTGTTTTTAAACACGACAATGAACAACAGCGCCAGAACAAATGACAGCAACATTTTGACACCAAAGGCGATCAGTGTGGCGAACACTCTTTTTTCCCCGTTTCCTTCCATTCCGTGGAAAAAGATTACCAGGGCGGTCATGGCAATAAAAGCAAATCCGCCTGTAAGCAGCAGGATACTTTTAAGCGGGAAAGATGAGGGTGAAATTTTATTTAGGCCAAAGAGAAGAAGGAGGATCAGAAGGGCAAAGGCCAGAAGTAAAATGTAGTGTTTTATTGCCCGGGGAGTTATCATTCTATTTGTTTCTGACGGCTTCTTTTATGATGAGCCACATTGCTGCTGCCACGCCCAGCAGAGAGAGAATGACCGTGAATACCGGTTTCGTGCCGGCCAGTTTATCCAGTTTAACTCCTCCCAGGGCAGTCAAGACGATTATAACCACCATCTGGATGGCGATGGTGCTGTACTTTGAATAAGCATTAAGACCCTCTTCAGGATTATTTTTCTCCTTCTTTTGGTTTGACTGCGGGTCCTCCATTGTCACCATCTTTCATTGTGCAGTTACCGGTAAAGAGAGCTCCCGGTTCAATAGAAAGCTTACTGGTAATGATCGTGCCGGTAATCTTTGAAGCAGCCTTCAGGTTAAGAAGTTGTGTTACGGTTATTTTACCGTCTATCAGGCCAGACACTTCAGAGTTTTTACATTCGACTTCGCCTTTCACGCGACCAGTGGGCCCAATGACCACTTTACCCTTGGTTACCATGTTGCCATTCAGGGTTCCGTCAATACGAATATCGCCAGCTGATTTTATATCGCCGGTGATCTCGGTACCCTGACTTATCAGGTTAACTGCTGCGCTGTTATCTGTCTCATTCATTTTTGCCATAATGATCATTGTTTGTTCCCCGGGAGGCGTAATATGCTACGTCTCTCTATTAACCGACAAATATATAAAGTATTGTGCAGGTTGGACAAAAAGAAAATATTTTAACAGGGAGAGGAGTATCTCTGTTTACTCATTTACCGGTTGCGGGTCATAAGCCCACCTCAGCCAAATGCTTCCCCAGGTGAATCCGCCTCCGAAAGAAGCAAGAATAAGATTATCTCCCTTTTTGAGTTTGCCTTCGAACTCCCAGATACAGAGAGGTATGGTTGCTGCGGTGGTGTTTCCGTAGTGTTGGATGTTGATCATCACCTTTTCAGGAGGGAGTCCCATTCTGCGCCCGGTGGCGTCAATGATTTTGAGGTTTGCCTGGTGGGGAACAAGCCAGGCGATGTCTTCTGGTCTGAGATTATTTTTTTCCATGATCTCCGCGGCCACGTCAGCCATATTCGATACTGCAAACTTAAAGACCGACTGACCCTCCTGGTAGACAAAGTGTTCCCGGGCGCTGACCGTTTCATGTGATGCAGGCCTGAGTGATCCGCCCGCCTTCATATGCAGGTATTTTCTCCCTGAACCGTCAACCTTAAAAATATGGTCCATTATCCCGTATTCTTCTTCAGTCGGTTCGAGCAGCACTGCACCGCCGGCATCGCCGAACAGGGTACAGGTGGCTCTGTCAGTATAGTCTGTTATTGACGACATTTTGTCGGCCCCGACGACAACAACTTTTTTGTATCTGCCTGTCTCCACATAGGCGGCCGCTGTCTGCAGGGCAAAGAGAAAGCCTGAGCAGGCGGCGTTCATGTCAAAGCTGAAAGCGTTTTTTATGCCTGCTTTATCGGAGATGATATTTGCAGTTGCCGGGAAGAGCATGTCGGGAGTGACAGTGGCACAGATGAGAAGATCTATTTCGCCGGGCGATGTTTTTGTCTTTTCAAGCAGACCTCTCACAGCCTGTTCTCCCAGATCGGATGTCGCCTTCCCCTCTCCCTTCAGGATCCTTCTCTCTTTTATACCCACACGCTGCATTATCCACTCATCAGTGGTCTCAACCATCGTTGACAGCTCACTGTTGGTAAGCCGGTATTCCGGAACCCATCCGTTAATACCTGTTATTGCAGCTCTAATTTTTGTCATGCTCCGACAGCCTCTTTGATCTTTCTCGCGAGGTCAGCGTGAACCACATCCCTTGTCTGAAGTATCATGCTGGTGATTGCCTTCCTTTTTGAAATGCCATGGCCGACAACGACATTCGCATTGATGCCAACTACGGGTGTCCCTCCGAAAACCTCGAAGTTCAGCCTGTCAAAAAAGTCATCCCTGATGCCTTTTGCCTGTGAGATCAGATAAAATTTCTCAGCCATTTTGAGTACAATATTGCCTACGAAACCGTCACAAACGATGACGTCTGTCATCTCGTAGGTAAAGAGGTCGTGGCCTTCGATATTGCCTTTGAAGTTTACTTCAGAGCTTTCGCGGAGAAGCTCGTACGCCGCCTTCACGGTTGAGGAGCCTTTTGAATCTTCCTTTCCAATGTTAAGCAGGCCGACGACCGGATTTTCAATGCCGAGGACGTACTTGGCATAAACGCTGCCCAGTATCCCGTACTGCAGCAGGACATCGGGTTTGGCGTCGGGATTAATTCCAACGTCAAGTATTATGGATGTTCTCCCGCTTACGTCAGGGATAAAAGCTGTAAGTGCCGGTCTGAAGACGCCGGGGATAACGTTAACAGTATAGCTTGCGCCCACCATCATTGCCCCCGTATTGCCTGCACTGGCGAAGCCGTCTATCAGTCCGCTCTTAAGCATCCCGAAGCCCACGGCAATAGACGAATCTCTCTTCTGTGAAAAGGCTTTTGCAGGATGATCAGACATTTCAATCACCTGTGTGGTGGGAACGATTTCGAACAGAGACGGTTCCACCTCCATGGAGGCCAGTTTTTCCTTTATGACGCGATTATCGCCTATAAGAACCAGCCGGTCACCGGCCGGAAGCTGGCCGATGGCATCAATCGCGCCCTCAATGACAGCATCAGGGGCATAGTCACCCCCCATGGCATCCAGTCCTATTTTCATTGCCTTACTTATTTGGCAGGTGTGACAGGTCAGACCGTCACCTTCTTCTCTACGGCAAGCTTACCTCTGTAGTATCCGCACTCAGGGCATACCCTGTGATACAGATGAGCTGAACCGCAGTTGGAACATGCAGCTACTGTAGGAACGACAGCCTTGTCGTGTGTTCTCCTCTTATCCCTTCGGGTACTTGAGTGTCTGTGTTTTGGATTTGGCATCGCAGTATTGTATTGTGTTTAATTATTTTCTGTCAGTTTTTTAAGAACATCCCAGCGCGGATCTGATTTACCTTCATCTGCAATAAGATGTTCTTCAAGTTTCCTGATCATTTCCGGGTCGCATGTTGAACGTCCCATGTAGTCATCAGGATGAATTCGCTTCAAAGGTAACGCAAGATGGATGTATTCATAGAAAAACTGACTTAAATCTATTTCATGTTCATCGAGCGGCATTGTAATCATATCCGGATCTGTCTCCTCCCATTCTTTGCCCTGTCTTACAAACAGTCTGTTTTCACATGACAGCGGCAGATAAAATTTCTCAAGGCATCTGTCACACATAACCTCGGCATTCCCTTTTATGACAATGTCAAGCTGAAGATGTGTGGAGCACTTTTCAAGCATCACTTCAGCCTTAAGCTCTCCCCTGCTGATCTCAGTCCCTTCAAAAGCCTCAAAAAAGTCGTTGCCTATTGTAAACCCATAGGTATGTCTGCCTTCTTTAAGACCGGCCAACGGTATGGAATACAATCCGGGCATCTCCTTTTTTTCGGTCTGCAAAATTATAAATCCTCTTCCAATAAAAAAAATTATCAACAAAAAAGTAACATCCCCGACTTTCTTCGCCATCTGCCGGAATAATTCCGCAGCCTGCCGGAAATGACTGGATTGGCCTGGCAGGTATGTGATAATTTTGATGCGTAATAACTTTTGAAGTCATGAAAGAAAAGAACAATCCCTTTAACGGTATAGCCAAGCTGCTCATCTCGCTTGGACTGGTAATGATAGTGGCAAAGCTTGATTTGCTCAGGGTCGGATCGCTCTCCGACTATTTTACATGGGAAATGCTGCTTATCTTTTTCGGTGTTTTCAATCTGCTGAATCTCGACCTGGTTTTCAGCCTGCTCCTTTTCGCAGCAGGGTTCTGGTTCCTGATGCCTGAGATGAGTTTCCAACTCTCTCCGGTCTATAAAGATATTTACTGGCCGGCGGTACTGGTCCTTGCCGGCATCGCATTTATGATACGGCCATTCACCAAAAGTCTGAAATAATTCACCATCAAACAACTACTCAAATGGAAAACGAAACAAACAAACCGGCAAAAAATCCTGCTGAAACCTCCAACAGGTTCATAATAGGAATTTTACTCGTAATTGCAGGATTTATCCTGATTCTCAGAAAGACCACCATGCTTCCTGAACCTCTTGATCATTTTATCGATGACATCATCTTCAGCTGGCAGATGCTGCTGATAGTGATTGGCGTGATCACCCTCGCAGGATCGGATAACAAGACTCCCGGCATCGTGCTTATTTCAGTCGGAGGCTTTTTCATGATCCCCGAACTTTTCACCGATTTCTTCAGGTCATTCAACTTCTTCTGGCCTGCATTATTTATCGTAATAGGTGTAGTACTGCTGATTAATTCCAAACGTCTTGTGCAGACCCTGAACTATACCAGCGGAAGCAAAGCCGATATGATCGATTATGTCAATATCTTCAGCGGTGCTGAACGGCAGCTTATTACAAATAATTTCCTCGGAGGCAAGGTCACCTCAATTTTCGGAGGTGGTGAAGTTGACCTTACAAGATCATCGCTGGCTCCCGGGGATAATGTAATTGAAATTACCTGTATATTTGGAGGTACGACTCTTATCGTTCCCGAAAACTGGAATGTCATTCTTAATGTCACTCCCATTCTCGGAGGCTTCTCAGACAGCCGCAGAATTGGCAGTGATGTGATCAAGGACACTACAAGATCGCTTACGATACGGGGGACGGTTATTTTCGGGGGAGGTGAGCTTAAAAGCCATAAATAAAATATGAAGCATCCTATACTGGAAGACCGGTCAAGGGTACTCATGTGGTGTCTGGCCTGGGTTATTTTAGCCGCAGGCCAGGCATCAGTTATTCATTTCATATATGGCAGCACCATGGGTATTGCCGTTGCTGACGGCATGATTTCCATGCTGCTGTACGGCGTGCTCGGGCTCAGCATCTGGTTCCCGGTCAGGTATATGCTCCGGAGCAACAACAAGGTCTTGTCGACGATCATTAATGTCATCCTGACCGGGTCCCTGGCGATCGTCCTGTGGCTTTTGGCTACCAGGGTACTGGTCAGGGCTATTGTCGCGGAGAAGGAAGACTATGACCTGTTCTGGCATACGGTACTGATATTCCGTATCGCTGCCGGGGTACTGATCTTTTTTGTGATCATCCTGATATATTATCTGTACCTGAGCGCAACACAGCTTGCGGAGAAAGCGTCACGACAGGCACAGCTTGAGGCGCAGGTGCGTGAGGGAGAGCTGAAAATGCTGCGCGCACAGATAAACCCTCATTTCCTCTTCAACAGTCTCAATTCAATGAGCTCACTGACCCTGACAGATCCCATGAAAGCACGTGAAATGATCCTGAAACTGTCTGATTTCATGCGGTATTCCCTGTCGTCGAGAAACGAACAGCCGGTGACATTACAGAGTGAAATGGAAAGTCTCCGGCTTTATCTTGAGATTGAGAAAGTCAGATTCGGCGAACGGCTCATTATCGAGGAAGATATACAACCTGAATGTCTTACGGCATTATTACCGGGGATGCTCCTCCAGCCTCTCTATGAAAACGCAGTCAAGCACGGCGTTTATGAATCAACCGAGAAGGTGGTGATCAGGACCACCGTAAAGAAGGAGGACGGTTTTGTTGTCATATCCGTCTCCAACAATATTGATCCGGAATCAGTTGTAACACGCAAAGGAGCAGGCATAGGACTGGTAAATGTGCGTTCCAGGCTTGAACTTTTCTACGGCGAGAAGGCCGGACTGGAAGTAGACCGCAAGGATGACAGCTTTAATGTTGTGGTAAAGTTTCCTTACAGAAAAACATAAAATCAATTACACGGCATGAAAAATATTAGGGTTCTGATTATTGAAGATGAAACCCCTGCCCGGGAACTCATAAAGTACATGCTGAAAGATCATCCCGCGATAGAGGTGGTCGGTGAGTGCGCTGATGGCTTCTGCGGGGCAAGGGAGATCAAGGAAAAACACCCCGATCTGATCTTTCTTGATATTCAGATGCCCAAGCTCACCGGTTTTGAGCTCCTGGAGGTTCTCGATGAAAAGCCTGAAGTGATCTTCACCACAGCTTTCGACCAGTATGCCATCAGGGCCTTCGAACTCAATGCAGTAGATTATCTTCTTAAGCCTTACTCTAAAGAACGTTTTGACAGTGCTCTTGCCAAGGCTGTCAGCAGGATCGGCAAAGAGGCGCAGGAGCCGGACAGGGTGGAAAAGCTTGTTACTGCAGTAACCGAAGCAGAAGGATATCTGACAAGGATCGTCTTCAGGAAGGGGGCCGGCATTAAGATAATACCTCTGAATCTGATCTCATATCTTGCATCGGAGGACGATTATGTGATGATTTATTACAGCGAAGGAAAGGCCCTTAAGCCCAAGACAATGAAATACTATGAAGACCACCTTCCGCCGAGCCTCTTCATGAGAGTGCACAGGTCCTACATGGTGAACATTGAGCAGATTACCCGTCTGGAACCTTATAGCAAGGATAATTATGTTGCCGTTCTTAAATCAGGTGAGAAGATACCCGTCAGTCGTACCGGGTATAAAATGCTAAGGGAAAAACTGAATTTTTAATCTCTCTCCTTCAGTCTGTTGCATCGCGGAGACCTGCGAAACCATCGCCCTGCCGGCAAGTATCTTCTGAACAGGAACAGGGGAACAGGATCATAACCGTGTGTCCCGCCCGGTCTGCAACGAAGGATTCGTCCTGTTGATATTATCAGTCCTTTAAAAGGTCCGTGAATCCTGAGCGCATCAATGGCAAACTGCGAACACGTTGGTATATGACGGCATGACGGAGGCAGCCATGGAGAGACTATTACCCGGTATAACCAAACCGGTATAAGGAGTAAAAAAGATAATATCTTTGCAGCCGTATTCAGCATCGGTCTCAAAGATAAGCTGAATCATCCTGACAAAATGACCTGTTTGAATAACAAAATGACAATGGCAGATGTTTTGAAGTAATAACAGCAAGTATTTAAGAGCGAGAAAAAAATGGAAACAACTTATTTGAATAACGGACTGTACTGGATCATTTTTATAGTGTTCATGTTTCTGAGCTGGATTGTCAGCGCAAGATTAAAATCAAAATTCAGACAATACTCCAAAGTTCCCATCGCCAGCGGAATGACCGGCCGTGATGTGGCTGAGAAGATGCTGCGTGACAACGGCATTACCGATGTCACCGTGCACAGTGTTCAGGGTGAGCTGTCTGATCACTATAACCCGGTAAAGAAGACCATCAACCTGAGCAACGATGTCTATGCAGGCGCCAGTGTTGCTGCCGCTGCTGTTGCAGCCCACGAGACGGGCCACGCAATCCAGCATGCACAGGCCTATGCCTGGCTGAACATGAGATCGAAACTTACTCCTGTGGTGAGCTTTGCATCCAACTGGATACAATGGGTGCTGATCGCCGGACTGTTTCTTGTCAAATCAAGACCTGAGATACTGCTGATAGGTATCGTTCTCTTTGCAATCACCACTCTGTTCAGTGTGATAACCCTTCCCGTTGAGATCAATGCATCAAAGAGAGCTCTTGCATGGTTATCCGATTCGGGCATCACTTACTCCGGGACACATGACAAGGCAGAAGATGCACTGAAATGGGCTGCATATACATATGTCATCGCAGCACTGGGCTCTCTTGCATCACTGATATACTACATAATGATTTTCCTGGGGGCCAGGAACAGGTAGAGGTATACTGTCCTATCTTCCCTCAACATAGAGGAACTTCGTTCTTTTGACCAGGTATCTTACAACAGCCCAGAAGGCAAGGGCAGAGACAAGGAGGGTGATATACAGGGGCTCCAAGTAAACCTTTCCGGTTACAGCAATATTGCGTATCACATCAAGAATGGCAAAAACTATGAAGAGGTTAGCTATGCTGTTGTACTCCCTGCTGAGGACATTTCTGAACGAGAACGCAAGATCTGCACTTCTGAAATTCCTGAAACGAGGGATCACTGAGTTGACCCTGAAGGCCCATGTATCATAATCCTCACCGAATTTACGGCGGAGATACTGCTCTTCGGCAAAAATAATCCGTTCAAAATAGATCCAGAAGGCAAGCACAAAAATGATAACGCACCATACTGACCTGAGAAAGAGAACGGGGCCCAGCCACATCAGGAAGTTGCCCGCATAGAGCGGATGCCGGACAACCGAATATATACCTGAAGTATTTAATTCATCAGCCATCTGATCAATGACATTGCGGCCTGAAGGGTTCCTCGGGACATGACCGACAGTGTACGACCTGATCAGCTCCCCTGCAACCGAGACAAAAATGCAAATCAGTTCCCACGTCAGGTTGAAGTAAATGACACTCCTGTTAGCAATAAAGAGATAACCTGCAGCCAGAACCAAAACAATGACCGGCAACCAGCTTCTTCTTCTGAATAACCAGTTTCCGGATTTCTCCAGTTCATGAATGAGTGACATACTTTTAGCGTTGATGTCGTAAAAGTAGGAAAATTTCAGAAACTATACTTAATCCTGATGAAACCCAGATTTATCTGTGTCTCTTCGCCCGATATGACATTGTCGAAATGCTGCATTACAAGCGAAAAATCAACATTCTCAGCCAATGAAAAGTCAATGGCGGCATTGGCAAAATAACCTTTCAGATCAGGATACCAGATCGCGGACAATGAGATATTCAGCAGCGGAACCGGGCTCCAGGTAAGCTGTCCTATGGCGCTGAATTCCGAGAAAGCCAGCTGGCTTGCAGTAATCGCTCCCTTGTACAGCTCGGTGAAGGTGTCAAGGGCGAACGGATTGTTTGAATACATTATCTGCACCAATGCCGTAATCTTATCGGAGAAGGCCTTATCGACGCCTGCCGTAGCGATGAAGGTGGTCTCTTTCAAGGGTGTATTTCCGAATGGGGCGAACAGGGTGGCTTCGCCGCGGATTGAACATGAACCTATTGCTCCAGACCATCCCGTACCCGCGGTGAAGAGCTCCCCATCCGTCTCGCCGGCGAAGAACTGGAGGTCGGTATTAAGCATGCTGAATCGGTAAAGAGCTGCAGCTGTTACCCTGTTGGCACTGTCGAGTTTGACAACCATTTCGGCAGCCGACGCCGGGCCGGTGGAGTAAACGGCTCTTATTGCATCGCTGCCGGGTCGTTCCATATAGTCAAAATCAAAAAAAGAATAAGTATTGAAAATGTCATTGGGGTTCCATACCAGCGCCTGGCTCCAGTTGATCCTCTGACGGCCCAGGGTGAGCCTGAGTTTCCCGGCTGTGTAATCGATCCAGGCCCTGTCAATAAACATATTCAAAACGAATGACTGCCCGCTGAAGATGTTCCATGACATATCAACCCATCCCGGGTCAGAAGCCAGTGCCGGAATGTATGAAGGATCCATCTCCACCATGTCGCCCAGCACAAACCTGTTTCTTATTTCAAGTGCCATGGTTACGCCGGTGCCGGGGTATGCCTTGAAATTAAGCCTGTTGTGCAGCATGCTGCTGTTGAGCCATGGATCTGACGGGTCTCCAAACACGGCAGTATGAAGCCACGTTGCATAGCCGCCTGCAGAGAGCTTGTTTCCGGCATCCTGTGACAGTGCTGCAATGGTACAGGTCATCGCTGCCGCTATCAGCAACAAAGTCCTTTTCATCCGGCGCCGTTAGTCCTTTCGTCAGATACAACACGTCCGTCCTCGAGGGTTATCACCCTGCGGGCCCTCTTCATCACCCTGATGTCGTGGGTTGAAAAGATAAAGGTCATCTGTTCCTCCCGGTTAAGTTTCTCCATGATATCGAGAAGCGTTTCGGCCGATTTGGAGTCGAGGTTCGCCGTCGGTTCGTCAGCCAGAATAAATTCAGGACGGGGCGCCAGGGCGCGCGCCACTGCCACCCTCTGTTGCTGACCTCCCGACAGCTGCGAGGGGCGGCTGTTGTGCCGGTCGGCCAGTCCTACCGACTGCATAAGTTCATCTGTGCGTGCCTTGCGTTTCTCCTTCGGCCATTTCTGAAGGTTCATGATGAACCCCACATTCTCTGCGGCCGTCAGCACGGGTATCAGATTGTAGGATTGAAAAACGAAACCCACGTGCTCCATCCTGAAATCGATCAGCTCCGACGGCCTGAGCTCTGAGAGGCGATGGCCTGCCACAATGATCTCACCTCCCGTGGGCTGGTCAAGACCGCCGATGAGATTGAGCAGTGTTGTCTTACCCGAGCCTGACGGCCCGACAACAACTGCAAAATCACCTTTCTCAAAGCTGAGCGTAACCCCGTTGACAGCCTTCACCTCTACCTCGGTATCATGATATGTCTTAGACACATCGTTGATTTCAACTACTTTCATGGTTATTGTATTTTGTTGTTATTCACCTCTTAATGCTTCAACAGGATTTAATTTTAAAGCCTTCCGTGCAGGATAGATTGCTGATACGATGCCTGTGACGACTATCAGTATTGTCAGTGTAACAAAGAACTCTGCACCGATGGAAGGATAAAGATGAGCGGAGTATCCGAACGCCTCCATTCCCTCGGAATATTTTACCAGGTTTATCCCTGTGCGGCCGGTGATCGCAATGACAATTCCACTGACTGCCATACCGGCAACGCCACCGACAATTGACAGGAATATTGACTCAAGCATTATCATCATAAAGACGCGGCGGCGGTTCATTCCGATGGCTGCGAGCATTCCGAGCTCACGTGTCCGTTCCAGTACGGCCATCAGCATAGTGTTCACGATACCGAATGCCAGTGCGGCCAGAATGAGAACCATAAAAATCGCATATATCTGATTAATGTAATCAGCGATCATTGCAAGGTCAGGCTGTATTTCCTTCCAGTTCATCACCTCGTATCCCGGCAGAGCCTCCCTGATCACGGGAGTCACCTCATCGGTGAGGTCGTCTTCCTCAAGCCGGGCTATTATCCTGTGAAACCGGCCCTCTCCGATGCCCGTCAGTTGCCTCAGTTCTGCCACCGGGACAAATACCGTCAGAGATTCAAAGAGGTCGTTGTTGGTCCTGTATATACCGCATATTCTGAAAGCTGCGCCGGTCTGATTGTTATTCATGTCAAGAAAAGTGAGGATGATCCTCGAACCCTCACGGTAAGACCATGCTGTCTCCCTTATCTTTAATCCGTACTCCTTTAACTCCTTCGCCGAAAGAAGTTCGCTGTATGCAGCCGAGAATTTCTTTTCGGTGGTGAACCGCTGCCCCTCCAGGGGCCTGAGCTTTTCAATGACGGTTGAAGGAACTCCTTCAGTTTCAAGGCCCGACAGCGCTTCAGCGGTGAGGATATATCTGATGATATTGAGCTCCTTGGCCAGTTTTTCGCCGATAAAAGCCGTATTGAACTTGGTGTCTGATCCGAAATAGCTTCCTGTGCCGGGGATAAGCTTCCCGGCAATTGTGAACATCTGTTTTTCCTTTTCAGTATCAATGCCGGTGATCTCCACTCCGGTGCTTCCGGCAGATGTT
This sequence comes from uncultured Bacteroidales bacterium, assembly GCA_963828395.1. Classification (GTDB taxonomy): domain Bacteria; phylum Bacteroidota; class Bacteroidia; order Bacteroidales; family VadinHA17; genus SR-FBR-E99. The sequence continues at coordinate 163,709 of CAWHED010000004.1, forward strand.
GAAGCAATACCTCTGACAATTATCCTTCCGGTTACGCCTGTTACACCTTCTGTTTTTTCAAGCGTTGAAATGACCGCAGAGGGATCGCTGATCATGTCGCGGATATCGCTGCTGCTCCTGAAACCGTGGTTGTTTACCTGGATGTGGGAGAGTTCTTCGTTAACGGCTGCATTAATTCTCTGAACTATAGAGCTGTTTATTGCAGCCATGGAGAAGACGCCGGCAAAAACCCCGATTGTCACGGCCGCAATTACCGTAAAGCTTCTGGTTTTGTTCCTCCAGACATTCTTCCAGGCTATTGATGTTATCATATCGTTTTCCTGTTAGGCTCTGAGAGCATTAATAACATTCATTTTAAATATCTTACGAACGCTGAATGCGACTGTGAACAAGAGTATTATGAGCACAACAAGCACCTGCCACAGGTAATAGGTGTCAGGCAGCAGCATGGGCATGACCGGTTCAAAACCGTAGTCTTCATACATTCTGGCTATCTCGCCGGTTAATCTCAGCGGCCGGGCATTTCCGTAAAATACGATAGGAAGGGAAGCGATCACTCCGGCCGCAACGCCCAGTAGGCCGATAAGAAGCATCTCCATGGAAACCACCTTGGCCAGTTTGCCCTTCTGCATTCCGATGGAGACGAGCATTCCGAATTCGCGGCGTCTTTCTGCCAGCATCATGAGCACGGTGCCGAAGACCCCGAAAGCGATCACAAGGTACAGGATGCCTATCATGATTGCCCCGCTTCTGTTGTCAGCTTCCATCTGGTTAAGAAGCAGCGCGTTCATCTCCTGCCAGGTTCGAAGCGCCAGATTGTCTCCTGTCAGAAGGTTCAGTCTTTCCCTGGTCTTGATTACCGCTTTATCATCGCTGCTCTTAATGCTGATGATGGCCGATGTGGCCATTCCGGGTGCGGCGTAGAGATCCCTTGCCTCGTTGATCGGGAGGTATACCAGGATATTGTCCACGTCAGGGGCGGGAAGCTTAACCACACCCTTTACCGTATAGATGCCGGCTGCCGTTGTCCCGTGGTAACCCTGGCCCATCAGCGTGATAGTATCTCCCACGCCGGCTTTGAGGAACGCTGACAGTCCGCTGCCAATGATGACACTGTTCGTATCTTCTGCTGTCAGGTAGCCATTCCTGAAGGAGGCATGCCTGCGCATTACGGGCATAACTGTAGCAGTATCGGTATTGTTTATCCCGAGGTCTGTAATAAGTCGTGAATCGTCAGTGAATGATTGGTTGAGGAACACATCAAGGAGTTTTTCAGTCCGCTGTGGCACACCCTCCTTTTTGATTGCCTCCGCAGCTTCCGGTGTAAGTTTGTACCTGACCATCCTGTTCCTGATATTCAGGGCCCTGTCCTCGCCTTCCGGGTCCATCCCCAGGACCATCACGCCCTGGGTACGGCTCTCCACTGCTGCCAGGGCAAATGATTCCAGCCTGGGAACCACGGCAGTCACATTCGGATCGTTTTCAAGCTCCTTAAGCAATCCGGAGTCGACTTCAAAACTGTTGTCGAGGCCCGGTTCATCAAAGTAACCGGCCTCCTGAAGCTGAAGGTATCCGGTATAAGATTCAATGACGTCCTTGTACAGCTTGTCATAAGTGCCAAGCTGGAACGCCCTCATTACCAGTGCAAAGAACACCGCAAAGAAGACGGACGTGGCCGTGATCAGTGTTCTTCTCCTGTTTCGCCAGAGGTTTTTCCAGGCGAGCTGATAATCTTTCATAATGATAGCCCTTTCATTAACATACGCTTTACCTGATGGTCTTCATGTTCTGCTGTGAAAAGAAGCCCTCTTCAAGCTTAACGTTGAATTTCACCTCCAGGATCTTCAGGACGGTTTTACGGCCTTCTTCATCTGCGGGCACCAGCTCAATGGTTGTGGGTATGAATCTCCCGTCCATGGTCCTGAGGTCGGTACCTCTCTCTGTCCTGACCAGGTAACCGTCCTCATCATAGAGTTCGGCTTTCAGAACGATGAATTCCTTTTCATCGACCCACCATAACTGATGACCCCAGAGGACTTCAGCATCAACCTTTGCCGTGAGCTTTATTTTGTAGCATTTGCTTCCGTCAACCTCCTCTTCCCCTTCAATTGAGTGAGTATAGTCATCGACAACAGATGATTCCCTGAGAATATCATCATTGGTATAGTCCGAGCCCATCCAGCCCTGTGACATCATCGACGGGGGAAGCTTGATAAGCCTGTTGATGGCCGGGTTCCAGCTCCACATCTCAGTTCCTCTCTTGAGGAATGTCTGTCCTTTCTCGCGGGCAGGTTCAGTGATGAGGGTCAGGGCATAGTCATCTTCAAGCGACCACGATTTGAACTCTACCGTTCTCTGCCACGTTGGACGAACGATGGTCATGCTCATCACGCTGTAACCGGACATTTCGCCATTGAATTTTTCGTCGGCTTTTGTGATTATCTCTTTGGCAGTAAGTTGCTGCGCCCCTGCCTTATGAACGGTGGGCATCGTCAGCATTATAATACCGGTAACAATAATGAGCTTTTTCATGCGTTTTTATTCTATTGTAAATAAACGATTTGTCAAAATCAGTTCCTTCTGTTTGTTGTCTCCAAAATAACAAATAATTGCCTGATTATGACTAAAATATTTGAAACATTTTTATCTTTAACAGGTTATACTTAAAAAGTTATCTGCAATGTCGACCTTAAAGCTGATGCTGGGGATGATCCCCTCAACTTCTAAAATGGAACAGGAAGAAAAGGCACTGATCGCTGAATATGAAAAGATGATCTCGTTCGCCGGTTCTGAAACGCTGGCAAAATATATCAAGCTCCACGAGAGCGTTAATTCTGCCGGTTTCAGACAGAAGAAGAAAGAGCTGGAATCGCTCACCTACAAGGGCTCGGAAGAACATGCAAGAGAGGTAGAATATCTCGGTCTTAAGAAGACAAAGGATATAGCCCTCTACTTTAAAACCGAAGGAAGCGCTCCGCTTAAAAACTTCACTGCACTTGACGGTTCGTCGAAGATCAGGGAGATTGAAGACCTGGAAAGATTCGTCCAGTCACCTGAGTTCAAGCAGAAAGAAAGATTGAAACCAGTCACCTTCAGGGATACCGAAGAATACGGCAAATGGCTCGAGTACAAGAAACTGCGGAAAGACAAGGAGGTAAGGAAAAACCTTAATGCAGCTAAAGTCAAGATATTTGAGGAGCTGAAAATGTTTGTTACCTCATCAGCCTTCCTGGTAAAGAAAAACATGAAGCCCGTGACTTTCAAGGATACTCCCGAGTATCAGAAGCTGCTTGACTTCAAGGGCAGAAGGAGCGCCGCCGATGTTGTTTCCTACTATAAATTCAAGGCTTCAAAAGATTTCGGTAATTACATACAGGTAAAGGATTCGGCCCGCCTCAAAAGATATTACGAGCTCGGAGAATACCTGAAGAGCAAGGCGTTCACGGAAAGGAAAGAGTATCTGCTCGACAAGCACCGTTTCGAGAAAACGGACATGTTCAAAGAGCTGAAAGAATACGACAGCCTTAAAAACTCTGCCGACATCAAGTGGTATTTCGGGGTTAAAGACTCAAATAAGTTTGATATCCTCAAAAAACGCGAGCTGACATTCGGCGATGAGTTTGACGGCAGCGAACCTGACAGGAAGAAGTGGCTCAACAAATATTACTGGGGGGACAAGCTGCTGCACGACAGCTACAGTATTGCAACCGAGCTTCACAGTTATACACCCTCGGACAATTTTGAGGTTCGTCACGGTGTGCTGCGGATCATCACCAGGCCGCAGAAGATCACCGGAAAGGTCTGGGACCAGGAGAGAGGTTTTTACACAAAGGATTTCTCATTCACATCAGGTATTCTTAACAGCGGAGCTTCTTTCAGGCAGAAATACGGTATTTTCTCAGCCAAGATCAAGCTGACCGATCCGGCAGTACGGAATGCCTTCTGGCTGATCGGGGACCGTATCACGCCCCATATCGATGTCTGCAGATCAGGCAGCGGCAAAGTATGGTTTGACCTGTTCACCTCTCCGGGAAATCATTATAAGAAGAGCATCGGTTCAAGATACCTTTCTGATTTCTTCATCTACACGCTTGAATGGAGGCCGGAGAGTCTGATATGGAAAATAAACGGCATCGAGGTGATGAAACAGACAGGCGGTGTGCCGCAGGAAGCTATGTTCATCAACCTGGCGGGCGGCGTTGACAAGCCCATCGGAGGAATATCCTCGATGGAGATTGACTGGGTGAGGGTATATCAGTTCAAATAGCCATATCGCTGCCAGGATCGGGCGGTGGTACATACTAAAAACAGGGATGCTTTTTCCGGCGTCCCTGTTTTTTTTATTAAATCTGTAACAAAACGCATATTACAGCCGTCTTTATGTTGTCAGTGCGGCAGGATGACAGTAAAAGAGTACAATAATGCGGTAAGGGAATTTGGTGACCACGTCTACCGCTTTATATACCGCAGTATAAGGGACAGTCACAGGGCCGGGGATATTGTCCAGGACACCTATGAAAAGCTGTGGCGCTGTGTCACGGATATTGAGTATGCGGCAGTAAAGGCATGGCTCTTCACCTCGGCCTATAACCGGATGATAGATGTCATCCGCAAAGACTCGAGGCTGGTGGATGTCGAGTTCTATGATGATGCCTCTCTTTATGCAGAGGAGAGCAGCAGTGACCTGAACGAGGTCCTCCATCATGCACTGGAAAGGCTGCCGGCAGTTCAGAGATCGGTCATCCTGCTGCGTGATTACGAGGGCTATCATTACAATGAGATAGCTGATATTACCGGACTCACTGAGCACCAGGTAAAAACGTACATCTTCAGAGGCCGGACAGCCCTCAAAAATTATCTTGTAAAAACTTCAGTATGGCAATAAACGACGATATGGATTATCCTCGGCTGACACCGCCGGATGACAGGTATCCGTCGCCAGGCAACCTGTTCCGGTCAGCGGATGATCTTACTGATGATCAGTTTGATCTGCTTGCAGCAGCCTGGTCAGAGAACGCCCTGCCTGACGACAGTCTTGCTGAAATGGAGGCGCTGTTCGTTACAAATCCGGGAAAAAAGGTTTATGCTGAAACCTTCAGACAACTGCGTCTCAGCCCCCGTGATGATAAATGGAAAGGCAAAAACGCTCTTCTGCGCACAACGCCTGCCGCTAAAATCATCCGGCGTGCATACCTGGTTACCCTGTCCGCGGCAGCTGTGGCTGTTGTATTACTGACCCTAAACCCATTTGCGGAAAAACAGTCTGCCATACCGGTACCTGTCAGTTCTCCTGAAGTTGCGGTGGCATCTGAACCCATAGACCCCCCCCGCCTGGTTGTTAAAGAAGAAATACGGGAACCTGTTGTTGCCAATACGAAAACGGCAATGACAACAGAAAAGAAAAACCTCCCGGCAGCAGAACAGGAACAGGTAGTTAAAATAACTCCCGTAACAGTGAACGCCCGGACTGAGACGCCGGTAATCATCGCAGGAATTGATACCAGGCAACTCCTCGCGGTAAAATATAATGAGATCCCCGCATCGGTGAATATCCCGGAACAGGAAGAAAACTGGATCATGAAAGGTATTGCCGGCCTTACGAGGGCAATAAAAAAGGAAAAAACAGGTGTTGACGGGTATCTTATCGCTAAATCCTGTATAAACGGCATCAACAGTGTCTTCGGCTCGGAGATGGAACTTGAAAAAGTCATCGGCAAGAAGGGTGAAACCGTCTCTGTCAGCTTTACCTCATCACTGCTTTCATTTTCAGCGCCCGTAAGAAAAAATTCTCAGAAACTGTAACTTTTCTGCCGGTCAATACGTCCATGCAATAAACACAAATAAATCACTGACATGAAAAGAATAGCACTAACACTGATCATTGCTTTATCACTTATCCTGACGGCCACAGCCCAGGAGAATGAAGAGAAGCTCAGGGAACTTGAGAATCTGGAACAGAAAACCGGAGTGACGATAGTCATTGACACCCTGATTACAATAGAACAGGACACGCTTATTGCAACAGAAGAGGACATCCCTCTTGCAGATGAAGAAGAAATCATTATCGATGAGGAAGAAAATTATGACAGCGATACCACAACAGTAAGAATCGGGGATATCGTTACGGTTGAGGAGTCAGATGACGAGACAGTGATCAGAATTGGGAAGAAAGGCCTCAGGATAGCTGAGGATGAGGGTGACACAGACGTCTCGTTTGAAGAGTACGATGATGAAACAAAATCATCCTTCAGAGGTCACGTCGGCGGTCTAGAATTAGGCTTTTGCGGCTATTTTACGGAGCCCTGGAAAACCTCTCTCGATCCTACGGACAGCTATATGAATCTTAATACGACAAAGTCGATGAATTTTAACCTCCTGCTGCCAAATATCAACCTGGGTTTCAGCCGTCACTTCGGGATGGCTGCAACTATTGGCCTGAGCTGGAGCGATTATTATTTTGATGGGAATAACTCAATAGCGAAGGATGCGGACGGAAACATAATTCCCGTTTATCCGGAAGCCGGCATTAATTATGAAAAAAGCAAGCTTTCAACAACTTATGCCACTCTGCCGGTACTTCTTGAAGGGCAGATCCCGGTTTCACATAACCGAACAATAAACATTGGCGCAGGAGTTATCGGAGCAATTAAGCTGCACTCCCATACCAAGGTGGTTTATCATGACAGTGACAAGATTAAGATCAGGAACAAGGATGATTTCAGTCTTAACCTCTTACGGTACGGCGTCACTGCACGTATCGGATACGAGATGTTCCAGGCCTACGGCACATACTATCTTTCAAAGATGTTTGAAGAAGGAAAAGGTCCGGAGCTAAGCCCGTTCGAAATTGGCATCGCCCTGACGTTCAACGACTGATATTACACAGTGATACGTTTATTTGGAGGCTGCCCCTTTTGAGGCAGCCTTTCTTTTTTAATCCTCACCCGTTTTCTTTACTGTGTGAAAGATTTCTGTAAAAAAGTGAGCTTAACTTACACGGCTATCATCTCTGAAACAAGTTTCTTTTTGACCAGCAGTTAATCATAATAGCCGGGGCAACTACCTTTCAACTCCGCATAAAATACTGTTAAAGGAAAGTTGAACAAGTTAATTAATTGTTGATAACTATCAGTGGTTTATATGTCACAAATTAACGATTCATGACATGTACAACTGATAACATATCCGTCCGGATTGGTAATTCAGAATGTTTTTGATCAATATGGTAATCTGACTGAGATCAGAAAAAGCGACGGAACGCTTATCTGGCAGTTGAACTCGATCACTGCATCCGGCAGGCCTGCTGAAGTTACTCTGGGTCCCGGTACTTTTACCAGATCATTTGAGTACGATTCCTTTGAAAATATATCTTCAATTGTATCCGGGGAATGGCGGCAGTCGTATAACTTTGACGGAGCGTCAGGGAACCTGATGTCACGGTCATATATGAATGGCGACTCAACATTTATGCGAACCGAGAATTTTCAATATGATACCAGGGAGAGGCTTACGACCTCACAGGTTACCGGTCAGAGTCAGAAGGTTGTCACATATGATCAGACCGGCAACATTCTTACAAAGACCGATGCAGGAACTTATACTTACAACAGCGCAAAGGTCAATGCATTGGCTTCAGTTACATTTATCAGGGGCGGCAATATCAACTGATTTACAAACAATAAGTTACAACAGTCAGAATAAAGCCACGGAAATTTCAGAGGATGTTAATAGCTATAATATTGTATACGGGGCAGATGGAGAGAGAATTAAGTCGCAGTTATATAACAACAGCGTATTAAGCAAGACCAAATACTATGCACCGGGATATGAGAAGATCACCACAACCGCAGGCACGGTTGAGAATCATTACATAAGCAGTCCCTATGGACTTGAAGCAATCATTGTGAAAGCCGGAACATCAGAAACGATTTACCTTGCAGAGACTGATCATCTTGGTTCGCTCATAGGACTGACGGACACTGCCGGAGTGTATGTTGAGAAGTATTCCTATGATCCGTGGGGACGCAGGCGCAATCCTTCAGACTGGTCATTTAATAATGTACCGGCCCCAACAATAACTGACCGGGGTTTTACAGGTCATGAGCATCTTGATATTTTTGGGCTGATCAATATGAACGGGAGGTTATATGATCCGGTGACGGGGAGGTTTCTGAATGCTGATCCGGTGATTGACAATACAGGCGGTGCGCAGGGACTGAACTCATACACCTACTGCCTGAATAATCCTCTGAAATTTACCGATCCTTCAGGCTATATTCTGGCAGCACCACCGGAGGAGATGGTAATCCTAAATGCGGACTGGCTTAAATATGCAGGATACCATTACAGCAGCTCGTGGTTTGACTATGAATTTTTGATAGGTAGTGGAGGTCTAAGCCGAGCTACAACAAATACTCAGGATAAAATAACTCATGATCCAGATTCAGGCGAATATGTTCACTCTAATGGAACCGTTGCATCTGAAGAGGAATTGGATGCATTGATTAACGGAAATCCCTCAGGAGACGAGGATGAAAAATTAAAACGTCTATATGGTTGGTCGATTGATGTCGTAATTGCTGATGGAGGGGGGTATGGTATTGAATTTGGAGAAATATATGATCCAAATACTGGTAAGTACGTACAATTCTTTTCACACGGTGCAGCATATGGATTTGATAACTCAGGAGGTGTCAATTTTATTTTAATTACACCAAAAAAGGGGTTTAAGTTAACTGACTTAAAAGGGAATGGCTGGGGCTGGTCGGCTGGATTCACTGGATCATATGGGAGATCAGGAAATAGTACTCTTAACTATCCAGAAGCAACAAGGTTTGATACGTATACTTTAAATAGGATTGGAGTAAGTGCAGGGCCTGGAATTTTTAATAATGCACCTTCTAGTTCAACATATATAAACATTACCAATAGCCAAATGTTCCATTTTGTTTGGCCTGGCCGAATTTGGTATTAATATTTACATTTATTAATTATTAATATAGTGCAACTATGGAAACACTTCTCAATAATATTCTTTTGTATTGTTCTCCGATTCTTTGGGCCATTTTTGTGACTATTACATTTATAGGGAAAGCAATACTTAAAAAACATGGTTTTGAAGTAACGTTTATGAATGTTTCTATTTCAGATTATAGAAACCTAAAAAAACTGATTAGTGAAAATACTAAGCTTATTATAATTTATCACAGTTTAATAATTTCCACAATCTGTGTGTCCATCACAATCGTGTTGTTTATTATCTCAATGATTCTTTATTAGGATTTACTGACGAAACCCAAGTATTATGCACCGGGTTATGAGAAGATCACCACAACCACAGGTACGGTTGAAAATCATTACATAAGCAGTTCGTTCGGCCTAGAAGCAATCATTGTGAAAGCCGGAACCTCTGAAACGATGTACCTTGCAGAGACTGATCACCTTGGTTCGCTTATAGGACTGACAGACACAGCCGGAGTGTACGTTGAGAAGTATTCCTATGATCCGTGGGGACGCAGACGCAATCCTTCAGACTGGTCATTTAATAATGTACCGGCTCCAACTATAGCTGACCGGGGATTTACAGGCCATGAGCATCTTGATATTTTCAGGCTGATCAATATGAACGGGAGATTATATGACCCGGTGACAGGGAGGTTTCTGAATGCTGATCCGGTGATTGACAATACAGCCGGCGCACAGGGACTGAACTCATACACCTACTGTCTGAACAATCCGCTGAAATATATCGATCCTTCAGGATTTACATATAGAGCAATAGATGGCAGTTTAGTTCCTTCATGGTATGACCTGTTGTTTGTCGAAAATGGTAGCTTTCTGTGGAGGAGCGCCCAGGATCAATTGTTTGAATCTGGAGGAGGTGGCGGTTCGACATCCAATCGTCGATATACTTTCACAAAGAAACCATATACTGTAACTGAGCTTGCCTGGGTAATGAATGTAACCATGCTTGATAAGAATACTGGCGAGGTTATGTTTAGCAGGGACAAATATGAACCCAGGGAGACAACCGTTTGGCTGATGGAGGTGACTGAAAATTTCCCCGCTGGAGGAGGGGATAGTCATGTGCAATCAGCTGGAGATGTATTTTCATTTTCCTTTGATTTTGCATTTGCAGGAGGTTTGGGAGTAGAAATTGGAAGAGTAAAAGATAATTCCGGCAATAAGAAGTGGTTTATATCTGGTAACGTAAACATTGGGTATGGGTTAGGGGCTGGATTAAATTACAAAGAAATCGTTAACACAAATGGATATTCATTTAATGTGAATAATTATAAGGGTTATACCTCTGGTTTTTCATGGGCAGCATTGATTTTTGGAGGAGAAAAGACAGGTGATAAACCAGCCTGGAAGTATTCAGGATTATTTGATTGGGGCCATACTTATATTCAGATAGGAGGAAGCGTTTCTATACTATCAGCCCCGAGAATAGGTGGATGGTGGACTAATGCATCAACTTTAATATGGCCATAGTCATGACAAAAACAAGAATTATTGCAGGAATTTTAATTTTCACTCTTCAAATAATTACTAGTTGCCATTGGTCTCTCAAACCTAAGAAACCAGAGTGCTTTGAAAAAGAAAATATGCTTCACTTAGAATTTTATGGTCAGGTTATCCTTAGATTCAGGGATTATGACAACCATAACTATAACGCTTTAGTAATTGAGGATTTTAAAAGTAGGAAGAACATAAAAATATTCTTTATAAATGAAAAAAGTGGTTCGTATAATTTGATTAATACTGAGGATACATTAGCAAAGAAATCAAATAGTCTAATAATTAATAATATTTCTCAAAAAAAAGAATTTGAACTACTTTACGATTGTGAGGAATAATTCTCAATCCTTCAAAGTGGCGGTTATTTGCTGTTTTACAGAGTAGCATTATTTTTTGTAAGTAGTCCTTAAGGTACAAAATCCAATAAAGAATCTCTCCTTTAAGACAGCCTCATTGATACATCATCCGAATTCATGTAATGGACTGAGGATGTAAAGACATACCTTCTTTTTTATATATCTTTGGTGCGTTGCCGGCGGGCCCCGGCTCTTTAGTTTTCAAATTCTGAAAGACAGGCAGATGAGACTTCTTCTTATAAGCAACTCTACAAACGCAGGAGAGGCATACCTTGATTATCCCAGGAAAAACATCAGGGAGTTACTAGGAAACAAAAAGATACAGGCACTCTTCATTCCATATGCGGCTGTCACCTTCTCTTATGATGAGTATGAGGAAAAGGTCAAAGCACGATTCAGGGAGGTGGCTCATGACGTGGTGTCGATACACCACTTCTCCGATCCTGTAAAGGCTGTCATGGAAGCTAAAGCTATAGTTGTCGGCGGCGGCAACACGTGGATGCTGCTCAAATGCCTCAGAGACAACAAGCTCATAGCTCCTGTACGAAAAAAAGTACTTGCCGGAACACCCTATATAGGCTGGAGTGCAGGGTCAAACGTGACATGCCCGACTATCATGACCACCAACGATATGCCCGTGACCGCACCGTCATCATTGAGGGCCTTCAATCTAATCCCCTTCCAGATCAATCCTCATTACATTGATGCCAATCCTGCAGGTCATGCAGGAGAAACACGCGAGCAGCGGATACTGGAATTCATCGAGGTCAACAGGGATATTTTCGTGGCCGGACTGCGCGAGGGGACAATGTTCCTGCTTGAAGAAAAAAAACTGTCACTGATCGGGCCACGGAACGCCCGGGTGTTCAGTTACGGAACAGAGCCACAGGAGCTGAAGCCGGGCCAGGATCTCTCCTTCCTTCTTAAGAAAAGAAAAGGTTAACGACGACAGGGAGCGGGCTGAATGAGATTGCTGAAAAAGATAGCGCTGATAACAGCGGGCCTGTTTTTGCTGATCGTAACAAGCCTCGGACTGTATGCCTGGATCAGAAATGACAAGCTGACCGCAGCCCTTGTCAGAAAGGTCAATGAGACCGTCAATACCAAGATCTCTTACGGCAAACTCAGACTGACAATATTCGAATCATTCCCGAATATCACCGTGAGGTTTAATGACCTCCTTGTGGCGCCCTCACCTTACTATGACAAGACACAGTTCAGGGGCGAGAATAACGACACCCTCTTCACTGCCTCCTCTCTCTCCGTGACCGCTGACCTTCTCTCATTGCTTACAGGAACGGTAGCGGTCCGTTCAATAACCGTCAGGGAAGGGGAGATAACTCTGTTGACGGATAAAAGAGGAGATATAAACTACCAGGTCATCAGCGGAGGAGAGAAAAAGAAAAAAGGTAAAAACGTCAGGCTCAAGGGCATCAACGCACTGGATATGAAAACAGTCTGGTACGACAGAAGCTCCGGAATTAGGGTTTCGGGCAAGATAAATGAAGCAATGCTCAACGGGGATATTTTTAAGGCGGGGATCTTCCTGAACACCACCGTCAGAGTGGATGTTGACTCCATTAATATCCACGGGATGAGCATCTCCGGCTTCCCGGTGAATGCATCAGTCAAGATGCGCAAGTCTGACAATTCCCTGTCTGTAGCCAAAGGTGCCCTTGACATTGCAGGCCTCAGCTTCGGCATTGACGGCCTGGTAAACTACAAGATGTCAACCCTTGATCTGGCTGTAGAGGGAAAAAAGATCAATATCGGAACACTTGTCTCAATGCTGCCTGAAAAATGGATGTCACGTGCGGGGGGCTTAAATCCTTCAGGGATCATGGATTTCAGATGCAGCCTCAAAGGACCATACGGGGAAGCCGGCAAGCCTCATATTGAGCTTAATTATGCCCTCACCGACGGACGGGTCAGCTCTCAAAGAAGCGGACTGAAAGTGAATAACCTCTCGTTCAGCGGAGGGCTCACCAACGGGGCCCTCAATAATCCGGAGACTTTCCTCTTTACCGTTGACAATATGAACGCCACCTACGGGTCGGCAAAACTGACCGGGTCATTCAGGATGAGCAACCTGAGCAGGCCACACATCAACCTTGCCCTCGACGGGGATCTTAATTTCGATGACCTGCGCAAGATCATAAAAACAGATTATATCCGCGATCAGAAAGGATCAGTCAGCGGTCACATAAAACTGTCCGGCGAACTTCCGGACAGTATGAAGACGGGGCTGGCTGCGCTGCCCTCACTGCATCCTGACGCATCATTTGTATTCAGTGATTTCGGAGCTACCATCGCCTCATCGGGTATAGCCCTGACAGATGCAAACGGCTCGCTGATCATCAACAGGGACTTTATTGCCGACAGCCTATCTTTCACACTGATGGATCAGCATTTCCGGGTAAATGCCATGATGCGTAATTTTACGGGATGGGTTGCCGGCGGGCCTGAAACAATGATTGTTACAGGAGATGTCGCGACTGACAGATTTGTAACTGCCACTTTCACCGGAAGTGAGAATGACAGCACAGGCAGTTCTGGCAGAACGCTAAACATCTTTCCGTCTGACGTGAGCATGAAAATAACTCTCAGGGCTGACAGCATCATCAGCAAGGGCTTCCGGGCCTCGAACTTCACAACGGTTCTTGAATATGAGCCCTATGTGTTCACATTCAGTAATATAAGGGCCGAGGGGCTGGACGGTTTGCTTACCGGGGAGTTTAAGCTGGGGAAGCAGAAGGATGGAGATTATATTACCAGGTCAAAACTCAGTGTCACCGGCATCGATATCAATAAAACATTCTCTGCATTCAACAATTTCGGGCAGAATTTTATTGTAAGCGACAACCTCTCCGGAGACCTGACAGGCAATGTCACGGTGCTTGCCCCGCTGGACAGCAGCTATAAGGTTATAACTAAAGCGGTTGTTGCAGATGCGCATCTTGTGATTACGGACGGCAGGCTTGTCCGCTTTGCCCCGGCAGAGAATCTCTCATCATACCTTGATCTTGATGAGCTGAGGGATATAAGTTTTTCAAGAATGGAAAACGACATCCTCATTTCCAACAGTACGGTCTCGGTGCCAAAAATGCTGATCAACTCATCTGCAGTTAACTTCACGGTATATGGATCTCACCGCTTCGACGATGATTATTCATATCACGTGAGGATGCTGCTCTCAGAGGTGCTGAGCCGTAAGGCAAGGGACCGTAACCGGGGTGATGATGTTTTCGGTCAGGTGCAGGTTGACGGCACCGGCAAAGCTACAATACCGTTGAAAATAGAGTGTATTGGCGGCATAGTCGATGTTGGCTATGACTTCGGCCAGGCGAAGGATAATATAAAAGAAGACATAGCCACTGAGAAGCAGACGTTGAAAGGTATCCTGAATGAGGAATATGGCTGGTACCAGGCCGATACATTGAAAAAGAAGCCGGCAGAGAGCAAGCCGAAATTCAAGATAACGTGGGAAGAGGGCAGGGAACCTTCTGCACAGACAGAGGTAAACCAGGAAGAAGTAACTGAAAGTCCTCTCAGGACGTTGCTGAAAAAGAAAAAGTAATACATGAACATCTACCGTAAAAAACTGGTCTGGCAGGTCCTGCTGTTAATCTTCGCGGTTGTAATCGGTCTCGGATCATTGCTGTACACCCGCGACCTGGTGTCAAAGCTGAAGGAGGAGGAGAGGAAGAAGGCGGAGCTGTGGGCCGAGGCAACAAGGAGGCTGGTGGGCCTGTCAGGCAGTCCTGATGACTTTGATTTCCTCTTCAGAATCATTGAAGATAATACCACCGTCCCCGTCATTCTTATAGATCCCCGGGATAATATTATCTCTCAGAGGAATATCCCGGCAGGTATTGCTTCAGACACCACGGCCCTTAAGCGCGAACTGAAGAGGATGCATAAACGGAATGAGCCTATAATCGTAGACCTTGGCAATGGCATTGTGAATTATATCTACTACCGTGAGAGCACGCTTCTGCGGCAGCTCAGGGTATATCCCTATATTCAGCTTGGTGTGATACTGTTGTTCATAGCGATAGCTTATATTGCTTTCAATGCATCTCGTACTGCCGAGCAGAACCAGGTGTGGGTGGGACTGTCGAGAGAGACGGCGCATCAGCTTGGTACGCCTGCCTCGTCGTTGTCGGCATGGACGGAGATTATCCGCAGCAGGTATCCGGGCACCGATATTGCGGAAGAGCTTTCTGTCGATGTTGAAAGGCTCGGCAGTGTCGTCGAACGATTCTCCCTGATAGGTTCAAAGCCAAAGCTGCTGCCGGAAGATCTGCCTGCACTGATCGAAAAGACAGTTACCTATATGCATAAACGGATAGCTTCAACCGTCGATCTGAAGACAGCCAACGAAACTACAGGCTGCACCGGCGTGCCGCTCAATCCTGTCCTCCTCGGGTGGGTCATTGAGAACCTCGTGAAGAACTCCATTGATGCAATGAAAGGTGCCGGTAGCATAACGGTCAGGCTTTCGGAGAATGACCAGGAGGCAATCGTTGACGTGGAAGACACCGGCAAGGGCATCCCGAGAAAAGATTTCAAGACCATCTTCAAGCCGGGTTACTCCACCCGCGAACGGGGATGGGGCCTCGGGCTGTCACTCTCAAAGAGGATCGTTGAGGAGTATCACAGGGGAAGGATATTCGTGCTTCACTCTGAACCCGGCAGGGGAAGCTGCATGAGAGTGATATTACAGAAGAAAAAGTAACAGCCCGGGGGCTTCATGAAGAGAAAAGACATAGAAATAATGGCTCCGGCCGGATCATGGGAGTCACTCCGTGCAGCCATACAGGGAGGAGCCAACTCGGTCTATTTCGGTATCGGAGACCTTAACATGCGGGCCCGGTCTTCGGACAACTTCACGGCGGAGGAGCTTCCGGCAATTACGGAATTATGCCGGGAGAACGGGATTAAAAGCTACCTCACGCTGAACATTGTTTTATACGACGATGAAACAGATACAATAAGGCAGGTGCTCTCTGCTGCCAGGAAAGCAGGTGTCAACGCTGTTATTGCCACTGACCAGGCAGCTATCATGGCAGCCAGGGAAGCCGGGCTGGAAGTGCATCTCTCCACCCAGCTCAATATTTCAAACAGCGGGGCTCTGAAATTCTATTCACAGTGGGCTGACGTGGCCGTCCTGTCACGCGAACTCAATCTTCAGCAGGTAAGAAATATATATGATACGATTGTCCGTGATGATGTCCGCGGACCTGGAGGAGAGCCCGTCAGGCTTGAAATGTTCGTTCACGGCGCCTTATGCATGTCTATATCGGGAAAATGCTATCTGAGCCTGCATGAGGCCAATGCATCAGCCAACAGGGGCAACTGTTATCAGATATGCCGGCGAAGCTATATCGTTACCGACAAAGAGTCAGGCAGGGAACTGGAGATTGACAATGAGTTCATCATGTCACCGAAGGACCTCTGCACCATCGGTTTCCTTGACCAGATAATTGATGCCGGTGCCAGGGTGCTGAAGATCGAAGGCAGAGCCCGGTCTGCCGAGTACGTTAAAACAGTCTCGGAATGCTACAGTGAGGCTGTCGAAGCAGTTGTGAACGGCACATTCGGGAAGGAGAAGGCAGAAGGATGGGTGACACGTCTCTCCACGGTCTTTAACAGGGGCTTCTGGGACGGATACTACCTGGGACAGAGGCTGGGAGAGTGGACCACCACCTATGGTTCTGCCGCAACAAAAAGAAAAATCTACATTGGAAAGGTCACCAACTATTTCAGCAGGCTGAGTGTTGCGGAAATAAAGCTTGAGGCTGGTGACCTCAGCAGGGGCGATACAATAATTTTTACCGGACCTACAACCGGGATAACAGAGCACATTGTCACCGACCTTAGGGACGAAGCAACCAATCCCGCAGAAAAAGTTTCCAGGGGCACTCTTTGCTCGGTTCTTCTGCCGGTTCAGGTCCGGCGCTCTGATAAAGTTTTCAGGTGGGTCGATGCCTCAAGGCTTAAGAGAGGGTGAATTATTCAGGCTCCTTGCAGTTTCCAGCACTTTAGCGGCATTTTCGGCCACATCATCAGTATCAGTTTCAATATAAATCACCTGCCTGTCCTGAGGCCTTGAAAGGGCGTAATTATACGATTTATCATAATATTCAAGCGTAATTCTGATAGCTGTCGCGAAATCACCGTTCCGTATTGCCTCAAGTGCCTCCCTGGTTCTGTCTCCCCCCAGCCGTTTTGATATTTTCATGACAGAAGCGATGGTTTGTTCAGGCGGGAAAGAGGCATATTCCCGGAGCAACCTTGGTATACGTGTTTCAATGCTCATCATAAGTGCAATGACCGGAGCTGATTGCATGATGTTATAGAAATTATCAGGCATGAAGACAGTGCCTATATTGCGGCTTTCATCCTCAAGCCAGACCGGGTCTTCTTCTTTTTTTCCGTCCAGGTCACTGTAAAGCAGGTTGGCAAAATGTTCTGATGAGGGCTGTGGCTGTTGTCCCAGGGCGCCGAATGCCGATCCTTTATGTGAAGCCAGTCCCTCGAGGTCGGTGACCTGCGCGCCCGATGACATTATATGCTTGAGAATGTGTGTTTTACCGCTACCGGTCAGACCGCCCAGGATTATGAAGTTCCTTTTTCTTCCGAGGCTGGTGAGGATATGATTACGGTATGCTTTATAGCCTCCCTCAAGCAGCAGCGGAGTAAGTCCACCCATTGAGAACAGCCATCCCATTGCCTCTGAGCGCATGCCTCCTCTCCAGCAGTATGTCAGAATGGATTTCTCCGGAGCAAGCGCTATGGCGCTTCTGAGCTTGTCTGACATTTCAGGAGCTGCAAGGTCAATACCGCGAAGGACAGCTTTAAGGTTACCCTCTTTTTTGTAAATGGTCCCCACTTCCGCCCGCTGGCTGTCATTAAAGAGAGGGATGTTCACTGCGCCGGGTATATGTCCATAGGAAAATTCCCCCGGAGACCTGACATCAACGACAGGCAGTGACACACTCAGATCAAGAAACCTGTGTGCCGGCAATTTTTTTACATCACCGGGCATGTTACTATTGCTTGTGATACCTGGCAATCACCCTTCTGAGATCTTCAACGGTAACGGGCTTAGACAACAGCTCTTTCATACCGGTCTGTTCGGCTTTGGCCCTGGTCTCGGGCATGTTGTCGGCAGAAAGGGCGACTATTATTGTGTTTTTGTCGAGCTCGAGGATGATGCGGGCCGCTTCAAAACCATCTATCTCAGGCATTATGAGGTCCATCAGGATCAGGTCATAGGGTTTTTCCTTTGCCATGGCAATGGCTTCCGAGGCGCCTGAGGCATATTCGGCGGTCACTCCGAGAACCTTGAGCAGTGAGCCAACCACCTTCCTGTTCAGATAGTTGTCATCGACAACGAGGATGACCGGCAGTGCAGACTTTTCCGGGACAAGACTGCCCTTCCCGCTCCTGAGTGCCGGAAAATGTTCTTTCAGTACGGTAAGCAGATCCTCTCCGGCAAAAGGTTTGACAAGCAGATGGTCAATGCCCATATCAACGCAGCGCGAATAGTGTCCTTTCGGGTCTTTCGATGTAAACATCAGAACAATATGTTCGCCTGTCATGCCTGAATCGAGGAGTGTCTTTGCAGCCTCAAAGCCATCGGCTTCAGGTTCATCAAAAATGATAAGGAGTACATACTTGTCATGAGCGCTTTGCAGGTTTGCCTTTATCTGCGAGACAGTGTGCTTCTGGAAGCTTGTGACAGAGACAGGAAGCCCGAGCCGGTGGATCACACCCAGGAAATCGTCATCGCGTCCCTGTGAGCCTGTGATCACAAGAGTTCGTATATCGGATATCTCGCTGTAGCCTGCCAGGTCAATGTTTTTTGCGATCTTTTCATTCAGGTGGACACTGATGGTGAAAGATACCTTCAGCCCTCTTTCCTGGCCTGAGGAATCCTTGCCGGCAGGACTCTCTGCCGTCAGTTCCCCGCCCATAAGTTCGGTCAGCTGTCTGGCAAGGATAGGCCCAAGTCTCAGATCCTCTGCCCATTCCGACCGCTCGCTCAGGTTTGTAATATAATCTCCGAACAGTTTTTTTATCTCAGCCCTGGTGTAATTGTTTCCGGTGTCGGTGATGGCGAAACCCAGTATGAACAGATTGCCCTCCGACCGGCGGACGCGGCATTCGAGCCTGATCTCACCTGTTTGTGTGCCGGCAAGGGAGTTATACAACAGGTTGGTAATTACCTGGCGCAGCCTGTAAGGATCACCTATAAGGTTGTCAGGTACGGCATCATCGACCGTTGATATTAATTTGACAAGTGTTTCCGGATTCTCCCGTTTGACCAGGTTGACGCAATAGGTTATCTCCTGCCTGAGTCTGAAGGGCACCTCATCGAGGATCATTTTGCCGGTCTCAACCTTTGAGACATCGAAAATATCGTTGATGATTGTAAGAAGAAGATCGGCCGAACGTCTGAGCAGCCTGGCAACCTCTTTAGACTGCTCCGGCAGTTCAGACCTGTTGAGCATCTCGGTCATGCCGATAATGCCATTCAGGGGGGTACGTATCTCGAAGCTCATACGGGCAAGGAGCTCAGATTTGGCGATATTGGCATCTGCCTCCTGCTTACGCGCTGATTCAAGGGTGGTCACGTCGATCAGAACCTCCAGTGTGGATTTGTCCCCCCTGAAGTCAACCGGGATACCGTTCAGAAAGACCAGCCGGTCTCCGCTCTGGCCTGGCAGCCTTATTATCCTGCCCTGTCCGTTCCGGCCGTCCAGATCGCTTTCATAATCATTGCGTGACATATCAGGCACAAGCTTGCCGGTCATTTCATCTTCGTTATTGTATGAAAAGAGTGTCGCTGCTTGCCTGTTCGCCTTCTGAATCTCCCTGTTTTTGTTATAAACAAGCAACCCGACGGGCATCTGTTCAAGTATTGATAAAAGTGTCGATTCCGAATCGCTTGTCTCGTTGAACTGTTTATGCTTCCTTCTGAGATGTCTCTGGAAAAGCCAGATTATAAAGAGGATAGCGGTCATCAGCAACAAGATCATGATGATCGCATTCCTGAAGATGTACTTCTGAAAGAAGTCTGTAGGGGCAGAGAATACCAGGCCAAAATCGAGCCCGAACATGTTGATCGGGTAAAAAGCGGAAATTATTTCGTTGGACTTCCCTTCCGTCTCCATCCTGTGGGAAATCCAGCCCGAAGTACCAGCGTCAAGCTGCTCCTGTATGTTCCCGAGCTGCGAATAGACAACCTCTCCCCCGTGATTGTCATAGACTATCATGCCCGTGTCATTAACCATCCACTGCCACTGGTACTGTTCAAGATTGTATTTTGCAAAGACCCTGGAAAAGTACCTGTTGAAATCTATGGTGGCCACAAGGTTTCCAAGCACCTTACCATCCTTGATCACCGGGAGATAATATTTGTATTTGTCGCGATCGGGCTCAAGCTGTTCGACATCGTAGATACGGGGAATATTCTGTGCCCTGTATGAACCG
This sequence comes from uncultured Bacteroidales bacterium, assembly GCA_963828395.1. GTDB lineage: Bacteria > Bacteroidota > Bacteroidia > Bacteroidales > VadinHA17 > SR-FBR-E99. The sequence continues at coordinate 184,087 of CAWHED010000004.1, forward strand.
TCGAGCCATGAATTCCTCTCTTCATCCTTGAAGAGGGTGTAAACATCGCCGGTATTGTTATACAGCATCAGGCCGACTATAATATCCTCATATTTTGAATAATATAGTTTGATCTTTTCCTTGGCACGTTCATTCACATCGCGGTCGGCAAAGAAAAGAGCCATGTCTTCCGAAAAATCGATCTCAGTAAGGTCACTAACGATATACATGCTGGTATTGTCGATATCAGACCCGACTACCTTTACCTGCCTGTCAAGGAACTTAACGGAATACTCAATCTGGTTCCTGTAGAGGTTTCGGAAGAATAACACATTGCCCAGCATAATCAGCAGAAAGACTGAAAATGCAATTATGTTGATCTTTTTCATCGGGGCTGATTTATGGTGTAAAAATAAGGATTATCTGTATTTGGGGTTCTCTTCAAGAATAATGCTAACATAGCTTTTATACCGCCACAGTGCTATTTCATTGTCTGCAACGGCTGAGCGCACTGCGCAGCCGGGCTCATCGAGGTGCATGCAGTTGTAAAAACGGCATCCTGACGAGGCCCGGAAGATCTCGGGGAAGAAATGATAGATCTCATTCCGGTCAAAGTCAATTACACCGAAGCCTCTTATTCCGGGAGTGTCAATGACATATCCCCCTCCCGGCAGAGGGTGCATCTCCGGAAAAGTTGTGACGTGCTTTCCCTGCTCATGGTATTCCGATATCTTTTTTGTCTTAAGTGATAAAGAAGGGTTCAGCCTGTTCAGAAGGGTGCTCTTCCCCACCCCGGAATTACCCGATAGAAGTGTGGTTTTACCCTTCAGTGCCTCTTCAATCAGGTCAGTGTTGATATCCTTCGTGACTGAGACAATATATACGGGATAGCCTATCTTTTCATAAACGCTTTTCAGTTTGAGGGCAAAGGCTTCCTCCTCAGGGCCATGCAGGTCCGCTTTGTTAATTACGATCGCTGTCGGTATGCGGTAAGCCTCGGCTGTAGCCAGAAAGCGGTCGATAAACTCGGTGGGTGTGGCGGGCATTTTCAAGGAGACCATAAGGAGCGCCTGGTCAATGTTTGCCGCAAGGATCTGTGATTCCCGGGAGAGGTTGGTGGCTTTGCGAATGATATAATTGCGTCTGGGCGCCAGGGTGGTTATCACCTCGTCGGCTTCATCGATTGTCACATTGTCTCCTACGGCTACGGGGTTGGTGGTACGGCTACCCTTAACCCTGAACTTTCCCCTGAGGGTACATTCATGGGTATTTCCGGCCTCATCAAGCACTTTGTAGCGGCTGCCTGTCGACTTTATCACAATGCCCCGGGTCACCTGTTTCACGTTCAGGACAAAAATAAAAAAAGTGATGCCGGACCTGACCTGGCACCACCTCTTTTATTATCAGAGTAAATCATTTTCAATATTCTGCTGCCATAAGGAAGAACGGCTTCATCTCAAAGTTTGAATAGTACGGCCTCAGCCTTTCTGTATTATAATATTCGGAAACCTTCACCACTTTTTTGGAAGAGGTAACAACATCGATGGGCACATTGTCATAGCGGCCGTTTTTGAGTACGACAACCCTTCCGTGCACTCCTTTCATTATCAGGTCAAGAGCCAGGTTTCCGTAGGCCATCGGGACAATTGAATCAACGGCATCAGGATCGCCGCCTCTTACCATATATCCAAGTTTCTGGTCAATAATATTGATTGTCTTTCCTTTATTGAATTTTGAGGAAAGCTCTTTTAGTTTGGCAGAGACAATATCGCCTATGCCTCCCAGTTTGGCATGACCGTAGGCGTCACGTTCGGCGTTTGCAAAGATCATCTCGCCGCCCTTGAACATTGCGCCCTCAGAGATAAGTAAAATTGAATATTTGCTGGGGTTTAAATTACGGTCCTCAACCATAAGCTGTGCCAGTTGTTCGATATCAAACTTGTATTCCGGTATGACACATCTGTTTGCTGCGCCGGCCATGGTTGGAAGCATGGCGGTGAAACCGGCATAACGGCCGAATACCTCCAGAACCATCATTCGTTCATGTGAGCCCGCTGATGTCCGCAGGCTGTTGGTCATCTGTATTGTGCGGGTGACGCATGTGCTGAATCCTATGCAATAATCCGTTCCGGGCACATCATTGTCCATTGTCTTCGGTATTGCCACCACCTTCACTCCCTGCTTGTAGAGATGAACGCCATAGCTGAGGGTGTCGTCACCGCCGATTGGTATCAGGTAGTCTATCCCAAGCCATTCGAGGTTTTTTATAACCTCGGGGGTGAGATCATTCATCTCATTCTTATAAACATCCTTCAGGTGTTCGGGGATATATGCCTTCGGAACATGACTCGGCCTGGTACGGGAGGTGTGCAGGAATGTTCCGCCCGTTCTTCCCGACTTATTGACGATATCATCTGTGAGCAGCTGAAAGCAGTCGCTGTTGTCTGCCTTCGGATCCCTGATAACTTCAATGATTCCTCCCCATCCTCTTCGCAGGCCAATTACCTTATATCCTTCCCTGTTTGCCCTGATGGTCACGGCCCTGATTGCAGGATTAAGACCCGGCACATCGCCGCCTCCCGTCAGGATACCAATCACTCCTTTAATTTTCTTCTGATTTACCATTTTGCCTTACTGTTTTAAGATACTTTAATGCTGGCGATAAAAGTAGGGCTTTTCAAAATCATATCAAAAGGTAATTATCCGCACCTATATTTTTTTAATATTTTTGAAGAAAAAGCGAATGAATAAAAAAGATAAGGCGATAAGCTATTTCAGAGAGGGCTATAACTGTTCCCAGGCTGTTCTGATGGCCTGTGCCGGAGAGAATGAAGTTTCTGTAAAATCATCGGCGGCGTTTGGCGGCGGCATGGGCAGGCTTCAGAAGACATGCGGTGCAGTTACAGGAGCATATATTTATTTCGGAATTAAATACGGAGCCCCCGGCCTGCCAGAGGAAACCGACAAGATGCAGGTCTATGAAAGGGTAAAGAGCTTCAACAGGGCTTTTGTTGAGAGAAACGGCACCGATCTGTGTTCAGCGCTTCTCGGTGAAGACCTTAATACTCCGGATGGAAAGGCAAGGATTAAAGAGCGTGGTCTGCACGAAAAGGTATGCGAAAAATGTATCACCGATGCCATTGAAATAATTGAAGAAATCGGGTAAACCATGCGGCGTGTTGTTATAACCGGCGGCACAGGACTGGTAGGAATGCACCTGAGCACTCTCCTGGAAAAAGAACAGTATGACGTTGTCCACCTTTCACGCAGCAATAAGCCGGGGGAAAGGTTCAAAACATACCGCTGGGAACCTGAAAGCGGGTACTGTGACAAAAATGCATTTAAAAACGGTGATACGGTGATTCACCTGGCCGGAGCCAATATCGGCGAAAGACGGTGGACTGCAAGGAGAAAAAGAGCAATCATAAACAGCCGGACAGAATCGGCAAGACTGATATATGATGCTTCCGTTGCATCAGGAATCAGGCTTGATGCTTTTATTACAGCATCGGGAAAAGATTATTACGGCTGCGGCATATCGGAAAAGATTTTCGGGGAAACAGATCCTCCGGGTACTGACTTTATGGCTGAGACATGCCGCTTATGGGAGGCTGCCGCCGAACCGTTTGAGGCTGCAGGCGTAAGAGTCGTAAAGATAAGAACGGCCCTGGTGCTGGCCGCCAAAGGGTCTGCCATCTCAAAGCTCATGGCTCCGGCCCGCGCCGGGCTGATCATCAGACTTGGAACGGGCAGGCAGTATTTCCCGTGGATACATATCTATGACCTCTGCAATGTCTACCTTAAAGCCGTCAGTGACAGTGCGATGTCAGGCCCGTTTAACGCATCCGCACCTGATCATATAACACATGATAGGCTTATGAGTGTAATAGCCCGGTATAAACATCTGCCGATATTTATTCCTCATGTGCCGGGGTGGCTGCTGCATCTGATTCTCGGAGAAATGTCAGTGGTCCTCACTACGGGGAGCAGGATATCACCTGCCCGTCTTATCCGTTCAGGCTTTGAATTCAGGTATCCGGATATTGACAGGGCGTTGAGAGCTAGTTATCCCCGCTTCGATATCACCTCCAGCTTATTCATGTCGATGATCTCAATTGTGCGGCCGTATGATCTGATAATGCCGTCACGTCTCAGCTCTGAAAATGTGCGGATCACATTGGCCGAGCTCATGCTTATAAAGTCAGCAATCTCTTTTCTTGAGACAGGCAGGTCAAAAATACCGGAATGGTATATCTCCTTTGAAAAATAAAGAAGCACGTAAGCAATTCTCCCTGCCAGGTTCCTGCTGCGTATCTCCAGTCCAAGGGTAATTATATTCTCAGACGTTCGTGAGAGGACTGAAATAAGATTCAGCGCAAATTTCCCGTTTTTTTCGATCAGCTCCTGAATGAGGCCTATCCTGATGCAACAGGCTACCAAGTCTTCAAGTGCGGAGAGGGAATAACTGTACCGCCCCTGAGTAAAAACATTAGTATTACTCACGAATTCCAGCGGCCTGGCAATGGCAATTATCTGCTCTTCGCCCCTGACGGTTTTTCTGAACAGCTTCACCAGCCCGTTCTTCAGGTACTTGAAATCGTGTACCGGTTCTCCCTCTTCGTTGATGATCTCTCCCCTGGAATATTTCTTTTCTTCCTTGCTGTCGCAGATACGATCGATATCCTCCTGGCTGAGGTTGGCGAAGGCAACATCCCTGAGTTCGCAGGAAAAGCAATCACATTTTTTCTTCGCTATTTTTAATATCGTATCCATGAAAATGCAAAATTAGAACAATCCGGAGATAAATTCGTTCAGCTTTTTTAAATTTGACGAATGGCATATTTGTTCCCGGGACGATGATCTACAAAACTGACTACCATATCCACACCACATACAGTGACGGCAGGGAGGGTCCCGAGGCCTGTATAGAAGCAGCTCTTAAATACGGCCTCAGTGAGATTGGTTTTTCTGATCATCTCACTCCTGCAGGCGGGCAGCTGAAGTGGACCATGGGGCATGACCGTCTTCCTGAATATGCAGAACACATCGTCCGGCTGAAAAAACTATATCCGGAGATTGCCGTAAGAATGGGCATCGAGCTTGACTATCTCCCGGGAATGGAAAAAGAAGCCAGAAGGATTATTGATGCATTTCCGTTTGATTACATAATAGGATCTGTTCATTACCTTGGTGACGAAACTGTTGATCTGGGTCCGGAATTTTATATCGGGAAAAATATTTATCAGATCTATGAGAATTATTTCAATCTGGTTTGCGAGGCGGCTTCCACAGGTTTGTTTGACATTATGGGCCACGCTGACCTGGTCAGGATACACCGTTTCCGGCCGGAGGAAGACATAACCCATCTCTACAGCATGATGGCCTCTGCCTTTGAGATTCATGATGTCGCCTTTGAGCTGAACACCAACGGACGGAACAGACCGCTGCATGATTTTTATCCTGACAGGAAATACCTCTATCTTTTTGCCGGACACGGGGTGCCTGTATGTGTCAACTCCGATGCGCACTTCCCGGAACGTATCGGGCAGTTCTTCGATGAGGCTTACGAACTTCTTAAGCTTTCCGGATATACTGAGATGGCTGTGTTTAAAGACAGGGAACGATATATGATACCATTAGTCTGATCAGCCCGCGACCATCAGATGTTCGAGAAGGATCTTTATTCCGATGACTGCCAGTATAATGCCTCCCAGGATCTCCACCCTTGAGCCAAGATGGCTGCCGGCGGATTTTCCTATGCGGATGGCTGTCATTGATGCAAGGAAAGTGACAATGCCGATGAAAAGACCGGCACTCCATATTTTCACACTGAGAAAGGCAAAGCTGATCCCCACAGCAAAAGCATCAATGCTTGTGCCCACGGCCATTGTCAGAAGCACAGGCAGTCTTTTGAAATCGACAGGTTCTCTGTCATCATCCTTCTTAAGTCCTTCAATGACCATTCTTATTCCCAGTATCATAAGCAGCCCGAATGCCACCCAGTGATCAAATTTCCCGATATACTGGCTGACCGAAGAGCCCAGGATATAGCCAAGCACAGGCATTGCCCCCTGGAACAGTGCCAGTGTAAAGGCAATACGCATGGCATTTCTGAAACGTATTTTTGATTCGACAACCCCGCATGAAAGAGAAACAGCAAAGGTGTCAAAAGAAAGCCCCAGGGCAATGCCGGTTATTGTGATAAGATCCATGACGCAAAGAAGGCTCCAAAAATAGCCAATAATTACTATTTTTACCTCTTCGATGGTTAAAAATGAGAGTTCTGGTTCAGAGAGTTAAGAAAGCCTCTGTTACAATTAACGGGGAATGTTGTTCGGCTATCGGGCCGGGTCTTCTTGTCTTTCTCGGAATAGAAGAAGCCGACAACGGTGATGATACCGGCTGGCTTGCAGCAAAAGTGATAAACCTGCGCCTGTTTGACGACAGCAGCGGAGTAATGAACCTTTCGGCTGCCGAAACCGGTAAAGAGATAATGATCGTCAGCCAGTTTACGCTCCATGCCTCGACAAGGAAAGGTAACCGGCCCTCATATATCCGTGCTGCCGGGCCGGAGCAGGCCACCCCGTTATATGAATCTTTCATTGCCCGGACAGAGGAGCTCCTGGGCCGCAGTGTCAGTACAGGAGTATTCGGGGCCATGATGGAGGTTGGCCTGGTAAATGACGGGCCGGTAACAATCTTTATTGACAGCAGAAACAGGGAATGACGGACAAAGAACTTAAAAGATCTGTGCTTACGGTTACGGCCTTTGCATCGTTCCTGACGCCGTTTATGGGTTCTTCAGTGAACCTGGCATTACCGTCGATAGGTAATGAGTTCGGTGTCAATGCTGTCACCCTTAACTGGATAGTGAGCAGCTATATGCTCTCAACTTCTATTCTGCTCCTTCCGGCAGGAAGATTGGGTGATATCCTCGGCCGGAAAAAAGTATTTACGGCAGGACTTGTAATCTTCACCCTGACAATGATCCTGCTCACCTTCACTCCCAATATAACCTGGCTGATAGGAGCAAGGGTGCTTCAGGGTCTGGGAAGCGCCATGCTTTTCGCCACCAACCTGGCCATCCTGACCTCTGTCTTTCCGCCCGGGGAGAGAGGAAGGGCTATGGGTATCAATGTAACGGCAGTGTACATAGGACTGTCTTCCGGTCCTTTCCTGGGAGGTCTGCTGACCCGCTATCTCGGATGGAGAAGCATCTTTGCCTTTCTTGTACCGATGGGCATAATAAGCCTCGTTCTGATCCGCACTAAAATGAAAGACGAATGGGCAGAGGCCAAAGGCGAAAGCTTTGACTGGCAGGGAGCTGTCATATACGGTCTTTCGCTGGCAGCAATCATGTACGGGTTCTCAAAGCTGCCCTCTGCGGCAGGATGGGTCATAACAGCCACAGGACTTCTTCTCATGCCGCTCTTCGTTATGAGGGAGAAGAGAACAAAATACCCGCTGTTTGATATTACCCTGATCTCAAAAAACAGGGTTTTTGCCTTTTCAAATCTGGCAGCCCTGATACATTATGCGGCCACCAGCGCAATAGGATTCTTTCTCAGTCTCTACCTCCAGTATATAAAAGACCTGGGGCCCCGCGATGCGGGCTTCGTGCTTATGTGCTGGCCACTGACCATGGCGCTGATCTCTCCTGCGGCAGGGAAACTATCTGACAAACAAAATCCGGGCGTGCTGGCCTCAATCGGCATGGCCATCACCTCCGCGGGACTCATCATGCTGTGCTTCTTAACTGCCGGCACATCCCTGATTTTTGTGGTAGCGATACTTGTAATAATGGGGGTAGGCTTTTCTCTCTTTTCCTCCCCCAATACCAATGCTATCATGAGTTCCGTTGAAAAGAAGCAGCTGGGCAATGCCTCAGGGATGATAGGCACAATGAGGAACGCAGGCCAGACATTCAGCATGGCAATAGCCCTGATGCTCCTCGCCCTCTTCATGGGAAAGGCCAGGATAGATCCGTCAAATTACCCGCAGCTGCTCGGGGCAATGAAAAGCGGGTTCATTATATTTTCAGTGCTTTGCATTGCAGGCATCTTTGCCTCGCTGGCACGCAACAACAGCCTGCGTAAATAGGTTGCTGATTCTTTTTATTTGCATTTCATTAAAAACAATTAAATTGACCCCTGTTTGCCTCAAGGCAATAAGTGTCTGTTTGTTAATACATAATATTGATTATGAGGAAATTGTACGAGAAACTGCTAAATCCTGACCTTTCCATTGAAGAGATGAATGAAGGCGTTGCCGAGGCGAGAAAGATACTTAGCGGAGGAGACAGGGCAACTATTCTCAGGAATATTTTTTCTTTTATTGATCTGACCAGCCTTAACACCACTGACAGTGCAAGTGCCATACGGCACTTTGCGGAAAAGGCAGCAACCTTCAGGCTGAGCTATAGCGATGTTCAGAATGTGGCGGCCCTGTGTGTCTTTCCCAACTTTGTGGTCCCTGCCCGGCAAGGCCTCGCCGGTTGCGGGGTGAAGCTGGCAGTCGTCTCAGCCTGCTTCCCCACCTCTCAGACATTTCTTGAAGTAAAGAAATTTGAGACCGAGATGGCTGTAATGAAAGGCGCAGAGGAAGTTGATGTTGTAATCCCCGTCGGAGTTTTCCTTGAGAATGATTACCACGCTGTAATAAATGAATTGAAGACCCTGAAAGTGGCAGCCGGGCAGGCAACGCTGAAAGTCATTCTTGAAACAGGCGTCCTGAAAGACACGAAAAATATTTACAGGGCGGCGATTCTGGCCATGGAGTCAGGTGCTGACTTTGTCAAGACATCGACAGGCAAGAGCCAGGTATCAGCCACTCCTGAGGCAGCCTGGGTCATGTGCAGGGCCATACTTGACTACTGGAACGAAACGGGGATCATGATAGGCTTCAAAGCTGCCGGAGGGATAGCCACACCTGACGAGGCAATTGTATATTATAATATCGTCAGTGAAGTACTGGGAGAAAAATGGCTCAGTCCCGAGTACTTCAGGATCGGTGCCAGCAGGCTCGCCAACAGCATTCTCGGCGAACTTTATCCGGGGAAACCTGCTTTTTTTTAGACTGCCCTGATGACCACGGAGCCCGTTGATACCACCCTGGTTTCTGCTGACACTCTTCAGGGCATCGTCATGCATGATGAGTTCAGTATAGGCCGGTTTATACCCTTTTCTGCAAAGGAGCCCGGCCTGACCGACAAAATATTTGCCGGAAAAGGTTACCGCATTGATTACTATTCCCCTGCCGGAAGAGCCGAGGGCCAGCTGCGCAGCCCTGAGAAGATAAGTGTCAACTTCAGCTTTGTCCTTCTCTCTGTCTGCCTTTTACTCATAACAGTACTTACAGTCTTCGGACGAAAAAGCATGATTTCCGGACTCTCCTCCCTGAGTTTCCGGCGCCAGCCTGAAATGTTATCCCCGGGTACCTCCGGAGTAATCTCGTGGCCGCCCATAATAAGGAACCTCTTTACAATATTCAATGTAAGCCTCTTTGCTTCAGTGTCATTACTGCTTACAGACACAATCCGGTATGAAAATACTGCTGGTTCGATAAAACTGACGGCCATCATCACGGGGGCTTTTCTTGCCGCCCTGATGCTCAGGCATCTCACATGCATTATCCTGGCAGAAACAACCGGAATGAAATCAGTCTACCGTGAATACATGAACATCTTATACAATAGCTGGTTCGCTGATGCAATGATTTTATTTATTCTAAATGCAATTATTCTGTTTGCGCCGGTCAGCAACCCTGTTCCGTTAATCTGGTCAGGAATAATAATTACTGCATTATTCCTTATTGTGCGCGTTTTACGACTCCTGACGATTTTTCTAAACAGGCATATTTCAATTTCATATTTCATTTTGTACCTTTGTGCCCTTGAAATCTTACCCGTTCTGTTGATAATGAAAATACTCGGTGTTTTCTGAACAGAAGGGCAGGTAGTGGAGGTTGAACTAAAAACTTGAGATTTGAAGATAAGAAAGGTATTAGTGTCGCAGCCTGAGCCAAACAATCCGAAATCGCCCTATTTTGAGCTCGCTAAGAAATACAACCTGAAAATAGACTTCAGACAGTTTATTCAGGTTGAGGGTATTCCTGCCAAGGATTTCCGGCAACAAAAAATTAATCTCCCCGACTTCACCGCCGTGGTCTTTACCTCCAAGACTGCCATAGATCATTATTTCAGGATCTGTGACGAGATGCGCATCACGGTTCCCGACACCATGAAGTATTTCTGCATTACTGAAAACGTGGCATTTTACCTGCAGAAATACATCGTCTACCGTAAAAGGAAGATCTTTCACGGGAAAGCAAAATTCGAAGATCTGATCGATATTATAGTGAAGCACAAGGATGAAAATTTCTTCGTGCCTCTCTCCGACCCTCACAAAGCAGATGTCCCCGAACTGTTGAAGAAGAATAATGTCAATTTCACCATCGGCACGATGTATAAAACCATCAGCAGGGACTTTGATTCGAAGGAACTTGACTATGACATTCTGGTTTTCTACAGTCCTTCAGGTATAAAGTCTCTGAAAGAGAATTTTCCTTCATTCAGGCAGGGTGAAATAAAGATTGCTGCTTTCGGACCCACTACCGCCGAGGCGGTGACCAACGAGGGCTTCAGGCTTGACATACAGGCGCCAAACCCGAAAGCACCCTCGATGACCATGGCGCTTGACTGTTTTATCCATGATTTTAACAGGAATAACAAATAAGCCTGTTCCCGGATAACATTATTCATGAAAGCATCCATCCGGCAGGATTGATGCTTTCTCTTTATCAAAATGAGACAAAAAGGGGCATCATTCACAAAAGGAGAGAGACTCTGCGGCGTCAGGGCCATCAATGATCTTTTTTCAGGAGGCAGACCCCTTAATCTGCCGCCTCTCAGGATTATTTACAGGGTTATGCCCGGAGACCCTTCCATTACGCCGGTAAGGGTACTGATTTCTGTGCCTAAAAGGTACTTCAGGAAAGCCGTTGACCGTAACCTGATTAAAAGACGTATCAGGGAAGCCTACCGGCAGAATAAAATACCTCTCATCAATTCTCTGCAGGGCAGTTGTAAACACATTGATATGGCAATAATATGGAATGATACTTCCATTCAGTCTTATGACGTCACCGAGAGGTGCGTCAAAGAGATGATCGGAAAACTGATGCATCTTAAGTGAAATATTAACTTTGTGAAAATCTTTTTTTTATGAGATCGGGAAAAACCAAAAGAATCATATTACTTTCTCTGACCGTGGTTACGGCCGCACTGGCATACGGCTTTTTAGCCGGCGGCCAGGAGAGCAAGGACTTCAAACTGACAAAGAATCTTGACATTTATATCTCACTCTTCAGAGAACTGAATGCCTTTTATGTCGATGAAATTGATCCGGAAAAACTGGTCACCAGGAGCATAAACGGCATGCTCTCAACCCTTGATCCATATACGGTTTATTATCCGGAAGAGGATACGGGGGACCTTGATTTTATGACTACCGGGAAATACGGAGGCTTCGGATCACTAATAAGAAAATCCGGCGATTATATCACTGTGACCAATGTATATAAAGGATTCCCGGCCGACCATAACGGAATAAAACCGGGAGACGTGATGATCAGCATAGACGGGATTTCTCTTAAAGACGTATCTTCCGACAAAGCCTCCGGCATGCTCAAGGGAGAGCCTGGCACAGAAGCGGAAATAGTTTTCAGACGAAATGGCGAAGAGTTTACAAAAAAGCTTAAGCGGGAAAAGATTTCAATATCTGCAGTGCCCTACTACGGGATGATAGACAGCAATACCGGTTATATCCGCTTCACAAACTTCACCCAGAACTGCATCTCGGAAGTGAAGGATGCCCTTGTTGATCTGAAGGAGAAGCAGGGAGCGCAGGATCTCATCCTGGATCTGAGAAATAATCCGGGAGGTCTTGTAAATGAGGCTGTCGAGATAGTCAACCTGTTCGTTAAACCCGGCCAGGAGGTTGTCAGCACACGGGGCAGGGCAAAGCAGTATGATGCTGTCTTCCGTACAAATAAAAATCCCGTGGCCCCGGACATGCCTGTCGTAGTACTTATCAACCGTGCATCAGCCTCAGCTTCGGAAATAGTGGCCGGAGCGATCCAGGATCTTGACCGCGGCATTATCGTCGGCGAAAGGTCATACGGCAAGGGACTGGTTCAGGTGGCGAGACCGCTGAGCTATAAGGCGCAGGTGAAGATAACAACCGCAAAGTATTACATACCGAGTGGCAGATGCATACAGGCAGTTGATTTTTCTCATCCTAATGAAGACGGAAGTGTAGGATATATACCCGATTCACTGATAAAGACGTTCATGACAAAGAACGGCAGGCCGGTGAAAGACGGCGGCGGTATTATACCTGACGTTGTTGTGCCGTCAGAAATGTTCACCCGCTTTACCAGTGAGCTCTATGTTCAGAACATGATCTTTGACTTTTCTACAAAGTATTTCTGGTCGCACCCGGCACCTTCCGTGATTGACAGTCTCAGAGTGACAGAGAGCGACCTCGGGGATTTTGCGACTTTCCTGAAAGGGAAGAATTTCAGCTATCAGACAGACTCGGAAGCCGCCCTTGAAGATCTTGTTGCGGTTGCCAGGGAAGAAAAGCTGTATGATGAAAACATCGAAACAATTGATAAGCTGAAAGCAGGCATGAGCCATTCCCTGGAAAGGGACCTGGAGACTCAGAAACGGGACGTGACTGAACTGTTGGAATCAGAGCTTGCAGGCAGATATTTTTATGACGCCGGCATGGTGCAATATTCTCTCTCGCGTGACAATCAGGTCATGGAAGCAGTCAGTATAGCTGAAGACGGGGCGCGTTACCGGTCGCTTCTGCAGACACCGGCCAAATAGCCTGCTTTCAGAATAATTCCTTTTCCTGACGGGAAGTTTTTCTGTTAACGCTGGTCATAATCAGTGAGCCTCAAGCCAGTTATTGCCTGTGCCTGTGCCAACCTCAAGGGGTACGCTGAGAGATGCGGCACCCCTCATCTCTTCGGTGACTATCTTTCTCAGTTTCTCCACTGAAGAAAGGTCAACTTCGAAAATAAGCTCGTCATGGACCTGGAGTATCATTTTTGCCTCAGGACACTCCTTTTCCAGCCTTCCGGCAATCTTCACCATGGCAATTTTTATTATATCGGCAGCGCTGCCCTGCAGTGGTGCGTTGATGGCGTTCCTTTCGGCATTGCCCCTGACCACCTGGTTTCTTGACTGAATATCAGGAACATAACGCCGGCGCCCGAACATTGTGGTAACATATCCCTGTTCCCTTGCCCTGCGGATACTGTCATCCATATAAGCCTTGACACCGGGGTAAGAGCTGAAATAACCGTCGATAAGCTCTTTTGCTTCTTTCCTCCCTATTGTAAGCCTCTCGGAAAGTCCGAAGGCGGAGATCCCGTATATAATTCCGAAATTGGCTGTCTTCGCCTTTGCGCGCATTTCCCGGGTCACTTCTGACACCGGGACGTGGAAGATCTTGGCGGCTGTAGCTGCGTGAATATCCTGTCCGGAAAGAAAATCAGATATCATGCTATTGTCACCGCTGAGGTGGGCCATCAGCCTCAGCTCTATCTGCGAATAATCAGCGCTGAGGAATATTTTTCCGGCAGCGGGAATGAAGGCTTTACGTATTTCGCGACCTTCTTCATCACGCACCGGGATGTTCTGAAGGTTAGGGTTGGTTGAGCTTAATCTTCCCGTAGATGCGACAGCCTGGTTGTATGTTGTATGTATTCTTCCGGTTTTCCTGTCGATCAGCTCCGGGAGCGATTCCACATAGGTTGAAAGAAGCTTTTTGAGACCGCGGTATTCGAGGACTTTGCCCACCACCGGATGCCTGGATGTGAGACGCTGCAAAACCTCCTCGTCAGTACGATATTGCTTCGTTTTTGTAAGACGGGCATTGTCGTCGAGGTGCAGCCTGATGAACAGTATATCTCCGAGTTGTTTCGGTGAAGAGATATTAAACTCCTGGCCTGCAAGTTCATGAATTTCTTTTTCAAGTCTGATTATGGTCTCACGAAGAGTAACGGCATAATTCTTCAATACCGTTTCATCAATCAGCACTCCGTTCCTTTCCATGCCTGCAAGCACCCTGATAAGAGGCATCTCAATCTCAGCGGCAAGTTTTTCCAGTCCTTCTTTCCGGAGTATGGGCTCAAACTTTTCTTTAAGCTGCCAGGTAATATCGGCGTCCTCCACGGCATATTCCCTGATTCTTTCCTTATCAACATCCCTCATTGTTTTTTGGCGTGGTCCGCGTTCACCTATAAGCTCTTCAATATGTATGGTATTGTAATTAAGATACTTTAAGGCAAGCATGTCCATGTTGTGCCGCATATCCGGTTCAAGCAGGTAGTGAGCCAGCATGGTATCAAACAGCGGGCCCCTGACGCTGATGCCATAACCCGACAGCACCTGGATATCATATTTCAGGTTCTGACCTGTCTTTCTTATTTTTTCGTTTTCAAAAACTGCACGGAAGGGTTTGAGCAGCTTCAGTGTTTCGTTTCTGTCAGCAGGTAGCCAGAGCATTGTTCCCGAGCCTTTTGCCCAGCTGAAAGTAACAGCTACGAGGTCAGCGTTCAGCGGATCGAGCGAAGTGGTTTCCGTATCAAAGCAGAACTCGCTGAGCCGGCTCAGCGTGAGAGCCAGCGTTTCTGCCTGATCAGTTGTCTCTGCAATGAAATATTCATGAGGTGTCATGCCGGCCGTGGCGGCAGTTGTTTCATCCTTTGATTCTGCCTCCCCGAATAGCGTGCCCTGCGCCTGCTGTGCCGGCTGTTGCGGGGTGAAGACCGTTGTCTCTGAGGTTACTGCAGGGGGAACCTCCTGAAAATCCGGTCTGGTGAGACGGGAAGCCAGGGTGCGAAACTCAAGCTCTTCGTATAATTTGCGTAACAAACCGGTATCAGGGTTCTGCCTGTGAAATAACTCATGCCTGAATTCGACCGGGACATTCTGTTCTATTGTTGCAAGCCGTTTTGAAAGCAGTATCTGCTCCCTGTTTTGCTCCAGGATATCTTTCTGGCGGCCTGAGAGCTCAGATGTCTTCTGCAGAAGTGTTTCTATATCACCGTGCTCTCCGATGAGTTTACAGGCAGTTTTCGGGCCTATTCCCGGAGCGCCTGGTATATTGTCCGAAGTATCACCCATGAGGCCCAGCAGGTCGGTAATATGATCCGGCGCGACACCGTATTCTCTTACAATTTCATTTTTACCCCATATCTCTGCATCGCCACCGCTGCGCCCTGGTCTGTACATCAGTACTTTATCAGTTACAAGCTGGGCAAAGTCCTTGTCAGGGGTCATCATGTAGGCTGTATATCCCTGTTCAGCAGCCTTCTTTGCAAGGGTCCCGATAACATCATCAGCTTCAAATCCCGCTACCTCAATGACAGGAATACGGTATGCCTCAAGCAGCCTTTTGATATAGGGAACGGATATCTTAATATCCTCGGGGGTTGCATCACGATTGGCCTTGTACGCCGGGTACATTTCGTTCCGGAAGGTGGGTCCCGGAGGGTCAAAAACAACAGCTACATGTGTCGGCTTTTGCTTCGCAAGCAGGTCATCAAGGGTAAGGAGGAAGCCGAATATGGCCGATGTATTCATCCCAGAGGTTGTGATCCTCGGGTTTTTAATAAATGCATAGTAAGACCTGAAGATCAGGGCATAGGCATCGAGCAGAAAAAGCCTTTTATCGTTGTCCGTAGCTGTCACAGGTTGTCAGATGCATGCCACTCGGCAAACGAGGTGGCTGTTTCATAGAGCTTCACACTGTGCAGCGTGATCCCGCCAGGTATCCTGGTGCCGATGATGGCCGCAATATCCGCGACCAGATTTTCACAGGTTGGCTGGTAAGGTGAAACAATGACATTCCCAAAATGCTTTTTGTAGACCTCAACCGTCTCTGCCGGCACAAAACCTGAGACCATAAGCGAATGATCAAACCTGTCGACAACAGTCTCCTTCACGATTTTCTTCAGGTCGCCGAAGTCTATTACCATGCCGTTCCTTGGTTCGTCAGGATTGTTCAGGGGCCGGCCTGCAAGGGTTACATAAAGAATATACGAATGCCCGTGGACATTACGGCACGGACCGTCATAATTCCACAGTGCATGAGCCATCTCAAAACGAAATTCCTTGGTTACCCTTATTACGGCCATTTATTTCAGCATTGGTGGTCACAAAATTAAACTATTTAAAATGATTTTTGTTTGCGAGGAAACTTCTCCCTGATAATTACGTTGTTAAATATCATACATGTTTTTTTTAACCGTACCTTTGTGCCCAATTTATCAAAGATCGATGGAGAATAAGAAAGTGTTAACGATCCCATTCCTTGCCGGAGAAAGCTTCAGGAAGCATGGCGGGAACAAGGCAATGGGTTTTGTCGGGGAAGAGGTCATAACCTATGATCAGCTAAAAGGTAAAGTAGAGTCTGTCATGGCGTTACTTGAAAAATATTCGGTTCAGAAAGGTGATAAAGTGGCAATTCTCAGCGGTGGCATGCCAAACTGGGGTGCCGTCTACCTGGCAGTCACCTCAATGGGAGCAGTTGTGGTACCCGTTCTTAATGATTTCACCCCCGGAGAGATATCCAATGTTCTGACCCATTCGGGCACCAAAGTGATCTTTGTATCCGGTGCGCTTGAACCAAAAATTGCAGACTTCACATCGGACCTGCTCACTGCTGTTGTTTCAACTGAGGATTTTTCAGTTTTATCAGGGTTCAACGGAGCCGTCTATGACCCTGAAATAAAACCGGCAAAAGATTATCCTGTCGGGGAAGAAGACCTGGCAGCCATAATTTACACTTCCGGAACAACCGGAAAATCGAAAGGGGTTATGCTGACCCACAAGAACATCTGCTTTACAGCGGAACAGGTTCTTACTATTCAGTATGTGGTTGAAACTGATGTGTTCCTTTCAATTCTGCCGCTTTCTCACACTTATGAGCAGACGCTTGGACTGATCCTTCCGCTGTTTAACGGTGCATCAATTTACTATCTGCACAAGGCGCCTACACCGTCAGTGCTTCTCCCGGCCCTTGAAGTGGTAAAACCCACTACAATGCTTACCGTGCCGCTTATCATGGAGAAAATATATTTCGGCAAGATCGCTCCCACATTCAATAAAAGCAAGGTATTATCCTTCCTTTATCATACGGCTCCCGGCAGGAGATTTTTCAATAAGCTAGCCGGGAAGAAGCTCTATAAAACTTTTGGCGGAAATCTTCGGTTTTTCGGCATTGGCGGTGCAAAGCTAAATCCCACTGTTGAGAGGTTCCTGCTTGACGCCGGATTCCCGTATTCCATCGGATATGGTCTCACAGAAACAGCGCCCCTGCTTGCAGGCACCAAGGTTGGTTCCACAAAGCTGGGTACAACCGGTCCGGCAATGGAGGGGGTAACGCTGAAAATAAATAATCCTGATCCTGCAACCGGCGAAGGAGAGATCTGGGCCAGGGGAGATAACGTGATGAAAGGCTACTATAATGAGCCGCAGATGACAGCCGAGGTGCTGACACCCGACGGCTGGTTCCGTACAGGTGATCTGGGCATGATGGATAAAAACAACTTCCTGAATATAAAGGGGAGGCTGAAAAACATGATCGTCAGCTCAAGCGGTGAGAATATATATCCCGAAGAGATCGAATCTGTCATCAATGACTTCAGCCACGTAATTGAATCGCTCGTGGTACAACAGAAGGGCAAGCTTGTTGCAATGGTGCACCTCAACATGGAGGAGCTGCAGGCAAAATACCAATCGATGAAGAAAGAGTACTCGGAAAAAGCCGAGCAGATGATAGATGAGTACCTTGAGGAGGTCCGCAGATATGTAAATTCAAAAGTAAATAAGTTCAGCCAGGTTCAGCTCGTTGTCTATCAACCAGTGCCTTTTCAGAAGACCGCAACCCTTAAAATAAAAAGGTTTCTTTATTACTGATCAACGCCCTGACGGACCATTTCATTTATCTGAGACTGTGTGATTATCCTTGCGGGGATTGTCATTTTTTTGCTATTTTGCGGCCAAATACAGATACATATGTCGCTCAGGAATAAATCAATCCTGCTGATCCTGCTGATCCTTGCTGCTGATCAGACCCTCAAGATCCTTATTAAAACAAACATGGTCATTGGAGAAGAGTACCAGGTGATCGGCAGCTGGTTCAGGCTACATTTCCTGGAAAACAACGGTATGGCGTTTGGCATGGAATGGGGCGGCAGGGCCGGCAAGGCAGCACTGAGTATTTTCAGGATGATTGCCATAGCAGGTATTTGCTGGTACCTTGTCAGCATCATAAAAAAGAAGGCTCATCCCGGCCTGGTTCTTTCGGTTAGCGTCATTGTGGCAGGAGCCATAGGCAATCTGCTTGACAGTGCTTTTTACGGCATGATCTTCAGCGAGAGCTGGCACACCCCTGCGGTCATGTTTCCGGAAGGTGGAGGATACTCGTCATTTCTGCACGGCAGGGTGGTTGATATGCTTTATTTTCCGCTGATCGACACCCACTGGCCCGACTGGTCGCCGATAAGGCCAAATGAGACGTTTGTCTTTTTCAGGCCCGTTTTTAATATTGCCGATTCGTCAATTACCACAGGTGTGCTTGTCATTCTGTTCTTCCAGAAAAAATTCCTGGGCGAGACAAAGTGATCAATATCCACATTTTGTCTTATTTTTGGGTTGTCTACCCGCATCATAGATGTCAACTCTTTCAGATATTAAGAAGCCTGTCGCAGCCGAGATGCACGAGTTTAAATCTTACTTCAACCGGACGCTGAAGAGTGACATCCCGTTCTTCCACACCATTCTGAACTATATTATTCGAAGGAAGGGCAAGCAGATGAGGCCATTGCTGGTATTCCTGGCTGCAAAGCTTAACGGTACTGTCAATGAAACCACTTATGTGGCTGCCACGTTTATAGAACTGCTGCACACGGCAACGCTTGTTCATGACGATGTGGTTGACGACGCCTCCGAGAGGCGTGGCCTGCCTTCCATCAACGCACTATATAATTCGAAAATAGCCGTTCTGGTAGGCGATTACCTGCTTGCGCAGGGCCTGCTGATAAGCGTTGAGAAGAACAAGTTCAATATGCTCGGGATCGTGTCGGCGGCCGTTAAGGAAATAGTAAAGGGTGAGCTCGTCCAGCTGCAGAAGACACGAAAACTCGACATAAAGGAAAAGGATTATTTCAGAATCATTTCAATGAAAACGGCTACGCTGATCTCGGCATGCACAGCCTGCGGAGCCAGCTCGGTCACGGATGATGAAGAGACCATCGCCCGGATGAAATCATTTGGCGAAAATATCGGTATCGCCTTCCAGATAAAGGATGACCTCCTTGACTATTCCGGCAACAGCCTCACCGGAAAGCGAGAGGGTAATGACATAAAGGAAAAGAAGATCACCCTGCCGCTCATCCATGCCCTCCGTGAAGCAGGACCCATAGAACGAAGAAAGATCATCCGCATAATAAGAAAAAAGAAGAAGGGAAGAAAGGAAATAGAAGACGTTATCGGTTTTGTAAAGAACCATAAAGGTCTCGAATATGCGGAATCAAAAATGAAGGAGTACTCCGACATGGCCATCCGGCTGCTTGATACGTATCCTGAATCTGAAACCAAATCGGCACTAATAGAATTTGTAATTTTTTCAACACTCAGAAAAACATGAAAAGCGTTTCACGTTTCCTGTCATTAGGTAAGTATGCCGTGGCAGGTGTCTCAAGGGACCCGAAGAAATTCGGGCAGGTTGTCTTCAGGGAACTCCGTCAGAAAGGAATGGACGTGGTACCCGTTAATCCAAATGCAGATACAATTGACGGAGTAAAGTGCTTTAGTTCGGTCAGCGATCTGCCGTCTGATGTCAGGGGTTTAATTCTTATGACACCAAAGGGAGAAACCCTTACTGTCGCCAGGGAAGCGATTGCCCACGGAATAAAAGACCTGTGGGTCCAGCAAGGGGCAGAAACCAAGGTCAACAATTGACGAGCTGAAAAAGGAAGAGATCAATCTGATTTCCAAAGAATGCATCATGATGTTCTGGAAACCGAACAGCATCCATTCCTTTCACCGTTTTCTGAAGAAAATCTTCGGTGGACTGCCCGCTTAGGGAAAAATATTCAATTCTCGGGAAGTTAAGACAACAAATAACGTGGCGTTTTCTGTTGAAATTCAGGATGTTATCTGAATTTTCAAAATTTTATGTTCCACGTGGAAAAAAATCATTTTTGAAGAGCTGCGGTTAAAATCGCAGCTTTTTTTATGCCGACAACCTTTTCGAGTTCCTCCGGAGAGGCTTCGCTGATTTTTTTCACCGAACCGAATTTTTTCAGAAGAAGCTCTTTCGTCTTCTCTCCTATTCCGGGAACTTCATCAAGAAAAGACCGGTTCATTTTTGAGCTTCTTTTTCCACGATGGAAATTTATACCAAATCTATGGGCTTCATTCCTCAGGTTTTGGATCACTTTCAGAGTAATACTGTTTTTGTCAAGGTACAGCGGGACCGAATCTCCGGGGAAATAAATCTCTTCCAGTTTCTTTGCAATTCCTATCACTGTTATCCTGCCTCTCAGGCCCAGCTGGTCCAGGCTTTTCACTGCCGAAGATAGCTGCCCTTTTCCGCCGTCAATGACTATCAGCTGTGGCAGTGGTGTTTCTTCATCAAGCATTCTCTGATACCGCCGGCGTATCACCTCCTCCATTGAGGCAAAGTCGTCAGGACCGGTAACTGTTTTGATGTTAAAATGACGGTATTCCCTGTTGCTTGGCCTGCCATTGCGGAAAACAACACATGCCGCCACTGCTGATTCACCCTGTATGTTTGAGTTGTCAAAGCACTCTATATGAGCAGGTAATGATGGCATATGAAGATCCCTTTTAATCTTTTCAAGGTTCCGTTCTGTGCGGCTGTCCTTAGATTTCTCCGCAGCCTTTTTCTGCCGTTCAAGCCTGAAGAAGACTGCATTACGGTTAGCCAGCTCAAGAAGTTTATGCCTGTCACCACGCCTGGGCACAGAGTATTTGACTTTATCTATCAGTATATCAGGCATAAAGGGCACAATTATCTCGGGAGAATCGCTGGTAACCCTCTGCCTGATCTCGGTAACAGCGGTAGAAAGCACAGATTCGTTTTCTTCTTCCAGCCTCATTTTCAGTTCAATGGAATAAGATTGTACTACGGCACCCGCAACTACCTTCATGTAGCTGATATACATCGAAGTGTCATCAGTTGAGCATCCGAAGACATCCACGTTTTTGACCGAAGTGTTGACAACGACTGATTTGCTGCGGTATCTGGCAATTAACTCCAGCTTTTCCTTGATCTTCTGTGCCTCCTCAAATTTCAGTTCCGAAGCATACTTTTTCATAAGGGCTTCCAGATGCGCTGTAACGGTGCTCACGTCGCCCTTTATGATCTGTTTGATCCTGTCAATCTGCTGATTATGTTCATCTTCGCTGACCAGGCCGATGCATGGTGCCTTGCAGTTGCCGATGTGGTATTCAAGGCATACCCTGAACTTGCCTTCGGCGATTGATTTCTGGTTCAGGGGCAGTGAGCAGGTCCTGATCTGGAACAGCTGACGGATAAGCTCAAGCAGGGTCCTTACTGCCGGTACGGATGTATAAGGTCCATGGTACGATGAACCGTCGGCTATAAGTTTCCGGGTCAGGAAAACCCTCGGAAAGTGCTCATTCTTAATGCATATCCATGGATAGGTCTTATCGTCTTTCAGAAGGATATTGTACCTGGGCTGGTGCTTCTTTATCAGGCTGTTTTCGAGCAGCAGGGCTTCCGATTCGTTATCAACCACAACATGCCTCAGGTCGACAGCGCGTGAAAGCATCACCTGGGTTTTTCCCGACTGGTTTTTAGTAAAGTATGAGGATACTCTCTTCCTGAGGCTGCGAGCTTTGCCGACGTATAGCAGGGTACCTGCAGCGTCTATAAACTGGTACACACCCGGCTTGTCAGGAAGCGTCGTAATTGTTGACCGTATGTCATTATTGTCTTTCACAAACCGGGGTTATCTGGCAAATTTAGGAATAAAGGCAGTAATTGAACCACCAGGACCGAGCGTTAATAAGAGGGTGTCTCAAAAGGCATCTCCTCCCTGCCGGTTTGCGGGAGTATTCCTCCCCGTTACGTCTGGCGGCGTCCCGGGGCAAGCTCTTGTCAAGGCGGAGAAAGCTAAAGTATTTAAATTCAGACAAATAGCGGCACGTGCCGGAAGGCCAGGCCGTCAAACAGTCCTTTGTCGCTCATTTTCAGTTCGGGGATTACCAGGAGCGCCATGAAGGAAAGGGTCATGAAGGGCGCATCGAGCTTGCATCCGAGACTTTTCACCGTCTCTGTCAGCCGCTCATACCTTTGCGCCATGGCCGTGACCGGCATATCAGACATAATGCCTGCAACAGGCAGTTTCAGTATATCGGTATCCTCGTCAGAAACAACAGACATCCCGCCTTCCGCATCGACGATCAAATTTATGGCCTGTGCAATTTCCCGGTCTGTTACTCCCACAGCAATAATGTTGTGGCTGTCATGGGCAACAGATGATGCCATGGCTCCTTCCTTTAATCCGAAGCCCTTTATAAAACCTACAGCCGGAGCGCCATCGTGATATCTTTCCTTAATTACTATCTTAAGAATATCATCTTCCAGCCTTGGGTAAACAACCGGATCATTGCCTGCAGAGACTATTTCAGAAAATGTTGCCAGCTCGCCGTTAATTGCCACGATGACCCGCATTTGCTCTCCTTCTCTCTTTACCCGTAGATCCTCCGCCCTTATTCTTGAGCAGTTAAACTTATTGACTTTCGTCACTGTTCCCGGTGAAAAGAGGGCTTTATCACCGTCAAAGACGCAATTCCCGTCTATCCATGTCTGCAGAACATTCATTTTTTCAGGGTTATCGACGACTATAAAGTCAGCCGGATCACCTGGTCTGAGAAGTCCCATTTTAATGCCGTAGTGCTCCGCTGCATTTAATGACGCGGCGCGCAGCACATCAAAAAGATTGTACCCCTTCGAAACAAGCCTGGAAACAATTTTATTTATATGACCTTTTGCAAGCGTTTCGGGGTGCAGGTCGTCAGTACAGAGCATCACTCTATCC
Organism: uncultured Bacteroidales bacterium; assembly: GCA_963828395.1. Taxonomy (GTDB): domain Bacteria; phylum Bacteroidota; class Bacteroidia; order Bacteroidales; family VadinHA17; genus SR-FBR-E99. The sequence goes on from CAWHED010000004.1 coordinate 207,238, forward strand.
GGATATAGACTTATCAGCCGGTCTAGTGAATCAAGGTTTTTTGCGGCGCTGCCTTCTCTGATTAAAATTTTCATTCCGCCTGAAATTTTTTCCAGCGCTTCTTCTATATTAGTGCATTCGTGATCAGTAGTTATTCCTGCCTGAATATATTTCTTCAGGCCCTCGCCTGTAAGCCCCGGTGCATGCCCGTCAACAGGTACCCCCTTTTCCCTGGCAATATTGAGTTTCTTATGAACTTCAACATCGTCATAAATGACACCCGGGAAGTTCATCATTTCAGCCAGGTAGCCTATTCTTTTATCCTTAAAAAGTTCTGCTATTTCGTCTGCATCAATCCTCGCGCCGGCACTCTCCGAATTAGTTGCCGGGACACACGACGGTGCGCCAAACATCATTTTCACAGGTACTGTACCTGCGTTTTCAAGCATGAATTTAACACCTTTAATTCCCAGGACGTTGGCTATTTCATGAGGATCAGATACTACAGCTACCGTTCCGTGTTTGACTACGGCAACAGCAAAATGCGATGGTGTCAGCATAGAACTTTCGATGTGCACATGAGCATCCACAAGACCAGGCATAATATAAACGTCCGGTACATTTTCCGCATTTTCTATTTTTTCTATTTTCCCGTTTTCAACTGTAATTTCACCCGGAAAGATGCGCTTTTCACGCAGATCGACAATATTTCCAGAGATTTTCATATTATATTGAATTAAAATTATGTTCCACGTGGAACATATTCTATTTATCTGCCAAGATACATAATCAGGATTGATATGTCAGAAGAAGATACTCCGCTAATTCTTGAGGCCTGGCCGATTGTTGCGGGTCTTATTTTTGAAAGCTTCTCTCTACCTTCTGTTGAAATACTAGTCAATTCCTCATATCTTATATCATCCTGTATTTTCAGGTCTTCCAGTCGCATTATCTTATCGGCCACCCCCCTCTCTCTGTCCATGTAGCCTGAATACTTGATTTTTATTTCAGCTGCTTCTATAATCTCTTTCTTTCTTTTTGAATTATTGAAACTAAGATATTCGGAACCTTTTATTTTGACAAGCAAATCCTTTAACTCTATCTGTGGTCGTCCAGCCAGATTAATTGCTTTAATTTTCTGACTTATTTCCGAAGTGCCTTTAAGCTTTAAAAATTTGTTCATTTCATCAGGGTCAACACTTTGTTTACGAAGCCATGATGTGAGTTCCTCTACCATACCTGTCTTTTCCCTTAATCGTATGAGCCTTTCCTCCGATGCTGCGCCTATCCTGAAAGCTTTTTCCGTCAGTCTTTCATCGGCATTGTCCTGTCTCAGCAGAATTCTGTATTCAGCTCTTGATGTAAACATTCTGTATGGCTCGTCAACGCCTTTTGTCACCAGGTCATCAATCAGCACACCAATATAGGCTTCATCCCGTTTCAGAATAAAAGTCTCCTTTTCCTTAATTTTTAAAGTTGCATTTATTCCTGCCATCAAACCTTGAGCAGCTGCTTCTTCATATCCTGTAGTCCCGTTAATCTGTCCCGCAAAATAAAGTCCTCCTATTCTTTTTGTCTCAAGACTGTGTTTCAGCTGTGTCGGTTGAAAGAAATCATATTCAATGGCATACCCCGGTCTGTGTATACTGACATTTTCCAGTCCTTTTACCTTTTGAAGCGCGTCTACCTGGGTCTCGAGTGCCAGGCTGCTTGAAAACCCGTTTATATAATATTCTGTTGTATCCCACCCTTCCGGCTCGAGGAACAACTGATGTGTATCCTTGTCAGCAAAGGTTACAATCTTGACCTCAACGCTGGGGCAATATCTCGGTCCTCTTCCCTTTATCCTGCCCGTATATAGAGGAGAAAATTCAAGTCCTGCCCTTATAGCATCATGCACCGCTTCATTAGTATGTGTAATGTAGCAGCTCATCGAATTTTTAATCTTCACCTGGTCATGCATATAAGAAAAGCAACGTTTATCTGTGTCACCTTTCTGCTCTGTCATGGCCGTAAAATTTATGCTTCTTCCGTCAACTCTTGCACTTGTTCCTGTCTTTAGTCTTTCCACTGTGAATCCCAGATCACGAAGCTGATCACTTATTCCTTTTGATGCCCTGTCTCCTGAACGCCCTCCGCTCATTGTTTTGAACCCGACATGCATCAGTCCGTTCAGGAAAGTCCCGTTCGTCAGAATTACAGCCCTGGCAAAGAACTTCGTTCCAAACGTTGTAGTCACTCCTTTAACTATGCCTTCCTCAATAATCAATCCATTTGCCTGTTCCTGCCAGATGTTAAGATTTGATGTATTTTCCAGCACTTTTCGCCATTCACGGCTGAACAGCATTCTGTCGCATTGCGCTCTCGGGCTCCACATAGCCGGTCCTTTGCTTTTATTAAGCATCCTGAACTGAATCATGGTCTTATCGGTAACGATTCCCGACATGCCGCCAAGAGCGTCTATCTCTCTGATTATCTGGCCTTTTGCAATACCTCCCATCGCAGGATTACAAGACATCTGCGCGAGCTTAGTCATATCCATAGTAATAAGGAGTGTCCTTGCCCCCATTCTGGCAGCAATAAAGGCGGCCTCGCATCCTGCGTGACCGCCTCCCACAACTATAATATCATAACTGAAATTCATTCTGCATATGATAAGGCCAGATACATCTCTTCCATCTCAGACATTTTCACCTTCTGCTCAGTTGTACTGTCATCATATCCGCATAAATGAAGGAATCCATGAAAAATCACTCTTCTGATCTCCGACTTAAACGGGACTGAGAATTTCTCCGAGTTATCTTTAACCCTGTCAACGCTTATATAAATCTCGCCGTTAATAATCTTTCCCTTATTATAATTAAAGGTAATTATGTCGGTATAATAATCGTGACCTAAAAACTCGTTATTGATTTCATAAACCTTCAGATCATTTGTCAGGATGACGTCTGTTTTGCCGCTCCTGGCGCCGGCATCGCTTATAATCCTGCTGATCACCTTCCTGATACTCTTGCTGTCACGCAGTCTGAATTTCTCAATATCGTAATGGAAGTTTACCGGCAACTTTTCAGTATTTAAATCGCATTTTAACTTCGTTCCCCGAGCTGTTGTATTCAATAGCGTCAGCCAGTCTTCTCATCAGGAAAACTCCCCTTCCATGAAGGTTCTCAATATTTTTAGGATCTGTCGGATCCGGGAGGTTACCATATTCAAATCCTTCGCCTTCGTCTGTTACGGTAATATCAAGGACGTTACCGTCTGCACTCATAATTATCGTCACCTTTTTGTTTCTGTCTCCCTTGTTTCCGTGAAGGATAGCATTATTCACCGCCTCAACGGTTGAAATAAGTATCTTGCCGTATACCTCATCAGAAACGCCCAGCTTTTTTGATAATGTATCAACAAGCGTTTCTACAACTTTTAATTTTTCAATGTCAGAATTAATCGTAATGCTTTCCATCCTAATGCCCTATCTATATTTATACTTTATGCGGGCTTATTTTGTTTCAAAGTAAAAACTATTTTTTCACAAGCCATAATTCAGGATCAAGTTTCGTCTTTTCTTCATATATCATGAATTTCAAAACGGCCTTGTTTCCTTCACTTGTTTCATGAAATACATCTCCAAGTTCCGTTCCCGGAATTACCTTATCTCCTGCCTTCACCTTAACGTTTACCAGATTCTGATATACGGTTAAATACTTACCGTGTCTTATGATTACTGCCATGTTTGCTCCCGAGATTGCAAAGACCCTGACCACTTCTCCTTTATATACTGATTTTGCTTTTGTAATGCCGCTGGAAGTAATCTCAATTCCGATATTATCTTCTGTCACGTGCTTCAGTACCGGGTGCTGATGCAGCCCGAAGTGACTCGTAACTATTCCTTTGTCAACAGGCCAGGGTAGCCTGCCCCGGTTCTCGCCAAACGATTCGCCTATAAGCTTCATCTCGCTGCTCATTGGCGTTACAGAACTCTTTTTTCTTTCGTCTTCTATCAACCGTGCTATTTCATTTTCTACCTGTTTTGCAATCCTTTTTTTCTCATCAAGCTCCTGTTTTAACTGCTTTTCCTTCTTGCTCAAAGTAGTTATCAGCTGTTCCTTCCTGTTCTGCTCGTTTCTAAGAATCTGTTTCTGTCTTTCCTCTTTGTTTTTCAGGTCATTTACATTTTTGCGATCACTCTCCAGGCGGTCTTTTGTTCCCTGCACTTCGAGATAAATAGCCTCAATGGTGCCAGATTCCTTTCTCCTGTACCTGGCAACCTGTTGAATATATTTTAGTCTTTTATATCCCTGGTTAAAATCAGCAGAAGAGAGAATAAATGCCAGGGCTGGAGTACCCTGGGTTGCCTTGTATGCACTCATAATAGACTTTGCATATTCTTCCTTTAAGTTATTCAGATCCTGTTCGAGCATTTCAATTGCAAGTCTGTTTAACGATATCCTGTATTCCAGAAGGCTTATCTCTTCGCCATATTCATTTATAAGCTTCTCCCTGAGGTTCAGCTTCTTTCCGATTACCCTGAGCTCGTTCAGGTTTTCCTTTTTTTCAGTAGCTGTGGTTTTAAGCAGCCTGTCCACATATTCAATTTCCTGGAGGTTTTTATTCCGTAGTTCCTCGAGTTCTGATCTGGACTGTGCCGATAAACAATAATTTAATAATACTGTTAAAAAACATATAACAGCAAGCTTCCTCATAAGCTTTCGCTTTTATATGATGGTACATTGAATTCTATCTTTTCACTGCAGCCGGGCACCAGTGTCTCAATATAAAGCTTTACATGAAAGTCTTCTCCTTTTTGTATTAAATCAATTTCAGATGCATATTTCCTGTCCTCCGAGACAGTAAAATTGCTGAATGCCAGGGAGAACTCCTTCTTTTCTTTTATTGAATATATCTCTTCGGAACATACTTTCATCTCATCAAGGCAAACGGTAATTAACCGCTCCAGTTTATCATTGTCCTTATGTAAGATCAGCTTGTTTCCCGCAATTGAATCTGTATTCTGAAGGTCAAAATCCGGCATATCGCCGAAAATTGCTGTAAAAAAATCTTCAGGAAGGCCATATTTTTGCATCAGGTCATCCTTCTTCCCGACATATACTGTCCGTGTAAGCTTGATGATTCCGCAGACATCATTACCCACAGCAAGGATCTTTATCACCTCAATTCCCAGGGGGCCTTTAACCGATGCATAAAAATCTCCTTCGTTATTAAGCTTTGCGGTAAAACCATACTCGCCTTCCACAGGAGTACCGCCTATAAGATCAATTTTCCCTTTCTTTATTGTAAAACCGTCATCAGTTATGTTAAAAGACCTGATGCTGGTCATTACGGTTTTCATATCCATTGATGATATTGCTTCCTCAGCAGCCATCCTTTCCTTTTTCTTTCTCATGGTTGCGCACCCGGCTACTGAAAGCACCAGCAGGCAAAATGCTGTTATTTTGATGATTTTCTGCATGCTTCAATTTCTTTTTCGAGATATGATTTTGAATTATCTTTTATCAATGCTTCCTCCCAGTATCCGACAGCCTCCTGGCATTTTCCCATTGATTTTAGTATAAAGCCCATATGTTCAAGAATTTCAGGATCGCGTTCTTCCTGCTTTTCAAAAATCCTTAACATCTCTTTATGGGCTTTCTTGTTTTTCCCGAGCTTATGCAGAACCCATGCATATGTATCAATATATGTTTGGTTATCTCCGTCTGTTTTCATTACCTCCTCTGCCATTTTCAACGCTTTGGCCAGGTCTTTATTTCCCTCGGCAAGAAAATAGGCATAATTATTCAGAACAAGAACGTCATGCGGGGCCAGAGCCAGTGCTTCCTCATAATATTTGTAAGAATTCTCAAAGTCTTTCATCCTGTATTTAAGATCCCCGATCATTGACAGGATCTGCACCTTCAGCTCATTATTGTTTCCGGTGAGGATAAGGGCCTTTTTCAGTTCTGCATCAGCAACATCGTAATGCTTCAGCTCCATTGCCGAAAGAGCATAGTACACCTTCCCAAGGATACTCAGGTTATTTTCAGCGGAGTAGACCGCCGTAAAACTATATAGTTTTTCGTATTCCTTTTTTTCTGCATACAGCAGGACAAGTCTTTCAGAAGAGTAAAATGCCTGTTTTACCGTCTTTACAATCTCTTCATACCTGGCAATTGCTTCATCCTTCATGCCAGCTACTTCAAACATTGAAGCGCGTAGCGACATTATCTCTTCATCTCCCGGGTATTTACCCTCCAGAATCATAAGGCTTTCACCTAGCGCCCCGGTATTATCTTTTATATAAGTTGTGTCCTGCAGCAGCCTGCCAGCCACAGATATCTTTCTTTCCCTGTCAACCAGCTCACTTTCAAATACGTTATTCAGGAAACGTGAAATACCTGAATATTCCTTTTTGTATACAAGGTTCATAAGGTACAGCATCTGGTTTTCAATATTATCAGGATCCTTTTCAATGATCTCCCTGTAAATACTGTCGCTCTTTTCTTTCTTGCCGGCTTCAAAATATATATCTGCCAGAAGGGCCTTGTATCTTGTCTCCTGTGGTTTTTGAAGTATAAGTTTTTCTGTTCTCTTTGCGGCCTCTTCCATATTACCATTGTCAATAAGGCCAGTTATCATGATCAGGAACATTTCATCATTAAGTGCGCCTTTTTCGTCAAGTAATCTGAAAAGCGAATCAGCCTTTTCCGCATCACCTTTTTCCGCGTACAGTCCGGCAAGAATAGAATTAACTTCCAGTGCATTGCTGTCAGCCTTCAGGGCGCGGGTAAAATATACCAGTGCAGAATCCTTCTGATTGTACTGGGTAAACAGTGAGCCGCATGCCAGCTGGTACCAGTAATTGCCGGGGTCAAGGTTTGCTGCTTTTGATGCATACTTAAGCGACCTGGCTTCCGAACCGACAGTAGCATATATCTGTGCCAGTTCGAAAAAAGGCACGGCGCGGGTATCGTCAATCTCAATACATTTTTCAAATATCACTGCTGCCTCGCTAAGAGCACCTACATACTTCTGTCTTATCGCCTCGGCAAGGAGATAGTCGTACCGTGTGCCCGATTTAGGGCTTTGACCCGTAATTTCGGTTGTCTTTACAGCTTCGTGTGTACAGCCGGTAAAAAGTACCAGCGCTGTTAATACCGTTATATAGTTTCTCATTTCTTTCCTGAATGGCCGAATCCTCCGGCACCTCTGTCTGTAAGATTAATTTCTTCCGTTTCAATCATCTCAGCTTTCTCGTGCTTTGCGATAATCATCTGGGCTATTCTGTCGCCGTCATTCACTGTAAATGGCGTATCTGAAAGGTTAATAAGGATCACGCCTATTTCTCCACGGTAGTCTGCGTCAATAGTACCCGGTGAGTTCAGCACTGTTATTCCGTGCCTGATGGCCATGCCGCTCCTCGGCCGCACCTGTGCCTCATATCCGGCCGGTAACTCAATATAAAGACCCGTGCCTATAAGTTTTCTCTCCAGTGGCAAAAGCGTCACCGGCCCTTCAGTCAGGGCCCTGAGATCCATTCCCGCCGAATGTGCGGTTTCATAAGCCGGTAATTTGTGTCGGGACTTGTTTACTATTCTGATCTTCATTTTCTTCTCCTGAAAAATAACGTGAAAAATTTGTCTTTTATCTCAATAACCGCAAAGAAAATAAACAGCAGCGCTGTGTCAAGAACAATATTCATATTTTCAATGTCTCCGGAAACAATTCTTGACATAAACAGCAAAACCACGGCTAGCAGAATATAAGACATGATTTTCCATATTTCATATTTAACCGGGTAGAGTTTCTGTCCTATGAAATAAGAAACCAGAACCATTGACAGATAGCATGCCACGTGCGCCCATGCGGCTGCCACATATCCGTAAGATGGCACGAACAGCAGGTTAACCGCGACAGTTACTGCAGCTCCCACCAGTGTAATTAGTGCCCCGTATATTGTTTTGTCATCTACCTTATACCATATGCTCTGGTTTATAAAGATGCCAAGCAGGAGGTATGCCATACTAATGATCGGAACGACGATCAGTGATTCGCGGAATACCGGTCCGATTATTATCTGAAGCGCTTCGATATAAAGGTTTATGCCGAGAAAAAGAATTAGTCCGGTAATAACAAAATACTTCATTGTAACGGCATAAGTCTCCTTCGCATCCTTGCTTCCCGCCTTTTCGAAAAAAAACGGTTCTGCCGCAAACCTGTACATCTGGATAAACAACGACATCAGCACACCCACCTTGAATCCCGCTCCGTAAAGACCTACTGTTGCCAGGCCTTCCGGTCCGCCAATCAGCCTGCGGAGAAGTATCTTATCAAGTACTTCGTTCAGCGAGCCGGCCATGCCTCCGATAAGTAACGGCCAGCTATACGACAGCATCCTGCCAAGGAGTTTCCTGTCAAATGCCGGCCTTATTTTTACAATATACGGCAACAGAAATAACAGTGTAACCGCAGATCCGATAAGGTTGGCAAGAAATACATAGCCAACCTGAAAATCAGGATTGTAAATCTTATATATCCATGTGCTTCCTTCTCCGGCCAGCCTGGGTGCAGTCCTAAGGAAAAAGAAGACCGTTATGATTGTTACAACGACATTGATAATCTTCAGTACGCTGAAAACCACAGGTCTGTTGTGTCCCCTCAGGTATGCAAATGGTATTGCCGAGAAAGCATCTATGGCTACGATCCAGGCAAACATTCTTATATATTCGGGATGCTGGCCATACCCCAGAAAGGCAGAAACAGGGTGAACGAAAAGAGAAACCGCCAGGAGGAACAAGGCCGATGTGGTAAAAAGGCTTACAAGAGCCGTACTGTAAACCGCTTCTGCCGGAGCTTTCTTGCCGGCAAAGCGAAAGTATGTTGTTTCCATCCCGTAGGTAAGGATGACCAGGGCGAGAACCATCCATGCATAGAGCTCTGTGACAACACCGTATTGTTCACGCGCGAAAATGTATGTATAAAAGGGAGTAAGCAGTGCATAATTAAGGAATCTCGGGACAACCGTACCGAATCCATAAATGACCGTCTGCCCGGCCAGCTTGCGTATTTCGTTCATGCTTAACTCTTGGTGCAAATATATATATCTTTGTCCTTCGTAAACTATAAGAAAAATGAGGACTTCATTACGTATGTTATTTCCCCTGGTGGCAGTACTGATCATCGCCGGCTGCAGCGGGAAGGAAAAAGGAGGCGTGCGCGCCGAGATCAGGACAACTGAAGGAGACATTATCATAGCACTTTCTGATCTTACTCCCCACCACAGGGATAATTTCATTAAGCTTGCGGAAGAAGGTTTTTACAACGGTGTCTCGTTTCACCGTGTAATAAAGGAATTTATGATACAGACAGGAGACGGAACAACAAAACAGGACACCACCCTACTGCCAGAGGACTATACTATTCCGGCAGAGATAAACGATTCACTGTATCACAGGAGGGGGGCTGTCGCGGCAGCCCGCACAGGTGATGACGTAAATCCTGAAAGGAACTCCTCGGGAACACAGTTTTATATTGTTCAGGGAAAGACCTACAATGATGAGGACCTTAATACGACTATCCGCCGCATCGATTTTAACCGGAGACAGTTTTTATACAACCGGGCCCTGGGAGAGTTACGTGAGGAAGCGTTGAAAAATAATGCCACTCCTAATGACGATGAGATCCAGCAAAATGCAATCTTAAAAGCTTATGAGGTCATGGAGGCAGAGGGGCCTTATACCATGCCGTCAAGCCGAAGGGATGTGTATAAAACAATTGGCGGCACCCCGTTTCTCGACGGAGCCTATACGGTCTTCGGAGAAGTACTGGAAGGAATGGACATTGTTGATGCCATCGCCAATACACCAACAGACTTATCAGATAAGCCTGTTAAAGATATCAGGATACTGAAAGTAAAAATCATCAAATAATCAGATCATTCCGTAATGAAGACGAGAATTGAAAAGCTCAGGTCAGAGATAGAAAACTTTCAGATCACCGATGCAGATACCCTTGAACAGTTCAGGATCGCCTATCTTAGCAAGAAAGGGTTGATCCCGTCCCTCTTCGAGGGGTTCAGGGATGTCGCCCCGGAGGCAAAGAAGGAGACGGGTGTTTTGCTAAACAATCTGAAACAACTTGCTACAGATAAGTTCAACGGTTTTAAGGAGACGCTGGCAGGTACCGATGGTCCGTCGCCGGTAGCAGACCTTACAATGCCTGCTTACTCTTTCAGTGAGGGTTCGCGTCATCCCATTTCCATCGTCCGTAAAGAGATAATTGATATTTTCAGCCGCATAGGATTTACTGTTTCTGAAGGGCCCGAGATCGAGGATGACAATCATGTCTTCACCATGCTCAATTTTCCGGCTGACCATCCTGCACGTGATATGCAGGACACTTTTTACATCCAGAAAGCATCAGGCCAGGAATCTGACCCTCATGATGTGCTTCTCCGCACCCATACATCATCGGTGCAGGTTCGTGTCATGGAATTGCAGAAGCCCCCCATCAGAACCATTTCTCCCGGAAGGGTTTTCCGCAATGAAGCCGTTTCTGCACGGGCTCATTGTATATTTCATCAGATCGAAGGACTTTATGTTGCTGAAAACGTATCATTTGCCGACCTCAGGCAGACACTTTTTTATTTTGCCAGCGAGCTTTTCGGTCATGATGTAAACATAAGGTTAAGGCCGTCATTCTTCCCATTCACGGAACCATCGGCAGAGATGGATATCAGCTGCAACATTTGCGGAGGGAAAGGCTGCAACGTATGTAAGGGAACAGGATGGCTCGAACTGCTCGGCTGCGGCATGGTCGATCCGAACGTTCTGGATGCATGCGGTATTGACCCGGTAAAATATACAGGCTATGCGTTCGGTATGGGGATAGAACGCGCTGCAATGCTTAAATACGGTGTAAATGACCTCAGGCTGTATTTTGAAAACGACATACGTTTCCTCAATCAGTTCAGGACGGAGATAGTCTGATGTTATGTTTTTACCTAATAAATAGCCATCTTTGCAACACAAACATTATGAGCAATGAAACAGCATGACTATGCTATATCATTCTGTGATAAATGTGCCTTTGAAACGAATGCGGTTTTCAGGTTCCTGACAAGGGATGAGACCGACCGGCTGAATTTTGAGAAAGACTTCAGGCACTATAAAAGGAGTGATATTCTTTACCATGAAGGCAACAGGATAAGTGGTTTTTATTGCATTAACTCAGGTATCATCAAGGTTTTCAAGACCGGAGTTGACGGCAAGGAACAGATCATCAGGTTTGCACGCAAGGGAGAGATCATTGCCTACAGATCGGTCCTCAGCAACGAGCCGGCCTGCACCTCGGCCAAGGTGATAGAAGATTGCCAGGTATGTTTTATCCCGTCAGAATTGCTGATACAGTTTGTTAAAACAAATCCCGCATTTGCATTTGAAGTTGTCAGGCTTACCTGCCACGAGCTGGCGGAGGCCAATTCGTACATCACTGACATAGCGCAGAAGACGGTGCGGGAAAGAGTGGCAGAGGTATTGCTCAACCTGGTGAAGGATTTTGGTCTTGATGAGCAGAAATATCTGCGTATATCCCTTACCCGCGAGGAGCTGGCAAATATAGTCGGGACGGCAACGGAATCGGTTATCCGTCTTCTTTCCGAATTTAAAAGCGACCGGCTTATTGAGCTTAACGGCCGAAGAATAAAGATCCTTGATCTGCGGGGTCTTGAAAAAATAAGTTCGTAGCAGCCATCTCCTTTCAGAAGAGGGATGTTTCGTTTCCCCTCACAATGCCCAGGTGTTTGTATGCGGTCTCGGTCGCTTCGCGGCCACGGGGTGTTCTTTTCATATACCCTTCCTTGATCAGGAACGGTTCATATACTTCTTCTATCGTGCCGCTTTCTTCGCCAATGGCGGTTGAAATATTATTCAGGCCTACAGGTCCGCCTTTAAATTTTTCTATTATCGTTCTTAATATCCTGTTATCCATCTCGTCAAGGCCGTGTTTGTCTATATTCAGCGCCTCGAGGCTGTATCGTGTTATGTCCAGGTCAATGGATCCCGTTCCTTTCACCTGTGCAAAATCGCGTACCCGCCTGAGCAGTGCGTTAGCTATTCTTGGCGTTCCCCGGCTTCTTGAGGCTATCTCCTGCGCGGCTATCTCATTGATGGCGATATTAAGTATTGCTGCTGACCGCTTCACAATCCCCTTAAGCACCGGAGTATCATAGTATTCCAGGTGGAATTTTATGCCAAACCGTGCCCGCAGGGGGCTGGTAAGCAATCCTGAGCGCGTTGTTGCACCTATCAGGGTGAACGGATTAAGCTTCAGTTGAACAGATCGTGCACCCGGGCCCTTGTCAATCATGATGTCGATCTGATAATCTTCCATTGCGGAATATAGATACTCTTCCACTATGGGACTGAGCCGGTGTATCTCATCGATGAACAGCACGTCTCCCTCATCAAGGCTTGTCAGAAGACCCGCCAGATCGCCGGGCTTATCAAGGACGGGGCCGGAAGTGACCTTCAGCTTGACCTTCATCTCGTTTGATATTATTGAGGCTAGAGTGGTTTTTCCCAGGCCCGGAGGTCCGTGCAGAAGAACATGGTCAAGAGCTTCGCCGCGCTGCATGGCGGCCGTGACAAAGACATTGAGGTTGTCCGTTATCCGCTGCTGGCCCTTGAAATCGGAGAAGGAGAGAGGCCGGAGTTGTTTCTCAAAATCCGGATCACCGGCAAGCGCTGTCTCTTTTCTCGGGTTAAACTGTTCGGACATAAATACTGATTATTTAATTCGTTTAACCGAGCTCTCCGGCAGGTTAACGGATACGCCGTTTATGTTTGTTTCAATATCATCACGATAGGTGATTGTAAGTACTGTGTCACCCTCTTCGTTGTATTTTTTCCATGTCCTGGTGCGTAGCCCGTTTTTGTAAAATCTTTCTTCCCTGAGTTTGCCGGTATCATAATAGATCATATGATGGCCGTCAGGGTTGCCCTGGTTGTAATCACCCTTAAATCTCAGTTTTCCGTTAGGATAAACGGCCTTCCACGGTCCGTCACGCATACCCAGGAGGTAAGTTCCCTCTTCGGTGTTGTCTCCTGACCTGAATGTCCATTCGCCGTTTCTCTCGCCGTCAGCATATGTCCCCTGGGCGATTATCTCTCCGGTGCGTGTATACTCGGTATATTGTCCGTCACGTCTTCCCTGATAATAATCCTCTTCCCTGAGAAGCTCGCCCTCCGGATAGTACCATCGCCATGTTCCGTCAATACGGCCGTTGCTGTATGAACCTGCCTGCTCCAGCTTACCGGCAGCACTATAGAATTTCCATGTTCCCGTGCGCCTGCTGTCAGCATAGTTACCTTCTGCAATAACTACCCCTCCGGCAGAAAGGTCTTTCCATGGTCCGTTACGGTTTCCCTCATCATCAACAACGCCTTCCGATATCAGAACGCCGTTATCATTATATAAATAAGCATTTTTGACAGTCCCGTTTTCATTGTATTCACGGTGAATACCTACCGGAATGTCTGCCTTGAAAGGACCCGAATAAATCAGTTTGCCGGCATCATTATACCTGTTGACAATGTCAATTTCAGCGCTGTTATCTATATCGGTCCCGGTTACCTTGCCATTTTCATAAAGAAGGGTGACAAGCAATTTCCCTTTTTCGTCGTACTCTTTGTAATACCCGTGAAGCATATCATCGCGGTAATTTCTCTCGGTCTTTATATTTCCTTCCGGATAGAAGTCGAGCCATTCTCCCTGCTTCATTCCTGATGCATCAGTATAATTTATCTTTTCGCGACTGATCAGGAAATCGTTGTTGTACTCAAGCAGGGTGATCACCCTGCCTTCGCGGTCATATTCACGTGACAGTCCGTCCTTCTTCCCGTTCACGTATGGTATGGTCTGCCTTATTTTTCCTTCCGGAAAGAATATTCTCGCTGTTCCTTCTTTTTTATCACCCGCAAAAAGTTCGGTTGAATAAACGTAGCTGCCGTATACAGGATCTTTCTGATATTTGAGATAATATCCATTTCTTTTTCCAAGGAGATAACTGATTTTTTCTGTCGTGTCGCCTGCCTGGTCATAAAAGACCCAGATGCTGTCAAGGAGAAAGCTTCTTCTTTTTCCTTCTGATTTAAGGACGCCGGTCACATAATAGCTTTTCCAGTACCCGTCCGGTTTGCCGTTCCTGATAAAGCCTTCACTTGAGAGATTTCCGTTAGGATATTTAAACTGCTGAAAACCGTCCTTCAGTTCCTCGTTGTTTTGTGACCGGATGACGGCAGGTATTAATATCAGTAATATCAGCAAAAACCTTTTCATATTATAAACCCAGTTTTGCGGAAATGTCAAGCATTCTTTTTATCGGTACTGCTGCGCGTCTGATTATCTCAGGGTCAACAGTTATTTCCGGTTCCTCAAATTTAAGTGATTTATATATCTTTTCAACAGTAATCATCTTCATGAAGTTGCATTCACTGCATCCGCATGTGGAATCAACGGGAGGAGCAGGTATAAATTCCTTGTCCGGCCGGGCTTTTTTCATCTGGTGAATTATTCCCGGTTCTGTGGCGACAATGTAAGTCGTACCTTCATCTTTGCTTACAAAAGAGAGCAGTCCTGACGTCGATCCAATGTAATCCGCAGCTATCCTTACAGGCAACTCGCATTCAGGATGAGCTATAATTTTTGATCCTTTATGTTCTTTTTTAAGCTTCAGGATTGCTTCCAGGGAAAACGCCTCGTGGACATGGCATGAGCCATTCCATACGAGTATATCTCTTCCTGTAAGGCTTTTAATATAGTTGCCAAGATTCCTGTCAGGTCCGAAAATTATTTTTTCATCCGGAGGAAGGGATTCTATTATCTGTCTTGCATTTGACGAAGTACATGATATGTCACTTAGAGCTTTTATTTCTGCTGTTGTATTAACATATGTCACTACTGTCCTGCCCGGATTATCGCTTATGAATTTTTCAAAATCTTCCTTTTTACATGAGTCGGCAAGCGAACAGCCAGCCATAATATCCGGTAAGATGACCTTTTTTTCCGGTGAAAGTATCTTTGCTGTTTCAGCCATGAACTTCACACCTGCAAAGACTATCATGTCAGCCTTCGTAGCTGCTGCCTGTTGTGAAAGGGCAAGGCTGTCTCCTACAAAATCAGCCAGATCCTGAATATCTGGTGTCTGATAAAAATGAGCCAGAATGACAGCATTTTTTCTCTTCTTTAGCTCTTTTATTTCCTTCAAAAGGAGTTTATTAACATCCATAATTTATTATAGTTTTTATGAATTTTATATATATGATGGTTATTATATCCTGTTAATACTGTTCATACAATTTTACGAATCATGTTGCAAAAATGGGTGTTAAGAGATTAATAACATCTTTTTAACACATCAAAAAACATACCTTTTCTGAAGAAGAGGCAATTACGTCAATAATTAACAACCGGTAGGTGTGTTTTGTTAATAGTGAAAATTTACGAAAATGAATAAACCCGGTGTTCACGAAAGGTTGAAATTATTATTCAGGCAGGTAAGAAAATGTTTTTGAAATAACATAAAAATTACAAGTGACTATAAAAATGAACAGGCAAATAAACAGTGAACAAATAATGAGAGTAATGGTTACACGATATGAACATACTTAAACAAAGGCATTTTCTTTTCTTTTGTTAATAGTAGGGCTATATTTGTATAAAAATATAAGAACATAATTGGAAAAGATCATTGTAGCCTCAGATCATGCCGGTTTCAGACTAAAGGAGAAGCTGGTGAAGTGGTTAATTTCTAAAAAGTACGAAGTTAAGGATCTTGGTTGTTTTTCGGAGGACAGCGTAGATTATCCTGATTATGCACATCCTCTGTCAGTAGCTGTAGAGAAACGCGAGTTCAAATATGGCATTACAATATGCGGGTCGGGTAATGGAATCGCCATGGCGTGCAACAAACATCAGAAGATCAGGGCTGCCGTATGCTGGAATGAAGAGATTGGAAGGCTTGCAAGAGCCCATAACGACGCCAACGTATGCTCGCTGCCGGGGCGTTTTCTAAATGAAGCAGAGGCCATAATTATTGTCAAGACTTTTCTGAATACGCCTTTTGACGGTGGAAGACACAAGCGCCGTATAGACAAGATACCGGTGAAGAGTTACTGAAATGCTGTCGGCGACATGTAAATATGGCATCAGGGCTGTTATTTTCATAGCTTCCAGACCCAATCAGAAAATTAATACCGGGCTGAAGCTGATCGCCGATGAGCTCAGAATCCCCCAGCCTTACCTGGCTAAAATATTACAGGTACTGTCAAGAAAAAAAATACTGCATTCATCAAAGGGTCCTCACGGGGGATTTAGTTTGCTTATTCCTGCTGAAAAACTGACGCTGATGGATATAATTGAAGCAATTGACAGCGGGGATTTTTTTGACAGTTGTTATGTGACAGGTGAGAGGTGCAGTTTCGACCAGACGGGTAAGGGTGTTTGTATTTTGCACGATGATCTGAGGAAAGAAAAAGACCATCTGGCAGAATTCTTCAGCTCAAAGACGATAGGTGATATTGTTAATCAGGTAACACAGAATCCGGAGATAGTCATCTGATTTTAGCAATCAGTTTTTTTGCAACGGAAGCAAGCAGAATGCCCAATGCAATGCCGCCCATATTTGCCAGGAGATCTACTTCTTCTGCCTTACGTGTTACAGTGAGGGTCATCTGCAGGATCTCCATCAGCGCACCGAAGAAAAGAGGGATTAGCAAAATCATGTAGCGGAATTTGCCGTCAGCCTCCCAATGGCAGGAGTCGAGAAGCAGGATGGCAGAGAAAAAGGCATACATTCCGAAATGACCGAGCTTGTCAAGATAGGGTATGTCAAGCATTCTTCCCGGTACGGGAATGTTGCTGCCCGTAAGGCTGAGCCATAAAATTAAAAGGCCAATTATGATACTCTTATAATATTGTTTTAAAAAGAGATATACCATACCGGATTTTTGAAACAGTGAAAATAACAAACTAATGTCGATTCTTTTGTATTTTTAAAGCATATATTTGTTTATGGCTGGCATTTATATCCACATACCTTTTTGTAAGAGCTTCTGCCACTATTGTGATTTTTACAGTATTACAGATAACAGCGAGTCTGAATCTTTGGTTCAGGCCGTTGTGCTTGAAACGGCCATGCAGGCAAGGTATCTGGATGGTGAGACCGTAGAGACATTATATCTTGGGGGAGGCACTCCGTCGCTGCTTACGGTCGGGCAGACTGGGCAAATCATTGCTGCTGTAAGAAAAATTTTTAGTTTTTCAGACGATCCGGAAATTACCGTTGAGGTAAACCCTGATGATGTATATGAGGGATATTTCAGGGAACTGGCCAGCATGGGCGTAAACAGGGTGAGTCTTGGTGTACAGTCGTGGAACGATACGCGACTGAAGTACCTCGGACGACGGCATGATGCGACGCAGTCGGCAAAAGCCCTTAAGCTGGCTTTTAAAGAAGGCATTGTAAATGTATCAGTCGACCTGATATACGGTCTGCCCGGTATGACAACGGAAGATCTGAAACATGATCTTGAGGAGACATTTGCCTGGCCGGTCACACACCTTTCGGCATATCATCTGACGATAGAAGAAGGTACGCACTTCGGAAAGATGAAAAAAGAAAAGAAACTTGTCGAGCCCGATGAAGAGACAAGCAACGCCATGTTTTCACTTCTTGGAATTATGTGCCGTGAAAAAGGATTCATACATTATGAGATCTCTAATTTTGCACTCCCGGGCTATATCTCAAGGCACAACTCGGCTTACTGGAAGCAGATACCTTATCTCGGCCTGGGTCCTTCTGCACACTCATTCAACAGGACTTCACGCCAGTGGAATGTTTCCGATGTAAAAAAGTATATTCGTTCAGTAAATGGCGGGAAGGTGCCTTTTGAAAAGGAGGATCTTGACAAGCTGACCATATTCAATGAATATGTCATGACCTCGCTCAGGACTATGTGGGGCATCGACCTCGAACATGTTGAAGCTTATTATGACAAGGAGCTGCATGATTATCTCGTAAACCTGTCCGGTAAGTATATCCGTTACGGCCTTATGAGGCGTGAAAAAAATACCCTGGTCCTTACAGACCAGGGCAGAATGATTTCGGATAATATAATTGCCGAACTCCTGATGGAGCTCTGATCAGTTCTTACCCTTCAGCGTAAATGATCCGTCGCCAATCCTCTCTCCGTCGAGATAAAGCTCGACATTGTATGTTCCGGCGATAAAATCTCCCGTGTTATCAAGGAAGATACACATTTCAATATCAGCATTTGCATAATCAACAGCCCTGTTGGCCGAGAAGATCAATTGTTCGCCTTTCACCTCGAAAAGATTATCGGGCGAGGGAGTGATGACCAGCTGGTCGGGGCGAACGACTCTCAGGTAGACTATTTTATTGCCTGCTGCCGCAATCGGATTTTCCCTCAGGGTGAAGCATACCCTCACCTTGTCAAGATTTCTGAGATCAGTAGTTTCCTTACGCTTTTTGTTAAGGGCTACAGCAACGACATCTTTTGCCTGTATGACTGAGGCAACCGTTACTTTAGATGTAAGTTCCTCTTTTACCTTTTCCAGTTCGACATTTGTCTCCTGAACCTGCGTTATCTGCTCTTTTATTACAACGTTTTCTGCGGTAAGCACCTGGTTACGCGTGTTGAGGGAGTCTATCTGCACTATATAGCTCTTCATGATATCACGCATGGTCGATATTTCAGCCTTGTACTTACGTATCAGCTGAGCGTTTGAAGCAGTGACCTCAAGAAGCTTTTCTATTCTTCCGCGTTCGCGAATGATCTCCGCATTAAGAGTATCGTTGGTAGTCTTGAGCGTGTCATAGCCATACATCATCATTCGCAGTTCATTAGCCAGAGAATCTTTCTCTTCTGTAAGAACCTGCTCCATTTCAACCATTTTGCTTTTCTGGTTGTAATAAAGTACGACCAGGGCGATTAAGCCCAGGGTGAGGATAATGGTTGACACAATCATGACTATCGGAGCACCTTTTTTATGCTCAACGTGTTCAGCCTGATATTTTTCCTGATTTTCCATTTTATAATTATTTATCCGGTGCAAAATTAGTAAAAATTACAGTACAACAATTTTTACTTCTGTTTGATTATCTTGGCATTGCGTTTAATAATTACAATAATATTTTGTAAAACACTGTTTATGAGCGGGTTCTATGGTTCTGTTTCTGAAAGTAGATGCGTGGAAGATGTTTTCTACGGTACTGATTATCATTCCCATCTGGGTACCAAGCGGGCCGGGATGGTGTTTTATGATATGGAAATAGGTTTCAGGAGAAGGATCCACAACCTTGAAAATGAGTATTTCCGGAACAAGTTTGAGGGAGAGCTTGCCTCATTCAGCGGAAACAGCGGCATTGCAGTGATAAGCGACACGGATCCCCAGCCGATACTTTTCAACTCACATCTGGGCCCGTTTGCGCTTGTAACAGTATCGAGGATCATAAATATCAATGAGCTGGCAGATTTCTTTCTTGCACGGAAGAAGCACTTCACTGAAAATTTCATGGGCAACATAAACCCGACGGAGATGGTTGCCAATATTATATGCGAAGGAGATTCTTTTGTTGAAGGCATAAGCAATGTTTTTGAAAAGATTCAGGGCTCTTGTTCCATGCTGGTGCTGACTAAGGATGGTATCATTGCTGCCCGGGACAAGCTGGGGCGCACGCCGGTGGTGATAGGGAAGAAGGACGGGGCACGTGCCGTGGCCTCAGAGACCTGTTCATTTCCAAATACGGGATTTGAAATTGAATATTTTCTTGGTCCCGGCGAGATAGTGCATATACGTCCCGGCGGTTTTACGCGGCTTAAGGCAGCGGGCAGGAAGATGCAGATATGTGCTTTTCTCTGGGTGTACTATGGCTTTCCCACGTCCGAATATGAAGGCCGTAATGTGGAAGAGGTGCGCTATCATTGCGGCGCCGCCCTGGCCAAACGTGATGATGTGCAGGCTGATTTTGTGTCCGGCGTTCCCGACTCCGGCGTTGGGCATGCCTTCGGTTACGCCAATGAAAAGGGGCTGCCCTATATGAGCTCGTTCTCAAAATATACGCCTACCTGGCCGAGAAGTTTCATGCCGCAGAGGCAGATACAGAGAGATCTCGTTGCAAAGATGAAGCTCATCCCCAACAAGAAAGTTACTAACGGAAAACGAATCATTTTTCTTGATGACAGTATCGTCAGAGGGACCCAGTTAAAGGACAACACGCGTGATCTGCGCGAGGCCGGTGCCTCGGAGCTTCATATGCGGATCGCCTGCCCGCCGCTGCTCTATCCGTGCCCCTTCCTAAATTTCTCGCAGTCGCGCTCAACCCTTGAGCTGGCTACCCGCAAAGCCATTGTCAAGCTTGAAGGGGAGGAGAAAAACATTGAAAGTTATCTTGATCCCGATTCCCCGGAATATGAAATGATGGTCAAAGAGATTGCTGACACGCTGGGGATGGACACGCTTATGTTTCAGCGTCTTGAGGACCTGGTGAAGGCTGTTGGCCTGCCTAAGGCTAAATTATGTACTCACTGCTGGGACGGCAGCAGCACTTTCTAAACATTGTTGAAAACGCCGGCCCTTTGTTCATAACTCCCCATTTCTGCCTGTTTGCAGTCTACTGTAAAAATTAATTTTACGATGCGGAATGTTTTATTTTAAAGCGGAGTTTGCAATTATTTATTAAGAGGCACGTTTTCTTAAACACAAAAGCCTTGTTTAATAATATTTGAAGCATAAATAGGGAATAAATAAATTAATAAAAACTTCTAAAACAGAAAAAAATGAAAAAAATCCTTTTGTTTTCAGTAATGCTGATTGCTTTTACCTCAGGTATTTTTGCACAGTCAACTGATACTGAACAGACAACAGCTACTGCCACAATCGTCGGTCCGCTTGCGCTGACCAAGGTAAGTGACATGAATTTTGGTACAATTGCCGTAACAGGTACTGCAGGTACTGTTGTTCTTGGAACCGACAATTCCAGAACCGCTGTTGGTCCTTCTCTTGTTCCGCCCGCTGCAGGCGTTGCAGCATCATTCACTGTCGCCGGGGAAGCAAGCAGAACATTTGCCATTACCCTTCCGGCAGACGGGTCGGTTTCCCTGATCAGCGGAGCAAATACAATGGCTGCAAATACGTTTGTGCACAATGCAGGCGCCAATCCGGCTCTTAGCGGCGCGGGTGCAGCAGCATTCACCGTTGGCGCAACGCTGTCTGTGGCTGCAAACCAGCCTGCGGGGAGCTATACCTCGGCTAACTTCCCGGTGACAGTTAACTACAACTAGATACTATATAATAGTGTGAAATAAACATAATGAAGAGGCTCAGACTAATTCTTATAAGCCTTATATGTTTATTATTTGCTACATCAGTTACGGCTGAGGCACAGCTTCCGATGTCTTCAACGGTAACAGGCCATATTACTGCCGAAGTAATAAATACATTATCTGCCATTGAGACTTCGCAGCTGAGTTTTGGCAAATTTTCACCGGGACCGCAGGGTGGTGACCTGATCCTGACACCACAGAATACGATCTCTGTGCTCGGCAGTGTATGGCCTGGCAGCGGTACACATAATGCGGCCAGTTTTTATGTCACCGGTGATCCGGGAATGGCATATACTATTACCCTGCCGGCATCACCGGTGACGATTAGCCACCTGGGTACTGCCAGAACAATGACAGTTGAAGAATGGCGATCTGTTCCGGAGGCTACGCCGGGAGCAGGGATGCTTGAGAATGGGTCTCAGACAGTATATGTGGGAGCAACTCTTAAAGTCGGAAATCTGAACGATAATCCGGTCGGTATATATACGGGAACATACACTATCACTTTTGACTTCAATTAACGAGGACCAGAACAAGTAAAACATAATATAATGTCAAAGCGTTTCTTTCTGCTTTTAGCTGCAGGCCTGATACTGATTCAGGTCTTTTTTCCTTTTAATACAAGGGCTCAGGGCAACCTGCTCATCACACCCAAAAGAGCTGTGTTTGAGGGAAATAAGAGATCAATGGACCTAAATCTGGCCAACGTGGGAGATGACACTGCCACTTATGCTATTTCACTGGTTCAGATAAGGATGACCGCAGAGGGAGGCTTTGAGACTATCATCGAGCCGGACGAAGGACAGCTGTTCGCCAGCCCGTACCTGAGATTCTTTCCCAGATCTGTGACCCTGGGTCCCAATGAGGCGCAGACAGTCAAGGTGCAGGTGGTCAGGGCCGGCAGCCTGGCGCCTGGCGAATACAGATCACACGTCTATTTTCGGGCAGTGCCAATGGAAAAGCCTCTCGGCGAAGAAGAGGTGACCCGGCAAGATCCGGCATCTATTTCAGTAAAACTTGTTCCAATATTTGGAATAAC
The DNA here is from genome assembly GCA_963828395.1 of uncultured Bacteroidales bacterium. Classification (GTDB taxonomy): domain Bacteria; phylum Bacteroidota; class Bacteroidia; order Bacteroidales; family VadinHA17; genus SR-FBR-E99. Next base: position 229,651 of record CAWHED010000004.1, read on the forward strand.
GATTCCGGTGATCATCAGGGTCGGCAAGCCCTCTGTCAATGTGACACTCTCGGATCTGGTCCTGAGATTTGAAAACGACACAATTCCAAAGCTGAAACTTACATTTAACCGCGCAGGCAATTACTCTGTTTACGGGGATATCTCAGTTGATCATGTCTCTCCTGTGGGTGCGGTCACAAGAGTGGGTATCGCCAACGGCATTGCTGTTTATACTCCCAACACAAAGAGAAGTTTCGAATTCAGCCTCATCAATACATCCGGCGTTGATTTAAAGAGCGGTAAACTGCTTGTTACCTATTCTGCTCCGTCAGATATGAAACCCGAAAAGTATGCCGAAGCAGAACTAATTCTTTGATGAGAAACAGGTTAAAAATTACTGTTGCTTTTATATATTGACTAGTAAATGGAAAGAAATGGCAGCACTATCAAGACTTTATTCCTGACCACAGTCTTGTTTCTTTCCCTGTTATCTGCCACAGCCCAAATAAGATATGCCGTTGCTGACGGCAACTGGAATTCCACATCGACCTGGTCTGCCTTTTCCGGGGGCGCTCCGGGGGCATCTGTTCCCTCAGCAACGAGCGATGTCTATATTGAGAACAACGTTGATGTGACGGTAACGGCCAACGCTACATGTGCCAGCATAACCTTCTCTTATGCCGCCGCCACGTTGGCAGTTAACGCAGCCGCAGTGCTTTCTGTAACGGGGATGGTTACATTGTACAAGCAGCCAAATGAAAACTCTGCCTGCGCTATTTCTGGTGCGGGCACCTTAAACTGTTCGGATGTCAGTGTTGGCACCGAGACAAATTCTCCCACGAACAACAATACAACCCGGACGCATACCATGACTTCAACGATTGCGGCGATGAATGTTTCAGGAGTAATTTCAATAAACAGTTACAGGGTAAATACCAATCGCATACGTAATGGGATATTTAATCTGAATTCAGGGATATTGACTGTGGGGGGCACCATACTAACCACTAATGCCAACAGCAGCAATACCTCAACCTTTTCAATGGCTACCGGAGCACAATCCGGCACTCTCATTTTTACGGGAGCCACCCCTTTCAACCTTTCTGGAACAGGGACAAGTGACATTGTACTGGGGGGAACATCAGCTCTGGTTAACTATGCATACAGCGGACCCCAGGATGTATTGGCGGTATCTTACCATAGCCTTACGATTAGCGGGGGAAATACCAAAACGATTCAGGGAAGCATCGCGGTAAGTAGTACTTTAAGTCTCTTTGACGGAAATCTGAGCCTTGGTTCCGGAACCAGCAACCTTACCCTTGCCGGCGGGGCCACCATTACTACTCCGGGATCCTTCAACAATACTCACATGATTGTGTGTGACGGGAGCGGCAGTCTGATAAAGCAGGGAACAACAGCGGCGAATTTTTCTATTGTTTACCCCGTTGGGACCGGCAGCTACTATACTCCCTTCGAAATAACGAACCTCACAGCTTCGGTAGCAGGCACTGGGAGTGTTACGGTAAGGGCGGTTGCCTCAACAGCGCCAGGCCCCCCTGCGGCCGCAAGTACAGATCTTACAAAGTATTGGAATGTAGTAACTTCTAATTTAAGCAGCATCAATGCCGACGTAAGTATTACATATGCTAACCCTGGCGAGGTTGGGCCCGGAGGTGATCAGACAAAATATCTTCCCTTTCTATACACCGGAGGGGCATGGACCCAGCCGGGCACTTATAGTGCAGCTGGAATCAACCCGATGACCGTTGGCGGTATTTCAACGTTTGCCGGTCAGTGGACTGCAAGGGAGGAGCCTGCCTTTACAACGTACTACTCATACCAGTCGGGGGCCTGGAACGTTGCCAGTACCTGGACAACCGATCCTTCCGGAACATTATCGGTAAGCCCGGATGTACCAGGCGCAACAGACAGGGTGGTAATACTCAATGCCCGCACTGTATCTGCCACATCAAACGGGGAAAATGTCCTTTCTGTTCAGGTTAATGAGGGAGGGATACTTGACCTTGGTTCTTTCACAACACAAAATTTCACTGTTGTCCGGGGAAAAGGACTTGTCAGGCTACAGACCAGCCTGATTCCATCCGGCGACTGGAGCAGTTTTGTTGCAGAGGGCGGAGGTACGGTAGAGTATTACAACACTTCGAGTTTCACTTTCTCTCAACTATCTTACAACCACCTGGTAATAAATCTTTCAACTACAGCTATTATTGCAACGCTGACAGGTAATATGACCATTAACGGTAACCTGACCATTACCAGCGGGAAGTTCCAGATTAATGATGGCACCTCCACAGGACGGAATATGACAGTTGCAGGAAATGTCGATGTGGGTGCCAGCGGAAGTATTGGAATAGGCACGGGAAATGCAAACCACCGGCTGATTGTAAAAGGAGATTTTACTAATGAGGGGGTGGTAAGGATGACAAATCAGGCGACCCCGAGTTATACAACAACCCCGAGCAATGGCAGGTCGGATCTGGTTTTTAATAATCCCAACGCAAACCAGAACCTAATCTGTAACGGGCAGAGTGATTTTTACAGGATAGAAATAGACAAAGGCATTGACCAGACCTACATCCTGAATATTGACGCCAGCGATAATGCCAATTTCATGTTATTCGGAAGGTCCAACCTTCAGACAAGCCCTCCTGCCAGTCCGCCGCCTTCTATTGAAAACCCGAATGCACTCGGGTTACTTGCCGGGACCGTTCGTCTGGGGCCAAATATTGTGTTACCAAGCCTTTCAGGTGATGCGGTTTACAACATTGACCTGGACGCACAGCTATGGCTTGACGGGGCAGATGTTACATTTTCCTCGGTAACATCAAACTCTTCCATCGTTGTCTATGGCAATCTTAAGGTATCTAATGTGGCTACACTCAACGCCAACGGCAACCAGGGTATAGTAATGCGTGACCAGAGCGCGTTAATAATTGAATCGGGCGTGGTCACCACGGACTGTATACGCACCTCTTATATATCCGGGGCACACAGGGGCGCCTTCATTATGTCAGGAGGTACCCTTAATATTGAAGGAAACACACTTAACCTTGCCGGGTTGAACATTTATGCCTCGTTCACGCTTCCCTACCCTGATAACGTTTTCAGGATGACAGGGGGCACGATCAACATTACTTCCCCTACAACGATAGCCGGTGGGTCCGGAACAAATTTCAGCCTCCTGTTTGGCTCAAATTCCAACAACTTTTTAGTAACCGGCGGCACGATAAATATAACCGTCCCCACCGACCGGAACGCATATATCAACACCACATTTCCGCTCTGGAACCTGAATTTTACAAGTACGTCCGCAACATATAGGGGACAAATACAGGCTTATGCGGGTAATGCCAGCCCGGCCATCCCCGCCATAGAAGCTCAGCCCCTGGTAATTTACAATGATCTGAACATACAGAACACGGCGATCTTAAATGCGAACGGCAGCAATGTCACCATTGGGCATAATTTTATCATAAACGCCGCTGCCGAATATGAAAGCGGGAATAATACAACAACCTTTAACGGATCGGCAGGACAGCGGTTTACGAACGCGGGAACAGTAAACAACGGAACGGGGCTTTACAATCTTACTATTGCAGACAGTTCAAACACGGACATTTTTTCCAATAATCTAATATTAAGAGGAGACCTTGTAATTAATAATGGCAGTATCCTCAACGATGTGGGTCATTCCATCAGTGTGGCGGGGAACATCACCAACTCAGGGAGTCATACCAGCCAGGCCAGCGGTGCAATTATTCTTGACGGAGCAATTGCACAGAGCATTGGAGGGTCAGGCCAGGGGGTATTTGGCAATCTTTCTGTCAACAAAGTCACCGGAACAACAACCTTCACCGCAAATCAGTCCGTCACTGGAAACCTGAGACTTGCCAACGGCCTAATTGATATAGGTACAAACAATCTTTCGCTGGGCTCTGCCAGCAATATATATGATGCCCTTGCAGGTATCACGGCAAATTTTTCTGCCACAAAAATGATCAGGCTTGCCGGCAACAGCAGTGATGGAGGCGTTACCAAGACATATAGCGGCATTGCGGCGTTCCTGTTTCCGACAGGAACTGTTACCGACTACACGCCGGCCACAATCCAGTTTTCTGCGGCACCGGTACAATGGGGCTCTGTCACAGTAAGGCCGGTGGCACAGGTTCACCCCCTGGTGACCTCTTCCACAGCCCTCACCTATTACTGGGCAGTTACTTCTTCAGGATTCGCCGGTTTGCAGCCGGGCTCGGTATCGCATGTTTACCAGTTTGTCACGTCAGATGTTGTAGGTACAGAAGGTAATTATGTTCCGGGCTCGTACAGGCCGTATACTTGGGCACCTATAAATGATAACTCCAAAGTTGTTGATGCGTCAAACACAATACTTTTCGGTGCGGTTAATTATATAAATGGAGATTATACCGCCGGTGAGGTTTTTGCATTTCAAAGTATTAAGGTTTTCTTCAGCAGACAGAGTGGTAACTGGGACGATCCGGCCACATGGAGCTCTGTCGGGGTAGGAGGAGCTATTGATGGTGCCCTTCCGGGAGCCGGGAATCCGGTCGTAATAGGTGACAATGCAAACAACCACACTGTTACGGTTCCGGTTGGTTTTAATAATATCACTGTTGGCGGACTGCAGATAAGCGAAGGATCTACTCTTGACCTTCAAACCACCACGGGACATAACTTCGGCGCAATACCTGACACCAGAGTAACCGGAACAGGTCGGTTGCGCATTTCATCTACAGCTGCATCTGCTGTATTTCCCGGTGGCGACTTTGGAAATTTTCTTTCCAGGGGCGGAGGTATTGTTGAATATTACAGCACGCCGGCGCTGGGGGCTGTCACCTTTACTCTCCCGACTTCATATTTGTCAGGCGCAACAACAATTAACCTGACCGGATATAATAATCTGGTTACCTCTCCTGCTGCAGGAAAGAACATTATTCTCCCGAATACAAACCAGACTGTCTATGATGATTTTACCATTTCCGGCACCGGTATTTCACAATTGAATGTCCTTGCATCTTCTATGGTTGTCACAGTAGACTCAAACCTGGTCATACAGAGTGGAACACTGCGTTACATGAATGGGAACAATACAGCCCAGGGCATGGTTGTCTCAGGAGACGTTATTATTGACAATGGTGCTGTCTTCGATGTAAATACTACCGGATCGGCTACAAACCTATTGACGGTTTTTGGCAACCTGACCAATGATGGCACATTTGATATGAACACCGGAGCAACTCAGGTTTGCAACGTAACCTTTGCCGGTAACAATAACAGGGAAATTAATGGCGCCGGGGCCGTCACAGACTTTAATATTATTGAGGTAAATAAAGGGATTTCAAGAAATGCAATACTGGAGGTCAGGTCATCTGTTCTGACACTAAATACAAATCTTCCAACAGCGCTCATCCTGACCAACGGTACTTTCAGGCTTACAAGCCCCATAGTACTTAATCTTGCAAATGCAGGCAGCTTCACCATCCCGATGACCGGGGCCCTTTCAGCAAACGGAGGGACAATAAATATTGGTGGAGCGGGAGCAACAAATGCAACGGATCTGATTCTCGACGGCAGGCTCGAAGTATTGGCCGGCGTCATCAATGTAGGTACTGCAGGTAACAATTTGAATAATGATATTGAATATTCATCAGGAGGCACACCTGAGATAATAGTAAGCGGCGGGACTCTTTATGTAAATGGACAGATAAGAAGAGTAACATCTATCAACACCGGCTCTCTCAGTTACACACAGAGCAATGAGGCCAGTGTGGTTACTGTTGCGGGCCGGAACCCCAACAATGCCCGCGCAGTATTTGAAATATTGAATACCGGCAGCGAGTTTAATATGAGCGGTGGTACTCTTAACATTACAGGCTCTTTCAATAACGCTGGCTATTTTGATTTTTATCTTGTGCCAGATTCAAGTACGGTAACCGGAGGGAATATTATTTTCGGATCGTCTGTGACGCCCGTCAATACGGTGTTCAATATGGCCACATCAGCCGAACTCTACAACCTTGCCATAGACGCCACATCAGGAACAAAGACCCTGGACCTGAGGATTTATCCCCTGATACTGAAAAACAACCTGAGCATTAATGGAAATACAGTCTTCCGGGCTAACGGTTTGAATATTACTATAGGAGGGAATCTTGGCAATGGTAACAGTCAATCAGGAGCAGGTCTGAATATTGGGGGGTATCAGCCTGGCAGCTCAACACAGATCACCACATTCACCGGTACCGGATTAGGAACAATAACAGGAACAGGCTCTAACTTAACTAATTTTGCCCATTTAACCGTCAATAATGAAGATACTCTCCTTCTTGCCTCCAACAGCAACATCAGGATCAACTCCGGTCTTATCATTGGGTCTGGAGTTTTTGATGATGGTGGAAACAGTATTTTTCTTATAGGTAATGTGCAAAACAATGCGGTTCACAGAAGCTCAGCACCTGGGGGCGGCATACGGTTTGAAGGCAGCCAGCCGCAGGTGATCTCAGGGAACGGAGAAGGCATTTTTGGCAACATGACCATTAACAACACCACCGGCCTGAACATGGTTGACAGAACCATCATTAACGGCTTGCTTACGTTTGCTGGCGGGGCAATTTACATTGATGACTATCCTCTTATCCTGGATGTCAATGCCTCAATAGGCGGAGTGACTGATCAAACCAGGATGATTATCCTGAATGGAGTGATCTCTGACGCAGGTGTTACCAAGATATTTCCCTCGGGGGCATCAGGTTTTACATTTCCGGTTGGCGTTGCAGGCAAGTACACACCAGTCTCATATAATTTCGCATCAAATCCAAATAATGGTGCATCGATAAAGGTGGAGCCAGTTAATTATGCTCACCCGCTCATGGAAATCCCTTCCGGAGATGAACTTGAGTATTATTGGAATGTGGTATCAGAAGGGTTTGTTAACGCCTACACTGTTGATCATGGCTATCTATATGACGCCGGTGATGTTACTGGAGTGGAAGCCGATTATGTCACCGGCAGGTTTGTAAACGGAACATGGAATCCTATCGGCGGCATTGACGAATCTTCCGTTAATCCTTCAACTCATCAGATAACCCTCCTTTCAAGGAGCTATATTGACGGAGAATATACTGCCGGGAATACTGTTAATTTCTCAAATACATTTACCCTGTACAGCATCAAATCGGGTAACTGGTTTGGTGATAATACCTGGTCACTCTCTGATGGCGGACCAACCTGCGGGTTTGATCCAATCGGGAATCTCGTGGTGATTAACCCGGGCCATGTAGTTACCCTGAACAATAATTCTGCCTTTGCATATTCCGTGACTCTCAACGGAACCCTAAATATCGGGCTTACATATTATCACAACCTGGGTCACGTAAGCGGCAACGGTATTATGAGGTTGACATCAACACCTCAGGGGTTATTTATTTTTCCCGGCGGCGACTTCGGTGATTTCATCCACACCTTTGGCAGCACCGTCGAATTTTTCGGAAATAACCGGGCATCACTACCTGCAAAACCCGGTAACATTTATAAGCCCTACCAGAATGTGATTTTTTCCGGAACAGGCAAAAAAACCATCCCGGCTGAAGACATGAAAATACTGGGCAATCTTACAATCCAGGACCCGTCCACTGTTTTGAGTGATGAATTTTATAACAGGAAAATACTAATCTCAGGCAACTGGACTGACAATAACACATCAGGTTCAGGTGGTTTTATTCCGGGAAAAGGGCTGGTGGTGTTTGATGGAACCAACCCGCAGGGGATTACGATAACCGGCGGAGCAGTTTCAGAGCACTATTATATTCTGGAAATAAATAATCCCGCAGGATTAACTTTATCTGGCGGAGGCAAGGTTGATATATCGAACAAATTACTTTTAACCAACGGCATCATCAACACCAGTGTTGTTAACTTGCTTTCAATCTCCAGTATAAGTGAATCCGCTATTGGTGGAGGAGATGAAAACTCTTTTGTGAGCGGCCCGTTACGGAAGCGCATTCTTGGAGGAGGCAGCTTTACCTTTCCGGTAGGTGATGCAAGCGGATTGCGGTATGGCGAATTAATACTGACCAACGTCTCCGTCACTGACAATTATCAGGCACATTACCATAACCACAATCCGCTTGATGATGGTTACGATCCTGACAATGTTACGGCGCCGATAGATGTTGTCAGTAACTCGGAATACTGGCAGATAAATAGCACTGCTCTTTCTACGGCCAATATTACTCTCAGGTGGGACGATCAGAGTGGCATCATACCTGTTGATGCCGCCACCAGGACAAAACTCAGGGTGGTTGAGTGGAACCCCTCATGGGTCAACCGTGGCAATGGAAAAATCAGCGGCAGTGCCCTCTCAGGCACGATAAGAACCAGTCCCGTAGTTAGCCTTTCCGACGATCACAGGTTTACTATAGGAGTGGAAAGTCTGCCTACAGCAACCATAACAAGCGGTGCGGCCAGCATATGCGATGACGGCTCCTCGACAGACATTTCCATAGATCTGACAGGAACGGCTCCCTGGACCATCATGTACAAGATTAACGGATCTAATGAAACTACTATTTCAAATATTGCCACATCACCATATGCACTTGTCGTCTCCAATGCTATTCCGGCACTTGCCTCCGGAGGCCCTGGCCTCTATTCATTCTCCATCTCCTATATCCGCGATGCAACCGGCACTACCGGCATACGTGATTTCACTATCACGGCTGACATAACACTTTATACATCTCCCACGCCGGCAATTTCAGGGCTTACCACCACTCCGGCAAACTCCGTGACAACCTATAGCACTACTGATGTGGCAGGAGATACATATCTGTGGAGTGTAACAGGAGGTGTCATACAAAGCGGACAGGGCACAAGTTCAATAACAGTGCTATGGGGCTCCGGTCCGACCGGAAGCATAACCCTTACCGAAACGGCAACCGCAGGAGGGTGTAGCCAGACCACTCCTCAATATAACGTTTCAATTACAGATATTCCGAATCCCCTGGTAACCGGGAACGCGTCTGTCTGCCTGGGCTCTGCAGAAACCTATTCGACGCCACTTGTCAGCGGTCATACCTATTCATGGTCAGTCACCGGAGGGACCTATACCATGGGTGCCACCAACAATATTATAAATGTAACATGGACATCCGCAGGAGATAGAGAAGTAAGTGTCACGGAAACAGGCGCCTCCTCAGTAGTAAACACTCTGCCGGTTACAGTAAATCCGGTTCCTCCGAATAATAATACTGTGTCTGATCCGACTACATGTATCAATGTTCCGGTGAATATTATCATTTCTGCCGCTCCTGGAGGCATTACCTATCAGCTTCGTCTTAACAGTGATAATTCTCCTGTCGGCTCCCCGGTGAGCAGCATGGGTGGCGGTGATGTTTCTATATCGGTCACACCGGCAGCTGCCACTACATATAATATCTGGGCATCAAACGAGTATAATTGCGGGGTTTTGCTGACGGACCTGGCTATTGTCACAGTGGTGAATGATCAGATATGGACCGGCGCGGCAGGTACTGACTGGAATGTTGCGGGCAACTGGTCCTGCGGACTAGTACCAATTCCGGCTACATCAGTTCAGATACCTGATGTTCCGAATAAACCGGTACTCAGTAGTGGCGCCAATGGGGCAATTAATAATTTAGTGGTTGACAACGGTTCATCACTGACAATTACCGGTAATACAATCACTATTTCCGGAACCATCACCAGTAATGGAGGCCTTTATGCCACTGACGGCACTGTGGAAATGAACGGGGCTTTTGCACAGCAGATAGGAGCCGGTGTCTTCAACGGAAATACTATTCAGGGTCTGATAATTAATAACTCTGCAGGAGTTACGCTTCAGGGCCCGCTGAATGTCAGTGGCATTGTGCTGGTTCAGAATGGTAACTTTGTGTCAGACGGCAATCTGACACTTGTCTCGGCCGCCACACAGACTGCTCTCATAGATGGATCCGGCGCCGGTAATGTGACAGGCAATGTCACGATGCAGCGTTATCTCTCACCGGGTTTCGGATACAAATATTTCAGCTCTCCCTTCCTGGCAGCCACCGTAAGTGAATTTGGCGATGACATGGATCTTGCCTCATCGTTCCCTTTATTCTACAGGTTTAATGAGAACCACAGGGGTTCCGGATGGGTCAGCTATACTGCAGGGACAAATGTTCTCGATCCTCTGGCAGGATATGCCGTTAACTTTGGCGCAGTGGCAATTCCAAAAACAGTTGATGTCATGGGAGAGGTGAACAATGGCAGCTTCTCGGTGACCCTTTCCAATCATGATAGTACCTTTACCAAAGGATTTAACCTTGTCGGCAATCCTTATCCCTCGCCGGTTGACTGGGATGCGGCAGGATGGACAAAAATAAACATTGATACTGCGGTATATTATTTCAATGCCAGTGCAACGGATGAATATGGCGGGACATACAGCAGTTATATAAAAGGGATCTCCAGTGATGGATTTGCAACGAATATTATCCCCTCAATGCAGGGATTCTTTGTTCATGTCTCTGACGGGACGTTCCCCGTTACAGGCACTCTTGGGGTGAGCAACAGTGTCAGGATCAACGACCTGACCCATCCGTTCCTGAAATCGGCAAACAGTGATGATCGCTTCCTGATAAGAGCCACTGCAACATTTACTGATGATACTGCTTCTGCCGATCCTGCCGTGATATATTTCGATGATGGCGCACAACAGTCTTTTGACGGTGGGTTCGACGCACTGAAACTCATGAACACAGACATGCTTGTCACAAACTTTTATTCTGTTCTGACCGGGGATAAGAAACTGTCTGTAAACGCTCTTCCCACAGAGCTGTTTGATACCACACTGACGGTTCCGCTGGGGCTGATGATCTACCGGGACGGCGAGGTCATATTTAAGATTAAAGATCTTGAGAATCGCCCGGGAGAATTAAATATTTATTTCCGTGACGCAGCAACCGGGTCGGACATAAATATGCTGACAGCCCAGGATTACAGGGTGGTACTTAACGCCGGTGATTATAACAACAGGTTCAGCCTTGCTTTCCTGAAGAACGCTACCGGCATTGGTGATCATCCCGCATCTGACGGAATTTTCAGCGCATACGAATCTTCGGGAAAGATCAAGGCAACCGTTAACACCATTTCCGGGGGCGAAGGGGTCATCACCATCTATGATATGACCGGACGGCCTCTTTATATTAAGAAGGTATATGAGACGGGTTACTATGAGTTTGATCCCGGAGTAAGGCAGGGCATATATATTATTGGTTTTATAACAGGCAATCAGAGATGCACACTAAAACTGATTCTTGGATTTTAATGAAAGAAGAAGGAAACATATTAATTTTCGGTAAAAGGATATTTCTTTTCATCGTCTTAACTCTTTCAGGCGGGTTTATCACTGGCGTAATTGCACAGCCAAATCCTCCACGGCCCGTCACCCTGACTGCAAATAATTCATTCCCCCTTGCCTTTGGAGCATTCTCTCCCGGCGCAGGCGGAGGTACTGTGATAATAAGCCCGGGAGGCACAAGAACGTCGACCGGCGATGTGGTATTGCTAAACCTGGGCTATACATACTCATCGGCAATGTTTTATATAAGCGCAAATCCCGGCTCTGTGATCTCAATTATGATCACCTCTCCGGTTACTCTGATACGAGGCGGAGGAGGCTCACTGACACTAAATTTAGGCGGCACACAGCCGGTTTCGCCATTTGTCACCACTTTACCATGGCCGCAACAGACCACCCTGCTGGTTGGCGGCACGCTTACCATCGGCCCTATCGGATCGAATCCGGCGGGACAATATAATGGAACCTTCAGTGTAACCTGTATTCAGGAATGACCGCACCGAAAACTGAAGAAAGATTAAAATGACAAAAAGAAAGGCATACTCCGGAAACTTGCATTCAGGACGTATGCTTTTTATTCCACGGAAATATTATCTGTTTCTGTTTTTTCTGATTGTCTTCCATCTTTCTCAGCCTCTTGCCGGACAGGATGAGCCGCCATACGATGAGGTATCGGTCTATATCAAGATACCGTATGTCGGTATCGGTGAGATTGAAGCGGCAATAAAGGGTGACGATATTTACCTGCCTGTTACTGATCTTTTTGATTTCCTTAAAATCAGGAATGTTCCTTCGGAAAATCTCGATCTTATCACCGGCTATTTTATTCAGCCCGAAGCCACGTACACTATTGATAAACAGAATAACCGTATTATCTATTCCGGTAAGACCTGGGAGCTTGAAGAAGGAGACCTGGTTCGGTCGGAAACCAATCTTTATCTGAAATCGATCTATTATGGGAAAATATTCGGGTTCAATTGCAATTTCAGCTTCCGTGATCTGACCGTAACTATTGATACCAAACTTGAATTACCCGGCATACGTGAGATGCGCCAGGAAGAGATGAGAAAGAACATAACCCGCCTTAAAGGAGAAATGCAGGTTGACACAACAATCGGAAGAAGCTACCCGGGATTCAGGTTTGGCATGGCCGATTGGTCTGTTTATGCCAGTGAACGAAATAGCGGGGTTTCGAATGGACGCTTCAACCTTGCTCTTGGAGCAGTAATTGCGGGAGGCGAAGCCATGGCATCGCTCAATTACTATTCGGGGAGTCCCTTTTCCGAGAAGCAGCAGGATTACCTGTGGCGTTACGTAAACAATGATCATACATTCCTCAGGCAGATCATGGCAGGAAAGATAGCCACCCATTCAATAGCCTCGATTTACAATCCGGTAATAGGCATTCAGCTCACCAGTGCGCCTACTACATTCAGGCGGTCTTTCGGAAGTTATACACTTTCAGAAAAAACTGAACCCGGGTGGATAGTTGAGCTTTATGTAAACAACGTTCTTGTTGACTATGTCAAAGCTGATGCTTCAGGATTTTTCACCTTCGAAGTGCCTGTCGTTTACGGTAACACACAAGTTAAACTCAGATATTATGGTCCATGGGGAGAGGAGCGAACACGGGAACAGAACATAAGCATTCCTTATAATTTCCTGCCTCATAAAGAGTTTGAGTATACCGTGAGTGCGGGTGTTGTAGAAGACGCACGCTGGAGCCGCTTTTCGAGGGCAAGCGTCAGCTATGGTGCAACCCGGTTTCTAACTATTGGCGGAGGTGCCGAGTATCTTTCCTCAGTCTCCTCCGGTCCGCTTATGCCTTTTGCGGATGCATCACTGAGGATTACCAATAATCTCATTCTGTCAGGAGAGTATACCTATGGAGTGAGGGCAAAAGGAACCCTGACATACCGGCTCCCTTCGAACATACAGCTGGATCTCAATTATACATATTACGACAGAAATCAGACGGCCATATCATTTAATTACCTTGAGGAACGCAAGGTCTCTGTTTCTCTTCCTATAATGATCAAAAAGTTTTCAGCCTATTCAAGGCTTTCTTATTATCAGATTATTTTTCCGGGGTCCAAATACTCTACTGCAGAGTGGCTGCTTTCCGGGTCGTTTCTTGGAGTAAATACTAACCTGACCACATACGGGACGTTTTCAGAACATTTCAGTCCAAATGTATACAGCAACCTGTCGTTGGGTGTGCGATTGCCAGCAGGATTTGTTCTTTTGCCTCAGGTCCAGTACACTTATACAGGTCATGAATTTCTTTCCGGCAGGGTCAGCCTGGAGAAGCGCCTTTTTGAAAAAGGGTATATGAATATTTCATATGAACAGTACTTCAGCAGTAAAATCAAGATTGCCGAGGTAGGACTACGTTATGACTTCTCGTTCGCCCAGGCAGGGATTTCAGTCAGGCAGATCAACAAACAGACGGCTTATGTTCAGTACGCCAGGGGCAGTCTCATCAATGACGGTCAAACAGACTATCATAAGGCTGACAACCGTACCAATGTAGGCAGAGGAGGCATCTCAATCGTGGCATTTCTCGACCTTAACGCAAATGGCATCCGCGATGCCGGAGAACCTAAGGCGAGCGGATTGAATGTCCGTTCAAACGGCGGAAGAATAGAACGAAGTGAAAAGGACACGATCATACATATCCTCGGTCTGGAGCCGTATGTAAAGTACTTTCTTGAGCTTGATGAGGGCAGCTTTGACAATATCTCATGGAGGATTGACAAAAAATCAGTTGCGGTTATCACTGATGCAAACATGCTGAAATTGATAGAGATACCGATTCAGGTTAAAGGAGAAGCAACTGGTACGGTGATGCTTGAAGAAGGTGGGGCAAGGTCCGGATTGGGCCGTATCATAGTGAGCTTTTATAACAGCGTAAATGTGCTTACGGCCCGGGCTCTTACGGAGGAAGACGGTTACTTCAGTTACTTCGGTCTCGCTCCGGGTTCCTATCAGGTCCGTATAGACACCTCACAATTGAGAAAACTAAATATGATTTCCATACCAGACTCTCTGGCTTTCAACATAATGGCAAATACAGAAGGAGACTACGTTGAGGATCTGAACTTCACGGTAAGGAAGATAGCCGTTCAACGCGACAGTGTTTCAGCACCCCCCGCAGTAGTCCCGCTGCTCAAAAAAGACACATCTTACCTTGTCGTTCATGAGGTCACACGGGAGCTTGTAACGATCACTGAAGATTATTACGCCGTTCAGTTCGGGGCCTTCAAAAACAAGCTGTATGCTGAAATCATGAAGAAAAAGGTTGAGGCAGTCCTTGATAAGAATGTCGAGCTCTTTGAAGAGGACGGTTTCTGGAAGGTGCGCATCACCGGCTTTGATGACCGCGATGATCTTAACAGGTATATCCCGATAATAAACGGGCAGGGTATTACTGAGATATGGGTTATTACCAATAAGGCTGTCCGGAGCAACTGGCTTATAAAGGAACGGGAGGATTCCCTGGCGCTGGTGAAAGAGACTGTAGAAACACCGGTTGTACCCGTTAAAATCTCCGGTACAACAATTCAGCTGGGAGCCTTCAGCAGTGAAGAGGAAACATTATCAATGACGGACAGGCTGCTTGCCGCTGCAGAGAAGCTGGTGACCATTAGACAGGAAGAAGGTGTATATAAGGTACAAATATCAGGTTTCGCAGACACAAATGAAGTCAGGGATTTCATTCCGTTGCTGAAGAAGCACGGATTTACTGACATCCTCGTGATACACGAAGATGAGACCGGGCTGGTGCCGGTTGCTCAGGACATACAGATTCAGCCTGAACAACCGGTACAGGTTGTAGTGCCGGAACTTCCTGAAGAGCCTGTTGAAATCGTGGTGGAACAGCCCGAAGAACCTGTGATAATAATTGAAGAAACCCTGCCCCCGGAACCGATATTTATTTTACATGCCGGAAGTTACTTTAAGCTATCCCAGGCAGAAAAAGCGAAGCGAAAGATAGAGAGTAAGCTTAAACGTCCGGCTGAAATTGTACAGGAATGGGAGACTTACAAGGTTATTGTCCCCGGATTCTATACCCGCGAGGAGACATATCCATATTATCCCGAGCTTGCCGGAATGGGTTTCACAGATATCTTTGTCTATGAAAAACCATTGATCGACAGAAGGTAAAATCTTAGCGGTATGAAATATGCAGGCGCGCACATAAGTGCATCAGGCGGAGTTGAAAATGCTCCTGTAAATGCATATGGGATAGGAGCGAAGGCGTTTGCCTTCTTCACGAAGAACCAGCGTCAGTGGGTCGCCCCGCCGCTGACACAGAAAAGCATAACAGCATTCCGGGATAACTGTGAAAAACTGGGGTACAAACCGTTTCAGATACTCCCGCACGACAGCTATCTTATTAATCTTGGAAATCCTGACCCGGAAAGTCTTGGACGTTCACGCTATTCCTTCAATGATGAAATGAAGCGATGCGAGCTGCTGGGCCTTGACAGGCTGAATTTTCACCCGGGAAGCCATCTGGGCAAGATCACTGAAGAACAATGCCTGGACCTTATCGCTGAATCGGTCAACATTGCTCTCTCAAAAACATCCGGAGTCATAGCCGTAATAGAGAACACGGCCGGGCAGGGCACAAACCTGGGCTACAGGTTTGAACACCTCAAACATATCATTGACGGGGTTAATGATAAACCAAGGATAGGTGTATGCATTGACACATGCCATGCTTTTACTTCCGGTTATGATCTGTCAACGGCGTCTGGATTTAAGAAGGTTTTTGACGAGTTTGAAAGGATTGTCGGATTTAAATACCTAAAAGGCATGCACCTCAATGAGTCCAAAAAAGCATTTGGCACACGTGTTGACCGTCATGATAATCTGCATAAAGGGGAGCTTGGAGATGAGGTCTTCCGCCTGATAATGAATGATCCCCGCTTTGATGATATGCCACTTATACTTGAAACACCCGAAGAATCTCTCTGGGCAGAAGAAATAGCTTACCTCTATTCACTTCAAAAGTAATCCGGGCCAGTCCCGCACAAACTGCCGTGATCCGTCAGGCTGTCTCTTCCACACGGCGTGGAAAACAACGCGCGATTTGATTATTTTACCCAGACACGGATAATCTCTGCGATGTACATTTTATGTATACCCCCTTTGGTACTATAATGGATTTTAAGAGGTTTATCGTCAATGAAAGAACTTTTGTTGAGGGTATCAGCATAGAGTTTCCGGCATTCGAGCACCAGCCTGGCTTCTTTGAATGCAGGATACCCCAGCTCCGTGAAATGAGGCGTCAGACCGGCCTCAGTGACCTTGTCACAATCCCGTCCGCTCTTTTCTCCGCACAGGTTAAGAGCATCCCGGTATTTCTCATCAAAAAAAGAGAGGGAAAATCCGTCAGAGTTCTCAATGAACTGATATGTATACCTCTCCGGGCGGACAAAAACAAACACGACATGCTTGTTCCACAGATAACCCGCCCCGCCCCAGTTGGCTGTCATTGTGTTGAATTTATGCCTGTCGCCTGCAGTAACAAGCATCCAGTCGGATGCAATCTTTTTGATCAGGTTCCCCTCGATGGATGTAGGCCGTATTTGACTGTAGTTCAGAATTTTCATGTTAATAAATGGAGGTGGTTATATCTTAAAAGGACGGAACCTGACAATCAGGATTCTAACAAACACCAATTTATTCATTTTATTTGAAAAGCTCTGCCTGGATTGAGCAATGGATTATTACTAAATTTGGATCTGGCTATGAAGGTAATTGAACCAAAGGATTTCGAGGCTTTTTCACCGCTTTACAAAGGTGAAAAAGGACACCGTCTTGCTGAATATGTGATGCGGTTCCTTGCCATTGACAGAATCAATCAGGTATATGATAATTCAGGTGCCTATACCGGCACTGAGTTTACCTCAAGATTGCTGGATGACCTTGGCGTAAATTACGTTGTTGGAAATGCCGAACGGCTGAAAAGGCTTCCGGAGGGACCATTTATCACAGTGTCAAACCATCCTTACGGCGGACTGGACGGGATTATGTCTATAGACCTGATGGCAAGGATGCGGCCTGACTACAGGTTTATGGTCAATAAAATGATCTCCAAGGTTAAAACATTACAGGATAATATTATTTCGGTCATACCAACGGGCAATAAAAATACAGGTGTTCACAGTGCCAATATAAAAGGGATCCGGGAGACGCTCGAACATTTACATAACGGTCATCCGATGGGTTTTTTCCCGTCAGGTGCAGTTTCTGATTTCAGACTGAGAGATTTCCGCATAAGGGACCGCAAATGGCAGAGCAGCATTCTTCATTTGATTTATTCGATGAAAGTACCGGTTTTACCACTTCGATTTTTCGATAAAAATTCTTTATTTTTTTATTTTCTGGGGTTTATTAACTGGAGGATCCGTGCATTAAGACTTCCCTATGAAGTTTTTAATAAGAGGAAACAGGAGGTCCGGATCGGGATTGGCAATATCATTGCTGTTGAGGAGCGGGAGAAATTTACCGATGCGGAAGCCTTTGGCGCTTTTTTAAGGGAGTGCGTATATGAAATGCCCTTGCCAACGTCATTTATACCGCGAAAAATGTTTAAACTTGAAAAGGGAAACAGTATACAAAACCAGCTACCAACCCAATAGAAATGCTAAATACTAAAAATAAAAAGCCGAACAGATCACTGAACCCCTCTGAATTTATGAAGTCTGTCTTCAGCGACAGGGCGAGAACAAACCTTCTGAAAAAATATGAACAGAAGGCGATAGCCTGGCTGCTGCAACGCATTCCTCCCGCCATTACTTCAAATGCTCTGACGGGTATTGGTTTTTTTGGAAGCATTATAGTGGCCGCAAGCTTCATTCTTGCGGCATATTTCAGTAAATATTACCTGTTGCTGGCCGTCCCGGGATTTATGATCAGCTGGTTTGGAGATTCACTCGATGGAAGACTGGCCTACTATAGGAATATACCAAGGAAACGCTACGGCTTTACACTTGATATTACTATTGACTGGATAAGTATCATAATCATCGGATACGG
Source organism: uncultured Bacteroidales bacterium (assembly GCA_963828395.1). GTDB lineage: Bacteria > Bacteroidota > Bacteroidia > Bacteroidales > VadinHA17 > SR-FBR-E99. The sequence goes on from CAWHED010000004.1 coordinate 248,081, forward strand.
TTATATTATTTATGCCAAAGGTGTCTGGGAGCTTTTAGGATACGGTTTCGTGGTCATGTATGGCTGGGAAATGATCATTGCATTGATGAGATACAAGATCACGGAGAAATATTCGATCGACTCCGGTCTGCTCGGCCCTACAGAAGTAAGAATAGTCATTGCCGCGATTATGGTGGCTGAAGTTTTTCTGCCGGGATCACTTCAATTTTCAGCAGGGGTCGTGGTTGTTGTCCTGTTTTTTGTCAACATAATAGACACCAGGAACCTGCTGAAGGTGGCTGATGCGATTGATAAAAAAGAAATACATGATAAATTATAACCTGTCCTTTTGACCCGCCTAACTGACAAATTATGGGAGAAATAGTAATTAAAGAAGTCCTTACGCGCAAAGATCTCCGCGATTTTATTTTTCTGCCTGAAAAAGTTCACAGGAATGAAGACTGGCTTCCTCCGATCTATATGGATGAATGGGAATTATTTGACAGAAAGAAGAACAAGTCATTCAAATATGCAGATGCCAGGATGCTGGTGGCTTATAAGGACCGTAAGCCGGTCGGCAGGATAATGGGACTGATAAACAGGAGATATAACGAAATTAACAATGAGCAGCATGGCCGGTTTTGCTTTATGGAGTGCTATAACGACCGGGAAGTATTTCATGCTCTTATAAGCACCATTGAGGATTGGGCAAGGCAAAACGGGATGGTCAGGATTGTCGGACCACTTGGGTTTTCCGATAAGGATCCCCAGGGATTCCAGACCGAAGGGTTTGAATATCCGCAATTCATAACCAGCGCAAACAATTCTCCGTACATGAACAAACTGGTCGAGGATGAGGGATACACTAAAAAGATCGATCTGGTAAACTACCTGGGAGACATACCGAAGGAATTTCCCCTCGTCTATGAAAGGGTGCTCGAGAGAGTGAAAAGAACGGAGGATTTTAAAATTGTTGAATTCGCCAGCAAGAAAGAAATTAAACCATACATTATTCCGGTTCTTGAGCTGATGAATGAGACATTTGCCGAGATTTACGGTTTTGTTCCGCTCACCGATAAGGAAAAAGCAGATTTCGCCGCCAGATATCTTTTTATCCTCGATCCGAAGTTTCTCAAGATAGTTGAAAAAGAAGGTCAGCTCATAGGATTTGCCATAGGTATACCGGATTTAAGTGACGGAGTAAAAGCCGCCAGGGGCAGGATGTTTCCCTTTGGTTTTATTAAAGTGCTTCGCGCATCAAAAAGATCAAAGAAACTTATGTTGATGCTTGGCGGAGTGAAAAAGGAATTTCGAGGCAAGGGGATAGATGTATTGATGGGAGTAAAGATCCTGCAGGATGGCATCAACACCGGTATGAAGACACTAAACAGTCACATTGTACTTGAAGACAACCTCAGGATGAGAGGTGAGTACGAGAGAATTGGCTGCAAGGTGGTCAAGAAATTCAGGATCTACCAGAAGGATCTTTAACGAATAAAGGCAACCATTCTTGGCTGACAGGCTTTGGCCCGGTGAAATTTCCGAAGAAAAAGAATTTAACTATGCTGCTGCCTTGATGAAGTTTCTTGTTGAACTGGATTGTTAATCCTGATATAGTTTTTTGGTTTTATCTATTGACCATCCTGTTTTTAAACCGATCACGAAAATAGCCAGGGCGACAGATCCGGCTGAAAATACAGTATCGCCAACGATCCTCAGCCACCGTAAGGTTTGTAGTGTTGGATCCTGCATAAATTCGGATGAACGAGCATACCACATTCCGAACTTAATACTTGCAATGGTTTGTAACACTCCGACAGGAAGAAGGCTTATGAGTAACATTAACATTAATCCTGCATTTAATGACCAGAATGCAACGCTCAGTAATTTTGTCTTCCATACATATTTAATTGTCAGTCCCTTAAGTACAAACAGCATCAATCCGATTCCCAGCATTCCAAAAACTCCGAACAGTGCCGCATGCCCATGTAACGGGGTAGTGTTAAGTCCCTGCATATAATACAAAGCTATTGGCGGATTGATCAGAAAGCCAAATAACCCCGCACCGACAAGGTTCCAGAAGCTGACTGAAATAATGAAATAGATCGGCCATTTGTAGGATTTTACCCATGCTGTTGCCCTGCTAAGCCGTAGATTATGATAAGCCTCAAATCCCATGAATACAAGCGGAACGACCTCAAGAGCGCTGAAAGATGCACCAAGGGCAATAATCGCAGGTAGGCGTTCCTGCAAAATAAAGATGATGGAATGTACCAATAACCCCGCCAACCATATAAACAATGGTCGCAAAAAGCACCCCTGTTGTTGCATATTTAATGTTCAGCAATCCCATTCTTACAAACAGGAACGCAGCGATCACTGTTGCAAATACTTCAAAGAAACCTTCCACCCACAGGTGCACCACCCACCAGCGCCAGTATTCTGCAATTGATAAATGCGTCTGTCTTCCCCACATCAGTCCGGCACCATAGAATCCTGCAATTGCAACCGAAGCTATAATAAACATTATCAAAAGCTGACGGCTTTCAGACGGCTTTATCAGTGCAGGCCACAGGGCACGGAACATTAAAAAGAGCCAGATAATAAAACCGGCAAAAAGAAATATCTGCCAGAACCTTCCTAAATCGACATATTCATAACCCTGGTGACCAAACCAGAAATTCTGAACCAGTCCGAGTTTCTGCATTACACCCATCCATTCACCGGCTATTGAACCGACGACAATTACCAAAAGAGCAAAAAAGAGCACATTCACTCCCAACCGTTGGTATTTTGGTTCATACCCTGATACAGCCGGAGCAATATAAAGTCCGGCAGCAAGCCATGAGGTGGCTATCCAGAACAGAGCAAGCTGAACGTGCCAGGTCCGTGAAACTGAATAAGGCAGGATGTTGTCGAGGCTTATACCATAGAAGCCTTTGCCTTCAACTCCATAATGAGCTGTTATCACACCAAACAAGGATCTGAACAAGAATGAGACCAACCACAACCCAGTAATATTTCAGCGTTGCCTTCATCGAAGGAGTAGGATTTAAACCACCAAGCGGATCATTCTGCGGTAACAGGGATTTGTCAAGCACATCGGATCTGTTTCTTGCATTATAATAAGCCAGTAGTCCGATTCCGACAAGAAGCATAATTACACTGAATCCTGTCCATAGTACTATCCCGGCTGATGGTGTATTTCCGATGACCTGATCGGGTGGCCAGTTACTCGTATAGGTGATGTTTGATCCCGGTCTTTCGGTTATGCAAGCCCAGGCAGCCCAGAAGAAAAAGGCATTCATATTATGCATACGGCCAGGATCTTTTATCGAATTGGCAGGTATAGCATAAGAAGCTCTCTCATTTTCAAGTGAAGGATCATCCATAAAAAGTCCCTGGTAATGGTTACTGTTGCTTCTGATCGCTTCAGCTCTCTCGTCTGAAACTGTAAGGATCCCGGTTTTGCTATCATATGTATTTAAACGTAAAGCTTTCTGTAATCTCACTTTCAGCATAGCCTGCTTTTCAGGATCAAGATTGTTGAACATGAATCCCAAAATCTTTTTTGGACCATTTATCAAGCAAGAAAGAGTGTTTCTTTATGAAGCCAGTCAGCCGACCAGTCAGGTGCAACATAAGCACCATGTCCCCAGACAGTACCAATTTCCTGTCCTCCTATTGACTGCCAGACATTCTGTCCGTCTTTAATTTCCTGCGAAGTAAACAGCACATTACCACTTTCTGTCATGACTTTCTCGGGGATAGGGGGCTTTTGCCTGTAAATCTCATGTCCGAAAAATATCAGGACAGAAAAACAAATTGCAGTGATAAGTGCAAAACCGATCCAGAGTGTTTTCGTTTTCATCTTGGTGAAAGATTAGATTAAAAAGACTTGAAAAAAATCAGGTATATAAAGTTAAGCAGGTATTCTTAATTAACCTATTTCTTTCCAATTCTTGTTTGTACAGGGAGCTCATAGTAAAAACAAAAAAGCAGCCATTTACGGCTGCTTTCTGTGGGCCCAGCTGGGCTCGAACCGATGCGAGCGTAAAAAAATGATCCGGTGGATCATTTTAGCGAAGCAGTCAGAATGCAGGGGGGCTTCGAGCCCATGCTAAAAACAAAAAAGCAGCCATTTGCGGCTGCTTTCCGTGGGCCCAGCTGGGCTCGAACCAGCGACCCCCTGATTATGAGTCAGGTGCTGCTAACCAGCTGAGCTATGGGCCCTGTTAAACAGGTGGCAAATATAATAAAATATTTTAAATCGAGACGTAACGACGCCCAACCCCGGGCGTCGCTGCACCGGAGCAACGGGTTCATTTGTTAATATACTCGAACAGCACACTGCCCGCCTCGTCAAGATCGTTGCCGAAGGTGATCAGCCCGCCACGGTCGCCGGCCATGACAATAATGCGTTTTTCGAATACATCCGGCTCACTGAAGATGCGGATCATCTCCCGCGCCATCGCCGGCGTGCCATATTCGACTTTAGGATCGGTGGTAGGTACCTTGTTCATCAACTCTTCCCACAGCCTGGTGGAGTGAACATGAATGACGGCATTGGTGCCCGGATCAGCTGTGTATATTGCCGCATGCGTGAGCGATTCCGAAGACGCTTTCAGCGGCCCGCTGCACATGACGGCATTGTCATCTATATTGAACGATGAGACTTTAACATAATGACCCGGCTCCAGCTCCGGAATATCACCCGTAGACGATCCTGTTATTATGAACTGTTGAGATTTGCCGATACGTGTGCTGATGTTCCCGAAACCGACCCCGTTCTCAAACGCACCAACGAGATCCATGTTGAAAAGGATCTCCCTCCAGTGATTGATAATCTCATACTGCTCATCCGAGATCACCGGTCCTGACTGGCTCCAGTAGCAATTGAACTTGACAAAACCTTCCATATAATTATGATAATAATTTCATTATTGATTCTTTATCCGCCCGGCATATCCCCCTGTCGGTTATGATACCCGTTATCAGTCGCGCAGGGGTTATGTCAAAAGCGTAATTTGAAACGGGCATGCTTTTTTGACATATATATATGCCTTCAATCATCTTTACTTCATCTTCATCTCTTTCTTCTACCGGTATCTGCTCCGGCCTTTCAATTGTCATATCAAATGATGATACCGGGAATGCCGAATAAAAAGGTATCCCGTTATCATATGCGGCGAGCGCCTTGAGATATGTTCCGATCTTGTTCGCCACGTCTCCGTTTGCCGTTGCCCTGTCGCATCCCACTATTACTGCATCAACCATGCCGTTCTGCATCAGATGACCGCCGGCATTGTCAGTAATGAGGGTGCAGGGTACGCCATGATTACTCAGCTCCCATGCTGTCAGCCGGCTTCCCTGGTTGCGCGGGCGGGTCTCGTCAACCCATACGTGTACACTGATGCCGTTGTCATGAGCCAGGTAAACAGGCGCAAGAGCCGTGCCATAATCAACACAGGCCAGCCATCCGGCATTGCAGTGGGTTAATATGTTAACCGTTCTGCCATTTTTCCTGCGGCTGATCTCCTCAATGAGCACAAGACCGTTCATGCCGATACGCCGGCTGTTTTCTGCCTCGGTATCGCAAATAGCTGCGGCCTCTCTTTGCAAGGTTGCTGCGGCCTCTCTTTGCAGACTGTCTGCGATGGCCTGACTTTCAAACACTTTCATCATACGGTCAACAGCCCATGCAAGGTTGACTGCAGTGGGTCTTGTTGCCTTGAGACGGGCTGCATCCGTAAGAACAGATCCTGATATATTTTGTTCATTGCGGTGTTCAAGAAAGGAGAGCCAGATGCCCCATGCGGCGGCAGCTCCGATGAGCGGAGCACCACGCACTGCCATAGTGCTTATTGCCATGCACACATCATCAACGCTTCTGAGCTCCATAAGATCAAAAGAAAAAGGCAGTCTGCGCTGATCAATGACCATGATCGTTGACGCTTTATCCCCGTCCTGCCAGATAGTTCGGTACTCTCTTTCCCCAACCTTCATCAGTGAGGTTTCTCAATCGGAATTAATATGTAAAATTAAAAATAATAAGTTGAATATTATTATTTACAGGGCGTTGCATACTCCGTCCCGATATCAGTGGCACGCCAGGGTTTTTCTGAAAAACGTTTTTCGAATACCCGGCCCGTTTGTTCCACTAATTTGGAAATTGTTGAATATCTTTGCAGAAGATTGGATTATTATGGTCGACAAGGACGAATACAGGACAAAGATCATTCTTACTGCCAGCAGGATCTTCAGTCGTTATGGCTTCAGGAAGACCACCATGGAAGAGATCTCAAAAGCCCTGAAAAAAGGCAAGAGTTCCATCTACTACTATTTCGGGAGCAAGGAAGATATCTTCGAGGCAGTGGTTCTGTACGAAGCCAACCAGCTGCGCATACAGCTTACCACCGCCATGAAGCAGGTTGATTCTCCTACAGACAAACTGCGTAATTACATATTTGTGAGGATGAGGGCTTTTGAGAAGCTTTCAAACTACTACAATGCTGTTTTCGACAAGAATCTTGATCATTACGAATTCATAGAAAGGATAAGGTCCAGGTATGACAGGGAAGAGCTGGCCATACTGAGACTGCTCGTTTATATCGGTCACCGGCGCGGCATCTTTGATATCCAGGACAGCGAGTACACCGCCATGGCTATGCAGACGATGCTGAAGGGACTGGAGGTCCCTCTCTTCTGGCGCAAGCGCGAGATAGACATCAATAATCGTCTTGATGCTATTTTACATCTGATTTTTTACGGCATCAACAAACGGCCGTAACCCTGGTCATTTCTTCTTTACTTCAGGCTCCGGAATTTTCCTGAACGCCCAGACCAGCAATGCAATTCCTGCAATGATGAATGGTATGCTGAGCAGCTGACCCATATTGAATTTCATTCCTGCCTCAAAGGCAACCTGATCTTCCTTTACATACTCCACGAGGAAGCGGAAGCCGAACACGAAGATAAGAAACAACCCGAACAGTAATCCCGGCCTTTGTTTGCCTTTGTTCTTCCAGTAAACCCTGAGAAGAATAACGAAGGTAAGCAGGTAAGCAAGGGATTCATATATCTGGGTCGGGTGCTTGGGTGCGTTCTCACCGTTGCGGAGGAACACAAACCCCCACGGCAGCGTGGTCTCAACGCCATAGATCTCCGAGTTCATCAGGTTACCGAGTCGGATCAGTGCACCTGCAAGCGCCACCACAATCACGACACGATCGATGGCCCAGATGAACGGTTTCTTCTCTTTCCTGACAAACAGCCAGAGCGCTAACAGTATTCCTATGGCAGCGCCGTGGCTTGCAAGACCTCCTTTCCATACCTTGAGTATCTCGATGGGGTTGGCAAGATAATATGCGGGCTCATAGAACAAACAGTGACCGAGCCTCGCACCGATAATGGTTCCTACGGCCACATATACCGTAAGCCTGTCAAGAGTTGCATCACCCAGTCCTTCGTTCTTGAAGACTTTTCTCAGGATGTAATATCCAAAGACAAATCCGGAAGCGAAAAGCAGTCCGTACCACCTGACTGCGAAATTACCGATGCGGAAGATCTCCGGATCGACATTCCATGGTATGATCTGAAGAGTCATATAATGTATGTTTGGAATTCAAAAGTAGTAAAAAAGTCATGTATGGTAGTTCCGGTTGCAATAATTTACATAACAAAATTTGATGTAAGTTTGCAGACAGTGGATGACAGGAGATACATATCAGGCAGGCTGGGTGTGACAGCACTGGTTGTGTTGTTTATTTTGTCCTGTGCCAAGATAAATTCACCCCTGGGCGGACCGAAGGACCTTGATCCTCCGGTGATACTGAGGAGCCAGCCTGAAAACGGTACAGTGATGTTCCCCGGAAAATCATTTGTTATAACCTTTGACGAGTTTGTGATACTGGACAAGATCACCGAAAAATTCATGGTGTCACCACCCCTGAAAACAAAGCCTGATGTACGATTGAAGGGAAAGAGCCTGGTGGTAAGCTGGGAGGATACGCTTACGGACAGCACCACTTACACATTCTATTTCCAGGATGCAATACGTGATAACAATGAGAATAATGCCATCCCGAATTTCCAGTATGTTTTTTCAACCGGACCCGTTCTCGACTCCCTCTCGTTGTCCGGTAATGTTTTCGGTGCGTTTGATCTCGAGGTTGTACCCGATGTGCTTGTGATGATGTATTCCAATCTCTCGGATACGGCGCCGCGCACGCTGCTTCCTGCCTATATCTCCAAGCCTGAGGTCTCGGGTGGCTTTATGATAAACAATATCAAGCCCGGCCGCTTCAGGCTTTACGCCCTGAAGGACATTAACGGCAACAAGATGTATGATCTTGAAGATGAGGTTTTTGCTTTCAGTGATTCAATTATCAACATCACCCCGGATGCATATTACAACATCACTCCTGACACAATAACGTATAAGCCAGAAAACGCTCCTGAAAAGACAAAGGACGACATTTTCACTTTCGGGGTCCACAGGCTTTATGCCTTTACCAGGGAAGCGAAGAAGCAGTATCTCAGATACACGGAGCGCAAGAGCAGCGGATTAATCGGGTTTGGCCTTGCCATTCCCTCTGACACCGGGCAGGTCTCAATAGAACTTACAGGCATTGCTACCGATACATGGTATATGGAAAATAATGCCAGGCGTGACACTTTTATGGTTTGGATAACCAGTCCGGAGGTTTATGACCGCGATGTCATTGATGCGTTGCTTACTTATCCTTTCACTGACAGCACCGGAACACTCATTCAGAAAACCAACTCCGTAATTTTCAGGTTCAGGAAACCGGATGCTCCAAGGTCAGGCGCCAGGAAAATACCTGCACTGTCGCTGGCAACAAACATCAGCGGTAAAATAAAACCCGGTGCCATCCCGGCTTTCACCGGCCCCGCACCTCTGAGTGAGCCTGACACATCAAAAATAATCCTGACACAAATCGTTGATACTATTAAGACCGGACTTCATGCGGTACTCGTGAAGGACAGCACCAATTCCCGGCGTATCCTGATGAAAACACCCCTGAAAGCGGGAGGATCGTACACTCTTGAATGCAAGGGAGGAGCTTTTACCGATATTTACGGAAATGCAACAGATTCAATAGTTTACATAATTACAGTTGGAGTAGCCGAAGACTATGGCAGTGTTAAGGCAAAACTTACCGGCTATGAAGGTAACGTGATAATACAGCTTCTTGGTGACAAGGAAAAAGTTCTTCAGGAAGCAGTTGTTAAAAGTCCCGTTGAGGTTAAGTTTGGACTGATTGACAAGGGCCGCTACAGGATGAGGGCCATTTATGACATTGACTCCAGCCGGACATGGACTACAGGAGATTTTGGCCTGATGAGAAATCCGGAGCCGGTAACATATTACCCGGGAGAACTCGATGTCAAGATAAACTGGGATCTGGAACAGGACTGGGACCTGGGAGTCAAGTACCGCAAGGATGTGTCACTGAGGGCCAAGCCGGCGTCTAAAAAGTAAATCATTATGGCGACACGCAGAATGTTTATAAGAAACACTGTCATGGCCGGCGTGGCGCTCAGTGCAGGTATTCCAGCCTTCTCCTCCGTATCTGCCGGTAAGTGGAATTCCAACAGACCGGCTCCCAAACTGCGAAAATTTCAGAGTAAAGCTGTTGAAGATACTATAAAGGAAGTCAAATCATTTCTCGGTGATACGGAACTGGCATGGCTCTTCGAAAACTGCTTTCCCAACACTCTTGACACTACTGTCAGCTACGGCGAGAAAGCCGGAAGGCCTGACACGTTTGTCATCACAGGCGATATTAATGCAATGTGGCTGCGTGATTCCACAGCCCAGGTATGGCCTTATATCTCGCTGACGCCATCCGACAGCAAGCTCAGGGACCTCATAGCCGGTGTAATTAACAGGCAGGTAAAATGCATACACATCGACCCTTATGCCAATGCCTTTAACGATGGTCCCGGACAGAGCGAATGGATGAATGACCTGACGGAGATGAAGCCTGAGCTTCATGAACGCAAGTGGGAGATAGATTCTCTGTGTTATCCTGTCAGGCTTGCTCACGGTTACTGGAAAGCGACCGGGGACACTTCAGTATTTGATATTTCATGGGCTGAGGCGATGAGGCTTGTTATACGCACCTTCAGACAGCAGCAGCGCAAGGAAGACCAGGGTCCGTATCACTTCCAGCGGGTTACCGGGTGGCAGACAGACACCGTTGCCGGAGGCGGTTATGGTAATCCCGTGAACCCTGTCGGACTGATAGTTTCTATTTTCAGACCTTCAGACGATGCTACCATTTGGCCTTTCCTGATACCGTCAAACTACTTTGCCGTAAAATCGCTCAGGCAGATAGCAGAAATAGCGGAAGCTGTTCTCAAAGACGCAAAGCTGGGGGCAGATGCCTCTTCGCTGGCAGACGAGGTTGAAACGGCCCTGATAAAATACGCCAGGGCAATACACCCGGAGCATGGGGAGATAATCGCCTACGAGACAGACGGATATTACAATTACAGTTTCATGGATGACGCCAACGTTCCGAGCCTGCTGGCAATGCCTTATCTCGGGACCATAGACCGGAATGATGAGCTGTATCTCAGGACAAGAAATTTTGTGCTGACTAAAAGTAATCCATATTATTTTTCGGGCAAGATGGGCCACGGGATTGGCAGTCCGCATACAGGAACAAACCGTATCTGGCCAATCGCCATTACCATGAGGGCGCTTACTGCCAATAATGATTATGACATTGTCTCTTCGCTGAAGATGCTGAAGAACACGCATGCCGCAACCGGCTTCATGCATGAATCTTTCATGAAGGATGATCCGACACTGTTCACCAGAAAGTGGTTCGCCTGGGCCAATACCCTGTTCGGTGAGTTGGTGCTCGGCACGTACCGCACCCGGCCGGAACTGTTGAAAGAAGTTTAACCAGAAATGAAAACTATCGAAGTAAAAAGGCTTAACTCAGATAAGGTGTATCCTGCCATGGCTGAAGTGTCGGCCAGAACTCGATGAGATGGGCGAAGGACATGCCATCGAAACGGTCAATTGGGAAACGTTCCCGTATAAACCCGAAGTGAAATTCAATATTGCCTGGGGAGACAGCGAAATTTACATTAAATATTATGTCAGGGAGACAACTGTCAAGGCAGAGAAAACCCGGACCAACGAAATGGTCTGTGAGGACTCCTGTGTCGAATTTTTTGTCTCGCCGTCTGATGACGGCATCTATTATAATCTCGAGTGCAATGCTATCGGCACCCTTCTGATGGGTTCAGGGCATGGAAGACATGACGGCATCAGGGCCGATGCCAGCGTTATCAGCGGCATTCGTCGCCTCACAACAATGGGTACAGAACCGTTTGCCGAGATCAGCGGCGATATCCGGTGGTCAATCACGCTGGCAATTCCTTTAAAAACCTTCTTTCATCATAAGACCGGAGACCTGAGAGGAAAAAGCTTCAGCGCCAATTTCTACAAGTGCGGCGACAAGCTGAGCAATCCGCATTATGTGACATGGAATCCCATCGGCACAGAGAAACCTGATTATCACAGGCCTGAATATTTTGGAAGACTGAAATTCGTCTAGATATATTCAGCTCCTTGCAGTCCTGACATTTATTTTCACCGGAAGAATCTAAACCTTATATTTACGTTTGGTTTGATATGTGATTCTTAGTATAAAGGACTCGTTTGTCTGGTCCTGAACAGAAGAAAAGTAAAAAGAAGTTAATGGATAACTACAGTCTCCCGGAAATGATCAATTATATCATAGGCGGCCTTTTCGTTATCATTGTCTTTTCAATAGCATACGCTTATCTCAAGCCCCATAAACTGCATCATTCAAGGCCGCTATCGACCTTTGCGTTAAAGGCCAGCTACCTTGTTTATCTCCTTGTTACACTGCTTGTCATGTACTTTGCCAGCCTGAAAGGGGGAGGCCTCAGCCAGGTCTTCGACGGCCCGGAATTCTTTGTCTTTCTGCTTGTGCTTTTTGTACCTACAATCGGAATTTTTTCAAGAAAAATAACCAATTTCAGTGCAAAGAGGGTACTTTACAATCTTATATTCACCACGGTGAACATCATTATGACCATTACCGTTCTCATACTCTACAGGTTCTGAATACTTCTTACAGCTATAATAGATTAAATTTGTTTTTGAAACTGAAAACTCCACTATCATGATCAAAGAAAGATTTATCACTTATGTAGAGGAGAGCATTATAAAGAACTGGAACAAAGAAGCTCTCTCAAATTACCGGGAAAAGGGTTATACATATAAGGAAATCGCAGAGATGATTGTCAGGCACCATATTTTCTTTAATGAGCTTGGCATTAAAGAGGGAGACAAGATTGCCCTCGTTGGCAGGAACTCTGCCAACTGGTGCGCGATGTATCTTGCAGTTGTGACCTACGGTGCGATTGTTGTCCCTATCCTGCCCGACTTCAGGCCGGAGGATATGCAAAACATCATCAGCCATTCAGATTCAAGATTGCTCTTCATAGATGACAAGCTGTGGGAGAACCTTGAACCGGACAAGATGAAAGAGATCATGTGTGCCATCAGCCTTGACACATTCGAAATGACCATGAGCCGGTCGGAAAAGTACACCGGCCTTTATAATGCTAATAACGCCTCGTTCAGCAAGAAGTATCCTGATTTTAAACAGGAGGATATAAAATTCTCTGAAATCGACAATGAAAAACTTGCCGTTATAAGCTACACATCAGGCACAACGGGTTTTTCCAAGGGAGTGATGATACCCCACAGGAGTCTTGCAGCAAACACCCGTTACGCACAGGCTAACATGCCTCTTGACTCCGGTGATCCCGTCGTCTCGTTTCTCCCGCTGGCACACACATACGGCTGCGCCTTCGAGTTTCTCTTTCCGTTCACATACGGCTGCCACATCACAATCCTGACAAAGACGCCGTCTCCCCAGATACTTTTACAGGCCTTCAAGGAGATCAGGCCAAGGCTGATACTCTCGGTTCCCCTGGTGATAGAAAAGGTGTATAAAAAACAGATCCTTCCTGTCATCTCCAAGCCTCACATGAAGATACTGCTGAAGGTCCCGGGCATAAAAAAGGTGCTTCATAACAAGATCCGTGAAAAACTGACGGTGAGTTTTGGCGGCCGGTTCAAGGAGATTGTCATTGGCGGGGCAGCCTTCAACTCTGATGCGGAAAAATTCTTCAAAACCATCCACCTGCCTTTCAGCATCGGTTACGGAATGACTGAATGCGGGCCCCTTATCAGTTACGACGGGTGGCGGACCAACCGGCTGGGTTCATGCGGCAAATCAGTAGATACACTTGAAGTGAAGATCGACTCACCAGACCCGGAAAAGATCGTTGGAGAGATCATCCTTCGCGGCGACAATGTCATGCACGGTTATTACAAGAATGACGCTGCGACAAAAGAAGTGATCGATGATGAAGGCTGGATGCACACGGGTGACCTCGGAGTCATTGATAAAGACGGTTATATCTATATCAAAGGCCGTAGCAAAAATATGCTCCTGGGCCCCTCAGGAAAAAATATCTATCCGGAAGAGATAGAATCCCTTATCAATAATTACACTTTTGTGTCCGAATCAGTTGTAATTTCCGAGGAGCACAAGCTTATCGCCCTTATATACCCTGATCAGGAGCAGCTTAATAAAGCCGGGATCACGGAGGCAACTCTGAACAATGCCCTGGACACCATCCGCAAGGATGTTAATGCTCATTTACCTGAATATATGGCCGTGACAAAATTCCGCGTTCATCCTGAAGAGTTTGTAAAAACACCAAAGAGGAGCATTAAGCGTTATCTCTATATGAAGGAATAATGGATGAGCGTGAAGAAGTATTGTATCATAGTCGCCGGGGGAAGCGGACGCAGGATGAAATCCGCCATCCCGAAGCAGTTTCTCCTCCTGGAGGGAAAACCGCTGCTGATGCATACTATCGAAAGGTTTCACTCATTTGACAGGGACATCGAAATAATTTTAGTCATTCCTTCAGAACATCATTCTCTCTGGAGTGACCTCGTCAGAGAATATTCCTTTGAAATAAGTCATAAAATCGTTTCAGGCGGTAAAGAGCGTTTTCACTCTGTCAGGGCAGGACTGGACTGTGTGACCGGAGATTCGCTTGTGGCTATTCATGACGGCGTCAGGCCGCTGGTGAGTCATGATACCATCTGGCGGTGTTTTGCCGATGCTGAAGAATTCGGCACTGCCGTGCCCTTCATCGAGCCCTCGGATTCCGTCAGGATTTTTTCGGGAGATGCCAGCAGGCCATGCCTCAGGAATGAGGTGCGGCTCATACAGACCCCCCAGGTTTTCCGCAGCAGCCTGATTTTTTCGGCCTATGACCGCGACTATGACCCGTCGTTCACCGATGACGCAACCGTTGCCGAAGCGGCCGGGGTAAAGGTACACCTGACACACGGAAACAGGGAGAACATTAAAATAACCACACCAGAAGACCTGACGGTAGCGCACGCACTGATCAGGATCATGAAATAAATACACAGGGAAACCCTATGGAACAGGAGAGCGTAACTGACTATAAAAGGCTTGAAGTAAAAAAAGTTGACAAGGCTGATGAGGAGATCATCGGCCTGCTCAAAGAAACCGTCCTGGGGTCCGAAGGGGGTATGCGCTATTCAATGCAGAACACCGAAGAGAGAATTAAAGCCTATGGTGACGATCTCTCTTTCATGGCGCTTTACAAGAGGAACAGCCTGAAAGGCGTCATCGGCATGTGCAGGCGCAATACGATGAACTGCGGAGTGCCCTACAACTCGACGCACCTGCGTTATCTTTCGGTACAGAACGCTTTCCAGACAGAAAGAGCTCCAGCCCGCAAAGGCGACAGGCACTCTTATGTTGAGGAGAGCTTAAAACAGAAAATATTTTCGATGTTCAGGGGATCGAACCGCGATGGAGATGACCTGGCAGAACGGACCGGACCACATGTAATGTATGCCTATGTGGAGAGCCGTAACGAGAGATCAAGAAACCTTATCAACCAGTCCGGGTATGAGTATATCCGTTCCTTTCTCACCATCGCCTTCAGCCGTTTTGATCCTGAGCCCAATACCTCCGTCACCAGGCTGACCCCGGAGGAAGAGCCTGCCATGACCGGCCTGCTGAACGGGCAGTACCGTAATTACTGTTTCTATACGGATGAATTTACTTTTGCCGGCCACAGGTACTATGTCCTGAGGAAGAACAATGAGATCGTTGCAGGCGTGAGCGCTATACCCGCACGGTATAAGGTTGTAAATGTACCCGGCCTGTGGGGATGGCTTATGATGAAAGTATTTCCCGTGACTCCCTTTTTTAAAAGACTTTTTCAGCCGGAAGAGTTCCGGTATGTTATTTTAAATGCAATTTACTGCCGTAAGGGAAATGAAGATCTTCTGCCAGATCTGTTTGAGGCAGTATGCGCTGAGGAAGGGTACAATACTGCGCTGACATGGCTTGATGATCACTCTGAATTGTTCGATGTCCTGAGAACAAACAGAAGGATGGGTGCGCTGAACAGGCTGCTGAATGCAAAACCGGGCCTGGTATATGCGTATTTTTCGGGATTAACGCAGGAAGAGACAGTGAAATTCTATGAATCTCCTGCATATATTTCAGGATTTGACTTTTCATAATGAGAAAATTCGCTTTGCTTATTCTGATGGCGCAGGGGCTGACAGGATTGTTTGCCCAGGAGCCAGATGAACGTTATGTGCCGGAAACAGACCCGCTGGTCCTGGAGAAGCTTGAACAGTGGCAGGATCTGAAATTCGGACTTCTGATGCACTGGGGTCCTTACAGCCAGTGGGGCATAGTTAAATCATGGTCTATATGCGCCGAGGATGAAGATTGGTGCCGCAGGAAAAACCTTGATTATGAAGAATATAAGAAACAATACGAAGCACTTCAGCTGAGCTTTAATCCTGTCAGCTTCAATCCTGAAAAGTGGGCCGAAGCAGCAAAAAAAGCAGGAATGAAGTATGTCATCTTCACCACCAAACATCATGACGGATTCTCAATGTTTGACACTAAGCTTACTGATTATAAGATCACTGACCATTCCTGTCCGTTCAGCGTCAATCCCCGCGCCAACGTGACAAAGGAGATCTTCAATGCTTTCAGGGAGCAGGGCCTGTGGACAGGGGCATACTTTTCAAAACCAGACTGGCACAGTGAGTATTACTGGTGGCCCAATTTCGCCACACCGGACCGGAATGTCAATTATAACGTAAAGAACTACCCTGTGCGGTGGGAGAAGTTTGTCGGGTTCACGCATGGACAGATAATGGAGCTGCTCGGTGGCGACTACGGTAAGGTTGATATTCTATGGCTTGACGGTGGATGGGTTAAGAAGATGACCGCAGAACAGGAGCAGAGCTATCTTTCTTCACCCGGTAACAGGTTTGTGCGCGTGCAGAATCAAGATATACGGATGGATGAGCTTGTTTCAAAGGCCAGGCAGAAACAGCCCGGACTGATAGTGGTCGACAGGGCGGTGTACGGTAAAAACCAGAATTATCTGACCCCTGAGAACAGGGTTCCTGAAAAGGCACTTCCTTACCCATGGGAGTCTTGCATCATTGCAGGAGGAGGGTGGGCATGGGTGCCTGACCCTCACTTCATGCCGGGCCGTGAGGCAGTGCAACTGCTGGTTGACATTGTTATCAAGGGCGGGAACCTGCTGCTTAATATTGGTCCGGCCCCTGACGGCACCTGGCCCGAAGGTGCTTACAGCCTGCTCGAAGACATAGGCAAATGGATGAATATAAACGGCGAAGCTATCTATGGCACCAGGGCGATGGCCCCGTACAAGGACGGCAAGGTATGCATAAACAGAAAAGGCGATAATACGTGGTACCTGTTCTATCTGGCTGACGAGGGCGAGAGTATGCCTGCTTCTGTAACCATGAATGGCCTGACGCTTCCGCAGGGGTCTGTGGTGACAGTGACCGGTACAAAAACAAAGTGTTCATGGCTGAACGGAACAGATTCATTCACGGTAAATATTCCTTCTAAAGTCAGAAAAAACCCACCCTCAGACTATGTATGGGTAATGAAGATTGAATTCTGAATGGACACCCCGTAAAAACGTGCCACACAGACCTTATATTGATGCTTTGCAGCATCCTGATCTGTGTGGCCTGACAGGGAAATGGGGGGAAGAACCACCTGTCATGTTCAAAAAAAATATTTTTATTCCGTTTACGATCCGGTTTAGCAATCATAAAGATTGGACAAAATACCATGGTACCAAAGGGATTTACCGACCGTTGTATGAACTGGTGCTTCTAATGTACGAAGGCGCCTTTTTAAAAGATAATTATATTCCGGGACCCATGCCTAGAAGTCAGCAATACGGGTTTTCATGTGGTCCAGCAACTGTTTGACCTTGTCTCGTGAAATTTCGCAGCGAAACTCTTTGTCGCCCTTGATGAATATGCATTGTTGCGTTTTTGTATCTATGCGTGAAAGGTATACAGTGTTGATTATGCATGACCGGCCTGTCCTGTAGAAGTGATTACCGAGATGTTCTTCCAGTGCACCCAGAAGGACTGTCACGGTTTCGGTCCGTCCGGAGATAAAATGAAACGTAGAGTAATTTCCGTCAGCAGTAATGAAAACAACCTCTGCCGGATCGATGAATACCACTCCTGTCACGCCCCTGAAAATAAGTACTTTATCATTGTTAAAAAGTGAGGTTATCTTGTCCAGGGAATCCATCCTGCCGTTAGCATTGAACCGGTTAAATGTCGCCATCAGGCGCTCGGGGTCAATGGGTTTAAGCAGGTAATCGAAGGCGGCATATTCAAACGCCTTGATAGCATATTCGTCATGAGCCGTGGTAAAAACAACATGAGGATTTACCTTCCTTTTTACCCTCAGATCATTGAGGATATCAAAGCCTGACACTGACGGCATGCGTATATCCAGAAAGAGAATATCAGGGTCATTTTTAATTATCAGATCCACGGCAGCAGCCGGATCTGTTGTAGATTCAATCACTGTGGCTATGCCGGTAGCTTCTATAAGATTGGCCAGCAGGTCAAGCGCCTCCTGCTCATCCTCCACGATGATGGTTTTTATAATCTGGTCATTCATAGACGGTCAGGTTTGATGTGACGTTGTTTTGTATTCATGACGATATCAAAAGTATAATTTGCCGGAAGAAATCCATGTACCTCTGTACCTGATGGCTTACCGTTATCATAAAGGTCTTTAAAGGTCAGCGATGCCTTCTCGCTGTTGACCTTGTTCAGCATTTCCATACCGCTTATAATGTTCCTGAGCCCGAGCCCCGCTCCGCCCGAATTTACCTCAGAGGCTGCCTTGCGGCCAATGCCATTATCACGGACAATAAATTCATTTCCATTTCTCACATTATGTATTGTTATTTCTATCATGCCTTTGTCTTTCTTATTTTCAATTCCATGCTTGACGGCATTCTCAACAACCGCCTGAAATACCATCTTTGGAACCAGCATGTTCAGATCAACATCTTCAGCAACATTTATACTGTAATCAAACCTGTTGCCATAACGAAGTTTCTGAAGTTCAAGGTAGCGTGTGACGAATTCCACCTCCTCCCTGATAGGTTTAAGCAGCAGGGAGCTGTCTGTCAGCACTGATCTGAGGAGGCCGGAAAGTTTAAGGAGATAGGTATAAGCTTTTTCTTTTTCGCCCTTCATGATCAGGGAGCCGATGGAAGAAACGGCATTAAAGGTGAAATGCGGATCGAGCTGGTTGATGACAGCACTTAATTGCATTTTGTAGCTCTCGGCCTGCAGCCGGGCTGTCTCAACCCTTTTTCTGTTAACGCGGTGGCGGATCTGTAAGCTGAGCAGGGCAATCAGGGCAATAGCCATTAACGAGGCAGCCATCTTTATGCTAAGCTTCTGGAAGAAGGCAGGTACAACATCTATAAGCAGTTTTTGGGGTTCCGGTGTCACCGTGCCGTCGCTGTTAAATGCGTTCAGCTCAAAGGTATATTTACCCGGAGGGAGGTCGGTAAGGGTAACAGACCGTTCTGCTGTTTTCGGCGACCAGGCATCATGCAGTCCCGGTAATCTGTACTGATAGGTGATATCTTCCGGGTATCTGGTTGAGATTCCGGTAAAGTTTATCTTAATGTCATTAGTCAGGCCGCTGACCGACAGCCTGTTTCCTGTATGATAAAAGAGGGAGGAGTCAAGGACAGAAACCCACCCGGAGGCGTCGCCGGGAATTTCCGCCGACGTTATGTGTGTCAATGGAGGATTCGTTTTTTTCTTTATCCTTTCCGGATAGAAGCAGATTAGTTTGTCTGATGTCAGCAGCCACCATCTTCCGTTTGCATCCTTTACAATGCCATTGTCCTGGCAGTCGATGCCGTTGTAGCCCCGGCTGCGTCCCAGAATGGTAAAATAATCCGACTGCCCTGAATAATATTTATCAAGGTCAATGATGCACAGATCCAGCATGCGACCCACAAGAAGGCAGTGATCGCCAAGATCGCGGATGACATTGGCGGGGCGGTTCATCCCTTCAGCCAGGGCTGGTGTGAAAACAAGGTTATCAGGATCACAGATTAAAATCCCGTCAGATCCGGCACACCATATTCTTCCGGTATAATCCTTCAGGATACTCCATACCATCTCTGCCGGTGCAGGCGCGGACCGGAAAGGAGTGAAGCTTTTCCCGTCAAAAAGGACAATACCGTAATGCCCTGCCAGCCAGTATTTGCCATTATTATCTCTTGCAATCCCTTCGACCACGCCAAATTGTGAAGCTGACATCTCAGGATAGAATTCTGTTTTCTCTCCCCTGACGTGATATAATCCCATATCAGTACCAATCAATACAGATTTGTCAACAGGATCTTCATAGATGATGCATACCTGCACTCCTTCGGG
Organism: uncultured Bacteroidales bacterium; assembly: GCA_963828395.1. Classification (GTDB taxonomy): domain Bacteria; phylum Bacteroidota; class Bacteroidia; order Bacteroidales; family VadinHA17; genus SR-FBR-E99. The sequence continues at coordinate 267,981 of CAWHED010000004.1, forward strand.
AATTGGCTTAAATTTCCTGAATTTCATTCCATCCCGGATAAGCACTCCATGGTTGACTGAAAGCCATACTTCTCCATTTGAAAGGGTCGTACTTCCTCTGAAGAAGACGGGATCGTTCACAAAAAGACCCTTATAATCATCTTTTGAAATAAATCTGTTTCCGTCAAAGTACTGCAGTTCTCCGTAGATTGATCCAATCCACAGTCCGCCGGCAGGATCAGCTGCCAGTGCCCAGGGATTGGAAACAAGACCGTCGTCTTCATCGTATTCTATGAAAGCATCTGACACCATCCTGAAAATCTTCGTATCAGTCATCATCCACAGGGTGCTGTCACGGTCGATCATGTAGAAGATCACACCGCCATAAATCCATTTAACATTGTTGCTCTCCGGATGTAACTCATTAAGGATGCTCTCAGGATTGTAACGGAGCCGGCCTCCCATGTCTGCCAGGGAAGCCGGACTGTAATTTCCGGTAAAGTATAAGCCGTTCAGGTTATCCCGGGAAGAGGAAGTCCTCCCGGTAATTTTCAATATGGCGTCTTTGACCTGTATTGGGGTTAAAGGTTTTTTTCCGATGACAGAGAGAACTCCTTTTCTGAATCTGGAGAGAGCCACATCCGGGCCGGTAAGATAAAGGGATGAGTCTTTGCTGTCAAAAGCGGCAATGACCAGCGAATCTCGTTGCAGGACAGGATTCCTTTTGCTGTAGTCATAATACATGCCGGAATCAAACAAGATAATCTTCCTGTGATCCCTTGAATTCTCGGTCAGAAAAAAAGCTCCCGGCTTGCCGGTCATACATTCGAAACCCACCTGTTTAATTTTAAGCGAATCAGGAGTCGGGTGGCTGTGAAATGTTTTTCCCGTGAAGTATGCCAGGCCTTTTGGGGTGACAGCCCAGATAGTGCCGTCGACATCTTCTATGATCCGTGAGACGATGTTTGACGGCAGGCCGTCTTTGCGGTAGAAAGAAGTAAATGAATGTCCGTCGAACAGTGTGAGGCCGTTGCGGGTGTTCATCCAGATATATCCGCGGCTGTCCTGCATTCCCCCCATCGTCTCCAGCTGTGGCAGCCCGTCGTCGCTGGTGTATTCCCTGAAGGGATAGGTCTGGGCACGTGAGGAGAGGCTCATGGCGAACAGCACAAGTGACAGAAATGCAACTAATGGTATTCCCGGAAAGCATCTCTCCTTTTCCTTCATAATCAGCAGTATTACCGGTAAATATACCTATTATTGCAAATAAAAGAAAACTCTTGAAACACAAGTTCAGGCGGTTTCTTCTTTAATTTAAAAGGAATATCAGACGCATCGGTTTATTAAGAATAACCCATACAAATACGCCTTTATAAAGATTAAATAGCCTCTAATCCTTAACACACTGAACTGCCAGGCTGGAATTTATATTAACACAGTCCTTCTCCACCGCGCTTACCCCGCTGTTCATTACCCGGCAGGAGCTCTCGTCAGAGCTCCACCGGAGAACTTGTACACTAATGTTATTGACTGTTCCATTGCTTAAATGGAAACCACCCGGGAAGGCCGTAAAACCACTGCTGTTATTACTTTCAAGGCCATTACCAATAGCACCTGGTGTTGTATTTATACTCCAATTTGAGGTGGCTGCCATGGGTATAGTGATGACCGCTCCACTTACCTCGTAGCCATAACCTTAACAGATGAGAAATAGACCGTAAATATTTGTCATCAAATATTTCAAATTAATCAATCTATTTAATTTGTTGATCAAAATGTCAGAGAAATTCATTTAAGATTCATGCCATTAGAACTATTTTGTGTCTAAACTGTTAGATTAAAGTTTCACTAAAACTAGAAAAGATGAAAAAATTAACCTATTTATTTGCGAGTCTAATTATGGTCGCATTAATAGTTTCCTGCTCTAAGGACGCTACTACAGATGACAATGCAATGTTAAAGGGGGCAGTCGTTATTGGCCCCAGCTTTCCAATCTCTGACGGTCCTGATGGTATTCCTGTGGACATGGAAGGGGATAGTGATGATGGTATTCAACCAGAGATTATTGATGGGGCAAACCCTGGTGGAAACAGAACCTGTGAGGATGTTGGATGGGCATTTATGAGTGATTATAGTTGGTTTGACTTATGTGGTGACAAACTTGACTATTCTGACGGTGCTTTTACCGGGACATTTTCTGATGGTCTTAATGTAACTGTAACTGATGGCAAATTTGTTTCTTTTGAAATGGAGAACTGTATTATGATTGGAGACAATTATTACAAAGTTGGTGCTGTCATTGTCAAAGGAAGTAATGCCGCAAATGTTTATTTCTATGAGGATGGTATACTAAGTGACGGAGGCCTCTCTGCTCCACTGAATGCAAATGGCAAGCCTGCCGGACTAAGCAATCTTACTTTCTGCTTTGTTGAATGTGAAATACAATCTGATCTGGTTGTTGGCTTTAAGTCTTATATGAATGGTGGTACTAACTGGGTAACCACAGGAGCATTTATAACTTCTTATCCTTTAACCCTGAACGCCAGCTATAAGTTATACTTGGACTATTGGGGAGGTGAACAGGAAGCTATTGAGGTTGGGAACCTTACTATAACAGATCTTTATCCGACGGATGGCTACTGGGAAATAACAGTTGATAATTATATTATGCCTACTATGCAATTCACACAGCCTTTCCTTTATGTGGGCCCAGCTGCTGGTTTTAACACGGACTTTCACAACTATCCATATCCTCTTCCAAAAGATCCTATTGACCCAACGGACACATGGAGATATACATTAAATTATCAATTACCTTTATGAGTTAGTTTAATGATGAAATAATATTTAATATATTCACCCAGAAGAGGTCATCTTAAAAATGGCCTCTTTTTTTTGTTTAGGTTGAAACGAAAAGCCCTTCCGCATTCTTATAAATAGGGTTAGGCGGGCGTTCAGGGGCGTACTGTAAAAGAACCAGGGACCTCTTGCCTGTCAAACAAACGCACTAAACCAACTGAACTAACGTCCCGGCTGTGGTCACAGGATTTATTTCTTCATGCTGCAAAACCGTGACCCTCTTGAGATCAGTATTGTATTTGTGAAGTGTACGCTGACCGTTACACAATCATATGCCGAGAAATTACAAGTAACAAATTTTAAGGTTATTCAAAGGAACTCATTGGCCGCATTGACCATTAAAATGGGGAATGGATTCGAAAATATCAGTAATCACACAAATAGGTGTGAATTATATAAATCCTTTTTGTTTTTATGTAACAATTCCCCTGATCTAGAGTCCTAATTTTGTTAGGTGATAACTTCATTATTGCCACACAAAAGGCCAATGTATTAGGTGCTTGGGGAAAATCAGATCTCATTTGGTAACCGAAGTGTTGGGTCAGTTAGAATGCAAATTATTGAGTCAAGATGAAAAGGACCTTTATATTGTTGATTTTATGCAACATTTCCTTAATTCAATACGGGCAGATTATAGCTGATCATAGAGTAGTTGATTTATATGATGATATACCACAACAATGGATTGATGCTGTAAAGAAAATGTGGGTTTCAATACCTGGAGAATCTCATAGTCTTGGGTATAGAACCGGATTAAATTTACTTGAAGTCTTAGATCCCGCCTATGATGTTAATGTTAAAGAATCCGGGACACCTGAAGCATATACAACAAATCATTTAAGAGCGAGTAAAGCTACAAGGGATGATTGGGGCGGATGGTCTTATAGTTGTGGAGAAGATGGTTGGTGGACAAATTCTGCTGCAATTACAGGTATAGAAAATAGTATTACATATTGTAACACAAATAATTTGGAAGTAGCGGCGATAGGTTTTGGATGGTGCTGGGATGCAATAGCAGGATCTCCAACTACAAATGTTGATCCAGTTTATGGAGTACATTGGTATGGCTGGTCACAGGGAAGTCCAACAGGAGATAGTTCCTGGGGGCTAGAATCTAATGATTATGCACAAACATCAAATTCTGTAAGTCTTGATACATATTTAGCGGCTACGCAAGCATATGTTGATTATTGTAACGCAAAAGGATATAATACAAAAGTATTCTTTACGACAGGTCCGGTTGATACATATTATTATGGAGAAGCCGGATATCAGGGTCATCTCAAATATGAGAGGATAAGAGATTATGTTAAGGCAAATTCTACAAGAATACTTTTTGATTATGCTGATATATTGAGTTATGATGATAATGGGTCAACAAGCGCAACAACCTGGAATGGTCATACATATCCTAATATAACCAACACTAACTTGTCTCCAACAGTAGATGCCATGCATATTTCAAATGCAGGAGCATTAAGATTGGGCAAGGCGATGTGGTGGATGCTGGCAAGGATTGCAGGATGGGATGGCGGGATGATTATCCCAACAGAAACCTAGCTGGGCGTAACTACAGATTGGAACACCGGTTCAAACTGGTACAGTGGTACTGTTCCCACCGCTGTAACTAATGTGATAATACCTTTGGCCACAATACAGCCGGTTGTTACAACCTTACCAGTAGCCACATGTAATAATATGACTATAAGCTCCGGTGCCTCTCTTACCATAAATGCAGGCTGTGCACTCACGGTGAATGGTAATTTATCCAACTCTGGCACACTCACCATTTTGTCGGCTGCCACTGACATGAACGGTTCTCTGATTGTGAAGGGTTCGAGTACTGGTGCTGTAACATATAGCCGTTTTTTACGTCCGGAAAATAATGCCGGAGATCTGCATTACATCTCTTCTCCGCTTGGCGGCCAGTCCGTCTCCGGATTTACTACAGCAAACAGCTCTAAAATTGACATCCTTGATTCTGACTATCAGATATGGCAATGGAATGAAGAGTCCTTAACCGACAACTGGCAAATTGTTTCTTCTTCCAGCAGTTTAGTAACTGGAAAAGGGTACAATATTGACCAGAGAACCGGAAGTGATGGTCTTTTAATTTTTACAGGCTCTGTTGTCAATTCGGCTACATTCACCTCAACCTCACCTTATAAAAACGGGTACACTGCCAGAACCACTCTGTACGACTACGGTTATAATAATCCAAATCTGATCTGGTCAGGGACCAGAAACTGGACAAACTATGGCGGCGGAGGATGGAACCTGATGGGTAATCCGTTTACTTCAGCAATGAATGCAGCAACTTTCATTGCGGCCAACGACAATAGGTTTGACCCATATTATCAGGCGCTATATGTCTATGACGGATTAAGTGGTGTATACAAATATGCTGCTGCAGAAACACCGGGATATCCTGGAGGTGGATCATACGGGAATTATGTACAGACGGGGCAGGGATTTTTTGTACTCGCTCTTTACGATGGCATCGTGTTCAATTTTAACTCAACCATGCAAGTGCATAATACAAGTGTCACGCTGTGGAAATCAGCCCTGGCTGAAGAACCATGGCCGGGATTGCAGCTGAAAGCTAAATATGGCAGCAATGAAAGCCTGACCACCATTGTCTATAATAGTGAAATGACTACGGGCCTTGATCCCGGATATGACGTTGGCCAGTTCAGTACAGGTCCTGCTGTTGAGATATATACAACTCTTGCAGCAAATGACAACAATGTGAATTTTGCCCGCCAGGCACTGCCTGTAACCGATTGCGACAAGTATATTGTGGCAGTGGGAATTGATTCCGAAAATGGCGGCGAGGTTACTTTCTCAGCCTATATTGTTCCGCTTGAGAATTATAATTTCTGGCTTGAAGACCGTAAAACCGGGACCTTCACTGCTCTTAATAGTGATACATATACAGTAACCCTGCCAGCTAATACATACGGAACAGGACGGTTCTTCATCTATGCTTCAATAAATACGCCTACTGCAATCACAACGCAACCAACCGTCCCGGATATACATATCTGGACATATAATGACAAGGTGATCATCAAAGGTGACGTTAGTGACAAGGCTTTATGCGAGGTGTATGATATAAGGGGAAAGATAGCCCTGGAAGTCCGCCTCTCCGGCGGGGAGTTAAACACTGTTAACGTACCTGCAGGATCAAAAGGCATTTATCTTGTCAGGGTTGTTGACGGGATAAGTGTTTATAATACTAAGGTCGTATTTTTGTAAGTATTCCTGAAAAGAAATAAAAAAGCCCTCCTTCATCCTGGTGTATCCGGACTTCGGAGGGCATTGTGGGGCGTACTGGAGTCGAACCAGTGACCTCTTGCCTGTCAAGCAAGCGTTCTAAACCAACTGAACTAACGTCCCGGCCGGGCAAAGATAAAAAAAAATTGAAATTGACGATTACTCGATCATCACCGGTGTGTTGAACGAGAAGAGAAACGATGATCCCTTCCGCGGAAGGGACTCAACCCAGATACGGCCTTTCATCAGCTCCGCCAGGCGCTTGCATATCGCCAGCCCGAGACCGGCACCCTGCACCTTGGGCACATCCTCGTTCCAGTACTGAACAAAGGGCTTGAAGATGTCGTCAAGCCTGTCAGGCTGAATACCCTGCCCGGTGTCACTGACGAAATATGTAATTGCATACCTGTTCTCGTTGCGGGCGATCTTATAACCGAACTTAATCTCTCCTTTTTCTGTGAACTTGATGGCATTGCCTATCAGGTTACTGAAGATCTGGCTCAGCCGTAACTCGTCGATATACTGATATACTTTTTGTTTGGTTTTGTCAATAACAGGCGTTAACACAAGGTTCTTTTTCCCTGCAGCTTCCAGCTCATAGGCTATCGAAGGAGCCATTGCGGAGATGAAACCGTTAAGCTCAACATTCGTATATTTTATTTCCATGCTGTTGCTCTCAATACGCGACATGTCGATCATGTCGTTGATAAGCCTCAGCAGACGCTGTGAGTTGATGTCGATGAGGCTGACCATCTCCGCCTTCTCCTCTTTAGTTGTTTTCATCGACGTGAGGATATTGACAAACCCCATCATCGCATTCAGCGGTGTTCGTATCTCATGACTGAAATTGGCAAGGAAAGTTGTCTTGAGCCTGTCGGACTCTTCAGCCTGCCGCCGTGCCATTATCAGGTCATCCATGATCTTCTGCGTCTCGGTGATGTCCTGGCAGGTACCATAACGGTAAAGCTGCCTTCCGTTCTCATCATACTTCACGTTTGAGTTGACAGCGATAGCCTTGACCTTACCTGAAGGAGTGATGATCCTGTAATGCATGGAGTACGACTCTTTCCTGTGTTCTATGGCATCCTCAATCGTGGAGATAAGAAACGACCTGTCTTCCGGATGAGTGTATGAAATATTATCCTGGTAAGTAATTGAGAGGGCCGTGGGCTCATCCATGTATATCCGGCCTATTTCTTCTGATCCGATGTATCTTTCTGTCTCCGGACGATACTCCCACCATCCGAAGTGACCGATGCGCTGTGCCTCCCTGAGGTGCTCTTCGTTCAGCTCAAGGGTCCTGCGGATCCGGTATTCCTCGGTCATATCGCTTATCAGGCTGACATGAAACTTTTCAGAGAAGCGGGTCTCTATCTTAACAGTGATGATAGTCCCGTCCTTGCGCCGGGCCGGCCTGACCGACTGTTCGTCAGACTTTGATTTTAATACCGGTCCGGTCACTTCAGGTTCGGTAGACAGGTCGAGGGGGGTCATCTTTTTCAGCTCCTCCCTGCTGTATCCGAACAGCTCAGTGGCTGCCCTGTTCACATTGATAAACCTGTTCGTGGCATTATCGATGAGCATGATGGCATAACCAGTCTGGTTAAAGACCTCCTTATACTTGTTGAAGGTCTTGCCTGCAAGTATTTTCTGAAAAAAACGGCCGGATACTAGCCTCGTCACTTTTCCTTAAAGTTAGAATGTAATGCAGCGGTAAAAATATAGTTTTTTCGGATATGCTGTTCATAAAGCCCCGACACAGGTAAACTTCCGGTAGATGGTCATGCCCTCGTCATCTGTCGCAGTGATAACATGCTCCCCTTCGCTTACCTGAAGCTCTGTCTGGTGGATATGTTTTGTCATCCCGGTATACCTGTTGTCAAGATGCCAGTAGATGACAGCGTTCCGTCTTCTGTGTGCTATCTCCGGAAGCATAGACATCATCTGTCCCTGCAGGTTTCGCGGGATAAAGATCCTGGCATCACGGGGAGGGTAAAGGAACTCCATTGATGGCACCTGCCTGTCGTCGATGCAGCCCGGACGGAACGGAGGCAGTGTCCGGTAAGAGGGGTTGCGCATGCGGTAGTAATATTCCATTGCCGGGGGGAGGACGAACCATGAACGGCTGATCATCTCCCCGGGTTGTGCACAGGTGATATTGACCCTGTACCTGCCGGTGGTATCAAGATTGATCACTGTGTGGTAAGGACATGCATTGCTTCTCAGGCCGTTCTCCGGCACCCACTCTTCACGTTTCTCCGTGCAGCCGGGACCAGGCCTGTATCCGCTTGCCGCGCATACCTCTGTGAGGGTCATGCCTTCCCCGGGACGGGTGAACCATCCGTGCGGCTGCAGCAGCCGGAAGATGTCAAAGAGCACCGGTGCGGCAGATGATATACCTGAGAGACCCGGCCTGCCTTCGCCGTCAGCATTACCGGCCCATACGGCAACCACGTATTCAGGTGTCGTACCTATAGCCCATGCATCGCGATAGCCGAAGCTCGTTCCTGTCTTCCATGCTATATCAGGCATGCTGCCGAAGTACTGCCACCCGGTCTCCGTTTCGGGTCGGTTGACGCGCCGCAGAGCCTCATAGGTGAGCCAGATGGCTGGGGCAGAGAGCGTTGTCTGAGAGGAGTTAGTGATGATGGATGAGGTCTCTGATTTGCGATTTGCTATTTGCGATTTGCGATTTAAAGTGTCAGAGCCGGCTACCGGCTTATGACTGAAGTCTCCGGACTGAGCAGGGGATCTCTCAGTTATGAGCACCGGCATGTGCCAGTCTTCAGCATGATAGTCTTTCCCGGCATTTATGTTATTCAGTACCCGCGCCATGGAGGCATAAACCCCGGCAAGCTCCCAGAGACTTGTCTCGCCTCCGCCGAGGATGAGCGAGAGACCATAGTGTGATGCAGGCTTGTCGAAGGTGGTGAACCCTATCCTGTGCAACAGGCTAAGGAAACGCTCTTCATTCATTATCTGGAGCATGCGCACTGCCGGTATGTTCAGCGACCGTGCCAGGGCGTCGCCGGCAGGCACGGCGCCGCTGTAGGTGAAGTCGGAGTTCTCAGGACGGAACCCCGGGAAACGTGTCGGTATATCCGGAATAAGAGCATTGGGAAGTATATCACCGGCAGTGAGCAGACCCGCATATAGGAAAGGTTTCATGATGCTGCCGGTGCTGCGGGGTGAAGGTACAATATCAACATCGCGGCCGTGCCTGCCGGCGGTGTCGGCTAAAGTGCTGTTACCGGCATAAGCCAGGACATTGCCGGTAGCAACCTCAACTATCAGTGCGGCGGCATTGTGTATGAGGTTACCCTCAAGCACTGCCTGGTGACTGTTAACCAGAGCGGCGACCTCACTTTGCAGCATGGGATCAACAGTCGTCCGTACTCTCTTACCAGGGTAGTCAATCCATAAGCGGCTGGTGAGGTGCGGGGCAAGCGATGGCATTTGCACTGCCGCTCCCGGAAGCGGCTCACTTTCGGCAAGCGAACAGGTGAGGCTGTCGATAATACCGCGCTGAGCCAGCAGAAGCAACAAAGCGTCTCTTTTAGACTGCAAACGCTCCGAATGCCGTCCGGGATAAATAAGTGATGGTGCATTGGGAAGCACCGCCAGCGTGGCCGCCTCGGCCCAGGTCATATCGTTGCTGCTGCGTCCGGTATAACGCCATGCAGCAGCCTCGAGGCCGACGGTGTTACCTCCGAAGGGCGCATTGGCGGCATACAGGATCAGTATTTTATTTTTTGAACGGAACAGCTCCAGCTTAAGCGCGGAGAGCATCTCAATGATCTTGCCTGAATATGTCCTGTCAGGATTGCCGCGAGCCAGTCGCGCCACCTGCATTGTAATTGTGCTTCCTCCGCGAACTGTCTCGCCCGCCATGATATTGTCAGCCAGGGCTTTGATCACGGCTACCGGATTAACCCCGGGATGCCACCTGAACCACCTGTCCTCATAATTTATAAGGCAGGTTACATATTTATCCGGAAGGCTGTCGGGCGGCGGGAACCTCCACTGGCCGTCGGCGGCCACTCGGGCGCCTAGCAGGGAGCCGTCGGCAGCTTCAACAACAGTCGAAAGCGGCGTATCGAATGAAGGCATCGGCGCCACAAGCACTGATAATATCAGTATCGCTGCGGCGCCGATGATTATCCTTACCCGACGTTTCACTTCTGCCCGGTGACAGTCACTTCGCGGCCGGGACGACGTGCGGTGACACCCTCGTCGTACATAGCCTCACACACAACGGCAGGCATGGAATAGAATCCTCTGTAAGATGCCGTGAGGATGATGTAAAACTTCTTCGTCTCACCTCCCCTGAGGCCGAAATAGGTGTAGACACGGTCATCTCGGAAATCGCGGTAGTCATAGCCGCTCTCTTTAAGCAGCAGGTTAGCCTCAAAGAGGCGGGTATTCTGTATTTCCCATCCTGCCGGGATCATCTGGGTCAGCGCGAGGTTATTGATCTGACGGAATGTTGTGTTTGTAACAGTCACCAGCATCATGAACCCGCTGCCCTGTGGCAGTGAGGCAACATCGACAGGCTTCTGTTCCATATCCATGTAATCGACTTTCATTGTCAGGTTATTTTCTGTTACCGTCTGATCAGTGGTCTGCGGCACACCCTCCTCGGTGAAGGTCACAAACAACGGTTTGTCACTCTCATTCACTATTGTCAGCTTGTTCGAGGCTACGGGTTTCAGGGTGCGCATTATGCCTCCCTCTGCTGATGACAGCTGCTCCGTTTTGCCGTTGAAATCAAATGACACCTTTAAAGGTTTGCTGTTGTCACCCTTCATCGCCTTGCTGAAGTTCATGTATGAGAATAATCCCCATGCAGTTGTCTGGGTGCTGTACCACTGGTCGCGGCTCAGCGCAGTGGCTATCTCCTTCAGAAGTTCCAGTGCCTCCGTTGTATTGCCGATGGTTGTGAGGGTGTATAGTATTATCGACTGATCCCTCAGGGTGCTGCCGTAATAGTATGATGAATAATCATTATCAGGCCGAAAATTTCTGACGTCGATGAGGCTCTGTGCCACCTCGGGACGCCCTGTGGTGGCGTAGGCTGCTGCCAGGAACCACCTTGCCAGGGAAGGCAGATCGGCTGTCTCGCGCATGCGGTTCATCGCACCCTTGTCGGGAGAGCCTGCAAGAGCAAGGGTAAAGAGCCTGTAGGCCTGATCATTGGCGGTGTACCGGTACTGAGGCTGGTATCTCCATGATGATGCCGCGGCACGCTGATAAGAAGTCCACTTACTCAGGAACCCTGCCGGCAAAGTATACCCGGCCTTCTGCGCTTCAATGGCAAAATGACCTGCATAAGATGTCACCCAGTCGTCAGGATACGAGCTGCCGGGCCACAGTACCAGAGCCCCGGAAGCTATCTGCCTTGCGGCTATACTCCGCAGGGCTTCCTGTACATTATTGCGGATAAGGGCAGGATCAGGCAGATTATTTCCAAGCAGGTCCGGAAGGTAGATCTGAGGGAAGGCGGCTGAGGTGATCTGTTCGGTGCAGCCGTGCGGGTACGAGGTGAGCCATCCCAGGCGGCGGCTCAGGTTGACCGATGGCAGGGAGAAGATCTCTGCTGTGGCTGATGAGGTGCCGGCGATGCCGAAGGGGACGAAGCTCTTTAAGAACTTCTCTCCCGGAGCAATGGTCTTTGTCTCTGACCTGCGATCAGGCGGGTTTGGAATGCGGACCTCCACCTCCATGTTATACGTGGCCGTCTCGCCGCCACCGGCAGCTGTTACCTGCATCACTGCCTTGCCCGTCTGCTGTGCCGTGGTCAGGAGCAGCTCCAGATCCTTCTCTCCCGGCTCAGTGAAGCGGACCGTACCTGATGGCTGGGTGAATGTTATCATCTCATTGCCTGTTGCAGAGACGTTCACCTCGCTTATTTCCTTTTTCTGTGCAAAAACTGTTACGGGCAGCGCTACCCTGTCTCCAGGCGACAGTACCCTTGGCGCAGTTGCCAGGATCATAAGCGGATCGGAGACGATGACGCTCTTCCCGGCAGAGCCGAAAGTATTTCCTTCTCCTGCCGCAGTGACCATCACCCTGACAGATCCGGTGTACTGGGGCAGCCTGATCTTATGTGTTCCGGTCTTACCCTGTTCAATGGTGAAGGGCCCCATGAAACGCACCACAGGCACAAAACGACGTGCCCTGTTCTTGCTCTGATCAATGGCAGCCTCACTGCCGCCAATAGCGAAGATGCGACCCAGCTTTCCTCCGAATGCTCCGAAGACAATATCATAAAGATCCCATGTCTTTACTCCGAGCGCATGCTTGACGAAGAACCACTTCCACGGATCAGGTGTTTTAAACCCTGTCAGATCCAGCAGTCCCTCATCCACCACGGCAAGTGTATATGTCATTGCCTGTCTGTTCTGTTCTGTGACTTTTATCTCCACCTCCTGCTGTGACCTTATCTGGTCCGCCATGCTGATCAGGGGCACAAGTCGTGAAGAAGGATCTTCAACCGATACTGGTATGACACCGTAGAGTCTTATAGGTGCATCATTAACTGTCTGTGAGTGAGGCTGAAGCATAGTAACATAGAGATATGCATTGGGAGCCATGGCCTTTGTGGCAGTGACCTTTACCTCCGTGTTGCCCGCCACGGTATTCACCTGGGTTATGTCAAGCAGGCCTGTGCTGTTCTCAATGGTAATGATGGCGCGTCCATCTGCCGGTGATGGGAATGTAAGGCTTATCTGGTCACCCACATTATATTTGTCCTTGTCTGTATTGACTTGAAGCAGGCTTGCACCGTCGTTTCCGCCGGGCTTCATGCCGTAATCCCACGGCCAGTCCACAAGCACAATCATCCCGGTTGAATGTCCGGAGGGCAGGGTGGCCCTGACAAGATAACGACCCCATTGCTCCTTATCTACATTGAATGAGATTTTCCCCTCCCCGCCGGATGTGGTGACAGTCCCGTTGAAGATATTGTTGTTACGGTCACGTGTAATGTACGAACCGAGATATTCATTATCTGATTCCCACCACCAGCGATAATCGAGCTTGTAAACATTAATCTCCACCTCGCTTTTTACAGGCTTTCCGGTCTTATCAAGAGTAACCAGCCTCACCTCGTTGGGACGGTCAGTGAAGAGGACACGGCCCGTGGCGCCGAGAGCGGGGATATTCATTCCCACGAAGGCGGGATAGGGTGCGTATGGAAGCACCGTCTGGTTGATGCTGGCGTCACCACCCTTTTCAAACACCCGTGTTGTGAAGACAGCGTTGAGCATTCCCGGGGCATTGAGCTCGTCATCGGGCGTGAATGTCACAGTGGCCTCTCCCGAGCTGTTTATATTACCATCAAAGATCGTCTGGCTCTCAAACCAGAACTGGGATGCAGGGTCATCGAAGTTGTACTGCCCGTATTTGTCAAAGGATGTCTTCACCGGCCTGAGAAGCAGATCAACAGTCGACTTCATATCTTTCGCCGTTGTCCCGTTGAGCCATGACACCTTCATGGTTCCTTTTATTATTTTGCTGTCACCTCCGGCTATGGCCGACGGGAAATCGAGCTTTATCTTCAGCCTGTTGGGCTTGACGGTCTCTACCTTTATTGTCTTTGTGAAAGTGGCTCCTCCGATGCGCACCTGTGCCGTGTAGTTACCTGTCACCGCATCGGCAGCGGTGACGGATGTAAATGTGATGAAGCCCTTGTTGTCAAGATTAACTACCTGGTCATCGATACGCTGTCCCATGGGATTAGACAGCTCAAAATGCACCGGATGACCTGCCGGAAGAGTGCCGGCAACACTCCTGACAATAACTCCTAAAAAGACAGTGTCACCGGGACGTCTGACATCGCGCTCGGTGAAGAGAAATGCCCTGATACCGTCCTGCGGGGTCTCGCCGGCGACATCGAAAGAGCTCATTGACAAGGCCATACCATCATTGAGCGACAGGTAATTGCGGTTCTCATCCTTGCGTGCAATCACCAGGAAGGGCTTCCTGGGGCAGGAGAGCGCCGCGGTACCTGATTTATCTGTAGTGGCGGTGCCCATCCGCTGCATCTGGTAATCATATATCTCGGCCGTTGCGCCCTCGACAGGCGCTGCCGTGCGCAAATCGTTTATGAAAACACGCAGGTTGTTGTCTGTGCCGCTCTTCGCCATGATACCCAGGTCAGAAGCAAGTATATTGCTGACAAGCTTCTTATCGGGACTGTAAAAAGCATCGCTGCAGGGATTTTCATTCTCACGCCAGTCATAGGCGTACTGATAAAACAGACCCTCTTCAGAGAGGGAGTAATAATCCTCGGAGCTTTCCCATGCCCTGTCGAGATCAGCCTGTTCAAGCATCTCCTCGTACTTTGAGGTCTTGCGGGTACCTGTACAGGGATAGAGCGAATATGACGGCCGCATCCCGAGCTCAATGCGGTAAAGGATACCCTGCTCAGGTTTGATATAATTGGCAAGATCGATGGTAAAAAGATTGTACCTGTTCGGATCGAATCCCGCACCGGTGGTGAGGTCAATACGACCACGGTAAACGGGACGCCCGAACTGTTTGATGTTGCCGTATGCGTTGGCTTCTCCCATGCTGTTCTGCTGCAGGAAATAGGGCAGGTTATTTTCGAAGATCTTAATGACGGTGAGATCCACTGCGCTCAGGTTGGCAGCCATGAAGGGAAAGATCAGGTTACCTGAGGAAGGCATGATGACACCCTTGCCGGCAGATCTCAGTCCGGGCTCCACCGGTGTGAAGTTAATGCTCCTGGTGACGGATTCACCAAGCCTGTCGCCCCGGGTATTGCGCAAAGATCCATCGACTGTTATTTCAGTGACGCCAACGACATTATCACCGGGGATGACAAGCAGTTTGTTGGCTTCCACACTGATGGTCAGAGGGTGAATGGGGTTCATTGTAACCACGCCCTCAAGTTCATTACCGGCGTTTAACAGATCTGAGAAGAATATCTCGATGCTTTTGCTGTCGCCGGCGTTGACCTTCACTTCGGTAACGGTGAAGACGCCTTCTGCAGGAATGGCAACACTCTGGTCGCCTTTGGTCTTGATGCCGAATTGATTACCGTTCCAGACGACTGTCAGCACGTTCTCTTCCCTGCCTCGTTGTATCTTTTCAATAGCGAAGACATGATTGTTATTGTTATCATGATCCCAGGTGATCTTTTCACTTCGTCTGCCGGTGCTGGCCGTGAGATATTTTTCTACCTCTGACGGGTCAATGAAGTCGGATGTGACAAGCGTGCCGGTAAGGGAATATGTGCTACCGTCAGGCAGGTCACAGGTGACCGGATTAAGGGTAACGGAGAAGTTCTTCTCTATCGTACTGAAGGCCAGAGGGAAGAGGCGAAGCTGTTCTTCCACCGACCCGAGTTTGCTGAGATCGAGGGTTCCCTGGTACGAAGTCGCGGACTCCAGCGGTTTCGAAGGCTTGAAAAGGAGGGTCATGTCATCAGCCCATTCCGTCGTTCCTTTTAATGAGGGAGTGAAGGAAAACAGACCCTGTGTTTTGGTTTTGTCAGCGGCGGCGGCAAACTCAGGCGTAAAAACGATCTGCACCGTGCTTCCCGCCGGAACAATTCCGGAAGTGTAAGCAGCAATATATTTGCTAAATCCTTTATCTATTACAGTGACAACAGGGGTAGTGTCAGAGCCCTTCTTCTCCTGCGGGCCTCTGCCGCATGAAAGAGCAATGACGGCCATAATGGCCGTAAGTGAAAGAAGACGACGGTTCATAATATAAGTATTTGAATTTTTCAGACAGCAGTGATCTCGGCCCTCAGCTTCGCAATATAATCGCGTATCTCATTCAGCGTCCCCACAGTGACAGTCATCTCCGTGCCGGAAGTTGTTATGACCTGGCGCGTCGTGTCTATCCTGACGTCTCCCGGCTGATAGTAAATTTCAAACGTGTCAAACCAGCGATTGAGGTACTTCAGTTTCTTGGTGTAAAAGACCACCATCGGATCGTCATAATAATTTTTCATGAAGCTGAGCAGCGATATGAGCGAGTACTTCTGTTCGGCTATCTTGCCAACGACCTGCGGGTCGGGATTTTCAGGATCATATGCCAGCTGTGTGGCAAGGTACATCGCCTCCACCCATCCGCCCATGAGCATCAGTCCCAGGGTCCCCTCGCTTCCTTCCAGGCGCAGGTGTGTATCTATTTTTTGATAGGCATCATTCATCAGCCCGGTGAGAGTGTCGGCGTTATTGATCTCAGCGTCAAGGCTCCTGATGGCATCTGAAAGAAAGGTGTCAGGCATGTTCAGCCGTTCGCTCAGGGTCTTGATGGTGCTGAAATAATTCACTGTCTGCCTGTTGATGCCGAAGAGCTTCATGTAACCCATGTCGACGCCATAGACCCCGAGGTTCATTGCGGCCTTGTAGCTGCTCATATAAAGATCCTGGTACTCGGTGGCCAGGATTGCCGTGTCATTGTAATGCAACCCGAGCCTTTCAAAAATATTACACACTTCCACCGGAGTCAGCAATCCGTAATAGATCTCCCTCATCTTTGAGGTATCCTGGGGAGAGTCCGGAATGTATGTGGAAAATACGGGGGTGGGTATATGAGTAGCCTTGTCTGCCCTCTTACATGAAGCGGAGAATATCAGCACCGCACACAACGTAATGAAAACAGGGAGGGTTTGTCTCATGGCAGCGGAATTTTTCCACAAGTTAAGAAAAAAAAGACTTTCCGGCCAGCGCGATTATAATACAATGCGTCCGCCGAGGCCGGAGGATATTTTTTTCTGGAGCGAGGTCATTGTTTTATATCGCTCCTGCAGTGCGGCTATCTTCTCATCATCGCCGGCGGCTTCGGTCATCGCCCTGCGCAGTTCCTTCTGCATTATCTTGATTTTGTCGCTCTTGAACACGAGGACTGTGTCAGGTACTATTTCCTTCAGTTTCATCTCTTCAGTCTCGACATAAGCACCTCGTGAGCTCCATATCTTACTGAGCGTATACTGTTCAGTGAGCATGTCGACAGCGATGGCACTGATGGCCGGGTCAGGATGGTGCACGAAATGCCTGTCTCCGGGGAAAAGACCCTGCGACACATTAAAGGTTATTTCTGAAAAGATAGAGGCAAAGAGCGGGTCGTCAAACAGCAGCTCGTCCTCGGTAATCTGCGAGATGATATAGTCAGCCACGGTGGTTATGGTCTCAGTCCCTGTCTCCTTGTCGACCACGCGCGACAGCACCTCGTCGCCATAACGTATGAGCAGCCGGAGAAGCTCTTTCTCGGAGTAAAATGATGTCTCTTCTTTTTTCTTCTGCTTCTGTGCGGTTATCTGGGGTGATACAATGGCATCCTGCACGGGCCACGAGTTGCGGTCGCGGAAGCTCTGCTGCTTACGCAGCTTCATCACCTCGTCAAGGACCACCTCTTCGGGCATGCTAAGCTGAATGCTGCACTCCTTGATATATACCGTGCGTGTTATCTGGTCAGGGATGACGGCTATTGAACGCACCACCTCCCTTACCAGGTTGGCGCGTCTTACGGGATCGTTATGCGCCTCATCGAGGAGCAGGCTTGTCTTAAATCTTATGAAGTCGGTCTCGTTCTCTTTGAGATATCTCCTGAACTCTTCCTCGGATACTTTTTTGGAGTATGAATCAGGATCTTCGCCATCTGGAAGCATGACTATGCGGACATTCATGCCCTCCTCGAGCACCATGTCGGTGCCGCGCACGGATGCCTTCACCCCTGCCGGGTCTCCGTCGTAGAGCATGGTGATGTTGGGGGTGAAGCGCTTGATGAGGCGTATCTGCTCCTGAGTGAGGGCGGTGCCTGATGATGCAACGACATTCTCAACACCGGCCTCATGCATCGACAGCACGTCGGTGTAACCCTCGACTAAATAGCAGCGGTCCTCGCGTGTTATGGCCTGGCGTGCCTGGAAGATGCCGTAGACAATACGGCTCTTATGGTAGATCTCTGTCTCAGGCGTGTTGACATACTTGGCAGCCCTGGGATCGTGTTTGATGATCCTTCCCCCGAAACCCAGCACCTGTCCTGAAAGAGAGTGGATGGGGAACATGATGCGGCCGGCGAACCTGTCAAAGAGATAACCCTCCTTGTCAATGGTGAGTCCGCTCAGGACCATATAATCAGTCTTGTAGCCAGCCGACAGGGCCTTCTGGGTGAAGTCGTCGCGCTTCTCGTTGCAGTAGCCTACATCAAATTTATGCAGCACGGCATCGCGGAAGCCGCGTTCGCGGAAGTATGACAGGCCCAGCGCCATGCCCTCGTGGCCGTGGAAGAGGTTCTCGGTGAACTGCCTTGCGGCGTACTGTGTAACCACAAGGATACTCTCACGCTCGTTCTGTTTCTGTATCTCCTCGGCTGTGACCTCCTTCTCCTCTATCTCGATGTTGTATTTCTTTGCCAGATAGCGGAGCGCTTCGGGATAAGAGAGGTGCTCATGCTCCATGATGAAGTTGACGGCGTTGCCGCCCTTGCCGCAGCCGAAGCACTTGAAGATGCCCTTGGCGGGCGAGACGGTGAACGACGGGGTCTTTTCGTTATGAAAAGGACATAGTCCCAGGTAGTTGACGCCTCTCTTTTTCAGCGACACGAACTCCTGCACCACCTCGGTTATCTGGGCAGCGTCGAAGATGCGTTCTATTGTTGAGTGGTCGATCATGGGTCTCAAAGTTACTGAAAAGTCTGAGACCTTCCGATCTTCAGTCCTTCAGACATTATTATCAATAATGCTTTTTGGAGAAAGCAAAAAATGATTATATTTGCTTAATAGAAAAAGCAACAATGGATCAACTATTTGAAAAATACTACAGATTACTTGACAATATCTCGATGGATTTCATAAGGGGCTATGCTGGTATAATTAACTGGAAGGCCCGTATGATTGGCATTAGAGGAGCGCGTGGTGTGGGTAAAACAACTCTGCTGCTGCAGTACATGAAAAAGAACTTCCCCCGTGATGGCTCTTCTCTGTATGCAAACCTTGACAATATATGGTTCTCGGAGAACAGGCTGACCGACCTGACAGACAGGTTTGTAAAACAGGGTGGTCACTTCCTTTTTCTGGACGAGGTGCATAAATATCAGGATTGGTCGCAGGAATTAAAAAATATTTATGATGATTATCCTGGGTTGAAAATAGTTTTTACTGGTTCATCACTGCTTGAAATCCGGAAATCGAGGGTTGATCTCAGTCGCCGGGCTGTTGTTTATAATATGCGGGGACTCTCATTCAGGGAGTATCTGAATCTAACTCTCGGCCTTGACCTTCCGGTTGTCAGGCTTGAGGATATCCTTGCCAGTCCCGTGGATCAGGCACAGGAGATATTGAAAAAGGTTAAGCCTCTGAAGTACTTCAGCTCCTACCTTAAATCGGGCTATTATCCCTTCTTTCTTGAGGTTCCCGAGTTGTATTTCCACAGGTTGGAAGAGATAATCAATCTGATTATTGAAACGGAATTACCTCTCCTGAGGAAGGTCGAGGTGGAGAATGTCCCAAAAATGAAGCTTCTGCTTAAAATCCTTGCCGAGTCCGCACCATTCATACCGAATATTGTAAAGCTGAGCGAGAGGTCAGGTCTGACGCGTAACACAGTCATCTCTTATCTTGGGTATTTGGAAGAGGCACATTTGGAAAAGAACCTGTACAGGAATTCAAAAGGAATAACCAGGTTACAAAAGCCAGACAAGATTTATCTTGAGAACACTAACCTCATGCATGCCCTGTCTCCTGTCGGAGTCAACATCGGTAACCTCCGGGAGACCTTTTTTGTAAACCAGCTTAGCGAAAATCATATTGTTGAATACGCAGAGGAGGGAGATTTTACGATTGACGGACAATTTATTTTTGAAACGGGCGGCAAAACAAAAGGATTCGGTCAGATAAATGGTATCAGCAACAGTTATATTGTTGCTGACGGGATCGAATACGGGACCGGAAACAGGTTACCGCTCTGGCTGTTCGGATTCTTATACTGATTAGCCGGGCTTTTTCCAAATAATCTTTTTCCCGAAGCCCAGCCTGTTGTCAGTGAGCTTGATGTGATTAAGCCCGATGACCCATAGGTGCAGCTCCGTAAGAGCAGCATAAGGGAATCGTCGGAGATAAATTTTTTTGGCACGACTGAGATCATCACTTAAAGGTTCACTGATGATGCCCGTGAATTGAATTCCACGTATCCTGCCAACGCGCCAGGTTTCAAGGGCGATGGTTCCGGCAACGGAAGGATTGGCAAGGAATTCGGAGCCGTGGCGGGTAGTTGTGTCGGTGGTGATGACAAGGGTATTATTCTCCTCGTCCCATGCATAAAAGCAGGATGCGCACCAGGGACCGCGGTCACTCACCGTGGCTATGCTGAGAACATGGTGCCTCCGCAGCAGAGTCTTTATGCGTTTATGCAATTCTACTCGTTCCACCGGAATGTATCAATAGTGAATCCTGCCAGTGTAAGCACCCTGTCTGTTACTGTGGCCACCAGCTCGTCTATGGTCTGCGGCCTGCTGTAAAAGGAAGGTGTGGCAGGACAAATAACAGCACCGGCCTCGGTGAGCAGCTTCATATTGTTAATATGTATCAGACTGTACGGTGTCTCGCGGGGTACAAGTATCAGCCGGCGCCGCTCTTTCAGCATCACATCCGCAGCACGGGTGATGAGGTCGTCGGAGACGCCATGTGCTATCCTGCCAACCATCCCCATTGAAGCCGGACAGATTATCATGGTGTCATACGATGATGAACCGGAAGCAAAAGGTGCATTGAAGTCCTTGTTGTCCCATAGTTTCTCGGTGCCTGACGGCACATAAACGGAGCCTGTCTCATATAGCATAATCTCTTCCGCATTACCGGTCAGAATTACCGCAACTTCTGATGGGGGTTCCGGCAGCTCACGCAGCGTTTCAGCAGGCTCAGGGCATATATCGCCCCACTGGCGCCCGTGATGGCAACCACTATTTTGCGTTTATTTGCAGCTAAAGACATGGTAATTGCGATTTGCGATTTGCGATTTTTCTCAATCTTTCAACCCTTCAACTTTTTCAACCCTTAACGTTCTCAACCCTTCAACTTCTCAACCTTCAACTTTTCAACCCTCCGACTTTTGACTTTCAGACTTTAGACTTTCCAAATTGCTGCCTGACAATCTTCGCAATATACTTCCCGAGTATGTCAAACTCAATGTTCACCACCGTACCCTTTTCGATCTGGTGAAAGTTAGTAACCTCATGCGTGAACGGTATTATAGCCACCTCAAATGAGGTATCCTTTGAATTGACAACCGTGAGGCTGACGCCGTTGACACTTACGGATCCCTTTTCGACTGTGAGATGTTCCGGGGATTTAGGTTCATATTCAAAAGTGTAGTACCATGACCCTTCCGCTTCCCTTACAGAGGTGCATATGGCGGTGAGGTCGACATGACCCTGTACCATGTGACCGTCGAGACGGCCGTCGAGGCGGGTGCTGCGTTCGAGGTTCACCTTGTCGCCCGGCTTCAGCAGACCGAGGTTGGTCTTGTCAAGCGTCTCGCGTATGGCAGTCACGGTATAGGTGTCGCCCTCTTTTTTCACTACTGTGAGGCATACGCCGTTATGCGATATGCTCTGGTCGATCTTCAGCTCACCGGTGAATGAGCATCGCATGGTGATATGAATATTATCCTTTTCGTGTTCAATCCGCACCACCGGTGCGGCTTCCTCTACTATTCCCGAAAACATTGCTCGTACTTTTGAATCGGGGTAAAGATACGAAATGTTATTGCCTGAAGAATAGATCAGGCAATAGGCAACAGTCAATAATGGCTTAAGGAGAGTTTTGAGCCTTAAGTTCGAAAAAGTGTGTTAAAATCACATTTTTATGTTCATAAAAGTGTAAAAGATTAACACAAATATGAACTTAAGGATTTAATGCAAATAAGTTTCTCCTATATTTCAATTATGCATCAAACCGGGTGCAAAACATAAATAAAAGACAGATTCAATAATTGTTTTATTGTAACAGCGGTTACTGTAATGGCGGTTACAATAAATTTCCTATATTTGACGGATTAAAGAAAAGGCTATGGAATTCATTGATCGTGAAAATGAGTTGAAACTCCTGGAAGGGATACGGAAAAGGTCTGAGAAATCCGGCATCCTGACCGTCATTACCGGACGGCGAAGAATTGGCAAGACAACATTAACAATGAAGGCATTCGAAGGGCATCCCTTTGTCTATTTCTTTGTTGTAAGGAAAAATGAAATATTACTTTGCCAGGAATTTATTGAAGAAATCAACAGGGGTCTCAAGATCGACGTTCTGGGGGAGTTCAACAGTTTTGCGCGATTGTTTGAATACCTCCTGGTTCATTCCCAAACCCACCCTTTCACTCTTGTGATCGATGAGTTTCAGGAGTTTTTAAATGTAAGCAGTGGCATATATGGTGAAATGCAAAAATTGTGGGACAGGTATAAGGCGACAGCAAAAATAAATCTCATTTTATGCGGTTCGGTTTTTTCGATGATGAAAAAAATCTTTGAGAATGAAAAAGAACCATTATTTGGAAGGGCAAATGAGCGCATCAGCCTGCAGCCATTCAGTGTCGATGTTTTGAAAAACCTTCTCAAAGGACGTTTCACCGATATTAAAAATAAAGATATCCTTGCATTCTATACGATTACCGGTGGCGCTGCCAGATATGTTGAGCTCTTCTGTGACAAGGATATTTACACATTTCCACAAATGCTGGACGAAGTATTCAGGGAAAACTCCTTGCTGATTGATGAAGGTAAAAATGTACTGATTGAAGAGTTCGGCAGGGATTATGCTATTTATTTCTCCATATTGTCTCTCATTTCTTCCTCAAAAACATCCAGACCTGATATAGAGTCAATACTTCAGAAGGATATTGGCGGGTATCTTGACAAGCTGGAAAATGAATATATGCTAATCAGGAGTGTCCGGCCCGTCCTGGCAAAACCCGGAGGGAGAATTCAGAGGTATACTATTAATGACAATTTTTTATCGTTCTGGTTTCGTTTTGTTTACAAGTACCGCAGTGCAGTAGAAATAGGTAATTTTAAATATCTTAAGGCAGTGGTTAAGCGTGATTTCGATACATATTGTGGCCTGTTTCTTGAGAAATATTTCAGGGAGAAGATTGTATTGAGTGGAGAGTATACGTCAATAGGGAGCTATTGGGAAAAGGGTAACCGGAACGAAATCGACATTGTCGCAATTGATGATATGAACAAGAAGGTTCTTATTGCAGAGGTAAAAATGAAAAAATCAAGCTTCAGACCTCGGATTTTACGGGAAAGCGCCAGAAACCTGGTGAATAAGTTTGGAGAGTACCAGGTTGAATACCAGTCATTTTCACTTGATGGAATCTGAAAACCCGGCATAATTTCCCCGGGCGAAGGAAACGCAAACCAGAATAAACTCAGCACCATAATTTATTTATTGTAACAACGGTTACCGTAACGGTGGTTACAATAAGTTCAAAAAGTCAGAAACGGCAATCAACATCAATCCCTGGTTTTAATTATCATGTAAAAATCAATGCATACGGTGTGACAAAGAGTTGTAAGTATAGTTTAAACATTTCTTGTTCAGAAAGAAAATTGAAACCATACTTACAAAAAAGTGTGATTTTGTGGAAAGTTGCAAGTATACTTATAACTAATTCCGTTGTTATGCATTTATGCAGTTCGAATGCAAATCTGCATAAATGGGGTCTACCGAGGGGAAGGTTCTAAGGCTTTTGAATTTCGACCCTCAGACCCTCAGACCCTCAGACTTTTTCTACCAGCACTTTCACCATCTGCTCTTCGATATCAATCTCCTTTGCCCCGGCAGCTGAGAGTTTATCAGAAGAGGCCAGAGAGATCTCCAGCGCCAGAGTCTGGGAGGCGATATAGTCAGAGTGCTTATTAACAGCAACAGATACAAACGGCAAATCCTCAATGACAACCCTGATTTTGTCGGTGACCTCGAAGCCGAGAGTCCTTGCGGATGTTCTGTATGCGGTTCACAAACTCACGGGCGATGCCTTCATGAAGCAGTTCCCCGGTGACGGTTATGTCAAGCGCAACAGTCAGCCGGCCTTCATTGGCGACAAGCCATCCGGGGATATCCTCCGAGATTATTTCAACATCATCAGTGGTTATCTGGTAAACCTCACCGTCAAGCTTCAGGTTCCGTGTTCCGAGTTTCTCGAATTCTGCTATCTCTGACTGAGTAAGGGCCAATATGGCAGCTCCCGCTTCCTTCATCTTCTTCCCGAAACGGGGACCAAGAAGCTTGAAATTAGGCTTGACTTTTCTTACCAGCAGGCCGGATGTGTCATCGACATACTCGACATCCTTGACATTGACTTCGGTCAGTATCAGCGATTTGACAGCTTCAAAGCTGCTTTTAAAGTTACCGTCAGTAACAGGTACCATTATCCTGGCAAGCGGCTGGCGCACCCTGATGTTCACACGCCGTCTGAGAGCCAGGATCATCGACGACATCTTCTGCGCGATCTCCATCCTCTCCTCAAGGGCTTTGTCAATCAGCTTCTCATTATATGACGGAAATGCCGTAAGATGCACCGAGCCCTCTTTATCTCTGCCGCTGACCGGGTTGAGATCGGTGAAAATGCGGTCAGTGAAGAAAGGTATGACGGGTGAAGCCAGTTTAGCCACTGTTTCAAGACATGTATATAGTGTCTGGTAGGCCGAGAGCTTGTCTTCGTCCAGTCCGCCGCCCCAGTAACGCTTCCGGTTGAGGCGCACGTACCAGTTCGAGAGGTTCTCGGTGACGAACTCCGAGATAGCCCTGCCTGCAGGAGTGATGTCATAATCGTCATACCGGTCGGTGACCTCTTTGATAAGGGTATTCAGCAGCGAGATGATCCACCGGTCTATCTCAGGCCTTTTCTCCATCGGCACCTGCGGCTCGTTCCCGGTGAACCCGTCAACGTTAGCATACAGGGCAAAGAAGGAATAAGTATTATATAAGGTACCGAAGAACTTACGCTTCACCTCTTCCACTCCGGAAATGTCGAAGCGGAGGTTATCCCACGGCTGCGCGTTGGTGAGCATGTACCACCGCAGCGGGTCGGAGCCGTGCTGATCGATGGTGCTGAAAGGATCAACAGCGTTTGCGAGCCGCTTCGACATCTTGTTACCGTTCTTATCGAGCACGAGGCCGTTGGAGATGATATTCCTGAATGAGACCGAATCGGATATCATTGCGGCGATGGCATGAAGGGTGAAGAACCATCCTCGTGTCTGGTCAACACCTTCGGCGATGAAGTCGGCAGGAAATTTTTCCGGGAAATCAACTTTGTTCTCGAAGGGATAATGTGCCTGTGCATAGGGCATGGCTCCCGAGTCAAACCAAACGTCAATGAGATCCGTCTCGCGTTTCATGGGTCTGCCGGTTCTGCTGACGAGGATGATCGCGTCAACGAACGGACGATGCAGGTCGAGCAGTGAATAGTTTTCCAGGCTGTTGTCGCCCTCGGCGAAGTTTGCCAGGGGATTATGGGTCATATAACCTGCATCGACGCTGCGTGATATTTCCATCTTGAGCTCAGCTACTGACCCGATGCATATTTCTTCCTGACGGTCCTCAGTCATCCAGATCGGCAGGGGAGTACCCCAGAAGCGTGAGCGCGACAGGTTCCAGTCGACCAGGTTCTCGAGCCACTTGCCGAAGCGTCCGCTGCCGGTGCTCTCGGGCTTCCATTTGATAGTGTTGTTAAGCTCTATCATACGGTCGCGCAGCGCTGTGGTGCGTATGAACCACGAGTCAAGGGGGTAATACAGAACAGGTTTGTCGGTGCGCCAGCAGTGCGGATAGGTATGTATCTGTTTCTCTATGCGGAAGGCTTTTCCCTCCTGTTTGAGCATCACAGCGATGTCAACGTCGAGGGTGGGGTCAGTTTCCGTAAGGGATTCGTCATATTCGTTCTTGACATAGCGGCCTGCAAACGGACCGTATGTTGTTGTATTTACGTGCGTGGCCGTGAACGCCTGGTCAAGATCCTCGAGCGGCACCATGCGACCGCGGCGGTCGACAAGCGGTCCCTGAAAGCCGTCTGACATCACCACCATAAGTGGCGGGATGCCGTTCTCACGACCTGCACGGTAGTCGTCGGCGCCGAAGGTGGGCGCAATATGTACAATGCCGGTACCGTCGACGGTGGTGACAAAATCACCTGTGATAACACGGAAGGCGCCTTCGCCCGGATCAACCCAGTTGATGAGCTGCTCATAGTCGATGCCCTTGAGCTCCGAGCCCTTGTATGTGCCTGTGACTTTGTATTCCAGCTTTTTGTCAGGGGCAAATATAACAGGTATAAGCTCTTCAGCCAGTATGACAGTGATCGGTTCGGAGGTATAGGGATTTGTGGTTCTGACCTTTGCATATTTAATATCCGTACCAACAGCCAGGGCAGTATTTGACGGGAGGGTCCACGGCGTGGTGGTCCATGCCATGATCTTCACTCCCGCTGTGTCTATGTCTTTGAAAAGGAATTCCGAGTGCGCGTTTCGTTTTACGGTAAAGAGCGCAATGCAGGTTGTGTCCTTCACATCGCGGTAGCAGCCCGGCATATTGAGCTCATGCGAGCTCAGGCCTGTGCCTGCTGCCGGGGAGAAGGGCTGTATGGTGTAACCCTCATAGAGCAGACCTTTTTTATAAAGCTCCTTCAGCAGCCACCAGAGGGTCTCGATATACCTGTTGTCGTATGTCACATACGGATTGTCCATATCGATCCAGTAGCCCATGTGACGTGTCAGATCCTCCCACACGTCGGTATATTTCATCACATCCTTGCGGCAGGCAGCATTGTACTCCTCCACAGAGATTTTCGTCCCGATATCTTCCTTTGTGATGCCCAGGGTTTTCTCCACGCCGAGCTCGACTGGCAGTCCGTGGGTATCCCAGCCGGCTTTGCGTTTCACCTCGTAACCCTGCATTGTTTTGTAGCGGCAGATGGTGTCCTTGATGGCGCGGGCCATGACATGGTGTATACCGGGCAGTCCGTTGGCCGAGGGCGGACCTTCATAAAAGACAAATTCACCCTTGCCGTTACGACTGCGGAGCGACCGGCGGAAGGTGTCATTATCATCCCACATCTTCAGCACCTCGCTGTTCACCTTTGCCAGGTCAAGACCCTTGTATTCGGGAAATCTTTTGGACATATAACCTATCTCATTTTTAACAGGGTGCAAAGGTAGTTAAAAAGTCTGAAAGTCATAAGAGCTCAGGTCTGAAGGTCAGTTCAATTAAAGCCTGAAAACGAACCTCGGTTCTGCCGATTGAATTGTGGCAGCAGGGGTTTATTGAAAAGGATGTTGCCGTGGATATTTTTAAATAAGTTTGCATTTACTCAATATAATGAGTAAATTTGCTCAACGTAATGAGTAAATTTAAAATCATGTTCCAAAGGCCTGTTATTAAGGATATTGAAACGCGGATGAATCAGGAGAGAAGCTTCATTCAGTTAATTACCGGTCCGCGACAGATAGGTAAAACTACCCTGGTACTGCAGCTTCTTGATATGCTGAAAGTCGAGTCTCAGTATATAACCGCCGACGGTGCCGGCGGATACGGAGAGTCTTGGTTAGAGAAGCACTGGGAAGCAGCGAGGCAAATCATAAAATCAAAAGAAACCGGGGATTTTATTCTGGCTATCGATGAGATTCAGAAAATTGAAAACTGGAGTGAAACCGTAAAGAAACTGTGGGATGAAGACACAGTAAATCAAATCCGTCTTAAGGTTATTATTTCGGGGTCATCGAGACTGCTGCTTCAGAAAGGCCTTACGGAATCACTTGCAGGAAGGTTCGAGATTACCTATATGGGACACTGGTCTTATGCAGAGATGAAGGCTGCATTCGGATGGAGTGCAAATCAGTTCGTATGGTACGGAGGATACCCCGGATCTGCACTGCTGATTGAAGACGAACGGAGATGGAAGCGTTATGTCACAGACTCTCTTGTTGAAACCAGTATATCGAAGGACATCCTGATGCTTACACGGGTTGACAAGCCTGCTCTTATGCACCGTCTTTTTGAGCTGGGGTGCAGGTATTCGGGTCAGGAGTTGTCTTTTACCAAAATTCTCGGACAGTTGCAGGATTCGGGCAACACGGTAACACTGTCGCATTACCTGGAACTTCTGGGATCAGCAGGCCTCCTCTCAGGGATTGAAAAATATTCCGGAAGCATTATCAGACAGCGTTCTTCCAGCCCTAAATTCGTTGTGCACAACACTGCCCTGAT
The DNA here is from genome assembly GCA_963828395.1 of uncultured Bacteroidales bacterium. Classification (GTDB taxonomy): domain Bacteria; phylum Bacteroidota; class Bacteroidia; order Bacteroidales; family VadinHA17; genus SR-FBR-E99. The sequence continues at coordinate 296,338 of CAWHED010000004.1, forward strand.
GAGTTCCTCCGCCATTGAGTCATTTGAGGAGATTACTACCCTGCCCGACCGCTGGGGCCGCTTCGTGGAGTCTGCCATAGGAGCACATTTACTCGATGGGCACGTAAAGGGTTTTTATTCACTGTATTACTGGAGAAGGGGCAATGACGAAGTGGACTTTGTTCTGGTCAAAGGAGACAGGATTACTGCCCTGGAGGTAAAAAGTGGCAGTGTCTCAGGAAGATCAGGATTGAATGCATTTTGCAGCCTTTACAGTCAGGCCAGGGTAATTCTCATAGGCGAAAAAGGGATACCGTGGCAAGCGTTTCTGAAGATGGAGATTAGTGAGTTTATTTAATCTTTAATCAATCCTTAGTTAAAAAATCCATCAACTTTTCAACCCATCAACTTTTCAACTATTTATATTACCTTTGCCTATTAAAATTCAAACACCGGTAGCTATGGCAGAAAAGACAAGATATTCGGATGAGGAGCTGGAGGAGTTCAGGCATATTATATTGACCAAGCTCGAGAAAGCCAGACGCGACTACGAGGTTCTCAAGGCCAGTATCACCCACGAGGATAACAATGATACGATGGACACCTCTCCCACCTTCAAGGTGCTGGAAGAGGGTGCCACCACACTGTCAAAGGAAGAGGCAGGAAGGCTGGCACAGCGGCAGCTGAAATTCATCCAGCATCTGCAGGCAGCGCTGGTTCGTATCGAGAACAAGACCTACGGCATCTGCCGTGATACGGGACAGCTCATCAGCAAGGAGCGTCTCCGCGCCGTGCCCCACGCCACGCTCTCCATGGAGGCCAAGCTGAGACAAAAATAGTCTTAAAGTCTGAAGTCTGGAAGCCCAAAGTCCAAAGTCCAAAGACCCCTCAGGCTTCAGACCCTCAGACCTGAGACCTAGTTTGATCTCGCGTTCCTGAAGATAATATTGTAAATACTTTTCCAGAAGTACCGGAGGTCGGTGCCGAAATGGTTTTTGTCCCAGGCATCTAAGTATTTTATCTCGGAGAGCTGTATCTCAAGGAGTCCCGCAGGCATGTCAGCATAGTATGGAGGAATAAGACCAGGTTTGTATTTAATGCGCCGGTTGCGAATCTCATCGGCATATAAATTGAAATAGTGCTGTGAAAGAGGCCGTACTCCTATTATCTTCATATCTCCCCGGAAAAGATTGACGACCATCGGAAGTTCGTCGAGCCATATGCGTCTGGAGAAGCGACCCCATCCGGTAACGCGGAAGTCGTGCCTGAGCTTGCCTCCGGCTTGCAGATCATGAAGGTCATAGACATATTCCTGCAGGAACTCAGAATAGGGGTGCATGGTGCGCAGTTTGTAGACAATAAAAGTATTTCCGTCGCGACCAATGCGCGGCAAGGCAATGATCATACCGTAACCGCTGCCGTTGACAGGCAAAGGCTCTGATTTTCGCTGTGCCCTGATGCACAATATGTTTCCGGCAAACTTTTCCTGCTTTATGGCAAAACCGGCACGGCACAGACGACCCAGCGCCTCGGCCCGCGAGAGAGGCGCATTGGCACCCCGCGTCATGAAATTCCACAGACCTCTGGTCAGACGCAGACGGGGAGCAACCCTCCTGATAAGAAAATCCGGAACAGCAACAAAAAGATAATACAATACCGGTGTAAACTTATGACGCAGGCGGCTGGCACGCTGCTCCAGCGTCTCCACACTGCATAAAAATACCCCGTCTCCGGTCAGCCTGACATTAACCGCATCAAGGAAGGCATCGATGTCATTAATGCTGTTCATGGGTTTCAGGTTGATGATACCGGAATAGTCTCCCGGCGCCAGGTTCTGTATGTTAAAAGGCTCTGCCGTTGATACAACGGCCAGACGTGATCCCTCGGCACGGCTTACCATAGACGATAATGCCTCGGCCCTATCCCGTGAACATCCCTTCTGCAGCCGGAGAGTCAGCTCAGGATCAGGCCTGTTACCGTTGCCGTTCTCCGGATGTGAACGGGCAACCATGGCGCGCTCAGACGGCCTGATCAGGTCAGAATCCTGAAGGGAAGCCTTGCTGAATGCCAGCCAGATCATACCCGCCGCCAGCTCCAGAAACGTAGCTGCAAGCGCGGTTCCGAAGACAACAGTCCTCGAATAACCCAGATCGCGAACGGCAAACAAAATCAGGGCAGCTAAACTGGTGGCAATGAGGTTTGATGTTACAACATAGTAAAAAAGTGTTCTCAGATTAATGATATGTCCCCTGCCTATCTTGCCGTTCAGAAACGACACCGCTACCCACAGAAGGGCAAGGATAAGGAAGAATGGTGCATGCGACGGAACATACTCTTTAAATCCTGTTGGCTTAAACAAGGTCATAACGAAGTATGACACGGCCAGGATGAGAATGTCAAGAAAAAAACTGTAGTTCCGAAAACGACGTGTATTCATTTACCCTCTATTCTCGTGCAATATATGACAAATTTACTCCAAGAGTTATCTTTGCATAAAGATGACGCCAATGAGAACATCAACAAACTTATCAACACTTATATTATTCTTATTGGTATTTTGCTTCTCTCCGCTCCATGCACAGGTCATCCCCGAGCCGGTCGCCGATGAAAGTATCTATTCATTTCTCGACGAGCTTGCCGGAGACGGTATCATCGATTTCAACCAGGCTGTGAAACCTTTCAGCAGGAAGATGATCCAGGAACTTCTTGAGGCAGCGGCGGGACACCCTGAAGAAATGACTTCCAGGCAGAAAAAAGAACTGGAGTTTTTGATGGTCTCTTATGGAATGTTGACCGATCCCGGGAAACTGAAGCTGGTTTATAATCCTGCCTCGGCTCAATACCGGGATTCCATGTTCAATGTTACCGTGTCACCCATCCTGGGAATGAGTTACGGTTCGGACGGGTCGGTTGCGTGGAAGAACGGGGCGAATTTCCGCGGCAGCTATGGAAGATGGGGTTTCTTTGCGGCGCTGCAGGATAACCACCAGGATCCGCTGACCGGCGCTCCTGAATATCTGACAAGGGAAAGGGGAGGGCATATCAAGAACGGAACCGACTTCTCAGAGATGACAGGGGGTGTCAGTTATATGTGGAAATGGGGCGATGTCTCTTTCCTGAAGGATGCACCGGTGTGGGGCAGCGGTTATGCCGGGACGAATATCCTCTCAGGCAGGGCGCCGTCATTTATGCAGCTGAAGTTCCATCTCAAACCTGCGGGATGGTTTGAGATGACCTGGCTGTACGGCTGGCTCAACTCGATGGTGGTCAATTCGGCACAGTCATACTGGGTGACAAATGCCTACGGCACCGATTACCGCGAAGTATACCATACCAAATACATCTCCACCAGCCTTTTCACCTTCACACCTTTCCCCCGGTTCAACATATCGGCAGGCAACAGCATAGTATGGTCAGACCAGAGGCTGTTACCTTACTACCTGATGCCTGTCTTCTTCTATAAGTCGGTCGATCACGGCATGAACTCCGGCATCGACAACAGCAACTCGCAGATGTTCATCGACATAAGCTCACATAATATAAGGCATCTGCATCTGTACGGCACCCTGTTCATTGATGAGCTGTCGACAGCGCGTTTCACCACTTCCGATTATAATTTCTTCTCCTGGAAGGGAGGCGCCCGTGCCGGCAATTTCAGCTTCCTGCCCAACCTGTGGCTGACGGCTGAATGTACCTTCACCTATCCGCTCACCTTTCAGCATTATGTACCCGTGATCACCTACGAGAACCAGGGTTACAATATGGGGCACTGGCTGAGGGACAACAGCAGGAGCTGGTGGTTCGCACTCGACTATAAGCCCATCAGGGGGATGAACATCCGTTTGTGGCATGAGCGTTCGGAGCGGGGTCCTGACTACCAGGGTCTTGGCGGGCCACGTGTCGGTCTTCCTTATCTTGAGACCATTGAGTGGAAGAATGTTTCCACCGGCCTCGAGGTCAGGTACCTTATCACCGGCGGTGTTCAGGTGAAAGCCTCCCTTATAAAAAGCGACATCGAAGGGGAAGAATCGTGGACCGCCCCGCATTTGTACGGTCAGCATACGATTTTCAGCGGCGGCATCGTATGGGGATTTTAAATTTCTTAACCTCTACGAGGTAATTTGTTTTGTTTTACCGCATGTTCTACAATAATTAATGCTCTACGAGCATTGATTGGTGATGCCATGTCGGTTCTACAATAATTAATGCTCTACGAGCATTGATTGGTGAATGCCTCGTAGAGGCTAAAATTATTGTAGGACAACCATCCCAAATTTTATTAAATTTGCCGGGCAATACAGAAAGTCATGGAAGAAAACCAGACACCGGCCGTGAAAGAAGAAATCCCGGCCCTGGTCAAGCCGGAGAAAGGGTGGTATGCGATTTATACACATTCACGTGCAGAGAAACGCGTCAGCGACAGGCTGACGGAAGCAGGCATTGAGACTTTTCTTCCTTTACAGAAAACCCTGCGCCAGTGGTCCGACCGCAAGAAACTCGTTGAGAAACCACTGATAAGCTCATATGTCTTTGTTAAAGTCGTTCCCCGGGATTTCTTTACCGTACGCAAAACCGACGGCGTTGTCAAGTTCATCATGCTCCAGGGCAAGCCCGTTGTCATTCCCGAGATCCAGATAACCAACCTGCGCATCCTGTGCGGCAGTGATGCAGAGGTGGCTGTAAGCAGCGACGTTTACGCCAAAGGCGACACGGTAGAGGTGATCTACGGCTCCCTCACCGGCCTCAGGGGTGAGCTGATAAGGGTGGGAAGAAAACACAAGGTTGTAATACGTATCATACAACCCGGAATGAACCTTACAGTTGATATTAAGACCACAGCCATACGTAAACTCGAAAAAAATTAGGATATTTAGTTCGCTTTAGCTCTGACAAAAAAATACCGACATTAATGAAAAAAATAATCCCGTTTGTTGCCCTGCTCATACTGGCCGTCTCATGTTCCACCCAGAAAGAACTCTCTTATCTTAATAATCTTGACGAATTGGGCGGTGAGGAATACTTCGCAATGGAAGTACCTGACTATAAGGTTCAGCCACGCGACATACTGTATGTCTCTGTCAAGGCACAGACACCAGAGGGAGCGCTTACCGAGATGCTCAACGACCGTCTTACAAGCTCTGGCGCGTATATTCAGGGCGAAGCACAGCAATATGTTATGGGATACAGCATTGATCCTGAGGGACGTGTGACAGTTCCGCTTTTTGGCGATGTCCCTGTGGCAGGAATGACCATCTATGAGATACGCGATCTGTTCCAGACAAAGGTTGACTCTCTCTTCAGGCATGCTTATGTCGAAGTGCGACTCCTGAGCTATAAATATACTGTGATTGGCGAAGTGCGGGTTCCGGGCAGTTTTGTAAACTATAACGACCAGCTTACCGTCCTGGAGGCTATCGGCCACGCAGGAGGCATTTCCGAAGGAGGTACCAAGGAAAAGATACTGGTCGTCCGCCCTGTCGGTGACAAGACTATTACTTATCACATCGACCTGCAGGACAAGAGCCTGCTTTCGTCACCAGCATATTTTATCACTCCTAATGATGTGGTCATCGTGCAGCCTAACCCCAAGAAGGTCTTTAACGTCAACCTTCCCACTTTCGCATTTATCATTTCCACTATCACTGGCACCATCAGCACCACACTTCTTCTGATCAATTACTTCGGAACAAAATAATCAGCACCTGATGGAAAACGACGATCAGAATTACTATCTGCCTGAGAGTGAGGGCATCGACTTCCGCAGGTATTTTTCACTTTTCATCAGCAACTGGTACTGGTTCGCTGCGGCGCTCTTCTTAGCCCTTGCAATAGCCTACGGCGTGAACCGCTGGGGAGAGGAGCTTTATACTGTCCAGAGTACAATTCTTATAAAAGACGAAGTGAACGGGGGCGGCTACGGCCAGATGGACAAGATCATTCCCGGCGGCGATATCTTCGGCTCAAGACAGAACCTGCAGAATGAGATGGGCATCCTGAAGTCGTTCGGCCTCAATCACCAGGTGATGTATCAGCTTAACGATTTCCACGTGATCTATACGGCTGTCGGCAAGCGCGGCATTGCCGAAAGCCGCATGTACCGGACATCGCCTTTCATTCTTGTCTGTGACAGTATCTGGTCACAACCCGGCAAACGGGTGGACATAAAGATTTTATCTCCCGAAAAGTACCAGCTCACGATAGAGGCTGACGCATATGAGGGTGAGCACAGGTTCGGGGAGCGGTTTAACAAATATGGCTTTGACCTTATCATCATGCCCCGTAACCCGGGTGTCTCTCCGTATGCTGAAGGCCGTTCAAACAAGTACTATTTCCAGATCATCCCGCCACCGGCGCTGGCCAACATCTACCGCTCCAAGCTGTCAATTGCGCCTATCGAGGAGGATGCTACGCTGGTGACACTGACAGTATCAGGACTGGTACCTGAGCAGGAGGCGGAATACCTTAATACCCTGATGAATGCTTATATCGACCAGGGTCTGAGATGGAAGAACGAGGCGGCCGCCAAGACCATCGAGTTCATCGGCGAGCAGCTTGGCTTTGTTTCGGATTCTCTCAGGAAGGCGGAGAACAGGATGGAGAATTTCAGGTTCAATAACCGCTTTGTTGATCTCACGTCAGAGGGTAACCTCGTGCTGCAGCGTCTCGAACGGTATGAGATGGAGAAAAACACGCTTAACATGCAGGCGCAGTATTACGAGTATCTGAAGGAGTATCTGACCTCCCGCAATGAGAGCGGACTTATTGTCTCTCCAAGCGTGATGGGCATCGGTGACCCGCTGCTCATCAGGCTCGTTGAGGAGCTCTCGCAGATGCAGCTGCAGCAGAAACAGGTGGACTTTGTTATTAAGGATGATCTGCCTGCAGCAAACCTTATCGCCGGAAAGGCGGAGGAAGCCCGCGCTGCATTGCTTGAGAACGTCACCAACAGCATCAACCAGCTGAAGCTGTCGATGAATGACGTCGAAGGACGTATTGCTGAGGTCAACGGACAGCTGGGCAGACTGCCTGGCACCGAACGGCAGCTGATACGCATCCAGCGCGACTTCGATCTGAACAGCACGGTATATAATTTCCTCCTTGAGAAGAGGGCTGAAGCGGGCATTGCCATGGCCTCAAAGGTCTCCGACAACAAGGTGATTGATTATGCGGAGCCTTATAACGCGGCTCGCATTAAGCCCAAGACCAGGCAGAACTATATGCTTGCACTGATTCTCGGGCTTTTGTTTCCCGCCATAGCCATCATAATCATTGACCTGCTGAACAACAAGATCATTGACAAGAAGGATATTGAAAGGGTGACTAAGCTGCCTATCCTGGGCTTCATCAGCCACAGCGGCTACGGCACTGAGATACCAGTTACCGAGAAGCCCGGCAGCACGCTGGCGGAGAGCTTCCGCAGCATACGCACTTCCCTGAAATACATCACCCCCGGTGATCAGCCCACAGTGATAGCTGTCACCTCCACCGTCAGCGGCGAGGGCAAGACCTTCGTGGCGGTGAACATGGCAGCGATAATCTCCATGCTGGGCCGTAAGACACTCCTGGTGGGGCTCGACCTTCGCAAACCGCGCATTCATAAGATTCTGGGGCTCGATAACGCTGAAGGAATGAGCACCTTCCTGAGCAGCAACAGCAAGTATGATGAGATCATACAAAAGACATCTATAGAGAACCTCTGGTTTGCCGCCGCCGGCCCGATACCTCCCAACCCGGCTGAACTGATAGAACGAAAGTCCATGAGCGAGTTCCTTGAAAAAGCCAGGAAGCAGTTTGATTATATCATCCTCGACACGCCGCCTGTCGCCGTTGTAACCGATGCCATGCTGCTGGCACGACTGTCTGACATGACCATCTTCGTGGTAAGGCAGCGTTACTCATCGAAGAACACGCTGAGCCTTATTGACGAGATCTACCGCAACGGTGAGATAAAGAACCCGGGTATTGTTGTGAATGACATATCCATGTCGGGCTATTACGGTTACGGACTGAGGTACGGTTACACGATGGGCTACGCATACGGTTACAACTATGGTTACAAGTACTACGGCCATACGGCCTACGGCAAGGGAGCCAAAGATGAAGCAGGAGCCTACTATACGGAGGAATGAACCCTTCAACCTTTCAACGAGTTTTTCAACCCCTCAACGCCCGCTTTAACCTTTCGCCTTTTGCCTTTCGCCTTTTAACTTTTTTTATATCTTTACTCGCCACAATCCGCCTTTGGCGGAAAGTCCGATAACCTGGGGAAGTATTGACATAAAATAAAGGAGTCGTAAAAAGCAATCGACTCATGCTTTATTTGATTAACCTTAAGCTTGTTAGGCACTTGACCAAGTGTGACTGACCAACCGGAGGAGTTTTTAAAACCCAGATAACTGGCTCTCTAGCCAGGAGCAAAAGCTATGCTTTTTTATATTCGCTGACCGCACGACCGCAGGACGATATGAAGCGACAGACCTTCAGACTCTTAGACCTCAAACCTTCAGACCTTTAGACCAAAATAACATGGAAACCCCCAAGAAACCCGTTCCCCCATCAGATGACATCGACCTGATGCGCTACGTCTCCCTGTTCATCAGCAACTGGATATGGATAGTCGTGGCATTGTTCCTTGCATTGTCAGTGGCATATTTTTTCAATAAATACTCGGCCCGGGTATATAATGTGAAGAGCACCCTTCTCATCAAGGATGTTCAGAACACAGGCGCCGTGGCCAACATGGAGCAGATCTTTGCGGGCAGTGTTTACAACCCCTATCCCAACCTTGATGATGAGGTGGCGATACTCGAATCGTATACTCTCAATTATCGTGTCACAGAGGAGATGCCGGAACTGCATACTGCCTATGTTCCGGTCGCACGATACGGCATACAGGGACAGCGGACGTACAAAACCTCGCCCTTTGTGGTGAAAAAGCTCTCTGATGAGCAACCGCTTGGTGTTTCAATGTACATCAGGTTCACGGGCCCCGATTCGTACACAGTGGAGGTTGATGAGGACCAGTTAGAAGCATGGAGAAAGGAGCACGGAACAAAGGTCAATAATGAAAATCCTGAACCCGGACCGGGGCAAAGCCGGGCCCGCCGGAGGCAAACACTGAACTCTGAACGTGAACTAAAACTTGGCGAAGTATTCAATCATAACGGTTTCAACTTTGTGATAGAACGACGCGATTCGTTAAAGTCAGTATATGGCGGGACCAACCGCTGGCTCGTCTGGTTTGAGTCGCCGGCTGACATGGCAAACAGTTACCGCACCGACCTGAAAGTAGAGCCCGTGAAAGAGTACGCAAGTGTCTTCACCCTGACATTTAATGCCTATTCACCACAACAGGGTGCCGATTACCTGAATAAACTGATGGAGTTATATATTGATCAGGGATTGGAACTTAAAAGCAGGGCTGCAGATAACACAATCAATTTCATAGAGGCCCAGCTGGGACTGATCTCAGACTCACTGACACTGGCTGAGAACAGCATGGAAAACTTCAGGCTGAATAACCGCTTTGTGGATCTTACCCTCGAGGGCACTCTGGTTCTTCAGAGGCTTGAAAAATTTGAGAGTGAAAAAAACATGCTGGGACTGCAGATGCAGTACTATGAATACCTCCGTGATTATCTTGATTCCCGCAACGCGACTGAGAGCATCATCTCTCCAAGCATTATGGGCGTCTCTGATCCGGTACTGATAAAACTGGTGGAGGGATTTGCAACTTTGCAGCAGAAACAGAAACAAATGGCTTTTACAGTGAAGGAAAATCAGCCACAGGTTCAGCTGATGGACCAGAGCCTGGAAGATGCCCGCGCATCATTGAGGGAGAACGTCTCCAGCGCCATAAATCAGTTGCAACTGTCGGTCGATAATGTTAACAGCAATATTGCCAGGGTTGAAAAGGAGCTCGGTCGCCTCCCCGGCACTGAGAGGAGCCTGATCGGCATCCAGAGGAAATTCGACCTGAACAACTCGGTTTATACCTATCTTCTTGAGCGCCGGGCTGAAGCAGGTATCGCCAAAGCATCCCAGATAACCGATAACAGGATCATCGATAAGGCGATTGTGCAGAACAGCGCCCTGATAAAGCCAAAATCCATGAAGAATTATCTTGTTGCTTTGCTGCTTGGTCTTCTGGTCCCGATGGCGCTGATAGTTATCTTCGATCTGCTCAACAACAAGATCATAGGCCGTCATGATATTGAGCGACTGACAAAAGCGCCGATAATAGGGTATGTAAGCCATTCCGAGTATCACGTTGAAGACCCTGTTGCACAAAAACCCGGCAGCACCCTGTCAGAGAGCTTCAGGGCGGTGCGCACATCGCTGGCTTTCTATACCGGACAGACAAAATGCCCGGTGGTTCTGATCAGCTCACCGGTGAGCGGTGAAGGAAAGACCTTCGTCTCGGTCAACCTTGCCACCATCATCTCGATGATGAACAAGAAGGTGCTGATAGTCGGCCTCGACCTGCGCAAGCCGCGGGTGCATGCAATACTGAAAGCAGGCAACGGCCACGGTATGAGTCAGTACTTAAGCAACAACGCCACTTTTGAGGAGGTCATTGTACCTACTGAGATAGTCAATCTCTGGTTTGCACCTGCCGGTCCTATACCGCCTAATCCTGCCGAGCTTATCGGCTCGCCGAAGATGGCCGAGTTCATTGCCCGTGCGCGCAATGAGTTCGATGCAATAATCATAGACACTCCGCCAGTGGGCATTGTCACGGACGCGCTTCTTCTCGCTCCGATGACCAATGTCAACCTGTTTGTGGTGAGACAGAAATATACCACCAGGGGCTCTGTGGCTTTGCTTGACGAGATCTACCGCAAAGGAGAGATGTCCAATGTGGCAATTATTGTTAACGATATCTCAGCTTCAGGTTACTACGGCTACGGCCTCCGTTACGGCTACACCCTCGGCTACGGCCACCGCTACTATGACCCGGGCAACTACTATACCAAAGGCTCCTCCAAGGGGGCAGGATATTATACAAATGATTAAAGTCTAAAGTCTGAAATTCTCATGGCTGAAAATCTTCCCAAACCCCAGACCTTCAGACTTCAGACCTCAGACTTCAACACAAACAGCATATGAAATCACTACTAACAACCGTGCTCTTCCTGACAGTCATTGCAGGCGCAGCGTCCGCGCAGCCTGACGACAGGATTGCTAAATTACCAAAGATTAATTACGACTGGCAACCGGGTTTTGTCAGCATTACGGAGTTTACAGCAGCGCCGGGAATCAGTTTGACCAATGAACCCTATTCAAAATATTATTTTGGTATATCAACTGTAGCCGGGTACCAGTTTACGCGTAACATCAAAGCCGGGCTAGGTGCCGGCGTGAATTTCCATAATGGCGGAACTCTGTTCCCGGTATTTGTTGATGCACGTTACAGCTTCAGCGCCCAGGAGTTCGTACCGTTTATTGCTGCATCAGGCGGGGTGGCGCTTGATTTTCCGTTGGCCAATACTAATCTGTTTATTAATCCGTCAGTCGGCATCAAATGGATTGCCGTAAACAAACTTAGCCTCTCCTTTGCGGCAGGAGTGATGACAATGATTGGCCCGGGCGATGCCCTGCGTGACTCATTCATCAGTCTCAAACTTGGTTTAGAACTGAAAGGCAAATAGTAGAATCTTGGACACAACCAGGTTTGATTATTTAATAATCGGCGCCGGAATAATAGGCCTTGCAATAGCCAGGGATCTGGCCGGGAGGTTTCCGGCAGCCAGAATAGCCATCCTTGAGAAGGAACCTGACGTTGCTTACCACAGTAGCGGCCGCAACAGCGGAGTTCTTCATGCCGGCTTCTATTACACCGCCGACTCGCTGAAAGCCAGATTCACCCGCGACGGCAACCGGCAGATGCGGGAATATTGTTATGCTAACGGACTACAAATCAACGAAACTAAAAAAGTAGTTGTAGCAAAAGATGAAAGTGAACTGCCCGCACTTTTCGAGCTTGAAAAGAGAGGCAGAACCAATGGTGTGGAGGTTAAGATCATCGATGAGAAAGAACTGGCAGATATTGACCCCAACATAAAAACCTTTAATCATGCCCTCTGGTCGCCCTCTACAGCAACTGTTGATCCTGTTGAAGTAAATCAGGCAATAAAAGCTGAGATTAAAGATAAAGGAGTAAAGCTCTTTTTTGATGAAGGGTATAAAGAAAGGATTGATGGCAACATAATAAGAACAACAAAAGGAAACGTCCTCGAAGCGGCAAAGCTTATCAATACTGCCGGTCTTTATGCCGACAGGGTGGCAAAGGATTTCGGGTACTCAAAAAAATATACGATCATTCCTTTTAAGGGGATCTATCTCAGATATACAGGAACAAACCCCCCGGTTCGTACCAATGTATATCCTGTCCCAAACCTTAAGAATCCGTTTCTCGGAGTGCATTTCACCGTCACCGTCGACGGTCATGTGAAGATCGGACCTACCTCCGTACCTGCCTTCTGGAGGGAGAATTACAAAGGAATGCACAATTTCAGATTCAACGAAATGAGCAGCATCCTGGGAAAGGAGGCCAGACTTTTTATTAAGAATTCTTTCGGTTTCCGGAGCCTTGCCATTGACGAAGTAAAGAAATACAACAGAAAATATTTCACCGGACTGGCAGCCTCAATGGTCAACTGTCTTGACACCAAAGGCTTCACCCAATGGGGCAGACCAGGAATCAGGGCACAACTCCTCGATGTTACCACTGACGAACTTGTAATGGACTTTATCATTGAAGGCGATTCCGATTCGGTTCATGTCCTAAATGCTGTCTCTCCGGCGTTTACATGTAGTTTTCCCTTCGCCGCATATGTTGTTGACAAATATGTTATTCAGGGGATGCAGGTTTAGTAAATTTGTTAACGTCTAAACTCTCACCTATTGAATAATTCGTAAATTAGACCCCAAAGTCATTCAAACACAATTAAGACTAACTATGAAAAGACTTTACACCATTCTCATTGCCCTGCTGCTTACCGGAACCTTCGCTGCAGCTCAGATAACCACCGAACGCTGTTTCCACCTCGATAAGGTGCAGTTCCTGCAGCATAAGCAGGACTTCTGGAGGAGCCATAAGCTGTTTTCAACTGCTGCGAGGGAGGGATCCAGCGATCACCGGCGGCTATTATAACCTGACTGAACTTCAGTACGGTTTTGGGCTGGGTCTGACAGATGTGCCCTATTCAAATCACTATGCCGGCATTACGACCGTGAACGGATTTCGTTTCGGCGGTGGACTTGCCCTGGGAGCGGGAGTGGGATATCAGCAATATAATGACGGTTATGGCATTCCGCTATATGGAGACATACGTTATTTTATGGGCAAACAGCGCGTAAAGTTCTTCGTGGCAATTCCCGGAGGTTTTCTTTTGAACTTTGAGAATTTCAAAGATTATTCAAGGATCTTTGCAAATCCCAGTGCCGGCATGATAGTGCCACTGACGAAGAGTCTGCACCTGTCGTTTTCTGCCGGACTATTTACGCAATTTGACAGAGGATACTATACACATGTAGGCGATGGGTATCGTGACAGTTTCGTCAATATGAAGCTCGGGCTTCTCTTCGGCAAGTAAAATTTTTCTTGACTTGTGGTTTTTTCTTTCATAAATTAGTAGTGTCTGATAAATCTACTAATTATGAAAAGGTTAATTGTTATTACGGCAATTGTTGTAACCTGCATCATGATTGCAGGTTGTGCAACAGTAAAAGTCTACTCCGATGCGGATCTGAAGAAGGAAACAGGCCTCCGCTTCTACACTCTCAAGCCTTATCTGCTTGTTGAATATCTGGCAGAAAAGGAAAACACGATCAAAACGACCGTGGTTTACCTGCCCGATCTCTCCGATCCGCAATTCATGGTTCTAAAACCAGGCATTGGCTCCAGCGAGCTGAAGATGAGCTTCAGCAACAGTGCTCTTGAATCATATGGTGTCGTCACCGACTCGCAACTGCCTGAAAGTATGGAAGCCTTTGCCGCAATACTTTCAAAAAGCGCCTATGCCACCCAGGCCTTCACCGGCCCTGAAACACCGGGAACCGGAACCAGGAACCCGGAACATCATTTCAGGCTGTTCGAAATCCTGCCCGGCACGTGATGGAACCATCTATAAAGGAGGTCATGCCATGAAAAACAGGGTCCTTAACAGAAAAATATGGGTCAGCGGCGTACCCCACAAGGTTGGTACTGGCTGGCTCTCACCCGCAGCCCGACCTGCGCGACTACACCATTGCAAGCCGGCAGATAACGGCATTCAACAAAAAGCTTAAATTCCCCTCTTTCAAAGCCAAAAATTCTCCGCTCTCCGGCTTACGCTCTCCGCGTAAACTGAATGTGGATCTTAGAGAATGGTGTTCTCCGATCGAAAATCAGCAGGATCTCGGCTCCTGCACTGCGCACGCCGCCGCCGGCATAGTTGAATATTTTGAAAAAAGGGCATTCGGAAAGCATATTGATGCCTCAAGGCTCTTCCTTTACAAGACAACACGAAACCTGATGCAGGTTTCCGGTGACACCGGTGCATGGCTTCGGGAAACCATGGGTGCGCTGGTCCTCTGCGGAGTACCTGATGAGAAATACTGGCCTTACAAGACTAAAGGATTTTGACAAAGAACCCGGTGGATTTGTTTATGCCCTGGCAGAGAACTATTCAACCATTAAATACTTCTCCCACGACCCGCAGGGCTCAGATACACCGGCTGAGGCTGTTCTGGCTTCAGTTAAAAATTATCTGGCCGCCGGCATCCCTTCCATGTTCGGCTTCTGGGGATTTCAGTCGTTTGAGGACACCGATATCCCCGGCAACATCCCTTATCCCTGCAAGGGTGAAAACACCCAGTGGGGTCATGCTGTTGTTACTGTGGGTTATGATGACAATCGCATAATCACAAACCTGAGCTGTAAAACAGAAACCAAAGGCGCCCTTCTGATCCGCAACTCCTGGGGCAAAAACTGGGGCGAGGACGGCTACGGCTGGCTGCCGTACGAATATGTACTGAACGGTCTTGCACTTGACTTCTGGTCATTGCTTGATATGCGATGGATTGACACAGGCAAATTTGGCCTTTAAGCGAGCCTTGGCTCGCGCTTAAACATCTGGTCCTGCGAATTCGTCATCAGGCATTTGAGCAGATACGACAGCGCCGCACTGACCCCTGCTATCAGCACAGGCTTGATGGATATCCAGTTAAAAATGGCTCCCGTATCAAGCAGCCCGATGACTCCGGAGATAACTGCGGTAAGAAAAGCAATGAGAAGGCCCCTTGAAAAGTCCTTCCAGTCGAGCGTAAGGAACTTTGATTTCATGGTACAGTGGTTTTAGATTTAACTTTCACACATATAAAGTTACAACCTTTATAAACATGTGTCAATTTTTTCACTTTTGACTTTCTCCTTTTGTCTTTTGTCTTAATTTGGACCTTCAGACCCCAGATCTTTAGACCATTAATCCTGAACATATTCTTCTTCAGCCCCAATGATACATATAGACCTGATAGTCGGCGCCCGCCCCAACTTCATGAAGATAGCCCCGATAATAAAAGCTATCGAAAAGCATAACATGGAGCCTGGAACAAGGAACCTGGAAACAAGAAACAATTAAGTTTCGTCTGGTGCACACCGGCCAGCATTATGATGCGAACATGAGCGGCACCTTCTTCAAGGAGCTGGGTATTCCTGAGCCCGATGTGAATCTGAATGTCGGCAGCGGCACCCAGGCTGAGCAGACGTCAGGAATTATGCTGGGATATGAGAAGCTGCTGATGGAGCAGAAGCCTGATCTCTGCATTGTGGTAGGTGATGTCACATCGACAATGGCCTGTGCCATCACGGCAAAAAAGATGCTGGTGGCAGTAGCGCATGTTGAGGGGGGGATAAGGTCGGGTGACATGACCATGCCCGAGGAGATCAACCGTATCGTGACCGACAGCATAACTGATTATTTTTTCACCACCTCTGAGACAGCAAATGAGAACCTGAGAAAAATTGGTGTAAGTGAGGAGCAGAATCTTTTTCGTTGGCAACACCATGATCGACACCCTCCTTGCCAGTCGTTCATCGTTTCATAAAGCCTGCTATCTGGGATGATTTGCATCTTAAAGAGAAGGAATACCTGGTTCTTACCCTTCACCGCCCCAATAATGTTGACGAAGAACAGAATCTCAAACAACTCCTTGACGAAATAATTGCCAACGCTGCCGGCTTACCCCTTATCTTCCCTGTCCACCCGCGCACTCGTAAGGTAATTGATTCTTTCAACCTCTCAACCTCTCATCCATTCAACACATCAATTCATTTGACTGATCCCCTTGGTTATCTCGAGTTCAACTATCTTGTTGAAAGAAGCAAGGCAGTAATAACCGACTCCGGTGGCATCACCGAGGAAACAACCGTCATGGGCGTGCCCTGCATGACCCTGCGTGACAGCACCGAACGGCCTGAGACCATTACCCTGGGCACTAACGAGCTTCTTGGCACCAATCCTGAGGCCATTGCCCCAGCCATGAAAAAGCTTCTTGCCGGGCAATGGAAGAAGGGCAACATTCCTTCTCTCTGGGACGGCCACACGTCCGAAAGGATAATATACAACATCTGCTATCTTGACCTGAGATAAAAGTGTCTTCTCTTTTGATTTTCTCCTTTTGCCATTCTCCTTTTACCCATGTCTTGAGCCTTTTGTCTTTTTCTCGCTTATACGCTAAGACCCAGGTATTTCTAAAACGAGAGGCTTGTAACTATATACCTTGAACCAGACTTAACAATGAAAGCATAATGCTTTGAAGTTTGTTAACAGCACAAAATGAATTCACTGGCAATCACAGATTCCATCGGGGAAAAAACCACCAAATCTAAGGAATACAATATTAATTATATGGGAGCTGCAAACAATAGATTATGGATTCCAATTGGGACTTAAAAGCATTAATATGAATTTATTAATCGATACATGTTTAACAAGAATTGCAATATATTTCTCCTTTCTAATACGATTGAAAAGATATTTATCAGCACTCTTAGATTCAGTTAGAAGTACAAAAAAGACATATTCCCAATATGGGGAAGATCTCCTCGTAATGGAATTACTACCAGGTCTGACGCCTTCATATGGCATTTATATTGATGTTGGCGCAAATCAACCTACGCGAATATCTAATACATATCTTTTTTACAGGTTGGGTTATAAAGGTGTTGTCATTGAGCCGAATCGGGAATTAACCGGATTATTTAAGCGTTTCCGTCAAAGAGATATCCATTTGGAAATTGGATGTTCAAATAATAGCGGTGTCGGTAATTTTAAAAAAACCTATGCATCTGTTGGGTCTGGATTTGCAGATAACATCAAACCTTTAAAAGACGTCGTTAACTTTGTACCACTTCTTACAGTCGATGAAATATGGCGCGATACTGGGTTAAAAAATGTATTTCTTTTATCAATTGATACTGAGGGGTTTGACTTAAATGTTCTGAATGGTGCGAATGACACTCTTAAAAACACCGCCTGTATAATAATTGAGACCAGGTACAATGATGTCAATGAGATAAATGCAATTCTGCATAAGGCTGGGTTTAGGCTGGTAAAAACAACTGACTGCAACTATATTTGGAAAAATGAAGGAATTGTAAAAACTATGAGCAAATCATAATTTAGCATAAGAGCTGCCATAGATCTATTTTTGAAATTCATCCCATTTAAGCCGATTAATAATTGCAGATGGATTATAATGATCTATTGAAATTTGGCGCGGAATTATGAATAGAAGATTTATTGCTGAGATAAAAAGAATCTTGACTTTTATATTGCCATACGGTTTTGTTAGATGGAAACAAAGCCAAAATCCTTGGATAAAAGCTGACGGAGATAATACTTTACGTCTGGAATATCAATTAAATGAAGATTCGATTGTTTTTGATTTAGGAGGGTTCAGAGGAGATTGGACCGACAGAATTTTCACGAAGTATGAATGTATTATTCTACATTTTTGAACCAGTTGAAATGTATGCTACTGAAATTGGAAAGAGAATTCCCGAAATAACAATAAAATCAAAGTCTATTCATTAGGATTAGCCTTCTAAAGACGAGATTACGCAGATTTCAATTAATGGGGTTGCTTCATCAATATTTGCGGGAAATTCTGATATAACAACTCTATGTAGATTGAAGGACGCTGTTACGTTCATTGATAATTTAGGAATTTCAATAATAGATTTAATGAAAATTAATATAGAAGGAGGTGAATATGATCTTTTAGAACACTTAATTATTACAGGAAGATATATTGCATCAAGAATATTCAGGTTCGATTTCATGATTTTGTCGATAATGCAGAAAAAGATGAATGAAATTCAGAATAAATTAATGACGACTCATGAACTTACTTATCAATATAAGTTTGTTTGGGAAAATTGGAGAATTAGATCCTTATGAGTGAGAGGAACTATGTTTATCCCAGATTAGCCAAAGAGACTTTGGGCTGTTTACTATAAATGGGAGCGGATTAGCTAATCTCCTTTTTATGTATTCTCGAGCCCTCATTTATGCAAAGAAAAATAATCTGCAAATAATCTGGCCAACATGGTTTTCGATTCATCCTGGTAGAATAATAAAGCTTAAGAAGGATAAAAGGTGGTATAATGATTTGTTTGTAAATAATTCAGATTATATAGGGGGCTGGAGAAAACTTGTGCTTCTAGCAACCAAAAAGAAGTTACAAATTACGCAGAAAATTCCAGATAATTTAAACGATTATAGTAATACAATATTTTGTTTTTGGGGATATTATGGGCATCCCCTGGAAAATATTAGAAATGATAGCATTATTCTATTTGAGGATTTGAAAAGGAATCTCAACAAGAAAAACTTAATAGTGTTTGATTATGATTACCATAATAAAATAGGGGTCCATATACGTTTGGGTGATTTCTTAATAAATCAAACCAATGAGATTTCTACCGAATTGAATTCCAGAATTCCTATACAGTGGTATATAATGCTATAGATAGGATTAGATTAATAATTGGCGATAAAATTACTTTTGAAATTTATTCTGATGGCACAAAAGATGAGCTTTCTCAAATATTAGGGATACGCAATGTAATCAGATGTAATTTTGGAACAGCGATTGCTGATTTACTAGCCTTATCGCATTATCATTTGATTATAGGCAGTGGCTCATCATTTTCTGTGATAGCTCGATATTTAGGAAGGGATGGATTGAATTTCACCACTGCATCAAATCCGGGAACATGTCTTAACAGAATATGATGAATCGAAAGAAATCGAATTGGGTATGCATGATAATATTCCAGAAAGTTTCAAAATTCGTCTAAAAAAATTATTCACGAAAATCCCTTAATTTCAGTAACATCTGAAATTGAATCTAAGCATATTAAGTTTTCCAAGTCTAAATTGCGTATACTTTGGCAATAATGCTACAAAACACAAACTGATATTATTATTTCTTCCTATTCTATGTTTTTGATCACAAACTCATGAGGGTCCTGCAGATTAATACTGTCTGTGGTTTAGGCAGTACAGGAAGAACAGCAACTGAGCTGGCATCAGTCTTAATTT
Organism: uncultured Bacteroidales bacterium; assembly: GCA_963828395.1. Taxonomy (GTDB): domain Bacteria; phylum Bacteroidota; class Bacteroidia; order Bacteroidales; family VadinHA17; genus SR-FBR-E99. The sequence continues at coordinate 315,909 of CAWHED010000004.1, forward strand.
CTAATGGATACGAGAGCTATATTGCTTACGGACAGGGAACAACTGATTATCAGAACAGTTTCAAAATAGGCTCAAAAATTGAAAATCATTTACACAATTTATGTTCTAGAGTTTTCGGACTACAGGGTTATTTCACAAAACGTGGAACAAGAAAATTTATCACCTTCATCAAAAAAATTAATCCGGATATAATTCATTTACGAAACCTTCATGGTAATTACCTGAATCTCAAGATACTTTTTCTCTATCTGCAAAGATCAAAAATACCTGTTGTATGGACTTTGCATGATTGTTGGGCCTTCACGGGTAAATGTGCTCACTATGCAGATGTTGACTGCATCAAATGGCAGACCCAATGCCACAATTGCCCTCAGGTTAATAAATATCCGCCAAGCCTTTTCTTTGACATGTCGACAAAAATGTTTAATGAAAAGAAAAGACTTTTTACTTCTCTTGAAAGACTAACCATTATTACAGTTTCAGATTGGCTTGCAAACGAAGTTAAGAAATCCTTTCTTTCTAAATACCCTGTAATAAGGATGTATAATTGGATCGACCAAACTGTTTTCAGACCAACAAATGGTAATTTTAGAGGCAAATATGGAATTCCCGCAGAAAAGTCAATTGTACTGGGCGTCAGCGCAGGATGGAGTAGCAAAGATAATAAGCTTAGGGAGTTTATCAGACTTTCGGAACTATTACCTGATAATATAAAAGTTCTTTTAGTCGGCAGTTTAAGAAACAACGGTTGCATTCCATCCAATATAATTCAAGTTCCATATCTTAAATCTGCCGGCGAGATGGCTGAAATCTATTCAATGGCAGATGTATATGTTCATCTTTCTACTGAAGACACATTTGGCAAGGTCATCGCAGAGGCCATGGCTTGCGGAACGCCAGCTGTTGTATATGACTCCACTGCATGTCCTGAGGTAGTAGGAAATGGATGTGGTTACGTAATTGATAAACATGATGTAAAGGGTGTATACGAGGCAGTGATAAAAGTTATTGCGAAGGGCAAGGCAACATATTCTGAAAACTGCATTATGCATGTTACGAGAAAACTTCAATTTTAACCGTCAAGCCGACAGAACAATTTGGGTTTATGAAAAGATTATGCAATAATGATTTTTAATCTACTTATTATATCATTTACCATATTTCTTGGGTTGATTTTCTCAGATCCTAAGCTAGTTCCACTGGTCTGAAGAGATTAAACGAAAACGATACATCTTGATAATAAGCATTATTTTGATATTTCAGTCCGGTCTCAGAAATGTTGCCGTTGGGTCTGATACATTTGCTTATTCCAGGTCCTTTGAATGGGTCAAGCAAATGGACTGGGGTTCAGTTTTCAAGACAGTCTCCGATTATTATTTAAACGGAATTGGCAAAGATCCGGGCTATATCGTTTTGCAAAAAGTAGTTCAGTATGTTGTTGGAGATTATCAGATATTTCTTTTTCTGATTGCATTACTTTTTTTTACCGCCCTTGGCAAATTCATCTATAAGAACACCAGTAGGATTTGGGAAGCTGTTTTTGCATTTACCCTTTATTCAGCGTTGTTTTATAGTTTTTTTTCTATCACAGGTCATCGGCAGACTATAGCGACAGCAGCAGCGTTATTTGGATTTGAACTTATTAAAAAGCGCAAGTTGCTTCCTTTTTTAGTACTAATATTTTTAGCATCAACAGTACACCGGTCATGTCTTGTTTTTCTGCCATTTTATTTTTTATATAATCTGAAGCAAATCAAAATCATTTTTCCGCTTAATCCTGATGGTATTTCCTATAATTATGTTTTATCGTGTACCACTTTCATGAAGCGATGCAAAATATTGGAGGATATAAGAACTTTGAAGTTTATGCAAGGTGCTGGTACATACACATTCACGTGCAATGTTATTACTGGTTGCTTTATGGCATGGTGGCGAATGAAATATGTTCTGTATGAGAATGAGAATGCCAGACCTTTTTTTAATGCTTTCATTCTCGCGATTTTTTTTACACCTTTGACATGGGTTAATCCAAATGCAATGCGGGTTGTGCAATATTTTTCTATCTTTTTAATTGTATTAATTTCCCACTGTATTGGAGAGCTTCTCAATACAAGGATTTAATTTGAGAAGGATTGCTTATTCAGTTAGCAATTTTAGGATTGATTGTTCTTTCAATTCAATCGGGTGTAGAATATGGAATACCGGTTTTTCTGGCAGCCAATGGAATTAGGTCCCAACTATACTCATTGGGCAAGTCTGCAATAAGGTGGTCCATGGATAAATTAAAAAAGGAAATAAAATACATTGGTTTCTATGATCTTCCCGGACAAAGTATAAACGTGTTTCTTCGCTGGCAGCTACAAACAAAATGGATTATATCTGTGACGCAATAAACCGCGCAGGCTTTAACGTACAACTAGTTTCTCCCTCCTGGTATGATAATGATGCTAGTATGGCGAAGTTTCAGCCTCAAACTACTATTCAGTTAAGCGAACAAAAGAGAATTACTTTTTGCCCAAGTTATGGCACAAAAAGTAAATGGTTACGTAACTCAGAAAATAATTTTTACGAACTATATGGTTGTTCTACTGGCTTATTTTATATGTGCAAAGGGATGAAAAAATTCTCGTTTATCATGTTCAATGGTTATCGTTACCCATACGATGGGCAAAAAGAATTAAAAGGTTTAAATTAATTCTTGAGGTAGAAGAGATTTATGGGCAGATGTTGGGAAAATAAAGAGCAACTTAAAAAATGGGAAAGAAGATTATTACATAAGGCTGATTTTTATATAGCTGTATCTGATGTTCTTGCTGAAATTTTGGGTAGCAGGGTCAAGGCAATAGTATATGGTAATTATTTAGTTTCCGAGTTCATCGATCTGCAATATTATTTCTAATTCAATGAATGTGGTATATGCAGGTTCAATTGATAATACCAAAGGTGGTGCTTTCACTGCTATTGAATGCTCAAGATTTTTACCACAGAATTTTAAAATTCATATATGTGGTTTTGGAAATCCTGTAGACGTACTTAAATTGGAGCAAGAAATCCGTTTTGTTAATAAAGAGTTATCAAGAGAAGCATGTGTATTTCATGGAGTATTGCCAGACAATGAATTTTCTGTTTTTCTTCATTCTTGTCAGATTGCCATAAATCCTCAAAAGGATGGAGAAAACATGACGACAATATTTCCATCTAAAATAATCAAATATCTCTCTCATAATTTAAGGGTCGTAAGTACCCGGATAAAAAGTATTGACAAATCAGCAATTGCACCCTTGATTACGTTTTCAGAAAATGAATTACCAAATCAATTGCTCAAGCAATTTTGCGACTAAATTTAAAATCACAATACGACAGCATAGCTGCCATTAAACAATTAGATATGAAATTTGTAGAAGAAATAAAAGCGTTGATATTATAAGATTTACTTAGATTGAAAGGTCTTTTTTTTAAACCGACTTTTAAACTGATAAGCTTATTTCAATAAAAATACTTTGAATAAATCTTAGATAATGGGTGTAAAGCATCATTTTAGGAAATTGTTTTGGAAAGCAGGTCTGGATGTTATTAGATATAAGCCAATACCTGATGAATTAATTCGTAGAAAATATTTATTCTCAAAATACAATATTGATACTGTTCTTGACGTGGGTGCAAATAACGGCTGGTGGGCAAATCAAATTAGAAATGTAATGGGATATCAAAAAAGGATAATTTCATTTGAACCTCTAAGTTCAGCATTTGAATTCCTTAAGGAAATTTCAAAAGAAAATTCAAACTGGGATATATATAACTTTGGTCTTGGTGATATCGAAAAAAAAGGGGAAATAAATATTTCCGAAAATTCATTTAGTAGTTCTATGCTAAATATTTTGCCAATTCATCTGGAAGCATCGCCTAAATCAAAATATACAGGCCGGCAAGAAATTCAGATAAAAACACTTAATTCTGTACTTAACGGAATATGCACCAAGGATAATAATATTTATTTAAAGATTGACACTCAAGGATTTGAGGATAAGGTTCTTAAAGGTGCAGAAAAGTCTCTTCCATATATAAATACAGTTCAAATAGAAATGAGTTTGGTGCCACTGTATGAAGGAGAGATTCTATTTGACGAAATGTATTGCTATTTAAGAGGGGAAGGTTATAGATTGATATCTGTTGAAAATGGATTTTCAGACAAAGTAACTGGGCAGTTACTACAAATTGACGGGTTTTTCCATCGAGAATAAGCTAAGAATACCTATGGCGATTGAACACGAAATATTGCAATAGAGTACGGTTGAAATAATATAAGAAGAAAGTACCGTTATATGACTATGGGGTTTATGAAATGGCCAATATGCAGGTTCTTATTGATAGGATAAAAAGTGGTTTTCGATCTTTCGAAAAGAATTTTTTAAGTCGTATAGGAGTGGTACTATAACACTAAAGATTTTTGGGGAATATATGTAAGAGCAACAATATAAAAACTGGCATGAGTGTAACAATTTGCTTAGACGTGCCTTTTGGGGGAGATGAAGAAATTGTCTTTGGAAACGATGCTCATTTAGGAGGAGATAAGGTTATTTAAGCTAAAAAAAGTTATAATAGGGGATGATACAATTCTTTCTAGACGACGTAATATCATTGACAGTAACAATTCGCTTATTCGTGATCAATTGATCATAGAACAACCAATGGATATGGCAGATAATGGTATATCTACTTGGTGATGATGTTTAGATAGGGGCAGGATGCAAAATATTAAAGGGCGAATATCGTAAATCTGGACGTGACATAAGAGCCATGTCCTTAGTTAATAGGTTGCTGCCTGGGCGCTTTGTCGCTAATGGCACAAAGGCAAGAGTTATAAACACACTAAATTTTTGACAATTTGTCTGATACACATCAATTAAAAGCGGGAGCCCTACTTTCTTATGTGGCTATCGTTTTCAGTATAATTGCAGGGCTGATTTATACACCCTGGATGGTTAGGGTAATAGGCAAATCTGATTATGCTCTTTATGCACTGGCAAATTCGTTTTTAACCTACTTTGTGATCGACTTTGGTTTATGGCAGGCAATTGCAAAGTTACTTTCCAAGTACAAGTCGGAGGGAAAAGAAGAGGAAGCGAATGACCTGCTGGGTCTTTCTGTAAAACTATATTTAATTATTGATTTAGTAATTTTTATTTCACTCATTGTAATCTATTTTTTTATAAACAGAATTTTCCTGAAACTAACACCTGATGAAATTGAGAGATTTAAAATTGTGTATTTAATTGCGGGCTTTTTCAGTGTTGTCTCGTTCCCTTTCTGCACTAAGAGGAATATTTATTTCATATAGTCTTTTTGCACCGTCACGGGCTTTTGATCTTATTTCAAAAATCGCCACCATCATAATGATGGTAATAGCCCTTAAATTAGGATTTGGCCTTTATTCCTTGGTAGTTGTCACAGGCTTTTTGGGATTGATCACAACTATTTTAAAGCTCTTTATATTTAAAAAGGAAAACATCTCTTGAAAATAAATTTGTCTTACTATAATAAAACTTTGACGAAGATTTTCCGAAACAAGTTTTTGGATATTTTTAATTATAATCTCCGAAATATTACTTAAGAAACAGTGCCCCCACAGTATTAGGTATATTTTCAGGATCAGGACAAATTGCAATTTTCGCAATAGCAATGTTAATCGATAGTTATAATACAACTCTTGCAAATGCGATTAATGGATTTTTCTTGCCTATTGTTACAGACCTTTATGTTAATACTACAGGTAAAGCAAGGTTAAATGACCTGATGATTAGAGTAGGACGCATACAAGTATTAATCTTGGGATTAGTATTAGTTGGTTTTATAATCTTGGGCAGAGAATTTATTAACTTATCGATGGGTTCAGATTTTGAGGGCTCTTACTATATAGCCTTACTTTTAATTTTACCGGGCATTGTGATACTAACCCTAGAAATTCCTAACACACTGCTTCTTGTCATTGATAAACTTAAATTTCGTTCCTATCTAAATATCAGTGGAGGTATAGTTGGCATTATAATTTCGATATTATTATCAACAAAGCTAGGAGCATTAGGAGCAGGAATCGGAATCTTCATAGGTTCTGTTTTGTTCAATCTAATTGGTATGAATATTATTTATTGGAAGAGGTTGAAACTTAATATTCCTCGTTTTCTTAAAGATTGTCATCTGAACTTACTAGTTCCAATACTGTTGTCGTTAATAGTAGGATTTATTATACAACGCATTCTACCTGCTGACGACTGGCTGCAGTTTGCGTTAAAAGTTTTACTTGTCGGATCATTTTATATTATTATTATGTGGCTGGTAGGCATGAACAGTTTTGAAAAGCAGTTGATAGTGTCGGTCATTAATAGAATACTTCCAAAAAGAAAGCAGTGAAAAATTGCACAGTTTCCTTGTTTGTAATTCAAAAAGCTTACCCAAAGAATGTCTCTAAAGACAAATTCACTCAAAAATGCATCAAGTATATTGTTTCATGGATAGTTCTATATTATAAGAAATGAAGAACAAAATATGTGTGGAATTTGCGGATATATTGGGCTAAATGTAAATGGTAAATAACAATGTCGGTATTTTAGCAAATAGTAATGTCGGTATTTTAGCAAATAGCGATGTAGGTTTTTAAAATCTTCCCCCTTTCCCACTTGAAACATTTTTGAAAGAAGTTAATCTAATCCTATCAGGCTTGATTTACTTCTTTGTCAGGGTAATTGCTGCAATTGGTTTATTTTAAATTCCATAAACTAACCAACAGCAATTATCTCATGAGAAAATTAATGCAAAAGTTGATTATGTATTTTGAAGTACACAAATTAAAAAGAGAAGGGTTGAAAACTGCTCAGATAAGCAGACAGCTTGTTTTGGATTACAGAACGGTTAAAAAATATCTTGCCATGAGTGAACAGGAGTACGAGGATTTTCTGGAGGTTCAATCTACCCGTCATAAAATGCTGGCCCCCTATGAAGGTTTTGTAAAGGCCAGGTTGGAAGACTGCCAGGACGCTTCGGCTGCTCAGGTAGAGGACTGGCTCAAGGAACATTTTAAAGATTTTATCGATGTAAACGCCAAAACGGTTTTCAACTTTGTGCTTTATGTCCGAAACAAACATGGTATACCAAAGCCCTTCAATCAAAGAGATTATACGCAAACAGACGAGATGCCATATGGGAAACAGGCTCAGGTAGATTTTGGTGAGTATAACATGACAACCGAAGAAGCTAAACGCAAGAAGATCTATTTTTTATGTGTGGTACTATCTCGCTCACGATATAAGTATGTATGGTTCTCAGAAAATCCCTTCACAACACTTTCGGCCATAGCCGCTCATGATAGAGCTTTCTGGTACATAGAGGGGATTACCCTGGAAATAGTTTATGATCAGGATACCTTGCTTCTTGTTGATGAAAACAAAGGGGATTTGATACTAACTGAAGCCTTCCGCAGGTATGCTGAATACAGGGGATTTAAATTACATTTTTGCCGGAAATCAGATCCCGAGAGTAAAGGTAAAATAGAGAACGTGGTAAAATATGTCAAATACAACTTTCTGCGTGGCAGAACCTTTGTTAATATCGATATGCTGAATGGACAGTGTTTGGCCTGGCTCAGCAGAACGGCCAATGCAAAAGTTCATGCTTCCACACATAAGATACCTTACCAGGAATGGCTCATTGAAAAAGCCTCTTTAAGGCCTGTTATAGAATCTTTCAAACCGGAATCTGTGTTACGGAGTTATAATGTAAGGAAAGACAATACAATCTCTTTTAAGTCCAACTTTTATCGGGTCCCTGTGGGAACATACAAACCACCGTGTACCACTGTTTGGACTGAAGTAACTGACGATGAACAGCTGATCATTTATGATGCCGGTAACAACAAAATTGCATCACACAAGCTTAATCCGGGAAAAGGAAAAATAATAGGTGGTAACAATTATAAAAGAGACTTCTCTTTAGGCATTGATCAATTAATAGAAGAGTTGTCCTGCCGGTTCAATAATCCTGATCAGACAAGAGAATATCTTCTACAGATACGTCATGATAAGCCCCGGTACATAAGGGATCAGCTTCAGCACATTAAAAAGCTTATCAGTATCTATGACATGCAGGTAATGAGCCAGGCATTGGTTTTTTGCATCGAGAACAGAATTTACCGGGCAACAGATCTGGAAAGCGTGGTAAAAAAGATCCATTCCCGGCAGAACCAGGAAACTACCATTAATCCGCCCATTTTTATTAATACTATAAATCGGACAGCCCATAAGATCATACCTAATAAAAGTGACATATCAGATTATCAATCACTAATGAACTAAGACTATGGAAACAAAAACACAAACTCTCAAGGAATATGCAAGCCAACTCAGGTTAAGCGCAATACAGGATCAGGTAGAAGAATTGATCCGAACTGCATCGGAAGAGAAATGCAGCTATCTGGATTTTTCATTAAGACTCTTGGAAACCGAACTCGGCCAGAGACGTCAGCGTGACCTTGAACGAAGGAACAAAGGAGCAAAACTGCCAGTCAATCATGACCTGGATCACTACGATTACTCGTTTATAAATGGCGTCAGCAAACAGCAATTAAACCAGTTGAAAGAATGCCAGTGGCTGGAGCAAAATTTTAACATCGTATTGATGGGGCCTTCCGGAACCGGAAAAACATTTATTGCATCCGGCCTTTGTAATGAAGCCCTGAAAAAGGGGTATAAAGCTTACTTCCGGTCAATGGAACAAATCAATGAAACCCTTATTATGAAAGATATCACCAGGTCAGCTCTTATTGAATACAATAAGCTTCTCAAAGCCCATTTGCTCGTCATTGATGATATTATGATGTTTGCCCTGGAAAAGAAACAGGCGGTACAGCTTTTTAATTTTATCAATCATCTGCATGAGCGGGCTTCTTTTATTGTGACTACCAATAAAAGTCCTGAAGACTGGGTTAAAATGCTTGATGATGAAGTTATTGCAACAGCCTTACTGGACAGGATACTGTATAGATGTGAGGTGGTAAGGTTATCAGGGAAAAGTTATCGATTACAAAATCGGAAAACCATTTTTAACTGAGATCTTTGTTCTTTGAATTTTTTTATATGTTTGAATTGGAGAAAGGGACATTCTTAATTGCTATTTTTCCTACATCCTTATTTGCCAATTTTCCTACATTGTAAGTTGCCGCTTA
>CAWHED010000005.1:0-818200 GCA_963828395.1 uncultured Bacteroidales bacterium
TCAACGCTCCCGCTGATCTCCTCAACCGTTGCAGTAATATCATTCTTTAAAAGGTATTCGCCCAATAACCGCGGATAGCTTGTTGCCACTCTCTTGTTCATGAAAAAACCATGACCGGAGTAGTTCTCCTCCTTTGAGATTGCCAGGCTCAGCCTGCAACCGGCAAAGCCAAGCTGTTCAAGGATATCCACTTCCTTATTCTTTTCAAAAACCATATTCTCCCCCACGATCCCGATATCTGCCACACCCTGCTCAACATATTGCGGGATATCATCGTCACGAAGAAACAGTATTTCAATGGGGAAGTTACTGGCTACGATCTTCAGCGTTCCTGCACCGTTTGACATCTTGATGCCACATTCTTCGAACAGTGTGCGCGAGCTCTCACTCAGCCTGCCGCTTTTCTGGATTGCAATTTTCAGTTTGCTCATTTTCTCTTTTATTATTTTCTGAGCAAACCCCACGGCAAAAAAAAACCCGCCTGATCTGCTCAGACGGGTTCATGCTATTTATGGTTACAATACACCATTCTCACCTCGCCTGAGTGCAAGTATGAAAATGATGATGATGTAATTTGTTTAATGACATGGTTTCCTGTATTCGCTACAAATATAGTAATTATATGATCATAATAAATCATGGCTGTATTGTTCATTTTTCAAATTCAATCCTCCTGAAACCTGCTGTGGTCAGAGTGGTTCCGTGCATCATTATTTTTTCTCTCCGTTGTTCATAACCCTCATCTGGTGATTTATTGATTCCTGGTGAATAGCTTTAAAAATCGTATCAATAAATTCAGCGCTTAATCCTTTGGCCTTCGTCTTGCTCATAACCCTGTTTATTATTTCATCCCATCGGGTAGACTGAAGGATAGTGATGTTGTTCGCCTTCTTGTACTGTCCGATGGTCTCTGCAACTTTCATTCTTTTTTCCAGCAGGTCGAGCAGATGTTCATCAAAGACATCAATCTGCTGGCGTAATTCTCCCAGGATATCAAGCAGTTTGGGATCTGATGCAACAGGATTACGTATGACCAGCCTGCTCAAAAGGTCCCGGAGACCGTCCGGGGTAACCTGTTGAGCTGCATCGCTCAGTGCTTTGTCAGGGTCGATATGAGACTCGATCATAAGGCCGTCAAAGTTTAAGTCAAGCGCTTTCTGGGAGATTTCTCTCAGGAATTCCCTTGATCCGGCAATATGACTTGGGTCACAGATGAGAGGAAGGTCATGTATGCGGTGACGAAGCTCAATGGGAAGCTGCCAGTTAGGCTGATTTCTGTAGCTTGTTTTCTCAAAGGTGGAAAAGCCACGGTGAATAGCACCAAGATGCCTGATTCCTGCCTTCGCTATGCGTTCGATGGCCCCTATCCATAGCTCAATGTCAGGATTGACAGGATTTTTGACCAGCACAATCACATCGACACCTTTCAGGGCATCGGATATTTCCTGTACAGTGAACGGATTAACAGACGTTCTGGCCCCGATCCACAGCATATCAATGCCATATTTGAGAGCCTCATAAACATGTTTTTCATTTGCCACCTCGGTACCGACAAGCAGTCCTGTTTCCTGTTTGACATTCCTGAGCCATCTCAGTCCCTCCGATCCAACTCCCTCGAATGAATCTGGACGGGTACGCGGTTTCCATATTCCGGCCCGGAAAATGTTCACAGTATTTAACTGAGCCAGCTGACGGGCCGTTTTTATTACCTGTTCCTCAGTTTCGGCACTGCACGGGCCTGAGATAAGGAACGGGCGGTTCTTATACCCTCTCCATTCCTGTATTGGCAATGTATTTAATCCGGTTTCCATGATACTGTAAGTTAATTAGTTAAGTATCTTCCTGATTTTGTTGGCCTCATCCATAAGTGCTTTCAGGCCGTCCAGGTCTTTTTCCTCAATCATTTTCCTGAATAAACTCATTTTTTCAGTATAGGTATCAATTACTTCAAGTATGAATTTGGAATTCTCAAGAAAGATCGGAGCCCAGGTATCCGCGTTGCTTTTTGCCAGGCGCACCGTGCTTTCAAAACCACCGCCTGCCAGAGTCAGGATATTCTGCTCCTCGTGTTCCTTATCAAGAACGGTCAGTGCCAGCGAGAAGGAAGTAATATGAGAAATATGAGACACGTAGGCAACATGCGTATCATGCTCTGCTGACGTCATATATACGATACGCATATTAAGCGTTGTCAGCATCTTCTCAACCAGTTCAAGTGCATCATGATCGGATAGTTCCGGATCGCAAATAATGGCAGGCTTATAATCGAAGAGTCTGCCAATGGCGGCCATGGGACCGGAATATTCAGTTCCGGCCATCGGATGCGCTGCAACATACCGGCCGCGTTTTGGATGATGTTTCGAAATCTTTGAGATGCTTCCTTTTGTCGAACCCATATCTGTCACTACCTTGGACGTTCCGTCAATCCTGTCAAGTATCCCGGGCAACATTTTACAGTTTGCGTCCACCGGGGTGCACAGTATGATCAGATCACTTCTGTCAATAGCATTTTCCATAGTATCAATTTCATCGACAAGCCCACAGAGTTTTGCGATATTCTGATGCTGAAGATTTGAATCAACACCAATTATTTTATCGGCAAACCCCCGTTTGCGAAGGTCAATCATCATCGAGCCCCCTATAAGACCTATTCCAATTACAGCTACTTTCATTTTCATTTACTCGATTTCTGGTTAACGAAGTCAGTGTAAGAGGAAATTCTTTTTTTAGCCTCCTCCAGCAAATCTACACCGGCACACAATGAGATTCGGATATATCGCTCCCCCTTACTCCCGAAAATAAATCCCGGGGTGATGAAAACACTGGCCTTGTTAAGAATTTCTTCTACATATTCCTCGCAATTGGCAACGGATTCAGAAATGCGCCCCCATACAAACAGTCCGACCTGGTTTTTGTCATATCTGCAACCAAGGATGTCCATAATCTCCTCAACTGTCTTACGGCGTTTTTCATAAACCATATTAATCTGTTCGTACCATTCCTGTGGATTATTAAGCGCCTCAACAGCAGCCTTCTGAATGGGCAGGAACATTCCCGAGTCCATATTGCTTTTTACTCTGAGTATGCTTTTCAGGTACTCGCTGTGACCCGCCACCATGCCGATGCGCCACCCGGCCATGTTGTGCGATTTGCTGAGGGAGTTAAGCTCCAGAGCAACCTCTTTTGCCCCGTCAACTGACAAAAGACTGTGGTAATCCCTGTTTAATATAAAACTATATGGATTGTCATTGCAGAGCAGAATGGAGTGAGTGTCAGCGAATGCTACCAGTTTTTCAAAAAGTTTTAAAGATCCGGGTGTTCCGGTAGGCATGTGCGGATAGTTCACCCACATTAATTTCACTTTGGTCAGGTCCAGGAGCTCAAGGGCTTGAAGGTCAGGAAGCCAGCCCGTTTTTTCATCAAGCTCATAATACCTGATCTTGCCTCCGACAAGGTTTGTCACTGACGAGTACGTAGGATAACCGGGGTCAGGAACAAGGACTTCATCGCCCTGGTTGACAAAGGCCATGCTGATGTGCATGATCCCCTCCTTGCTACCCATTAGCGGAAGGATCTCATTGTCAGGGTTAAGCTCCACCCCGAAATATTTTTTATACCAGCCGGCAAAAGCTTTCCGTAATTCAGGAATTCCGACATAGCTTTGATAGCCATGGGATGTCGATTTGATGCTTTCCTCATTAAGCCGTTTGACAGTATTTTCTGACGGAGCCTGATCGGGACTGCCAATCCCAAGACTGATCACATCGGCTCCGGCTTTCCTCATCTGGTCAATCTGCCTGAGCTTCTGTGAGAAATAGTACTCCTGCACACTGAGTGTGCGGTCAGCAGGTTTAACTTTCATAAAGCATGTTATCTTTATTATAAACTCCCAGCACTTCCAGGTTGCTTGTATGCTTTTCCAAAGCTTTTTCAACCATTCCCGCGTTGATGTTATTACTTAACTCAAGGTCAAGGTAGAACATATATTCCCATTCACCATTCAGGCGCGGGACAGATTGAATCTTGGACAGATTAATATTCATCCCGGCAAGCAGAACCAGCACGGCAGCCAGGGAACCGGGTTTGTGGCCGGTGGCAAAACAAACTGAGATTTTGTTCCCTTTTTTATTCTGATGTTCCTTTTTGCCAATAACAAGAAACCTGGTGTAGTTCTTTTTATATGTCTCAATACCCTCTGCAAGTATGTTCAGGCCATAAATTGTTGCAGCATTTAAAGGACCTATAGCAGCGACCCCTAAAAGGCTGTTTTCGCTTATAATTCTTGCACTGCCTGCAGTATCGGCGCTCTCAATAAGCGTTATTCCGGGATACTGGTTAAGAAATTCCATGCACTGGGCAAGCGCTATCGGGTGTGACCTTATTTCCGCGATATCTGTTATCAGTTGTCCGGGAAGAGCCATCAGGTTCTGCTTTATTCTGACAATATGTTCGCCAAACACTTTCAGTCCTGATTCCCTTAATAGGGTGTAATTGTAAAGGATACTTCCGGACCGTGCATTTTCGATGGCCATCACTGCAAAATCAGCTATCCCCTGTTTTGCGGCATTGACGGTCATGTCAAATGTCGGACATTCCACCAGTTCAATTGTATCAGAGCCGAAATATTGCCTGGCAGCCACGTCGTGAAAACTTCCTTTCTCTCCCTGTATCGCAATTTTCATTTCAAAGTATGTTAACAAAAAAGGGCCTCTTTCCGGGGCCCTTGCTTTCATCTAATTTCTATTATCTGTACACAAAAATCCCCTTATCTGTTTTTAAAATAAAACCAGAAACAGTAAGAGAGGTTAAAATTCTTGTGTATGCTATTCATTTTGTCGTTTTATTGGCTTACAAAAATAATGGAATTTTAAACAAAACAAATCGGATGACATAAAATTAAAGAGATATTGTTAATTTTCAATGGATTTCAGAGCCGGGTGTTCTTTCAGTTTTTTAGAATAAAATCCCGGAGCCAGTCTCCTACTTCAGATGTCGATTTCGGATTAGTCCTGTCGAGATCTTCAGTGACTATATTTCCCTCAATTGATTTTTCAACGGCCCTGTTTATCATTTCAGCCTCTTCCTTTAGTTTGAACGCAAGATCAAACATCATAGCTGCGGAGAGTATTGTACCGAGCGGATTTGCAATATTCTTTCCTGCTGCCTGGGGGTAAGAGCCATGTATCGGTTCAAATACTGATGTTGACAAACCGACAGATGCTGATGGCAGTAATCCCAGCGACCCGGTTATAACGCTTGCTTCATCAGAAAGGATATCCCCGAACATATTTTCAGTTACAATAACATCAAATCTTTTAGGATTTTGTATCAACTGCATGGCAGCATTATCGACAAACATAAAATCGACCGTAACATCTTTGTATGCCTTTGCTGTTTCGGTTGCAGTCTCACGCCATAACCTTGATGTAGCCAGAACATTTGCCTTGTCGACGACGGTAATTTTGCGTGTACGTGACATTGCATAATCACAGGCAAGCCTTACAACCCGTTCTATCTCATAACGGCTGTAAACACATGTATCATAAGCAGTATTTCCATCTTCAGATCTTCCCTGAGGTTTTCCGAAATAGAGACCTCCTGTGAGTTCTCTTACTATTAGAATATCGGCTCCCTGCACGATCTCTCTCTTAAGGGGTGATTTATCTAACAGTGCAGGGAAGGTGGTTACAGGTCTGATGTTTGCATATAAGCCAAGTTCTTTTCGCATGGCGAGAAGACCCTGCTCGGGTCTGACCTGAACAGAAGGATTGTTATCATATTTCGGGTGACCGATAGCTCCGAAAAGAACCGCATCTGACGATTTGCACAGTTCAAGGGTTTTGTCCGGCAGAGGAGATCCGGTCTGATCAATGGCAGTTGCACCCACCAGACCAAAGTTGAAAATGGCCGAATGATTAAATTTTTTACAGACAGCCAGAACGACTTTCTTTGCCTCTTCAATAATCTCAGGGCCGATACCATCACCGGGTAAAACTGCAATGTTAAAATTCATGTGTTGTATTTATTAGTGTTTTACCATTTAAAGCGTTTTCATTATTCTCGATAATATTCAGCATTTTTTCGGTAGCCTTTATTGCCGACTCGGTCTGATCGGCATCGAGTCCTTTTGTTCTGAACTCCCTTCCCCGGTAATTCCATGTTATGACTGTTTCAACCAATGCATCCGTTTTCCCACCCGGTGGAATAGACACCTGGTAATCAGTCAGCAGGGGATACTCCTTTCCCAGCCCGTCATAAATTATCCTCAGCGCCTTCATAAAAGCATCATATTGTCCGTCACCCGAAGAAGTTTCCTGATAGAGATTACCGTTTATTTCTATCTGAACGCTCGCAAATGGCTTCAATCCAAACGACAGGGAGAGGGAATAATTTTTAATGAAGATCTTATAATCGATCGGGTCGCTGCCAAGGACATCTGAAATGATAAATGGCAGGTCTTCTGTTGTTACATCTTCCTTTTTATCTCCGAGTTCAATAACTCTTTGAGTCACCTTATTCAGTGATTCAGCATTGAGGAACAGGCCAAATTCTTCAAGGTTTTTTCTGATTGTCGCCTTCCCTGATTGTTTCCCCAGGGCATATTTCCTTTTTCTTCCGAAACGTTCAGGAAGGAGGTTATTGAAGTAAAGGTTGTCCTTGCTGTCACCGTCAGCGTGCACGCCTGATGTCTGGGTAAATGCATTCTCACCGATGATAGGTTTGTTTACAGGGATGCGTATCCCGCTGAATGTTTCCACCATCTTGCTAACCCTGGTGATCTCAAACTCGTTAACACCTGTCTCTGCTTCAAGATGATCACGCAGGACCCCTATGACACTTGAAAGCGGGGCATTGCCGGCCCTTTCACCCAGGCCATTTACTGTGGTATGTATTCCCTTGATACCTGCCTTTACTGCAGCAAAGACATTGGCAACGGCAAGGTCATAATCGTTGTGCGCATGAAAATCAAAATGTAATGAAGGATACTTATCAATCATCTTTTTGCAGAAACTGAAGGTCTGTTCCGGATTAAGTATCCCGAGTGTATCGGGGAGCATAAACCTTTTTATATTTTCACCTTTAAGTGAATCCATCATGAAATAAACGTAATCTTCAGAAAAGATCATTCCGTTCGACCAGTCTTCGAGATAAATGTTGACCTGCATATCACGTTCAGCTGCCTGTGCAATAATCTCCCTGATATCGCTGACATGCTGAGCCGGAGTTTTGCGGAGTTGTTTTTCGAGGTGACGCAACGATCCCTTGCAAAGCAGGTTGACGACTTTGCAACCGGCATTATTGATCCAGTTGAGAGATATCTCTCCGTCAACAAAACCAAGAACCTCAATTTTATCAAGGAAATCATTCTGGCGAGCCCATTCCGTGATCCTGCTTATAGCTTCAAATTCTCCGGAGGAGACCCGGGCGGAAGCCACTTCAAGATGATCTACCCTCACATCTTTTAGCAGAAGTGTTGCAATATGGAGCTTTTCCTGAGGAGGGTATGAAACGCCCTGGGTCTGTTCTCCATCCCTCAGGGTTGTATCAATTATTTCGATTTTCATCTGACCGCATTTTTATTTCATAGTCTGTTATAAGACTCTGAATACCCATAAGGTACTCGATATCATCAAGACCTTTCAAAAGACACTCTTTCCTGTATGGATTTATCTCAAACCTTGAAGATTCTCCGGTAGCGGGAATCGTAACCAGCTGTTGTTGCAGGTCTATCGTCACGATTGTTTCAGGCTTGTTCTTTATAAGATCAAGCAGATCTGCCAGTAAATTTTCTGGTATCACCACAGGCAGAAGGCCGTTGTTGAGAGCATTATTCTTAAAGATATCTGCAAAAAAGCTTGATACTACTGCCCTGAAACCATAGTCATACACAGCCCATACAGCATGTTCACGACTTGAGCCGCATCCGAAGTTTTTACCTGCTACAAGGATTTTTCCACTGTATTCAGGGTTATTCAGGCTGAATTCCATATTTTTCATTCCTGATTTATTGAATCTCCAGTCACGGAAAAGATTTTCCCCGAAACCTTCTCTCGATATTGAGCTCAGAAACCTTGCCGGGATAATCTGATCCGTATCCACGTTTTCATAAGGTAATGGAACGCAGGTTGAATTAATTATATCGATTTTGGCTTTTATCATATCAGATTATTTAATGGAGTTTTGTCACCTGATTAATTCCCTGGGGTCAGTTATCATGCCTGTTACTGCAGCAGCAGCAGCTGTCAGGGGGCTTGCAAGGAGTGTTCTTGCTCCCGGGCCCTGTCTTCCTTCAAAGTTCCGGTTGGAAGTTGATACGGCATATTTCCCGGAAGGGATCTTATCTTCATTCATGGCAAGGCATGAAGAACACCCGGGCTGTCTCAGGTCAAATCCTGCATCATGAAGAATTTCAACCAATCCTTCGCTGATTGCCTGCTGTTCAACCATTTTGGAACCCGGAACAATCAGGGCGGTTATACCTGGAGCCTTTTTCCTGCCCCTGACCATTTGTGTAAATGCTCTTAAATCTTCAATTCTTCCGTTTGTACAACTTCCGACGAATACATAATCAACGGGATGTCCCAGAATTTTCATTCCCGGTTCGAATCCCATATAGGCAAGGGATTTAAGGAATGATTCCGAAGCTTCACTCTTTAGCTCTTCAACTGCCGGAATATTATGATCTATGGCCATTCCCATGCCCGGGTTAGTGCCGTAGGTGATCATAGGTTTTATTGTATCAGCATTGAATTCCAGCTCCCTGTCGAATTCAGCTTCATGATCACTTTTCAGCTTTTCCCATCTTCTGAATAAATCTTCCGGACTAAAGTTACCGGGGAAGGAGGGAAGTCCCTTTAAATACTTAAATGTTGTTTCGTCAGGTGCGATCAGTCCGCCGCGTGCACCCATCTCGATACTCATGTTGCATATTGTCATCCGGGCTTCCATACTCAGGTCCTTTATAGTGGTGCCGCTATACTCTACAAAAAAGCCGGTAGCGCCGCCTGTTGAGATCTGTGAGATTACATACAGGATAATATCTTTAGAGGTCACTCCTTTCTGAAGTTCTCCGTTTATGGTGATCCTCATTTTTTTGGGTCTGACCTGGATGACGCATTGTGTGGCAAGCACCATTTCAACCTCGCTTGTTCCAATACCGAAGGCAATTGTTCCGAACGCCCCATGTGTCGAAGTGTGGCTGTCGCCGCAGACAATAGTCATTCCCGGACGGGTATAGCCAAGTTCAGGACCAATTACATGAACAATGCCATTTTTAGGATGATTAAGGCCAAACAGTTCAATACCATGAGTTCTTGCAGTTTTCAAACAGTTGTGCAACCTGGTTCCTGGACAGTTCGTCCCGTATCTGCTTATCCTGATTTATAGTCGGGATATTGTGATCGGCAACAGCAAGAGTCTTCTCCGGCCTGAAAACTCTTATACCTCTGTTATTAAGGCCGCTGAAGGCCTGGGGACTGGTGACCTCATGAATAAAGTGCTGATCAATATACAGCACGTCAAGGCCACCATCGATGTGACTCACCACATGATCATCCCAGATCTTATCAAAAAGTGTCTTTGCCTCCATTTAAAAATTATAGTTAACAGCCACCTTCCGGCGGGGTGCGGGTTACTTGATTTTATCGATAGCGTCAATAAAAGCTTCCACAGAAGCTGTGATTATATCTGTATTGGCAGAAAAACCGTAGTAGGTTTTACCTTGGTGCTCAACCTGTATATGAACTTTCCCGATATCATCGCTGCCCTTTGTTATAGCCTGGATAAGAAACTCCTCCAGATGCACGGTCTTGCTTATCAATTGCCTGACCGCCGTAAAGGCAGCATCGATAGGCCCATTGCCTGATGAGGTGGCGGTATGGATTTCCCCGTTTATCCTGATGCACACTGTTGCTACCGGTATCATTGATTTTCCGGATGTAACCTGCAACCGTTCCAGTTTAAGTGCTTTTTCTCCTTTGAAAACTTCGCCGGAAAGGATCCTTATATCTTCATCGTTTATCTCCTTTTTCTTGTCGGCCATAACCAGGAAGCGATGATAGATGTCATCCAGTTCCTCCTTGCCAAACTTCAGTCCAAGTAACTCAAGCCGGTGATTGAGAGCAGCTCTTCCGCTTCGTGCTGTAAGGATGATTGAAGATTCCCTTATGCCAACTTCCACAGGGTCAATTATTTCATAGTTCTCCCTGTTTTTGATAACCCCGTCCTGATGAATCCCTGATGAATGTGCAAATGCATTCCGTCCTACAATAGCTTTATTCGCCTGCACGGGCATGCTCATCAGGGTGGAGACGAGCCGGCTTGTACTGAAGATGAGCTTTGAATTTATGTTTGTTGTCAGGTTCAGATTGTGGTGGCTTTTAATTATCATCGCCACCTCCTCGAGTGAAGTGTTACCCGCTCTCTCCCCGATACCGTTGATTGTTACCTCGACCTGCCGGGCTCCGTTAATGACACCCATCATTGTGTTTGCAGTAGCCATACCCAGATCATTATGGCAGTGGGTTGAAATCATGGCTTTTTCGATATTCGGTACATTTTCTTTCAGGAAACGGATCTTCTCACCGTATTCTTCCGGGAGACAGTAACCTGTTGTATCCGGAATATTAACAACTGTTGCCCCGGCTTTTATTACAGCTTCAATTACCCTTGCCAGGTATTCGTTTTCGCTTCTTCCCGCGTCTTCAGCATAAAATTCCACATCATCGACAAATTTTTTTGCATACTTAACAGCATCCACAGCTCTTTTAATTGTCTCTTCAGGTGTTATTTTGAGCTTGTACTTTATGTGAAAGGGGGAGGTACCGATACCTGTATGTATTCGCTTCTTTTTTGCATACTGAAGAGCCTCTGCGGCAACCTCAATATCTTTTTTCACAGCCCTGGTCAATGCGCAGATAATGGGATCAGAAATTGCTTTCGATATCTCAACCACTGACTGGAAATCTCCCGGACTTGAAACAGGGAATCCGGCCTCAATAATATCGACACCCAGCGCTTCAAGAGCCCGGGCGACTTCAATTTTTTCTATTGTATTAAGCTGGCACCCGGGAACCTGCTCACCATCCCTGAGGGTGGTGTCAAAAATAATTATCCTGTCGTTCATCTTTGTATTTTTTATACCCATGTTTATTTTCCGGGCCTGAGTTTTCTGACCATTGCACCTGCCTGCCACATTTCTGAATTGTGCAGTTCATCAAGTTCAGTGGTCAGCTTTTCCCGGTAATCAGGCTGTCTGTTTGCTTCAATAGTTATCCTGGCTTCATTGCCGCTGGCTACGCTTTCATACAGTTTGTCAAATACGGGAGCAACAGCATCGCGAAACTTGTTTTTCCAGTCGAGAGCACCTCTCTGGGCTGTTGTTGAGCAATTGGCATACATCCAATCCATTCCGTTTTCTGCAACAAGAGGGAGAAGGCTCTGTGATAATTCCTCCACAGTTTCATTGAAAGCCTCGGACGGGGAATGACCCTTTTTTCGCAGAAGATTATACTGTGCTTCCATTATGCCTGCAATGGCACCCATAAGAACGCCTCTTTCCCCTGTAAGATCGCTGTATACTTCCTTTTTAAAGTCAGTTTCAAAAAGATATCCGGAACCAACTCCGATGCCCAGGGCAAATACCCTTTCCCGGGCTTTTCCTGTAGCATCCTGGTACACTGCATAGCTTGAATTGAGTCCTTTCCCTTCAAGGAAAAGACGGCGAAGGGATGTTCCCGAACCCTTGGGTGCAATCAGGATCACGTCAACATCCGCAGGTGGCACAATGCCGGTCTGATCATTGAATGTTATGCCGAAACCATGAGAAAAATAAAGGGCTTTTCCCTTCGTAAGGTGCTTCTTCACCACCGGCCACGAAGCAATCTGTCCGGCATCAGAAAGAAGGTATTGAATTATTGTACCTCTTTTGCATGCCTCCTCGATTTCGAAAAGATCATTACCTTCTTCCCATCCGTCCCTGACGGCTTTGTCCCAGGAAGAGGAATTCTTCCTCTGGCCAACAATTACATTAAGCTCGTTGTCTTTCAGGTTAAGCGACTGGCCTGGACCCTGGACGCCGTATCCTATTACGGCAATTACTTCATTTTTTAAGACCTCACGGGCCTTTGAGAGCGGGAATTCAGCCCTGGTTACCACATTTTCAGTTACGCCTCCAAAATTTATTTTTGCCATGATTTCCGGTTATTTGATTATTATCAGTTCTTAATTAACAATTTCAATTTCCTGCGGTTCCGGGCGCTTTGCCTCATCCATCTCCTTCAGGTAAGAATTTAATTCCTTTACCTGCTTTGTGATTGCCACACGTCCTGACCTTACAAACTGCAAGACTCCGTAAGGCCCGAGCTGGCTCAGCAGATCAGTTATTTCAGCTTTGTGCCCGGTTTTTTCGATAACGACATATTCGGGAGTGACTTCAAGTATACGGGCATGATGTCCCCGGACAATATGATCAATGATATTTCCCGACATTAATCCCCGTGTTGCAACTTTGAACATCGCTATTTCCTGATAAATTATTTCATCGGATGTGTGCACAAAGACCTTCAGTACGTCAACCAGCTTTTCCATTTGCCTGGTCACTTTTCTTACCATTTCCGGAGATGTAATAACTACCAGCGTCCACAGATGTACACCGGAGACGGCAGATTCAGAAGCTGTTATGCTCTCTATATTTATTTGCCTCCTGGTAAGGATTATTGTTATCTGATTAAGTATACCGATGTGATTCTCGGTAAAAAGTGACAAAGTATATTCGTTTTTCATGTTTCCGTTGTTTTAATTTGTCAGTCTTACATCCGAAACTGATGAACCCGGTTCGACCATTGGCAGAACATTTGCTTCCTTGCAAATCGTAACGTCAAGCAGGTAAGGCACATCTGCGGCAAGCATCTCTGCCAGTGTTTTTTCAAGATCCCTTCTTGCCGATACTTTCTTTGAGTTAATATTAAATCCCTCGGCTATCTTGATAAAATCAGGGTTGACCAGGGCAGTCGAGGCATATCGTTTATTGTAGAACATATCCTGCCATTGCCTGACCATCCCGAGAAAACTGTTATTCAGGATAATTATCTTAACAGGAATCTGATACTGAAGAATGGTTCCAAGTTCCTGGATTGTCATCTGGAAGCCTCCGTCACCAAGGAATACCACAACCTGTTTATCAGGTCTTCCGATTTTAGCGCCAATAGAAGCCGGAAGTCCAAAGCCCATCGTTCCCATACCACCTGATGTCACCAGGCTGTTTGGATTTTTAAATTTATAATACCGGGCGGCAGACATCTGGTTTTGTCCCACATCTGTAACAATTATAGCATCCCCGTGTGTCAGGTCCGACACCAGCCGGACAACTTCACCCATTCTGATCTCACCCGATTCTGGTTCTGTCTCGGACCTTATGACCTTTTCATATTCTGTTTTATCACATATTCGGAATTCCCTGATCCATTTTGCAAATGAGTTTTCTTTCACCAGGGGTATCAGGTATCGTAACACTTCACGGGCATCATTATTTATTTCAAGATCGACCTGTACATTTTTATTGATTTCTGCTTCGTCTATTTCGATATGTATTATCCTGGCGTTCTTTGCATATTTCTTCAGGTTGCCTGTTACACGGTCATCAAAACGCATTCCCACGGCAATTATAAGGTCAGCCTGATTTGTAAGAATATTTGGGCCGAAGTTACCGTGCATGCCAAGCATTCCTGCATATAATCTGTGACCATAAGGAAAGGCTGAGAGACCCAGCAGGGTCAGGGCAACAGGTATTCCGGTTTTCTCGGCAAATTCTTTAAGTTCATTTTCCGCACCTGAGAGAAGGACCCCATGCCCGGCAAGGATTAAAGGTTTTTCAGCATGGTTGATCATTATGGCTGCTGATTCTATCTCCCTGGTATGCAATGGTATCCTGGGGTTATAGCTTCTCAGGTATTCACATTTATTGTATCTGAAACTGAGTTTTTCAATCTGGGCATCTTTGGCCACATCAATCAGGACCGGTCCGGGACGTCCCGATTTTGCAATATAAAATGCCTTTGCTATCGTGTCGGGTATATCCTCCGCTCTTTTGACCTGGCAGTTCCATTTTGTGACCGGCATTGAAACACCAAGAATGTCAGTCTCCTGAAATGCGTCTGTCCCTATCAGGTTTGATACCACCTGTGCGGTTATGAAAACAACTGGAACTGAATCAAGGAAGGCGTTTGCAATACCTGTAACCAGGTTTGTTGCCCCGGGACCGGATGTTGCGAAGCAGACCCCCGGCTTTCCGGTCACCATTGCATAAGCCTGAGCTGCATGCGCAGCTCCCTGTTCATGACGGGTAAGTATATGACGGAGCTTATCTTCATAATCAAGCAGTTTGTCATAAACAGGCATGATGGCACCTCCCGGATATCCGAATATAGTGTCCACCCCTTCCTGAATGAGACACTTGAGCAGCGCTTCAGCTCCTGAAATCTGCTCCTTACCGTTTGTCTTTTCAGCTACTGATTGTATTATTTGTTTGCTTTTCATTTTAAGTTTTGCTTGGTCCTGATTATTTTGTCTCTTTCTGCCCCATTCTCCATGCACCATGCCCTGTGCTTCATACAATTCTCACCGCTCCCTTGTCAGCTGAGCTTACTGTTGCAGCATAGGCTTTTAGTGAAGACGGTATTTCACGCCGGCAATTCTTTGGCCTGTAGGCCATTTCTCCTTTTGCTTCTTCCTCTTTATGTCTTTTAATAATCTCATTTTCAGAAATGTTAACATTTATCTTCCGGTTTTCAATATCAATGTCTATCCGGTCTTCTTCTCTGAGAAGTGCAATTTCTCCTCCGGCAGCAGCCTCCGGGGAGACATGCCCGATTGAAAGTCCGGAAGTACCGCCTGAAAAACGGCCATCGGTTATTAAGGCACATTTCTTATCAAGACCTTTTGATTTCAGGTAGGAGGTAGGATAGAGCATCTCCTGCATTCCGGGTCCTCCTTTCGGACCTTCGTACCTGATCACGATCACATCTCCTGCGCGCACCTTGTCATTCAGAATTCCTTCCACAGCTTCTTCCTGTGATTCGAAGATCACTGCATGACCTGAAAATGTAAAGATTGAAGGGTCAATGCCTGCTGTTTTGACTATGCATCCGTTTTTTGCAATGTTTCCATAGAGGACAGCAAGACCACCTTCTTTGTTGTAGGGATATTTTATACTTCTTATACATCCGTTTTCCCTGTCGGTATCAAGTGTGTCGTAAAGAGTGTCCTGAGAAGCCAATTCAAGGCTTCTCTTCATCCCCGGAGCGCTTCTGCAGTATTCATATGCGAGCTGCAATGCCTTTTCTCCCGAAATATCCCAGTCAGAAATTGCATCATGAAGGGTTGGATAATCTATCCTTTTTACAGAGCTGTCTATCAGATTGTTCCGTTCCAATTCACCAAGAATGGCAAAAATACCTCCGGCACGATTTACATCCTGTATATGATATTTCGAACTTGGAGAAACTTTACATAATGTGGGTATTGAACGGGAAAGCAGATCAATATCTTTCATGGAAAAATCAACACCGGCTTCATGTGCAATCGCAAGAAGGTGAAGAACGGTATTTGTTGACCCCCCCATTGCAATATCCAGCGACATGGCGTTTTTAAATGCCTGCCTGGTTGCTATTGACCTCGGAAGAACGGTGTCATCACCCTCGTTGTAGTATCTGTTCGCCAGATCAACTATCAGCCTCGCAGCTTTCTCAAAAAGCCTCATTCTATTTTGATGTGTGGCTACTATTGTTCCATTACCCGGAAGTGCCAGACCCAGCGATTCATTCAGGCAATTCATTGAATTCGCCGTGAACATACCTGAACAAGAGCCGCATGTTGGACATGCCGCCATTTCAATATTATTAAGATCTTTATCACTTACTGAACTGTCAGCAGCAGATACCATTGCATCTATCAGGTCGAGAGACCTGTTGTTGTAATTTCCAGCCTCCATCGGTCCGCCGGAAACAAATACCGCGGGTATGTTAAGCCTCATGGCAGCCATCAGCATGCCGGGGGTGATCTTGTCGCAATTACTGATACAGATCATTGCATCTGCACGATGCGCATTGCACACATACTCGACACTGTCGGCAATAAGCTCTCTCGAAGGTAAAGAATAGAGCATCCCTTCGTGGCCCATGGCAATGCCGTCATCAATTGCTATTGTATTGAATTCAGCTGCGAAGAGGCCAAGTTTCCCAATCTCTTTTTTAATGATCTGGCCAATGTTATGAAGATGGACATGTCCCGGAACGAACTGGGTAAATGAGTTTACAATAGCAATGACCGGTTTTCCGAAGTGTTCATCTTTCATGCCATTAGCACGCCAGAGGCTTCTTGCGCCGGCCATGTTCCTTCCTGTGACCGTTATTGCACTCCTGAGTTGATTCTTCATAGGTCCAAAAACACATTAAAAAAAAAGCTTCCCGGATTTCCGGAAAGCTTCTGTATACTTATTGTGTTACATATTTTTCCCGGATCAACTGCTTGCGGCAATGATAGTGAGGGAAATAATATATAATATAGATTTCACCACTTATTCATTAATAATTGAGGTTCAAAAGTACATAATTTTATTACAAACCAAATTAATTATCAATTTTTCTTTATTTCGTAATTCTTAAGTCGAGAAAAATTGAAATTATTTTATGTACTATAATTCTTAAAATAACCACATTACCTTTCCGGGAAAGCAACAATAAATTATGCAGTATTATTTTTTGGCTCTTCTGAATTCCCCTGCCGCCGAGAAAGCCCCAGCCACCACTGCCAAGAATGAACCCCAGTGCATAGAAACCTCCGTTGTTGTTCTGTGCATACATAGTGATCTCATCACTGAAGAGCATGCCTATAAGATCAAACGGAGCTATAAATCCATGCCATAAGCCACCTAGGAAGCCATAAGTATGACCGGTAAGGCATTGGCCAACTGACTTCATACTGGGCACATCCTGTGACAAACAACAGAATGACTACAGCTACTGAAAGCAAGAAACGTTTTTGTGAAAATAGAGTTTTCATAATCCGGTTATTGTTGGTTATACAGCAACAAGTTAGACTAAAAAACCAAGAAAAGTATTATGAACAGGCTGCTTATTACCCCAGGACTCCCAGTTCGCGTCCGACTTTTGTGAAAGCTGAGATTGCCTTGTCAAGATGTTCTCTTTCATGCGCAGCCGAAAGCTGCACCCTGATTCGTGCCTGACCCTTGGGTACTACCGGATAATAAAATCCGATTACATAAATACCCTCGCTGAGCAGTCTTGAGGCCAGTTCCTGCGCAAGCTTCGCATCATAGAGCATCACGGCGCAAATAGCCGATTGCGTGGGTTTAATGTCAAAACCTGCTTTCAGCATCTTTTCAACAAAATATTCAGTATTGTTATGAAGCTTGTCCTGCAGCTCATTGGTCTCAGTCATCATCTCAAGCATCCTGGTCCCTGCCGCAGCCACCATCGGAGGGATGGAGTTGGAGAACAGATATGGCCGTGAGCGCTGGCGAAGCATCTCAATGATCTCTCTTGCGCCCGGTGGTGAAGCCTCCTATGGCTCCGCCGAAAGCCTTGCCGAGGGTGCCGGTGATTATCTCGATCTTTCCCCTGAGGTTATACAAGCTCGGTGACACCGTCGTCCTGTTTTTCCTACCACACCGGCTGAATGTGATTCGTCAACCATGACCATGGCGTTGTATTTCCCGGCGAGCTCATAAATCTTACCAAGCGGGGCCACATTACCGTCCATTGAAAAAACGCCATCGGTGACAATAAGACGGAAGCGTTGTTCCTGGGCCAGCTGCAGTTGTGTCTCAAGGTCTTCCATGTCAGCGTTCTCATACCGGTACCGCTGTGCCTTGCACAGGCGCACCCCGTCAATGATGGAGGCATGATTCAGAGAGTCCGAGATTATTGCATCTTCACTTGTAAGCAACGGTTCAAACACCCCGCCGTTGGCATCAAAGCATGCCGCGTACAGAATGGTGTCTTCAGTACCGAAAAACTCAGCTATCTCCTTTTCCAGCTCCTTATGAAGATCCCCCGTACCGCAGATGAACCGTACTGATGACATGCCGTAACCATGTGTGTCAAGAGCATGTTTTGCAGCTTCGACCAAGCTTTTTACTTGCAGACAGCCCAAGGTAGTTGTTTGCACAGAAATTAAGTACTGTCTGACCGGAATCAAGCGTGATCTCAGCACCCTGCGGTGACACAATTACACGTTCATTCTTATAAAGCCCGGCCTCTTTTATTTCCCTGAGCTGGATACCGAGATAATCCTGGTAATTATTGTACATCTGATTACAGTATTCACAAAAACGGATGCAAAGATGGTGTTTTAGCAGCTGATTATTCAATGATGATAATCATCCATCTCAGCTTAGTAATTAACAGGATTGTCTATCCGGCAGCGAGGTTGTTACTGCCCGTATTTTTCTATAATCTGTTCTTTTGTAAGTCCGAGTATGTCATATTTTATGCCTGTTTTAATGAATGCAGACAGGGCTTTGTCGAGGTGGCTGATTTCGTGACCTGCACTTATCTGGGTTCTTATCCTCGCCTGTCCGTTGGGAACAACAGGGAAGAAGAAACCTATCGCGTAGATGCCCTCATTATAAAGATCCTTTGAAAAGTCCTGTGACAGTTTTGCATTGAAAAGCATTACCGGAACAATTGGGGTGTTGCCGTCTTTCAGGATAAACCCTGCTTCCGTAAGTCCTTTCCGCCAGTAGGCTGCGTTTTTCTCAAGCTTATCGCGCCTCTCCGTGCTTGATGAGAGGATATCAAATACCTTCAGTACGCCTGATACAATGACCGGTGCAATGGTATTTGAAAAAAGGTAGGGGCGTGCCTTCTGCCGGCACATATCAACTATTTCCTTCCTTCCTGAGACGCAGCCTCCTGACGCTCCTCCAAGAGCTTTACCAAAAGTCGTGGTTATAATATCAATCTTACCGAAGACTTTACAAAACTCATGTGTTCCGCGACCTGTTTTTCCGATGAAAGCCTGTAGCATGCGAATCATCCACAAGCAGCATTGCTCCGTATTTTTCACACAGATTCACCATTTCATCGAGTCTGGCGGTATCTCCATCCATTGAGAAAACTCCGTCAGTGATAACCAGCTTCAGCCGTTTGTCTGCATGCAGCATGAGTTTCTCCTCCAGGTGCTCCATGCTCGAGTGCTTGAAGGTATCGTGTTGTGCGCTGCAGAGCCTCATTCCATCGATAATTGAAGCATGAACGAGCCTGTCGGATATCATTATGTCCTCACTGGTGAGTATAGCTTCGAAGACACCGGCATTGGCATCCATGCATGAAGGGAATAGTATTGTGTCTTCGGTGCCGAGAAATTCCGTCACCTTGTTTTCCAGCTCCCGGTGAATATCCTGTGTTCCACATATAAAACGAACGGAAGACATGCCGTAACCCCTGCTCCCAAGTCCGTCATGAGCTGCTTTGATCACCTCCGGGTGGCTTGAGAGGCCAAGGTAGTTGTTCGAGCACATGTTAATGACCTTTTTGAGGTCAGAACCTGCAGGGAACTCGACTTCAATATCGGCTGCCTGTGCACTGTGTATGAACCGCTCCTCCTTGAAAATGCCGGCGATTTTTATCTCTGCCAGTTGTGCCTGGTAGATATCTCTGGTTTTTTCAGTGTAGCTCATGATATCCTGGATTTATTTGTTCAGATATTGATTTACCAGCCCCACTATGTTGTTCACGCTGTCAAAGGCTTCAGGTGTTGCTTTGCTTGGCGGTATCTTGATTTTGAATTTATTCTCAAGAAAAACAAGAAGTGAGACCATCGAGAATGAGTCGACATATCCGCTTGAGATCAGTGGTGTTTCATACGTAATCTTGACATCCTCATCATCAACATATTCCTTTACAACATATTTAAGGATCATCTCCTTCATCTCATTCAGGGCATTTTCTTCCATAATTGATATCTATTAAGTTAAAGAACAAAAATAGTCAAATGGTTTAATCATTTTCAAGAGTTGAGATGTCACCAACCTCCTCGCCCCACTCCCTGGCATGAAGAACTCTCCTCATGATTTTTCCACTGCGCGTTTTGGGCAGGTTTTCGACAAATT
The DNA here is from genome assembly GCA_963828395.1 of uncultured Bacteroidales bacterium. GTDB lineage: Bacteria > Bacteroidota > Bacteroidia > Bacteroidales > VadinHA17 > SR-FBR-E99. Next base: position 20,132 of record CAWHED010000005.1, read on the forward strand.
CAACAGCCTGGGGCATGGCCATAGGTGACAGTCTTTTTCTGATGAAGTTCATAATATCAAGCTCAAGGTCCGGCCCCGGGATAAATCCAGGTTTAAGGGTTATGAATGCCTTAACGACTTCCATGTTGATCTCATCCGGTTTTGAGGTGACGGCTGACTCGCCGACGGCAGGATGTTCCAGAAGAGCCGATTCGACTTCAAACGGACTCACAAGGTGCCCGGCGGTGTTGATTACATCATCGTCACGCCCTATGAACCAGAAATAGCCTTCATTGTCAATAGTTGACCTGTCGCCGGAGAGATACCATCCGTTCACAAATTTTTCCCGGTACTTTTCTTCATTTCTCCAGTACGTTCTCATCATTGCGGGCCAGCCCGGCCTGAAGGCGATCAGGCCTGCCTTGCCAGGCTCGGTCAGCGGAACAAATGTCACAGGGTCAAGCACCGTGGCGGTGATGCCCGGAAAAGGTTTTCCCATTGACCCGGGCTTGATCTTCATGCCCGGGAAGTTGGTGATCATGATCGAGCCCGTTTCTGTCTGCCAGAACGTATCGTGAAAAGGTTTGCCGAATACTCTCTGCGACCAGATCACTGCCTCAGAATTTAAGGGCTCGCCAACGCTTGCCAGGTGACGAAGTGAGGTGAGATCAAAATTTTTCACAACCTCATCTCCGGCTTTCATCAGCGACCTTATGGCTGTGGGAGCGGAGTACCACACCGTTACCCTGTACTTCTCAATGAACCTGTACCAGGCCTGTGCCGAGAACCCAGTATCAAGGACGCATTGTGTAGCCCCAAGACTCCATGGCCCAATTATTCCGTATGATGTTCCGGTGACCCATCCGGGATCGGCCGTGCACCAGTAAATATCCTCATCATGCAGGTCCAGGACCCACTTGGTTGTAAGATATTGTGAAATAAGCGAATAATGAACATGCTTTACTCCCTTGGGCTGTCCTGTTGTGCCTGATGTATAATGCAGTACGGAAGGTGACTCGGCAGTGGCAGGAAAGACATCAAAATGCTCAACCGGCTTTGAATCATCAAGGCTGAAGAGTACTTCCCCTTTTTTCAGTTCGCCAGGTTTTACGGCGTCAACAATAATCACAAATTCAAGACCGGGAAGCCTTGAACGGATCTTCCTGACTTTTGACAGGTGTTTCTTCTGGGTAATGACAGCTCTTGTGTGTGCATTCTCCAGTCTTACGAACGAAAGAATCTTCACCGAAAGCTGAGAAGAGAGGCTGTACAATAGCTCCGGTCTTAAGGATACCGAGAAATGAGAGATATAGTTCGGGTATCCTGTCCATGAAAAGACACACCCTGTCACCATCTGTAATGCCAAGCTTACGCAGAAAAGTGCCGATGGTATTTCCGGCAAGCCTGATGTCATTAAACGTATATTTTTTTTCAATTCCCCCAAACCCTTCATAAAAAAGGGCTGTCTTATCTGCGTTCCCCTTATCGCAGATCCTGTCGGAACAATACCATCCGATGTTGATAATATCACCATGATTGTACTCCAGATCTTTCTCTGCTATGCTCCAGTCGAAATCTCTGGTCAGTTCTTCATATGTCGGATGTTCAGCCATGAGAGTTCTCTTTGACATTAAGTTAGGACTATTTTATAATATGGCATCACTTTAGCTCACTCCGAACTTTAGCTCACTCCCAACTCAGGATTACTTTCCCGCAGTTCCCTTCCTCCATGACGTCAAAACCCTTCTGGAACTCATCGATATGGAATCGGTGGGTGATGATCGGTTCAAGGTTAATACCGCCGATGATCATCATCTGCATCTTGTACCATGTCTCCCACAGCTCGCGGCCATATATACCTTTCAGTGTCAGTGCCTTGAAAATTATATCGCTCCACGGAACCTCGAAGTTTGAAGGAAGGATCCCCAGCAGGGCTATGTTTGAACCGTTGTACATGTTTGCTATCATCTCCCGGAAGGCGGCGGGTGAACCCGACATCTCCAGCCCCACATCGAAGCCTTTCATGTGAAGAGGCTCGAGCACATCATGTATTTTTTGTCCTTTCTTAGGGTTAATCACCATGGTGGCGCCCATTTTTTTTGCCAGCTCCAGCCGGTAGTCGCTCAGGTCACTGGCTACCACATTACGTGCTCCGGCAAACCTTGCAATGGCAACAGCCATGCTTCCTATCAGCCCTGATCCTGTTATCAGGACATCCTCACCGAGCAGGGGAAAGGCCAGTGCAGTATGAGTGGCATTGCCGAACGGGTCCATTATGGCAGCCCATTCGTCAGGGATGCGGTGGTCAAGCAGCACGACATTCCTTGCCGGCACACGGACATACTCGGCAAACGACCCGTCGATATTTACTCCTATGCCTATAACGTTTTCGCATACATGTTCCCTCCCCCTGCGGCAGTTGCGGCACACGCCGCAGAAGAGATGCCCCTCACCCGTCACCCTGTCGCCAACCTTCACGTTGGTCACGCCTGGTCCGGCCTGCTCTACATAACCCATATACTCATGACCGATGGTCATCGGCACCTTGATGGTTTTCTGCGCCCACTCATTCCATTCGTAGATATGCAGGTCGGTGCCGCAGATAGCCGACTTTTTCACCTTTATGATGACATCATTATAACCCGGTTCCGGAATATCCACTTCCTGCATCCATAAACCCTTCGCAGCCTCAGCCTTGACAAGAGCCTTCATCTTCTTCATAATGCTATTCTATTCTTTAAATCGTTATAATGTAAATTTAATACAAAAAGAGGAGTTTGTTTATCTTTGCCCGTACCGGCGCTTAATTTGAGTGTCGCATTGTATTATTTTGATTGTTTCTTTAAAGGTTACACACATGACTGACACGAAAATACGTGTGCGTTTTGCTCCCAGTCCCACCGGACCGCTGCATATCGGCGGAGTACGCACAGCACTCTATAATTATCTTTTTGCAAAACATTTTGACGGGGTATTTATCCTCAGGATTGAAGACACCGATCAGGCCCGCTATGTAGAGGGTGCCGAAGAGTATATCATTGAAGCTCTCGGATGGGCGGGAATAAAAATTGACGAGGGAATCAGGGAGGGTGGTCCTCATGCACCTTACCGCCAGAGTGAAAGAAAAGAGATCTATCACCAGTATGCTGAACAGCTGCTCAGCACCGGCGATGCCTATTATGCTTTTGACGCTCCTGAAGAGCTGGAGAAGCTGAGACAGGAATATGAAGCACGCGGTGAGACATTCAATTACGGGTGCACCACGCGTAAGGGTATGTGCAACTCTCTCACCCTGAACTCTGAGGAAGTTAAAAAGAGGATCGCCTCCGGCGATCACTATGTGGTCAGGTACAGGATGCCTGAGAATGAAGACATTCACTTCACTGACATTATAAGGGGAGAGATCGTTGTCAACACCTCAACCCTTGACGATAAGGTGCTGTACAAGTCCGACGGCATGCCTACCTATCACCTGGCAAACATCGTGGATGATCATCTGATGGAGATATCACATGTTATCAGGGGCGAAGAGTGGCTTCCTTCCCTGCCTCTTCATGTGCTGCTGTATCGTTCCTTCGGGTGGGAGGCACCGCTGTTTGCCCACCTGCCGCTGCTGCTCAAACCGACGGGCAAGGGCAAGCTCAGCAAACGCGACGGCGACAAGATGGGCTTCCCTGTCTTTCCGCTCTACTGGCCTTACGGTGAGACGGCAACAGGCTACCGCGAGGAGGGCTACTTCCCTGAAGCCTTTGTGAATATGCTTGCACTGCTGGGATGGAACCCGGGAACGGAACAGGAGCTATTCTCCATGGAAGAGCTGATACATGACTTCTCAATTGACAGGGTAGGTAAATCAGGCTCCCGCTTCGATCCCGAAAAGGCAAAGTGGTTCAATCATCAGTATATGCAGCGGAAGAGCACTGAAGAACTCGCCGGGTTATTTGCCCCGATTCTCAGAGAGAAGGGATTCAATCCTTCGCATGAAAGCCTGATGAAGCTTGTTTCGATGGTCAGGGAGAGAGCAACATTCGTAACAGACCTTTGGAAGGAAGCTGATTTTTTCTTCGTTGCACCTGATTCATACGATGAGAAAGAACTGAAAAAAAGATGGGATGACAGGACGGCTGAGATGATCAGATCTCTTCGCGGATTGGTTGCTTCATTTCAGGTATTTACTCCGGAGGAGATGGAAAAGGATGTAAGGGAATGGGTAAATGCAAACGGATATAATACCGGTAATGTATTCAATATGTTCAGGTTACTGTTAGTGGGAGCCTGCCGCGGCCCGCGTCTCTTTGACATTGCGGAATGGCTGGGCAGGGAGGAGACCCTTCGCAGGCTTGATACCGGACTCAGAAAGCTGGCACCCGGATATGATGCTTAATGAGGACATAAAATTTATCGATTTTCATTCGCACCGGGTAGAGGGAGAGGAACACACTCTTATTATAAAAAATCTTTTCGCTGGCGAAGAAGTACCCGGTATCTGTGTCTCCCGGCATATATTATTCAGCAGGAATCCATCCGTGGTACCTTACAGTGGAAAACGCTGCTGAGATGATGCTGGCCCTGAAAAATACTCTTAAACATCCGCGTGTTATTGCAGTTGGTGAGGCTGGATTTGATTCAATAAGAGGTCCGTCAAAAAAAATTCAATACGATGTTTTTATTTACCAGGCACAACTTGCCGAAGAGTTTAACAAGCCTGTTGTGATCCATGCGGTGAGAGCCTGGGATGTTCTCAGGATGGCGAAGAAAGCGGTCAACCCTTCAGTAAAGTGGATTATTCACGGTTTCAGGGGAAAGGCGCAGCTGGCATCGGATCTTGTTCCGAAAACTTCATGATCTCTCTTGGTGTCGAAGGTATGTCACCGGAGGTGATTGAGGCATGCAGGAATGCAGAACATCCTTCTGGAAACAGACGATTCCGGCAGATCAATAAGTTCTGTTTACAGTCACTTTACCGCCATAAGCGGGATCGGACAAGGACGAATTGATTGACAGGCTGAGGGACAACTTTAATTCATGCTTCGTCATTAAAAAGTAATATGATGGAAGAGTGGCTGTCACGCACTGAAATGGTTCTTGGGTGAGGAGGCTTTAAAGAAGCTGAAAGAGTCTCATGTGCTGGTTGCCGGTCTTGGAGGGGTTGGCTCATGGGCTGCCGAGATGATATGCAGGGCGGGAATAGGAAGGATGACAATCATTGACGGTGATATTATTACAACGGCAAACATAAACAGGCAATTACCCGCGCTGACATCAACCGTCGGTAAAAAAAAGGCGGAGGTGATGGGGGAGAGGCTGATGGATATCAATCCTGCCCTGCAGCTGAAGGTCATCACCGAGTTCATCCGCGATCAGACGGATGAATGATATCCTTGAGGAGGAGAAATATGATTATGTCATTGATGCCATCGATACTCTTTCGCCCAAGGTTTTTTTAATTTATCACTCATTAAGTCTTAAGCTGAAAATAGTAAGCTCCATGGGTGCCGGCGGCAAGTTTGACCCCTGCACTATCAGGGTTGCCGATATCTCAGAAACCAATTTCTGCAATCTTGCCCGCATTCTGCGGAAGAAGCTTCACAAGCTGGGTGTGCGCGACGGTTTCCTGGCCGTTTACAGTCCCGAGGTAATTGACAAGGATAAAATAATCCGCGAATCTGACGAGACGCAACAAGGCTTCAAAGGTAGGGACTGTATCCTACATGCCTGCCGCCTTCGGCATTGCCTGTGCTTCGGTGGTGATAAGGGAGCTTTCTGGTATGAAAGCTGGCCAAGCATTAGTAGGAATTAAGAATTAGATAATCAGTTGATTCGATAACCGCAGATCCGGCAGTGGCGGCTGCGTCCGTAAATTCTCCTGACCCTCAGACTTTAGACTTTAAAGACTTCAAGGACTTTCGACTATTCAGTCATTTTCCCTTTTATGGGCGGAAGATCAGTTCCGGGAGGTATACTGAGGTGAAGATTTACTTCTACATTCTCTGCATCAAATATGCAGGTGATCTTATAGGAGTGCGGACTTTCAATGTATCTTAATACAAGTTCAAGCGTATTATCATCTTTCCAGCTGTAGGACCCTGCCGTCTTGTTCATGGACAAAGCCCCGGGCCTGCTTAAGATGTTAGGTCCGGCCAGTACTGTTTCAGCCAACGCCCATTTGCCGGAGCCAAACGGAATAATGTAATCCGTACTATCAGAATTCATCGATAAATAGCAAGTGTCTCCTGAAAACCTTATTGAAAAGGATTCAAATTTCAGGTCATTCTTTTCGAGTGCGAATGTTTTTGATGACAGCTTTGAGGCCAGGGGTGATTCCGGTTTCCTGGCTGCCGGCGGAAGTGCCAGTGATGAAAGCCTCTGCTTCAGTGTTTCTTCAGCTTCCTTATTCTCAGCAAGCGGTTCGGCTTTCATAGCCGGCAGCAGGTATTTCCAAACCATATTAATCTCATCCTGCATGTCGGGAGATTCTGCAGTGATGGCAATAACTGGCATCTCTATCCGGCATGACTGATGATGAACTGTCCGAAGGCGCCGTCAGCCCTGAAAGCGTTGTCTCGGCAGCGCCAGAACTGGTAGCAGTAACCTTGCAGCCAGTCGCTGGAGTCTCTTTTTGACTGAAGGGCGTCAGGTGCCTGGTCTATCTTGAATGTCGTTGCCTCTTCAACCCAGCTTGCAGGAATAACCTGTTTGCCGTTCCACATGCCTTTCTGCAGGTAGAGCTGTCCGAACTTAGCCATGTCTTCCGTTTTAACGAGTAAGCCCCAGCCGCCTGTGTTGATGCCATCGGGGTTGATTTCCCACTCCATGCCCTCAATGCCTAATGGACTGAACAGACGCGGTCTCAGATAGTCTATAACCATTTCTCCGGTTACCTTCTGGACTATGGCTGACAGCATGAACGTGGCCATGGAATTGTAGAGAAATGTTGTACCCGGGTCATTGGTTACCGGGAAGGCAAGAAAAGACTTCACCCATCCGGGACCGGCTGACCTGATGGCCCCTGTCGGTTCAGGCGACTGGCCTGCTGACATGGTAAGCAGATCCTTAACGGTCATGTCAGCCAGGAAGGGTGAAACTGAATCAGGCAGCTGATCAGGGAAGAAGGATATGACCTTGTCATTGACGGTGAGAAGCTTTTCGTTTACGGCAAAGCCGACGGCAGTCGAGGTAAAGCTTTTGCTTGTTGAGTAAAGGGTATGTCTCAGGTCTGGCTTGTATGGGTCCCACCATCCTTCGGCTATTACCTTGCCGTGCCGGAGGAACATGAAGCTGTGAAATTCCTGCCTGCTTGCGGCAGCAGAATCCAGGAAAGTGATAATGGCTTTGGATGAGACACCCTCAGCTTCAGGAGTGCTTCTTGGCAAGGAAGCGGTCACCGGGGTTTCATTTTTACAGGCGTCGGCAAGCAGAAGAATTACTACAATGTACAGGGTGAGTCGGAAGGTTTTCATATGATCAATGAATTGTTTAATAGATATTGTCACAGGTGTCATGGCCAAAGACTTTTACTATGACAAATATACTAAAACCTCTATGAGGTATTTAGTAAAACTTAACATATTATTCTACAATACCTTATGCGCTATGCGCATTGTATTTACACAAAATCAAAGAGATTCTGATTTCAAAATTCGTTCCTTCAACGGTTGTATAGACCCCTATCAACAATATTGCTATTTTCCAAGGGTCCACTGATTAACTTCCTTTTCTTTATAATGATATGTAATTTTAATATCGACAATGCATAGTATATTTATTCGTTAATCATATTAACCTTAGTTGTGGTGAAAATACCGAAAGGTAAAATTATGAACAAGCGCAGATTTCTAAAAGCTCTAAAAAGAATAAAAAGATTACCAAAGTACAAGTATTTCTTTTTCTATACTGCAAACAAGGTAAAGCACTTATACTTAAAACTTAGTCGATCTACCAGGGTTGCCTATCCTTCCACAATAATGCTCGAGCTGACAAATCACTGCAATCTTGCCTGCACCACTTGTCCCAGAAAGTATGATTATGGCAAGGAGATGGAAATAGGAACAATGAAAGTTGAATATGCAAAGGCTGTAATTGATCAGGTATGGCCATATTTGGATTCAATTGGGCTTACAGGCATGGGAGAAACATTTCTATTCAGGCAGATTGAAGAAATTGTCGACTATATCAAGTCAAAAAACAAAGGAATAGTAATCTCAGTTTCCACAAATGCAGTTGTTCCGAATTTTATTGAAAAGATATCTCCATTGATTGGCAAGATTGACACAATTCAAGTTTCGATTGATGGTTTAAATGAAGTTTATGAGAACATCAGGAAAAATGCTTCTTTCAAAACCCTTGATGACAATTTGGAAACCCTGTCTGACCTTTGCAGAGGTAAAGGTACGGACCTTATACTGAACATGGTAGTCACCGAAGAAAATTACCGGGAGATGCCATTACTCGTTAAGTATTCCGAAGGGAAAGGGATAAAGTATATGGATTTCACTTTATTTAACCTGGTTGCCGTAACTAAAATTAATCGGTCGTATTATGAATTGTATAAATCACCTGATTTTTTAAAGGTTCTTTTAAAACTTGAAGAATCTGTAAGAAGCTCCAAAGATGTTATTGTTACTAACAGGAATTTTAAAACGGGAAGTGGATTTCACAAATGTCCATTCCCCTGGACACATTTTTACATTACCTGGAATGGATTTGTAACGCCTTGTTGTGCAAAACCATTTCCAAAAGAGCTTAATTTTGGAAATGTCTTTGACGGTAAGTTGATCGATATTCTTAATAGTTAGTACTTTCAGGAAATTCCGGGATTTGTGGTACAAAAATGAAACGCCTGATTTCTGCAATAAATGCCATTTCATTGATATAGAGCCTGTCAAAGGCTATAATTGATACAACCTCTCTGAAAACAGATGATGACAAGAAAAAGAACCTGGATTTCGGTCGGGGATTATATAGACCTGAAAAATAAAATCAAGCTGAAGGGATTGCTTGAATTAAAGTCCATATTCAGGTTCTCGGGCCAACAAAGAGCAATAAACAAATGGGATAATATCAAACCTTCATCTGACTTCTGGATTGTACCTGCAGTAAGAAAGCGATGGAACGAGAAATGTACAGGAGATCCAAACGTGGAATATGAAGATTATGTCGTAAAGAAACTCTTTAGCAAGGCAGAGAACCTGAGGATGATTTCCGTCGGCTGTGGAACTGGTGCAAGGGAAAGAAAATTTGGGAAGTATGAGAACTTTAGTTTGATTGAGGGGATAGATCTTGCGTCATCCAAAATTGAAGAAGCACGCAAGTATGCAATAAAGTCAAATTTGAATACCCTAAGATATTATGTCGGGGACTTCCGATCATTCGAATTTGAACCCAACTCATATGATCTGATTTTATTTAATTCAAGCCTGCATCATTTTGATAGGATAGACCATTTAATGAGGTCAAAGGTACTGCCGCTCCTTAAGAATGAAGGGTATCTCGTAATATTTGAGTATGTAGGTCCAAAAAGACTACAATGGACCAAAAGGCAGCTGGATTTTTCAAACAGGTTATTGAACGAGATGCCGGATAAGTACAAGACCAGATTAAACAGTGCGACGATAAAAAAAAGAATATACAGACCTGGCCTATTAAGGATGTATCTTGTCGATCCTTCTGAAGCCGTAGAGTTCTAGGAGATATTACCCGTTATAAACAACTACTTTAAACCACTTGAAGAGAGGAAAGTCGGATGGGATGTCCTGCATCTGCTTTTGAAGGATATTTCACATAACTTTCTTTCTGATGATAATGAGACCAAATCGTTACTCACTTACATTTTTGAACAAGAAGATAATTACATGTCAGAAACAGGTAGGAGTGATGGTATTTTCGGAATATATCAGAAGCGGAGCCTGTGAAGATTTTTGTGACGCTTTCCAGTTGCTCGCCGACCAGCTCCGTGCTGTAAGATATTATTGCAGACAGCATCAGGAATTAAAAAACATTTATCTTTGCCACCTCAAACCGGCGCGTTCCTCTAACGGATAGGAGTTCGGTTTCTCACACCGACAATAGCAGTTCGATTCTGCTACGCGCTACAATTTTAATCCGGGATTAATTTCGACATTAAAGCAGAGGCAGGTCTCAGTCCTGCCTCTATTTTTTCACACCTGTAATTATTTTGCGGTAATGCTGTCTGCCGACCTCTGTGCCCAGTTAATAACCAGGTCCTTTTCATCTGTACTGAGCCGGGCATCTTTATGCATAATTTTATAAGACTTCAAAGGCATAAAATCCTTTTCAATAACTCCGGCAACTCCCTCCAGTTTGCTTATTTGTTTCCTTGGGGTATAACCGCCAAACTCACTGAAATTCAGACCATCCCGCGCATCCGCAATATGCCCTGACATCCACCATCCGGCAGGCTGAATATTGACATACCATGGATACCTGGTATTATTGCTGTGACAGTCATAACATGCATTCTGCAGGATGACCTTAACCGAATCAGGCATGCTGAACACACCCGAAATATCGGAAGACAATGCCTTGCTGTCAATCTTACGGTCAGGACGGAAGAACTGAATAGCCACAAAGGCAATCACTATGACTATCAAAATCTTTTTGGCAAGTTTCATTGTTATTTTTAATTCTTCTTTTATTACACCACAAGTTAGCATTTCTTTATTATACGTAAGGCAATACTATTTCGGATTCATCATGCTCGGTTTTCCCTCAAGCTGTGCAGCCGCATCAACACTGAAGGCGCCGCTGGTAACTATCTCTTCGCCTTCTGTCAGGCCGTCAGTAACCACATAACTTTCTCCGAGCATCGGGCCCAGTCCAATTTCACGTATTTTAAAGACCGGTTCATCAGTATCCGGTTGTTTTACATATACGATGGAACGCTTGCCGGTCCATAAGACTGCAGATTTAGGAATTACCAGGTTATCACGGTATTTCATCAGATTTGAAGAGACAATGCCGGTTGCGAACATCTCGGGTTTGAACTTGCCGGACTGATTTGCCATTTCGACCCTTACTTTAGCCACCCGGGTGACCGGATCAATTACGGGGTCAACAAAAACAATATTGGCCGAAAAATTCTCCCCGGGCAACGACTGAAGTGTGAATGAGATTTTTTCTCCTTTTTGCAGGAATTGGAGGTCACTTTCATAGGCATCGAACATGACCCACACTCTTGAGAGATCGGCAATATCAAATAAAACCGTGCCCTGTGAGACATAATCACCGGTATTAACCCTCCTTGAGGTAACAATGCCGCTCGAATTCGATGTAATATCAACGGTATTCTGAACAGCTCCCGATGCCTCAATATTTGCGATCTGATCGTCCGTGAGCTTCCATTGGTGAAGTTTTTCTTTGGCTGCTTCGTATATTGCCGGTTGTGATCTCTTTGGTTTTAGCCGCTTCCAGCAGCTCCTGCTGTGCTGTGACCAGTTCGGGAGAATAAATCTGCGCCAGCACCTGTCCTTTTACTACGGATTCACCGGTGAAGTTTACCGCCAGCCGATCTATCCTGCCCGGCACATGTGCAACCTGGCTCTGCAACAATCTTTCATCTGCCTGTACATTTCCGTAAAGCCTGATTTCCTTTACCGGGTTTTGCTTTGAAACCACAGTAGTAAGTACATTGGCCAACTGGGCTGCTTCCGGAGTGAGATGTATAGCCATCGGGATCGACTGATGCAGAACTGTTCTGAACAAGAGGGATCAGATCCATACCGCAGATCGGGCATTTGCCCGGTTCGTCCAGGCGTATCTGCGGGTGCATGGCGCAGGTCCATATTGTACCCTGAACTACTTCTGATGGGTGATTATGTTTCTCCCCGTTTTTTTGCGATGGATGAAAGAACAGCCAGCCCAAAAAGACACCAAGTATCAGTAACAGGCTGTATTTCAAATATTTATTTGAAAATATCTTAAACTCCAGAGCTTTTTCATTGTACATCGAACTTATTGTATTTGTGAATTTGCCATTAATCGATTTAGCCACGCAATGGCTGTATTGTAGTCAGCAACAGCCTCGACCTGCCTTAGTTCATAGTCGAGCATCTGCTGCTGTACGCGCAGAACGTCGGTAAGTCCGGATGAAGATGTTGAGAAGCTTTTTAACATGAGATCGAAAGACTGTGATGCCAGCTGAGACTGATTTTTATATAGCTCCATTCTGCGCCCGGCATCACGGAACATCTGCATGGCGTTATAATATTCAGTCTGCAATGCATTGACAGATGCCTCGTAATTTTGAGATGTGGCAGTCTTCAGCAGTTCAGCCTCACTTTTCATTGCATTGTATTTTTTCCGGTATATCGGCAGAGTGACAGAAACCATTGGCATGATCATGTCCGCACCATTCATGGCAGATTTGGACATCATGTTTTTGTTGATCAATGAATAATTCAAACCCAGACCAACCATCGGATAACCCATCGAGGTAACCATTTTCTTACGCGCATCAATGGACTGTTTTTCAAATTCAAGCATACTGAGCATAGGGTTTCTGGCAAGCATACTGTCTGACACTGCAATCAGTGATAAACCAAGTGAATCGGCAGAAAGTATTTCGTTTGTAAAAACCGGTGAATCAGGCAGCCTGTTGAGATAACCGTTGAACAGGGCGGCAACGCTTTGTTCCTGATTTTTCAGCAAGGCTATGCTGTTTTCAAGTTCACCGGCTTCCATCTGGATCCTGTACAAGTCTGCAAGTCCTGACCCACCTGTGGAGGAACCCATCGGAGCGGTCTGCATGGCTGACACGGGTTGACCTGAATTAACTGTCACGGCTTCACCCTGACTCCTTCCCATGGGCTGCATACCTGACGCGCTGCCCGGGTTGGCCGCCGGTGAGGAAACTGATGACATCCCGGTGCCGGACGATGTTGCACCGGCACCTCCTACAGGCCCCGACTTGAATCTTACAAGTGCAAGACGTTCGATCGTTTTCAGAATTTCAAGATTTTTTTCTGAAATACTTATGCCCTGTCTGATTTTGTACAGGTCGTACCAGGTTTTCTGAACATCATAAAAGACCTGAAGTTTGGCATCGCGGAAAAGCTCAAGTTTTGCGTTTGCCATCAGGCTCATCTCATCTTTGGCATTCTTAAGAACACCAAACCATGGAAACATCTGCATCAGCCTGATGTCAGCAACCTGGTTCCCGCTGACAAGCTCCATCGGCTTCAGAAACACCCCAAGACTTAACTCGGGATCTGACAGACTCCCGACCTGCGGAATTTTTTGAAGGGCTATCTGGTACTCAGTGAATTTCTGCAACACGGCAGGATTGTTTTTAGCAGCGATCTCCAGGTACTGAAGAAGCGAATCAGGATACTGCTGGCCCTGACTCACAAGCCAGCTGCCCGACACAATTACTGTAAGCAGTATTTTTTTATATGTTTTCATTTTTATTTTCCGGTTGATTATCAATAACCTGGTCAGCCAAAATGTGTTTATGACTTACGGCTCTTTCCCTCCACATAGCCTGAAACAGGGGCACGACGAAAATTGTCATTACCTGTATTATCATTCCTCCGAACATCGGGATGGCCATCGGGACCATAATGTCTGCTCCTTTCCCTGTAGATGATAGTACGGGAAGCAGTGCAATTACAGCGACAGCCGTGGTCATCATAGCCGGACGTACCCTTTTTTTCCCGGCCATGACCACGGCTTCACGGACATCATGGACGTTACCGGGTTTTTGATTTTCAAACACCTGATGAATATACGTACCCATAATCACACCGTCGTTTGTGGCAATACCGAAAAGAGCAATAAAACCGACCCAAACCGCTACACTCAGGTTAATGGTATGCATCTGGAACATATCCCGGAGGTTTAATCCTGCAACGGAGAAGTTCATGAACCAGTCCTGTCCGTATAGCCACAGCATCAGGAAGCCGCCCGAAAAAGCTACAAAAACACCCGAGAAATGAATGAATGATGCCGTAATAGTACGGAACTGGAAAAACAATAAAAGAAAGATAATCATGAGGCTTACGGGGATGACAATGGCCAGTCTCTTTGTTGCTCTTATCTGATTTTCATAATTCCCCGCAAATTTGTAAGTCACTCCGGCAGGAAGCGTAATTTCTCCGGAGTCAATTTTGCCCTTCAATACCTCCGTGGCTTCTTCTACCACATCAACCTCGGCTTTTCCTTCCAGTTTATCAAAGATGACATACCCGACAAGGAAGGTATTTTCACTCCTGATCATCTGGGCGCCACGGGTATAATCAATATCCGCTATTTCCCCGAGAGGTATCTGGGAGCCATTCATTGCCGGAACAAGGATCCGTTTCAGGTCTTCCGGGTTATCACGCAGCTCACGGGCGTATCTTACTCTTAACGGGAATCGTTCCCTGCCTTCGACCGAGGTTGAAAGTGTCATTCCACCGACGGCAACCTGTAATATTTCCTGAACCTCGCTTACCGTCATTCCATAACGGGCCATTGCTTCCCGGTTAAGTTTTATCTCAAGATAGGGTGCACCGACGGCGCGGTCGTAGAACACTGCGGAAGCTTTAACTGACGGCACCTCTTTCAGCGCCTTCTCGAGCGCCAACCCCGCTTCTTCAATTTTATCAAGATCCGGGCCGTACACCTTTAGGCCCATCGGGGCACGCATACCTGTTGAAAGCATGACAAGCCGTGTCTCTATGGGCTGAAGTTTGGGAGCAGAGGTCAGACCCGGTATATCCGTCACTTTGACAATCTCATTCCATATATCAAGGGGTTTTCTGATCTGCGGCCGCCACTGCCTGAAATACTCTCCCTTTTTATCCGGAATGAGGCTATCAGCCGGAATAACCCTGAATGCTTCTTTCTGAGGATTGTAAGTCGTGCCGTCGCTAAGGAGATAGCTGCCGTCCCTGTCGACTTTGAACTGCCTGCGATGACCGTTCTCATCCAGAATATATTCGGAACGGTAATTGATAGTATTTTCGAACATCTGTACCGGTGCAGGATCAAGGGCGGAGTTTACCCGTCCCCATTTCCCTACGGCCACCTCTACCTCAGGTATGGCTGACAGCCGTTTATCAAGTGTCTCGATATATTTAAGGTTCATCTCAATACCGGTATGCGGCATGCTTGTAGGCATCAGAAGATACGATCCCTCTGAAAGTGACGGCATGAATTCCTTGCCGGTGCCGGGGAATGCCCTTACTGCACCCTGCCAGGCTGATGTCTGCCGGAAACTTTTCCATCCGGCTTTTTCGGCTCCGGAAGCAATAAAACCAAATATTTTATCCACACCCTGCCATACCAGGAGGCCAAAAAACAAAGTAAAAGCCGGTATCATCAGGAACTTCCATTTATTGCGCAATGCCCACCGGAGTATCTTTTCGTAATAATGGACCAGAGACATCAGGGCGAACAGAATTACCGCTACAATACCGGCAACGAATAAAAAGTTAGCGATCCGGCTGTTGTGGGCGCCAAGCGGCAGCCATTCAACGGACAGATACCATGTTGCAACCAGTACAGTGAGGCCAATGTTGATATAGTTTGGATATTCCCTGCGTTTTTCAGGCCACCTGTAATCAAGAAGGTTATTTATTCCCAATGCAGTTAAGGCCAGTACCGGCCATGTGTGCCAGATAATCGCGAAAACTATCCCGGCAACTATCAAAGCGCCGTTCCATATCTTCTTAATTTTCTTAGCATCAAAACGGATATTGAAGAAAATATGCACAAGTGTTGGCAGTACAACTATTCCCAGCAGGAATGCCGCAATAAGGGCAAAGGTCTTTGTCCAGGCAAGAGGGTGGAACATTTTCCCCTCCTGTGCCTGCATTGCGAAGACGGGAAGAAAACTTACTATTGTGGTTGCAATGGATGTGACAACGGCAGCCCTGACCTCCGTTGTTGCATCGTAAATCACCTGCATTAGTTTTTTACCGCGTATTCCCTTATTCTCAGGCATTTCGAGATGCCTGAGAATATTCTCCACATCAACAATCCCGATATCAACCATTACACCAATAGCTATGGCAATTCCTGACAGGGCTACAATATTGGCATCAATGCCGAAAAAGCGCATCAGAATAAAAGTCATTAAAACGCCTAACGGCAATAACCCGGCTACAATCAGTGAAGCCCTGAGGTTTATCACCAGGACAATAATCACGATTATAGCAATGAGGATTTCGTGTGAGAGGGCAGACTGAAGGGTTCCGATTGTTTCCTTAATGAGTCCTGTCCTGTCATAAAAAGGTACTATGGTGACTTTTGAAACGGATCCGTCAGGCAGTGTTTTTTGAGGCAATCCGGCTTCAATTTCCTTTATTTTATCTTTAACATTATTAATTACCTCCATCGGGTTTGAGCCATATCTGGCAACTACAACTGCTCCGACGGCTTCCGAACCTGATTTATCAAGGCCTCCGCGGCGCGGGGCAGGGCCAAAAGATACATTTGCCACATCCTTAATTCGTACCGGAACATTGTTCCGGGCCGCAACGACAGATAATTCAAGGTCATTAAGGCTCCTGACATAACCCAGTCCGCGAATGATATACTCCACGTTATTCAGCTCAATGGTCTCAGCGCCGATATCGAGGTTGCTGTTCTTAACGGCATTCATGACATCCATGACGGATACATTGTAAGCCTTAAGGGCATTAGGGTCAAGATCAACCTGGTATTCTTTGGTAAAGCCTCCGGCTGATGCTACTTCGGAGACTCCCTCTGCGGCTGAAAGGCTGTATTTAACGTAAAAATCCTGGATGGTCTTGAGTTCTGCGGGATCCCAGCCTCCGTTAGGTTTTCCGGTTTTCGGGTCGCGTCCTTCAAGAGTATACCAGAATATCTGACCCAGGGCGGTTGCGTCCGGGCCGAGGGTTGGCTGCACTCCCTCAGGTAATGTTCCCGGAGGCAGGGAATTAAGTTTTTCAAGGATCCTTGACCTGCTCCAGTAGAACTCTGCATTATCTTTGAATATGATGTAGATGAATGACATCCCGAACATGGATGTGCTTCGGATTGTCTGAACACCCGGGATCCCAAGGAGGGCTGTGGTCAGCGGATAACTTATCTGGTCCTGGATATCCTTCGGTGACCGCCCCATCCATTCGGTAGCAACTATCTGCTGATTCTCGCCTATATCGGGAATTGCGTCAACCGGCACAGGGTTACGGGGCAGAAAACCCGTCTTCCATTCAAACGGTGCGGTGACCAGGCCCAGGATGACAAAGGCTGCCAGAAGGATAAATGTCACCAGCCTGTTGTAGAGAAAATATTTTACTAACCGGTTAAACATATTACGCTTTTAAATGAAAATAACCTGAAAATCCGGGCAGGTCTTACTGCCCGGATTATAGGAAGAACACCTTATCAGTTCCACCTTTCATAATGGCAACATCCCGGCAGATTGGCATATACTGCATCATCGGCCCTGTATTTCTCAGTGTCGTGACCTGCTGCTGCGGCAATTTTCCGGATGCCATCACTGGTGACCAAAGCAGGATTGTATGTGACCTTCAGAATCTGTGTCTCCGGGCTCCATACAGCTTCAGTTATGCCATCAATCTTCATGGCGTCTTCAATGCGTGTCTTACACATACCACATTCCCCGAGAACCTTTATCTCCTCAGTTTTGGATGTGACTTTTTTATTCTGGTTCTGAGAATTACAGCCTGTAACCAGCAGTACCGCAATGAAAGTTACGAAAATTAGCTTTATTGTTTTCATGTGATTTATGAATTAAATTAATAGATAATAATAAAATAACGATACTGCGCATCGTCTGACGACGGGCACAGCAATTTGAACCGATAGGGAAATCAGATACGGAAAATGCAGAGGATACTCTGCTGGTCAGGAAGAAAGAGGTTAGAGCCCGGAGGACCGGCATCATTGACTGCAATAAGGTTCCTGAATGAATTGAAAAGGCTTACCTCAGGCGCCTGGCAAAGTATATTGGTAAGTGAGTAAAGAGGTTTGTCAATCATCAGTATGCTTGAGATGCTGTAGTCGCTCACGCTGAATTTTGACATCTCATTGTGGCAGCAATTCTCTCTGAATACAGTCATATTGGTGCATTCCATATCGTCTTCCTCCATGCCACAGGAAGCCTTCTTGTCATCAATAGCCAATCTGACATCAACAACCGCACCTCCGCAGAAGTGCCGGTCAATGGTCAACCCCATCGCTGAACTCAGGATCAGAAGAATTACCAATATTGATGCTGCTCTTGTCATTCAGATTAAGAACGTTTATATCGGAGAAATGTTCTCCGAAATTACGGTTTTCTGTTATTCAGCAGGCCATCTCACCTGCATTCTTTTTTGCCGAGAGAAGATTATATGCACCTTTTATAACGACAATGGCAGTATTTAATTCGAAGCCTTCGGGTAATTCAACTTCTGTATATCCATCCTGTGATACGCCTTTTTGTACTTCAACCATCCGATATTCAGTAAAAGGCTTCCCGTCTTCTTCCTTATTCCTGTCAAAAACAAAAATATAATCCTTATCATCAAAACTGACCACAGCCTCCGAAGGAAGAGCTGTAACAAGAGTATCAGATTCTTCTATCAATGCATTCACATACATCCCCGGCAAAGCATTTTTACAGGGTTTTGGTACAGTAGCATAAACTCTTAATGTTTTGTCATCACTGATCGATTTTCCGGTTTGAGAGATCGTTGCTTCATGAGCTTCAGTTTCATTATTAATGAAGAATCTTATTTTCTGACCCGCAACAACCTTGTCAGCGTCCTTTTCAAAAAGAGTTAGTTCCAGAAAGAGCTTATCACTGTTCAAGATTTCAAACAGCACATCTGTTGGTGCGACATATTTCCCTATGTTGATATTTACCGATTTAAGGTAACCGGTGATTGGGGATCTAAGGCTCACGGTGCTGCTGATATTGGTTTCATTAAGGCTGCCCGGATCAATTCCAATAAGAATGAGTTTCTGCTCAAGCGATCTTACAAGGGCCACTAAGTTCTTATACTCAACAGTAACCTGCTGCAAATTCTTTTCTGAATATACCTCATCATTATATAAATCAGTATGACGCTTATATTCCGCTTCAGCGTATACCAGCCTGTTTTTTGCCTCCAGGTAATTTTGCTGTATGTCAACAAAATCCTGGTTTTCTATTATTGCAAGCGTCTGACCTTTGCTGACAAAATTACCCGCAATGAGCGTAGTGCTTTTAATGAATCCGCCGAGCGGCATAGAAACGGTTGCCTGGTTTTGAGGTGCAACAGAAATGATGCCATTTACTTTGAGGGTACTGCCCACTGATCTCATCTCGATTGAACCAGTCTGAATGCCTGCAAGTTTTATCTGATCTTCCCGCATTTCGACAATATTTTCCGGAAGGACTTCAACCTCTGTTGATTCAGTGGAAGGCTTATTATTCCCCGGTACAAGAGCCTAATAACATTAAAGTTACACAAATGAAAAGTGATACTTTATAATTTGATTTTTTCATGATATCTGAAATTTAAAATATTTTACCCGAGATATATTCAATTGAGATAATAGTCTGGTTAAAACTATTAAGTGCATCAAGATAATTTTGTTTGATAGTCAGTGCTCTGTTCAGCGTGAGTACGTAGTCCAGGTAATCCAGGGCTCCGGCTTTATAACTACGGGTTGCCTGTTGAATTATCAGATCAGCCTCAGGCACAGCCTGATTTTCATAAAAATCTACATTTGAAGAGTACTTATTATACTCATCAAGTAAGGATTGATAGTTGCCTGAAATTGACCTGGTGTAGTTTTCAGCATCCGTTTGCGCTATGTTTGCAGCTATTTTCGCAGCTTTTGCCTTCGATGCATATGGGAAAAACCACAATGGAACAGTAATTCCTGCCCGGACACCGTCAAATCGATTATCTTTTCCGAAATTTTGCGGTACCCCATTAACATCCTGTGTCCCGATGATCGTCTGGCTGAAGTAGCCGACATTTAAATCAGGCCAAGCCTGGCTTTGTTCAAGTTTGGTCTCGATCTGAGAAACTTCGACCTGTTGCTTCAGGTAACCCAGAAATGGATTCTGTTCAACCGAACCGCTGTCAGGATTAAATTCAAAATCGATCCGCTGCAGCTCCTGAACTGCTGGTATCAGAGCGGACTTACTATTAAGCAACACCGTAAGTTTGCGACTGCTGATCCCGATATCAGCGGATACGAGATACAACTGATTTTTGATTTCAAGGCTTTGTGAACGGGCGGTTATCATTTCGAGTCGATTTGTCTCACCCGCTTTTGCCCTTAGTTCTGCAGCTCTTAATAACCCGGAATACAGGCTATCCTGATAGGATATCAGTTTCTGCTTTGACAACAGATATGCATATTGCCAGTAAACCTGCTTAACCTGTGTGGCTATTTCAAGCCGGGTAGCTTTATATTGCCATTCCTGGCTCCTGATATTTGCATTGGCCAGTCTGCTGCGATTTATGTACACTGCAGGAAATGCAAATGATTGAGAAACAGTAATGCTGTTGTCGTTTGAATAAGAATTAAATTGTCCGTACTCACCGTCAATTGTTGTTTTTGGAAGATCAATTACAGCTCCCTTAAGAGCTTTCTGAACATCTACGGAAAGTGCAGCTGACCTAACAGACAGATTACTGTCCAACGCCATCTGAATTGCATCATTCAGAGTAATGACCCTGGCTTGCTGGCCATTTACAGTTCCCAGGGCGGATGTTAACCCTAAAAACAGAATAATAACTCCTGATTTTTTTGAAAGCATGCCTTTTATTCTGAATTTGTGTTTAGTTGAGGAAGAAATGATGTAAAAAACAGGAAGTATGATCAATGTAAGGAGGGTTGCAGTAATAAGTCCGCCTATAACAACCGTAGCCAGGGGTCTTTGGACTTCTGCTCCGGCTGAAGTTGAGAGAGCCATTGGCAAAAATCCAAGAGAAGCCACTGCGGCAGTCATAATTACCGGCCGCAATCTTGTCTGAAGACCTTTCAGAACGCGTTCAGTTATATCTGTGACACCCTCTTTTTCCAGCCTGTTAAATTCAGCAATCAATACGATGCCGTTAAGAACGGCAACGCCGAATAATGCTATGAAACCAACACCTGCAGAAATTGAGAAGTTCATCCCGCGAATCCACAAGGCAAACACTCCGCCAATAGCAGCCATAGGCACTGCTGTAAAAATCAAAAGAGATTGTTTCACGGAATTAAACGCAAAATAAAGAAGCACAAAAATCAGGAGCAATGCGGCAGGAAGCGCAATGGATAGTCTTTTCTGAGCAGCTTCAAGCTTCTCAAACTCACCTCCGTATGAAATGAAATAACCGGCAGGCAATTGTATGCGTTCTTCAATCTGATCCTTCACATCATTGATTACGCTTTTCATATCACGGTTACGGACATTGAATCCTATTGTTATCCTTCTTTTCGTATTTTCCCTTGAAACCTGGGCCGGACCTGATTTAACCGAAATGTCAGCCAGTTGTTCAAATGGGATCTGGTGGCCGTCAGGCAGGGCAACGGAAAGGTTATTAACATCATCCAGATTCTGCCGGTAATCTTTATCCAGGCGAACAACTAACCCGAAGCGTTTTTCTTCATCGTATACTACTCCTGCCTGACTTCCGGCGAAAGCTGCACGTAATACCCGGTTGGCATCCTCTACAGATAATCCGTATTGCGCCAGGCGGTCACGATTATATTCAACCTGAACCTGTGCAAGACCTGTGACTTTTTCTACATTTATATCTTCCACACCGGCAATGGTCTGAATTATTTTTTCGACCTCAGCAGCCTTTTCGGAAAGCATGATCAGATTATCACCAAATATCTTGACAGCTATATCCTGTTTGGAACCGGTCATCAACTCATTAAATCTCATCTGAATAGGTTGCTGAAATCCGAATTTGACGCCTGCCAGCGGAATCAGGCTTTCTTCCATTTTGCTTACAAGCTCTTCACGTGAGGTAGCTGAGACCCATTCACTTTTATCTTTCAGAGTGATGATATAATCTCCGGTTTCCATCGGAGTCGGATCTGTGGGTATTTCACCGGCGCCTATTTTACAAACGGTATGCTTGATTTCCGGAAAGGTTTCAAGTAATATTTTGTTTGCTTTTATAACATTATCCACCGTATTTGTCAATGATCCTCCCTGGAGTGTAATAACACTTGACGCGAGATCACCCTCTTCAAGCTGTGGTATGAATTCTCCACCCAACCGGTTGAACAGTATAAGGCTGAATAAAAACAAGGTAATAGCTGAAACAGAGACCAGAAGCTTTTTTTTAAGTGCAAATGCAATAGCAGGATTAAATATTTTATTGATCCAGCCCATGAGCCGGTCAGAGAAATTTGGTTTATGACCCGTGTCCTTGCTAAGGAACAATGCCGAAGCCATTGGTACATATGTCAGGGAAAGAATTGCTGCGCCAATCAGGGCAAAGCTGACTACCTGGGCCATGGGGCGGAACATCTTTCCTTCAATACCGACAAGTGCCAGAATAGGCACGTAAACTATTAGAATTATTATCTGGCCGAAAGTGGCTGAATTCATCATACGCTTGGCTGAATCAAGTACATTCTCGTCCATCTGCTGCTGATTCAGTCTGGCTACCCCGGGATGGTGATGTTTACTCATGGTAATCCTGTGAACCACACTTTCAACAATAATTACCGCGCCATCGACAATCAGCCCAAAATCGATTGCCCCAAGACTCATAAGGTTACCCGAAACGCCGAACAGATTCATCAAAGAAACGGCAAAGAGCATTGAAAGAGGTATGACAGAAGCCACTATTAATCCTGCCCGCATATTGCCAAGTAGCAAGACCAGAACAAAGACGACAATCAATGCGCCTTCCAGAAGGTTTTTTGAAACTGTTCCGATTGCACGTCCCACAAGATCAGAGCGATTGAGAAAAGGTTCAATCTTAACTTCTTCAGGTAATGACTTCTGAACAGACTCAATGCGGGCTTCAACATTATCAATAACCTCGTGGGCATTTGCACCCTTAAGCATCATAACCACACCACCAACAGCTTCGGTAGTATCAACGACAAAAGCACCGTACCTGATTGCGCTGCCATATTGAACTGATGCAATATCCCTTATTAAAACCGGAACTCCGGAATTGGTATTTTTTACAACGATTTTTTCAATATCCTCAATGGTTTTAACCAGCCCGATACCCCTTATAAAATATGCAGTAGGTCTCTTATCGATGTATGCACTGCCGGTATTTTCATTATTCTTTTCCAGAGCATTGAAAATATCAGTCAGGGTAAGGTTCATGCTCCTCAGTCTTTCAGGATTCACGGCTACTTCATACTGTTTGACATATCCGCCATAACTATTTATATCTGCTACTCCGGCAGTTCCAAGCAACTCACGGCGGACGATCCAATCCTGAATTGTCCTCAATTCCATAGGATTAAACTCTTCCTCATGTCCTTTTTTCACAGAAAGACGATATTGATATATCTCGCCCAGCCCTGTGGAAATAGGGGCAAGGGAAATTTGAGCGAGACCTTCCGGGATAGATTCTTCAGCCTCTTTAAGACGCTCACCAAGCTGTTGTCTTGCCCAGTAAATATCAACTTTGTCTTTGAAAACAACTGTTATAACTGATAGTCCCAGTCTTGATATTGACCGAAGCTCAATAATATCAGGGATATTGGCTACGGCAACTTCTATTGGTGCCGTAATAAAACTTTCAACCTCCTGAACTGCCAGCGATGGAGCCAGAGAAATAACCTGCACCTGGTTATTTGTAATATCGGGAATTGCATCAATCGGCAATTTTGATAATGAATAGGTACCCCATCCGATCAATGCCAGAATGAACAAGCATATTATAAATTTATTCTTTACTGAGAATGAGATTATTCTATTAATCATTATAACCGGAGTTTATTAAATATCAATTATCTGAGGTTTGTAGCTACGCCCAATCCGGGCAGCGTTATGTTGTGCTGACACATATTTATGCATCGATACACAATTATCTCGACAAATGTTTCAGGATAGGATCTGGCAATGCATGGTCATCAGGTCACGTCCGTCATGCATTTGCATATTATTTGAGAAAAGTCTGACACTCAGTAAGTCATGATCCGGAATAATTGTCAGGCTGGTCGCTGTCAGGAAATAGGGTATGATCTCCGGCTGCACTTCGGTGCGGATAACCTGGACAGCGATTATTTTCTCGGCCTCAACTGAGCAGCAGTCGTGTGAAAAGATGTATTCACCCGCCTTTTGACCGGGGCTTGCAATGTCCTTATCATGCCCGCCGCAACACTTGTCATCTGCTCCGCCTGCTGTAAGTGAGGTGACCAGATTCTTCATGCCACAGTGGTTGCAGGTGTGCCTTGTTAAAGTAAAGCCCATAGTGCCTGAAAGCATAAGAACTATCAGGAGGACGGAGAAAAAAGGCGATATATATCGCATGCTTTTCACGATGCAAATATAATAAAAGGATCATCGGTCTGTCTAAATAAAGCAGAGACGTCGCATGCAACGTCTCTGCAAAGATAACCTGCTCCGCCGTGATTTTATTGTATTGGCGGTATAACCAGCACCTGACCGGGATGCATGAGATTAGTCCAATAATTTATCTGCTTTTGTTAAACAACTTCGAAAGTGATCTTTACATTGACACGGTATTCGGTGATTTTGTTCTTCACCACCACGGCCATCTGGTCCTTGACATAGACAGAGCGTATCTCCTTGACTGTTTTTGCTGCTGACTTGACGGCAATAGCGGCTGCGTCTTCCCAACTTACCGGCGAAGATGCAAGAATTTCAATTACTTTTAGTACTGACATAACTTTTGTTTTAATTAGTTAATAATAAATATCCTACATAAAAAGATTGGTCTGTTTTCATATTTTGTAAGTTAGGAAATAATACCCGGATTTTATCATAATCCCGGTAATTTCTAATCCTTTAGCCGTATTACTAATACTAACAGATTAATTTAGAATTTGTTTTTGTACTTTTAACCATTGTTAACCTGAGAACAGTTACAAACTTAAAACCTACTGATTATGGGAATGCTAAAAGAATTCAAGGAATTTGCCATGAAGGGCAATATGCTCGACATGGCTGTTGGTATCATCATCGGTGCCGGGTTTGGCAAGATCATTTCATCACTTGTGAATGATGTCCTTATGCCGCCGCTTGGACTTCTTCTCGGCAGGGTCGACTTCACCCAGCTCAAGGCCGTCCTGCAAAAAGGTTCGGATGCCATTATGGATGGCGCAACAATTGTACAACCGGCAGTTAAACAGGTGAGTATCAACTACGGTAATTTTATCCAGACAATTATTGACTTCATCATTGTGGCTTTCTGTATCTTCCTTGTGATCAAGGCTATGAATAAGATGAAGAAGAAGGAAGAGGCCGCACCTGCAGTACCACCAGCAGCTCCTGAAGATGTTGTACTGCTGAAAGAAATACGTGACCTTTTGAAAAAATAAAAAAGAACTCTGTACGTTAAGTAATAATTGTTTGCATATTTGCGGACAGTTTTAAAAGCATGGCAAGAATAAAGAAGTACAGGTGGTGGCACAGGCTCTTTCCCGACAGGGGATAAGGCCGAAACAGTCATCATAATCTTATAATACAGGAAGCTGCAGCTTAACACTGCGGCTTGCCTTTAACACGTATATGTGAAGAAAGCCGGCTGCGAGGCCGGCTTTCTTTTTGCCCCCGGAAAAGTAACAACAGAACCTGTACCTGAAAGATTATCGGATGTAAATGTTGTATTCGTAGGTCAAGCCATTTTCACGTAACCACCTGCGAAGCGCTTTGGCAATCTTTCTTTTCCGGAGCAGGACAATTCCTATTCCATCTGCTGATATCTGATAATATGTTTTCATCTCTTTCTTATCCGTGAAAGCCATCTGGTGCTTTCATGGCAATATCAAAACTCACTACCAAATTATGATATTGAGAGGCATTGTCAAAGCTCATTTTGATATACTGAGGCCAGCTGTTGATAAACATACCATATCTATAGACATGGCAATATCCGGCCTCCGGATGAGAAGCCCGGGCAGATAAGCCTGGCCAGAAATGCCCGGCCAGTCAAATCCGGTCAGCTTAATTGAAATCTGTCAGGTATTTATACAGTTCGCTGTTGGTAGAAAGTATGATTGTAGTGGTCGAATCAAATGTCATTCTGAAGGTTTCCATCGATTTCATGAAACCGTAGAGACTTCGCGATGCTGCTGACTGGTCGTATACGCCTGTGTAAATGGCTGCAGCGCGCGCATCGGCACGGCCGCGTATCTCCTCCGCCTTGCGGAACGCCTCCGACTGGATGGATTTCAGATCCCTCTCTTTTTCACCGTTTATTTTTGACGCTTCCCCCTGACCTTCGGACCTGAACCTTTCTGCTATGCGGTAACGCTCACTCTTCATCCTTTCATAGATCTGGGTCCTTACCTCCTCGACATAATTCAACCGCTTTATCCGGACATCGAGAATAACAATCCCCAGGTCCAAGACTTTTTCATTGGAAGATACAAGGATCATTTCTTCTATTTTCAGCCTCCCTGTTACAATATCAGAAAGGGTATCACCGGCTTCCTCGCCGATCAGTCCCGAGGAAGTCGGTGTCCTGTTGGTTGAACGTACCACCTCTTCCAGGTTATGACTGGCAATGAAGTCACGTGTCTCTCCGTCGAGGATATCAGCCAGTCGTGACTGTGCACCTCTCTCATCCGTCAGCCTCTTGAAGAACTGCAGGGGATCGGTGATCTGCCACCGGGCATAAGTATTGACAAAGATAAATTTCTTGTCTTTGGTGGGCAGCTGGTTAGGGTCACCGTCCCACTCCATATATCTCTTTTCAAAGAAATTAGCCTTCTGAATGAAAGGTACTTTTAACTTAAGTCCGGGCGTCATCTTTGGTTCTCCGATAGGCTTGCCAAACTGAGTTATGACAACCTGCTCAGTCTCCTTCACCATATAAACACAGGGAAGGACGATGATCAGTGCAGCTGCAATGATGGCAAGAGTTATGATTATTTTTTTTGTCAGGTCGGACATAGCCTATTTTTTTGTGTCTAGCTGCATCTGCAAAAGTGGCAACACATTGTTACCACTCTCATCAGTAATTATTTTATGACCCAGCCTGGGAATAACCTCTTCCATTGTCTCAAGATATATTCTTCGCTTTGTCACCTCGGGGGCTTTGATATATTCATGGTACAGGGCATTAAACCTTGCAGCTTCACCCAGGGAGTTATTCACCCTTTCAGTAGCATATCCCTCAGC
This sequence comes from uncultured Bacteroidales bacterium, assembly GCA_963828395.1. Taxonomy (GTDB): domain Bacteria; phylum Bacteroidota; class Bacteroidia; order Bacteroidales; family VadinHA17; genus SR-FBR-E99. The sequence continues at coordinate 47,361 of CAWHED010000005.1, forward strand.
CCTTTGAATAGTCTCCTCCGCCTGACCTTTGGCCTTGGGTATAACCTTGTTATATTCAGACCTTGCCTGATTGATCAGGGTCTCCCTTTCCTGCTGAGCCTGGTTAACATCGTTAAATGCATCTTTCACAGGGTCGGGGGGATTGACATCCTGCAGCACCACCTGCTCAACCCTGATGCCCAGAGAATACTCCGTGCATAATTCCTGGATCTTCTGATGTACGCTCGATGCTATTTCGGCCCTTCCGACCGTAAGCACTTCGTTTACCGTGCGGTCACCGACTATTTCCCGCATTGAAGCCTCGGAGATATCCCGCAATGTGTTTACCGGTTCTCTGACTTTGAAAAGATAACTGTAAGGATCCTCGATACGGTACTGTACTATCCATTCAACATCAGCAAGGTTAAGGTCGCCTGTAAGCATAAGCGATTCTTCAACCGTACCCACTTTTGTGTACTCTGATTTTACCGCGGGTCTCGTGGTTCGAAAGCCAAATTCCTCTTTTTGCTGCCTCTCCACCGCTACCTTGTACAAAGTCTCGATTATGGGAAATTTAACCTTCAGCCCGGGTTCCACCTTACGGACATATTTGCCAAAGCGGGTGATGACACCCACCTCTTCCGGTCCTATCTGGAAAAGAGAGTTTAATAGCAGAATGAAGACAAAAAGTGCGCTCAGAAAATACTTTAAGAGCATCTTGTTTTGTTCCACCCAGCCTGTAAACCCTGGTTTATTAAAATTTCGTTCAGTCACCATTTTATGAATTACTCCCCGACAATCTTTATCAGTTTTCCGGCCTGCACCTGATCTGTAAGCTCAAGGTCATTAAGCAGGGCATACTCCTTCATTTTATCCTGCGGTACGCCGAAAGAGCTGAAAACAGTTTCCAGAGTTCCGGTACGCTGAACCTTCATGACATGTACCATTTGTGGCCTGACATTTATTTTTGAAGCGTCCGAGAGCTTTGCAAAGGTCTTCATTGAAGATTCCATTGCTCCGGAGTAGTTTTGAAAATCAGCTTCTGTGGAAACGCTGTGGAAAATATAGTAGATGCTGCCGTACTCGATGAAATATGACATAACTATGTTGGTACTTGTGGTGCCTGTTGAGGAGTCCTGATTTGTTTGTTTCGATAATGTGACAATAGCCGGCATGCCGTTGACAATTCTTTTTTCACTGCGCTGCAGTTGCAGTTTGTATTGAGCAAGGGCGGAATCTGCCGCTGACTGCAAAGACTTCTGGTTTGACATGGTAAAGAGGATCAGAGCTTTATTGTCGGGAGCCAGGATGGTAACCTGCGTCGGTGCGTTTGTAAGCTTCCATCCGGCAGGGAAGGAGAATTTAAATTTGAGCTCCGGGTGATAGAAGGTGTTTCCTTCAGTATAGCCCTGTCTTGGATCTTCGCCATAAATTATACCATCAATAAGTTGCAGGTAACTGTCAGTGTTGACCTTCCATACCGGTAACCTGAGACTGTCCTGCCATTGCGTAGCCTGTTTGTTTACGTCGACATAGCGGTCGCCCGGGTCGGGGTGTGTCGACAGGAAGGTTGGGACGCCACCTTCGGCTTGGGCCATGTTCATTTTTTCCAGTACTTTGAAAAAGTCGGCCATCTTATGGGCATCATACCCCAGTTTTGATGAATATGCAACACCGAGCTGATCAGCCTGGCGTTCGTCATCACGACTGAAGCTCAGGAAGAGGAGCTGCATTCCCTCCATGGCATATTGCGCATACTGGGCAAACTTTTCAGAAGCTATCATGCCTCCTATCAGGAGGAGCGTTCCGATCTGTTGCTTTGACTGCTGACTGACAGAGTGGCGAGCTGCAATGTGCCCTATTTCATGGGCGAGCACGCCCATCATTTCAGCTTCGTTGTTAAGCTGGGCCATAATACCGCGGGTAAGATAAACATACCCTCCCGGAACGGCAAAGGCGTTCACCACAGGTGAATCAATGACTTTGACGTGATACTCGAGGGCAGGACGGTGAGAAATCTTGCCCACTTCCACGCCTTTTGCCTGAACATATGCCTGCAAATCAGCATCGGCATATTCACCGAATGTAGCCAAAACCTGAGGATTATAAGAGACACCCAGTGCCACTTCCTGCGCTTCACTCATCAGCATGATCTGCTTCTTCCCCGTGACAGGATTTACCGCACACGCCACGACTATGGTAACAGCTGTTGCAAAAAGCAACACGTTTACCAGAATTCCCGATTTTTTCATTCGTTATTATTTTGAAGTTATCAAGATCTCAAGACGAAATCAACGGTTGACTTCCAAATTTAGTAAATGTTGACCAAAAAAAAAAGGCCGCCTTTATTGTAAGGCGGCCCGGGATTTTCAACTTTTATTCGAATATCTACTTATTAGTAAGAACAAAGTCCTGAATGGTTTTATTGCCTGCAATGACATTAATCCCATCGATGCTGACTGTGTCGTACCCCTCTTTGGTGGCTGAGATTGAATATGTACCGGCCGGAATACCGATAATGGCATAATATCCAAGGGTATCGGCAAATGTTGTTGCAACAACAGTGTCCTGCGCAATCCATACTTTAGCTTCCTTGATCTTCACAGCTGAAGTATCTGTCACCATGCCTTCAATTCTGCCTGCAGTGGTCAGATTTGCAGCCCTGATGCAAGGCTTGAAGATGAAGCCGTTATTGTTACTCATGTTGCCTCTCAATACAAATGATCTTGAGAGATCAAAATCGATCAGCACTTCAGAGGTCAACCCGCCGGAAACTACAATAGATGGATTAATATGCAGTTTTATGCCTGTCTGTTTTCCACTTGGTACTTTGACATTGTAGGTATCAGCAAAATCCTTAAGTTTCAGTCCGGCCTCCTCAACATATAATCTTATGAGATCATATTCACCTTCGGGGATATCAAGATCAAGCAGTGTCCCGGTAACACCATTCCTGAGGTCGATCAGGTCTATGGTCACAGTATCATCGGAGAGTAAAACAAACGAATTACCATCGCTCAAGCCGTCTCCCGCCTTCTTAATTTCCACTTTTGTGATCGTAACCGTTGCTGATTCAATGTTACTGATATCAAATGGATCGTCTGTCACATTGATCACCAGTCTGCCCTGGCCATCACCAGTCTGGGTCCTGTCACATGCCCCGATGAAGAGGAGCAATGAGGCTGTTAAAAGTATTAAACATGTCTTTTTCATATAGCTGTTATTTAGAGAATTATGTAAATAATTGTCCAAATTAACTAACTGAAAATGAAGATTTGATGAAATCTATCTCCTGAAGATTTTCTCAAGCAGGGTTCTTATTTTATTTTTGCCGGCTTCGTCAAAATTGACTTCATCGTCCTCAAAGAGATCAATAAGTCTGTCAAAGAAGGTCTTATCCCTGAAATCCGGACAGTCAAGTGCCCCCTGCAGCTCGGGAGGCAGATCAGGAAAGGGAGTATTCAGCTGTTTCATCAATTCAGGATCTGATTCAGCTTTCTTAAGTGTCAGTGCCACCAGAGGTAAAGCAAGGGCACTCCCTGAGCCATTTCTACCGCTGTTAAAATGAATGGCCGGTGATGATGCACCAACCCTGCTTACAATGACAAGATGAGGATTGAATGCCGCAAACCAGGCATCGGCATAATTCTGTGAGGTGCCGGTCTTCCCGGCCAGAGGAATCTTAACGCCGTAGACACTGTATACCGAAGCTCCCGTCCCTTCCCGGATGGCTTTTTGCAGCATTGCTGACATAAGTATCCCGGTCCTTTCAGAGAACACCCTCTCATCTGCCGGGGGGAAATCATTCTGCCAGATCACAGCCCCGGCGGACGTTTTTATGGAGACAATACTTTGTGGTCTGATCTTAAGCCCTCCGTTTGCAAATGCCGCATATGCCACTGCCACTTCAGCAATACTTGCTTCAGCAGTACCCATGGGCAGTGAAGGAGTATTGTCAAGAGGAAATGTAAAGCCCATTCTTCTCCACTGCATATCAAGCTTTTCGAAACCAACTTTTAAGAAGAGGCTGAAAGTCGGTATGTTCATCGACTGCGCCAGCGCTCCGGCAAGTGAATATTTGCCACCGTAGGAGTGATTATAATTTTCAGGACTCCAGTCGTTAAACCCTGCCAATGTAACGGAGTCATTATCAAGATACTGACATGGTTCCATCCCATCTTCAAGCGCGGCAGCATAGAGGACCGGCTTGAATACCGAAGCAAGTTGTCTCCGTGCTGATATCTGATCGTATGGCTGTGTCTGGTAATCTATCCCGCCAACCCATGCTCTGATGGCTCCGGTTACCGGATCCATAGCAAGCAACCCTGCCTGCAGCGTGGTCACATCCTGCCTGAGGCTGTCGGGGATATCCTTCAATGATCTCTTTCCCGGTGCAGTATTGTATTGTTCGTTGAGCCTTTTCTGCATCAGGGAGAGATGTGTTTTGAAGGCTTCATTGGCTGCATACTGCAGTGAAAGGCTGATGGTGGTCGTAATTACAAGTCCGTCTTTTTCAATATTCCATTCCTTGCCTTTTGGCGGATGTGATTCCTTAAGTATTTTTTCAGCTTCGTTTCTTATCCTGAACAGGAAATAGTCTGCCGGTCCGGTAATATCATATTTGTTGTAATCGAGCTTCAGGGGAAGCCGGCATAACGAATCAGCCACCGCAGCGGTCAGGTAGCTGTATTTCTCCATCTGTTTCAGTACCACATTTCTTCTTTTAGCGGCATTTTCGGGGTTGAGACGGGGGTTATACAAGGTGTTTGCCTTAAGCATGCCGGTCAGGACAGCTGCTTCTTCAATTTTGAGATCCTGAGTTTTTTTATTGAAATACCTGTGTGAGGCAGCCTCTATCCCGAAGAGGTCCTCACCGAAAGTGACTGTGTTCAGGTACAGGGTCAGTATCTCCTCCTTGGTGAAGACTTTTTCTATTCGCCGGGCCAGCAGCGCCTCTCTGGTTTTATTTATTAAAAGTGAAAAAAGGAAATAATCTTTTCTGCCATACATGTTTTTTGCCAGCTGCTGGGTGATGGTGCTGCCGCCGCCGGAGCTCTGATCATTGAAAAGGATTGTCTTGAAAATGACCCTGAACAGGCTTCTTGAATCGATACCGCCGTGTTCATAGAAACGTGCGTCTTCAGTAGCGACAAGTCCGTTTTTCAGATAACGGGGTATCTGATCGAATGTGATGTTGGTTCTGTTTTCGGAATAGAACTTTCCTATCGGAAGGTTCTCGGCGGATACGACTATTGAAGCAGTTGCATTTTTATAGTTCAGGAGCTCCTTCTTGCCTGGAAGACGACTGAATACACCTCCGTACACTGAAGCAGCAAAAAATCCGGGAAGGAAGATTATGACGGCAACAACTATTATTGGTATTTTCCAGGTTTTCCTCATCTGCTGGCTGAACTCCGATCTGCAAACGTAGCAATTTTTCAGTTAGCGTTTTTTTTCGTTTACCGGATAACAGATACCAGGAACGGAGCGGGAGCCCTGAAAGAGCGACAGATTTAAAAACAAGCCCTTATTTCCCTGCGGTAGAAAGCATGCTTTTCTTTTGCTTCTGACTTTATTTTTTCAATGGTTTGCTTCCCTTCTTCCAGGTAGCTACCTGATTCAAACAGGTCGAATAGTATGGCCAGGGTGTCAAGAATATAAAGATTGCTTTCGGAAGCCGTTTTCCTGAATTTTTCCCGGAGCAACGCAATTCCAGGTTTTGAAATACCGAAATGGTCATGAACCGCATAGTAATTCCTTGCCCACATTGATAAATTGGTCACTCCTTCGGCACTCCACATCCATTCAGCAAAGCATGCAATGGCTGTGGAATAGCAATCGTTAAGCGATACGGTATTAAAGTCATAATCAAGGTATCCCGGCCTGCCCTTCAGCCTGCCTTGTTCACGCAGCTCTTTTTCGACACGGGTTTCAAAGTACGGCATCATCTTAAGAAAAGAGACAGGTGTGTAGCCATCGCTGCATATCTTTCTCAGGAATCCGAGGTTTTCCCTGAGGGAGTCGTAAGTTGTACCAGGCTGGAACATCATAAAGCCGTAATTAAAACTTGTGTCTGAATCCTTGAGCAGCTTTATGCACTCAAGGTTTCCGGCAACAGTGGTTCTCTTATTAAGTCTGGTTAATCCCTCATCAGTACCGTCTTCCAGGCCGATGAACACCAGGAATAGTCCGTGCTGTCTCATTAATTCCAGGATGTCTGCATCTATCTCATCAGGTCTGCAGTTGATTTTCCAGATTATTTTATCATGCAATCCTTTTTTCACCAGTTCATTGCAGAATGATTTTATCCAGTCATTTTCACCCCTGGCCTTAACAGGAAAGTCATCATCATTAAACAGGTATACTGAGCATCCTTTATCACGGTAGAGGTACTCCATTTCCCTCACTACCATTTCAGGGTTTCTTGAGCGTTTTGTGGGTCCTGATGGCGTCCTGTAGAATTCCTTTGCATTGCAGTAAGAGCAGTTATAAATGCAGCCCCGACCTGCAAGGATGGTAACATATTTCTTTCCGTATGCGTACTCTCTCAAGGGCGGTCGTAAAGGAAACGGCAGTCTGTCAAGATCGCGCTCCAGGGGACGTAGTGGTGTCTCAATAATCTTGTGATTCTCTTTGTAGGCAATACTCATTATACTTTTCCAGTCCTTGCCTGAGTTGAGGCAACTAACCAGTTCCAGGAGGGTATACTCACCCTCAAATCGTATGATGGAATCCAGGCCGGGGATAAGGCTGAAAAGTTCCTGTGGCCGCAGGCTTGCAAAATGGCCACCGGCAGTAAAATGGCAGCTGATCCCTTCGCTCCTCAGTAATTTTACGAGCCTGGCGAACTCGTCAATGTACCCTTCATAGATAACTGAGAAACCGACAACAAGTGGATTGCTTTTTTTCAGATCTTCCAGGATCTCTTCATTTCGCAACCGGAAATCAATCATCCTGGTTTCAATGCCGGCCTGGTTCAGTACTGCCGACAAATATCCTACTCCGAGGTTAGAATAATCCCCGAAAACAATAAATATCACCGGCTTTGCGAATAATCCCAAACCTTACTTCCAGAAGGATAGGTCTTTCACTGCGATACAATATTCATGATTTGCCCTGGCAATTTTCTCTGCAAGTTCCAGCTGCAGGCGGAGTATTGCTTTAATCTGATCTTCTGGCAGCCCAAGTTTTGCAAACTCATCGGGATGCATTTTGAATATCGGAGGATTAATTCTCATAGCTTCCCTTTCTTCATCATCGTACATGATTTCCTGTTTTTTTAAGGTTAAATAATTTGAATATTATTTGGTAGTGCCGGTCCTTTTGCCGGTCCTTGCTTTAAATTCAGGCGTTTCTGCCAGTTTTTTCCATTCAGGATCAACTTTCATAAGGTTCAGTGAGAAGAATGAAGGGTTGTTGAGGAGAAAGTCCACCTGCCGGGTTGCATTTACAAAATCACCTGTCATGACGTATATCTTTCCCAGATTAATTATCATGTCGCTCTTTGTAATGGCGTCATCACTTGCCAGCTCTACAGCTGTTTTTCCTGCGATGAGCGCATCGGTCACATTTCCTGAGCCGGCATATGCCAGGCCGCAGTTACTGTAGGCATAATAGTTTTCCGGATTATCCATAATCATCTGTTTGTACACGACAACCGCAGAATCGTTGTATGCCCTCGCCATATGCTGATCATTCAGCAGGCTGTAGAGCCAACCCGATGTTAAGAATCTTAAGCCGGGATATCCAAGTTCCTCATCTGTCGATGACTTTAATTCCTTTAATGCATCCGGGTACCTGCCTTCATAGATGTACATAAGGATCCGCAGATATTCATGTCTTTCACCTGTTCTTACGAGTGAAGTATCCAGTACTTTTCTTGCCTCAATTGTATTTCCGTATTTCAGAATCAGGACTTCAATCAGGCTGCTGTATGGTCCCGACCAACCGGGCACTGCATCAATAGCCTTACGGTAGAATGTGACAGCTGTGTCATAGCTGTGCATATAGGTAAAGGAAATCCCTATATTGATCAGTGCAAGGGCGTCCTGCGGCTCTTTTTCAATAGCTTTTATTATAAGATCCTGCGACTGTTTCCATTCACCCGTTTTACGGTATACCATCGCCATATAAAAGGACGGTTGGTAATTACCCGGATCCATTTCTGCAGCCGTCCTGAAATGGGTTATGGCTTTCTGGTAATCTTCCGTGCAGTAATAATAGTAGAATCCAAGAGCCACCTGTGCATCAGCCAGGTCTTTATCAAGTTCAAAGGCCTTGTCCGCATCAGACTTGCATTTATCTATATGGGATTCATCAAGCTGGCCGGTGTGAAGGCCCCATGAACGCGCAATGGAACGTTTGGCATATGCCAGAGCAAAGTTGGGGTCATTCCTGATGGCCCTGTCATACATCATAATGGCGGAAGAAAAGTTTGAAGTCAGGTTTAAGGAGTCAATGAATTGATTTCCCGAGAAATAATAAGACAATGCTTTTTGAGATTCAACATTGGCAGAAAGGTAATTCATGTATGCGACAGCATTTTTAGTGGGATTTTTCTCAATTTTTGCTTTTTCTTCAGGCAGGGGTACCGTCTTCAGGTTTGAAGCTATCTGTTCGGCAATATCAGCATGCATTACTGACATGTCAGCCCATGCAGGCTCATAGGTTTTACCCCATATCTGCTCATTTTTCTTAGCGTCTATCAGATTCACGCTTATCCGGAACTTCTCATCAGTTTTCAGGTAACTGCCTTCTATAATATAGTTGGCATTCACCTCCTTGCCTATTTCCGGGAAGTTTTTCAGATTACCCTTATAACGTAACACCGCATTTATCGGACGTAAACTGAATACTCTTATATTGCTGAGCTGATTGATCAACTCAGCGGCAATAGCATCACCGAGCCATATATTTTCCTTATCATCTCCAAATTGTTCGAATGGCAAAACCGCAATCGATTTTTCACCGTGCCTGCCCAATCCTGCTTCAGTACCTGAAAACTTATAGATTGCATAAATGCCTGCCATAATCAACATAACTGTCATCACCAGAATACCTCTCTTACGCCATGATACTGAATTTTTTTTGATGGCGCCTCCGGCATCAGTCTTTTTGGCCTCAGGCTCTTCCCTCAGCTCTCTTTTAAACGGTCTGTCCTTATGCGTCAATGGCTGTTCCGGCTGAAGCGAGGAGATTATTTCCTTAACAGCGTTGGCAGTCTTATTGATCTGGTTACGGTATTTCGTCCCGCTCAGGTTTTTATTTTCATCATCTGCCGGAGTGAGCGGCCTGTTTACTCCGGGTTCCTTATATATGAAATCAATGGCCCTGAGAGTTCCCCCAAGTTCATTCTCGACCATTTCCCTGTCTTCGGGATCAAGCTCATGGATCCGTACCGGCAATATCCTGTTTGCTACATTTCCGCTGTGCAGGGTGACTTTCAGTCCGAATCTGTCATGGGACGCCTGCGTGATAAAAGCCTTGAACTCATGCTCCCAGGCAAATGCATTGGAATCACAGTAGGTGTGTGAGATTACGGGAATAAAAATCAGACATTTAAGCTTCTCTTTCAGAGATGCATCGACATCATGTGTCTCCAGAATGCCGTCATGTGGATTAATGTCGAAGTAGACACTTATCTCTTCCTTGAATGTCGACTCGAGCTCTCCCCTCAGGTTGTTAACAAAATCAGTGACCCAGCCGTCATGTTTGTTGTCCTTCTGGCGATAGCTGATAAAAATGTCATATTCAAAACCCGGGACGAGGCTTGCCATAACATCCAATTCATTGTGTTAAAGTTACGAAAGAGCTGGAGGCGAGTCAAATATATTTCCGCCGGCTTCTGCTGACAGCCAAAGGGGTCAGATCCTGATACCGATGATTGTTATGTCATCGGTCTGATCTTCCTCTTTTTCCTCTCTCCACATAGCAATCTCTTCATATAGTCTGTCTCCCTGCTCAGGCATCGGCAAAGCACTTATCCGCAGCAGAAAGTCGCTAAGTCTTTTTCTGGTATACCTCTTATGTTTACTGCCGCCGAACTGATCGGAATAACCATCTGAACATAAGTATAATACATCAGTTTCTTTAAGCTGCAGCGTCCCGGTGATAAAGGTTTCGTCCTCCTTATCACTGCTGCCTTCCCTGCCAGCCATGGACTTAATCTCATTTATTCTGCCGTCAGTCACATGCAATAAACTGTTGCCGGTACCTGAAAAGGTAAGAAATCCGGTACGTGTATCCAGATTGCACAATGCGATATCCATATCATCCGATACGCCGTTCTCATGGAGATCCCTGTGAAGGAACCTGTGAACGCCCGAATACAGGTAATGCATGATATCGGAAGGGTTGCTTAGCTTCATAATGTTCACGGCCTGATCGAGTATTCCGTAACCAATGGTGCTTATCAGCGCCGCGGGGATACCATGCCCGGTACAGTCTGCCAGCGCAAAGATTATATGGTCATTGTCCCTGCTGAACAGGTAAAAATCACCGCTGACAATATCTTTTGGCTCATAGAAAACGAAACTGTCAGGGAAGCATTCCCTGATGTAAAGATCTTCAGGGAGGAAAGCCTTTTGTATATGCCGGGCATAATTATAGCTCCCCTGAACTTCCCCTATAGTCAGTTTGATTTTTTCACTGACAGACCTGATCTTTTCATCGATCAGGGGAAAAGATGATGTGAGACCTCTTATCTGATCATTCAGCTCATTGGTTTCACATAACAATTTATGGATACTGCTCTGTGGCTTTATTGCATATGATAATTTGCTGATGCTTCCCGGCGAGACAGGATAGGCTTCGTAATTAATATCCTGAAGAAAAGCAGGTATAAGCCTTACAAGCTCGCGGTCCTTTTCTTTTTCGGGCTCATCAAGCTCGTCGTACGGTACCAGACCCGGATGGATCTTCTTCACATCGTCTTTTGGTTTTACCATAAGACCATCCGTTCAGTCTTTTCTCCCAGCTCCACCTGAGATGCTCAACTCTTGCCATGGTCTCAACCTCTTCGTCACCAATATGCAGGGCCAGGGGTTTAAATCCCTTTTTAACAGCTCTGATCCTGTAACCAATTGCCAATAGCTTCGTTGGAATGTGAGCGGCATTGTCAATGTTTGAAAGCTGGAGTTCGGTGGGAAGATCATTAAACTGCTGAATACCAACTCCTTTCTTAGCCGCACCACTGCCTGCCTGTTTTCTTATTTCATGAAGATACCTTGAGTGAATTGCCCTGGCAATTTTTTTGATCAGTGACATGCTCACCCCCTCAACCTCTTCGTGCCTGACGATCTCAAGGCCGGCTTCCTTCAGGCCGGAGGGTATCAGATAATTAAGCTCCCGGAAAAGGATCTTTCTCTCTTCCCGGTCACTCCTTTCCCGGAACCTGTCGAGATCCATCCTGACAAGGAGGGCAATCTCATCATCTGTAATTATACATGTCCTGCAAAACTCCCGGAAAGGACGCAGGAGAAGATTAAGCGACCTGAGTTTGACGGGTATGACAGAGGCATAGTCGTACCAAAAACTCTTTTCACTCCTGGTCAGGTCCGTAAAATTCTTAAGAAAAGAAACAGGATGGGCAAACAGCCCTGCTCTCTGCCTGATACCCTGATAGAGACCCTTTCCAACCGGATCAATGAAATGTTTCTTAAAATCTGCCGGATCAATCTGTTCTTCGCTGATTATCCGGTTATCAGTATCATATATGTTTTTTGGTGACATCAGGACAGATAAAAATCCTATTGTTCTTCCATTTCTATGAACTCAAACGGAATTTTTACAATCTGAGACATCTCAATACCGGCTTCAAGCATATCGGTATCGTTTTTCATATAATACCATTTTACCGAGGCATTGAATTCCTTCGCATGCAAACGGGCCAGAACCTTGCATATATCGAGGATGCATTTTGCAGAGGCGGAATTGAAGTATTCAAAATTGAAATTGAAGATTATGGGATCCTTTCTTTTCCCTGATAAGACGAAGTCACCGAAATCGTTCATCCAGGCAAGGACCGGTCCGTAAAATTCCCGCACATCCTGAGGTCTTGACTCGCCTGCGATCTCCAGAAAGTACTCCTCATGGTCGAGTATGACCTTCGGGGAAAAGACAGTCGGACTGATAATTAACTTTTCCATTAATAAACCTGTAATATGCCTTCCGGATCAAAATTATAAAGGTCCGCCGCTAAAACCGGCAAAGGAGTCGTTAAAAATATTTCTCCGGTTATATATTTATTATTAACTTGAATAACTGAAACAAAGATAAATTTTCCGGCGAAATTGGTTTAGGGATTAATATTAATATTTCAAATTCTAAATATTCTTAATTACCCCGGGCAATGAGTGAACCGATCCTGAAAGCATTAATACAGTTATTTGCCCTGATAAGCGATGTTCATGATGACAGGGAGATTTCAAGCAGGGGCAGGGACATTGTGAGACTGTTCCTGGCCAGGCATCTGAGCAATGAGCAGGTTCTGAAATACATGGAGATGTTTGATGAGTACATCAGAATCTACCACCCTGATAACCTCTCGAAGGGAAGCATTCAGGACAGGAAACGCACATCACTCACAGCAATGAGGATCCTGGCCATATGCGAAAAGATTAACGAGGAACTTCAGCAAAAACAAAAAATCTATGTGATGGTCCAGATGATGGACTTCATTTCGTTCAGTGCCGATATCACCGAGAAAGAACTGGATTTTCTTGAGACGGTTGCGACCGCTTTTAACATACACAAGACAGAATACGATGACCTCAGATGCTTTATCCTTGAACCCGTAAGACGAAAAGTGAGAAAAGACAGACTCATGGTTGTTGACAATAATAATGAGTTTGACAGGAAGGGCATCAAATATCTTTTCAATGAGAATTTGAAGGGCAGGATACTTTTCCTCCATATCGTCAGCACAAATACTTTCATACTGCGTTATTCAGGCAAGCAGGATCTTTTTCTTAACGGCCAGAATATCTTCCCCGGGCAGACTTATGTTTTTGACCACGGATCATCAATAAGAGGATCACTCACGGATACGATCTATTATAATGATGTAGCTGGAGTGTTCACGGGGGAAGCTTTCAAGCTTAAAATATCGCTCGACGCCAGGGATATCAGCCTCAGGTTCAAAGACAGCGAAAACGGACTGCAAAAGCTCAGCATTCATGAGGATTCCGGAAAGCTTGTCGGCATACTGGGAGGCAGCGGTGTTGGAAAATCAACCCTGCTTAATGTCCTCAACGGGATGACAAAACCGGATAGCGGCGAAGTCCTGATTAACGGTTATAACCTTTATTCCCCGGAAGGGAAGGAAAAGCTTAAAGGCGTCATCGGCTATGTGCCTCAGGACGATCTGCTGTTCGAGGACCTGACCGTGTTCCAGAACCTGTACTACAATGCAAAAATGTGTCTTGATAACCTTGGCGAAACAGGCATAGTGGAAGCGGTGGACAGAATACTTGTTGATTTCGACCTTGATGTCATAAGAGATCTTAAGGTAGGCAACCCGCTGAATAAGATCATAAGCGGGGGACAGCGCAAAAGACTGAATATTGCACTGGAACTTATCCGGGAACCGACGATACTCATTGTTGACGAGCCCACATCAGGACTGTCATCGGTTGATGCCGAGGCGGTAATGAATATGCTGAAGGAGCAGACCTACAAAGGCAGGCTGGTGATAATAACCATTCATCAGCCGGGCTCTGACATTTACAAGATGTTTGACAGGATAATGATCATGGACAAAGGTGGATATATGATCTACTACGGTAATCCCACCGAGGCTGTCATCTGGTTCAAGACAAGGGCAAATCATGCCAATGCCTTTGAAGATCAGTGTATTGCATGTGGCAATGTGAATACTGACCAGCTCCTGCAGATCATAGAAGCAAAGGTAGTCAACGAATATGGAAAACCTACGCATATCAGAAGGGTTACCCCTGCGGAATGGGCTGAAAGCTTTAAGCCGGAGGCTGAAAAAATCAGTCATAAAAGCAGCCTTGCTGAGGAACCTTTACCTGAAAACGACTATTCCATCCCGGGCCTTTTCAGGCAATCTGTGATATTTTTTATCCGTGACTTCCTGTCGAAGCTTGCAGACAGGCAGTATATCCTCATAAGCCTTCTCGGAGCGCCCCTGCTGGCACTGCTTCTTGCTTATTTTACCAGGGACACATCAGGTAATACCTATAATTTCAGCGAAAATGAGAACCTGCCCGCCTATATCTTCATGTGCGTGATCACTGCCTCTTTTATGGGACTGATAATCAGCGCCGAGGAAATAGTAAAAGACCGCAAAATACTTAAAAGAGAATCATTCCTTAACCTCAGCTGGTTCAGTTACCTGAATTCTAAAATACTCCTGATGTTCATGATTTCAGCCATCCAGACCATATCTTTTATCCTGATAGGCAACTTTATTCTGGGCATCAGGGGCATGACCCTTACATACTGGATAGTATTATTCAGTACATCCTGCCTTGCCAATATGATCGGGCTGACCATTTCCTCAGCATTTAATTCAGTTGTTACAATATATATTCTCATACCGTTCATTATCATACCCCAGCTGTTGTTCAGCGGCGTGATGGTAAAGTACGACAGCCTCCATACAGCTGAACGTTACACTAACGAGTACGTTCCTGTAATAGGTGATCTGATGCCTGCCCGCTGGTCATTCGAGGCACTTGCTGTCGAACAGTACAAGAGCAACAGGTACGAAAAGAACTTCTTCGGGTATGATATGGAGATCAGCCAGAATAACTGGTATGCCTCATTCCTTATTGAAGCCCTGAAGAAAGACCTGTGGCTGTGCCGTCAGTACAAAGACAGCATCAGATATCGTGACATCATTATGGGCAAATTCAGAAAACTGACCACCTATACCCGGCAACTTTCAGGTCTGGCAGGTTTTGGCCCGCCTCCTGACGGGCTGATGGCTTCGCTGAACATAATCGGATTTAATACTGCCGTTGCTGATTTGGAAGAAAAATACCTTGACAGCCTGGCGCGGCAGTTTTTAATTATCAGAAAGAAAAACATTGATCTGAAAGAATCAGTTGAAAAATCACTTGTGCAAAAATTGGGCAAGGAGGAATTTCAGGATCTGAAAGACGAATATGCCAACAAAAAGCTCAGGGAGATCGTTCTGGACGAGTTTAACCAGAAGAAAACTATCGAGACAGCTGATAAAATTGTCCAGAGATATGAGCCTGTTTATATGAAGCCTGTCTCCCGGAATGGCCGTGCGCATTTTTATGCGCCGTACAAGCAACTTGGAGAAAAGAGGATTGAAACTTTATGGTTTAATATTATTGTTTTATGGTTAGCCTCGCTTCTGTTATATATTGCATTGTATTATAAGCTTATACAGAAAGCAGTCGGTTTCAGGTTTCACTTCAGGGTAAAAAAGGCTTTGAAATAATCTTTTTGGGCACGTGCATCACAGGCGAATGGGAGAGAAGCTGCTATATAAGATCAGGGTCACCGGTCAGGTTCAGGGAGTGGGATTCCGGTGGAAGGCAGCACATGAGGCCTGGAAACTGGGGATCACGGGATTTGTGAAAAACATGTCCGACGGCAGCGTCTACATAGAAGCTGAAGGATACGCAGATCAGCTGAATAACTACGTTGATTGGTGCAAAATAGGGCCGGGCATAGGATTCGTCGATTCAGTTGAATTTGACATTTTCCCGCCTGTAGATTTTACAGAATTCAGGATTGAGCATTAATCATTGTAACAGGATTTCCATTCGATCTTAACAATACCTGATGCCCAACGGGTAAAGTTTTTATTACACAATGATTATCTATGGCTCTATGTTGAAATTGGAGGATTTTGGTCTATCCTACATAATCTTCATTACCGTGTGGCGGGTAAGGTATTATAATGCAATGCATTAGTTCTCAGGGTGGTTGAACATATATCTCAGATTTGAAAAGAAATAATTCCCCACTATCCAGTCTTTGTATTTCTCCGGCATAGGGACCTTACCAATATCTTCAATGCTGTTTCCGGCATCTTTCATTTCCTTTACTATCCTCTCAATATCTTCAACATAATCCCTGGTTAATTTGATTATTTCTGGCCCTCCCGGGTCTCCGTGCCCCGGCACGACTATCCGGGGTTTCATCTGCTCCAGCTCTGTCAGTTTAGCCTTAAGCTCTTCAGTATACCCATACCCCAGGTACGGATGACCCTGGTTGAACACCAGGTCTCCGGCAAACAATATACCTTCTCCGGGCAGGTACATGATCAGGTCACTCTCCGTATGGCCTGCCCCTTTATCAATCAGGCTGACTTTTATCTTGCTTCCGTCTAAACTCATTTCATTTTCGACATAAGTGTCAGGTACCCTGGTTTTAATTTTCAGATGGCTTTGTGATAACTCTTCAAAATATGGTTTCATCAGTCTTATTGTCATATATTCTGATGAAGCAGTGTCCCCTGTAAAAGCCTTATCTAATGAATCATAGTATTCATACATATCTTTTGCATAAATTTTTTCTCCGGCAATAGCTTTTGGTTCCTCCTCCCTTATCAGTTCAGCGGTTTTTTTTGTCGAAATGATTTTCACATCAGAAGAGAAGCACTGGTTCCCTCTCACATGATCATTGTCGAAATGGCTGTTGATTACATATTTAATCGGCGACAGCTTCATCTGCTCCACTGCCCCGATCAGTTCTTCTGCCGCATCAGGTGACAGGAAGGTGTCAAAGATTATTGTTGCTTCTCCGTTATCGACTATTCCGGAATTACCTATTGCCTTTCCCCCGGGCTTATTTATACATGCATAAACGCCATCAGCAAGTTTTGTCACACTGAAATTTGCCGTCGAAAAATCCTTGTTATCGCTTCCTGAGCATCCTGACACCAGCCATGCTATCAGGACAACAAATAATTTGTTCTTCATTAGTTTATGCTATATTATCTGTTCACTATGATAAAATTACGAAAGACCATAAGGCAAGTCAAATAAAAGATGGGTAAAGTACCTTTTGACCGAAATCACCAAAAACGATACATTTGTCAACAGTCAGCATATATGCATCAAAAATTATTTGTTTCCGGCTTTCTCCGTCAATACTTTCGCTTCGTGGAAATGACCGGCTGATATTGGTATAAAATTTGATGGAACATATTACCGGTCGTGGCCTAAAAGGCGAAATTAAGTTATAACCAATGGATTCAAGAGCTGCAGGAAACAACTCAAATGTTATTAAGAAGTCAAACTATTAAGGGCACTTACCCGAAGAGTAAATCTTCAAGGGAGGACCACCTTAATCGTCTTTTTGATGAGCTCTCTGATGCTGCGCGCGAGGATTTAATTGAATATCTTGACCGGATGGGTCTGATAAATGAGGGAGGCCTGCTGGTCATTCCTTCGACCCGTCATTATTTCTATGATGCCGAAGATATGAAAGGCATCAAAACCGTGGTGAACCTCAGGCAGCTTAACCACGTCAGGGAGGTAAGGGAATTCCTCAGGAATATTGTCGATCTGCTACCTGTCAAAAGCAACTTTGTCGGATGCTTTGTCGACAACAAGATCCAGAATGGTTTTTCAGATAAATACAGCAATCTGCCACGGGAGATCTCTGAAAAGGCAGAAGCCTGGGAGAATGGCATTGAATCAAGGATACCTTTCATAAACAGGATGTACAGCTTCATAGATTCCAGAACCAACAGGTACCTGACAAAAAGAGCTGCAACTCATCTGCTTGAGGAATGCGGCCTTCAGATTATAGGTATGACCGAGCTGAACGGACTGACCTATTTCTGGACTCAGAAACTCTGACCAACCGTATAGTACCCGGACTTATATCCAAAGGACTTTCCGTTTTAATTTAAGCAGCGAAGGGAGAAATTAAACCTCCGGCCTTTTGGCATGAACTAAATGAGCACTTGAAAAAAATCAGGATTATAAAGTTTCTGATACTTAATGTTTGTATCCTTTGCATTTAAAATGCATTTACTTTTGATATATCCTTATAACCTCATTAAACAAATGGAAAAAACAAACCGGATCATCTCGATTGACATAATGCGGGGACTTACGCTGTTCCTGATGCTTTTTGTAAACGACTTATTTGTACCAGGTGTTCCTCATTGGATGGTACATACTGCTGCTGATTACGATGGGATGGGTCTGGCCGACTGGGTCTTCCCGGGATTTTTATTTATGGTTGGCCTTTCAATTCAATATGCCATTGACTCACGGAAACAAAAGGGGCAATCAAAAAGGCAGATCTTCGGGCATGTTGTTCTCAGGACATTGAGTTTGCTGCTCATAGGTGTATTAATGCTTAATTCCGGCAGACTTAATCCGGAGTTAAGCGGAATAAGTGAAAATCTGTGGGCTATCTTTATGTATGTTTCAGTATTCCTGATCTGGAACAATTACCCGGCAAACGAAAAATTGAAAAAACTTTTTATCGGATTAAAAATTCTTGGTATAGCAGGCCTTGCACTGTTAGCTTTGGTTTTCAGGGCCGGGGAACCCGGAAATATCTCCTGGTTCGAGACAGGCTGGTGGGGTATTCTGGGACTGATCGGATGGGGATACCTCGTTGCGGCATCTGTCAACCTGTTAATCGGGCAGAAGCTATGGCCGACCATTGCTGTCTGGTTGTTTTTCGTTCTGATGAATATTCTGTCATCGCTTGGTTTAACGGATTTTCTTGATTTCATAAAACCGGTGTTCGGAGTAATTATCAATGGCGATACGCCGTCAGTTGTTTTATCAGGCCTGGTTATAAGCATAATCCTGAAAAAGAGTGAACTCGGACCAGTAAAGAAAGTCGGAATAATTATACTGATAGGTATTTTTTCCCTTTTAATCGGGTTCTTCCTGCGTCACTGGTTTATAATCTCAAAAATTCAGGGTACTCCAAGCTGGACTATGATATGTAACGGAATAAGTATGATCGTGTTTTCCCTTTTGTACTTCATAATGGACATTCATAAGAAGGTAAAATGGGCCAGTATTTTTAAGCCTGCCGGGCAAAACTCGCTTACTACATACCTTGCTCCGGATATTATTTATTATGTCGTTTGGGGGCTTAGCCTGCCTTTATTCTTCTACAAGCAGGATGTCAGCCAGTGGATGGCAGTTCTTGGTTCTGTCGCATGGGCCCTGGCAATGGTCGGCTTTGCAGCTTTGCTTGCAAAAATAAATATAAGGCTGAAACTTTAATTTTCATAAAAGCCAGGGCGACGGGTAATCTCGTTCTTCTTATACAAAGGTTGAGAAGCAGAGTATTGCAGTAAAAAAAGGTACCCGGCAATTTGCCGGGTACCTTAGAATTATCTGATCTGACAGATTCCTTTTATTATACAGCAGGTTTAAACACCCAAATCCAGCCGGATGCCCTCAGGATGAGAAACATAAAGCATCAGGCGATCAGATGTGAATTCCTTGATTTCGAAAACTCCTATCATTGCTGGCATCCACCTTCCGAACCCAGAATGTTGGCGTCACCTTTTATTGTAAGTTTGGTAAAATCGGCATTGAATGCACCATGTACTTCCGGTCACAGGATCTGCAGTCAGGTGATTCATAATAGGTAAAGTTGGCACCGCCATCCAGGTCAAATACCATCTCTGCCTGAAACGTCTGCGGGGGGGCAACATTCACCACCTGCATTCCACCAAAATTCCTGCCAGTTATGATCAGCTACCATGTACCACCATAGTCTTCCATCTCCTCCTTCACCGTCGAACACCCATGTCTTCCCTTCGAGGTTTGCTCCTACAAGCTTATAGTAAGCCTCCGGAAGGGCATGATCAAGCTGGGTGATTGTCACATCAATGCTCTTCGATGGATAACTGATGTTATTGATATCGCCGTTTTCAAGGTACGGAGTGGTTACATGAAATGTAAAAGTACTTGTCCCCGGAATAGGGTAAATAACGTCTACCCTGTCTGAAAACTTCTTATCAATCACATAATCCCAATAGCCGGCAATTCCCGGTGTGTTCATCTGAATTGACAGTTCATTACCGCCTGTAGTCGACTGCACAACTGTAAGCTCGATATTATTCGGATCAAAGCTGTTTGTGAGAACATCTCTTTTCTCAATCGGTTCGCATGCCGCGAGGAGTATGGTCAGCGCACCGACGATCAAACTTATTCCTTTATATCATTTTCATATCTGTATGGATTTAATATTATTAGTTTACCTGTTACCATCCGGGGTTCTGTACATAGACACCGTTCGAGAGGCGGATTTCAGATTCCGGAATCGGAAGAAGTCCCTTTATTATAACGGGGTAAGAAACGGTGTAAACACCGGCAACCCCTGAATTCATTACATCGCAGGGAGTGGAGAAGAAGTTCTTGTCAGGGTTTTCAACATCGCCCCACCTTACAAGGTCGAACCATCTGAGGCCCTCGAATGCAAATTCATAAAGTCTCTCCTTCTTCAGGTTGTCAATTGAGTATGTCACAGGTGTGAGACCAGCCCTGGCTCTTACTTCGTTAAGACCCGTTGCTGTCTCTGTAAGTTCAGAATGCATAAGGAGCACATCAGCGTACCTGAGGTAGAAGAAGTCCTGTGCTCCCCACAGCATCATATCGTTATTCGACCAGTCGTAGATATACGCGAACATACCTTTTATTCCTTCAGCGCCATCGTGCTGCAGACAAGTATATTTCTTATTGAACAGCCCGGTTTCATGATCTCCCTTGTTTGATTGATAATCGCCAGTACCCTGTTCCGGTTTGCCCATTTCAAGCACTGATGCGATTTTTCTTGGGTCGTCGTCTGGCCATCCATTGAATAATGCCGGGTGTACCGTTCCAAGGCCCCAGCCTTCTCCAAACGGGATCATTGAATTACTCCTTATTCCGAAGTAGAGGGAAGCGCGGTTTACGAATTTTTCTCCTTCATTCCAATCCCAGCTCCCGAATGCATACCTCAGCGCAAACATAACCTCTTTATTTCCAGTCCCAGTTTCGGAGTTAGGACCATCCTGGCCAACCCATTCAAGGCCTTCAGTATCAGCCCATGGCAGTACAACTTCGCCGGCACTCGTATTTACATAAGAATATGGCCACAGATTCCTGAAGTCGGGAGTAAGTTCGTACCCGCTGCTTGCAATCACATCATTGAGCGCGGCTATTGCATCATCCTTTGTCAGTGCAGAGCCGTCGGGAAGAGGCACTTCTGTTGTTGCCTGCTTCTCGATGTTTGTCATATAACCTGTATAGAACAGGTATATACGGGCTATATAAGCTTTTGCCACCCAAATGTTTGTATGGCCGTATTCTGCAAGCGGAACAGCCATGGGATCTATTTCCGGCATGGTTTCTGCTGCCATCATAAAGTCAGAAGCAATCTGTCCGAAAGTCTCGGTAAAGGTGCTACGGGGAACATCACGCGGTGAATCCGTTCTGGGTATGATCGGCATGCCTCCGAAGAACCTTGCAGCCCTGTACATGAAGAAACCCCTCATGAAATATGCCTCGCCAAGAGCGGTGTTTTTGAAGTTAGTGGCTTCCTCTGTTGTATAGAAGAAGCTTGTATAGTCGGCATCTGTTACGGCCTCAATAATAGCGTTTGCTCTATATACACCATTATAGGTCTGCTTCCAGAGATCATTGTAGGTATCCTCTGTTGGGTCAGTAAAATTATCAACATTCTTGCCTGCAACATCATCCGGACCACCGCCACCAAGCATATAGTCGCTCAGAAGGTTTGCAGTAACATCTTCCTCGCTGAGTACTCCGGAGACATAGAGAGCATTGTAAACACCTCCCATAGCTTCAGTGATATCAGTCGGCGTTTTGTAGAAGTTTCCAAGATCCTTCTGATACAGGTTTCGTGTATCGAGAAAATCTTCACAACTGCATACAAGGATGGCAGTTATGGCAACTATAATAAAAAATGTCCTTTTCATCATCTACTTTAATTAAAATGTAACACTCATACCAAACATAACCGTTCTTGGTAACGGATAGAGACCCAGATCAGCACCTGGGGCCCAGCTGTAGCCGTCTTCAGCATAACCCACATCAGGATCCATGCCATCATACTTAGTGAAGGTATAGAGGTTATTGACCGAAGCATATAATGATGCACCCTTCATCCATGTCAGTTTGCTGATGAGATTGTCGAACCTGTAACCCAATACAAGGTTGCTGATCCTGACATAATCGGCATCGTGAATGTAGATATCCGAGATATAGTTGGTATTCCGGTGTGAAGAAGAGCACAGCCTTGGTATTCTGTCTGATGTTCCCTCTCCATGCCAGCGGCCGAATATCTGGGTCGTATAGTTCTGAGTGAAATTGTCGGAAAATGACCTGTAAGACTGCATTATCTGCATGCCGAATTTGCCGGTCAGGGTAGCATTGGCATATATGCCTTTGTATTCTGCATTAAGCTGAAGTCCCATCTCAAAATCGGGAAGCGGACTTCCCAGCATTACCTTGTCGTTATCATCTATCACTCCATTTTGGTCCTGGTCAACAAACTTAACATCACCCGGGCGCTGATCTTCAAAATATGGATTGCCCTCGGGACCAACATAAGCATCAACATCGTTCTGATTCTGTAACAAACCATCAGTTTCAAATCCGTAGAAGAAACCAATGGGAAATCCTACTTCAACTCTTGATATAGGAGCAGTATTTTCTGCAAGTTGAGCACGCGGACCATCTATGATACCTTCAGCATTGGCAAGACGGGTCACTTTGTTTTTGTTCATTGTTCCGCTGAATGAGGCACCATAAATAAAATCTGAAACATGGTCTTTCCAGTTGATATTGAACTCTATACCTGAGTTTCTTATATCACCGCCATTGATCCAGGGAGCACCTGCGCCTGCTGTGCCAAGTATCGGCGCAACAACCAGCCAGTCTCTGGTCATTTTGTTATACCAGTCGAAGGATAATCCGAGATTTGAATTGAAGAAACGGGCATCAATGCCAATATTTAGCTGTTCCGATGTTTCCCATGTCACATCCGGGTTTGGCACATTTTCAGGTACTGCCGTTGGTGACGAGACAAGCTTATTGGGTCCGAAATAATATCCCTGAGGCAGGTAAGCAATATTTGAAGTATAGATAAAGTTATCGATGCTCTGGTTACCGTTCTGGCCCCAGCTGGCGCGCAGTTTACCGAAATTCAGCCATGAATTATCTTTCATAAAATCTTCTTCTGAGAAAATCCATCCGGCCGAAGCGGAAGGGAAGTAGCCCCAGCGTTTACCTTTGGCGAAGTTTGAAGAACCATCAGCGCGGAAGGTGGCATCAAACATATATTTCTCCTTGAAATTATACGACAGGCGTCCTATGTACGAAAGCAGTCCACCACCCTGGGCAGCCCCATCCTTACCCGAAGCAGCGATAGCGCTGATAGACTTAGCAACAACATTGTCGAGGTAAGCGTAATCGGGTAATCCGAAGATCGAATTTTGCTTCCATCCACGTATATCGACATCCAACTGATTCTTCAGAATCTCATTGCCTGCAAGAATATTGATCTTGTGCTGGTTTATTTTGAAATCGTAAGAAACTGTGTTGGTCCAGGTATAATTAATTCCCTGATACATTGTCTGCTCAGCTGCATCAACCAGATTTTTATACAGAGTAGCAAGCTGGTAGGTGGGAGACCATGATCTTCCGTTGCCAAACCATGAATTGATACCAAATGATGACCTGATCTTCAGGTTCCTGACAGGTTCTGCAGTAACGTATGCATTACCGGTAACAGTGTTCCCTTTCCCATAATTGAAGTTGTGGCGGTAATAAAGCGTTGCACGCGGGTCGTGCTGACCGGTTGAGATACCCTCCAGAGTAGGAGTAAAACCATTTGGATCGGGCGACAGGTCCCATTGTGTCGGAAGAAGCGGATTGGTTACCAGGGCATCGTGGAGATCGTTCCAGTAAATGTCTCCTGTTCCCACTTCGCGTCTCTGACTGTTTGTCAGAGTAAAATTCTCTCCTATTGTAAGAATGTCATGGCTTCTTCCCTTGATGAGCACCATTTCAGAGTTCATACGGGCCGTAAGTCTTTTATATCCTGCATTCATGAGGTCGCCACCAAGCATACCAACCTGATCGAAATACGAAACACCCAGAGCATAGACAATTTCCTTTGCTGAACCTGAAATATTAAGTGAAAAATTCTGAACCGGAGCATTCGGGGTAGTTATTTCCTTCACCCAGTCAGTACCTTTCCATCCACCCTGGAGCAGGTTCCAGACATATTCACCAAGATGTGTTCCAAGGTCGCCCGGGAAGGTTGAGTTGAGGAATGAATTATTTTTAAGCATTGCTTCCCAGTCGTTTGGAGCAAGCCCGTCATTTACTTTACCTTCATCCATAATATACATGTACTCCTGAGCGTTGAGTGCAGGTAGTTTTTTGTAAATATTTTGCATCCCCCGGTAAGCATCAA
This sequence comes from uncultured Bacteroidales bacterium, assembly GCA_963828395.1. Lineage (GTDB taxonomy): Bacteria > Bacteroidota > Bacteroidia > Bacteroidales > VadinHA17 > SR-FBR-E99. The sequence continues at coordinate 71,757 of CAWHED010000005.1, forward strand.
AGCTGATGACAGGTTTTGCTCCCTTTACACCCTTTTTAGTTGTCACAAGAATAACCCCGTTTGCGGCTCTTGATCCGTATATTGCCGATGAAGCGGCGTCTTTAAGAACATCGATTGATTCGATGTCAGACGCGTTCAGGTAGTCAATATCTCCAACAGATACACCATCAACAATGTAAAGAGGGGCTGAGTTGCCTATTGTTCCGAGACCCCTGATCGTAGTCTTTGTTCCTGCACCAGGCTGACCGCTGTATCTGGTAACATTAACACCGGTTGCAATACCCTGCAGGGCTTCCATTGCAGTCGAAGTATTTAGGTTCGCAATCTGGTCACCTTTTACATTTAAATTAGCGCCGGTTACAAGTGCCTTCTTCTGAGTGCCGTAACCAATCACAACAACCTCATCAAGGTCGGTAGGTACATCAGCCATTTCAACATTAAGAGTATTAGAGGTAACGTTAACTTCAACCGGAGTCATTCCGATGAAAGTAAACTTTAGTGTTGCCCCCATTTTAGCCGGAATGGTGTAGGATCCATCAACGCCGGAGATAGTCCCGACATTGGTTCCGGTCACCACAATAGTCACCCCGGGAAGACCGCTCCCGTCTGCCTGGTAAGTTACACGTCCTTGTACTGTAACCTCCTGTGCGATCAACACGCGGGTCAACACAGCAAGGACCAATAGCATTACAGTTTTCTTCATAGATTTAGGTTTTAGTATAATTAAAAAAAATACTAATTCGATTTTTAAGGTTTGGTGTTAAAAGGTAGTAAAAACATTTGGATTAAATCAAAAAATGAAATAAATATCATGAACCAACCATAAAATAGATTATTAATATCACAGGAACTTCAACTCCATGTACAAAAACACCACGCAGAGAAATATTGGGAAATGGAATATCCTTTGCTCTCGGAAGAGCTCCGGGGGCTTTTGTTTCAGACCCGGGTCGACATTATCAGACTCATTTTATGGAATGATTGCTTTAAAGAATGATTTGAAATCGGAGTAGTTTTCAGTAATGCCATAAACTTCACATTCCCTGCAATCAGTGTTCTTACAGAGAGTCCCCTTTTCAGATGCTTCCCAGCAGGGATATGCAACACTCAGGAAAGCCTGACATTTTTCACGCTCCTCATCTGGGCATTGCCGGACTGCCCAGCATGGAATAAGAGCAAGCAAAGTCCTGATCCCTGCAATGTTTAAGCCATCTTCAGTCAGTAATTTATGGATATATTTTAATCTCAATATATCTACCTGAGAAAATAAGTTCCGGCTTGACTCTTTCTTGAATGGGATTATCAACCCCTTGTCAATGTATTGCCTTATTGAATGAACCGGGATCCCTGAAAGATTTGCTGTAACACTCAATGTATAAACCGGAGTAGTGCTTGCAATTGAGTTATTTTCCATGATTTCGAATAATTCCCAAATTATTTCCCACTTAAATATAGATTATTCTGTTGCCTTTTGAAAATCAAAACTTTAAATCCCCTATACTGCATTTCCCATTTAACGCATTCAGCTGCAGTAATCTGAATAGCGTCTTTCAACTATAAATTAAAGAATAATTACCGTGCAATTTTATTGTTAATTTAATAACAGTCTGATTTTCAAAAAAATATTATTACAAAATGCACCATGTGGTAGAAAATAATATTATACATTTACAAATATACGACATTGCCAGTACATATAACATGTATCAACCAAATCAGTAAATATGTATTTGTAATCTCTCCAGACTATATTTTTTCTGCGAAAAATAATTTTAAGGAAGTATCCGAAAATCCTTAACCAGAGTAGGAAAACAAAAGTCAAATAAACTAACATGAAAAAGACAATTTATTGTAGCCTGGTGGCATTCCTTATTGTACTGGGATGCTCCAAATCTGATGATTTTACGGTAAATCCGGATGAAAATCAGTTGAAATCGGCAAGAACAGCATCGCCAATTGCCCCATGGGGGATAAAGCATCCCGGATTCTGGGATGATAATGCAGGTGTTTTAAGAACTTCATTATGGTTTCCGCCATCAGCAGGCCTGTCATTGCCAAATTACAGCTTTGCTCAATATCCCCTGTATGACTTTTCCCCTTACTATTTAGATGGCGTGACGGAATATAATCCTGCCAATTATGATGTGATGACTCATTTCGGGTATATAAGTCCTGAAGCTGTTACCGGTGCTGTAGTTGAATTTACATTCCCTCATATTAAATATTTTCTTCCTCATATGAATGCTAACGATCAACAAAGGGTTTATACCGTCAATAATGTAAATAATCCAACGGTGATAACTTGTATCACAGATTTGGTGAAGGGCATGAATCCTATGTTTTGTTTTCTGGTCAAAGTAGATTGTGATAAGGGGGAAAGCGGTTATACAACTTTCTGGACAGATATGAAAGTAAACGGCGTTTCGGTCAAAGGAACAATCAGGAATAAGGTTTTTGTCTCCAATTAAAGAAACATAAAATATGTACTTTGAAAACAAAGACGTTTACGTTGCCATGACTTTTGAAGGGCATTGCTGTTACAAAGCACCATGCACATTGTAATCATTATATCGGTTTTGCATCTTATAGTTACATTACAGGGGAATTTACTTTAGGAAAAACAGTTTACCGCTGAAATTGTAACTTTGAAAGTATATATCTTCCAGTATCAGCCCCCGGATCAGCTTCGGGGGCTTTTTCTTCTTTATATGGCAAGTATCAGGGAATACCCGTATTGCCGCTTCTCCAGCCTTCTAAAACACTTTACCTGACCTGACAGTTGGTTTGCCATACAATGTGCCAGGTAGTCGTAAATGAATCAGAATAGCCCCTGACTCAACTTTCAGGACAAGCATCATAGGAGCATAGCAGCGACACAGCTCTGGTGAGATATTGTTTTTTCTTCCAACGTGCAGAGAGACATCAGGAGGGAGTGCTTTTCTAATCCTACCGGCTTTATCCGGTAAAAAAAATTTGTCAGGCACCTTTTACCGGCGTAACTTTGATAACCACCTAATCATGAAAGAATATACCGCTATGAAAGTTTTAAAATTATTATTACGGATTTATGTAATTTATCTTGTGGTCCTACTTGTTCAATCCTGCCACAAAGAAGAGGTGCATATTTATCCAGTTACTGACATTGATGGTAACGGATATGATACAGTAGCAATAGGACCACATGTGTGGCTTGTGCAGAATCTGAGAACAACCTTGTATGCCAACGGCGATTTAATAGGTACAACCTCACCATCTGACAAGGACATTTCTGGCGAATCTTCGCCAAAGTATCAATGGGCTCCATATGGTAATGAAAACAGTGTTTCAGAAAGCGGCAGATTCTATACGTGGTACGTTGTTACAGATAATCGCGGTATATGTCCGACAGGATGGCATGTGCCCTCAATTGCTGAATGGGAGGCTCTGGCTGATTATCTTATAAACAATAATTATGGTTTCGAGGGCAGCGGCAGTGACATCGCTAAAGCTATGGCGGCGAAATCAGGCTGGGATCCGTCAATTGCATCGGGCGTTCCGGGCAACGACCAGGCGACAAACAATAGCAGCGGATTCAGCGCAGTTCCAAAAGGTTGGCGGGACAAAACAAATTCCATCGGATCCGGACAGACAGCCAGTTACTGGTCCGTTTCAGCTTTCGATGCTGCCGACGCCTATTTACCTGAAATCTGGGCACATAACAGTGAATTTATCGGCAGTCTTCTCAACGAGAAATATTGTGGAGCATCAGTCCGCTGTTTAAAAGACTAAAGAACTATTAATAAGGATATTTGTTGGTTACCGGATCGCCTCCGGGGCTTACCTTACACAGTGCAGTGAGACACTTGCCCCGGGTTGCTATCCGATCCGGGGATTTTTATATGATTATGTTATATATGGGCTTACAATTAACGACTTACTATTGATGTGTGATAACTCCATAATTGGTCAAATACCATTACCTTTAGCAGACATATAAACAATTATGCGTCATGCGATGGTTCAGTCGATTTACCTCAGGATTATATAATTTGCGTTCTTTTTTAACCTTAGGATCATGACCTCTACATTTACCAGTCTTAAAAAGACTTACCTGACAGAAACGGTTTCCACGACTTCAATCAGGTCTTTCCCTGCCATCCCCATCACCTTCGAGATGATTCCCCCGAACATTTTGCCCAATAGTCCAACATTGAGCTGTGAGACAAATACCTGACCACGCTTGTCTTCGTAGACTCCAAGCTCTAAGGGGATGAAGGCTGTAACACCACGATTTTTATCGTCAGCAAGAATCTTTGAGACGTAGCGTGGATTGCAAATGGTTACGCTCCCGACCCTTTCGAGAGCAATGAAAGCTTCCGTAGTCTTTTGAAAGTCATTCACAGTAAGTACGTGCCAGTCCTGTTTCGCCTGGAGGGTTTCGCTCAAGACAGAAACAGTCTCGTCATAACTCAATTTGCTCCGGTGTTTAACCAGCATTAATACAGGCATTGTGAACCAAACGATGACCCCCATGAGAACCATACCTACCAGAATCCAGATTACAGCTTGCATTATGCTCGTATTCATTGGTGTTCCTCCCTTCTGTTTTAAGATCACTTTATTATCTGACTACTAAGGTACTAAATCATGAACCGCATGTCAAGTAAAAGATTAAACACCTGTATCCGCATTTTGTATGAAAGCAGACTAATTAGTAGATCCGATTGGTTTCTAGTTTAGCAACTCCAGGGGGTTGTTCTTTTAACATGCAGTGAGACATGAGGAGGTGCTGCCTTCTTTGCTGATGCCATCATTGCCGCTTCTCCTGCCTTCTAAGCCACTATATGTGACCTAACGAGTAGGCAGGCCATTCAATGTGCCTGGGAGTCGTAAATGACTCAGAATTGCCCACTATCAAGAATCAGGAACATTTGTTGATTTTGGTACGCAGAGAACAATATTTGGGACGCAGAGAAAAGTCGGTTACAAAATATTGGTAGAACTTTGAAGTAATATCTTGTAAGTAAATTGTTGAGAGGATTTATATCGTAAAGACTTTTTGATTACTAACTATAATCTTGTAGTTATGAAGACAAAAACATTATTGCTCATCTGCCTATTGTCAGGCATTGGATTAACTCAGCTTTCTGCACAAAAACCTGATTACACAAAAACTTATAGCTATAGGTTTGATCAAGGTTATTGGTCTCCTGTATATTGCACTAATGATCAGGGTGTTTTAGTGCTTGTTGATGTAATAACCGGTACGCTCACATCGAAAGTAGTAGAGCATTGGATAAATTACCAATATAAATGGTTTATGCTTCAATGGAGTGGTGAATTAACAAGCGAATTAAATCAGGAAGTATTTCAGATCCACGAATCGGACAAGGTAGATATACCTGACACTGGTGTTTATGCGTATCATTTTAATCTCGTAGGGAACATGGGCAGCCATTACATAAACTCAGGTATTTTAAATATGGATAATTGGACATTGGTTTGTAATAAATCAATATGCCCCGGAAAGTAAAATTGAAAATTCCAAAGTATCAGTAGTGATTGCCAGCCCTCGTGTCCCGGGGGCTTTTCATTTGGCTGCGAGACATGAGGTGGTGTGCAAAAGCCGGTGATCAGGACCACCTCTCGCGGGTTTAAATTGACTACTTAATGCCGGAGTTAAATTCATGATATATAGATAAATATAAAAATGTTAATCTTACCGGCGGAATGTGGTCAAGGCGACTGGCTTATGCAGATAAGCCAGGAAGTGTTTATACTTTAAAGTTCTCCCATTCGTATTTTACCCGTTCCATTAACTTTTTGAACCGCTCCTCACCACGGATGTTTTCAAAAGTATGGTCATATTCAGACAGATACGGATAATTGATAAAGCCTCTACTTACTGTATACTCAAGCCAATAAAGAGCTTTTTCGTTTTCTCCTATCAATGCAAATGACTGAACCAGCATCAAACTAATCATCTCATCCCATTCTGCAAATTTTAAAAATCCATCCTTCAGTGATTGAAGGGTTATCTGTCGATCCTTTAAGAAAGCATTTCGTACAAATATGATTAGATCAACAAGGATATTATCCGTTTTGTTCTTTTCAAGAGAAGAGATAACCTCCAGTGCTTTTTCAATTTGCTTTGCCATTAAAAGTGCATATGCATAAATTATTTGCCATACGATATTTTGTGGATCTAGCTCATAGGCTCTGTGAAATGCAGGAAGACTTTTTTCAAAATTACCCTCCCCCCATAAAAAAACAAATCCCCTGACACAATGATTATGTGAAGTTAACGGGTCAATTGTCAGAAGTCTTTCTATAAGGTCAAATGATTTATGTGTCTTCCCTGTGTCTGCATACATCCAGATTAGATGATCCAAAGCTTCCGGATTATTTGGCTCAATTTCTAGTGCTTTTTGGGTATAATAGATTGATTTTTTCGTGTCCCCGCGCTTATATGCAATCAATCCCTGAAGCTGGTATCCATAAAATGATTCTTTGTTTAGTTCAAAAATTCTATCAACATAATTTTCTGCTTTCCTGAGGTATGCATCATCAAGATATATTCCCATATTAACATAAAACCAATTCAGGTAGCCGAGGCCCCACAGAAGGAGTTCATTGTTTCCGTTTTCTTTCATTCCATTTTCAAGAATATTATTGGCACAACTAAATGATTCAGGTGTATACTTATGAATTTCCTGTTTTGCCCTGAGCCAGCACTCGTTGGCAATCAGATCTCTTGCCGAAATATTCTTATTTTTCCCCTTTTCTCTGGATGTAAGTTTGATTTGTAAAGAGTTTGCAATAAGGTTGGATATTTTTTCTTGTACACGGAACACATTGTCAAGAGTCTCCTCATACTTTTCAGCCCATAGGTGAGTGTCTGTCACACCATCTATCAGCTGAGCAGTGATACGAAGATTGTTCCCTGCTTTCCGTACACTTCCCTCCAAGGCATACCTGACATTCATTTTCCCGGTAATCTCTTTTATTGTGGCTTTGGCTCCTTTAAAAGTCATGGCTGAACTTCTGGATATAACCAGCAGATCCTTAATATGGGAGAGTCCTGTAATGATCTCCTCGGTTAATCCTTCGCTGAAATACTCCTGCTCGGGATCAGAGCTAATGTTCTCAAATGGCAGGACAATAAGTGATTTTTCCCGAAGGAACCGTTTATCACATAAAGTTGCAGATTCTGTCTCTTCTTTCCCATATTCAAAGGGTTCTTTCTTTAATCCAGAGATAATCTCTTTTATGGCAAGAGCAACTTTATTTATCTGGTTTCGGTAAATGGTGTTGTTTAAGTTCTTCTCCTCATTATCCTTTGTTGTTAGAGGTCGGTTAACGCCAGGTTCTTTGTAAATAAATTCAACTCCCCGAATAACACCGCCTAAAACTGATTCACATTCCTGATTATCCCGAAAATCCAAATCATGGATCCGTACAGGAAGAACCCGGCTAGCCACATTTCCCCCCTGCAACTTAATTTTCAATCGAAACTGATCCTTCGAAGCTTGTTCAACAAATGCATTAAACTCATGTTCCCAAGCAAAGGACTTAGGGTCGCAATAAGTACGGGATATAATAGGAATGAAAACAAGACACTTTAACTTCTCCTTTAAAGATTCATCCACATCATGAGTCTCCAGGAGTCCATCCTGTGGATTGATGTCGAAATAAACGCTGATTTCTTCCTTGAAGGTTGATTCGAGTTCAGTTTTCAAAGCATCAACAAACTCACTTACCCACCTGTCGCCCTTGTTGTCTTTCTGGCGGTAGCTGATAAAGATGTCGTAGTTATATCCAGGAATGATACTTGACATCTGAGGTGTAATTATTTCATTATCAAAATTACTCCTTATTTAAACCAAAATCAATTTCCCTTCAGTTTGTGAGAAGGTTAAGGCCTGGATGTCATAAGGATAGTGTTTATTACCACCGACTTTAGACAAAAACTAAAGGGATAAGTCATAAAATCACTTCAAAACCTAGCAATAACCTGGCAAGATTTTAATATATAGAAATAGATTTTAAAATACCTGAGGACAAGTCTTAGCCCCGCAAATAATTTGACATAATTTGAAAAACAAAGTTGGTCTGATTAAGTGTTGAAGTCTATCCTGCTTGGGTTCAAAATTCATCAATCATTAAGCACTTAACGTAAAATTTAACGGAAAGCTGGCCCAAAACTGGCTCACCCATAAAAAAAGACACCTCTGCTACTTTTAACTTGCTTTGATAATTTTATTGCAGCGTTTCAGAGACTCATTTCGTATTACAATATAAAGCGATTTTATCGAAGAACAAATAATTTTAAAACACCATGTATGAAGAACTCATTAATAATACTTATCAGCCTCGTTACAATTACCGGATTTATATCATGCTCTAAAGAGAATACTGGACAGCAACCCGATCTTACTCCAAAAGCTCTTGAATTGACCGCTAAGGGTCCGGAAGTTATTGCCTATGGCAATGAATTTGGAGTTGAGCTTTTTACAAAAGTTGCTCAGGAGGAGAACAAGAACTTAATGCTTTCGCCGCTTAGTGCCAGCGCCGCGCTAACTATATTACTAAATGGCTGTGATGGAGATACTTATGATCAGATTAGGGAAATGCTCATTTACCCTGAAAACATGACCATGAGCGAAATAAACGAGGTGTACAGGAGCCTTGTTGCCCAGCTGCTGGTTGTCGATCCAAAGGTTAAGCTGGCCCTTGCAAACGCAATTTTCTACAGGCAGGGGTTCAGCGTCAAGAATCCATTCCTTAATACTATGAGCACTGATTTTGATGCGGAAATAGCTGGCCTTGATTTTAGTCTGCCATCCTCCCTCACAACCATTAACAAATGGGCCAGCGATAATACCAACGGGAAAGTCCCGAAAGTGCTCGATGAAATATCCGGCGATGCAGTAATGTTTCTTATGAATGCCCTTTATTTCAAGGGCGACTGGAGCTATCAGTTCGATAAGCTTCTGACCTCCAACAGACCATTTTACACAGACGGTTTAAACTCAGTTGACGTAAGTACAATGAAGGGAGATGTGGGTTCAAAAGTGACCTCCGGAAGTAATTACATGGCAATTGAACTGCCATATGGCTGTACTAATTTCACTATGGTGGTGGTTGTCCCCGGGGGAACACTCTCTGATTTTATTACATCATTGACTGCAGAGAAATGGAACACAATCACATCGGCATTTGATGACCAGGAAAAATTCGGCGAACTGACTGTATATATGCCAAAATATAAATTCTCTTACGAGAAGCAGCTTAATGACCAGCTACAAAGCATGGGTATGCTGGATGCATTCATTCCAGGCCTGGCGAACCTGTCCGGAATATCAGATGCCTCAATTTATGTTGATTTCGTAAAACAAAACACATTCGTGGAGGTTGACGAGAAAGGCACTGAAGCTGCTGCAGTCACTACCATTGGAATTGTAGAAACAAGCTTTCCACCTCAACCACAGGAGTTTGTAATTGACAAACCATTTGTCTTTGCTATACGGGAACGAACTACCAATGCTCTCCTCTTTATCGGGCAGGTAGTAAATCCGCTAAATCAGTGACCATAAGAACCAGGATAGAGAGCTATTTACTGTATTATAACCGTTAACAGATAAACCAATTATGAAAAACCTGATCAAGTCTGCAGCTTTGCTGGTCGTTATGATGGCTGCTCTTACAGCCTGCAACGACAGAACCAATGAATTAATAACATATGAGGCAAATGTGCCTGTTTACATGCCATTTGATGAATTCAGGGCCAGCTTTGAGAAAAGTGCCCCAATCGAGATTTCTCACCCCGGAAAAATGTATTTCAAAGACGGGTATCTTTTTATTAATGAGTATGGTAAGGGTATTCACGTGATTGACAACTCAGACCCTTCAAACCCTGAGAAAGTGGCTTTTTACGAGATCATGGGTAATGTCGATATGGCAATAAGTGGCAATGTACTGTTCGCCGACAGTTATGTTGACCTTCTCTCGATTGATATAACAGACATAAATAATCCCGTCGAAATTGACCGTATCGAAAATGTCTTCCCGGAAATCGTTCCGGAGGGGGAGCTATGGTACCCTTATGCAATGGTCGATAAATCGAAGGGTGTAATCGTTGACTGGGAGGTAAAGAAAATTACTGAAGAGATCGATGATTATAATTATGGCGGCATGATATTTCGTGGCGGCATGGACTTTATCATGAGTGCTGAAACAGCAGGTAAATGGACTGGAGGTGCCGGTACCGGTGGCTCCATGGCCCGCTTCATGCTAAATGAAGAGTACTTGTACGTTATTGCCGTACCCTTAAGGTTAAAAACTGTCGACATCACCAAGGCATCCGACATGGCGGTTATCGATAGTGTCGATGTGCCGCGTAACATGGAGACGCTTTTTCGTCTTGAGAACAATTTATTTGTGGGAACCACAACCGGCATGTTGATTTTCGACCTTGTAAATCCCCAAAAGCCTGTGCAGATATCATCTTACGACCATCTCACAGCCTGCGACCCTGTTGTTGTTGACGGTCAATATGCCTATGTAACTCTCCGTACAGGAAACATGTGTAATAATGGACAAAACCTGCTGGAGGTTATAGATATTTCATCAATAACAAACCCATTCCTGGTAAAGTCATACCCATTGTTTAATCCACACGGACTGGGAACCGATGGCGACCTGCTATTCGTTTGTGATGGTGCAGCCGGACTGAAAATTTACGATAAATCTGACCCATTGGCCATAATAACCAACCAGATTGCACATTATAAGGATTTTGATACATACGACGTTATTCCGATGGATGGCATCCTTATGCTTGTTGGTAAAGGTGGTATATACCAATATGACTACAGCAACCCAACAAATATTATCCAGATAAGCCACATCGTCATTATAGAAGAGTAGTTTTATGATAAGAATCATTGCGACTGCGGTTTGTGTTTTACTAACACTCTCTTTAACAGGTCAGAAGCAGCGTAAACAAACTGTTGTGCTTTACGATGGTTCCCGGATTTCGGGGACCATCGTAGGTGATTCTGCCGACTATCTGGAGATTAAGGTTATGACCCCACAGATTATCAGGATCGGCAAGTCACAGATATCATCGGTTGAGGCATCGGCATATCCTGTAAAGAAGAATCTGAAAACGGAAGGTTATTATATACAGTTAGCGGCCAGCGTTCTGACCGGGAAAGACGAAACCGGCTTTTCATCGAGCAACAGCTTTCACTTTTCCAACGGTTTTCAGTTCAGAAATGGTATCGTGGCTGGCATTGGCACAGGGCTGGAAAAGATGAATGTAACTGTAGTGCCACTTTACGTCGATTTCAGGTATTACCCTCTCAGTACAAGAATATCGCCCTACGCATGGATTAAAAGTGGTTATGGTTTCACAACAACCGATAAACCTTATTCGAATACGAATTATGCTGAACCGTGGGGAGAATCAAAAGGAGGATTTCTCTTTAGTGCAGGTGCTGGAATTGCTTTGTTTACTTGGCAGAGGGCTGCAATAAATATTGGTATCGGATACAGGTACCAGAAAATTTCTTTAAGTCACGATGAATACTGGTGGGGTGGAACCTCAGTCAGAGAAACAGTTACCCAATTCAACAGATTGGAGTTGCAACTGGGTTTTATCTTCAGGTAAATGAAGAAATATAGATAATGAGATTATAAAATCGTTCGAATTAGGTTATTTTGGAAGAGCTTAATTCTGACCGGTATAAATGGGTAAAAGAGAATTAGATGGTCATGAATATTCCGACCCCGAACTTGTTAAAGGATGTGCCAGTGGCGACAGAAGTGCCCAGGAGATCCTTTACAAGCGCTACTTCTCGTTCGCAATGTCGGTCTGCATCAGATATACGCGTGATGAAAATGAGGCCATGGAAATAGTGAACGATAGTTTCATGAAAGTACTGAATGGTCTCTCTGACTACGACTCTTCGCGACCGTTTAAACCCTGGTATGGGAAAGTGCTGGTAAATACGGCTATTGATAACTACAGGAAAAACCTTAAACATAATGAATACCTCTCAATCAATACGATAACAGAAACAGCGGAATGGGGACCTGAAATTGAAGCAGAGCTTTCCGTTAACGATATTCTGACACTGTACAGACACCTCCCCGGACACTATAAAATAACCTTCAACCTCTTCGAAATAGAAGGCTATTCACACGAAGAGATTGGCCAGATGATGGGTGTGACTGCTTCCACATCCAGATCGAACCTTGCAAGGGCAAAAAAGATGTTGCGGGAACTCTATAACAAGCATATTATTTCCGTTAAGAAGGGCCATGAAGCAGTTTGATGATATATTCAGCAGGAAGGTAAAGGACGCCTTTGACAGCTTTAATGCCGACCACCTCGCAGGGGAAGGATGGAACTCCTATGTTAAGAAGTATGAGAAGAAACGCAGCCTGGTACTTTTTATTCCACTATGGGCCAAAGTTGCCTCAATAGCTGTAATACTGACTATCGGAGTGTTTTATACAAACCGGATAACCCACAGGAATGCCGATGAAACCGCTAATCAATTAACAAAGGAAAACCAACGTGAGCTGACGGAACCTGCAATAAATGAACAGGTTACAACCGAAGACAATCTGATCATAGCGGACTCCGATCCGGTTTCTGAAGTGACGATCAGGAATGCAGGGCAGACCAGTTTTTCAAACGTTGAGAATACCAACAGCGAAGTCAGTGAACTCACCGGATCGCTTTTAATTGACACCGTTAAGGCCGTCGAAACGTCTGCAAATATGAATTTATCAGTTAATCCCATTGAAACAAGGTTAGTTGATGATCCTGATGTGAAATTGAAGCTGAACCCTGAAGAGGTACATCCGGTTTTGGCTGATATCCCCCGTGAAAAGAGGACGACAACCATTATGACCGGTTTATCGGGTATGATGGCCAGTATTGACAATACGGCATCAACTGCCCAGGGTGTTTCCTTTGGTTTTTATGTGGAACAGCAACTTACACGAAGAATTTCGGTTCGTCCTGGTCTGGCAATGGCAAAACATAACTATGGTATGGAAAGCACATCAGGAGGTAGTATGGCTCTGGATTACGCTGTACCGGAACTGGATGGTCTGTCCGGCACAACCACTTCTTATGAGGCGAATATTGAAGTACTTTCAATGGAGATTCCCGTTAATTTTGTATTCTCCCTTCTGAAACGATCAGGATCAAACTTATTTGTTACGACAGGGGCGTCAACGGTGATATATCTGAACCAGCATTTGTCAGGCAATTTTAACAATACTTACATCAGGTCAACAGTCGATGCCACTACCGGTGGGGTATCGTACGAGTCAAAGACCACCTCTGTAAAGATTGAAACCGAACAGGAGCCTTTAACCCGTGTTGATTTTCTGGGACTTGCCAACTTTTCTGCAGGGTACTCTATACCATTTGGCAAGAATAGTCACTTACTGTTTGAACCGTTTGTTCAATTACCGCTAAAGGATCTTACAAGCCTGAATTTGCGTATCAGGTATGGCGGCCTATCAATGAAGGTTCAATTCTGAAAGATAATTTGGAGATTATTTGGAAAACCAGTGCCCATGACCATCTTTCACCGGAATATATTGATCATCCATTGCAGGAGCTAAATCACTGATGTATAAATAAATATAATAAAGTTATTATAACCGGCTTAATGTGGTCAACTGAGCCGACTTTTGCAATTAAGTCACAATCGTCATTCAATTATGCCCCTTAAACTGTAAAATTTTACGAAATCCCGGCCCAAAACTGGACTATTAAAAAGAAGACGCTTACATTTTGAATGTAAGTGTCTGAATTGCTTCGCTCCCCAGCCAAGACTTGAACCGAACCGACCGTAAATAAATTGCTCGGTGGGCAATTTTAGGGAGGTGTCAGATAGCAGGGGCGGAGGTTCAAGCCAGCTTTTGGTTTGTTTAGTGCCGACCGGCTTTGGCTCCCCAACCAGCTAGGACTTGAACCTGGGACCCCCGGAATTAACAGTCAGGGGATCTGAATAATGAATGAATTTCTTGTAATAAATTCATCAAAAATCCTCCAAAACCTAGCAAGAACCTGGCAACAAAAAAAAACACCTCCAAGTAGAGATGTCTAATTATTTGATTATCTGGTTGCTCCGTCAGGGCTTCCCGACGATGCCTCGCTGTGCTCGTCATGTCGGGATAAACTTCTCGCCCTCCCGTCGTAAAAGAAAAAACCGGCTTAAGATGCCGGTTTGTGGTTGCTCCGTCAGGGCTCGAACCTGAACTCTTCTGATCCAGAGTCAGACGTGTTGCCAATTACACTACGGAGCACTATTCAGAGGGTGCAAATATAAATATTTTTCAGAAGACCCTCCCCGTTAAACAAAAAAAGTGCACCGGATCATCCCGGTGCACCTTCTCTGCAATGACCATTATGACTTTCTTAAGGCAACGTATAGTATACAGTCAGTTCCGGACGCAGGGAGACATCACTATTGTCACTTGATCCGAAACGGAACCCCGAAACCCACTCTTCCGGCCATAGCCGGAATAACATACCGTAGTTGGGATATTCAACGGGATCTGTCGTGGGTGATGAGACATAAAGTGGCGTCACATCAACAGTAATGAAGTTGATGTTCAGTATGAACGGTGAAATATAGACCTGGCCGACTTCAATACTCTTCGGCTGATTATTCCATGTGACCTTATCTTCTTCCCAGGGCTCAACTATCTTCTGCAATACGCCTCCGCACCATTCCGGCACAGTGCTGCCATCGGGAGAAAAAATTACACTGTCCCACACAAGCGGGAAATCATAAATGAGTCGCAGTGTTACTTTCTTAATCGCGGCCGACGTGGGCAGGGCATTCAGGTCAAACCATATAAGGCTGTTGTTCGAACGCATTACCGTCAGCACCGGCTCGGTAATAAATGTTGCCTCAAAAAACTTCCAGTCACCGAAGTTCCTGTCAGGTTCAAGATTGGATATCATCGCATCTTTGCCCGCATCGGGCCCGGGCTGAAGTGTCAGTACCTTCCAGCTGCCGCTGTCGTAAGGGATCTTAAGAATAAGCGGGTTATCCTTTGAGGTTGATGCCAGCTCCCTTGCAGTGAAATAGAACTTCTGCGGCAGATACCCATCTTTTTCCACGAGGAAAATATAGATTTCAGACCCTCCCCTGATAAGGACATGATTGACATTTGCCTCCAGACTGAACAGGTAATGCCAGTTATTGTCAGCATAAACCGTCAGGTTAGCTGTGGTCGGTAATTGTATCGGTGACATTGAAAGAGGATTGTCAATGACAGCCATAACAAAAAAACCGAGGGGCTTGATGATCTGTCCACCGAAACTGATATACCCGAAATCGCCGGGGTCATAGTCACCCACCAGGAGCAACTCAGGGGCAATCATGGTTGCGGTGCCTGCTACAATGCTGAAGGCGATTGGCAGAGGATCATCCACAAGGTAGGCCAGCGGAGAGCCTTCAACAGGCGTGGCCAAAATCACCTCGCCGGCAGGATTAATAACCATAAACTTCGTGAGAGTGTAGTCCCCCGAAGCCATCTCCACCTCCTCGCTGATGAAGCCGGTCCCGAACATATATACGGGAATAAGTTCATCAGTGAGCACAGGATTACCTTCCGTGTCTTCCACGGATACAATTAAATGGTAAGAAACCAGTGCACTGTCATCGGATAAGGTGGCGGATTTAGCCTGGATGGATTCATCAATCGAAGCGATTGAAAATTTAGCAGTACCCTTGCTTGTGTTATCGGAGTTCTTTTCACAGGAAGAAAATGCAAAAACAGCAAGCAGGATCAAAAGAAATGGTCTGATCATGATTTTCATGTTTCTTCGGTTTAAGTTGTGAAAGAAAACAAAGCAATTACCTGGTAATGAAGCAAAAAATATGCCAAATATGGTTACGAGCAAAGCGCAAGGTGCATGGGGCTGAGCATCCTGTCCTTTTTACTCCGTGCTCCATGCTGCATGATACCTGCTATTTATTGAGTTTAGCCCAGGTATCCTTCAGGCTGACGGTACGGTTGAAGACCAGCCTGCCGGCCGTGCTGTCATAGTCAACGCAAAAGTACCCGATCCTCTGGAACTGGAATTTCCCGAGAGGTTTCGCCGATGCAAGTGATGACTCAACCTTGCATCCGGTGAGTATGGTCAGTGAGTCAGGATTCAGAAACTCCCTCGCATCTTTATCCTTATGCCCGGAAGGATCTTCATCGATGAAGAGCCTGTCGTACAGCCTGACCTCGGCGTCAATCGCATGTTCAGCAGAGACCCAATGGAGTGTACCCTTGACCTTGCGTTCCGCCAGCGGACCACCGCTTCGCGTTTCAGGGTCATAGGTGCAGTAAACCTCCGTTACTTCACCGGAGTCGTTCTTTTTAAGGCTCTGGCATCTGATAATATATGCCCCCTTAAGCCTTACCTCCTGTCCCGGTGTCAGGCGGAAGAACTTATGTGGAGGAGTCTCCATGAAGTCTTCCTGTTCTATATATATCTCCCGGCTGAAGGGTACCATGCGGGTTCCCTGACTTTCGTTTTCGGGATTATTGAGTATCTCCATGTGTTCAGTCGCTCCTTCCGGGTAGTTGGTGATAATCACCTTTAGCGGCTTAAGCACTCCGAAGACTCGCGGTACCCTTTTATTAAGGTCTTCGCGGATGGCATATTCAAGCAGTGAAACATCATTGATGGCTTCCACCTTTGTGTAGCCGATCAGATCGACAAAGCGCCTGACCGATTCAGGAGTATACCCCCTGCGGCGCAGGCCGCACAGTGTAGGCATACGCGGATCATCCCATCCTCTTACCACGCCGTCCTTCACGAGCTCAAGCAGCTTGCGCTTGCTCATGACGGTGTAGGTGAGGTTCAGGCGGTTGAACTCAATCTGTCGCGGACGGTAGTCGCTGTCCATCAGCTGGTCAACGAACCAGTCGTACAGCGGCCTGTGCACCTCGAACTCCAGCGTGCACAGCGAGTGGGTGATACCCTCAAAGTAATCGCTCTGACCGTGGGCGAAGTCATACATGGGATATACATTCCATTTCGCTCCTGTGCGGTGATGAGGTGTCTTAAGTATCCGGTAAATTATGGGATCACGCATGTGCATGTTAGGAGATGCCATGTCTATCTTTGCTCTCAGGACAAGGCTGCCCTCATCGAACTCCCCCTCATTCATACGGGAGAAAAGATCAAGGTTCTCTGCAACACTGCGGTCACGGTGCGGGCTGTAAGTCCCTGCCTCTGTTGTGGTACCCTTCTGTTCGGAGATGGTCTCAGCGCTCTGGTCATCAACATAAGCAAGCCCTCGCTTAATGAGGGTGACGGCAAAATCCCACAGCCTGCCGAAATAGTCAGAGGCGTAAAACTCGCGGTCTTCCCAGGTGAAACCAAGCCATTGTATATCCTCTTTTATTGAGTTGACATATTCAACGTCTTCTTTTGTCGGATTGGTGTCATCAAAGCGGAGGTTGCACTTGCCATTGTATTTCTCCGCCATGCCGAAGTCGAGACAGATAGCCTTTGCGTGACCGATATGCAGATAGCCGTTGGGTTCAGGCGGAAAGCGCGTGTGTACACGTCCTCCGTTCTTACCCTCGCCCAGGTCCTTTTCAATAGCTTGCTCAATAAAGTGCTGTGATTCAGGCTTTAATATATCTTCTGGTTCTTTCATCTTCTTGTACAAACAGGAAAGTACAAAAATAGAAGGAAAAAGGGGATGTGATGCAGATGTGAAGTAATTTTGGGAGAAGAGTGACTACCTGGTCAGTTCCACACTGACCCTGCCTATCCTGCCCCCCATAACAGGATTTAGTTTTGAAACCTTGACAGTGGCTTTCCTTATATCGGTTAATTCATTATAAAGGGCATCAAGGATCCTTGTTGCTATGTGTTCCAGCAGTTTTGAGGTTATCTCCATTTCTCTTTTCACCACCAGGTATGCCTTCTGATAGTTGAGAGTGTCACGCAGCTCATCACTCTTGCCCGCCGTGTCTGTGTCCGTCTCAATAGCCACATCCACCATGAAGTGATTGCCGACTATCTGCTCCTCACGATAATGTCCGTGAAAAGCATAAAATTCCATATCCTCAATCCTGATCAGTCCCATGTTTTCATTTTATCAGATAATTACTTTAACAATATGTTCAGTTCCTTCCGGAAATACCGGAACAATGTTGGATTCCAGCCTGTTTCCGTCGACAGTAATCTCCCATGCACCTTTTGTTCTGTGCACCGGATTCAGGAACTCGATCTTATAAGTGGCTCCCCGGAACTTCCGTGTCACGGTAAATCCGTTCCACTCGGGAGGTATGCAGGGGTCTATCATCAGCCCGTCGTAATCAGGGCGCACACCAAGGATGTATTGTGTTACGGTATACATGCACCATGAAGCTGTTCCTGTCAGCCAGCTGTTCTTGGCCTCACCGGGGGTGAAGGCATCCTTGCCGGCTATCATCTGGGCATAGACATACGGTTCAGTCTTGTGCAGCCCGCTTATCTCCTCGAGGTACGATGGCGTAATACGGCAGTAATAGTCAAAGGCTCTCCGGCCGTTTCCGGTGAGTGTCTCGGCAATGATGATCCATGGGTTATTATGGCAGAAGACACCGGCGTTCTCCTTGTAGCCCTCGGGATAGCTTGATATCTCGCCCAGGTTAAGGTAATACTTTGTGAATGCCGGATTGTTCAGTACTATACCGTAGTCACAGGCAAGGTATTTGCTGACAGAGGCAAGAGCGTCAAGAGCCTTGTCGTCATCGAGGCCCATTCCGGCCATTATGCACATGCCCTGTGTCTCAATGAAGATTTTGCCTTCCTCGTTCTCTTTGCTGCCAACTTTCTTTCCGTAATAATCGTATGCGCGCAGAAACCAATCACCGTCCCAGCCATGTGTTTTAATGGCCAGTTTCATATCGTCGATATGCTTTTGTGCCTCCTCTGCCAGGGTTTTCTCTCCGCGCTGCTGCGCCATCTTCACGAAGTCGGCCCCATAGAGCACGAACATCGCCGCTATGAACACCGACTCAGCCACGCCTCCCTTCTGGTTCTCCGTTGTCTGGAAACTCTCATCGGGGTTCGACGAGAAACAGTTCAGATTCAGGCAGTCGTTCCAGTCAGCCCGGCCTATCAGCGGCAGCCGGTGAGGTCCCAGGTGATTGACCACGTGCCAGAATGAACGCTTGAGGTGCTCAAAGAGGCTGGCTGCGTTTTCGTCGTTATTGTTAAAAGGAACATTTTCATCAAGCAGCGACCAGTCACCTGTCTCCTTGATATATGCTGCCACGCCGAAGATGAGCCATAAAGGATCATCGTTGAAGTTGCCGCCGATCTCGGCATTGCCTCTCTTTGTCAGTGGTTGGTACTGGTGATAGGCGCTGCCGTCATCGAGTTGCGTAGAAGCAATATCGATGATTCTTTCCTTTGACTGCGGAGCAATCATCTGCACATATCCCACAAGATCCTGGTTACTGTCGCGGAACCCCATACCGCGTCCGATACCGGATTCAAAGTATGAAGCGCTGCGCGACATGTTATAAGTGACCATGCACTGATACGGGTTCCATATGTTGACCATGCGCGACAGGCGCGGGTCAGGATGATCAAGGATTATGACAGAGAGCTGTTTCTCCCAGTACTCCTTTAACTCCCCGAAAGCCTTTTCCACCTTTGCGTTGGTATCATACCGGGCAATCATCGCCTTTGCCCTCACCTTGTTTATCACTTTCGGGGCAACGAACTTCTCGTTATCGGGATTCTCAACATAACCAAGAACGAAGACCAGGTTCTTTTCTTCACCCGGCTCCAGGTCCACCTCGATGCAGTGTGATGCCACGGGCGACCATCCGTGTGCGATTGAGTTGCCGGGATTGCCGGAGAAAACGGCGTCAGGGTGATCAAACCCGTTATAAATGCCAAGGAAGGCTTCCCTGTCGGTATCGAAACCCACCACAGGTGTGTTGGCAGAATAAAAGGCATAATGGTTTCGCCGTTCACGGTATTCCGTTTTGTGATAGATAACCCCGTTTTCAACTTCCACCTCACCGGTGGAGAAGTTACGCTGGAAGTTAGTCATGTCATCATTGGCATTCCAGAAGCACCACTCGACAAAGGAAAAGAGTCGGAAGCGCTTTGGAAGTATCCCCGTATTGCGAAGGGAGACACGCTGCACCTCGCAGGTGTCACCTACCGGCACTAAGAATAACATCTCCGCCCTGAGATTGTCTTTCTCGGAGCCTATGATTGTGTAACCCATGCCATGACGGCACGAGTAGTTTTCGACCTCTGCCTTTACCGGCTTCCACCCCGGTGACCACACTGATCCGTTGTCGTTGATATAGAAGTATTTACCTCCGTCATCCAGCGGTACGTTATTGTACCTGAAGCGTGTCAGCCTGCGGAGACGGGCATCCCTGAAAAAGCTGTAACCGCCTGCTGTATTGGAGATAATTGAGAAGAAATCCTTGTTACCGAGATAATTGATCCACGGGTAGGGTGTCTTGTGCCGGGTGATGACATACTCTTTATTATCGTCATCAAAGTGTCCGAACTTCATGATCAGGTCTCCTCTTAATCAGTCTTTAAGTTTATTCCACCAGGTAAATTTCAGGATTATGCTGGTGAGTATCATTATCCCCGTTGCGATATAGAATGCATTCCATTCACGAATGATGAGGAACACCGGGAAGGCCATCAGCGATAACTGCCATACTATTCCGACAACAACATTGAACATATCCTTCCAGAAATCCTTGTTCCCTTTGAATGACGGGTCCTCAGCCAATATCATTTTGTGCACCGGTTTCCAGAAGCCCCAGGGGCGAACCTGCCTGTAGAATTTTTTCAGGGTCTCATCACTTTCCCGTTCAGTAAGCAGTGACCCGAGTACGCTGCCTATGATAGATATAAGGAAAATAACCGGGAAAGCATTCATGCTGAAGTTTTCCGTCAGCGGCCAGTTCTGCAGGATATCCAGATTAAGTGCGGGCAGGATGAGGGCAGCGACTATACCCGACAGCATACCCCAGAAGTAACCATAACCGTTAAATCTCCACCAGTACCATTTCAGGACGTTGGGTGCGGTATACCCTCCCCAGAGAGCGGCGGTGATCCACAGGACCACATCATTTATAGATGTCACCAGGAATCCGACGATGATGCCAACTATCACTATCAGAAGCGAAGCGGCATAGCTCATCCTGACGTAGATCTTTTCGCTGGCGTTCGGGTTGACATAACGTTTATATATGTCATTGACGAGGTACGCCGGCGCCGCGTTTACCGTAGCTGCAAAGTTGCTCATGAAGGCTGCTATCAGACCCGCCAGCAACAAACCCAGCAAACCGACAGGAACGTATGTAGCCAGCACTTCGGGCAGGATGCTCTCGAAGTCAGGATTGGTCAGAGAACCTTTGTACAGTGTGTCAAAGTGTACAAGAGCCAGTATGGTGAGGCCGGCAACCATAAAATAACGCGTCGGATTGAGCACAACATTTACCAGCGAGCTCATCTTGGAGGCTTCCTTGGGATTCTTGGTGGCAAGGATGCGCTGCATGTCATAGTTGGGAGCAGGCCCAGCGGCAGCTACAAAAATGCCCTTGAAGAGCATCATGACAAAAAAGAGACCGAAGAGCTCATAACCGTCACCCTTGATCCATTCATTGAACGAATGCAGCTTGGGTGAAGCTGCAGCGGAGATATTGTTCCAGTCGAGCCCCGTGGTGTGTCCGAACCACAGGCTCTTCCATCCTTCGGGGATAACCGCAGTAAGAGCTTCAGGCGAGATCTGCCGGATGGCTATGATGCCAACGGCTATCGAAGCGATGGTGAGTATGACATACTGGATTACCTCGGTGATCACAACGCTGAACATACCTCCCTTGACCACATAAAAGGTAGTGATGGCCATCAGTATCAGGGCGTAGAGGTTGACGTTTATCTGTGGGTGTGCCATAAGGTATTCAGGGTTGGACACGAGTGGGGGAAGGAATGCAGCCACAAACTTGCCTACACCCTTGAAGCCGTATGAGAGAAACCCGATAACGCTTACCAGGGCAAAGACCACCACTATTATATGAGAGAGAGTGGCGGCTTTGCCGTCGCCGAAACGGGTCTTGATCCATTCGGCTCCTGTCATGACATTGGAACGCCGCAGCCAGGCCGATAGAAAGACCATGAGAAATACCTGGTTGAAGACCGGCCACATCCAGGGCAGCCAGAGGCTCTTCAGCCCGTAGACAGCCAGCCAGTAAACAAGAAGCATTGTTCCTGCTATATCAAACATGCCGGAAGCATTTGATATCCCCAGAAAATACCATGGCAGGCTGTTGCCTCCCAGAAAATAGGACTGGATGTTTTTAGATGCTCTTTTTGATACCCAGTTACCGATAAAAATGGTTGCGACCAGGTAAAGAATAACTATGCCAAGGTCAATAATGTTCAGATTCATAGTCCTGTTGGTTAGTTACGGGTTTCAGATAATGAATGAGATACGTCCTTTTCTTGTCTTTTCATATACTTCACGGCTGAACAAATAGTACTGTGCAGGTTTGTGCGCCACACCCTGCTGTTTTTTCTTCAGCGGGATGACATAATGCATCTGAGCTACTTTTTTTCTGAAGTTGCGTTTGTCGAATGAAGTTCCGAGCAGGGCTTCATAAAGCTTCTGTAGCTGAGACAGGGTGAAATAATCGGGCAGCAGTTCAAAGGCGATAGGTTCAACTTTTACCTTTTTCTGAAGAGCCTCAAGGGCCTGTAAAAACAGAAATTTATGGTCAAAAGCCATTTCCATATCTTTGATCATGGTGACCGGAAACCATTGCACATTCCGGTCCGCGAGATGGAGGGTGACCTTAGTGTTGTCAATAAGGGCCAGGTAGCCGACAGTAACTACCCTGTCTGCAAAACCCTGGTTAATATATTTCAGCCACATGACGTCTTTTCCGGCAGTCACCCTGTCAAGCTGTCCGTACGCCCCGAACTGCTCGAGGAATATGTTGTCAAGTCCGGTAAGACCTTTTAATATCCGGCTTGCCGCACTGTCAATATCCTCATCCTCAAAAATATGGTAACCCGTCAGCGTATGATCATTGATCAGCAACTCGCCTGTTTTTTTGTCTTTTAACTGCCGTTCAACAAGGAGAACATTGAGTTTCTGGAAGTCAAAACCAAATACAACACAATCAACTGAAATGTTCGGGACAATCTTATGAGATATCATCTTATCATATCTAATAAACAGTTGAAAGTACTTAGTGTACAAAGTATGAATTTCAAAGATATTGTAATTACCCCGGATTATCAATACGGGATTCTGAATATTTTATGTTTAACATGAGAAAAATCCTGAACAACAACCACTACCTCTTTATTACAGTAAGGCAGCGATAGGATAAAAATGCTGAAAATTTAAAAAATTTGCAGTGACACACCTTATTATAAATGAGGCAATCAGAATTGTTGTCAGGCGATGATATTCAAGACAGAAGTGTGTTCTTCATTTAAATGCGTTCAGTGAATGAATTAACTGTTAAGAAATTCCAGAATATTGTTCAGAATAGTACCGTAACAGAATTATTTCATAATTTCGTGTAATAACTACACGAACAAGGTTGATTGAAGTCGAAATTTGATCAGTAGTAATCAAATTACTACAATAAACAGACAAAATAGTATCAATACCGCGCTCATAAGATGGATTAACTTTAAAAACCTAAAACTGTACAGCTATGCAAAACAAACTCTTCAAAGTATTTTTTCTGATTTGTCTTGTAGCTGTTGCATCATCAGCTGCTATTTATGCGCAGCAGATGAGAACAATCACGGGAACCGTGTTTGATGAAAGCAACGCTGCTCTGCCCGGAGCTACAATAGTAGTGAAAGGCATGACAATTGGGACAAACTCCGGTCCTGACGGGTCATTCACCCTGCAGGTTCCGGAAGGTACAAATACCCTGGTGGTGTCCTTTATCGGGATGGAGCCCAGGGAAGTAATAATAACTCCGGGTGTTCCCATAAGAGTTACGATGACGACTAAACAATCAATGTTGAATGAAGTTGTCGTCATTGGTTATGGAACTGCCAAGAGGTCAGAGGTAACATCGGCTATTTCCTCTGTGTCCGATGCGGAAATCAAGAATCTGACAGTCACCGGCGCTGACCAGGCGTTACAAGGTAAAGTGGCAGGATTGACCACAACCTACAACAGCGGGCAGCCAGGCGGCGGAGTCTCACTGCGTGTGAGGGGTATCACATCAATCAACAGCAATGACCCGCTGATTGTAATTGACGGTGTGCCTTTCCAGGATAATACTGTTGAGAACAAAGGTTACGATAACCTTGGCGGGTCAAACGGACAGACAGGCAACAGTTTATTGGCTACCCTGAACCCCAATGATATTGAATCGATGGACGTTCTTAAGGACGCATCAGCCCAGGCAATCTACGGATCACAGGCCGCCAACGGCGTCATCATCATTACTACCAAGAAAGGTAAGGCAGGCCAGGGGAAGGTCACTTATGACTTTTCTTACGGCCAGCAGAACATCACCAAGAAGCTTGATGTAATGGACCTGAAGCAATTTGCAGCCTACCAGAACGCTGTCAATACAGAGCTTGACTGGGAACTGACGGAAGAATTTGCCGATCCTTCTGTTCTTGGTGTTGGAACTGACTGGCAGGAAGCCATCTTCAGGCCCGGAGCAATGACTGACCATCAGCTTAGTTTTTCCGGAGGCAAGGACAAAATAAATTACTACATCTCCGTGGGCCTCTTCAACCAGACCGGAATTCTGATAGGCTCGGACTTCAAACGATATTCCACACGCTTCAATATTGATGACCAGGTAAAAGACTGGTTAAAGGTAGGGATCAGCGCAAATATTAACAAGAGCACTCAGAATGTAACCCTGGCAGATGCTGCAGAAAGCACAATCTGGTGGGCAGCATTGCAGAGCCCCCTTGTACCTGTTAAGAATATAGACGGAACCTGGGCAGGCAACGTAAATGTTGGAGCTTATACATATTACCAGGATAACCCAGTTGCGACAAGCAGTAACAGGGGTAATACATCCGACAGATCCAGTGTCTTCGGTAACCTTTATGCCGATCTGACCCTGTTTAAAGGGATGACATTCCGGAATGAGTTCTCCTATAATCTGGGTTTAGGCAGAAATATTGCCTTCCAGTATGGAGCCAACGTAGGTACCCGCTCACTTCAGGCCCAGTTATATGACCAGAGATCTGATAATTATTATTATGCTATCCGTAATTACCTGAATTTCACAAGGGATTTCGGGAAACATAATATCAATTTCACCGGAGGACATGAAGCACAATATTCTCACTGGGAACAGGTATGGGGTAAAAAGTATGATCTTCAGAATAATATCCTCGACCTTAATGCCGGTAGTACCGATAAAACAACATGGGAGCTTGGCGGAGGCAAAGGCGAGTGGGCAATGGAATCTTACTTCATAAGAGGAAATTACACTTTTGGCAACCGCTATTCAGTTTCAGCCAGCTTCAGGGCTGACGGTTCTGCAAACTTTGGTACCAACAATAAGTGGGGTTATTTCCCGGGTGCTTCCATCGGATGGACTGTCACAAACGAGAGCTTTGCTGCCGGCATGCTTGATGTTGTCAATTATCTGAAAATCAGAATTGGCGCTGGTGCAGTTGGTAATCAGAACCTGCCCGGTGGTGCCCCCAATCCCCCTTATTCAGCAAACGTTAATTTCTGGCCCGGGCCGGTTGGCTTCGGTACTGTGGGTTCTGCCACGACCAACTTCATCGCCGGGATTCCGAATCCTGACCTGAGCTGGGAGTCAGTCATTACATACAACGGCGGGGTTGATCTTGGCTTTTTAAAGGGAAGAATAGATATGTCTGTAGATGTATATAAAAAGATAACTTCAGATATGCTTCTTTTCAGTACTGGTCCCAGCCTGCTTGGAATAGGATCAGCCTGGAATGACCTGAAAGCGCCGATAGGTAATGTGGGTGAGATGACCAATACCGGTGTTGACCTCAATATTACGAGCCGTAACATCGTAAAGAGTGATTTCACGTGGACCACAACATTAATCTTCTCGCGTTACAAAAACGAACTGGTCAGGCTGATCAATGACCAGTCTTCAATTGAAGGTACGGTTTACTATGGCAATTATCTGATAACCCACACAGTTCCGGGTTATGCTGTTGGCTCATTCTGGGGACTTCAGACTGACGGCTTGTTCCGGACTCAGGACGACCTTGATAATTCATACCCGCAGTTTGGCTATGCAGTAACAGAAAACCAGACATGGCTTGGCGACATAAGATTTAAGGATCAGAATGATGATCAGGTAATTGATTCCAAAGACCTTACTTTCATTGGCAGCCCCATTCCTGATTTTACATTTGGCCTGACAAACAACTTGCAGATCAAAAGCTTTGACGTTTCACTCTTCTTGCAGGGAAGCGTGGGAGCAGAGGTCTACAACTTCATGAAATGGCAGCTTGAAAGGATGAACAATAACTATCACAACCAGTCTGTCGATGTTATGGACAGGTATACTGCCGAAAACACTGACGGGGCGCTGCCAAGGTTCACAAACACCAATACCAACAACACTGCCATGTCAGACCGTTATGTTGAAAATGGTTCCTACATGCGTATTCAGAACCTGACCCTGGGTTACACGCTACCCAGCCGGATATCAAGCAAGGTCTATATCAGTAACCTAAGAGTTTGGGTTTCTGCACAGAATCTCTATACTTTCAGCGGGTACAGCGGTTACGATCCTGAAGTTGGTATTTATAACAACTCAATCACTCTGATGAACGTCGACATGGGACATTATCCCAACCCGCGCACTTTCTCGGTTGGAGCAAATGTCACGTTTTAATGATCACATGTAAAAAATATAGAATCATGAAAAAGAAATACATATTAGCACTTGTAATACTGGCTGTTACATTTGCATCATGTGAGAAATCATTTATTGAACGACCCTCACTGGATGGCGCTACCGTAGCCAACTATTACAATACTGCAGATCAGGTAAGGGGTGCCACGAGCACACTTTACTCAGGGCTGGCATGGTCAGGCTATGAAGAACGCGCCATGGATGCTATTGCTGAGGTGATGGCTGGCAATGAACTGTCAGGCGGAACTGATGACCCTCCATTTCAGCAATTCACCATATCTGCAACTTCAGTGCGGCTTCAGGATGCCTGGAGATCATGTTACAAGGTTAACGGATGGACAAGCGCTCTGATAGCTACCCTGGAACAGAAGAAGGCAGATGGTGGCGATGCTTCATTTCTTGATCCCGCTATTGCAGAGTGTCACTACCTGAGAGGATTGGCTTATTTCATTATCGGCCGTATATGGGGCGATGCTCCGATAATAACGGATCCGGGTGCCATTGCCCTGACAGGCGAGTTCGGCATACCCCGTTACTTCCAGGCAGATGTACTCCGGTTTGCTCTTGAGGAACTGCAGCTTGCTGAAGCAGGACTGCCTGAGTCGGATGTCCCCGGCAGACTGACAACCTGGGCTGCTAAAGCAATGATGGCAAAGCTTTATCTCTACAATAAAGACTATGCCAACGCCAAGCTTAAAGCACAGGAAGTCATGACGTCAGGATATTATGACCTTTTTCCCGATTACGCAGCAATGTTTAATGCGAGTGCCAACAACAACAATATCGAATCAATATTCGCTATTCAGCATCAGTGCACTGGTAACCCATGGGGTTCCGGCAATCAGATGAATCCTGACCGCGGACCTAATAACATGCAGACTGATCAGGCATCAATGTGGGAACTCTACAGGCCGTCACTGGACATGCTTGCTGAATATGAAGTCGGTGACCGGAGACGTGCCGGTTCAGTCATGGAACATGGATGGACCAAACCCGATTGGAAACCACAGAAACTGCCACAGGATGATGGTTCATTCAAGCCGGATGATGCCGCATACAATGCTTTCATGGCAAACGGGTACAAATTAGATACTATACAGCCAACAAATCAGGGTGGTTATCTTGGTCAAACCCGTTCAGTTATCGCAAAATATGTTGTCGGACCTGGTTCAGGTTACGGTGGAGAGCCGGTGGTTGGCATGAATACCGGGATTAACTTCATGGTACAACGCTATGCTGATGTCCTTCTGATATATGCAGAGGCTACTCTTGGAGCAGCAACTTCTACCACTGATGTATCGGCACTGACCGCTATCAACAGGGTGCGTGCACGCGCTGAACTTGTACCTCTGGACGAAATTACCCTCGATGCTATTATGCACGAACGTCGTGTTGAATTTGCATTCGAAGGCGATTACTGGTATGATATTCAGCGCCAGGGATTTGCAAAAGCAAAAGAGATCGTTCAATCACAGAACAGGGGTGTTGTGGGGAATGCTCCGATTTATATTTCTACTTTCACCCAGTCAATGATGTTCCTTCCGATCCCTGCTTCTGAATCGCTTCAGGATCCGAAACTACTGGATCCTCCGGTATCTTATTATGAAAAATAGATAGATCTGATTATGAAAAAGACGATAAATAATTGCATTGCATTGCTGCCCGTACTGATTATAGCACTGGCGCTTGCATTCAGCTCCTGCCAGAAAGACAGTGACGGGAGCCCTGACGTTAAACCGGGAAATCCTGTGCTGGCAGCTGTTACACCTGCTGAAGCACAAGGTGGTGAAATGGTAACTGTCACAGGCACTGGCCTGGGTGATATGCAGGCCGTGATCTTTGAAAAGGATTCAGTCTATACTTATCTTAATCCGACACTGAACACTGAAACAGCTGTCCTGTTCAGAGTACCGGCAGATGCCTTCGGGGGAGATCAGAATATCATCCTCATTAACAGTGATGGCAAGGTTCTTAACGTGCCGTTTAATGTTCTGGCTTTCCCGTTTGTAACTTCGGTATCAAACTATGACTTTGAAGCCGGCACCCAGATCACGCTGACAGGTAACAACCTTAATGATGTTACATCAGTCAAGCTGACAGGCACAACTGACGCGGCAACAATAATCTCTCAGACGAGGAAGGAGATGACTATTGCAATGCCAGCTACCTCAGTAGTCAGGGGAACACTTGATATTACAAATGTCACCGGACTGACAACAACGACTCAGGAGTTTATCTGCATACCGAATACATTTATCATGTATGCAGATGCCTGGGGTCCCGGAGCCTTTAACGGCGGAGTACAGTCGTGGAGCTGGGGTTGCAATGTGGGTGAGACAAGTGCATTTATGAAGACAGGTACGAAGGCCCTCAAGGTAGACTATGCTGATGGCGGTCTTAGCCTCTTCCTGGGTTCAGACACCTGGGCTGACGGCCATTGGTTCTCAGATTTTTATCAGGCAACCTATCTTGTATTCTGGGCTTACTGCGAGGCCGGAGTGGCTCTCAGGATCGTTCCTGACAGCCCGCCGTGGTCCGGCTTTGCAACAGGACAGAAGATTGTCGATGTACCAAAGGCTGCATGGACTTACATTAAAGTTCCTCTTGCTGACTTTGTGGGTGGTTCAAAAATGTTCGGAAGGTTGAATATAATAATCAACGGAAGCACAGGCAAAACAGTCTATTTGGACGACCTGATGTTTGTTGAGTGATCACCTGAATAGTTCTAGTGGTTAATTAAACCAGGTCGCCGGTCGATAGATTAAGTTATCTTTACCTATCGGCCGGCTTCCTTTATCAGATGTTTAAACAGTATGTTTAGGATAAAAACATTAATCTTTGCAGGGCTAATACTTGGATTGATTCCAAATGGGTATGGTCAGCCACCCCAGGGTTTTTTCCTTGCTGACTGGCAGCCCAGGACAACCACAAGCCCCCAGTATAATGACATCCCGCAGGTAACTGACCCGGTTACTGTAGCCGTTACGGTTGATTTCAGCGATACAATCACTAAAATACCGGGTTATCTTTTTGGCGACAATGCAAATCTTTGGACCGGTACTATGGCAGACAACAAGCCTCTCATGAAGCATATGGCCAACAGGGAGATGGGTGTGTTACGCGCTCCCGGCGGGAGCATTTCGGATGTCTTCTTCTGGAACCGTAACGCAAACCAGAGGCCTGACGATATTCCTTCCACACTTGTGGGTTCTACCACGACAGACTGGCCGTGGTACGGCGACAGACCCAATTCCTGGGAGAACTGGACCATGGCAGTTGACTCATTTTACAGCATCCTGAGTAAAACAAACGCCACCGGCATGATAACGGTCAACTACGGCTATGCCAGGTACGGCACAAGTGCCAATCCCGTTGCACAGGCCGCCCACATGGCAGCTGACTGGGTACGATATGACAACGGCCGCTCAAAATTCTGGGAGATAGGAAATGAGGTATTCGGCAGCTGGGAAGCAGGGTACCGTATCGACCGCTCTCTGAACAAGGACGGACAACCGGAGTACATAACCCCGGCACTCTATGGGCAACACTGTGTGGTATTCATTGACTCAATGAAGGCTGCAGCGGCGGAGAAAGGTGTTGATATTAAAATCGGCATTGTCATGGTTGAGGCTTCATCCACGGGCACCACCTGGAACCAGAATGTTGCTGCACAGGTGGGAGACAGAGCTGATTTTTATTCGGTACACAGTTATTATACACCCTATGCGGCCAATTCAGATGTGGCGACTGTTCTGAACTCGTACACAAATACGGCAGGATATAAACAGTATGTCTGGAATGAGGTGGAAAAAGCCGGAAAACCAAAGTTGCCCGTAGCCCTGACAGAATACAATATTTTTGCCATCAGTTCAAACCAGCCTGTATCCCACGCAAACGGGATGCACGCAGTGCTGGTGACGGGCGAGACCATGAGGACCGGATACGGTGCTGCCACCAGATGGGACCTGGCAAACGGATATGATAACGGCAATGATCACGGTATGTTTGCATATAATGAACCTGACATACCAAATTACACTCCTCACCCTGCATTCTTCCACCTGTATTACATGCGGAAACATACCGGTGACGTCCTGCTGAACTCATCCATGACCGGCGCACCGGCAGTGGTGATAATACCTACTGCGTTCAGTTCAGGCCAGATAGGGGCATCACTGATTAACACTTCAAAGTTAAAAAAGGTGGTTCGTATCAATCTTAAGGATTACAAGGTAGGGGACAGGTTTTATACATATACCCTCACCGGAACTGAAGGTGTGGATTTCTCACGCAAGGTGTTCGTCAATGGCGCAGGACCTGCTCTTGCAGCCGGCGGACCGGCTGATTACGAAGCTGTTAAAGCAAACTCTTCAGTTATAGGAGAAGAAATAAAAATAATGCTGCCACCTCTGTCCGCAGTATATGTACTGGTTGAACAGGGTACAAAAACACTTGCCATCAATAATGAGGTCACGTCAGTCGGAGTAATACAGGACGATTATCAGATAATCATCTATCCTAATCCTTCTGACGGTTCATTTACAATCAGAAACCTGCCGGAATTTGTAAACAGGATTGAAATTAAAGATTTGAGCGGCGCTACGGTTTTTATAAAAGACAGCGGCATAAATGCTTCTGAAACGCTATTGCATACCGGACTCACCCCCGGCATATACTTGATAAGCTTCAGGGATGACAGCCACTTTGTTACACAAAAATTAGTAATCAAATAGTAATTGACATGAAAAGAATTTCTGCTCTGATTGCCGGAATGACGGCAATGGCTCTGCTGGCACTCTTTTGCCAGTCATGCAATGACAAATCTTATGAAAGAACTGATGACGGCATTGTGGTCCGTCTGGGTGACAAGGCTGTTTATCCCGGGCAGGCAGTAAGGCTTAGTGCTATAACTGACAAGATCATCAGGGTCACTTCAGTGCCTTCCGGTGAATTCTCAGAGACGCAAAGCCTTATGGCATTGCCATTGCCTGAGCATAAGGTTGAGTTCACCATCGAAAAAGGTGATGGAACAATCACCCTGAACACCTCGACGGTCAGCGCTCAGGTCTCCCTCACAACAGGTGAGGTGGAATTCACAGATAATAACGGGTCGGTTTTACTGGCAGAACAGACGGGGGGAGGTAAATCATTCAGTCCGGTTAATGTGGGAGGCGAGACTTATTTTGCAGTACGCCAGCAGTTTGAATCGCCCCAGGATGAAGCGCTTTACGGCCTCGGTGCAAACCAGACATCATTCATGAACCTCAAGGGAAAAGACGCAGATCTTTTTCAGTATAACACGATGGCCGTCGTCCCATTCATTGTTTCAAATCACAATTTTGGGATACTGTGGGACAATAACTCCCGCTCGAAGTTCGGCGATGTGCGTGATTGGACAGAGCTGTCAACCCTGAAGCTTTACAACAGGGAAGGAGCCGAAGGCGGTCTTTCGGCAGTGTATGCAGACAGGAAAAACATAAAGAAGGTTTATACAACCCGTAACGAGACAGAGATAAACTACCAGTTCATTCCTGACCTGGTGAAATTCCCCGAAAATTTTAAACTGAATGACGGCCAGGTGACCTGGGAAGGCGAATTTGAATCTGACACCTCAGGAGTGCATAAGTTTAATTTCACCTCGGCAGGGTACGCGAAACTGTGGATAGACGGCAAGCTTATTTTCGACCGCTGGCGTCAGTGCTGGAATACCTCCTCAAACTTTTTCACGCTTGATCTGGAGAAGGGCAGACGTTATCCTCTGAAAATAGAATGGATACCGGACGGCGGTGAGTCATTCATTACCCTGAAATACCTTAAGCCTGCCGACAACGACGAGCAGCAGAGAATATCATTCTGGTCGGAGGTAGCTAATCAGATAGACTATTACTTCATCAGCGGCACAAGCCTCGATGAGGTCATCAGCGGATACCGGACCGTGACCGGCAAGGCGCCGATGATGCCGAAGTGGGCCATGGGCTTCTGGCAGAGCCGTCAGCGTTATACAACACAGGAGGAGTTGCTTGGCGTTGTCCGTGAATACAGGAAAAGAGAGATCCCTCTTGACAATATTGTCCTTGACTGGCAATACTGGCCCATAGACAAATGGGGCGACCATCAGTTCGATTCTATCCGTTTCCCTGAACCTGATGCGATGATCAGTACGCTGCATAATGAGCTTCATACGAATATTATGATATCTGTGTGGCCAAAGTATTATGTGGGTACAAAGAACTATGAAGTCATGAACAGCCGCGGCTGGCTGTATAAGCGGAATGTGGAGAAGGGACAGAAAGACTGGATCGGATTTGTTTCCACCTTCTATGATGCGTTTAATGCCGATGCCCGCAAAGCGTTCTGGGATCAGATAAATACGTCTCTTTACAGCAAGGGTATCGATGCCTGGTGGCTGGATGCCACTGAGCCGGATATATGTTCCAACCTGCCCATGGCTGAGCGCAAGGCACTCATGAACCCCACAGCGCTGGGTCCGGCCGACAAGGTCTTCAATGCCTTCTCACTTGTCAATGCACAGGGTGTCTGGGAGGGCCAGCACGCCACTGATCCCGGTCAAAGGATTTTTATCCTGACACGCTCAGCCTTCGCCGGACTGCAACGCTACTCGGCAGCAAACTGGAGCGGGGACATCGCGGCACGCTGGCATGATATGAAAGCACAGATTCCATGCGGACTGAACTTCTGCATGTCGGGTATACCTTACTGGACTATGGACATAGGCGGGTTTTCAGTGGAAAGCAGGTATAACAAGCCTTCTGCGGCAGACCTCGAGGAGTGGCGTGAACTGATGACACGCTGGTTCCAGTTCGGCACTTTCGTGCCGATCTTCAGATCACACGGTGAGTTTCCTTACAGGGAGATATACAACACAGCACCGGAGAACCACCCGGCCTACGAGGCTATAGTTGCCACCGACAGGCTGAGGTACAGGCTGATGCCGTACATCTATTCCCTTGCAGGGCAGACATACCTGAATGACTATACGATCATGAGAGGCCTGGCAATGGACTTCCCCGGTGACCCTGCCGTGAATAATATCGGCGATCAGTATATGTTCGGACCGTCACTTCTGATAAACCCTGTCACTGAGTTCAAAGTCAGGAACCGTGATGTTTATCTTCCCGGACCATACGGGTGGTATGACCTGCGCACCGGAGAATACTTCACCGGAGGAAAAATGATAAGCGCCGATGCTCCCTACAACTCAATACCGGTGTTCGTCAGGGAGGGAGCGATACTCCCCATTGGTCCTGATCTTCAGTTTACGTCAGAGAAGCCTGCGGACCCTCTCACTATTTTTGTTTTCACGGGAATGGACGGCACGTTCACTCTCTATGAGGATGAAGATGTCAACAACAACTACGAGGACGGAGCCTGCACCCTGATACCGTTCGTTTATTCCGAGGCTGATCGCACTCTTACAGCAGGAGCCAGGACAGGAGAATTTTCAGGGATGCTGAAGGATCGCACCTTTAACGTGGTGGTTATATCAAAAGAGAAACCTGCTAAAATAGATTTTGATGCTGCACCTGATAAGGTAATAAAGTATTCCGGCGACGAAATCAGTGTCATACTATAATATTGGTAATTACTTTAAATGAGCTGGTGTATTAAATTAAATTAATAAAAGCACTTACTGAAAACATTTCATGATGATGAAAAAAATGTTCTTTTCGGTTCTGGCAGTCATGATGATAAACCTGTCAGTCTGTTCACAGAGTATAGTCCCTGCAGAGTGGAAGTTTCTGACCGGAGACAAGCCCGAATATGCCGATTCATCTCTTAACGAGTATTGGTGGAGTGACATTTCCCCTCTTACAGCCTGGGAGAATCAGGGTCAGATGGCTTATGACGGGTATGCCTGGTACAGGGTCAAGGTCGTCGTGCCCAGATCCATGAAAAAGAATGCATTCAAGTACGGTGGCCTGATGCTGAAACTTGGCAAAATCGATGATGCAGACATAACTTATTTCAACGGTCATATCATTGGCTCCACAGGAGCATTTCCGCCTGACTACATTTCCGCCTGGGATACTCCACGCGCATATGTTATTCCTCCTGAAATGGTGCAATGGGATGCAAAGAACACCATTGCTGTCAGGGTTTATGATGCGGGCGGCTTAGGCGGCCTTAATGGCGGTCCTGTTGAGCTGACAAACATTGGTAACCCTGACCTGATTGAACTGAACACATCATTCTCTGAGCCTGACCTGATATTGAAAGGATCACCGGATGTTGAGATACCGGTGTCGCTGAAGAGCTCGTTCAAAAAGACTTACAGGGGAATGCTTTCTCTGAAAATCGTCACTGACAAAGGAGAGGATGTCACATCGAAATACCAGGAGGCAGCTGTAAAGAAGAACAGTACAGGATTGTATACATTCACGGTCAAGGGCCTGGCCCCGGGCTTTTACAGGGCTACTGCCGCTGTTGAGAGTAAGATGGGCAACAAGGAACATAAGTTTAACTTCGGGTACGAACCTGAAAAGATAGTCTCGCCGGCAGACCCGCAACCGGACTTTGAGGAATTCTGGCAGAAGGCGAAGGCCGAACTAAAAACAGTTAATCCGCAGTTTAAGATGATCAGGATTGACAGCCTGTGCACAGATAAGCATAATATTTACCTTGTGGAGATGCATTCACTGGGCAATGCTCTTATAAGAGGCTGGTACCAGGTGCCTGTCAAACCGGGACGTTATCCGGCTATAATGCAGGTGCCTGGTTATGGCGGAAACGAAATCCCCGCCTATATAAATTATGGGGATGATATTATAGGGTTTGGACTTAACATTCGCGGTCACGGCAACAGCAAAGATGATGTAGAGTTCCCGGGATACCTCGTCAATAACCTTGAAGATAAGGAAAAGTACGTTTACAGGGGTGCCTATATGGACTGTGTCAGAGGAATTGACTTTCTCTGTTCGAGACCCGAGGTCGACGCATCACGTATCGCAGTTG
Organism: uncultured Bacteroidales bacterium; assembly: GCA_963828395.1. Classification (GTDB taxonomy): domain Bacteria; phylum Bacteroidota; class Bacteroidia; order Bacteroidales; family VadinHA17; genus SR-FBR-E99. Next base: position 107,646 of record CAWHED010000005.1, read on the forward strand.
AGGGGGCAAGCCAGGGTGGCGCCCTGACCTTTGCAACTGCCGCACTGAATAATGACAGGATAGCCGTATGCGCTCCGCAGGTACCGTTCCTCTCTGATTTCCGTGACTATTTCAAGGTAGCTGTGTGGCCTGGAAATGAATTCAAAGCATATGTTGAAACAGAGAAAAAACTGACATGGGACCAGGTGTATTACAACCTGAGCTACTTTGACATCAAGAACCTTGCCCCGATGATCAGGGCTCCGCTTCTGATGGGAGTGGGATTAATGGATGATGTGTGTCCGCCGCATATAAATTTTGCTGCATACAACAATGTCACAAGCAAAAAGAAATACATTGTCTATCCTCAGGCCGGGCACGGCTTGCCGCAGGATTTTTATTCTGCAAAGATGGAATGGATACGTTCTGAATTCGGAATGAAATAAAACAAACCCTTCGGGTGATGAGGCACAGGTCAGTAATTCAGCCGGCATTTATAATCACTATACTGTTGATGGCAGGGCTCATGGCATGCTCAACAGAAGAGCCTCGTGAAAGAATTAGCTTTAACACAGGATGGAAATTTTCGCTTGCCGGCAATGACAATTCCCGGAAGGGAGATTTTGATGACAGCGGATGGCGGCTGCTTGACCTCCCTCACGACTGGAGCATAGAGGGAGAGTTCAGTGAATCAAACCCTGCCGGCGCCGGCGGCGGAGCCCTGCCAGGCGGAACAGGATGGTACCGCAAGACATTTAAGATTGATCGCTCACAGAAGGAGAAGCTGATATATATTGAGTTTGACGGTGTATACCGCAACAGCGAAGTATGGATAAACGGCAACTACCTGGGGAAACGGTCTTACGGCTACAGCTCTTTCAGATATGAGCTGACACCATACCTGGCATATGGTGATGAAAAGAACGTTCTGGCAGTCAGGGTTGATAATTCACAGCAGCCTAACTCCAGATGGTTTTCAGGATCAGGAATATACAGGAACGTATGGCTTGTGTCAACGGGAAAGATAGCGGTTGACCACTGGGGTACGTTTGTAACAACACCCGAAGTAAATCCGGAAGCAGCCCTGGTGAGGATCAGTGTCCGTGTAAAGAATAGCGACAGTTCCCCGTCAGAGGCTACTCTGGTGTCATCCCTGTATGATGCAGGTAACAAAAAGGTGGCTTCCGTTAAAAGCCCGGTGATAAAACTGACCGACATAGTCACAAGCGTGACACAGGAGTTAAAAGTGGAAAAGCCGGAGCTCTGGTCAGTTGATAATCCTTACCTGTACCGGGTAGTGACTGAAGTAATTTCAGACGGCAGAGTGGCTGACAGGTATGAGACAATCACCGGGATACGCTCATTTAACTTTGACAGCGAAAAGGGATTCTTCCTTAACGGCAAGCCATTGAAGATACTCGGAGTATGTAACCACCATGATCTCGGATGTCTTGGCGCTGCAGTAAACACAAGGGCTATTGAGAGGCAGCTTGAGATCCTGAAAGAGATGGGATGCAATGGCATCCGCACATCACATAATCCTCCCGCACCGGAGCTGCTTGATCTCTGTGACCGCATGGGCTTCATAGTCATGGATGAGGCATTTGACATGTGGAAAATCAAGAAGACCGATTATGACTACCATCTTGACTATGATGAGTGGCACAAGCGGGATCTGGAAGACATGGTCGTGCGCGACCGCAATCACCCGTCTGTTTTTATATGGAGCATAGGGAACGAGATAATGGAGCAGTGGGATACGTCAGGCTCAGGCATACCTATGGCCAGGGAGCTGGCAGGCATAGTGCGGGCACTTGATGATACACGTCCCATAACCTCTGCATGCAATGATCCTCAGCCTCATAACCCTATCATCGCCTCCGGGGCGCTTGACCTGATAGGGTATAACTACCATGATACCCTGTACGCCGGATTCCCGCAAGCCTTCCCCGGAGGGAAATTCATTGGCGCTGAGACTACCTCGGCCCTGGCTACAAGGGGCAGCTATGATATGCCCTCAGACATTGTCAGACGCTGGCCCGCACGCTGGGATCAACCCTTCAAGGATGGAAATGCCGACCTGACATGCTCCGCCTATGACAACTGCTCTGCACCCTGGGGCTCAACCCATGAGCATGCCTGGCAACTGACTAAAAAATACGATTACCTGGCGGGTATGTATATCTGGACAGGTTTCGATTACCTGGGAGAACCGACACCGTACTGGTGGCCGGCCCGAAGCTCCTACTTCGGGATAATAGACCTGGCAGGCTTCCCGAAGGATGCATACTATATGTACCAGAGCGAATGGACCCAAAAACCGGTGCTGCATATCTTCCCCCACTGGAACTGGACACCCGGACAGGTTATAGATGTCTGGGCTTATACAAACTGTGATGAGGTTGAACTTTTTATAAACGGAAATTCGCTGGGCAGACAAAAGAAAACAGATGAGAAGTTACATCTGGTATGGAGGATTGATTATGAACCCGGGACGATCACTGGCGTCGGCTATAAGGATGGCGTTGAGATCATGAGAGAGGAAGTGAAGACTGCCGGCGAGCCTGCTGCCATCGTACTGACACCTGACAGACCTGAGATAAATGCAGACGGATCCGACCTTTCCTTTATTACTGTGTCAGTGGTTGACAAGGATGGTGTTCCCGTTCCCAAAGCCGATAACCTCATAAAATTCAGCGTCGACGGCAAAGGCACCATAGCCGGTGTTGACAACGGAAGCCAGACGAGCATGGAGCCTTTCAAGGCTGACTACCGGAAGGCGTTTAACGGTAAGTGTCTGCTGGTTGTGAAGGCGGGAGCTGAAGCAGGCAGTATCAGCGTGACGGCATCATCCGACGGGCTGACCGCTGCTGTAAAAGCCATCCGGGTCAGGTAATAAAAAGAAATATGTTGGAGCAGTTAATAAAAGTGTACTGATGAGAAAAGCGTTTTACCTTTTACCTGTTCTTTTGCTGTTGTGCTTCGGCACAGCGCTGTCACAAACGCCCTTCAGCCGCGGGGTGAACCTCACCGGCTGGTTCCAGGCGGATGGTCCGGGTCAGATACAGTTCACGAAGTACACAAAGCAGGATTTTGTCAATATAAAAAGCCTCGGATGCGACGTCATACGCCTTCCGATCAACCTGCATTTCATGACCTCAGGCAGCCCCTCGTATACCCTTGATCCTCTCTTCCTGTCGTTTCTTGACTCGGTAGTCGTATGGGCTGAGGACCTTGAACTTTATCTCATTCTTGACAACCATACTTTTGATGTAAGCTCAAACACAAGTCCTGATGTGGGCAACATCCTTAATAAGGTATGGAAGCAGATGGCGCAGCATTATAAGGACCGATCGGATTATATAATCTATGAGGTGCTTAATGAGCCGCACGGCATTGCTGCTTCACTCTGGGGACCGATTCAGGGCGATGTGATAAATGCCATCCGTACCGTTGACACGAAGCACACCATAATGGTGGGAGGGGTGAATTTCAACACTTATACCGAGCTTCAGAATCTGCCGGTCTATTCTGATCCCAACCTGATCTATACCTTCCACTTTTATGATCCCTTCATGTTCACTCATCAGGGTTCAACGTGGAATACGCCGTCGATGGCCCCGCTAGCCGGAGTACCATTCCCTTATAATGCCGCCGAGATGCCATCCATACCTTCAACTTTTATCGGAACATGGATGGAATCGGCGATGAACAACTATCCTGCCCAGGGGAATGTGGCTTATGTTAAGTCACTGATAGACATTGCTGTGGCATTTAAAAATGCAAGGAATGTGAAGTTGTTCTGCGGCGAGCTGGGAGTTTTTATTCCCAACAGCCCGGCCGATGACAGGGTCTACTGGTACGAAGTGGTCAGACAGTACCTTGAAGAAAAAGGAATCTCATGGACCACATGGGATTATCAGGGTGGATTCGGGCTCTTTAACAAGGGATCAAACGAGCTCTTTGATCACGATCTGAATGTCCCGCTGCTGGAGGCACTTGGATTTACCATCCCGCCACAGACAGTATTCACTGTAAAACCGGACTCCGTAGGCTTTCTGATGTACAGCGATTACGTCGGACACAGTATGAGCAACATAAGTTATGGGACAGGGACGCTGAATTTTTACTCAACCCTCATGCCGAATAATAATAATTACTGCACAGAATGGAGGGGTTTCAGCCAGTACAATACAATCGGCATAGGATTCAGTCCTGTCAGGGATCTCACCCGGTTGAAGACTGAAGGTTATGCACTTGATTTCATAGTGAGAGGAAATTATTCAGGGATAAAGTTTGATGTAAGGTTTATGGACACCAAAACAGATGCTACAGATCATCCGTGGAGGATGGGCTTTACTATAGATGAGAGTTTTTCAGCATGGGATAACCGCTGGCATCACGTACATATTCCCCTGAACAGCTTCACTGAACGCGGGGCCTGGGACAATGGCACATGGTACAACCAGGAGGGCAGGTTCGACTGGGCGAAAATAGACAGGTTTGAGGTCTCTACCGAATATACAGGGACCTCAGGCAAAGTGTTGTGGTTTGACAATATTCATATTACCAATCTCGACACGGCTATTGTAAGAGAAAGCGGTACGGTGGGTATCGGCGATATCAGGGAGTCTCCTTTCACGGAGCTTAATGCATGCCCTAATCCATTTGATAAGAGAACAGTAATATCATATTATCTGCCTTCCCGGATGAAAGTCTCTCTTGAAATAATTTCCGTGGATGGCAGGAAGATCCGGAACCTGGTCAGCGAGGTTCAGCCGGAAGGATATTATGATCCGCCATGGGACGGATGCAACGACAGCGGCGCGCCTGTTCCCGGTGGTGTGTACCTCTGTATTCTGTCCGGTGATGACAGCCAGGCAGTGTGCAGGATAATAAAGAGCTGAATACCCGGGAAATCAGATGAACACCCTTGTCCCCTGATCGTAGCTCTCGCGTAGCTCTCTCGGCGTGCAGCTTTTCTTTTTTCGGAAGATGCGGTTAAAATTGGAGATGTTGTTAAAGCCGCATGAATAAGCAATCTCAGCAATCGTCTTGGTTGTTGAGATGAGCATCCTGGAGGCATGACCAAGCCTTACCTCCGTCAGGCAGTCGATGAAGGTCATCCCTGTCCTGAGCTTGAAGAAACGACTGAAGGCCGATTCGGTCATGCTGGCAATCTTTGCTGCTTCGCCAAGGCTGATCTGCTTGTCAAATGAAGTGTGAATAAACTCCATTACCTTCTCTATTCTCCGGCTGTTATATGAAAAGATCTCTGTATCGCTGAAACCTGAATCTGACAGTATCCGGAAATCCCTTGATATCGACAGGTCATGCAGGATGCTCATAAGCTCGAGGACCGAATCAAAGCCCTGCTTCTTACCCAGCCCGTAGATCCTGGGTTCGAGGCGCCGGGTTGTTTCTGTAGAGAAGAGAATACCCCGCAGTGACCTCCTGAGCATGTTACGTATGAAGCTCAGCTGGTTCTTCTGAAGGAACTTCTCATCAAAAAAGTCCTTGTGAAACTGTATCGTTATCTCTTCAACCTGATTCTTTTTAAATCCGCTGCCAAACCACCCGTGGGGCATGCCGGGACCGACAAGTACCAGCTCAATGTCACCTGTCTCTTCAACATGATCACCGACGATCCGTTTGGTGCCGGGGGCATTCTTAATGAAATTAAGCTCAACCTCATCATGATAATGAAGAGGAAAATCAAATTCTGATTTGGCCCGGTAGAAGTAAGTGAAACAGTCTGACTGTGTCAACGGTGTTATTTCACGGAGGATGGAATCATGCATAACAGGGGTTCGGGATTATTATCGGAAGCAAATCTACAAATAACCGGCAAAAAATATATATCCGGAGATGCATTTATTGTATGATGTAAATTACATATAATGAAGGCGATGCGTATTAATATTATTTCATCAGACGGAAAATGTTCACCGGACAGTCAAAATAGTATCACATAATTGCCTCCGGATTGCAATAGTAACTCATCATGGCATTAAAGTATCATGATTTAAAAGAATGGTATTATAAAGCAGCACAGGTGAATGAGTATTTTTGATAAGGATCATAAAAAACCGTAAAATGAAGAGGATACTGTTGGGCTTGTTGATTGTAGTTATACTGGACGGATGTAAAAGCAGTCCGGGGCAGGATTTTGTCACTGTTGCTGACGGTACTTTTCAGGTCGGCGGGAAACCTTACTACTATATTGGTGCCAATTACTGGTACGGCGCCATTATTGCCAGTCCCGGCAAGTACGGCAACAGGGAGCGGCTTATCAGGGAACTTGATCGTCTGAGCAGCATGGGGGTCAATAACCTCCGTGTGCTTGCCGGAGCAGAAGGACCTGACGGTGAGCCTTTCCGTGTCACACCAGGCCTCCAGCTTTCTCCGGGTGTTTACAATGATGACCTGCTCGACGGTCTCGACTTCCTGCTGGCAGAGATGAAGAAACGCGGTCAATACGCCATCCTCTTCCTGAATAACAGCTGGGACTGGACAGGTGGTTATTCCCAGTATCTTAACTGGAACGGTTATGGTCCGATTCCTTATCCCAATGTGCCGCCGAACACCTGGCAGCAGTTCATGAGCTTCTCGGGACAGTTCAACTCATGCCAGCCATGTATCAGCATGTTTGAAGATCATATCAGGTATATGCTCGGACGCACCAACAGGTATACAGGACTGAAGTATACGGAAGACCCGGTCATCATGACCTGGGAGATCGCCAATGAGCCGAGAGCATTTTCCGATGAAAATATCCCGGCCATGGAGGCAATGATAAAGCGTGTGGCGGCCCTGCTGCAGGAGCTTGATAAAAACCACCTGGTCACCACTGGCACAGAGGGTGAATGGGGATGCGAGCAAAAGATGGAGGTGTTTGAACGCGTTCATGCTGACCCGAATATAGATTACCTGACCATGCATATATGGCCAAAAAACTGGAGCTGGCTCGACATTAAGGATATCAGGGGAACCCTTGACTCAAGCATTGTGAAGACCAACAGGTATATGTATGACCATTTCGAAGTTGCAGAACGCCTTGACAAGCCGCTGGTGCTTGAGGAATTCGGATTACCGCGTGATCTGCACGGTTATTCTCCTGAAGAGCCTACTGTATGCCGTGATATTTATTACTGTAATGCTTTTGACCGTATCGTTGAACATGCCACCCGGCGGGGGCCGCTTGCCGGATGCAATATATGGGCTTACTCGGGTGAAGGAAGGCCGGCAAAGGACCACACTTACTGGCAACCGGGTGATGACTATCTCGGTGATCCTCCTCAGGAAGAGCAGGGGCTGAACTCTGTTTTTGATACAGACACTACTGTTGAACTGATTGCCGGCTATATCAAACGGCTGAATGAAAAAATGAAATAATGAAAATATAATACGGACATGAAAACATTGATTTTGCTCACCGCAATTGCTTTTTCCCTCTCAGGCTGTACGTCAGCACAGGAGAAAAAATCAGGCCCCGCAGACCCTTCGGCGACGGTTGAGACAGTGAACCTGCTGGCAGGAATGAAGGCTTCAGGAGAGAAGGGCATCATGTTCGGGCACCAGGATGATCTGGCCTACGGAATAGGGTGGGTGTACCCTGATGGCGAATCAGATGTAAAGAGAGTATGCTCTGATTATCCTGCGGTTTACGGTATGGATCTCGGGCATATTGAGCACCTGGCCCAGGCAAACCTTGACACGGTGCCGTTTGACAATATGAAACTTTTTGCGAGGGAGATTTACTCCCGCGGAGGAATAATCACCTTTAGCTGGCATGTGGATAACCCTCTCACGGGAGGAAATGCCTGGGACATCACCTCCGACAAGGTTGTGGCCTCCGTTCTGCCGGGCGGCGCTAATCATGAAAAATTTAAAAGCTGGCTTGATAATATTGCAGAGTACTTTTTGTCGCTCACCGATGAACAGGGGGTAGCCATCCCGGTTATCTTCAGGCCTTACCATGAGCATACCGGCAGCTGGTTCTGGTGGGGACAGAAGCTGTGCACCACTGAAGAATACATCGGGCTGTGGAGGTTTACGGTCGATTATCTCTGCAAGACAAAGAATGTCCATAACGTGCTGTTCGCATATTCAAGCTCAGGCGATATAGCAGACAAGGAACAGTACCTTGAGCGTTATCCGGGAGATGATTATATCGATCTGTTAGGGTTTGACTACTATCAGATGCACAATGCCGGGAATCAGTCTTTTATAGATAATGTAAGTAATGTACTGGGTGTTGTAACCGCGGTTGCCGCGGAGCATGGCAAACTTGCCGCACTGACAGAAGCAGGGTATGAATCGATCCCTGATTCCACCTGGTGGACACGTACCCTGTGGCCCGCCGTAAAGGATCATAAGATATCCTATCTGCTTGTCTGGCGCAATGCAAATAACATCCCGGGTCATTTCTATGCACCTTATCCCGGGCACCTCAGTGCTGACGACTTCATAGATTTTTATAATCTGCCAGGCACTTTATTCCAGAGCGATCTGACAAAGCTTGATATTTATAAATAATGCATTATTCAGAAGGTTACATGGACAATTTTGAACTCCGTCTTGCGAAGCTGACTGAGGCTCATGAGGTACTTATCACCCGCAGGAACAGAAAGATTGAGCCCGGCAATGGCATTTATTACCGCTATGAGAATCCTGTGCTTACGGGCGCACATGCACCTCTCGGATGGCGTTATGACCTGAACCCTGCCACCAATCCTCACCTGATGGAGCGTTTTGGTATCAATGCCGCATTTAATGCAGGTGCCATGAAGCATAACGGCAAATATCTTCTTGTTGCCAGGGTTGAAGGCAACGACAGGAAGTCGTTCTTTGCCATAGCCGAAAGTCCATCCGGTGTGGATAACTTTCGCTTTTGGGATCATCCCATAACCATGCCTGAAACCGCTGACCCTGACATAAATGTCTATGACATGCGGCTCACAAGGCACGAAGATGGATGGATATATGGCGTCTTCTGCAGCGAGAGAAAAGATCCGAAGGCATTTCCGGGTGATCTCTCGTCAGCCGTTGCTGCCGCAGGCATAGCACGCACTCACGACCTTGTTACATGGGAGAGGTTACCTGATCTCATCTCTGCCAGCCAGCAGCGTAACGTGGTGCTTCATCCTGAATTTGTTGACGGCAGGTATGCCCTCTATACCAGGCCGCAGGATGGCTTCATCGATGCCGGCAGCGGTGGGGGAATAGGATGGGCACTTGTTGATGATATAACCAGGGCAGAGGTCAGGGCAGAGGATGAGAAGATCATTAATTTCAGACACTACCATACCATCAAGGAATTTAAGAACGGTGAGGGGCCACACCCCGTAAAGACACCGGAAGGATGGCTCCATCTTGCCCATGGCGTGAGAGGGTGTGCGGCAGGGCTCCGCTATGTTCTTTACCTTTACATGACCGACCTTCGTGACCCTGCCAAAATGATTGCAGAACCGGGCGGTTACTTCATGGCCCCTGAGGGTGCGGAACGCATTGGCGATGTCTCCAACGTACTCTTCTCCAATGGCTGGATAGCCGATGATGACGGCACGGTTTACATCTATTATGCCTCGTCGGACAGCCGTATGCACGTGGCTGTGTCAACTGTGGAGCAACTGACTGATTACTGTTTAAACACTCCTGAGGACGGTTTTCGCTCTGCTGCATCGGTTAAAGCAATCAATAATATTATTGCGCACAATGAAGAGTACCTGAAGAAATGACCAGCCACCCGGAACACCTGCCGGCAGAAATGCGTATCGACGCCCTCGAGGAGCTGAACCGTAACATCCTGCCATTCTGGACAAAAAGGATGCCTGATGAAAAGCAGGGCGGCTTTTATGGCAGGATTGACGGAAAGAATAATGTCATTGCCGGAGCTCCAAAGGGCGCCATACTGAATGCCCGTATACTCTGGAGCTTCTCGGCAGCATATATGTTTGTAAAAGACCCTCTGTACCTCGAGATGGCCACAAGGGCAAGGAACTATATCTTCAGCCACTTCTTCGATGAAAAGAATGGCGGCACTTACTGGTGCCTGAGGAATAACGGCGAGCCTCTCGAGACCAAGAAACAGATCTATTCCCTCGCTTTCTTCATTTATGCTCTCAGCTGGCATAACATGGCCACAGGTGACCGCAAGTCGCTCGAAAAGGCTGTTGAACTTTTCCGGCTCATAGAAAAGCATAGTTTTGACCGCGAGCTTAACGGATATTTTGAGGCTTTTGACCGCGAATGGGGTGAGATCGCTGACCTTCGCCTGAGCGAGAAGGACGCGAATGAGAAGAAGACGATGAACACGCACCTACACATCCTTGAGGCATACACCAGCTTGTACCGCATATGGCCCGATGCAAAGCTGAAAAAGCAGCTCGGAAATATGGTGCGCATTTTTGGTGAGAAAATCGTTGACCCGCAAACATCGCATCTGAACCTATTCTTTGATGAGAAATGGAACTGCCGCTCGACCATAGTCTCCTACGGTCATGATATTGAAGCCTCGTGGCTTCTCTACGAGGCTGCAGCAGCGCTCGGTAAGGAAGAAAGTGTTAAGGACGTTTCACTGCGGATAGCCCGTGCAGCCCTGGAAGGACTGGCTGATGACGGCAGCCTGATTTATGAAAGGGATGATGCAAAGGGACATATCGACCGTGACAGGCACTGGTGGGTGCAGGCGGAGGCCGTCGTGGGGTTCATCAATGCCTGGGAACTGAGCGGCGACAGGAGCTGGCTTGATCATGCTGTCAGGGTTTTTGAGTATATAAAAGCAAACCTTGTCGACCGGGTGAATGGCGAGTGGTTCTGGAGCATCCGTGCCAACGGCATCGTCAACACCTATGACGATAAGGCCGGTTTCTGGAAGTGCCCCTACCACAACACCCGTATGTGCCTGGAGATCATGTCACGCAGCAAAGGGCATGGAGCGTGGAGCATGGGGTAAAGAGCAAATGAGGAGGTATACTATTTCTTGTCCTATGCTCCTTGCCCCCTGAACTTTTCAACTCCTCAACCTTTCAACAACTTTTTCTTCAACCCTCAACCCCTCAACCTTTCAACTATTTTCGTAACTTAGTAGGATAACATTTATTAACTAAAGAAAGGAGTATTGCTATGCTTTGGGGAACTATCATTTTCTTCGTTGTACTTATTTTCTTCGCGGGAATAAGAATTGTCAGACCTACACAAAGAGGCCTTATTGAGAGACTGGGCAAATATCACAATTTTGCCAATCCGGGTTTCCACTGGATCATTCCGGTTATTGACAAGATGTACCTGGTGAATGTAACTGAGCAGATGGTTGATGCCGAGCCGCAGGAGATCATCACCAACGATAACCTGAATGCCAGCGTCGACGCCCAGGTATATTTCAGGGTCAAGTCTGATGAAGAGAGCGTCAAGGGTTCGATATACAATGTTGCCAACTTCAAGTATCAGATTGTCAACCTTGCACGGACCACGCTCCGTAATATTATTGGTACCATGACTCTGAAGTCAGCCAACAGTGAGCGTGGCAAGATCAATGCCGAGTTGTATAACACACTTCACACCGAGACAAAGGGTTGGGGTATTGAGATCGTGCGTACCGAGCTGAAGCAGATTGATCCGCCGAAGGATGTTCAGGAGACGATGAACAAGGTAGTGAAGGCCGAGAATGAGAAGATCGCTGCCATTGACATGGCTTCCGCCGCAGAGACTGTGGCAGATGGTGTGAAGAGGGCTAAGATCAAGGAAGCTGAGGGAGCCAAGCAGGCTAAGATACTGCAGGCAGAGGGAGAGGCTGAGTTCATCAGGCTGGTTAATGAGTCCGCCGAAAAGTATTTTATCGGTAACGCACAGATATTGAGAAAATTACAGGCGCTGGAGACATCGTTGCAATCAAATACAAAGATTGTTGTTCCGACCGGTAGTGACCTGGTGAATGTCATAGGTGACATGGCAGGTGTAGCGCCGTTGCCAGGGAAGAGATAATAATTTGTAAATATTTATTATTTTTGCACCCACAACGACAAGGTCGGTTGTCCGAGTGGCTAGGAATCGGTCTGCAAAACCGGCTACGGCGGTTCGAATCCGCCACCGACCTCAACAAAATCCCCGAGCACGAAGTGCTCAGGGATTTTTTGTATTCTGACCGAAGCATGCTAGGAATGCCAGGGGAAGAAAACAAAAAATCCCGTCGCCCGCTGAAGGCGGGCAGGGATTTTGTTGCAATGGTCCACTCCCTGCGGATCACAAAGTAATCCGCCACCGACCTCTGAAAACCTCTGATTACCAGAGGTTTTCCGGTTTGATCATTTCCATTCTTTGTTCAGGGTCCCCAGGTTCCTGGCACTTTTTAAAAAAAGTAATTCTCTACTTTTAATTGCCCTATCTGGGCATAAAGATGGTCAGGATCCGGAGATTCCCGGGCACATTTGTGGTACTGGTGTAAAGTTCCGGTCAGCTTGTGAATCGTCCCGGCTTTTCTGGTATTGTTGCTCGACGGCAACCAGACAAGCCGGGACGATATGCTTTTGTTCTTCGCCCAGATCGGTCTATTTCACGATTGGGTTGAAGTCCACTTCGATTTTTCTTATCGGCATTTTTGATTGTGTTGACGGCATGTGAATGACCAACCGGTTGCCGGCGGCATCTGCTTGCCAGCCTGCCGGCATTCCATCGAACCCTGACGCCGTTACCTTCGGAAGCTCTTCGCCATCCACTTTAACGCTGGTGGCGCTGGTGGTGCCATAAACCAGCACGTAAGTAAACTCAGGAAGGTCTCTCAGTTCCCAACTGGAACCGTTCGTCGTGGCTTGCACAATCACCCGCGCAGCATCGCCATGTTCGTTGAACAAAACGATGTCTTCGTTCTCCTTCGGCGGAGTCGTCACCAATGCACCGACCCGGCCGCTGGTCATGCTCTGGCCGAACTGCAAATCCTTGCTCAATTCCACCGGCACAATGGCTCCCTGCCTCAAATAAACCGGGATCATATCCAAAGGCGCGTTGACTTTGAGTTCGGTCGGACCGGTAACAGTTTTACCGTCCCAAAGGCTCGTCCAGACACCTGACGGGAAAGAAATCGGACGGAAGTCGTCACTCGTAAGGACCGGCGCCACTAGCATATCCGCCCCAAACATATATTGATCGCCGATACCGGCCACTTCCTGTTCGCCCGGGAAGGCAACAGGCATTGGGCGCATGATGGGTGTGCCGGTTTCATGTGTGGCAATGGCGGCATTGTATGTGTAATTCAATATGTTTTCCCGAGTCCAGGCGAGGAACTTGTAATTCGTCACAGCAGCATCGCTGTAATCCCACGGCTCGCGGGTACTGGCCTTTCCATGAGGCCGCCAGATCGGACTGAAACACGCGAATTGGAACCAGCGCATATACACCCCCGGTTCGGGCGTACCGAAGTATCCGCAAACATCGCTTCCCCAAGTAGAATACCCTCCGGCACATAAGTTCAGACCTCCATATAACACCGCTCTCAAACCTGCGAAATTGCCTGAGTGATCGCCGGCAAACTGTCCGACCCATTGTTGCCCGCCTGGCGCAGCTGCCCTGCCATACAGGATGAAATCATCCCCGCGTTTTTCCCGGTACACCTGGCTCACCATCCGGTGATAGTCATAGGAGTAAAAATTATGCATCTCAGCGCCGGTTTTGCCGTCATAGAATACGGCTTCATCTGGTACCATGTCGCCAAAATCGACCATGCTCCCTGCCACGCCAAGGTCAAGGGGTTCACTCAAATATCTCCGGATAAATTCTTTGGCTTTTGGGTGGGAGAAATCTACGTAAGACGGTTCTTGTTCAGCATTTGGGCCGGTGTATTGTAGCATGGGAAGCAGGCCGGGCTCGAGTTCCGGCATGAGGGCTTTCACCCTTTTCAGGTGGATATCAGGCATGAAATATCCCAACACCCGGATACCGCGCTCATCCATGAATTTATGCAATTCCGGCGAAGTTGCGGTAGGACCTTCAGCGTAAATCGCAGTATGAGGAATGTCCAATTCGGCGAAACGATTGGTTGTACTTTCTTCCTCCGCCAGTGAACGATCCAGGTGGCTTCCTGATGATCCCCAGCCGTCTGCCCAGGCACCGCCGCCTCTTCCCATCCAGGGTTCAAATACCCATTTCGGCGGCACAGGACATCTGCCGGTCAGGGCCGTGTAAGATTCCAATGACTTTGTGGGAGAATCTATAAAGAAGTAAAAGTCAAATATCGGACCGTGTTGTGTCAAACGATATTGGCTTGGATCCATTTTACCGACATCCGCTCTTAAACGATAGGTTGAATTGTCGAACACCATGTAGCCTTTGGAACTGTGAAAAATCCCCAACGGCTTGTAAGTAGTATTCCTCCAACCCACTCCGTTACCGACCCAGTCGTCTGTACCCCAAAGTGTGAGGACGTGTCCATTTTGGTTGAAATGATCATACCTCTCGCCGAAACCGTAAATGGACTCATTCGGATCGAGATGATTCCTGAAATCGAGTCCCACGATCTCACCATTAGGGTCGAACCGGAATGCGAGGTAATTGGAGTCGAATTCGCGTCACTTCCTTGCCATCGGCATTCTGGAAAGAAATAGAAAATGGCTTTTTATTGATGATTATCTTTCCTCCATCATTGGTTTCAATTGAGTATGAATTCCCGGATTGGATACCCTTAATTGGCCAGAGTTCGGTTGGTTTGAAGTAGCCTTGATCTTTTCCAAAAATACGAATACCACCCGTTGTCGGCAGAGAGAGATGCAGGTCAACCTGATTGTCTCCTGCCACACATCGCATCAGCAAGACATGCCCCTGTACTTCAAGGCTTTCTACGCTCGTGACGGATTTCCATTCATCTTTCAATATGTTACCGGGTGTGCCGTCGGCAAACCACCATCTGGATACTTTATCCAGTTCCTGCAGGTAAGTGTCCAGGACTTTACAAGCCTCCGCCATATTGTTTGCCCGTAAAGCGGTATTGATCTTCCGCCGTGGGATATCGGGCCACATGTCAGGCATCGCGGCAGACGCACCGCGATGCAAGAAGCAGAATCCATCCACCGTCATCAGATCCGTCCAACGAGAAGTAAGATTCAACCGTTGAGCCAGGTTTTTCTCGTCAGTAGGTATGGACAGGGAATTTTGCAGCTGCCATATCTGTTTGAGCGTTTCCTCATCCGGATAAGTCATCCAGGCTTCACGTTGCCAGCGAAGCACGCCGGAAGGCAATTGGCACAGGCTAGTTTCAGTAGTTTTCACTGACGGGCCAGAAAAGTGAGTTTCAATAAAAAGGTCAACTGCCGGATTTTCATTGAGTCCGGTCTTCATCGTGCTGTTGACTTCGTCCAGAAAATTAAAAGCCACAGGGCTACTCACTTCCCCGTCGCGCCAGCGAGACCGAATTGGCATTACACCAAAATAGGAAACCGGTTTTCCACCAAAAGTCGCCCACGGTATTTTGAAATATACGATCCATTCGTTTGCGTTCCTAACCACGTTTGCATCAAAGGCTTCAACCTTCTCTGCGAGGACAGGTTTTCCCTCTGGTTGATCGGAGCGGCGTAACCGTGAACAGCCCAGTTTCTTTCCATCCGGCGTCATCGCGAATTGGTAGTAAGCCGGACTTGTCATGTCGGGTTGAATGAGAAAATCGACCTGATCGGGAAAAAGATCATCTGCGGAACCGCGTCCATTTCCGTCATTGATTTCCGAATACCATTCATCCGTTTCCCGGGAGGCAGCCGGAAAAGACATATTGGGCTCAGAGCAGAGAAAAACCACCAACAGCCCTTCGTTATTATAGGCCAGGCGACATTCGGTGGGTGTCGCCGGAAAATTCAGACCACCGTCGCGATAGAACTTACCCAACGAAATTGTATGCTTCTTGTCCGTGAGCATGTCCTTTAGTGTAGGTGAGCCTTTCCAAGGCGACTTCAGAACCACCGCGTTGACGCCCCAGACGGGTTTTTCGATCCCCATGACAACTCCGGAATGAAAAATCATAAAGAGCAGAAATATGACAAATGACACATGTGCGTATCGGCGCGAGTTGGAAATCTTGTGGGAGACTTTATCAATATGCAAAGTCTCGTTGACTTTTTCATCATGAATTTTCCTATCGCTAACGCTTTCGGTTATTAGCAAATTCAAATTTTCAATTTTACTTTTTCCCATAACTACATTTTTAAATTAAATTTTTAATATAATTAAACTAAAATTATCATGTATAACTGATGCTGAACGGGGAGATTAATAACCAAGACTATTCAATTCAATAATAAAAGTATTAACACTTGGAAATTACCCTTTGTATTATTAGGTGGTTTCGAAATAGTCTTATTGTCCCAGGCTCTTTATAAGTCATAATTTTTTATCATAAATAAACTTACATTCAATATTCAGTCTTTGTTTTTATTCACAACGCGTTTTTATAAACAAATTATCAACAATAATTTAAAAAAGTTTCGCACTTGTTAAACTAATTTATTTTCAGCCTTCCTTTATTCCTTTGTTACGTTGAACAGATTGGCTTGTATTGGCTAAAAGCTGGAATTATGTCTTCACTGATTCCAGGGAACAGGTAAAGCTTATAGTTGCAACAGTTTGTAAAACAGATCATTGCCTCTTTTATAAATGGTATAAATATGGCCGCTAAATTATTTGATGGACTACTGTATATTAATGTCCGATAATTTAAAGGACTAATTTATCGCAAACATTTTTCTTTATATTGTCTGGGTGTTAAACCAGTTGTTCTTTTAAATAGTTGATAAAAATAAGAGATGTTTTCAAAGGAAAGGTTGTAGGCTATTTGTTTGATAGACTCTTTGTTAATGACAAGCAATAATTGTGCTTTTTCGATTTTTTTCTGATTAATATATTGTATGGGAGTGCAATGCATCGCTTTTTTAAATATCCTGATAAAATGATCATTGGTCAGGTAACAAATCTCAGATAAGTCATCAATTAAAATATGGTGATTGATATTTTCTCTGATAAAACGCACCACATTTAAAATGCGTTTATCTGTTATGTCCCGTTTAAAAGAAGTGTTAGCCAAAAATCGGGAAAACAACTGCATTAGGATTCCTTCCGTTTCTAAAATCGAATTATAAGGAAATTGATTACTTTTTGCAATGGTTTGTATCATAGTGGGGAGATTATTATAGGTGTCCGGATCAGAACACTTCAATTCTCTTCCAGGGTTGATAGCCAGCAAGCGCTTCATCAACAGATAGTCCAATTTATTTGCATTTACTTTAAAGGGGAAACTCAACCTGTCAAATATATTATGTTCATCATAAATATGAATATAGTAGAGGGCGAATGTGGAATCATTTTCGTAACTATGAGTAACAAATGAGGGTATCAAATATAAATATCCCGGTTCTATTGTGTAGACACCTTCAGGCATAACTACTTTAGCTGTTCCGGATTCTACTATATAAATTCGCGCAAAAGGACTATTAACTTCTTTCCAGTTCCAATCCGCATAATGTACTTTATGCGCTATATTCAGTAAAATCAGATTAATTTTTTCTTTCTTGTCCATATGAAAATAAAGTTGTTCGCACGTAAAAATATATGTAACTATTCAGCTACGAAATTAGCAATAGTATGAAAAGCAGACAACACATTCCGGCTATTTTTAATGCATGTATCGGTAATGGATCGGACAATGGCATATATTTCAGCCCATCTTTGGGTTTTTAATTGCCGGAGACCTTTTATTTGACCTTAGTATTTGGTATCGCTTTTTCGGAAGCATTGTTTTCGGGAGGCACTTCGGGATAGCAGATGCCAGCTTAGAAAAAAGTATGCATGGCTCCATTGTCCGAACTATTGGAATTGCATGAGCGAAAGCAAAAATCGGAATGATGAACCTCACTAACAATATTTGCCGTGTACTCAATTAAAAATAGTGATTGCACCTGTAGTGGGCGTAGACCAGCTAATGGGACAGGTATGTCCAGATGTGAAAGATGCACTCTTGCATATTTTAGATATATTTAAATAATAAATAAATGGCGGTGTAACTTGATTTTTCGAAAATCGAACATTACATTTGTTTTAAACAACGGCACCAAAAAAGTAGTTATTCAAGGTGTCCTTACAGATATTAATAAATTTATTTACAAATTTCTCCGCACAACAGATTAATATAATATTCTCGATGGCTTTTGCCATCGTGCAGAACGGTAGTGCCGGCATTCAAACGTTTCGACAGCAGAGAATAATAAATGCGGAAAGAAGAAACAGGTTATGAAATGAGTCGTAATATATTGGTGCAATATAGAGAATCGCAAAAAACAACCTACGGTGGTCGTAGGCAAAACGCCATTTCCTTATGAAAAGTAAAATTCATCACTGCAACCATTTCTTTTTTGCCCGTGCGGCGCAGCGCCTGAGGACGGGTCGTCAGGCGATAAGTTACTATCTGTCGTTGAACATCAAGTTACACTTGTTACTCGCTTCCCTTTGTCTTTTCATTGCAGGTGGACGGGTCACGGCACAGCTGACGCAGCCGGCCAACGCCATGCTGCCGGCTGGCATATCCCTGAATTGGGATCAGATCAACGACGAAACAATCAATTCCAGGCGGACACAAGTATCCCTCGATGGCATTTGGCGTTTCATGCCCGCGGTCGAAGGGGTCATGGAACCCCCGCAATTGGGGTGGAACTATATCAGGGTGCCGGGCAACTGGCAAGGGGCTGATGGTCGTACTCGTGTCAGCGAGTCTTCTCCTTTGTTGGGCACCGGCCCGCAATGGACCAATTTTGATGGCTCAAAGGTTGGTCTTGCCTGGTATGAACGCCAGGTGGTCATCCCGGCCGATTGGCAAGGCCGTAACCTCAGTCTGCGCTTCGACCGTATATCCACGGATGCGATTGTATATGTTAACGGCAATGAATGCGGCAGAGTGTCTTGGCCGTGGGGCTCGGTGGACATCACAAGCGCTGTCACGCCCGGCCAAACGGCGAATGTACGCGTGTTGGTGATCGCCACCCCCGATTCCGAAATGGTGGGTGATTTCTGGCAGAATGCATTCATGGAGGTCACTTACAGGGCAGCCCGACTCAGGGCACGTGGCCTCATCGGCAGGGTCTATTTGGAGAGTCGCTCCTCCGACCCACACGTCACCGATGTATTCGTTCGCACCTCCACACGGAAAAAGGAAGTTTCCCTGGACGTGGAGCTGACCGGCGTTAAACAAGCGGGCCAAGTATATTTCGTAGCGGAAATGCTGGATGAAAAGGGCGTCGTGGAGAAGAGCTTCGTTACGAATGCGACGGTGTCTGCCAAGAACGTTCAGCAGGTTACCGTCTCATGGCCTTGGACCAACCCGCGCATATGGGACGTGGACCAGCCCAACCTTTACACCCTTCGGCTCAAGGTGAGCGGTGCGGGCTTGGACGACGAGTATGACCAGTCATTCGGTTTCCGGGAGTTCTGGGTCGAAGGCCGGCAATTCTACCTCAACGGCACCGTTATCCGTCTGCGCCAGCGTTGCTTTTACAAAGGCCAGTTCCCACAAGTCGGAGATAACTTCTCGGAGTTTGGCGCCTGGAATGTAGATACTCGCGGTGATCCTTCCGACGCGGGTTCGGAACTCAACCGCTGCGATCATATCGGTTACCTGGCGGCGGTATATGTACTTGACGCCAACAAATATATCAGAAATCCGCGCAGCGAAAAAATTGTCTGGAAACAGAATCAACAGCGGGCACTGGAGCGAGCCACCATCTGGATGCGCCATTACCGCAATCACCCTTCGGCGGTGATCTGGATCGCCGGCTTCAACTTCTTCAATGAGGCCGTGGATGCCGACCCATACAATATTGGCCGCCGCGGTTGGATTCAGGGCGACCCTCGCTGGGAGAGTCTCCTGACCGCTGGCAGCGAAATGTTCGACGAACTCAAAAAGCTGGACACGACACGAGCCTATTACAGCCACTCGGGCGCCTATACCGGTGATATTTACACAATGAACCTTTACCTGAACATGATGCCGCTCCAGGAACGCGAGGATTGGCTTAACCAGTGGGCCAAGGACGGCGAAATGCCTGTCTCGATGGTCGAGTTCGGCACGCCCGTGGACTGCTCCTTCCGGCGCGGACATCACGGGTTCACAAGTAATATCACAAGCGAGCCGCTGCTGACCGAATGGGCCGCCGTCTATTTTGGCAACGACGCCTACTCCTCAGAGGAATCCACGTACCGTCAGTACCTCCACAATCTTTTCCGCAGCGGCATGCTCTACAACAGCTCCGAGAACCAACTGGACCAGTTTACCAACGACCACAAAATCCAGCAGCTCTTTCGGGTCAATACCTGGCGCAGTTGGCGCACAGCCGGTCTGCCGGGCGGCCTGCGCACCTGGTCCTGGATGCAGGACGCGCTCAAAGAGGTCAACTACCCGACCCTGGCCTGGATTGCCGGCCAGCCAGAAGCTTACACCGCCAAGGACCACCACTTTAATTCTGGCCAGAAGGTCCAGAAACAGATTGTCCTGATTAACGATTCACGCCAGCCACAGGATTTTACGGCCAGGTGGATCGCCACCGTCAACGGCCAGACTGCGGGTCATGGCGAATTGCGAGGCACACTGGCAATTTCAGAGATTCGCAAACTGCCAATAGACATTAAGATGCCCAAAGTGAAGACCGGTGGCAAGGCCGACGGACAGATTACGCTCACCGCTACAATTGGAGAAGCAACGCACGTTGACAGCGTTGCATTTCGGGTCTTTGGCAAGATTCAGCCGGCCAATGGAGACGTTGCCACGGTGGATCCGGAGGGTTTGACCAGCAAGATGCTGAAGAGCTTCGGCTATACGACTCACACATGGAATGGAGGAGCGGCGCCGTTGGTGGTTGTGGGCCGCAATGCCTTGAAGGAGAACCCGGCGACGGCAGCCAACCTGGAGTCTTTTGTGCGGAAGGGCGGCCGGGTGCTGATCTTTGCCCAGGACCCGGACTGGATGAAAGAGGCACTGGGTCTGCGGGTGTGCCCAAAGGTAAGCCGAAATGTGTTTTCCCTTCCCAATTCGCCGATCGCTCAGGGAATAGATGCCGACGATCTGAAAAACTGGACCGGCGAGAGCACACTGATTGAAGCTTACCCGAAATACGAGGGAAATTATCTCCGCGGAAATGAGGGGGAACAACCCTACGCCGGGTGGCACTGGGGTAACCGGGGCGGGGTCAGCAGCGCGCCGATTGAGAAGCCTCATCGCAGCGGTTGGACACCGTTGCTGGAGTGCGAGTTTGACCTGGCTTACACGCCACTAATGGAGTTGGACTACGGCCAGGGACGGATGATCGTTTGCATGTTGGATCTGGAAGATCATGTAGCGTTGGACCCGGCGGCACGGCTAATCGCCGGACGTATTATGGAGTACGCACTGCGCTCTCCCTTGGCACCGCGAGCCAGCAAGGTCGTGTATCTGGGCGGGGACACAGGCGCGGTGTGGTTGAACAAGATTGGAGTTAATTATGAGCGGTCTGTTACTCTGGACACCAGCGCCGAGCTGACACTCATCGGTGCCGATGCTACCATCGATACGGTCGCACTCAATGCCTATCTGGAGCAAGGGGGCAAGGCATTCTTCCTGCCTCGTACCCAGGCAGAAGGGCCGCTTGGCATCACCATGAAACTGGCTGCGGATGAGTTTGCCGGGTCACTCTCAGTACCCGACTGGCCTGAAGCCAGAGGCCTCAGCGCGTCTGACCTGCGTTGGCGGTCCTACCTGGACACGTCCCTTTATATCCTGCGCGACGGCGCCGAGATCGGAGCGGATGGTCTTCTGGGACGCAAAACAGTGAAACAGGGCGTAGCAGTCTTCTGTCAGGTGGACCCGGATGGTCTCAGCGCTGATGAGAATACCTATTTCCGCTACACACGCTGGCGGGCCACCCGTGCAGTAGCCCAGTTGCTGGCCAACCTGGGCGCCAGTTTTGTGGTGGACAGTATGTTTTTCCAGCCCCTCAAGCCGGTACTTAACCCGGATCGGATGTGGATCGCTCCGAATGGCGACTTGGCGGGACCTCAGGCCACCCCGCGCATGCCGAATGACTTGCCCGTGCCGGCGAGCGCCAAAGTTGGCTATTATCACCCTGATTATCTGACCGATTTCCCAATGGGCGACAATCCTTACCGCTATTATCGGTTCTAACAGGAAGGTTTCAGCGCTGTTCGCCCCCGTTGGGGTGGCATACAGG
This sequence comes from uncultured Bacteroidales bacterium, assembly GCA_963828395.1. Taxonomy (GTDB): domain Bacteria; phylum Bacteroidota; class Bacteroidia; order Bacteroidales; family VadinHA17; genus SR-FBR-E99. Next base: position 129,848 of record CAWHED010000005.1, read on the forward strand.
TGCGCGCCTCCGCTCCTGTATGCCACATGCCCCTGCAAGGCGTGCAATTGGCACTTTAATCTGAGTGTGAAATATGTAGCGTATTGAATTAATTGTGTGCAATTTGCACGTTGATACAAATCGTTGCCGATGTGCTCAACATACCTGTAAAATTGGCCAGTCTGGAACTGTCTTCAATAGCCTTTCGTCCAGGCGATATCGTATGTTGCCTTCTTTGACCCAGGCGAACAGCGCCCCATGTTCTTTAATGTTCAAACCTGTATTTCAGCGTCAGTAAAATATACTGCACCATGATGACAGTTGTATCGGCGGCCTGGGCGTCAAAATCGTTTGACTCGCATTTACCCGATCCCGGTAATTGCTTTGTCTCCCGGAAAGTGGTTGTCTTAAAGTAAAAAGGGGTAATCTCTACCTTTTTCGAAAATCCTGTAATTTTTTTTTCAAGTGTGATCGAATGGGAGGTAAAAAAACAGGAATCGATCAATTCAGGTAAAAAAGGGGTAAGACTTGGTTTTTCGAAAATCGAACATTATATTAGCATCAAAAAAATAGTTATTTGAGGAGCCTTGGTTAGAGGCAGACGGTAACTTATCCCAAATTATACTGTATGAGACCATTAATAAAGTTTGAAGCAGAGAAGAAATTCAATTGGCTCCATTTACCGGCACTGATCGAAATAGATTAAGAAAAATTATCAGAGATGAAAGAGCAGTCGAGCTTGCCTTTGAAGGTGGAATCAGGTAGTGGGACTTATCCAGATGGAAAATTGCAGAAGAGGTTCTAAGTAGAAAGTTTTACAGGATGAAAATAACAGATGAACTTGCAGGCTGCACTGGTAAATATAAAATTGATGCAATAGGTCAAATTTATACTCAGCAAAGAAAATTCTATGATCGTAATTACATGTGGCCTATTTCAATATCTGGATAGGATTTTAACGAAGACTGGTGCAGAATCCGGATTATTAATAACACTTCAAATCATTTTATAATTACAGGGGACGTATATATGAGTCCCATGTATTAAGTACCAATTTAAAATTATACCTATTTGACAGATACCCAAAAACCAAAAATGATGAAGAAAATTGTACTTATTATTAGCGTATTCCTTTTATTTAGTTTATCCATTGATGCACAACAACAGCAAATTTATAAACCTGTTGATCAACCCGATGCTGACGGTAGAATAATCAGAGGACGTGATGGCACACATCATTGGCGACCCTACATGGAAAATGCCGACTTGAGTGATTATCATCATGCTCCACAAGAAGCGGTTGAACAATTTAAAGATTTAAAGTATGGCCTTAGGATACACTGGGGGATTTATTCCATTGTTAACGGCCGGGAATCATGGGTCATAAAGGAACACAATTCAGATGCACTTGATTACCAGGGTTTATATCATAACTTATATAAAGGTTGGTATCCTGAAGCTTTCGACGCGGATAAATGGACAGAAATGATGGTTGATGATGGATTCAAATTTTTTGTTTTTACAACAAAACATCATGATGGGTTTTCGATGTATAATACAAAAACCATAGTTGAAAACAAGTTTAAATTTTATGGTGAAAATGCAGGTTCAATTGAGCCATGTAATTTGCATTATAGTATTATGGAAACTCCTTTTAAAAGAGATGTTACAGCAGAACTGGTAAACTCAGCCAGAAAGAAGGGTTTGAAGATTGGGTTATACTTTTCTCACCCAGACTGGTTTGATGCGGATTTTCGTTTTGATGAATGGAAATCCTAATCTAGATACAACCTTTACTCCAGAAAAGAATCCGGATGCATGGGATCGATTTACCACAAGGCATTCTGCTCAGATTAAAGAGTTATTAACCAATTATGGGAAAATTGATGAGTTATCATTTGATATGTGGCTTCCTGAATTTGCCTGGGGGCATATGCAGGAGGTGGCAAGAATGGCCAGGGAGCTCCAGCCTGATTGTATGTTACGTTGGAGGGGGATAGGTAATTATGGTGACTACCATACACCTGAAAACTATATTCCTGGAGACGAAAGCCAGGGGACAATGGCCTGGCAGGTTATACATTGCCTGAGTAAAAGAAACTACTTTGGTTATGAACCCGATCCGCAATATATACGGGGAGGGGACTGGATTGTATCAAAATTAATCGACATAGTCTCCAAAGGAGGCAATCTGATGATCGGCGTTGGACCTGACCTGGCTGGAAACTGGCACCCAAAAGCGCTGGAATCCCTGGCTTATGCAGGTGATTGGCTGAAAGTAAACGGAGAAGCAATTTATAAAACTCGACCATGTAAAATAACCCGCGAGGATAATGTTTACTATTTAAAAAATAAGGACAATACGGTAATCTACGCCATTGTTGAAGGATGGCCCGGTGAATCATTATTCATCGATCATATTCGTCCGGAACGCAGATCGGATATCTATTTACTCGGATATAATAAACCATTATCATGGAAAAAAAATAGCAGCGGTATATCCATAAAACTTCCAACAGAACTGCAAATTGAGGAAAATAGACCTTGTAAACAAGCATTTGCTTTTAAAATAATTGGGGATCAACTTTAAAAACCCTATATAAAATGGAAGCCCTCAATTATAATTATTGCAGTAAACTTGGGTCGTTGCGAATAAAGACCCGTTTTACAATATCTTCTTTTGTATTCCTACTATTTTCTTTTGGTTTTCATTCAAATTGTTTCTCACAAGAAAACACTGCACCGAAAGCAAATGAATTACTTTGGAATAATATTTATTCACAAGAATTAGGTGCACCACTGCCTGACACTAAGCTTTTAACATGGGACGAACCTCTGGATGTGCTAATGCGCAAGGGTATCCATCGATTTCTTGATCAACAAACAGATAATTCAATAAAACTTCGGGCACGCTATTGGGACCGTGACCAATCGGGTTTTGAAGCCTATGACAAGTCTGTGGAATCCAATCGGACTCGTCTGTCCCAAATTATTGGTGCCGTTGATGAGAGAGTAAAACCTGAAATGCTAGGTATTAGCACTGATGAACCCACACAGGTAGCCCAAATGTCCGGGTATACCATTTATGAGGTTCGATGGCCTGCTTTGAAACCCATCACCGATCTTACGAAAAATGCATTGATTAAGCAGGCTGATTGGACAACACTGACAGGCCCTGTTCAGATAGAAGGTGAAGGATTACTTTTAAGGCCCAAAGGCAGATGTCACGGTTATGTCATAGTTTTGCCGGATGCTGATCAAACACCAGAACAGCTTGCGGGCCTTGCCCCGGGAGTGGCACCCGAGTCTCAGTTGTCAAGAAGGCTTGTTGAAAATGGATTCTGTGTCATCAGTCCGGTCCTACTGAGCCGTGGTACCATTTTTTCCAAAGGAATCAAACCGAACCAACGCACACACCGTGATTGGATTTACACTCCGGCTTTTGAGCTGGGACGACACCCTGTTGGTTATGAAGTTCAGAAAGTTTCTGCAGCAGTTGACTGGTGTCTTCAGGATGGCAAAGAAAAGAAAAAAGTTGCTGTTGTGGGGTATGGTGAGGGCGGTATGATTGCCATGTATGCCTCGGCAGTTGACCCTCGAATTGATGCCGTTCTGATCAGCGGTTATTTTGGCCCTCGGGAAAATATGTGGCAAGAACCACTTTATAGAAATATTTGGGGTTTGCTGGATGAGTTTGGTGATGCTGAAATTGCCACTCTCATAGCTCCGCGCAAAATGATTGTAGAATATTCCCATTACCCGGAATGGGAGCGGGATGTTCCCAACACCGGCCCCGGCAAATTGAACACACCCGCTTTAACGGAAGTGGAAAGTGAGTTTAACCGAATTGACTCGTTGATAAGTCCTGGTTTTGGAATGCGTATCCTTATATCTGACACCTCGTCTTCCACACTATTTTTTGGTGAGAGGGCAATCACTGAGTTGGCGGCAGAGTTTGGGGTCAAATCAATAATGGACTTTTCGGATAATTTTCCTGTTGATACCCGCGTGGATTTCAATTTTTTGGCACGGCAGGAACGAGCCGTTAAACAAATGGAGAATCACACTCAACTACTACTCCGTAATTCTGAATACCAAAGAGATTCATTAGTTTTGAACAGCTTGTCTTTTGGTTCTAAAAAAAGTTATGAAGAATCCGCAGATTCTTTACGTAAGATATTTCAATACGAACATATTGGATGGCTTGATGAACCACTGCTAAAAGACTTGCATCCACGTTCACGCAAGATATACGATGAAGAAAAATGGGTAGGATATGATGTAGTAATCGATACGTGGACAGACGTGTTTGCCTGGGGGGTTCTATGTATTCCTAAGGATATAAAACCAGGAGAAAAACGGCCGGTTGTGATTTGCCAGCATGGACTTGAAGGCACACCTTATTCCACAATAGATACTGCACAAAGTGGTTTTCATTTTTATAAAAGCTTTACAGCCAAACTTGCTGAACAAGGCTTTATTACTTTTGCTCCATTTAATCTTTACCGGGGTGAAAACGATTTCCGTAGTATTCAAAGAAAGGCAAACCCCCTAAAAGCATCTTTGTTTTCAATCATCATTCCACAAAATTCGCAAATTCTAAATTGGTTGGAGACTCTCCCCTTTGTGGATAAAGATCGTATCGGGTATTACGGACTTAGTTACGGGGGAAAATCAGCCATGCGTATCCCTGCAATTGAGCAACGCTTTAAATTATCTGTCTGTTCGGCTGACTTTAATGAATGGGTTCGCATTAATGCCGATATCCATTTTCCTACAGCCTATATGTATCGGGGAAGTGAATATGAAATGCCTGAATGGGATTTGGGACACTCCTTCAATTACGCCGAAATGGCCTACCTGATTGCACCCCGGTCCTTTATGGTTGAACGTGGCCATTCCGATAATGTTGGAATTGATTCATGGGTTGAGTATGAATTTCTAAGAGCCCGTCGGGTATATGATAAGTTGGGAATAGGTGACCAATGTGTGATTGAATATTTTGATGGACCGCATACCATTAATGGGAAAGGAACATTTGATTTTTTGCACAAAGAGTTAAGTTGGCCAAAGAAAGAATAAGCAATATATCTTTAATTATTAAAATAAAAATATCCCCTACTCTTATTATTCTTTTGATTTTTGCATCAGCCTAATTTTACTTTTAACGCATGATATTGAACTTGAGTTCATGTATGAGATTATGAAACTTAAAAAAACATAAATGAAAAATTTGATAAAATACCTCGTATTAATATGTTTATTGCTTAATGTTTTTCCTCAGGCAAACGCAACTCTGAAACTGAAGGAAATACGTACTGCTTCTTCTGATGTTTTGGTGGTAGTTTTTAATAGTGAGATAATCCTTCCAAGTACCAATTACAATACATGGATCAGTACAAAGATTGATGTGAACGAAGTGAAAACCGGTGATATATCAGCCTGGAAACTTAATGGTGAACAACCTTTTGAAATACATAAATTTGTCACTGAGTCTTCAGCTACTAATTCCGGTCCTAAAAGGGCCGAACACCGTATTTTTCTTAAAGTACCCAAGCTTATCAATGGTGTTAAATATAACCTTGAGACTCCGCATGGCGATACTACTTTTGTATTCAATGACCGGACTATGTTTTGCGAATCGATCAAAACGAACCAAAATGCATACAGTGGTTTGTCGAATGCCCGGTTTGCCAATTTTGCCATTTGGCTTGGGACAGGCGGCAGTCAACAGATAAAGGGGGAGCTTCCGGAATATGAAGTTTATCTGATGTCCCACGGCAAAACAATATCCCGGGGCACTCTTAAAAATATAGGCCAGGACGTGTCTTCAGGAGATTTTGTTTACCGAATAGACCTTTCGGATGTACCGGAGGGCGGTCCTTATAGAATTTCGGTAAAAGGTTACGGCTGTTCCTGGCCGTTTGGAGTGGGTGGTGATTTTTCGTCCCGGCTGGGATATGTTTCGTTTCGGAGCATGTACTATCAACGTTGCGGAATTCCCTTAAAACAGCCGTATGCGTGGGAAGACATAAGGCTGAATCCGTGTCATACGGTTTTATATGATGTAAATGCCCCTACCGGGGAAGCCAACCTGAGGGTCGTAGGCACAGAACCGACGTTTACCGTTTATGGCGGTTATCACGATGCGGGAGATGCTGACCGTCGCTTATATCACCTTACCAGAGTACCACCGGTTTTGATGACTACCTATGAAGCTTTTCCCGAGTATTTTTCTGATAACCAGTTCAATATTCCTGACAAGTTTGATGAAAATTTCAATATTTTGGGAAAAGGCAATGGCATTCCTGACATCATCGACGAGGCGGAATGGGCAACCCTGATATGGGAGTACCTGCAGGATCCTGACGGGAGTGTCCACTGGGGTACAGAAACAAGGGGATATCCTGAACCGTTCGAAGCACCGATGGATCAGGATACTAAGAAATACGGTACTATACGTATCGATAATGAGGCCACTGCAATGGCAGCGGGGGTATTCATGCATCTTGCCAGGTTACTGGAAACATACAAGCCGGAACGTTCTGAGGAGCTGCGGCAGCGTGCGGAAAAGGCGATGGCATATGTGGGAGATAATGCAAATGATCAGCAAAAACTCTATTTCGCGGTACAGAAATACCTTCTGACGGGAGATAATACAGCTCATCAACAGGTAAAGGAATTGATAGGTCGTTTTGTCACGAGCGAAGCAAATAATCCTGGCAGTTCTAATTATTCAAATAATGTTTTGGCAGTTTTTTTCTATCCCTATTTAATCGAAATAGAAAGGCCGACAGACCAGGAAGTCGTTCAGCAAATGAAAGACCTTTTACGTAAAACAGCTGACAGGGAAATAGAAATATTCAATTCTTTCGCATATCCGATAGGTAATCCAATTACTACCAGAAGGCAGTGGGGAAACAATGTTTCTCAAGGCCAGCATGCTTATCCATGTTTATTGGAATGGGGCCTTACAAAAGAACAGAAATATATTGACGTTGTAAGCCAGCTGATGGATTATAACCAGGGGCTCAATCCAATTGGTAAATGTTATGTTACCGGTATTGGTTTTGACCAGGTTAAAAATCCTCACGACAGGGAATCAGAGTATACTAAATCAAAAGGATGGGGAGTAAAACCCGGGATACAGATTTATGGACCGGGAAACTTACCTGACAGAATCGAATTTACAATTCTGCCCGAAATAACAGCTTTACCGCGAGAACGCCAGTGGGTAGATCACTTATTTACATATGGGATGAACGAGTTCACGATTCATGAATTATTAATTTATCCGGCAGTTGTTTACCCTGTTCTGGCCGAAGGGAGGGTATGGGATGAAACAAATGATCCATTTGACGTTGGTATTCCTTCGGCAATTTCAGAATTTAAAGTGAATGAACAGGATAAGATTGAAATTTATCCAAATCCTGTTAAGGATATTATCACTATTTCATCAACTGCAAATGATGAGATATATAATTTAAAACTATTGGATTCACTGGGAAGAGTTGTCAAGCAGATTGATCAGATCAATTTAACAAACATTAATTTAAACATGAAAGCTTATCCAAAGGGAGTTTATATCTTAAAAATCGAAAGTCAGTCAGGTGCCAGCATTAAAAAATTGATTAAAATCGAATAAATTATTTACAAAAATTCAATTATTAACTTTTATCCGATGATATCGAACTTGAGTTCATGAATAAGAATATGAAACTAAAAAAATATAGAAATGAAAAATCTGATAAAATATCTTGTATTAATATGTTTATTGCTTAATGTTTTTCCTCAGGCAAACGCAACTCTGAAACTGAAGGAAATACGTACTGCTTCTTCTGATGTTTTAGTGGTTGTTTTTAATAGTGAGATTAGCGCTCCAAGTACAATTTACAGTCAATGGATCAGTACAAAGATTGATGTGAACGAAGTGAAAACCGGTGATATATCAGCCTGGAAGCTTAATGGTAAACAACCGTTGGAAATCCATAAGTTTGTCACCGAATATTCAGCAACGAGTTCCGATCCAAAAAGGGCCGAACACCGCATTTTTCTTAAAGTACCCAAGCTTATCAATGGTGTTAAATATAACCTTGAGACTCCGCATGGCGATACTACTTTTGTATTCAATGACCGGACTATGTTTTGCGAATCGATCAAAACGAACCAAAATGCATACAGTGGTTTGTCGAATGCCCGGTTTGCCAATTTTGCCATTTGGCTTGGTACAGGTGGCAGCCAGAAGATAGAGGCGGAGCTTCCGGAATATGAAGTTAATATTATGCCCAGCGGCAAAACAATATCCCGGGGCACTCTTAAGAAGATAGGCCAGGACGTGTCTTCAGGAGATTTTGTCTACCGAATAGACCTTTCGGATGTACCGGAGGGCGGTCCTTATAGAATTTCGGTAAAAGGTTACGGCTGTTCCTGGCCGTTTGGAGTGGGTGGTGATTTTTCGTCCCGGCTGGGATATGTTTCGTTTCGGAGCATGTACTATCAACGTTGCGGAATTCCTTTAAAACGGCCGTATGCGTGGGAGGATATAAGGCTGAATCCGTGTCACACGGTTTTATATAAAGTAAATGCCCCTACCGGTGAAGCCAACCTGAAGGTCGTAGGCACGGAACCGTCGTTTACCGTTTATGGCGGTTATCACGATGCGGGAGATGCTGACCGTCGCTTATATCACCTTACCAGAGTACCACCGGTTTTGATGACTACCTATGAAGCATTTCCCGGGTATTTTTCTGATAACCAGTTCAATATTCCTGACAAGTTTGATAAAGATTTCAATATTTTGGGAAAAGGCAATGGCATTCCTGACATCATCGATGAGGCGGAGTGGGCGACCCTGATATGGGAGTACCTGCAGGAGCCCGACGGGAGTGTCCACTGGGGGACGGAAACAAGGGGATATCCTGAACCGTACGCTGCACCGATGGATCAGGATACTAAGAAATACGGTACTATACGTATCGATAATGAGGCCACTGCAATGGCAGCGGGGGTATTCATGCATCTTGCCAGATTACTGGAACCATACAAGCCGGAACGTTCTGAGGAGCTTCGGCAGCGTGCCGAAAAAGCGATGGCATATGTGGGAGATAATGCAAATGATCAGCAAAAACTCTATTTCGCGGTACAGAAATACCTTCTGACGGGAGATAATACAGCTCATCAACAGGTAAAGGAATTGATAGGTCGTTTTGTCACGAGCGAAGCAAATAATCCTGGCAGTTCTAATTATTCAAATAATGTTTTGGCAGTTTTTTTCTATCCCTATTTAATCGAAAAAGAAAGGCCGGCAGACCAGGAAGTCGTTCAGCAAATGAAAGACCTTTTACGTAAAACAGCTGACAGGGAAATAGAAATATTCAATTCTTTCGCATATCCGGTAGGTAATCCAATTACTACCAGAAGGCATTGGGGAAACAATGTCAATCAAGGCCAGCATGCTTATCCATGTTTATTGGAATGGGGCCTTACAAAAGAACAGAAATATATTGACGTTGTAAGCCAGCTGATGGATTATAACCAGGGGCTCAATCCAATTGGTAAATGTTATGTTACCGGTATTGGTTTTGACCAGGTTAAAAATCCTCACGACAGGGAATCAGAGTACACTAAATCAAAAGGATGGGGAGTAAAACCCGGGATACAGATTTATGGACCGGGAAACTTACCTGACAGAATCGAATTTACGATTCTGCCCGAAATAACAGCTTTACCGCGAGAACGCCAATGGGTAGATCACTTATATACATATGGGATGAACGAGTTCACGATTCATGAATCATTAATTTATCCGGCAGTTGTTTACCCTGTTCTGGCCGAAGGGAGGGTATGGGATGAAAACAACAATCCGTTTGACATTATTGTTTCGTCAACCAAATAATAAACCAGCTAATTAATTACTGATTATCAGGGGCTTAACTGAATTTTACTTCACTTATTTTGCTGAAAAATCAAATATTTATGTTAAGGTCTAACGGACTAATGGTATTATTTAATAAAGTATTTTCTTCGTATTTACTTAATGAATTTAATGGTAAAGAAAGTAATTGAAAATTGGTGAAGATGAGAAATAGTACAAACATTCTATCAGAGAGCCGACTGCTTGATATTCTTTCGAGGATAAATAATGTAAGAATAGGAATCATAGGAGATGGTGCACTTGATATATATTGGGAAGCTGATATGACAAAGAGTGAACTTTCCAGGGAGACACCCCATTTCCCCCTCCCGGTTTTAAAAGAAAGGTATTCCGGCGGCGGTGGAGCGAATGTGGCTGCCAATATAAGTGCACTTAAGCCAGCAAGCGTTACCATGATTACTATGATCGGAAAAGACTGGCGGGGAGGTCTTTTTATAAAAACATTGAAAGATAATAACATAAATACCGATTATTTAGTTATTTCAACAGACAGGGTTACTCCAGCATACTGTAAACCCATTCGCAGGGGAATTTCTGGAATTGAATACGAAGACCCACGTATTGATTTTCAAAATTATTCTGTTTTAACTCCTGTTGAAGAAAAAGAAATAATCTCAAATCTGGAAAAAATATCCCGGGAGGTTGATATTATAGCCGTTGCTGATCAGCTTTTATTCGGTACCATTACTGAAAATGTCAGGAAGAAATTACAAGAAATATCAGAGGCAGGTATCCCTGTTGTTGTAGACAGCAGAGACAGGATAGGTTTATTTTCGGGAGTAATCGTAAAACCAAATGAGACAGAAGCATGCAGGGTAATTGATCCATTGATAAACCCAATGAAAATAACTGATGAAATAATTCACCTGGCTGCAAAAGAAATTCACACCCGAAATAATCGTCCTGCTATAATTACATTAGGCTCTCGCGGTGCATTATGGATAGAAAATGGTGTAATAACTAATATTTCAACCATACCTGAAGAACCGCCAATAGATATCTGTGGTGCAGGTGATACATTTATATCAGCTTTCATATGCGCTTTTGCTGCTGGAGCTTCCGGTGCCGAGGCAATTACTATTGCAAACCTCGCCTCTGGGGTTACCGTAAAAAAAATAGGCATCACAGGAACAGCAACCCGGGAGGAAATTATTGACAAATACAGAAAAAGATTCGGGAAATGACAAAATACCTGGAAATAATTAAGCCTCTCCCGGCAGTTAAAAATAATATCAAAGTAGTATTGTTCGACTTTGATGGAACAATATCAACTCTAAGACAAGGCTGGGAAAAGATCATGGAGCCATTAATGATTGAAATGATTACTGGCAATTCGTCACCAGATCAGCAATTAATTGAAAAAGTCAGAGATTTCATTGATGAATCCACAGGAGTTCAAACTATCCATCAGATGTTCTGGCTTGAAAAGCAAGTTAAAGAATATGGGAAAAACCCGGAAATCAAAGATGCCTGGTCGTATAAAGCGGAATATAACCACCGCCTGTTGAATATAGTAAAGAGCAGGACAGATAAACTTATCAGCGGGGAACTCAGCCCTGAAAATTACCGGATAAAAGGAAGTTTTGAGTTTATGGAAAGTCTTTATCATAAGGGTATTGACATCTATATTGCAAGTGGCACTGATGATGTGGATGTCCAGCGGGAAGTTCAGTCAATAGGAGTAAAAAAGTTTGTAAAGCATGTAGCTGGAGCTCCACATCTCAAAGTTGACTGCTCAAAAGAAGCTGTAATTAAAAGCCTTTTGGAAGATCAGGGACTGAAAGGAAACGAACTTCTACTGATAGGAGATGGTAAAGTTGAGATATCCCTTGGTGTTGATGCAGGAGCCATCACACTGGGAGCAGCAACGGATGAAATCAAATGTTATGGAGTCAATGATTTCAAACGTAATAAATTGATTAAAGCCGGGGCACATGCAATTGTAGGCGATTTTACTCAATACACCAATATTTATAAATGGTTGGGGTTGTAATTAAAATTATTTGCATGACGAAACACATCATAATCAGATATATTTTAAATGGAATAAAACTTTAATTGAAACCTCAATTAATTATTAGAACAAAATTTAAAAACATTAATAAAACTAAGACAAAATATTAATTCCTTTCAATTTTTTAAATAATGCCATATGAATAAAAATGAAGTTATTACTCTAAAGGACGAAGCGCATCAACACCTGGTTAACGAGTTATTGACATTCTGGTTACCCCGAATGAAAGACGAAGTATACGGTGGCTTCCTGACCCACTATGACAAAGATGGCAAAGACTCCGGGGAAGATGAAAAATCATTAATTGCACAAACCCGCTCCCTGTATACAGCCTCTTCAGCACACCGGGCTGGTTATGGTGACGGAAAATTTGCGAAAATTGCCATAAATGGGATTGATTTTATGATCGACAAAATGTGGGATAAAGAATATGGCGGCTTTTACTGGATGATGGATCGTAAAGGAAATATTAAAATCGATCAGAAAATAATTTACGGACAAAGTTTTGCCATTTATGCACTGAGTGAATATACATTGGCAACAGGAGATCGCCGGGGAATAGAATATGCTGAGAAGGTATTTGATCTGATCCAGAAATATTGCGTCGATTCTATGTACGGTGGTTATTGGGAGATGTTCCAACGCGATTGGACACTCTGTGGGCCGGGCAGTAAAGGTGGTGACAGAAAAACACTTGATGTCCATATGCATTTAATGGAAGCATATACGACACTTTATGAGTGTACCGGGAAAAATGTTCATCGAAGAAAATTGCTTGAGGATATTGACCTGCTGATTTATCGGATAATTCACCCTGTATACAAAACTGGTATTCCTCAATTCTTTAAGGATTGGACCGTTGCTCCACAAGTAAAATTCGATATCGTTTGGGGAATGGACAGATTCTCCGAAGAAGGACAAAAAGGTAATGCGACAGACAATACCTGTTACGGTCATAATGCTGAATTTGCCTGGCTATTAATCCATGCACTTGATATCCTGAAAATTGACCCGAAAGAATATTCGGACATGTTAAGGACAATTTTTGATCATACCATAAATAACGGAGTTGACTATGAGTTCGGTGGTGTTTATGTAGAAGGTCCTCACTCCGGAGGTGTTTATGACAGGGAAAAGGAATTCTGGCAACAAGCTGAGGTATTGACTGGTCTTCTCGATGCAGTTATTATGTTCGGTGATAATAAATATTGGGATGCTTATGTGAATGTTCATCGTTTTGTACTGGATAAAGTTGTTAACAAAAGCGTTGGAGAATGGTGGCCCTTACTTACACGTCAGGGCGAACCTATCTGGACACATATGGGAAACTCGTGGAAGATCAACTATCATACTGTAAGGTCAATGATCCAGACTATTCAACGATTGGATAAAATTCAAGCTAAACTGGGTGAAAATAATTTAAATCAGAAAGAAATATGAGCTTAAGACTAAGCGCACTTGACTGGATTGTTCTCACAGTTGTGATGGCAGGGAGTCTCGGTTTCGGACTTTATATGTCATACCTCAAAAAAGCCGGGCAAAACAGCACTAATTTTTTCCTCGGAGGCAGATCAATTAAATGGCCCGTAATCGGTGCATCAATTTTTGCGACAAATATTGGTGCGGAACATTTAGTAGGTTTGTCAGGAGATTCATACCGGTACGGACTTTCTGCAGGTTCAATTGAATTAACTACGGCAATAAACCTTGGCTTTGCCTGCGCGATCCTTTTTCCGTATTATATGAAAAATAAGATTTATACTGTCCCTGAATTTCTTGAACTTCGCTACAACAAACAGGCCAGAACTTTTTTTTCAGGATTAATGCTGATTATAAGCATTATGACAAAACTTGCATTCACCCTGTTTGCTGGTGCCCTTGTACTTAACAGCATACTTGGCTGGAACATTATGACAACCGTTTTTATAATCGGATTGGCAGTCGCTTTATTTACAATTATAGGAGGGTTTACGGCTGTTGCCTATACCGATTCCATACAAGTTATTATAATGATCCTGGGATCATCAATTATGCTCTTCATAGGTCTGGACAAAGTAGGCGGATGGAGCGGCCTTATGGAAAAAGTGCCTGATATGATGTCAATTGCAAAACCATATGACGATCCAGTTTATCCCTTCTGGGGTATATTTGCAACAACTTTTTATGCTGGTATTTTTTACTGGGGTATTGATCAGGTAAATGTACAGCGGGCACTTGCAGCGCCGGATCTTAAAAACGCCAGATGGGGTGCAATGTTTGCTACATTCCTGAAGCTCTTTCCAATCTTTATCTTTGCACTACCCGGAGTTATTGCACTTGCACTGTTCCCTGGCGAATTACAAGGTGATGAAACGAAACAAACTTTTGTGCTTCTGCTGAATAAGCTACTTCCGAGCGGATTACGGGGGTTGCTTTTGGCAGGACTTATGGCAGCACTTATTACTTCCCTGATTGCGGTACTTAACTCTGTTTCCACCCTTGTGGTGCGCGACTTTATTGTACCGCTAAAGCCCGGCATAAAGGAAAAAAATCAGGTGACCCTTGGCAGATTTATTATTGTTTTAGTGACTCTTTTAGGCATAGGGGCCGCTTACCTTGTTTATACGAGCAAGGAAGGCTTATATAAATATTTGCAGACAATTACTTCTTATTTGGTTATTCCTGTATTCCCGGCAATATTCTTCGGCATTGTCAGCAAAAAAGTTACACTGAAAGCTGCCGGTGTTTCGGTAGTGGTCGGTATTGTTCTGGCCACAGTCTTTGTGATTGACCAACTGATGGGACCTGAACTCGGACAGCACGTATTTCCAATTCTTCATCATAAACTCACATTGAACTTTGGATATCGCGGATTATGGGCTGAAATACTTATTACGGGTGTTTTATTTATCGTCTCGGCATTCACTGAAAAAACTGCTCCGGAAAAACTAGTCAAGACCACAATTAATTATTCAGGTGGAATTGCCAAATTTGAAGGATTTAAAGACTGGAGATTACATCTTGGAATACTCCTTTTAATCACCCTGGGTTTGTATTTCTGGTTAAGTTAATATGACAAAGTGTAAAATGTCTTTTAAAAAATTCGACAGACATCTGTTACGGATAAAAAAGCTTGAACATCGATTCAGCAAGCTTTCAGTACAAACCGATATGGTGCCGGTTACACAAGAGCCTGTAAACCTTTCAGAAAATGCCCGGTCAATCATAAAAGTAACCACCGAAAGGATCTTGTCAGCCAGGGTAAAACAAAGATCTGTTATGCTGGCTTTTGGAGCACATACTATAAAAAATGGCATGGCTCCTGTGTTGATTGAGTTACTAAGGAATGGCTGGCTGACCCATCTGGCAACAAATGGTGCGGGTATCATTCATGACTGGGAGTTTGCCTTCCAGGGAAGATCCAGCGAAGATGTAAGGGAGAATGTCAGACACGGTCAGTTTGGAATATGGGAAGAGACCGGGTTCTATGTTAATCTTGCATTAATTGTAGGGGCCTATGAGGGATTGGGATATGGAGAATCTGTGGGAAAGATGATCTTTCAGGAAGGCCTGCAAATTCCTGAGATTTCTTACCTGCACAATTTGGCCGCCCAAAACATGGAGAAAGATCCGTCATTGGCAGCATCTGCTATTGATCTGGCAGGAACCATACGGAAATTTAATCTTAAGCCAGGTTTTATGAGCATTCCCCATCCTTATAAAGAATACTCCGTTCAGGCAGCAGCTTACGAGTTGGAGGTAAAATTTACGAGCCATCCTATGTTTGGTCATGATATTATCTATAATCATCCTATGAACCATGGGGCAGCTATTGGGAGAACTGCACTGACAGACTTTCTTTACTTCGCTGAAAGTGTCAATAATCTGGATTATGGTACATATATGTCGTTGGGTTCAGCAGTTATGTCTCCAATGATATTTGAAAAGTCACTCTCCATGGCTCAAAACCTGGCAATTCAGAAAAACAGTCATATCGATAACCATTTTATCCTGGTGGTTGATCTGGCAAAATCTGAATGGGACTGGAAGAACAGAGGGGAGCCTCCTGTGGATGATCCGGCATACTATCTACGGTATTGTAAAACCTTCCATAGAATGGGTGGGGAGATGCATTACCTGACTGCCGATAACCGAGATTTTCTACTGGAACTATATCACAATTTAATCAGGAATTAAGATATTAGGGTATCAAATATACTTTACAATAATTTAAATTAATAAGCAAGAATCTTTTCATGGTTTTTTAAAATTATATATTATGAACAAACTATTTTATTTTGTAGTTATCTCGTTTATTTTCTCTTCCTGTATCAACAATGTCAAAGACAGGAATGGATCTGACCGAAAGATTGATCATCAAATAGAAAGCCTCCTGAACCAAATGACCCTCCAGGAAAAAGTTGGTATGATTCACAGTAACTCGAAATTTTCATCTGCCGGAGTACCTCGACTAAATATTCCGGAGTGGCACATGGCAGATGGACCCCACGGTATACGAGAGGAGATAAGCCGTGATTCCTGGGATCCATTAGGATGGACCAACGATTCTTCGTCTTATTTTCCAACAGGCACCGCATTGGCGGCGACTTGGAATCCCGATCTGGCCTACCTGGAGGGACAGGCCTTGGGAGAAGAAGCACGTTGGAGAGGAAAGGACGTATTGTTTGGACCTGCCATTAATATTCATCGAACACCTCTCTGTGGTCGTAACTTTGAATATATGAGTGAAGATCCTTTTTTGATTTCTACGATGTGTGTTCCCATGATAAAAGGGATACAATCCAAAGATGTAGCCGCCTGTGTGAAGCATTATCTGGCAAACAGTCAAGAGGCTAATCGTTCCGGAGTTGATGTTGAAATGAGCGAAAGAGCATTGCATGAGATTTACCTTCCCGGATTCAAAGCTGCCGTTGAAAAAGGAGGCGTATACGCTATTATGGGAGCCTACAATAAATTTGGAGGAACGTGGTGTTGTGAGAATGAATATTTACTAAAGGAGATTTTAAGGAATGAATGTGGATTTGAAGGAGTGATACTTTCCGATTATGGGGCTGTTCACAGCGTTAAGTCTGCTGTTGCAGGTCTTGATATGGAAAATGGAACAAATAAATCATACGATCAGTACTATTTTGCAGATACGTTACTAAAAGCTGTTCAGGACGGAAAAATAAGCGAAACACTTATCAATGAAAAAGTCAGCCATATTTTGTGGGTGATGATGAAGACCCATGTAATTGAAGGCCAGCGAGCTCAAGGTTCATTTGTAACTCCTGAACATTTCCGGACAGCATACTCTGTGGCTAAAGAAGCAATAGTGTTACTGAAAAATGATAATAAGATTCTGCCTATCCAACCTGAAAAAATAAAAAGTATTGCAGTAATCGGGGACAATGCCACGCGAAAGCATGCTCATGGAGGTAACAGTTCAGGTGTGAAAGCCAAATATGAAATAACTCCGTTGGCAGGATTAAGAAACCGTGTTGGGAACGAGGTGACACTGAATATTGCCCAGGGATATGTTAAAAGGCCAATGTCAAGGAAAAAAGGATTGGAATTCAATGAAAACAAAGAAGAAGAGCAACAACTTCGGGAGGATGCAGTAAGAAAGGCTTCCTTATCAGATATCGCTATTATTTTCGGAGGACTCAACCACGATTTTGACACGGAAGGGTATGACCGCCCCAATATGGAGCTTCCCTATAATCAGGAAAGGCTCATCAGGGATGTTGTCAAGGCAAATCCGAATACTATTGTTGTTCTTACGGCCGGGTCTCCCGTGAATCTGAGTGGGATCAATGATATCGTACCAGCTATCGTTTGGGGATGGTACGATGGTATGGAAGGAGGAAATGCTTTGGCCGATGTATTGTTGGGCAAGGTAAATCCTTCGGGAAAGTTACCTTTCACTATTCCCGTATCACTTGAAGATTCTCCTGCCCATGCTTTACAAAGTTATTCCACTGAAAGTTATCAGGCCAGTTATAAAGAAGATATTCTGGTGGGCTATCGCTGGTTTGACACCAAAAACATCAAACCACTTTATCCTTTTGGTTATGGTCTTTCATACACCACTTTTGGATACTCGGATTTAGATACTGATAAAGAAACATATCAACAATCCGATACTATTCATGTGAGTTGCCATATAAGTAACACTGGAGATAAAGGTGGTGCCGAAACAATCCAGCTTTATATAAGTGATCCAGAATGTCGGGTATTGCGACCTGCAAAAGAACTGAAAGCATTCAAAAAGATTTTTATAAAAGTGGGTGAAAGTGCAGATGTAGTTTTGGATGTTGCAGTCAAAGATCTTGGTTTTTTTGATGAAGTAACACATGGTTTTGTTGTCGATCCGGGGAATTTTATACTTTCAGTGGGTAGTTCATCAGGAGATATTCGCTTAATTAAGGACTTGAACGTTTTATAATATAAAGATAATCTGAATAAAAAAAGTAGAAGGTTTTTTAAACCTGGTGTTTCGAAAATCAAACATATATTTGTTTTAAACAACCGGACAAAAAAAATAGTTATTAGAGGTACCCATAATGATGATTTAAGTAGTATTCATAAAACATGCAAAAAAAAATAGCTGCTCATGTCTCTACACAAATCGGTGGCAACACTTAAAATGCCAAAGGATTTATATAGTTATTATTAAACCGCTAGCTTAGATATTTATAAACATAATAATAGTGCTTATGAAAAAAAATGTTGGAATGTCACGTCGTAACTTTATAGGTAAAACTCTTGCAGGATCAGCAGCTTTAACAATTGTTCCCAGTAGGGTTGTATCAGGATTGGGTTATAAAGCTCCCAGTGATAAATTAAATATCGCCGGAATTGGTGTTGGAGGTTTTGGTTACCGGAATCTTAAGAGTATTATTGACGAAAATATCGTCGCATTATGCGATGTTGACTGGGAATATGCAGAAAAAACATTTTCCGATTTCCCCTTGGCAAAAAAATATTGGGACTGGAGAGTTCTTTTTGATGAAATGAAAGATTCTATCGATGCAGTAATTATTGCTACACCCGATCATACCCATGCAGTAATAGCTGCAACAGCTATGACTTTGGGTAAACATGTATATGTGCAAAAACCTCTGACTCACTCTGTGTATGAATCCAGGTTATTAACTCAACTCGCAAAAAAATATAAGGTAGCTACACAAATGGGAACTCAGGGAAGTTCAGAAGATGGTATACGGCAGATTTGCGAATGGATTTGGGACGGAGCTATTGGTGAGATAAGGGAAGTCCATGCATGGACAAATCGTCCTTTATGGCCTCAGGGTTTACAAAGGCCTGCAGAAAATATGAGAATTCCAAAAACTCTTAAATGGGATTTATTTCTTGGACCTGCGCCTGAACGACCCTACAATTCAGCCTATACTCCCTGGGCATGGCGTGGCTGGTGGGACTTTGGAACAGGTGCTCTGGGTGATATGGCTTGTCATATTCTTGATCCTGTTTTTAAAGCGCTCAAATTACAATATCCTGATAGTGTCCAGGCAAGTTCTACATCTTTTAATCTTGATTCTGCTCCAAATGCTCAAGTTGTTAAATATAGATTTCCTTCACGGTACAACCTGCCTAAGGTAGCTATGCCTGAAGTGGATGTTACCTGGTGGGATGGTGGCCTTCTCCCCCCACGACCTGATGAGTTACCTATAGGAGAAGTAATGGGTAAAGATGATAACGGCGGTTGTTTATTCATTGGATCCAGGGGAAAAATGATGTGTGGGACTTATGGCAGAAATCCTTTTTTACTTACTTCATCGTATAATGACCTTAATTTCCAACCCCCACAGATACTTGAAAGAATAAAAATTAGTCATGAAATGGATTGGGTAAGAGCATGCAAAGAAAGCCCGGAATCACGTAATGAAACCAGTGCCAGCTTTTCTTATAGCGGACCATTAAATGAAATGGTCGTCATGGGAGTGGTTGCAGTGCGTTTACAGGATCTCAAAAGAGAATTGTTATGGGATGGCAATAAAATGGAATTCTTAAATATATCTGAAAGCGATGAAATAAAGGCTACTCAATCAGATAAGTTTAAAATAATAAATGGTCATCCGGAATTTGACACTCAACGTAAAACTATCAATGCAAAAGAATTTGCAACCGGACTAATTAAGCATAATTATCGAAATGGTTGGTCTCTGCCTGAGCTGTAGTAAATAGCTTCAGTTTATGCTGAATTAAATAGTTAATACTTATCATCCATTAACAATCTGATTATCAATAATATATGTTCATTGAAGTCTTGTTTTTTGTTTAGGTTTTGACTAAATCTGATCAAAACCCTGACTTTAGGCATATTCTAAATTTTAAAAAATATGAATTCAAAAGAACGTACACATAGAGCCTTACAGAAAAAAAACGTGGATAGGATCCCGATCTTTATGTGGTATCACCCGGCATCAGTAAAAAAACTTACGCAATTACTTGAAATATCACCGGATTTTTTTGACCAGGTGATGTTTAATGATATTAAACAGGCTTGGGTTGGTAATAATTTTGCGATGGAAGGTATTACCCATGAGAAAGATGGAGAAGGCCATACCGATCAATGGGGAATTGAATGGGCGAAGGAAGGAGCATTTAATCAAATCCTTAAATGTCCTCTTGAAAATGCGACAGAAGAAGAAATATTAAATTACAATTTTCCTTTTGCACATATAGAACAGCTTCAAAAAAGCATGGATAAGATCACCCCATTCTCAAATGATTACTTTATCGGATGTGATATTTCTCCATGTCTGCTGGAATTATTGTTCCGCATTCGCGGAATGGAAAATACGCTTTACGATCTTCTCGCCGCTCCCGATCTCGCAAATGAATTGCTATTAAAAGCTGCCGCCTTTTCAATTGAATTAGGTGAAAGGTCATGTGAAAAATTTCCTCTTGACTGGTTATGGACTGGTGATGATGTAGGGGGACAGCAATCCATGATGCTAAGTCCTGAGTTATGGCGTGATATGTTTAAACCTAAATTGAAAAAAATATTTGATGTCGGCAAAAGTAGAGGGTTGTGGATTGCCTATCACTCTTGTGGATCAATCCGACCTATAATACCTGATCTTATCGAAATAGGATTAGATGTGCTAAATCCAATTCAATGTAATTGTCCGGGAATGAATCCTTATGAGCTTAAAAAGGAATTCGGGAACAAATTATCATTCATGGGAGGTGTGGATACCCAGAATTTGTTGCCATATGGTACAACAGATGAAGTATATAGGGAAACACTTAAATTGGTTGAATGCATGACTGATGATGGGGGAGGCTATATTTTGGCAGCATCGCATGTCATACCTCCTGAGACGCCAGTTGAAAATATATTTGCAATGTATAAGGCTGCAGGGGTAAGAAGGGAGGAGATATTTGATATGGCAGCAGATGTTCGTAAAAAAAGTAAGATTTAAAGGCCATTAATATATTGAGCCAGACTAAAATTTGTTTAAGATACTTTTCTGACTTTTTAAGGAGTGGCCTGCGTGGAGTTTTATGAGATATTGCGAAAAGGATTTTTTTGATGTATCCCATATTTTAATTCCCCTTTAGTCCCTTATCTGTCTTTTCAGCAAAACCAATTAACTTTGATAAAAATATTGTCCAGACACATTAGACCATCTCACTTTGAAAATTAACTTTACGTCAGAATCTGGTTATTTACCTTCACTTAAGCAGGAAAAGAAGTTATGTCAAATACTTCAAAACAAAATTTCTTAGATACAGTTAACCATAAGCAACCAGAAAAAGTTGTCGTTGATTTTGGGTCAACGAGTGTCACGGGCATCCATGCTCTTATTGTTGAAAAACTTCGTAATCATTATGGTCTGGAGCAAAACCCTGTTAAAATAATTGAGCCCTACCAGATGCTGGGAGAAATTGACCCGGATCTTCTGGTGGCAATGGATATTGACATTATCGGATTGTTTGGGGTAAAAAACATGTTTGGTATTGCAAATACGGACTGGAAACCTCAAAGGACCATATGGGGACAAGAAGTTCTGTTACCAGGCAATTTTAACTCTACTTATAATACTAATGGCGATGTATTAATATATCCGGAAGGCGATACTTCTGTTGGTCCATGTGCCATGATGCCAAAATCAGGTTACTTCTATGATGCCATTGAACGCCAGGCGCCAATTGATGACTCAAACCTGATGATCGAAGATAATCTAGAAGAGTACGGTTTAGTAACCGATGATGAGCTGGAATTCTGGAAGAGGTCAGTTGATCATTTTGAAGATAGCGATAAAGCTCTTATGGCATCTTTGGGTGGTACTGCCCTGGGAGACGTTGCGCTTGTTCCCGGACTATGCCTTAAAAATCCAAAGGGTATCAGAAGCGTTTCCGAATGGTATTTATCTACATTAACAAGAGAAGAATTCATCAAGAAATTGTTTGACAGACAAACAGATATTGCATTAGAAAACCTGAGACAGTTTTACAGGGTGTTGGGGAACAGAATTAATGCAGTCAATATTTGTGGTACTGACTTCGGTACTCAGACTTCCACTTTTTGTTCACCTGAAGCATATAACAATCTGTGGTTGCCATATTATAAGAAAGTTAATGACTGGATCCACGGTAATACAGAATGGAAAACCTTTAAGCATTCGTGTGGCGCGGTAGAGAAACTGATACCAGGTTTTATCGAGTCGGGATTTGATATTATAAACCCGGTTCAGATAAATGCTGCCGGAATGGATCCGGTTTATCTTAAAAAGAAATACGGCGATAAAATTGTCTTCTGGGGAGGTGGCGTTGATACTCAAAACACATTTGCTTTCGGAACACCACAGGAGGTCAGGGACCAGGTAAAAAGACAATGTGAAATTCTCAATGAGAATGGAGGATTTGTATTTAATACTATTCATAATATTCAGGCAAATGTTCCATTCGAAAATGTATTAGCGATGCTCGAGGCTTTAAAGGAGCTGCGAAGGTGAAGCTTCCTTTCAGCCCGGCTATTAAAAATGGAATATAACTTTAATCAACTATTAAAATAACCGGCAGATGAATGAAATTTTAAATAAAATCGCCCTTTGTGTCGAAGCAGGTAAAATAAACAAACTTTCGGCTTATCCTCCCGGCATGAAAGATCAGGAGGGTGCTGATGAACTTACCAGGAGAGCACTTGATGAAGGGTGTTCACCAACGGAAATACTTGATATGGCATTGGTGCCGGCAATGGGGATCATTGGAAATAAGTTTAGCCGAAACGAGATATATGTTCCACAAATGCTCCTGTCGGCCAGGGCGATGAGTAGTGCAATGGTTCACCTTAAACCCTTTTTCCAAACAGGCCAGGCAATCAGGAAGGGAACATTCATCATTGGAACAGTCAGAGGAGATCTCCATGATATAGGCAAGAACCTGGTTGCCATGATGATCGAAGGCAGCGGTTGGGAGGTCATTGACCTGGGGGTTGACATCAGCAGTGATAAATTCCTGAAAACCATAGAGGAAAAACCTGAGGCTATAGTTGGCCTTTCGGCTCTGTTGACGACAACAATGGAAAATATGAAAGTGATCGTATCCGAAATAAAAGAAAAACATGTCAATACAAAAATTATCATCGGTGGCGCACCTGTCACTCATGATTACTGTGCTAAAATAGGTGCAGATTTTTATTCACCTGACCCTCAGGGCGCTGTAGATTATTTGAATCAACTTGTAAAAAATTAAACCTATGAGAACAATTCTTCAGGGAAAAACAAAAGAAGTCTATTCGATTCCGAAGAGCCCGTTGTAATCATCGGAGAATACATAAATCCTACATGGCGCAAAAGACTGATTTCAACAATACCAGACAGCGATTTTAGATACTTATCGAACTTGCCAGATATCAGATAGAGGAAAAGGCTGATGTGTTAGATATCAATTTCGGTATTCCCGGAAATGATGAAGTAAAATTACTTCCTGAAACGGTCATTCAGATATAGAAATGCTTCACTATACCCTTATGTCTGGATTCGGCATGTAAGCTTCCCCGAAATCCAGCAAATTATGCGCACATTTATAGGAGAAATTAGCCAAACCCGAGAGAGCCAGTATTGTTTAATTGATTAAAAAGATTATAATCAACCAATTATCGAAAATTTGATACAAAATGTCGATATTACAAGAATAGATAATTGAACCTGTCCAAATAAGTTAGCACTTACAAATTCGTTTGTTTTATAAATGAGTTTCTATTTGAAATGTCACGATAAATTTCAAACAAAAATAGGAATACTTAAACTTAGACAAAATGCTACATAATTAAAGTTTAATGAATTATTAAAATTGTATTTGCTTCATTTTTTAAGACTAAGCGAAAATAGTTTATTCTCCTAATGATGAACAAAATATTTATATATATCGGTTTAACGGTGATTATTCCCGTAGCTGTCTTAAATGTCAATTTTTCCGGAAAAGGCGGATTTTTGAGCTCGTTGAGTTTGAAAAAAAATGTTGCTTTGGCAGATAACAAGGATTCCGACTCGTACGATAGTGGAGGCGGGAAAACTTATACTATTGCCGTAAGCAGTATAAATCAGCAGACCGTCAAAGGTTTGGGGGGAGGAATGCCATGGCCGTCGGGTAACGGATTCTCAATAACTAATTTCCCGGTTGGCCAGCAAAAGATATTGGATCTGGGTGTTTCTGTTGTAAGAATATTCTGGCATAACCAGGGTAATATGTTTGATGAGTTTGGCGAGCCTACAGCCAAAGGATTAAATATAATTAACAACTTTATAGACGAAATACGGTGGCTTTCTGAAAACAATATTTCATACAACCTTGCTCCCGGTTTTAATACCTTGAATAGTGTTGAGTGTTATTTCCAAAAGAACGTAAGTTTCGACGGAAGACCGCACGGGGAGTTAAAGCAAGAATATGAAGGTGCACTCGTCAAAGCCATGATATATGTGTTAAGACGAATAAAAGAAGCCAACTTGCCAATGCCGGAAATGGTAACCCCGTTTAACGAGCCAAACTGTCCTATTAACCAAGCCAATGCACCCGTCACTGGTAAAATGCCTGTTGATCAGGTTGTTAGGATATTCAAACAAATGAAACAGGTTATGATCAATGAGGGTTTCGGTGATATAGAATTTGGCTATTGTGATGCCGGAGAGGTTATTTATGCATGTGAATACTTAGGGAATTCACACAGTATAGATGGTCGACATTCGCTCGGGGATGAAAGATGGCCATTCGTCAATCCTGCATCCAAACAATATGATGCCGCATTAGACGAAGCAATTGACTGCTTTGTGTATCATGGCTATTATGCAGAAAGTAGTCGTTTGCCACCCTTTGTGAATGGGTTTGACCAATGTAACGACGGTCGTGACCTCTGGCAGACGGAATATTGTTATTGGCTTGAGGACAGAGGAACCGGCGAAGCTGGGATAAAAAGAGATTATGACACCGGAATGATGGGCCGGTTTATCTCGGATATGGCTTATCTTAAAGCTAATTTCTGGGAGATGTGGATCATGTGGAGAAATGGCAACCCACCTGCCTCTGATGCCATGTTTACCACTGATTTTAATCCACCTGCTTATTATGCTTTCCAGAAAATCTTTAAAAACATAAACCCCGGGGCAACAAAAGTAAGAAGGGTTAGCACTGATATTCCCGGTCTGCAGGATCAGGATCAACAGTACATGAATACAGTCGCATTTGTGAGCGAAGAAAAAACGATTGTTGTCATAGTGAACGGCTCTGACAGCACGATTGAAACAAGCGTAAAAGGATTGTACGGCGAAAAGGCGGAAGTATGGCAAATCAAAACTGGTCAGGAAACCGGTTTAGGAAAAGATTACGAAAACAATCCCCGCTACAATAAACATATGGACTTAATTAATACTGCCGGGATTGCAAACGGGATGGTCAAATCTGTAAACCTGGCAGCTCACACCATAACGATCATCGTAACCAATGGTGGCGAAGCAATACGGACAAACAGTGTCAGGTTCATCAACAATGGTAAAGAATATGCAGTCAAATCCGCTGAGAATGGCTGTCCACTGGGCAGACCATATATGCCGGCAACTCCAGAAAAAACAGGATACACCTTTTTAGGATGGTTCACGAAAGAAAATGGAAAAGGAGCCGAATTCACAAGTAAAACCCTTGTACCTAAAAACATTACTATATACGCCTACTTTAAGAACGGTAAATAAACAGTGAAGCGGTATACACTCAAATAATGCGACAAAAACGACCTTGACCTGGAGTAATTTGCAATTACTTACTTAAATGTTCCAGAGTATGATCCGAAATTGGACTTTTGAGATAGCCTCAACTAATAGGTTTAAAATGAAATACTTATTTGTTTTTATTCTTTTGTTGGTTTGTCTTGGTTCCTTTTCACAGAGTGAAGGACGGACAGTCATTTCATTGAATGGTCAATGGGAATTTGATCAGACTAAAACTGCGTTTCCTCCGGCTGAATACACCCGGAAAATACCTGTTCCTGGCTTGGTTCACCTGGCTCAACCACGCATTGAGCAGTACGACAAATTATTCCAAAAGCCGGCGAAAGTTGAAAAAATGGAATTGCGCCACGATTTCTTCACGGATTACACTCCGATGTACAGTTGGTACAGAAAGAAAATAAAAATAGATAAAAGTTTGAGTGACAAAAAACTGTTTCTTACTATCAAAAAAAGCCAGTATGTCACCGTGTTGTATGTGAATGGGATGTTGATGGGACGCTCCGTTGAGTGTTACACACCCATTGATGTAGACATCACCGGCGCTGTAAAGTTTGGAATGGAAAATGAAATTTTGATTCAGGTGGGTGATCGCGCTTGGCTTCCAAGCGAGGCTGCCGGTGGCACTGACAAAGAAAAAATCCGTTACCTGTCAGGGATATGGGACGACGTTTTCATTACAGCAACCGGGAATCTCAAGGTAGACAGGGTGTTGTTCCTTCCGTCGCTCGCTAAAAAAACGGTAATTGCGAAAATTTTGGTCCGGAGTGCTTTTCCACCGCAACTTGTGGAAATAGATCCTAAGGAAGATCAATGTCGCGTGATGTTTACCATCAAAGAAAAGAAGAGCGGTAGAACAGTGTCTGCGCAAACCATTGAAGGACCAGCTAAAAGGGATGATAAAACGTTTTTTGAAGTAAATATCCCTGTTCCGGATCCTGTGGCATGGTCACCTGAGAATCCTTTCCTGTACGAAGGCGAAGTGAAAATATATCATCATGACCAGCTCACCGACACCTATACAGTAAATTTTGGAATGCGCGATTTCAAAGCCCAGGGCAAAATGTTCGCGCTCAATGGCAGCAAGTACTATCTAAGAGGTTCCAATATCACGCTCCAGCGTTTTTTTGAAGATCCTGACTGTGGAAACCTTCCATGGGACAGGGAATGGGTTAAGAAAATGTTGATAGACATGCCTAAATCGCTAGATTGGAACGCCATGCGGATATGTGTCAGTGTCGTTCCCGACTTCTGGTACGACTTGTGTGACGAATATGGAATCCTGTTGCAAAACGAATGGCTCTACTGGCAGGTACACGGCTGGGATTACCAACTACGTCAGGAATACACTAATTGGGTATGGAGCGATGGAAATCACCCAAGTATTGTCATTTGGGATGCCATTAACGAAAATTGGAACTCGTATGTTGGAAATGTGCTGATTCCCGAATTAAAACAGCTTGACCCCACGCGGATATGGGATGCAGGCTGGATGTCAGCAGAAGATATGGGTAAAAATAAAGAAATGGACGAACCTCATCCGTACAAAATGGCATCGTATGAGACCCTGGATTCTCTCCAAATGGCCCGACAGTTTCAAAATCGCCCGTATAACCTGGGAAAGTTGAGTGAATATCTGCCACCGAAGATATTGGACGCAGGTATTCCGCAATTGGTCAACGAATACGGTTGGATATTTCTTTGGAGAAACGGAAGTCCATCGAAAATATCCATCAATAACTATAATTATTACCTTGGCAGGAATGCAACTCCCGAAGCTTGTCGAAACCTGCAAGCATACTGGTTGCAATTGGAAACTGAATGGTTACGTTCAGAGCGGTCACTCGCTGGAGTAATGGCATTTTCCTATTTGGCCAATAATTACGCCTACACAGGCGACTGGTTTATCAACAATATCAAAGATTTAGAGCCATCACCCACACTGCGATGGTTCAAGCATTGTTTTGCTCCCGAAGCAGTATTTATCGATCTCACCGATGAACGCTATACAAAACATACCGTCCCTCATCTACCGGGTAGCGATTTTGTTATTAATATGGTAGGTATAAACGATTTGAACAAAAGATCAGAGGGTAAATTGTTTATTGAACTTTTAGATAACACAGGCGGGGCTGTGTTCAAAAAACAATTGGAAATAAGTATCGATCCGTACGGTAAATTACTTATTCCAACGTTATTGACATTGCCCGAAAAAGCAGGAGGTTATGTGATTGTTGCGGAATATTATCCTGGAGATCAAATCGATCCGGTTATCAGTCGCCGATTTATCAAAATAGGGGAAAGTAAATTCTTTGATTATTATGAAATAAGTTATAATTTTAGCCATCTCAATGTACACTAAATCAGCCAATTTTCTATGCGAATCACAAGGTTGCTTTCAGAAAAGCGCTTTGGGAAAGAATAGCAAAAAAATATTAAAACCAAACTACCGTTTAACATTATAACAATCAATTCTATCATGAAAAAACATTTATTGCATTTCATTTCGGTTGCTTTCATTGTAATAACAGTAATGATTGTCTTCAGCTGTGAAAACGAATTATCGAAAAAGCCGGTTCTTGTCACTGACGTAAAACTTGACAAATCTGAGATAACACTGGTGTTAATCAACGATACCCAGCAGCTGACCGCTACGGTTTTGCCCGAAAATGCAACGAACCAGAAGGTTGCATGGACATCGGACAATGAAACTGTTGCAACAGTAGACAGCATTGGTGTGGTAACCGCCAAAGGCCAGGGGCAGTGCACAATTACAGTCACTACGGACGACTTTGGTTACACGGCAACCTGTGAAATAACTGTTCCCGAGCAGCCTCCTGTGGTGATTGATGTCACCGGAGTATCGTTAGAGGAATCCGAAGTGATGCTGAATATTGGTGATACCAAACAGTTGAAAGCCATTGTTGAACCTGAAAATGCAACGAATAAGAACGTTACATGGTCAACG
This sequence comes from uncultured Bacteroidales bacterium, assembly GCA_963828395.1. Lineage (GTDB taxonomy): Bacteria > Bacteroidota > Bacteroidia > Bacteroidales > VadinHA17 > SR-FBR-E99. The sequence continues at coordinate 158,971 of CAWHED010000005.1, forward strand.
CTGGACTATAAAATTGCCACTGTCAATATGAATGGTGTAGTAACCGCAAATGCTCAAGGTGAAGTATTGGTTTGTGTTACTACCGTCAATGGGGCAATCAAGGATACCTGCAAAATAATAGTATCTGCACCTGTCACCGGCATAAGTTTCAGAATGAGTAAAGTAGAAATTATTTTGGGCGAAACACAAATTATGGCGGCAACCGTTTTCCCTTTAGAAGCCACAAATCGCAATGTTAGCTGGAGTTCAGGCAATCCGGATATTGCAGGGGTTGACAATAACGGTTTGGTAACCGCCAAATCGGTTGGCAACGCTGTGATTACTGTCGCCACATTACAAAATGAAAAAAAGGCGACTTGCAACGTGGAAGTTGTACCAGCGCCGCCCTATTCCGAATTTGTTAAAACTTATGGTTCAAAATTTGTCCTGAAAGGCAAAGAAATCGTCTTTAGAGGTGCCGGACAGTGGCCAGGCGCCGGCTGGAACAGCAATACCTACCAGAAATTGGCAAGTGTAGGATTTAACAGTGTTCGTCTTTATATTAACGCAAGCAATTCAACTTTTGAGAATCCGGGCGATGTTAATCCTAGCTTTTCCACAATTGACAATCAAATTGCGTTAGCAAAGGAAAACAACATGGCCATTATTTTGAATGTACACCATTCACCCGGCTCCGGTGGAAAGATTAGTGATCGTAACTTTTTTATCTATACGGATTATCAGGAAAGACTTGCTAACTTTTGGAAAGCAATAGCGGAACGTTACAAAGATGAGCCAACGATAGTCGGTTTCGACCTTATCAATGAGCCAACGGTAAGGCTAAATCCGGGTGCAACAAGCAATTATGACTGCAATGGCACTCCATACCTAAGTTACTTCGAAGACTATCGGAAAATCATTCAAAATGTAGTAAACGCTATCAGGGAAGTTGATAATACTCACATTATTTTTACAGAGCGTCTGTGGATAGATCCGGGCACATCGTGTAATAACTGTTGGTGGTTCGGTATCAATGACCAACGGGATTGTTGGCAGAACTATGACGGTAATTTCAATTTACCAAACATTTCTGACCCTGCTGCTAATTATGCCTATACATATCATTGCTATGAACCCAACACATATTGTCATCAAACGCTGGAAGGTCGGACAGCTATGTATCCATCCAGCAAAACTGCCCGGTACAATGAAGGTCCAAATGGAGTCCCACCCTGGAAGTATTGTAAGGAATATTTGGACTATGCTTACACCATACCAATGGCTTATATCAGGGAAGTAAAAAATGTACCGGTATTTATCGGCGAGATGGGAATTCATGAAGGTAATTACCGATACGGCGGCACACAATATATAGAGGATCTTTATGATATAATGCTCAACAGGTATAAATTAAGCAGCAGCTTTCATCCATACAACATTGGCGAGTTTCATCCTACTATGAATGCCGATCATGAACACGCATTAAGAATAGCATTTGGTACAAATTAATGAACAAATAATTGAGGATCATAAAAAAACATTTATTGCATTTCATTTCGGTTGCTTTCATTGTAATAACAGTAATGATTGTCTTCAGCTGTGAGAACGAATTATCGAAAAAGCCGGTTCTTGTCACTGACGTAAAACTTGACAAATCTGAGATAACACTGGTGTTAATCAACGATACCCAGCAGCTGACCGCTACGGTTTTGCCCGAAAATGCAACGAACCAGAAGGTTGCATGGACATCGGACAATGAAACTGTTGCAACAGTAGACAGCATTGGTGTGGTAACCGCCAAAGGCCAGGGGCAGTGCACAATTACAGTCACTACGGACGACTTTGGTTACACGGCAACCTGTGAAATAACTGTTCCCGAGCAGCCTCCTGTGGTGATTGATGTCACCGGAGTATCGTTCGAGGAATCCGAAGTGATGCTGAATATTGGTGATACCAAACAGTTGAAAGCCATTGTTGAACCTGAAAATGCAACGAATAAGAACGTTACATGGTCAACGCTGGACTATAAAATTGCCACTGTCAATATGAATGGTGTAGTAACCGCAAATGCTCAAGGTGAAGTATTGGTTTGTGTTACTACCGTCAATGGGGCAATCAAGGATACCTGCAAAATAATAGTATCTGCACCTGTCACCGGCATAAGTTTCAGATTGAGTGCAGTGGAAGTTATTGTAGGCGAAACGCAAATGCTTACGGCAACCGTTTTCCCTCTAGAAGCCACAAATCGCAATGTTAGCTGGAGTTCAGGCAATCCGGACATTGCAGGGGTTGACAATAACGGTTTGGTAACCGCCAAATCGGTTGGCAACGCTGTGATTACAGTCACTACGGAAGAAAGGACAAAAATGACGACCATTTCCGTGAAAGTGGTAGCAATACCTCCTCAAACCAACGGTTTCGTGAAAACATATGGCTCAAAATTTATTTGCGACGGCAAGGAAATAGTTATCAACGGTATGGGATTCTATCATGCTAATGGCTACGGGCCACCAAACAGTTCTTTTAGTGCGACAGAATATGCGAAAATGGCCTCCATTGGTTTTAACAGTATTCGTTTATATGTGAGCGCGGCAAATTTTGAGAACTCCGCCGAAAGTGCCACACCTTACAGGGAGGCAATGTTCTCATGGCTTGATAATCATATTGCATGGGCGAAACAAAACCACCTGAAGATTATTTTAGCCATGATTTATTCACCGCTTGCAAGCAGTATTAGCGACAGGGAACTCTTTACCGATATAAACCGTCAGATTAGGCTGGCCGCTGTGTGGAAGGAAATAGCAAGCCGTTATAAAAACGAGACGACCATCGCCGGTTTCGATCTTACCAATGAACCGACGGTTAAGGTAAATAACCCCGGCAATGCACGCTACGACTGCAACGGCACTCCATACATAAGTTACTTCGAAGACTATCGGAAAATCATTCAAAATATAGTGGACGCTATCAGGGAAGTGGATATGAACCATATCATTATTGCGGAGCGTTTATGGTTGGATGGAGGTCATTACTCTTTCGTTCAAAACGATCAACGTGACTGTTGGCAGAACTATGACGGAAAATTCAATTTCCCGGACATTAATGACCCTGCCGGCAATTATGCCTATACATATCATTGCTATGAACCCAACACATATACGCATCAAGCCGAATCCAGCACGAACATCTATCCATCCAATTCGATCGGCAGATATAATGAAGGTCCTGATGGAATTCCGCCCTGGAAGTACTGTAAGGAATTTTTGGACTATGCATTCACTGTACCGCTAAATTACATCTGGAATGTTAAAAATGTGCCGGCTTACATTGGTGAGACAGGCATTTTTACCACTAATTTCAACAATAATAAAGGTGGTGCCCAATGGTTTGAAGACGTTTATAACTTACTTCTCGACAGGTACAAAATAAACGTCAATTTTCATCCGTACTATATATCTGAGATCACCACGCAGTTTGATCCAAGATTTGAAGCTGCTTTCAAAAGAGCATTCGGGACTGATTAAGGCAGATAAGATCTATGTTACTCAAGAGAAAAGAGATGGCTGAAAGCGAGGGATATAAGGATCACGGCATCGCCACTGGGACGAAGACCTGTAAAGGAAAGTCAGAGTTCCTATAAGAAAAGCGAAACAAAGAAGGAAGCTGCTGAACGGAATCATATTGAGGGCAAGTTTTGACAGGGTAAAAAAGAAAATGCGTTGAATCAGATACGTGCCCGGCTCAAGGATTTCTGAAAGCTGGGTCATATGTATATTCTTTGTGATGAACATCATACATCTTGAGGCTATTCATTTTTTTGTCTCTTTCTTCAGGTGGATTGCTATGCCAGCAGAAGTACGCTTGTTTGATGCAGCCCGGGTTGAAAGTTTATATCATATCGGTATCAAAGATCAAGTAAGAAATCATAGGTTGAACAATTGCTTGTCCTGATTTTTTCAGCAAACCATAACTCATTAAAATCATGAATTGTAGATCAGCTATCAAAACCGCTTCTGCAGCCGTGCTTGGAGGTATTGCAACCACGCAAATGGCTTCATGTGGTGGTCAAAAAGACACGCAAAAGTGTTTTGTAAAACAACCGGAAAATTACAAGAAGGAAGGTGAATATTTCAGAAACTCATCTCCAGGCGTCATCGGTGTCAGCAATAAAAACCCGCATTATTTTCAATATAAGGGTAAGGAAATTCTTCTTATTACCTCTGCGGAACATTACGGCGGGGTCATCAACAAAGCGTTCGACTATGTGAAGTACTTTGAAATGCTTGCCCAATACGGGCTCAACTATACGAGGATTTATCCGGGTACCATTATCGAACCTGAAGGTTTTTGGCTTGTTGAGGATATGATGGCGCCGGCAGGTAATGATTTGATCGTGCCGTGGGTGCGGTCGAAGGTCCCGGGATATAAGGGCGGAGGCAATAAATTCGACTTAAGCAGGTGGGACCCCGAATACTTCGACCGTCTGCGTGATTTCCTTAAGGAGGCGGACAAGCGCAACATCATCATTGAGATAGCTTTTTACAATTGTCAGAACAAACCATACTGGGCCTTTTCTCCTCTGCAAAAGGACAATAATATCCAAGGAGTTGGTGATTGCGACCATATTACCTTTCAAACTTTGGACAACGAACCGCTCGTCAATGAACAATTCCGGTTTGTTGAAAAATTAGTGATTGAGACCAACGAATTTGACAATGTGATATACGAAATTGTTGACGAGCCGACGCTGATGTTGACACCTCCTCAAAAGGCATACCTTTGGATCAGCGAACATTTGAACCTGATCATCAATGTAGAATCAAAACTCCCCAAAAAGCATATACTTGCCCAGCAATTGGAGTTGGGCGTAGATTTTTGCGACGACGACAGGCTCGCCCTCATTGTGACACAGTACATAGGGATGAATTCGCGACAGGTGGGTGGTATTCCTGCACTGAACAGCTGTTATTGCTACAACAAGCCTATTGAGTTGAATGAAACAGCTTACGTCCCATCCTGGTATGACCATGAGCATACAGCGATTGCACGTCTCGAGGCTTGGGAGTTTATGGTTGGTGGCGGCGCCGGTTTCAATCAGTTGAACGGGTATTTTGTACCGTCTAATCCTTCCGGTGAAAATGAAATCAACCGAAAGATATTAATGGGTCTTCGTAATCTCAGAACATTTTTGGAAAGTTTCGTCTTTGCCAAAATGACACGCGACACCGATACCCCGCAGAAAATATCAATGGGCGCGAGTGTGAACATGATTTCGGAAAAAGGCAGGCAATATGCCATGTACATTCATCATAGTTTTCCCAACACCGGGAAATATATAGCATCGTATTACGAACCGAATTACGGATCATATGAACCTAAAGTGACCATGGCAGGGATTCCGAAGGGCGAGTATATCGTCACTTTCATCGACCCTGGAACCATGAAAATATTACGGGAAGAAACAATGGTGAGCGACGGAGGAGAAACCATACTGGCCTGCCCGCGCTATACCTTGGACCTCGCTGTAAAAATCGTAGCAAAGGCATAAGATAAAAAATTAGCGCGTAAATAAACTGAAAGCTATGAATAGAAAAGTATTGATATTGATAATGGCAATATACGCCGTATGTCCAGACGTGAAACATGCACTTTTGTAAGTATCAGATAAATAATTAAATAAAAAAGATTGGGGGGGGAATAAAATTTGGTCTTTCGAAAATCAAAAATTATAATTGTTTTAAACAACGGCATCAAAAAAAATAGTTTTTCGAGGTGCCAATTAGTATATTGTAAGAATAATTTATGTTAACATTGTCGGACTTGCATCTTGACTTTTCGAAGGCTATATAATCAAAGAGATTATCGAAATTATAATACAAAATGTCGTTATTGCACAAACATATTATTGATTAATAAAATATATATTTGTACATATAAACCTAGTTTGTTTTATGAGTGAGTTTGTTTTTGAAATAAAAACGAAAATCTTTTAAACAGAATTAAATATTCAAACTCACGCCAAATGACTAATTATTCAATTTATTTTGGATAAATTATAATTTTTTCAAAACAACCTTAATGTTTTCCCAGAAGAAAACGAACATGCGAGTACTTAATATTACAAATGTAAGGGCTTCAATCAAGTCACCAACAATGGATTTGCGACCTGGGAGAGATATTCGTTGTTTAAAAAATTTGCCTGATCTTAAAAACAGTAATAATGACAGTTCTGTTCCGTCCTGTCAAAGCCCATTTCAGGTGAAAGAGACGGCAAGCCGGTCGGTCTGTTCTAAGGAAGTGCCAACATGACAGAACTCCACCGGACAAAATCACGGAACAATGAATTATAGAATTTAAGTAATATGACAGTTTTTTAATGAAACATAAGTTGTAATAAGTCATTTAATTTTGTGTATTAACCATAATAACCTGAGTTCGTATGAAAAGAAAATCTATTTTAATTGCAATTTTTGCGATTGCATGTATCCTTGGAGCCTGCAAAAAAGAAGTTATTCTTGTGGAGGGCGTTACGATCACTGATGATCTGGTAAAATTGTTCGCAGTAGACGCTACTAAGCAGTTGACTGCAGAGATTTTCCCGGAAGATGCAACGAACAAGAATGTGACTTGGGAATCGAGCAACGCTGGTGTTGCATCGGTTGATTCTGAAGGATTGGTAACCGCTAAAAGCAGTGGCCGATGCGTGATTACCGTCACCACCAAAGACGGCGAAATTAAGTCAAATTGCGTAGTTGAAGTTGACCTGAATGTTTATGTCACTGGCATCGGGCTCAATAAATCTACTTTGACTCTGGAAGGTCCTCTTGGGACTAATGAAACGTTGATTGCAACTCTTACCCCAAGCAATTCTGACAACAAGATTTATAGCTGGAGTTCAAGCAATACGGCAGTAGCCCAGGTTAGCGAGGATGGCGAGGTAGTCTCCATATATCCGGGCACATGTACGATTAGCGCTACTACAGAATACACTACGGGAGGCGGAGTACATACAGCGACATGTGAAGTGACCGTGCTCGTTCCTTACGTAACAATGACTATGAAAGCCCAAACATATCTTTTAACAGGCGCAACAGAAGCCCTGATAATCAGCTATGAACCCTCTTACGCTACCAATAAGGAAATGGAGTGGACATCATCAAATTCGGCCATTGCATCGGTCAGTGCAGAAGGAACAATAACTGGCGTAGCAGGAGGAGACGCCAGCATTAAAGCGAAAAATTCAGATACTGGAGAAGAGTTGATATGTGAAGTTGGTGTTCTCGGCGCGGGATTTGTGAAGGAAATCACCTTTGAAGATGGCAAGAATGGTATTACCGGAAGGGTAAATAACGGATGGAGACTTGAGGGTGATGTGCAAACCGGTAACGGTCGAACAGCGTATGGCGGAAATAATAGAGACTCTCTTAAAGTAGTAGACTTTAACGGTACACCTGCGCTGTGGTTAAATTTTGTATTTCCTTCTTCGGTAGGACGTCAATGGGCAACATACCGATTTAGTTTCCCATCGGCCATTGTACCGATAGTTGCAGTTGCAAAGAAGCTGGAGTTTGATTTTTGGATTGCAGAGCGTACTATATTGGGTTCCGGCGGAGATTTCGATTATGGAAGCTACCAATGGGACTTAATACACGGTAGTACATCAGATGAAGGATTTAGATTAAAACCAGATCCCAACAACGGAGAATTAAAACCTTCATTTATACAGGCTAATTCCGAATTAATCGGTGGCTATTATAAATATCACCTTGTCGTAGATTTGGGTAATCCCGATGAATTTACGGGGGGGAAGGCCTTTAGCGACAAACCAGGTTTGACTCGTTTTGCATTCCAGTTTGGACAATGGGGTGTTTGGGTAGAAGATCCCGTATACCTTACCAGCATAAAAATCATTCTATAATAAAATTTCAATAGTAATAATATTAAACATTAGTAGCATGAAAAGACAATTCATATACTTAGTCCCAGCTCTTGTTTTTCTGACAATTGCTATGATATCAATCAGCTGCACAAAAGACCCGACACGCGAAGGAGTTGATGTAACCGCTATAACTCTCAACAAAACGGCGTTGGTCTTCGATTATATTGATGATCAAGAGCAGCTTACGGCGACCCTTGAACCCGCCGATGCTGACAACTTAAGAATTATGTGGTCGTCGTCCGATCCGAACATTGCTGAAGTTAATAACCAAGGATTAGTAACCGCTAAATTGAAAGGTACGTGTCTGGTTCTCTGCACTTCGGATGATAATAGCATTTCAGCATTTTGTGAGGTAAACTCGAAAGGGTTGCCACGACCTCTCGAATCAGCAGATTTCAATGTATCGGAAACCATTTCGATGGAGATTGCCGATTCGATTCAAGTGATTTTGAATGTTACACCTGAAAAAGCTACCATAAAAAGTATTAAGTGGGAATACATCCCTGGTGAGGTTGTGCCGGGTGAGAATGGTCCGTATGAGGGCGAAAACGACGACATAGTATATATAAGTCAGTTTGATACTTTAAATGCGAAAAAAAGGTGGTTAGTCCAGGATTTGTTTTGTAATTATCTAAAACTGGGACAGGTAGGCACATTGAAGGCAACCCTTACAGATGCATACGAGACAGTGGTGGTGGTGGAATATCCTATTGAATTAACTGTTCCGGAGCCGCAAATTGAAATGATTTCGGTCCCAGCAACACCCGCAGAGGGCTTTTTACAGGGCGGTTTATGGGAACCCAGAGAAGGGCCTGGTAGTAGTGCAACCTTTACGTCCGTTATCACCTCAGAATATAAAATTTCAAAATTTGAAGTGACACAAGATATCTATCTATGGGTGATGGGCGAGACTTATGGTGAAGAATATGCAAGGAGACAAATTACTGCCGCCCAAAATAACACCCTGGACGAAATGCCAATTACATCATGTAGTTGGGATAAGGCCACGGAATTCATTGGGAAGTTAAATGAAAAGACAGGTAAAAACTATCGTTTGCCAACTGAAACTGAGTGGGAATGGGCTGCTCGCGAAGCAAAAGTTAAGCCTACCTCTTTTTATGGCGGGCGCTCATTTGTAGATATTATTGGCGAAACTTATCCTGATTTTTGTTCAAATCCTCAGGATCCTACTGTTACCAGACCTCCCGGCGGCAATCCTCCCGATGGTTATTGGGCACTTGTAAATACAAAATATCCGGGACCTGAAAACGCCGGTACTCGGAGACAGCATGACAAAGATGGTGTTGCCTTGTGGGGCGGTGGTGTCAATCATTACGTGATGAAAACTATGGATAAACAAAAGGGATATGAATTGATGCCAAATGAACTGGGTATTTACAATATGCTGGGTAATGTACAGGAATGGTGTTCTGACTGGTATAGTGCTTATCCTACAGGAACGGTGACCGATTATACTGGACCAGAAACAGGCACGGCGAGAGTGCACCGTGGTGGTAGCCGGGATAACGGAGGCGGTGTTCGTATTGATAGTCGACAGAGCGATACCCCTGCAACTTCAGGCGGGCACAAGGGCATTCGCTTAGTGTTGTAAAATTTGTTAATTATTGAGTTGTTATAAAGAGTGAAGAGTGAGTGTAAAACTCAACTCTTCACTCTTATTTTATACGACGCTTTTGTTTATCTCGTGTTGCGTCAAAAGCTGAAAATGCAGCGCTAAGTTACTTCTCTACTCGTAGGTGCATGGTTCGAAAAAACACGGCTCTACCTGCTCATATTTGTAAGTATATTATCATGAAACATTCCGTTCCTTGCAAGTGCATTTTGGCTGTTTTACTGTTGACCACTGGTCTATTTATCATAAGCTGTGAGAAACAATTATCCAAAAAGCCGGTTCATGTCAGCGGCGTAGAAATTGACAAATCTGAGATAATATTAACTCTAATCAGCGATACCGTGCGGATGACCGCTACAGTTTTACCTGAAGACGCAACAAACCGGAAGTTGCATGGACATCGAACAATATTACTGTTGCAACAGTCGACAGCAGTGGTTTGGTAACTGCCAGGGGTGTAGGACAGTGCATCATTACAGTCACTACGGACGACTCTGGTTACACAGCAACCTGTGAAGTAACTGTTCCCGAGCAACCTGCAGAGGTGATTGATGTTAAAGGCGTCACGCTGGAAGAAACACTGACTCTTATTGTAGGAGAGTCACATGTTTTGATTGCCATAATAGAGCCCGGAGATGCTACCAATCAGAATGTTAGTTGGAGTTCGAGCGACGAAGATATAGTATTGGTAGACAATTCCGGACAGATAACTGGCAGGAATGCGGGTACTGCCAGTATTACGGTTACTACAGAAGATGGCGGATTACAGTCGACATGTCAGATAATTGTCAAAGATGTAGCAATGTCCGGACTGTACAGGCCGATTATAGGTTTTTTAAAGACTGATGGAAATATCTTTGTAGATGAAACCGGTCAGGAAGTTGCAATTAGGGGCATGGGAAACATTTTTACCGAACAGGATTATAGGAATATTGCATCCATTGGATTTAACAATGTTCGTTATTATCTTTTTGCAAAAGACTATGAAGTGAACAGCGGCACTTCCTATAACTGGACAAAGATTAACGACGCTGTTGCCTGGGCAAAAAAATACAATCTGACGCTTGTTTTGGCCATGATGGACAGACCCGGAACCAACAGTCCTGAATTTTTCACAAACCAGTCCTATCAGGACAGGCTTGTTAATTTTTGGCGGGCGCTTGCGGATAATTATAAAAATGAAAAGGTGATTTCAGCATATGGACTCATGAACGAACCGCCTATAAGCGTGGATAATCCCGATAGCGCTCCTTACAGATGCGGAAATGATCAGGATGGTCATCATCCGTATCAATGCGGCGATAATGGGAAAATTCGTTTCCAGCAACAATTCGACCAATATCAGGAATTCATTCAGCGTATCGTGAACGCTATCAGGGAAGTGGATATGAATCATGTTGTTATTGCGGAACGTTTATGGCTGAGTGGAGGTCATTTCAGTTTCGTACCAAACGACCAGAGGGATTGCTGGCAGAATTTTGACGGGAAATACAATTTCCCCGATATAAATGACCCTGCAAACAATTATGCTTATGAATATCATTGTTATGAGCCGGGGGCGTATGTGCATCAAACTGTAAATTTCGATTGCATGGAAGGAGATTGCTGCACCGACTGTGATCGGGTGTACCCATCTTCAACAGTTGCCAAATGGAATGTATTTAACCCTGCAACCAATCAATCATGGAGAATGACCAAATCTTTTTTGGATTACGAATATACGGTACCTCTGAATTATATAAGGAATGTGAAAAATGTACCTGTCTATATTGGAGAGTGGGGCTTACACATAGCAGACTTCAGGGTTAACCACATCGGCCAGAACAGAGGTGGAAAACAATATGTTTTTGACCTGGAGGAAGTGTTTACCACCTATAGACTGAGTACAAGTTTCCACCCGTATTTTAGGTTGGAAGTCAGTCCTTATTTTGACCAGAACCTGGAAGCAGCTTTTAGAACCGCTTTCAATACCCAGAAATAGAAAAATGAAATCATCTTAATAAGAAAACAAAAAATGAAAAAAGGACTATTATTATTTGCGTTATGTGTCAGTGCGACATATGTATTCGCACAACAAGGTTCTGATCAAAGTCAATTTGACCCTCGCAGCACGGAATGGTATACACCGGTGCCTCCCAAAGTGCAGGCGGGTAAAACGGCCGGTCAGCCGCCATCAGATGCCATTGTTCTGTTTGACGGCAAAGATCTGTCTCAATGGGAATCATCGAACAATGTTAATCCTGGAAACAAACCTGAATCTGCTCCATGGAAAATTGAAAACGGCGTCATGTATATTGTTCCGGGTAAAGGAGGAATCAGGACAAAAGAGTACTTTGGCGATTGCCAGCTGCATGTTGAGTTCAAATCCCCGGCTCCGGAAAATTATACTGGCCAGAATCGTGGTAACAGCGGTATTTTCCTTCCTGGCGGATACGAAGTTCAGGTGCTTGACGCTGACAATAATACAACATACGTGAATGGTATGGTGGGGAGTATATATAAACAACATGCCCCCCAGGTGAATGCATATACTAAAAATGGCGAATGGCAGGTTTACGATATTTATTGGAAGGCTCCTGTATTTGACGGCGACGGAGGCCTGGTTTCACCGGCCATGGTTACCGTTGTGCTCAATGGCATTGTTGTACAAAACAATTATATTTTGAAGGGCGATACGCCTTACAGGGGTTTACCCAGATATACGGTACATGGTCGCATGCCCATATCGCTTCAGGACCATGGTACTGAAGTTGGATTTAGAAATATATGGATCAGAAATTTGTAAAACGAACGTAAAATCTATAAGTATGAAGAACTATCTCATTGCAGTAATTACTTTTACTTGTCTCGTCACAACAGCATGTGCACAAAATACTTCATATCGGTTGGATTTTACCAAAGGAAGTATCGGTTCATTACCCGTTGGATGGACACTGACCTCTTTCCAGAAGGACCTTGTTCCCAGTTTTGCACTTAAAGAAGATGCAAAGGGGCGTTATCTGTCTCTCACAGGCAGAGGTGATCCTTCGGCTGTTGCATATATATCGGCAAAGACACGTCTGGCCCCTGGAACGTATCAGTATAAAGTGGTTTTTTCTATGTCCGATGATGTGAATCCACAACGTAACCTTCTTTTCCAAATTAACCGTGGTGGTATTGAAAGTTTTTACCGCCTGGGTGACGGTATGGTTGAAGGACGTGAAACCATCGTTATTGACGACAATCTGCACGGGGATGATGATATTCGGGTTTTTTACCGTTTTAATCCGGGCGGTGAAGTTAAGATCCGCTCGGTAACCATAACCCCCACGGAGCCTGTCAAGCCTCGTTGGGCGAGGTTTGCATGTACGCAGGATACCATAAGAAACCGTCAGGAAATGGCTGCAATTGCCGGACAGGCAGCAAAAGAAAAAGCAGATTTACTACTATTTTACGAAAATGTTGCACAATCGGGTCCGGAGGCATTGGAAGGCGACACGCTGATGGCTATATTTTCGCAATTGGCAGCAAAACACCGTATGTATGTTGGCGCTTCCATTTATGTGGTAGATAAAACCGATGGCAAGAAATACAATAGAGGAGTGCTTTACGATCGCAGTGGTAAACTGACGGGAGTTTACGATAAGATTCATCCATACAGTCCTGAAGTAAACTGGGAAGGAATTACTCCCGGTACGAAAACGGATATTATCGAAACTGATTTTGGTAAGGTTGCCATGGTCATCTGTTATGACAGTTGGTTTACCGATGTGACGCAACTTTTTGCCCTAAAAGGAGCTGACGTGATTCTTTTCCCCGTGGCAGGTTACTACCGCAGTCTTATCCCTGCGCGTTGCGCCGATAACCGGGTTCGTTTTGTCATTTCTGTCAAAGATAAACGTATGGGTTATGGTATTTTCGATACTGCCGGCCGTGATGTCCAGAATCCTGACAAAGACCCGACTGTGTTCGTGAGATCTTCTGCTCAATCATTCAAAGATGTTCGAACCTTCGAAATAGAGGGCGCGGGCTTGTTAGTTGCAAGTCTTGATCTGAATTGTAATATTTCGCCTCATGACTGGGGAGGAAACATGGTTGATGCTCCGGGCGGAAAAAGAAACCGTGATGATCAGGTGATCTATCTGGATGATCTGATCAAAAAAGAGAAAGAACGGTGGTGGAAGAAATAATAATGAAATACTGTTAATAAATTGCGCTGTTTTTGATGAATAAAATATCGATTTTTTATAACAGGAAAGAACTGAGCTATAGTGATCATTTGTTGAGTTGTAAGGTTACAGCTGCAGGCCTGTCCACAGTTATTAGCAACAGAGATATCACCCGCTTGTTGTCTGAAAATTATTTTTACTCCAAAGACATGTGGCATGAAGGGTTTAGCAAACCCCAGAGATGGAAATGAATTAATCTGCTGGTATTCCGATTACAGCAAAAAGGCCAAATGAATCATACATTCACCGCAAAGAAAGATAAATTGAAAAGTGTACGACAAAAGTCAGGATATTTACCTGATAAATAAAGCTATATAGACAAGTACGTTATCGAAATATATAATAAATAATGTCGATATTGAATAAATATATTGTTGACTAATTAAATATATTTACAACAGCATATTATTCATTATGTGAATTCATTTTCAACCGTAAACAAGATACTTAGGATATGATTCGAAGAAACCGGAAATACGACAACATATCTCGGTACAAGTATAATTCAGTAAAATTATACAGATCAAATAATTCAAGTATAAATTCTATTTTAAACAGGCTCTAAAATATTTTATCTTTATTGCCAATGAGAACAATAATATTTAATTTTTCGTTGACTACTATATTTTTTCAAATCAAATCGTAAAATTGAAAACCATTTATAAATAATGCCGTTGCAGGCACTTTTCTTAAGCATGTATGTTGCAAAGCGTGAAATAAGTTATGGATTTAATCAACAAGGAAATTAATATGAATCAAGTTTAAATCTATAATATCAATTATGTACAAACTATACTATTAATTATGTACAAAAAAACAATTAACCTATTAAAATGTACTGGGAATATTAAGAAGCTTTTAAGTTTTTTAATAGCCATGTTTTTGTCTGTATCAGTACCCTTGTATGGGCAGCAGACCCGAACAATAACGGGTGTTGTGAATGATTCTGATGGTCTTCCGCTGCCGGGCGCTAATATTGTGCAAAAAGGAACCTATAACGGTGCGATTACCGATGGAAAAGGTCAGTACTCTATTACTGTTCCCGACAATAATGCGGTTGTTTTGATTTTTTCGTTCATTGGATTCGAAAAACAAGAAATTATCATTGGGGATAAGAGGACGATTAATCTGACCTTAAGCGCAGGTTTATTAGAGATTGAGGAAGTGGTGGTCATAGGATACGGGTCTCAGAAAAAGGAAACTATCGTGGGCTCCATCTCGCAAGCTACAGAACCGGAATTGAAACGAACGGGTAATGTGGCTGACTTTAGTAATGCTTTGGCAGGGCAAATACCCGGTCTGGTGACACTTACCAGTTCAGGAGAGCCGGGAGGAGGATCCGGTTGGGGAGAAAGCTCAACGCAAATTTTTATTCGCGGAAAAAGTACGTGGAACAATGCAAACCCTTTAGTCCTGGTTGATGGTGTGGAAAGAAGCCTGAACAATATCGACGTTAACGAAGTTGCCTCTATTTCGGTTTTGAAAGACGCTTCGGCAACAGCTGTTTTTGGCGTAAAGGGTGCAAATGGCGTGATTCTGATCAATAGCAAAAAGGGACAGGAAGGAAAAATGGTCGTGAACGCAAGTTACACGGTCACAGGTACCATGCTGTCGAAAGTACCCAAAACCATGAATTCTTATGATGCCATGATGACTAAGAATGAAACAATCGAACGGGAAATTGCTTTTAGACCCGCGTCGTGGGGTGCTATTATTCCTGCTGAAATCATTGAATTGTATCGATGGACACCCGACATGCCCGAAGAATACAAAGAACTATTCCCCGATGTCAATTGGCAGGATGCCATGTTCGAGAAAATGGGTTATACCCATAAAGCTAACCTCAATATACAGGGAGGGAATAAAGATATCAAGTATTTTAGTTCGGTAAGTTATTTGCACGAAGGCGACATGCTGAAGAATTACGATAATGGTAAAGGTTACGACCCTTCGTTTAATTATGACCGTTTGAACTTCAGAAATAACTCAGACATAGCACTTACGTCAACGACCCAGTTGAAGGTCAATTTCGACGGATATTTCGGCATCAAGAAGAGTATGTGGAGCGCCGGTGCTAATACGGGTGAGAACAGTGTCCCCACATATATGTGGAGTACACTTTACGGTATGGCGCCCAACTTGTTTCCCGTCCAATACTCTGATGGCTATTGGGGCACCAACATAGAGTATCAAAACATATCTAATCCCTTAGCCGGCATGTATAATTCCGGAATACAATACCAGAGGTCTACTTCATTAAATTTAATTATAAAACTTGAACAGGATTTGAAATTTGTCACTCCCGGATTGACAATGACAGGGATGTTGAGTTTCAACAATAATATCAGTTCGCATGGAGGTATCTATGATAATTACTCTACCCGTCCTACTGACAGCAATACTCTTTACAAATCTATTAATCATGATTGGCGTTTTGGCCCGGATTCATACAGCGTCAGGTATTTTAGGGAAAGTACGGGTGATTACGCCTGGTCTGTACAGCCATGGAGTATACAAAATGAAAGTTCCTTTGCAAGCAATGGTTTGTGGGGCAGGTTGCCGGTGGATCGTCAATTCTTGTATCAACTTCAAATGAGTTATGCCCGAAAAATATCTGATTTGCACAATATTTCGGCAATGGGACTTTTCCAGCGTGAAGAAAATGCAAATGGTAACGAATTTAGGCACTACAGGGAAGATTGGGTTTTCCGCGGCACTTATGATTATGATTCCCGTTATATGGTTGAATTCAACGGAGCATACAACGGTTCGGAACAATTTGGACCCGGATATCGTTTTGCATTTTTCCCATCTTTAGGCCTTGGATGGTCTGTATCAAATGAAAAGTTTCTTTCTGATGTCAAATGGATAGACAGGTTGAAACTCAGATACAGTGTTGGAAAGATGGGCAATGACAGGGTCAGCAGCGGAAGATGGCTTTACGAATCGCAATATCTTTATGGCGGCATGGCGCGTTTGGGCTCATATGTCAATATAAGTAACAATAATACTTCTCCTGAAAGCCCTTATGATATGTATTTAATGAGTATTACGGGAAATCCTAATCTTCAATGGGAAACTGCCGTCAAAAGCAATTACGGTCTGGAGTTTGGTGTTTTGCAAAATCTGATTAGTGTTTCGTTTGATTATTTTACAGAAAAACGTGATAACATCATGTTGACGGGCAGGGATAGAGCGCTTCCAAATTACTTTGGATTCCCAGCTCCATACGGAAATGCCGGACAAACCGAGTCGAATGGTTTTGAAATCGATTTAAATATCAACAAAAATTTCCAGCAGGTTCATGTCTGGGGAAGGATTTATGCATCGCATAATAAAAATAAAGTTATCTTCAGAGATGACGCACCGTTGATGCCCGATTACCAAAAAAACGCCGGTTATGCTATTGGTCAGCAACGGAGTGTGATCAATTCAGGAGTTTTTTATCAAAACTGGGATGAGATTTATGCTAGTGTTCCTTATGAAAACTATGACAATGAAAAACAAGCAGGGTATTATGATTTGATAGATTTTAATGGCGATGGTATAATTAATGCCGATGACAACGCTCCGGTAGGGTATTCGGATATACCGCAAAATACTGCAAATTTGAGTTTGGGTACCGATTATAAAGGTTGGAGTTTCATGATACAATTTTATGGGGTGAGTAATGCCAGCCGTATGATGACTCTCAATAATTTCAGAAGCGATAGCGACGTATTATTCGATCATGTTAAAGATTACTGGTCAAAGGACAATCCCGATGCCAGTTCATATTTGCCTCGCTGGATGGCAAACAGAGGAAATTTAGGAGATTTTTATCTCTTTGACGCTTCATACCTCAAGTTGAGATCTCTTGAATTAGCTTATAACTTCAAGACACGTGGAGCATTGAGCAATAAAGGAATTAGCAACATGAGACTTTACCTTCAGGGAAATGACCTTTTCTTTTGGTCGAAAATGCCCGACGCAAGGGAATCGGGAGGTTCGAGCGGAGCTTATCCGTTATTGAAAAGAGTCAATTTGGGACTAGAAATATCATTTTAATTGTGTAACATTTAGAATAATCCGATGAAAAGAATAATTTTAAAATGGAATCACATATACTTAGTAATATCTGCTATATGCTTGAGCTTTGTACTGGTTTCGTGCGAAGAATATCTGGATAAAGCACCTGAATTGGAATATTCCGACAAGGAGGTGTTCGGAAATTTCTTTAGTTTTCAAGGATGGGTCGAACAATTGTATAATTGTATTACCGACCACGAAAAAGCGGGAAACTGGAGCAATTATTTATTGGCTGACGAAACGCTTTCCTGTAAAGATATTTATGGCTTTGACAGAGGTGATTATTGGGGGTCAAACAGTTGGCTATATGGTGGAGGCTCGGTTAATATCGCTAAACTTCCTTCACCCCGCGGCAATCCGAATTTCAACAATATGGAAGACAGACGTCTTTGGGATTGGAGTTGGTATGCCATCGCTGTTGCCAACAGAGCATTGGCCAAACTCGAAGAACCGGATTTGTTTGTAGGAACAGAGGAAGAACGTGATTTGCTCAAGGGCCAGGCGTTGTATTTCAGAGCATGGTTTCACTTCGAAATATGCAGGTTTTGGGGAGGAATGCCCTATATTTCGCGGGCGTTGAATGCAGATGAAGAGTGGACAGGTCCCGAATTTTCAAGAACAAGTTTTCAGGAAACCGCCTTGAAAATGGCTGAAGATTTCAGGGCAGCAGCAGACCTATTACCCGTGCATTGGGATTTAGTGAGTACAGGGGAACGAACCCTGGGAAACAACCGCGACCGTGTTAACAAGATGATGGCGCTGGGGTATCTTGGTAAATCTCTTTTGTTTGCAGCCAGCCCGATGATTAATGAGGAAGCCAAAGGCATAAATGAATTCGATCCGGAATTGTGCGATAGAGCCGCCGCTGCATTCGGGGAAATGTTGAAGCTGGTTGACGAACATCAGGATTTATTTGGGTTGGAAAAATGGGAAAATTACATGAAAAATTTTTACACGTGGGGCAATCCCACTGTAAAGCCCGGACAGTATGAAGGCATAATGTTACCCACTATTTACAAAAGCGATGGAACATGGTGGAATGGCGGCAGGGCAATTTTACCATATTGTTTGGAAGGATTATGGCAGGAAGATACGCCTACACACAATCTGGTACAGAATTTCGGAGACGATAGAGGTTACCCGCTGAATGATCCTAATTCAGATTCTGGAATACGATGATAGTGACCCATGGTCACATCGCGATCCGCGCTTTTATAAATTAATTTGTCACGATGGCGAACAGTTCAATAACTTTCCTAATCTTGCCAACGTTGAATATCCTACCGGCAGTGGTAATTTTTATGATTGCCGGTTTCTTCAATCATCCAGAGATGGAATACACACTTACAAAAAAGGTCCCTGGGAATTGGGAACGAATACCGGATATTATCAAAAGAAGTTTAATGGAATAGGCCCGCAATTTACTACCGTTGAAAGAAATACTATGCAGGCGTATGTTCCTTATCTCCGTCTTGCCGATGTTTACCTGATGTATGCGGAGGCGGTCAATTTTAAAACTAACGGCGGACCAAAAGCAACCTCCGATAATTACTCCCTGACTGCAGAAGGCGCTGTTAACAAGATAAGGCAACGGGACTTACCGGAATCAGATTTTTTGAATCCTGTCCCTGCCAAATTCACAGCAAACAAGGATGTGTTTTTTGAGGAACTCATCCGGGAAAGAGCTGTTGAATTATGCTTCGAAGGTCAACGGTTTGACGATTTACGTCGATGGAACCTTAATGGTGATCCGCGGTTTCTGGATAAAACAAGGTTCCTTTTTGACAGAGACGCTGAAACCGGACTACCCATCAATCAGAGCGTTGTAGTTGAAATCAGGAGAGTGGCTGAAAAGAAACATAACTGGCTACCCCTGCAAAGATCATGGGCACAAAAGTTCCCCAATTTTCAACAAAACCCCGGGTGGTAACTTTAATTCTTAATCTTAAAACTTTTATCAAATGAAGATTAGATATATTTTAACATCCGTTTTTATGATCGCTTTGCTAATGATAAGTGTTCATACGATGTTTGCACAAAATGAAAATGAACAAAAAATTATCATTGCTTCCACTGTAGAAGACTTAAATGGAAATCCAATTGCAAATGCTGAATTGTTCAGCGGCGGTAATTATTCCAAAACCGAAAACGACGGAAGTTTCACTATATTGATGAATTCTGATGCATTGTTGATTGTAAAGGCGAGAAGCTACAAATCTATAACATTGCCTGCATCGGAGGCGCTCAAAATGATGAAGATTACCCTTCAACCAGCCGATTTTCTTTACGAAGAAAAGGTAAATCTTGGTTTTCGCCAGATTTACGAAGGCGATATGGTAGGCGCGGTAGCGAACATTACTGAGGATAATTTTGACAACGACAAAACCCAAATCATGGGGGGAGGAGCTGTGGCGGATCTGGTAGGAAACAGAATGTTGGGCTTACTGGGCGGATTAAATGTGAGAGGCCTTGGGATTGGAATGGATGTTGGAAGTATGCTCAGCGGCGGATCGTTCTCGAGCTCATCGATGATCGTAGTGGATGGAATTCCGCGCGACCTGGATTATTTAAGAATATCGGAAATCGAGAGTATTACAGTGTTGAAAGATGCCAATGCTGCGGTTTTATATGGAACATCTGCTGTAAACGGAGTGATTTTAATTACTACAAAACGAGCAAAAGAGATAAAGAAACAAACCGATATTACTGCACGGTACGGTATTTCGATTCCAAAAGCATTACCAAAGTACCTGAATTCATACGATTATATGGATTATTATAATTTAGCATATCAAAACGACGGTAATGATGAAGCTTACTATGACCAGGAACAAATGAATAACTTCAAATCCGGAAATAATTATCGTTACCCTGATATTGATTATTACTCCAGTGAATTTTTGAAACCCTTCAAATCTTTCTATGACGTGAACGGAGAATTTGTCGGAGGTAATGAAATTGCTAAATATTATTCCAATTTCGGTGTGTATTCCGCCGGAGACATATTTAAAATGGGTTATGGTGAAGATGCGAAGAATAACGTCTACAATATGCGGGTAAATTTAGATGTGAAACCACTTGATTGGATTAATATCCAAACTGACGGGCGAGTGGTGGTGGGCAGTAACAAAACGCCAATGGCTGACCTTGATGATCCTACTGTAAGCTATTGGGATGCTGTCCGTAGTGACAGGCCTAACCAATTTGCATCTCTTTTGCCCATATCTTTAATGGATCCGGACATTCCGGAATTGTTAGCACGTAAAAGAGATATTGATGGAAAATACCTGTTGGGCGGAGACGTTAACAATAGAAACAGTATCCTTGGAAACATGAACCTTGGAGGCACAATGGAAGAAAGCACCAGGATATTTTCGTTCAATAATCGAATCAATACCGATTTGAGTAACCTGACTGAGGGATTGTCATTTCATACCAGTTTAAGTTTTAATTATGTTGCCCTCTGGTATCAGACATTACGGAACCAATATAAGGTATATTACCCAACATGGGCCTCAGATGCGGATCAGATAATTGGTCTGCAAGAATACGGGAAAGACTACAAAGAAAGTACGCCTATAGTATCCAATCTCTATATGAGAAGATCGTTTGGCGGTTACATGGCGTTTAATTATGACAGAACATTTAATGAGGTTCACCACTTTAGCGGTGCACTTATCGGTTATGCAAGTGTATTCAAGATGTCAGGCGATTATCAGGGCGATACACGCAGTCACTTAGGATTGCAGTTAGGCTACGGGTATGACAAACGTTACATGGTTGATTTCAGCGGCGCGTTTGTAAATTCAACGAAATTGCCTGAGGGGAATTGCACAGGATTTTCGCCAACAGTAGGATTAGCATGGGTGGTGAGTAACGAACAATTCATGTCGGGAGCAAGTTTTGTTGATTATTTGAAAATCAGAGCATCAGCGGGAATCATGAAAACCGATGTACCCATCAGCGAGTTTTATATGTACGAAAGCCGATATGGAGGAGCAGGTGGTGTTAGTTGGAACGATAATCTGGGGTCAGGCACTGCTTATAGTTCGCAAAGAGGGTATAATCCCGCTCTGACTTATGTGGATCGTAAAGATCTGAACATAGGTTTGCAAGGGATGTTTTTAAACAAATCATTGGGATTTGATGCCAATTTGTTCCTGATTACCAACGAACAATTACCGACTACCGCTGCCTCCAAATATCCGGGTTTTTACGTAGGTTTTCTGCCAGTGGAAAATTACAATAGCGTGAAGTATCAAGGCTTCGAATTGGGACTGAACTATACACGTAGGTCCAACAACTGGACGGTTTTGGCCGGAGTCAACGTGCTGTATTCTATTTCAACAATCACCAAACTTCAGGAGCAGGCATGGTCATACGATTATCAAAAGCGCGAGGGTCGTCCAGCTGATGCGTATTACGGATTAGTTGCCCTGGGATTATTCCGAAATGAGGATGAAATATTAAACAGTCCTCAACAAACTTTTGGATCCGTAAGTCCCGGCGATATCAGATATCAAAAGCAAAACGACGAAGAAAATGTTACTGTTGACGACGAGATATATTTGGGACACTGGCAGTCGCCTTTTGTTGCAGGTGTAAATCTCAATGTGTCATACAAATTTCTCAGTTTGATGGTGTTGGGTGAGGCTCGCGCGGGTAGTGTCAATTTTACAGAAAGTAATTACTATTGGGTGGACGGTAACGAAAAATATTCCGAATTGGTAAAAGATTCATGGACGGAGGCAAACTGGAAAACTGCAGCTTTTCCACGATTGACTACGGGTACTGCTGCTAATAATTACAGGCGGTCGACTTTTTGGATGTATAAGAACGATTTTTTCCGGATCAATCGGATACAATTGACTTGTCAGATACCTGAATCTTTGACAGGAAGAAAAACGTTCGTGAAAACGGGTGAGTTGTTCCTTTATGCGACCGATCCTTTTCTTTTTTCCAAAAGCAAAGAAATCATGAATCTCTCCAATAGTGGAGCGCCTTACTATAACAGTTATGTCATCGGGGTAAAAATTGCTTTTTAATGGAAGTTTAATTCTTAAATGTTAATAAGATGAAATAGCCATGATTGGAAAACACTACCGGGATGAACAAAAAATCGACTGGCGTATTCCATGTGGCCTTGAAAAAATAAATATTATTCACATGAAAATATTAAAAATTATTATTACCGTGACGATGATTGTGGTTTTATCCAATTGCAGTTTGATAGAACCGGAAATAGAAAATATCAATAACTTTGACAGGGTATTGAGAGAGGCGAGTTGGGCGGATGGGTTGTTGCTAAATGCATATGTATCAATACAAAGCGTAACCGGCAATGTATACAGATGGGACGAGGTAGGCACTGACGATGCAGTCAGCAACGATCCGACAAACGTTTACAGGCAGATAGCTTCCGGTCTCTGGTCGGCCTCCTATGATCCACAATCTGATTGGAACAGTTGTTATGCGGGAATCTTGTACGTCAATCAATTCTTATCCATTGTAAATGACGTGACTTTCAGGGTCGAAAACCAGCTAATGGATTCCTTGTATAAGCGGCGACTAACAGGAGAAGCGTATGCTTTAAGGGGCGTTCTGCAATATTATCTACTCCGTAATCACGCAGGCGTGGGAACCAATAACGAATTATTGGGTACTCCGATTTACAAAGAATTTACTGGCGTTGATTACGACTTTAAGCAACCACGTGATAAATTTGAGGACTGTGTTGCCAGTGCTTATCAAGATCTGGACAAAGCGATAGAGTTGCTCCCGTTCGATTATTTTGACGTGAAAGACGAAAATGAATTTCCGGATAATTTTAGCGACTTGACAACAGGCGATCAAAGTACAATCGACAATAACATTGTATCATACAATTTTACTTGTGGAAACAGAATCAGGCAACGCATCAGCGGACGTATCGCGCTGGCATTCAAAATGCGTTTAGCATTGCTGCATGCTAGTCCTTCATTTAATATAAACAACAATACCCTTTTATGGGAAACGGCCGCAGATCTGGCCGGTCAACTGTTGGATAAGATGAAAAATCCGGCTGAATTAGACCCCGTAGGGAATATTTTTTATCTCAGGAATCAGGTAGATGCTTGCGATCTCGGTTCGAACAGGGATTTGGATGAACACCTGTGGAGAAGACCCAAAGCCGGCAATTCCGCATATGAATTAGCTAATTTTCCACCCAGTTTGGAAGGTAACGGACGAATCAATCCTACGCAAAATCTTGTTGACGCCTTTCCAATGTTGAATGGATATCCCATCAATCATCCTTCTTCCGGATATGAACCTCAGGATCCATACAAGGACAGAGATCCACGGTTGGCGCGAACAGTAGTATACAACAAAGCTGAAATCAAATCCGGCAAACCGGTTAATACTGCTGTTGGAAGCGGTATCGACGGATTGGGTTATTTATCTACTTCCACCCGGACAGGATATTATTTGAGGAAATTACTCAGACCAGATGTCACGATAGGTACAACCACGAACCCTCAAGATCATGTTTATCCATTCATCAGGTATACCGAAGTATTTTTGACTTATGCAGAAGCCGCCAATGAGGCTTATGGTCCGACAGGTGGTCCGAAATCTTATAACGCGAAAAGCATTATTGGAATGATCCGGGAACGGGGAGGTATAGGAGATGGGGATGCCTATCTTGCTTCCATTTCAAGTAAAGAAGATATGCGTCAAATGATTCGAAACGAAAGACGAATTGAATTGAGTTTTGAAAGCTTTCGATTTTGGGATCTGCGACGCTGGAACATGAGTTTAACCGAACCTGCCAAAGGTATGAGTATAAGCGTGTCAGGAGTTTATACAATATTTGAAGTTGAACCGCGGAATTATAAGGACTTCATGATTTATGGTCCTATCCCTAAAAGGGAAGTCGACAATTTTAATTTTATTCAAAATGGTGGTTGGTAATCATCAAAAAAGTAATAAAATGTCCATAAGTAGATGTCAAACATACCTGGTGAACATAGGTGTTACGGCTCTAAAGAGGCATAAGCAGAATAAATGAAACGGGTTTACGAACCAGCTGAAAGCAATAAAGATGGTGGACATAACTTACGTGAAACCCTTCGGAGTTTCATCTAACCTTAAAAATTAATTTATATTTATATGAAAAAGGCAGTTATTTTATTATTGGCTATAGTAGTAGGATTTACCGCTTGCGAGAATGCAGATGACGATGAGTTGCATCCAGATTTTGGAATTACTACTGGATATTTCTCCTACCAGTTTCCGGTAAGAACCCTTATTCTTGGCGATTATATCTATGACAACTCCAATGATAATGCTCATAAATGCATTATCTATGCACATATTGGAGGAGTTCGCGAAAATAGAAGCGATAGAAAATTTACCATAGAAGTGGACAATAGTTTGTGCGATAATATTCTTTTTAATGCCGGTGGAGATACCATTGTTGCCATGCCTGAAAATTATTATTCATTAAGTTCCTACACCGAGTTGGTGGTTCCAAAAGGCTCAATGTTTGGAGGTGTGGAAGTACAGCTGTCAGATGCCTTTTTTAACGATCCATTGGCTATAAAAAAGACCTATGTAGTGCCGATTCGGTTGAAAAGTTCTAACGATGTTGACTCCATATTAAGCGGTTTTTCAGCGTTTCCTGCTGACGAACGTATCGTGAACCAATGGATGATTAAACCTCAAAACTTTACCATGTATGCCATTAAATATATCAACGAATACGACGCGGTTTATCTGCATTATGGAAAAAGTAGTGTAACAAACGGAAGTGGGACCATAATAGGGGATTCAATCTATCAGGAAAAATATGTTGAATATAACCGTTCATATAAGTTAGCAACAACAGGGCGTAAGTCTGTTCAAACGGCACCTATCCCTTTCAGAACGAATACAAGCACAGGGATAACCGGCACTTACCAACTGGTGTTAAATTTCATTAATGACAGCCAATGTAGGGTTGAAGCACCTGATAACGTTACATATACCATCACAGGAACAGGAGAATTCATATCCAAACAAAAAGATGAATACACATCATGGGGGAATAAAGATCGTGATGTAATTAAAGTGAACTATTCGATCGTTCATGAATCAGGCAACACTTATTCGGCGGAAGATGTGTTTGTCATTCAGGTAAGGAATGTCGCTCTTGAAAAGTATTCACCAGCGCTCATTCAAGCCCCATAATATACTTTTATTAATTAAGCGCTTAAGTAACGTATTGTTACAACTGTTATGAGAAGCATGAATGTTGGTAATGTCAGGTATAATATCGTCATTGTATAAATACCTGTTTGCCATAATTCGTTTCAGTTGTAACTATAATCATTGAAAAAAATTGAATGATGAATAAATTATTTAAACTACTCATATTAATAATAACAGCCCTTCCATTTTTGGGGTTGGATGCAGTAAAAGATGATGTTGTTCCATTGCGTATTTCCACACAACAAATGATTCCTTCCGTCCTGGATAAAGGCGCCTTGAACATGACAAGTCGTATTGAAGCCTGGAAACCCAACGAGACGGCGATTATTATTTGCGATATGTGGGATAGGCACTGGTGCGATGATGCTACCGCACGTGTTGCAGAAATAGCACCGGAAATGAACAAGGTGATCACAATTGCCCGCGAAAGGGGGGTGAAAATTATTCACGCGCCGAGCGATTGTATGGATTATTATGCCAAGTATCCAGGCAGGAAAGAAGCCATGAAGTACAAGGATAAAAAAATTGCTGCATTGGCTATCGGTACTAAACTTCCTGCCGAGGAAAACGCTCCATGGCCGATTGACCAGTCCGACGAAGGTTGCGAAAATGATGATTGCAAGCCTCATAAAGCCTGGACAAAACAAATTGATGCGTTGACCATTACTGATCAGGATCTGATCAGTGATTCCGGCGCTGAAATAGGAGCGTACTTCAAGAAAAAAAATATTAAAAACGTGATCCTGGTGGGCGTACACACGAATATGTGTGTGATAGGCCGTTCGTTCGGTCTTCGCGCCATGAAGCGGATGGGGATGAACGTGGTATTGATGCGCGACATGACCGATTTGATGTACAATCACAAAATGCCGCCCTATGTCAATCATTTCACCGGACTTGACTTGATGGTCGGGTATATTGAAACTTACGTCTGCCCGTCTATCGTATCAACCGATTTCACGGGAAAAAAACAGTTCCATTTCAAGGGAGACAAACGTCCACGCATCGCTTTCCTGACAGCCGAAAGCGAATACCGTGCAAATCAACGGTTGCCAGAATTTGCTCACGAACTTACCCTGAAAAATAATATTCACTGCGATTTTGCCCTGGGAATACCCATTATGGACGATGCCAAAAAGGACGCCGATCCTAAAGTAAAAGCGGAATATGCTGCATACGGAATGCCTATTGATACCGATGGTAAAACCTTCCCTCCCACACGCCATAATATAGAAAACCTTCAAATACTTGAAGATGCCGACCTGGCTGTATTTTATATTCGCCGTAGGGCATTGGAGTCCGAAAAGATGGCAATGATCAGGAATTATGTAGCCAGCGGCCGTCCTATTCTCGGTATTAGAACAGCTTCGCATGCATTCGATGCAAAGGGCAATGTCCCTCGTGAAGGTGGAGGAGTCGTAGCTGCAAAAGAAAATGCCGCTGAATTTTTAGAACAATGGCCCGAATTCGATGAACAGGTATTGGGAGGAAATTATCAGGGACATTATGGACATTTGAATACCGGTACCGATGTATGGATTCTTCCGGGAATGGAAAATCATCCTATTTTGAAAGGGGTGGAGATGAAATTCAACAGTCCAAATTGGATGTATAAAAATCGTCCGTTGCGTACTTCCAAAGTCCAGATATTATTGCTGGGCAGCAATCCCGGTGTTCCCGACGAGCCTGTAATGTGGATTAACGGTAAGGTAATATATACATCCCTTGGACATTGGGATGATTGGAAAAATGAAAGCTTCAGGAATTTGATGTTTAATTCTGTTACCTACCTTTTAAATCAAAAAAATCAGTAATAATGTTTCGGCGTGAATTTTTAAAAAAAGGAATCGCGGGAACCGCAGGGATCACTTTGGCCAGTTCTGCCTTATTAAATGCTTCATGCAAGGGGGCCAATGATAGAGTAGTATTGGCACTCATTGGTACCGGCGCGCGCGGAATGCAATGTATTGTGAATTGTTGTAAGATAAATGAAAATGTAAAAGTGAAAGCGGTTTGCGATGTAAATAAGACAAAACTCGCAAATGCTGCCAAGACAATTGAGAAGGAATTAGGTTATCGTCCTGCTATAATCGAAAACATGAAAGAAATTCTGGACGATAAGGAAATAGATGCTGTTTGGATTTCAACGCCGGAGCATTGGCATGCCTTAGCCACGGTTTGGGCTTGCCAGGCAGGGAAGGATGTTTACGTCGAAAAAAATCCAAGCATTAATATATGGGAAGGACGCAAGATTGTAGAAGCGGCGAATAAATACAAACGTATCGTGCAGATAGGATTTCAAAATCGTAGCGCACCCTATGGATTTTCTGCACGTGAATACATTGCCAGCGGAAAGTTAGGAAAAGTTGTTCATGTAAAATGTTATAACATGCTCGGGGGAGATCGCTGGACTCCTTCTCCCGATGCAGAAATACCAAGCTGGCTGGATTGGGACCAATGGTTAGGGCCGGCACCTTACCGTCCTTTTAATCCGGGTATTGTTGATGAAAAAAGCCGTGGCGGGTGGGGAAGTTTTTGGGCATACAGCGGTGGGACATTATCCGATGATGCTTCCCATGTAATTGATCTGGCCCGATTGGTGATTGGCGATCCTGCTCATCCCCAATCAGTATACGGCTGGGGAGGAAATCACGTATGGGGGTCAGAGAAAGAGGTTCCCGAATTTCAGTCAATAACATATGATTTTGTAGAATTTACCCTGACTTGTGAAAGTGGGAATGCTACTAAATATTTGATCAAAACTCCGAATGATATTCGTATGGATCCTACTCGTTTTCCAGATTGGAGAAGAAGTGCCACCCGTACTGAAATATATGGAACTGAAGGTTTGATGTACCTTGGGCGACACGGTGGAGGCTGGCAGGTAATGGGACCTGATGGTCAAATTGTGGCGCAGGATGGCGGAATATTTCCTGACAAAGAACACCAACAGGATTTTATACAGGCCATTCGTACTCGTAAAAAACCTAATGGCGATCCGGAACAGGGACAGTTAAGTGCAACAATGGTTCATCTTGGTAATATTGCTTATAGGGTAGGAAACAAGCAACTTTATTTTGACGGTAAAACAGAAAAGTTTTTGAACAACGATCAGGCAAATGTCCTTGCAAGAGGTTCTTACAGGGAAGGATATGTTATTCCAGAAAAAGTATGATCGTTTAGGCTCAATATAATTATCCGGTTATTCGATTATTCAACATGAAGGGCTCAAATGATAGGGTTATACTTGCACTTATTGGTGCCGGCGGTCGTGGAGCACAATTAATAATCGGTATGCAGAAGTGTGCGCAGAATGTGGAAATCAGATACGTTTGTGATGTCGATGAAACACGGGGAGGGGGAATAATTGATGAATTGAGAAAGCGGCAGGGATTTGAACCGGCAAAGGTTACCGACATGCGTAGAGTTTTTGACGATAAAGATGTGGATGCTGTTGTTATAGCAACTCCGGAACATTGGCATGCATTGGCCACGCTCTGGGCGCTGGATGCAGGAAAAGATGTGTACGTCGAAAAAAACATTTCTTTATCTCTGGATGAAGGGAAAAAAATGATTGAAGCTGTAAAGCGTACAAAAAGAATTCTTCAATGCGGTACTCAAAATCGCAGTGGTGATTATGCTTTTTCGGCAAAAGAATACATTGCAAACGGAAGTCTGGGGAAAATAGTTACCGTAAAAGCATATTGTATGTTGCCGGGCAGCCGTCCATGGATATTGAAAGAAGACACACCCGTTCCCGAAGGACTTGATTGGGACATGTGGTTGGGCCCTGCCGAAAAAGTACCCTACAATGTTTCGCGTCATAAGGCATGGTACGATTGGTGGGCGTATTCCGGAGGAGCAGCAATGTCGGGTGATGCTTCACACGTTGTAGATTTGGCGCGTATGGTTCTCGGAGATCCCGGACATCCGAAAGCGGTTTATTGTGCCGGAGGAAGAGTCATATACAACGACAAAAGAGACATTCCTGACAACCAGACAGTCACTTTCGATTATGGCACATTCCCGATGACACTCGAGGCGTCACAATATGGGAATTACCTGTACAAAACACCCCCTGAAATTCGTTTCAGCGATCAATTCCCGGTTTGGAAAAACAATGCAACACGTATTGAAATTTTCGGAACCAAAGCAATGATGTTCCTTGGAAGACATGGCGGCGGATGGCAGGTTTTCGGGGACAATATGGAATTGATTGCGCAAGGAATAGGATATTTCCCGGATGAAAACCATCAACGTAATTTCATCTCTTGCATTCGCTCGCGCAAAACACCAAATGCTCCCATTGAACAAGGGCACCTGAGTGCATCATTAATCAACTTCGCCAATCTTTCGTATCGCAGTGGTAAAAAAATAGTCGAAATCGATGTTGAAAAAGAAACGGTCATCAACAACAACGAGGCTGTTCGATTAGACCATCGATCATACAGAGGAGAATATAAATTTGGATAAAAAGAAAAATATACGTGAAAAAATCCAGCCTATACTAGTCATAGCTATTGCATTGCTTTCAACATTAGTTATATGGTATGTGATTCGAAAGACTAAGAACAGGGTACAGATTGAATTCAATATTCACCTCAATAAAAAAGCCATTTATCTTTCGACATATTCCGAACCTCCTCAATTTGCCATTTGGTTGGAAAATCCGGGAAACGGAGAAATACTACCCGTATTTGTTACTTACCGTGTCGGGAAGGGTGATTGGGAAGGAAAATCAGATGTGCCGGCAGCTCTTCCCCGTTGGAAAAGCATTTCCCATGAAAATATTAAAATAGCCTTGGAGGAAGAAATAGCCATATCGGGAGCGACCCCCAAAGATGATTTTTTCCGTGTAAGGGCCGAAGTACGTCCCGGTTCTGAATGGATATGTTGGATCGAGATGAATTTGGCTGGAGATTACAATGAATTTTATCCTCAATTCAATCAGGTTACTTTGCAGGAAGACGAGTATGCATGTGGTCAGCCGGCTCTTTTGTACCGGACTGTTATAGTAGCCCGGGAAGGACTAAAATATAGACCTCATACCATGATCATGTCGCTTTGGAACAAAGGTACAAATGATCTTATTCCGTGCAATTCAACCATTACTACAGCACAAAACGTTTTTGACGATATATCAATAGAAATTGTAAAGCCTAAACCTAAAATTGTTGATCTAAGCAATATAGAACAACAAGATGTATTAAAAAATGAAAATGAAAAGATCAAAACTCGGTAAGTCTGACATCATCGTTTCGGCAATGACAGTTGGTTGTTGGCCTTTTGGAGACGGTGAGTACTGGGGAGCACAATCACAAAAAGAGGTGGATAAAGTGGTTCAATCTGCTCTCGATAAGGGAGTGAATACTTTTGATACTGCGGAAATTTATAATGGCGGAAATAGTGAAAGTTCTCTGGGGAAGGCGCTTAAAGGACGGAGGGACGAAGCAGTGGTGATTTCAAAAATCAGTCCGTCGAATGGTAGAAACGTACGGAAACATTGCATAGAAAGCCTGCAACGCCTCAAAATGGATTACCTGGATATTTATATGCTTCACTGGCCTATCAACAGGCTCTCCATGGAACATTTCACTTCTGACAAAAATATTATTGAGTCACCTCCTAAAATAGAAGACACATTCAATCAGTTCAATGAACTTAAAAAAGAAGGATTGATCCGTTCCATCGGATTAAGCAATTTTGGACGCAAGCAAATGGAAGAGGTTGCAATAAGCGGAGTACAGGTCGATGTAAACGAAATCACCTATAATATAGTTTCACGTGCAATTGAGGCTGAAATTGTTCCTTACTGTCAGGAAAGCCAAATAAGTATAATCGGTTCGATGGGTTTACAACAGGGATTGCTGGCTGGTATTTATAAAACGGCGGATGATGTGCCTAAACATCAGGCTCATTCGCGACATTATCAGGATTACCGTGGTGGCGGTACTTCACGTCATGGAGAGATAGGTGCTGAAAAGGAAATATTCGAAGTTTTAGACGAATTAAGGGACATTGCTGAAAAGCTCAATATAAATGTTTCCCAGTTGTCGATTGCATGGATACTC
The DNA here is from genome assembly GCA_963828395.1 of uncultured Bacteroidales bacterium. GTDB lineage: Bacteria > Bacteroidota > Bacteroidia > Bacteroidales > VadinHA17 > SR-FBR-E99. The sequence goes on from CAWHED010000005.1 coordinate 191,098, forward strand.
AAAAAAGCATTCATGGCATCGACACTTGTAGGATCACGCAATGTTGATCATCTGGAAATGAACATTAAAGCTTGTTCATTGACTATTCCGGATGAAATAGAAAACTTAATCGATAAAATCAGTCAGCCTGTACTTGACAAATTAGGTAATAACCCCGATTATTACGAACATAGTTCACAAAGTCGTATTTTTTAGCTATTCTTAAAAAAAAACAATGTTAAAAGGAATCAATAAACTGATATCGCCCAAACTTCTTAAAATACTCATGGAAATGGGACATGGAGATGAAATAGTTTTTGGAGATAGTAATTTTCCGGCAGCTTCGCATTCAAAAAGATTGATTCGTGCTGACGGCCATAGCATAACAGAAATGTTAGATGCAATATTACCACTTTTCCCATTAGACTATGCTGTTGAGTATTCTGCTGTATTAATGGATTGTGGCAGGACAAAGGAAGTGGCAGTATGGAGTAAATACAAGGAAAAACTGAGTTTATATCCCGATGGAAATAAAAGTTTTGCAATAATCCCGAAGCCGGAGTTTTACGAACGGGCAACAAAGGCTTATTGTGTGGTAGCCACAAGCGAAAGTGAAGGTTTTGCCAATCTGATCATTCGCAAAGGAGTGATTAGATAATTATGTAAAATTCAAAATATATTTACACATAGCAAAAATGTCACTCTAAGCCTGTCGCAGAGCCAATTTTTCAAAATGTGTCATTATTTATTATAAACTATATTGTAAAAATCCTATGAAAGCACTTGTACTGGAAGAATATAACAAACTAGTATATAAGGAAGTCGATTTACCTCAGATTACACCGAATGAGGTCCTTATTAACGTTAAAGCCTGTGGTATTTGTGGTAGCGATGTCCATGGCATGGATGGCAGTACTGGTCGTCGGCAACCTCCTGTAATTATGGGACATGAAGCATCCGGTGTTATCGTTGAAACAGGAACTGAAGTTACCTTTTGGAAAAAAGGCGATCGTGTTACTTTTGATTCAACAGTATATCCGCTCAACGACTGGTACACTCTCAAAGGTCATTATAATCTCAGTGAAGGCCGCGAAGTTGTCGGCGTTTCACCCAAAGAATACAAACGCAACGGTGCTTTTGCCGAATATCTCGCCGTACCTCAACATATACTGTACAAAATACCCGACAATGTAACCTTCGAGCAAGCAGCAATGGTTGAGCCTGCAGCTGTTGCAGCGCATGCTGTGCGCCTTTCAAATATCAAAGTAGGCGACAGTGCTGTTGTATTTGGAAGTGGTATGATCGGTACGTTTATTATCAGCATACTAAAAGCTGCAGGGGCAACACCGGTAATGGCCGTTGATATTGATGACGAAAAATTGAAAATGGCTGTCCGCTATGGGGCCGATGTGACCATTAACTCAAAAAAACAGTCTGTTCCGGAAACTATTCATGCACTAACCAAAGAACGAGGTGCCGATTTCGGATTTGAAGTGGTCGGTATTTATGCTACCGTGAATACCCTTATCAATTCCCTTAGAAAAGGTGCTACTGCCGTATTGGTTGGTAATATTACCCCCGTCATCGATTTTCCTCTCCAAAAAGTCGTGACTTCCGAAATCAAAATACAGGGAAGTTGTGCCATCAATGGTGAATATGAGATGGTACTCGATTTGATTAACACCGGAATACTGAAAGTTGACGAAATGATATCATCTGTTGTTCCATTAAGCGATGGTGCTGAGTGGTTCCGTAAACTTTATAATAAGGAAGGAAATCTCAATAAAGTGATCCTTGTTCCATAATCTGCAATTGATTAATTCATAATAACTTATTACTTCAAATACAAAGCAATCAACTTAAAAAATGAAGAATTATAAACTCGCCATTCTAGGGTGTGGAAAGGTAGCCAATTTACACGCCAAAGCTATTGCTAATCTCGCTAATGCATCTCTTACAGCTGTATGGAGCGATGTAAAATTCTGGGATTCGGCCGATAAGTTTGCTAAAAAATATGGTGCAAAGCTATATAGCGATATCAGCGCGATGATCCATGAAAACAACATCGATCTTGTAATAGTATGCAATCCGCATCCTTTCCATAAAACTGTAACCATTGAAGCAGCACGTGCTGGAGCGAATGTACTGGTTGAAAAACCGCTTGCCGCGACTCTTGAAGATTGTGACATCATGATTAACGAATGCCGCCGCGCAGGAGTACGTTTGGGCGTCGTCAGCCAACGTCGTTATTACTCACCTGTGCAAAGGGTACGAAAAGCAATCGACGATGGAAAAATCGGATTACCGGCTCTTGGGACAATCAATATGCTGGGTTGGCGTGATAAACCTTACTATGATTCAGACCCATGGCGTGGAACATGGAAAATGGAAGGTGGTGGAGTATTGGTCAACCAGGCACCACACCAGCTCGATATCTTTCTCTGGTTTATGGGAGAAGTGGATGAGGTGTACGGATTGTGGCGTAATCTGAACCACCCATATATAGAAGTTGAAGACACGGCCCTGGCCATTGTGAAGTTTAAAAACGGAGCCATCGGTAACATCATTGTGAGTAACTCTGAAAAACCCGGTATTTATGGTAAAGTACAGGTTCATGGTACTAACGGTGCATCGGTAGGTGTGCAAACTGATGGTGGTGCTATGTTCGTTGCGGGAATGTCGTCGGTAATTGAGCCTCCGGTGAATGATCTGTGGACTGTTCCCGGGGAGGAACATTTGCTTGAAAAATGGGTGCAAGAAGACAACGAACTATTTAAACGCATTGACCCTATAATCTATTATATGGAAAGACAGACTGAGGATTTCCTGCAGGCTTTGGATGAAAACCGGGAACCTCTAATAAGTGGGGTGGAAGGTCGCCGTACAGTAGAACTTTTCACGGCGATTTACAGGTCAACCCGTGATAATAAACCCATTAAATTTCCACTCCAGCCTGAAGACAGAAAAGACATGGATGGAAGACTTAAACAGCAATAATACAATAATATGAGTAATTCGGGCAATCGGCAAAATTTTATCACACCAGGATATACCCTCACTTTTATTCTGATAACATTGTTGTTTTTCCTGTGGGCATTTCCCAATGTTTTGAACGATATACTTATCAAGCAATTCAAAAAGGCACTGGAACTGAACCTGATGCAAGCGAGCTTTTTGCCATTGGCTTTGAAATTAGGTTATTTCTGCCTGGCTATACCTGCCGGGCTTTTCATGCAGCGTTGGGGTTATAAAATCGGCATCATGTTTGGTCTCGGGTTGTTTGCCCTTGGATGTCTGGTGTTTTATCCGGCAGCACTCTCGCGTGTATTCTTGGTTTTTCTTGGTGGGATATTCCTCATGGCGGGAGGCTGTGCATTCCTCGAAATCGGAGCAAACAGCCTTATTGTTTCACTCGGAGATAAGTCCCTGTCGGAACGAAGGCTAAACCTCGCACAATCATTTAATCCTATCGGTGGCATTACGGCATCACTACTCGGTACCATTTTTATCTTTTCTGGTAATGAGCCAACAATAGAAAGAATTGCGCAAATGAAGCTTTTGCCTGCAACTGACGGCTCTTCCCTCAATGCCTATGAAGCCTTTCTAAGGGAAGAAAACATGCGGGTTTTTCCAACATATTTAACATTGGCAATCTTCGTCGTTATCGTGGCAATGATCATTTGGAAGGCGAAATTTCCTGATATTGCAAAACCATCAAAGGATATCGGGGCCAAGAAAGGCAGCATACGGGAACTTTTTAGATTCCCACACTGGTGGGGTGCTATTATCTCACAATTCTTCTATCTTGGCGCACAACTAGGAACATGGAGTTTTCTCATTATCTATGTACAGGATAACAGTCCGCTTGGTGAAAAACAAGCCGGTGCATTTTTGGTCTCCAACATGATTATTTTCATGGTTGGGCGTTTTTTCTCCACCTGGTTGATGAAGTACTTCAAACCTCAACGGTTAATGGGTATTTACGCCCTTATCAATATTGGACTCGTTTGTGTAGCAATTTTGGGTTCGCAGTGGGCGGAAGCACGTTTTAGCATCGGTTTACACAACATTGCATTCACTCTACCCTTCGGTATATTCAACGGCACACCCATCCCTCTTGGTATTTATGCCATAACTACCACTACCTTGTTTATGTCATTGATGTATCCAACAAACTTCGCTTCCGGAATGAAAGGCTTAGGCCCGAATGCAAAACTTGGTGCCTCAATTCTTGTAATGAGCCTTATCGGTGGTGCGATTTTATCAGCTGTAATCGGACTGATTGGTAACTCACAATTTGCCATCGTTGATTTCACCTCTGATCTGCGTCCTGTTAAGGCTATCGCTCCCGGAATGATTGTACCTATTATTTCATATTGTGTAATTGCATGGTATGCCTTTTTCGGTTCACGACCGCGAGGACCGCTATATGAATGATTGAAAGACCAAAATTGTTTATCCGGGTCAGGTAGAGAAACCGTTATACCATGCCTCAATGTATTCGAATACAGACAATTGAGCTTCTTCGATAGTCTTAAACCTATTTTGATAAGTAAGCATGACTTTCAGCGTTTTGAAGAAACTTTCAGCAACAGCGTTATCCCAACAATCACCTTTACGGCTCATACTTCATTCGACAAGTATGTAGAACAAGAGTAATTCTTTATACTCATTACAGGCATATTGATCACCCCGGTCAGGATGAAAAATCAGTTCTTGGGTTATGGGTCGGTTCCTGGTAGCCATCTTCCATGCTGGAATGGTTGTATGCACTGCTTTTAAAGACCTGCTAAATGCCCAGCCAATTACTTTTCTGTCATAAAGATCTATTATAACCGTCAAATAAAGCCATCCTTGCCATGTTTTAATATAAGTGATACCTGAGACCCATACCTGCCCTCTTCCGGTCACATTAAGTCTCTATTGAGCTTATTTTCCACCACAGGGTAATTATGTATTGAATCAGTTGCAACAACCCCCTTCTTACGAATAATGCTCTGCAAATTTTGCCTTTTCATTAATCGGGCTACTCCTGGTCTTGATACACGTAATCCTTCTTCCAAAAGTGACATAGTAACCTCTGGAGCTGCCATCGGTAGATCAGATCGGCAAAGACCACCCCGAGCCTTTCTCCGTCATAAGTAAGAATGCCAGTGCAGATTTGTCTTCCCGATTATTACTGAGGTCAATAACCATCTGTTTAAACTCACGATCAAATCTTCTCCTTTTTCTCATATCCGTTAAATTAATTTTAGCTTAACTTACTGTCCGGATAAAAGAAGCAGTTCCATAATTAATATGGTATTATAAAATTAACTTTAACTTTACATTTGCATAAGTTATGTTTAGAAGGTAAAGGGGAATTAATATATCGAGTTATTAAATTGTTTCTTTCTTAATGAGTTTTTTGATATTAATTACCATTATTAGATTCTTTTGTTTAAAAGCACATATAATAACTAATTAATTGAAATTCGTTATTAGAGAAATAGCCTAAACTCTATATTCATTTTTTGATAGAATAATGGTTGAAGTTATTGGGAGAGAGGCGTTATAAAGTGCATGACATATTTGGGGAGCGATACCGGTATAACGTGGCGGTAATGCTGAAGATTTTGACAGTCTCTGCTTGGCAAAATCTGGTTATTATAGAATTGATGTCGATTAAGAAATTAAAATGAATGCGGAAAATTTATTGCAGGACCTATTAAAGCGGTATCCGATTTTAAAGGATATAAAGCAGACTTTATTTGATGCTTATGAGATAATTAAAAAATCTTATGAGAAAGGTGGTAAACTTTTGATATGTGGTAATGGTGGTAGCGCCGCTGATGCTGATCATATTGTAGGAGAATTAATGAAAAGCTTTTCAATAAGTAGATCGATTACACCAGATGTGAAAGAATTTATGAAAGAGAATTATGGCAAAACAGGGATTTATATGAGCGAAAAATTAGAGGGCGCCTTGCCGGCTATTTCACTTTCTTGTCAGTCGGCACTCATCACAGCTTTTGCCAATGATGTTGATGCGGATCTTATCTATGCACAGCAGATAATGGGTTACGGCAATAAAGGAGATGTGCTATTAGGAATCTCAACATCAGGAAATTCTATTAACACAGTGTATGCTATGATGGCAGCAAAAGCAAAAGGCCTCTCAGTTGTTGGTCTTGTTGGCAGGGATGGAGGAGAATTTATTAAATATTGTGATGTGTTAATCAATGTAGGAGGAACAAAAACTCCAGAAATACAAGAGTTACATCTTCCTGTCTATCATACACTGTGCAGCATGTTGGAAATCCATTTTTATGGAAATTACTAGCTGCTCTTCAATAAATAATTAAATCCTTCCTTCCCTTATTTCTTAATAAAGGTTTTTTCGGAAGTTATCATCTAATACCAGGTCATTCTTAATGATTAAAGGGTCAAACTATAATACTCCCCTGAATTAAGACCACTGGTTAAGGTTAAATTTGATAACTTTAAACCAGTGCGTTATGAAATCAAAAAGACAAAGACATTCATCGGCCTTCAAGACCAATGTAGCCATTGAAGCAATACAAGAACAGGAGTCTCTGAGCGAACTCTCCATGAAGTATGGTATACATCCAAACATGATATCATGTTGGCAGAAGGGGTTACCGGCCTGTGCGCCAAAATCGAAAGAAAAAACCTCCAGAGAGGATTTCCGGGGGCTTGGTTTATTGCATAGTGACCAGAAGTTCAATCGTGCTGAGTATTGCAATTAGAATCGATAAAAGAAACATGCGCCCATTGCCGGGACAACCGGTGCCATACCTGATTCATGTATTATAAAAAATCCCACTCCCGCGTCAAGACTAAATCCGAAGCCTCTGTTGAAATAAAAATCCCTGCCAATCCGGAAGTGAGGTTCCAGATTATTTTCGATGCCATCATCCCAACCAATTCTAAGGAAGTCTAACCCAATCCGTCCATACCATGGTCGTAAATCTGAAAATTCAGAGAAACCGCCAAAATGATAATAGAAATCTCCTGATAATGATATCAGACTATTCCAATCAAACCACGTATCAGCTTTTGACGGCCAGGTCCCGATACTAAAAACTATTTGTGACTGATTGAGCTGACTCCGTATACCAATATTTAATGTTTCCAGATATCCGATTCCGGCAGATATATTTACTTTCTCCTGTCCGGACATTTGTCTGCCAGAACATAATAAGGAAGTCACCATCAGCAGAATACCGGGTAATGTCCTCACTTTGCTTTTCATCGTATTGTGGTATTGATGAGTGAATAAGAAACCAAAGGTCAATTATAGAGTAAAGTTACAGAAGCAAAAGGCCGAAGTCAAGTAAAAATTCTGCCTCCGTCAGAAGTTGCAGGTAACCAGGATCATTAATTTCCTGTTAATGGTTCACAACTACCTTGTAGGTGTGTTGTATCTGACCTGCTGTTATTTGTAAGAAATATACTCCGGGCATCAATGGCTGTACATTTATTTCTTTATTAACCAGTTGGGTTTCCTTAAAATCTTCCTTCCAGATCAAGGTACCCGGAAGTGAGTACAGGTCGAGTATAACATGTTCCGGCACATCCATTTCCACCGCAACATGGAGTACATCCTGCACGGGATTAGGATAGATCTTTATTTGCCCCGGGAAAACCTGAACATCCTCAACATCGACCAGCGATAGGACATATACTGAATCCCTCGCGGAACAACCATGTTCATTGGTAACCATAACCCAACATAATCCCCACTGAGTTACAATATACGTGGTGCCTCCGGAATTATCCTGCCATTGGTAAGAGGCATATCCGGGCCCTGCATCAAGAGTAAGCGGAAGGCTGGTTCTGACAGTATCTTTGCCACCACCGATCTCCACAACAGGAATCCCCCAGACATTTACTGTACTGCTTAACGCATTGTTTAACAGGTTCTCATCGGGTGCGTAACTAAGGTTAAAGTTAAGCTGGTATGGACCTGGTCCAGAAAAATCATGACCGGCAGAAAATGTCAACACTGTGGAATTACCAGGCTGTAATGCAGTGCTGAAATTAAATGTCTCTTCAAGGGGTGAGCCGCCGTCTACTGTATAAGATACAGTGATTGTCTCATCTTTAATCCTGTAAAAACCATTATTTATTATCTCAATGGATACAGGATTGTTCTGACCAAGCGCACAAGAAGAAACAGGATCTGCAATGCGGGTGATCCCAATGTCGGGTACATCAAAAGCAACATATACACTGTCAAAGGTGGAGCAGCCGCTTGCATTCGTGACCAGGACGGAATACATACCAGCCCCCGGAGTGTTGATTTCGAAACCCGGATTTGTACTCCCGTCCTGCCATCTGTAGGAGGCATAACCAGGAGCAGCATACAGAGTAACAGGGTCATAAGTCAGGATAGTATCCTGGCCATTGCCTATATCGATAACAGGACTGCTGAAGACATCAAGATTTACTATCAGCGTATCATTAGACGGAATCAGATCAGATCCGTATACTGTATTGGCTATGATCTCGTAATTATCCGGAAGACTGAAGTCCTCTGTATTTGAAAATGTGTGATAGATGACTGAACCATTTTCAAATGTAGCATTCAGTAAAACATTCTCAGTAACTGCTGCTTTACCGTTAACAGAATAAGCAACAGCTATGTTTGCTGATTGATCTATATCCCAGTTGCCTAAATTCTGAATTGCCACCCTGACGTTTTCATCAGGTCCAAGACCGCATGAGATTTTTGGGTGAACAATTTCAACAACGCCGATATCCGGAACAGCCAGCATGACCTCAACCTCATCGTAGCCCGGGCATCCGTTAAAGTCTGTAACGGTAACTGCACAAGTGTTGATTCCCGGAGTTGTTATTGTAAAGGTCTGCCCCGTGCTTCCATCATGCCAGAGGTATGACACAAAACCGGCCCCGGCATCCAGGACATATTCAACAGCCGTAACGACCTGGTAATCTTCCCCAAGGTTTACAACAGGAGTTGCGAAAACACCAACCGGCATCAGTATCGTATCATTCCACGATTTCATGTCAGCGCTGTAGCTTATATAAACCTTAAAATCATACCACATTCCCGTTACAACCAGGGCTTTTTGGGCGAATACATAATCGATGGTGTCACCGGGCAGGAAATTTTCTGAAAGCAAGACAGATTCCATGGCAGGTGTGCCCTCGTCTACCTGATAGCTGAATTGAATGGTTTGACCAGCCGGAACAGACTGGTTTCCTGAATTTATGGCCCTGGCAGAAACCGTTATTGTCTCAGATAAGCCGCATGAAGTCTCAGGAGACAGGATTTGACTAAGCTCAATATCAGTTACATTCAGGGTTACACGCACTGAATCGGTGGTTGTGCATTGATGTTCATCACTTGCGGTCACATAATAGATGGTATACCCCGGCTTATCCACAGTGAATGTATTAAGTGCAGATCCATCCTGCCACAGATAACTGTAATAACCCGGTGTGGCTGTCAGAACATACTGGGGTGCTACAACGACGGTATCACGTCCCAGATCAACCGCCGGATAACCATAAACCTCCAGGAGATAATTTAAAGTATCATTGGTATGCCTGTAATCATCCCTGTACCTGGTATACAGTTTCATCTGATACATTCCGGGCATTGAAAAATCGAAACTTTGGGAATATATGTAATTGAAAGTGCTGTCCGGAATGATCCGTTCTGTAATAATCAGAGTGTCCTTCAATAAGACAGAGTTTATTTCTCTGAAGATAAAGATGCTGTCATTGACGTCCACGGTATCGGTTCCAAAGTTCTTTATGACTATCTCGATCGGTACCAGGTTGCCAAGTTCACAGGTAGAGAGTGGAGCCACGAGTTCACTTATTCCTACATCAGCTATCAGCTCGGTTACCTGAACAGTATCCGGGGTCACACAGCCAAGGTCGTTTGTCACTCTCACATAATAGGTTCCCTGAGTATTTACATTAAAGATGGAATCTGTTGAATTATCCTGCCACAGATAATCGTATCCGGCAATGCCGGAGTAAGCTCTGAGTATTACTGTGTCAGGTCTGACAGTTGAAATATCCGGCCCCAGATCAACTACCGGTTTATTCACACGGATCAGCCTGTAAAGGGTATCATTTGAAGTCTGCTGATAAAAGAAAGGATCAGCCTCGATGGTAAATACGTTGGTATGGTATTCGCCGCTGGTACTGAAATCGAATTCCTGTGTCAGGCTGAAATCCCTGGTTGAGCCTGCCGGGAAAGTCTGTGTCAGGTGTATGGTCTCCTCTGCAGACTGTATCTCCCCTGATCTTTCAATATGGTAACCTATCTTAATCGAATCTCCGGCCTGCATGCTCCTCATTCCATAGTTTCTGAGCCGCAGGGTGAATTTCTGGTTTGCATCCAGTTCGCAGGCAGTAAACGGAGCCAGTATATCAAAGACGCCGATGTCATACGGTGCTTCAAAAAGCTTAATATCATCCACTGCGACTCCGTCAAACTGATTATTGAACTTGTCTGCCATGAATTTTAACCTGAACTGGACGTTATGCTGGTTTATCAGCGCCGCAGGCAGTAAATGACGTGCTGTCAGCCACCCGTTACTGTGCCCGCTCCAGCCATTTGTACCCAGAGCGTCAACAGGCTTTCCGGTATACCAGTTCCAGTAGCTGTCATAACCGGATATGTTGGAAACAGGTGCCCAGTTATTACCATCGTCAAGTGAATAGAGCAGTGTGGCACCGTCAACATCCTGTTCAGTGTCAATCCACAAACGGGCTTCAAAAACAGGATTTGTGAGTCCGGTGAGATCATAGCTTGGAGAAGAAATATATCCTTCCTCTGTATTTACCAGGTCCCCTGAAAGCACGAAATTATCAATACTCCACCCCTGCGCAACAGGACCAGATGCTGAAGAATGGTACAGAGAAAACCTGAGCCTGAAGGTGCTGGTATGTGTCAGAGAATCAGGTATTGCGAATTCCAGGTTTGTGAAATCTTCATCAAAGATTGTCCCCTCTGTATTCTTCCAGATAGTTTGCCAGTTTGCACCATTGTCTTTGCTTGCCTCAAAACGTATTGAGTCTCCGGCCTGGATGGTTATCCAGGATAACCAGCTTGCGCTGAGGTTGCTGTAGTTTCTAATATCAAATGCCGGAGAGGTGGCCGTATAGGCAGAAGCTGGTGAAACGCCGTTTTCATAATTGTATGGTAATGTTCCCCTGCCGGATAAATCTATCCCGATGCAATAGTATCCTGAATAAGCAAAATAGGGGAGATAGACGTAATTGGGAACATTTCTCTCAAATTCACCTGTGAAAGACCAGCCCTGATCAGATTCGAAATTGTCCTCAAAAATAATTCTGGCTTTCCGTGTGATAATATCTCCATACATCTGGTTTAAGCCGGTGACCCAGCTTTTTGTCCCGGATGAAGCCGAGTTAATAACGCTTCCTGCAGGAGTACCGTATTCCCAGATCCCGTTCCCGCCTGTTCTCCAGAAACCTTCATTCAGTTCAAAGTTCTCAAAATAGGGCATGGTATAAGTTGGCACAATATAAACCTGGGTAGATATCTGGTCATTGCCGGTATACTGGTCACCCGGAAAGATAGTTTTTGCCAGCACCGATGGTTTCAATCCGGGAACAGACAGGTTTACCTTCGTAGGAAAAGTAAAAATTACCGAATCTCCTACCGGGATATCCTGAGTCATATTGTCGACAATCCATGACAATCCACCGTTGAAAGAATATGCAACAGGTACCGGATCGGTAATCGCAGCACCTCCGTAGTTTTTTACGCAGACTGTAACTGAATCACTTGATGAATGGCCACTACCGCTTAATGGGTATATCCATTCCGAGACACCCACATCTCTGGTGATGAACTCACCTGTAAGATAAATGTCATCGATATTCCATCCGGAGTAATTATCTTCTCCGTTAGTAGGTCCTAACTTATAGCGTATCATCAGCTGATTTGTCCTGGAATACTGATCCGGAATTTGAATTCGCTGCTGGGTCCACTGGAAATCGCTGATCCATTTATTATGGTTATCCCAGATGTTGGTCCAGGAGTTACCGTTGTCAATACTTATTTGAACATACGCACTGTCCCAGACTTCTATATTAAGAGAGCGCTGAAAGAACAGGTTAAGGTCTTTGTAATAAAACAGATTAAGTGATGGTGAGGTAGCCCTGTAACTTGCGGCATCATTCAGACCCGGTTCGTAATTGTAAGGATGCAGGCCCAGTCCCGTGAGGTCAGTCCCAAGCACTTTGGTACCGCTGAAGGCATAGGCAGGGTCGGGGAGCCCGGGTAAGCCTCCCAAACCGCTGGGTTCATGAACTTCAAATTCCCCTGTCAGACTCCAGTTGTGGCTGCCTTCAAAATTTTCAAAATACTGTGTTGTGTATATTGTTCTTGTACCAACAGGAGACTGCTCAATCTTGGGATACAGTGTGTCATTGGCGAAAATGCTGTTGGCTGTCACCTTGACATCCAGTGTGTTACCGTATGTTACATCTGGTCTTACGTCAAAAGCAAGCCAGAGATATGAATGACCGGGAGGCAGTATATGGTTCAGGTTAGTGAAACCCGCAACTCCTGAAACAAAATTGGTTGGTGATCCCACGGGATGTTCAGTATTGAACGTCTGATTCAGTGTACTGTAAAGTTTTACTCCGTTTGATTGTATGTCAGAATTGGAGGTGTTCAGGGAAGTGAAGGCTATATTCTGGAGCCTGATAGTATCAGTATTGCCATATACTGTAAAGTCAACCCGCATTACAGGCACATTCGATGATCCTGACGGAACAAAGTCGGAAAAGGGCTGACGGAAGTCTATCTCTTTGATCCACATTGGTTGAGAACCTTTTGACTCAATTGAAATATTATCAATACAGGTTCCATAGCCCCATCTTGTATGACCTTCAAAGGCAACGTAATATGCTGATGATGGATTAGGGAGAACAAGCTTTTGCTGCTCCCAGTCATAGACCGGATCAAGGTATTCATGGAGGAGAACCCACGGTGAACTTTCTGACACTTTATAATAAACACGAAGCACATCCCAGCCTGTTGATCCTTCAAAATACCAGGGTATCTGGCAGAGATAAAAACTGAGTTCTATATTGGCTCCACCAAGCAGGTTCAGTGCCGGAGTGATGAGTTTAGTCCGTTCGTTATCATCTCCCTGCTTGAAAAAAATGGCATTATAAGTGCCCTCATGTGCATAAGGAGGGTTTCTCGTAATATCGACCTGCCCCGGCGGGACATCCCAGTTATTGTCGTTTGGACTGTGTCCGCCGTTTCTGAACCTCCATGGTTCAGTTCCGTAAGTGTATTCTTCTGTCCAGCCTTCAGGTTTGGCTCCCAGCTCAAATCCCTCTGTAAGAAATACTTGAGACTTAGCAGGAAAGACCGGAGATATAACAACGCATATTATAAAACATCTTAATAATTTAAGGTAGAAGTTTTCGTTAAACATATGCCTTGTTTAATATTTACATCAAGAACAAAACGAATTATCCTTTTTTACGTATAATAGCAAATAAAGGTTCAATAATCTTAAATGAAATTATTCGATAAAACAAAAGAAATATCTGTTAAGTACTTAATCTACACAGTCTTAATAGTGATTCTTATTGGACATTCGACTTTATCATATTCTCAGGTAGACATGGAATTCTGGTTTGTAGTACCAGAATTGTCACACAGGGGGAACACAGGCGGAACGCCGGGGACTTTCAGGATTGCCACGCTGGAACTGCCTGCAACGGTCACTATCTCGATGCCGGCCAATCCTTACCATCCGACTTTAAACCCGAACGGATTTCAGGATATTGTGGTTGACATCGCTGCCAATTCTACTGCGGCAATAAATCTTACTTCACTGATTGATGTTGCAGCGAATCCGACAAATAACAGGTTGGAGAACAAGCCTCTTACACCCAGTGGTATCAATAATTTCGGATTGCATATCACATCTACCAATATGATCACCTGCTATTGGGAAGTAAACTATGCCTACGGCTCCGACCTGTGGACATTAAAAGGAAGAAATGCTCTCGGGACTCTATTTTATACGCCTTTTCAGACTTTCTATAATAACAGGAATTTAACGCCAAGAACATATTCTGCAATTGACATCGTTGCTACAGAGGACAACACGCAGGTTACCATTACACTCCCGCCCGGGAAGGCTGCAAGCTATGGCTCACTTTTAACGACTATTCCTGCCGGCGGCACATACACCCTGACACTGAACAGGGGGCAGACTTTTTCAGTGTTTCCTCTTAATTACAGCATCTTTGCTGCAGACCGCCTCGCCGGAACAAGAATTCAATCAACAGCGCCTGTCTGCATCACTTTAAAGGATGATGCCATCGCTGTCGGTTCACAGGGAGCGGATGTAATTGGCGACCAGATCGTGCCCGTGAACATAACCGGGAGTAATTATATCATTCCTGATATGGGTAATCCCAACCATGTCTATGTACTGGCAACAGAAGATAATACATCTATTTACGTCACTGATGGTGTCGGTAATACGATCGGTGCTACCCCTTATGTTACTCTTAACAGGGGACAACAGGCATTGGTCATTGTGCCGGGAGGGTCAAAATATGCCTACATCACGTCAAACAATACTGCCAAGCCATTTTATGTTTTTCAGCTTGGTGTGGAGAACCAGGCGCGAGGTGGAGCACTTGTCCCTGCGATAGGCTGTACAGGTAATACGCAGTTGTCATTTACGCGTGCGAGGGATGAAAACAAATTTCAGTTTTTTATAATTGTCAAAAAAGGGAATGAAGATAAATTCCTTTTAGATGGAGAAATACAAACTGATATAGACATCATCAAACCCGGAGACTTTGACGAGATTCCGGGCACCGGTGGTTATATGGCATGGTTTTCAAATTCCATTAATACCAACGTACTTTCTATTGGACAGCATCTTGTGGAGAATACAGGGGATATTTTCCATCTGGGAATTTTTAACGGTTTCCCGGGGGCTGGACAGGGAGGTCTCTATTACGGGTATTACTCTGACTTTGGAGGATTAAACATAGGGGCAAATGTGGCGGGAACCAACTCAACTGTTGTCAGGGCCTGTTACGGAGATTCAGTTCAGCTCTATGCTTATGGCGGGACAGACTATCTCTGGACCCCGGACACATACCTCGATGATGCCACCAGCAATCTGCCTACGGCAATTAATCTCCCTCCAGGCCCTCACAATTACACTGTTTCAGTTTCAGGAGCCTGTAAAACCGGCAGCATTCCTCTTACAATACTCGTATCAACACCTGTTGTAGCATTTTTTCAGACCAATGTAACTTCAGGTTGCTCGCCTTTGGAGGTGCTCTTTGAAGACCAGTCTTCCGGGGGATATTTCTGGCAATACGAAATAGGAGATTCCCTGATCAGGTATGACCTTAATGCAGCTACTCCCTATCCTCAGCCGCCCAATTACCCTCAGCCATTCTCCATTCTCCATACTTATATTAACACTACCGACGCTCCACTCATTGACACGGTGACTTTGCTCGTAAAGAATGAAAGCGGCTGTTCTGAAATCTTCTCAAAGACGATCGTTGTATTCCCGGAAGTCTATTCGGAATTTTCCTTTGACGGCTCATCCAGGGGATGTGATCCGTTGCCTGTCCGGTTCGTGAATAACTCTTCCGGCAATACAGACACATGGTACTGGGAATTTGGTGACGGAGGATCTTCAATTGATGAAAATCCTCAACATACATTCAGGAACCTTTTCGGTCCGGACAGCATCGTCTTTCAAACGCGCCTGATAGCCATCTCACCTTATTACTGCCGGGATACATCATCGCACCCGGTGACGGTCATGCCATATATTGAGGCAAACTTTGTGTTTGATACAGTCTTTGCCTGCACACCTCATCAGATTGTGATAACAGATCAGTCTTTCGGTGCTGACATCTATTTCTGGGATTTCGGTGACGGGACTACTTCAACATCTGTGGGGCCGCAGATAACAAAGACCTATCTGAATAATGATACTGTTCCCGTGACATATACAATAAGGCTCAGGGTTGATAATGATGAAGGCTGCTTTGACGAGATAGTGCGTGAGGTTCTGGTATTTCCTGAAATAGATGCATCATTTGCACCTGACCGGATCGAGGGATGTTCCCCTTTTGAGGTCGGGTTCCAGAATAACTCATCGGGAGCTGCTTACTATTTCTGGAATTTTGGTGACGGGGGAACTTCAACTGAGGTCACCCCCATCCATTTGTACGACAGGAATCTGATGGATCATGACACCATTTATACTGTCACCCTCATTGCAACATCAGAGGAGTTTTGCAGGGACACAATGTACTTTGATATTCTGGTGCATCCGTATATTGAAGCTGCATTTGCTGTAAACGATATCGTAGGGTGCCATCCATTCACCATTACAATTGATAACCAGTCGGTTGGTGTTGATCAGTACTTATGGGACTTCGGTGATGGCAGTCCGGTTTCAAATACCAGCGCACCCACATTTAATCATATTTATCTGAATACCGGTAATTCAGCGGCAGTGTATCCTCTCAGGCTGATTGTCAGGAATGAGGAAGGCTGTACTGACACGCTGGTTAGAAATATTACAGTGCATCCTGAAATAACGGCAAACTTTTCTACAAGTGCATTTGAGGGCTGTCACCCTCTTACTGTCGCATTTACTGATCTTTCGTTGAATGCGGTTAATTATTTCTGGGAATTTGGTGACGGTTCCTCATCAGTCCAGCAGTCTCCTGATCACACCTATACCAACTTCGGTATATCCGACACCACCTATATGGTAACCCTGACAACTTCTACCGCAGACGGTGAGTGCGTTAAATCTATATCATGGCCTATTCTTGTTCATGCACAGGTAACAGCCCAATTCACTATTCCGGATGTAATTGATTGCAGTCCTTTCGAGGTCATAATTGAAAATATTTCCATTGGAGGATCGAGTTATCACTGGGACTTCGGTGACGGTTCAGATACAACAACGACTGACATGTCTCCGCTAACCCATACTTTTGTTAATAACGATTTTATTAACAACAGACAATTTGAAATTATCCTTACGGCTCAGAATGCCGCAGGTTGCACAGGTGAAGCCAGAAGGACTGTTACTGTATATCCGGGCATCCAAACCGGGATTACTGCTTCCCTGACAGAAGGATGCCATCCGCTAAGTGTTGATTTTACAAATCTCTCAAACGGGGGACAAAACTTTATATGGGATTTTGGGGACGGCACCACTTCGGCTCTGCAAAACCCATCTCACACCTTCTTAAATACAGGCACCGCAGATACAACCTATACGGTAATCCTGACAGCACTTTCTCCCGTTAATGACTGCAGGGATACGTCTTCTGTTAAGATAATAGTCCATCCCTTTATTCAGGCTGGTTTTACTATTCCCGATCAACTTGACTGCAATCCTTTTAATGTAACAATGTATAACTCATCAGTGCACGCCACTGTGTTCAGGTGGAATTTTGGTGATGGAACAGATACTGTCACTTATAACACTGATCCTGTTGTTCACCGGTTTGTCAATACCGATTTTACTAACCAGAGAGATTACGAAATAACACTGATTGCGGAGAATTTTGCGGGATGTACCAGTGAAATGAAAAGAACAATATCGGTTTTGCCGGATATTATCGCTGGATTCAATGCAAGTCAGGCTGAAGGCTGCCACCCCCTTGAAGTCAGTTTTGGTAATGTAAGTAATGGAGGGTACGATTATTTATGGGATTTCGGTGACGGATCATCAATCAGCACAGATTCACCGAGCCATATTTTTACCAATTTTACGGATAGTGTCATTACCAGACAGGTACGCCTGATTGCTACATCCAGGTTTAATTGTACCAGTGAGATCACAAGTGTCATAACCATCCATCCTAAACCAAAAGCCAGATTTGAAACTGATGAGATCATTAACTGTCCGCCCTTTGACGTGCTCATCAGCAACTCCAGCATGAATGCAGAACATTACGCCTGGAATTTTGGAGACGGGGATATATTGAATACGGATGTAGCGGATCCGATAAATCATGTCTATTATAACGCGTCAAATGAAATTGCTTCTTATAGTATTAAACTAATTGCCACTTCAGATTATGGCTGTATAGACTCAACCCGGCAAAGTATAAATGTTTATCCCGGAACAATTGCAGAATTTAGTCTCAATAACGAAGGGTGCAGTCCGTTAACGAGTTATTTTACTAATGAATCCGTTCAGGGAGAGACATACCTCTGGGATTTTGGTGACGGATCATCTACATCAGTAAAGGACCCGACCCATATCTATTTCAATTTTACACCCGGTGATGTAACCTATTTTGTCACTCTTACATCCACCTCAATGTACGGCTGCGTTGACATAAAAACAGACACAATAAATGTTTACCCCCAGCCAAGAGCAGAATTTATTGCCTTGCCAACTCACCAGGTATATCCATCAGCCACTGTCAGTCTGTCCAATATGACCAATACGGGCACATGGTCATACACATGGGATATGGATGACGGTTTTACTTCAACTGACGAAGACCCCATGCCACATACCTATTCTACCTGGGGCGAATATGATATAAGACTGTTTGTAGCATCAGCGCATTGTTATGATACTGTATCACATATGGTCCGTATCTTCCCGGGACCTCCTGTCGCGGCATTCGATACAATTATTCCGGGTTGCGGACCTCTCACAGTTCAGTTCAGAAATACTTCTTTATACGGAGATACATATCTCTGGGAATTTGATGATGGGACCAGTTCTGCTGAATTCGAGCCCTCGCATACATTCAATATGGATGGAATATACAATGTAAAATTGACGGTGACAGGAACCGGAGGAGTCGATTACTACTACAGACGGGTTGAGGTATATCCGAAACCAAAGGTTGATTTCAGGGTGGCACCCGTGTTGGTTATGCTTCCCGATCAGGAAATCAAATTGTACAACCTTTCTGAAAATGGTGTTACCTTCTTATGGGATTTTGGAGACGGGATTACTTCTCAGGATATAAATCCCATGCATCTATATTCAACCGTTGGAATTTATGATATTTCTCTTGATGTCTGGACAGAGCATGGTTGCACTGACAGGCTAATAAAACCTGATGCAGTGACTGTCCTTGGCAAAGGGTTGATTATTTTTCCAAATGCTTTCATGCCCGATATGACAGGTCCTAACGATGGATATTACAGCCTGAGCGAACCGGCTTTGAATAATATTTTCCATCCTTATTGGGAGGGTGTTGAGAAATATCACCTGGAAATCTTCAACAGGTGGGGGGTACTGATATACGTCAGTGATGACGTTATGAAAGGTTGGGATGGATATTATCAGGGTGAACTTGCTGTGCAGGCTGTTTATGTCTGGAAATGCACAGGTTCTTTTAGTAATGGAAAGCTTTTTAGTCTGGTTGGGGATGTTACACTATTGCATCAACGCTGATAATATTTTTTTAATAAACCTGACTATAAGAAATCCCGACAAATGGCTTTACGGCGTGCCGGTTGGAGCTGTCGTAAAACTGATCCCGGATCCGTATACTACTAAATCGTAACGCCTCGCATAAGCCCTGTAGTAATATTTAGTTCCTGGTTCAAGATATTGCAGAAAACTTGTATAATTCCCCACACCAATTGCCACATAAAACTCTGTTCTGAAATCTGCTATAGTGGGATTTGAAGTTTTGGCGTAACAATGTCCGTAATTTGTTATCCCGCGTCCGACACTAAGTATATGCCCATCAATCTTCGCGGTTGTAGATAAAATTTCAGAAGCCTCTCCTGTTGCAACCTCAATGTCTCCTTTTTCACAGGCTGACAGACACAGAAAGCATGGTAAGAGGAAATACAGAAATATCTTATTGTTTTTCATTGTAAGAGGGCAGCTCTTTTCACACTCAAATTGTAAGCAATGCAAATACTGCCTATTTTACGTTTTTTATCCTGCAACCCTGATTATACGTGAAAGCATATTCAATGTTTCATACTTGTTTCTTCTATTTCCTGTAAGGGTAAACATTAAATTTAAGCGTATCGCATACTATTAAAGTTGTATCCCAGTATCCCCACGGAGAATTCACATCATCTTCCCAGATTTCTATGGGGCCGGACGGTACATTGTCATAGATTGTAGTTTGTCCGATTTCAACAGAACGTTCTGCCAGGAAGCCATTTCCAGGGTAAGTTGCAGAATAAATTTTCACTTTAATTGTTACGCCGGTATTATTGTTGATTTTTGCAAATCCGGTGTTATCACGTTCACAGACAGGCTGTTTCTTGCACGAAATGACTGCAATTATCATTATGGCCACTGCCATAATAAGCAAACTCAATGTACTTTTTCTTATCAAGTTATTTAACCTCAAAGAATTTATTCAAGGTATGAACTTAAAAGGCAAAGTACAAACAAAAAACAGCCTTGAGGCCCGATCACACCAATAAATGAAGATTATTCAATATAATTTCTGTCAACCAACAATGCGCAGGAAATCTTAACTATCTCCCTGTAATATTGAAAATTAATAGTATTGACAAGATCATTTTCAGTATGATATGTACTGCCCGTTGTATTCTGAATGAAGAAGAGCGACGGGAATCCGCTGAGATAGAATGGGTAACTGTCGCTTCTTTTAGATGCAGAATTATCATTAACATATCCTACTGAAGAATACCTGTCGCATAATCTCTGGGCCTCGGATCTCAGATAATGTGAATTGTCATAGTCAATGATGTTCACAAACCACATCCCGGGATCAGAGGATGAGGGGATCCCTATCATGTCATTATTAAGCATCAAGCTGATATTTTCTCCTCCTGAATTAGCTTTTTGCGAAAAGTCGAAGCTTCCGAATAGCCCAAACTCCTCAGCTCCGAAGGCGACAAATTGTATTGTGGAAGATGGAATAAAAGATCTTTGCTTCATCACCCTGGCTATTTCAAGCGTAGCGCCAACCCCTGAGGCATTGTCGTTTGCTCCCGGCACAAATACAAACGGATCACCGGTCTCTGAACCTATCCTGTTGTCATAATGGGCACCAAGGACACATATACTGTCAGGGTATGTATTCCCAATTAAAGTTGCAATGACATTGTATTGCGTTGTAGTATATTCAATTCCTTTATAAGTGGCCGTTACAATAAACGAATCCAACTTTGTGTCAGGATAGCCGAGCCGGATAAACTTATTTTTAAGATTAACAGCAACCTGTCTGTGATTGTCAGCAAACATAAAGCGTGTAGACATGTTCTGCATCCAGGTGACATAGGACACCAGACTATCCGGATTTATTTCATTCACGAAACCGGAAATATACCGGTCTTTAATTTCTTCCTTATCAGGTTTTGTGCAACCTGAGACAAGCAGGATAATAAGAATCGCAAAGCATATCTTATATGTGGAACTGTACTTAACCATTAAGGTTCTTATAAAATATCTGATTTATAAATCCTGCAATAATTAAGACCGTTGATGAATATATAAACCCTATTAACCCGGACACACAATGTCTCTGTGAATTTCTTAATTTAGCTTCTGCAATTTAATAAATGCCTTTCTATGGGTAATCAAAGAAATCTGGTCAGGACACTCGGGTTAGGTTACGTTGTCATCTTTGTAATTGCCAATATCATCGGCTCGGGAGTATATAAGAAAATTGCCCCTATGGCTGATGAGCTTCAGTCTTCATCCTGGATACTTCTTGTATGGATCGTCGGTGGCATAATCACCCTGTTTGGTGCTCTCAGCAACGCCGAAATAGCCGGTATGCTTGCAGACACAGGAGGTGAGTTCGTTTATCTTAAGAAAATATACAACAGGTTCTTTTCATTTCTTTATGGCTGGTCGCTCTTCGTCGTTATCCAGTCCGCCACTATCTCATCGCTGGCTTATGTCTTTACCCAGTCGCTGAACAGCATCATTCCTCTTCCCGAAATGCTTCCCTCTCTGCAGGACTTTACAATAGGTGGCGTATTCTTTCCTTTCCGGGATTTCGGGATCAAGCTGACAGCCATATTGCTCATAATGCTGCTGACCCTTCTAAATATGTCAGGACTGAAAGGAGGAGCATGGGTCAGCAAAGTTATCCTGTTCCTGGTGGGAGCAGGGCTGCTTACTATAGTGATTTTTGGACTGGGCAGCAATGTCGCCAGACCGGCCAATTTCATGAATGTTAAAGAGCTGGCAAACGGCACCGTCACTCTCTCTTCTTTTTATACGGCTATGCTGGCTGCCTTCTGGGCATATCAGGGATGGGTCTCTGTTGGATTCATCGGAGGGGAGATACGGGATGCAAATAAAAATATCCCCAAGGGCATTGCGATAGGAGTGTTTGTGGTAATAGCTGTTTACCTGCTGGTTAATTTTACATACCTCTCACTATTGTCCATTCCGGATCTGGTGCAGATTCATGAGGCAGGCAATCAGATTGCCGCGGTGGAGGCGGTAAGGAGTTTCTGGGGGTCATCAGGTGTAATGTTCATATCGCTGCTGATACTGGTCACCACCATGGGCTGCCTCCATGCCAGTATTATCACCGGCGCCCGTCCTTATTATGCCATGTCGCGCGAACGTCTTTTCTTTTCAGGTATCGGCAAACTCAACAAACACAACGTGCCAGGCAACTCATTGCTATGGCAGGGGATATGGGCTTCTGTACTGGTGCTGTCAGGAACCTTTGACCAGCTGACGGACATGCTCATTTTTGCCGTTTATATTTTCTACGGGGCAACTGCCATGGGAGTATTCATTTTGCGCAGGAGGATGCCTGATGCACACCGCCCTTATAAGGTCTGGGGGTATCCGGTTGTACCGGCTATTTTCGTTCTGTTCTGCGTAGGATTGTTCTGTAATACCATTTTAACCCGTCCGCGCGAAGCAGCCATAGGCCTGATACTGATCCTGATTGGGATACCGGTTTATTTTCTCCTGCGGAAGAAGTTTTCAAAAAACAAGGTTGATTAACGGATCAGGAATTCTGCTGCATTTTGCTCCACAGCCTTTCAGCCTGCTTCCTTGATTCCCTGAGAATCTCATTCTCATCGACAGTCGTGATCCTTCTGTTTTTCATCACCAGCTTTCCGTTGGAGATGACATCGGTGACATGATTTGAGGTGATGCCAAAAAGAAAATGCCCGAAGAAATTCTCACGTGAAACAGGAGTGGGGGTGTCATAATCAAGAATGACGAGGTTATTATCACCGTCGCCCTCGAAGCTATTATCACTTAAATAGCGGTGGACATTCCTGAACCGCCGGTAGGCTGATTCAAATGTGATGTTATCGTGACGCTGACCGACAAAAAAGGCGGCCCTGGCGCTCTGCAGCATGTCACTGTGCATGCCGTCGGTACCGAGTATAATATTCTCTCCGAGACCTTTGCCGTTGAAATAACCGACATTGTTGTTAAGGTTACTCTCACAGTTCTGAACCACCCACGCGGGGGATTTCCGGATCAGCTCCTTTTCATTTTCTTCGAGATGAAGACAGTGAACCAGCAGGGTCTTTGGCGAGCTCAGCACCCCGGCCTTTTCGAGGCGTTCTATTACTCTTCTGCCGTGCTTGTTCAGGCTCTGCCCCTGATCGTAGGCATCCTCGGCAACATGGATATGAATTCCGGTATTGTGTCTCTTCATTATATCCACGGCTTTGCCCATCGTACGCTCACCGACAGTGAATGATGCGTGCAGTCCTACGAGGCCCTGATGATCCCTGAGGTAATTGTCTGTCTCGGCCAGGCCTTCCCTGGCAACCGGCACCCCGTCGCGGTCGGAGGTCTCATAACAAAGAAGGTGTGACACACCGACTTTTTCAAAGGCTTTTGCAATTAGCTCCAGTGAGCCCTTTACGGCAAACGGAGAGGCGTGGTGATCTATGACGAAAGTGGAGCCTGCCTTAAGGCATGCCATAGCCGTCACCAGAGCACTCGACTCAATCATTGCAGGATCCAGGCATTTGTCAAGAGTCCACCAGACGTACTTTAGAATCTCATGAAAATTTTGTGGGGTCTCCTTTGGTGCAACCATCCCTCTCGATAAGGCTGAGTAAGCATGATGATGACCCACTGCAAAGGACTTTGTCACCAGCCGGCCCGTACAGTCAATTATTTCAGCGCCGGGATCAACCGCCCCAATGTCACTGTTATCAATAAACTGAATGTTGGTGACATTCTTCCTGATAAGTATATTTTTTAAACTGAATTCAAGAGTATTCCAGTTGATATATGTTGCGTTTTTTAGAAGCAGATCCATTCTGAATTGGTTTTGTTTTATTTCTTTCGTCTGAGAGGAAGCTTTTTCCTCCTTATGCCGTCATAAACGCACAGTGCATTGGCTATCGCCGCTGCCGTAGGCACCATTCCTATCTCGCCTATGCCTTTTGCCCCGTACGGTCCGACAGGGTCTTTCTCTTCAATGCCGATCACCTCTATCTCAGGTGCTTCATCGGCTCTTATAATACCAAGGTCGTTAAATTTCAGGCTCTGCGGCCTGCCCTTTTCGAGCGGCAGATCTTCTGTCAGGGCATAACCCATACCCATTATAACAGCGCCTTCTATCTGTCCTTCAAAAAGCATGTTGTTCATTATCTTTCCGGCGTCATGTGCCGCGATGATCTTTCTGACGGCACCGTTATCATCAAGAATTGCAACCTGTGTTGCATAACCATATGCAAAGTGAACAACAGGGTCGTTGGTTTTTTCACCGGGTTTGCATGTCCAGTCGCAAATATATCTGCCTTTATAGACCCGGCCAGCAAGTTGCTGCAGAGAGCCTTGCTTAAGGTCCTCCCTGATACTGATCGCTGCATTAATAATGGCATTACCCAGCAATGCTGTAGCTCTTGATGATGTGGTCATACCAGTAGGGAGGCCGGCGCCGGTATCAACTCTGACCTTTATTATTTCCGGATCAATTCCGGTTTCCTGGTGCAGAGTCTGTATGGCTATCGAATGTATTCCCTGTCCCATCTCGCTCCAGCCGTGGTGTATTATAACTTTCCTGTCAGAAATTATTTGAATTGACACCAGGCTTTCGTCTGTCATGCCGTTGCCGACACCGGTGTTTTTAAGTCCGCATGCTATGCCTGCATACTTTGCACCGTTAAAAGCATTTTTAACCGCAAGAAGGGTCTTTTTCAGGCCCACGCCGCGTAACAATTGTCCGGTTGCCGTTCTTTTGCCATCCTCGAGGGCATTGTCATACCTTATCTGCCAGCGGTCGAAGCCACCCATCCTGCACAGTTCGTCGACACAGCCCTCAATGGCAAATGTGACCTGAGGTACTCCGAAGCCACGCATAGCGCCTGACGGGATATTGTTTGTATAAACGGTAACAGCTTTTATATCCACGACAGGCACAGAATAGCCTCCTGTGGCATGACCCACGACTCGTTCCATCACCTTTGTGCCCACGGAGGCGTATGCGCCGGTATCACCCACAGCGTTTAGCTTCAGCGCCGTAAACTTTCCTGTGCTGTCACATGCCAGGCTGATCTCCATCCAGACCGGATGGCGTTTCGGGTGCATGATAATTGACTCATCCCTTGTGAGATGGACTTTTACCGGCTTGTTAACCAGGAACGCAAACAGCGATGCATGGCCCTGCACGCTAATATCTTCCTTTCCGCCAAAGCCGCCACCGTTCTCCACCTGCACCACCCTAACCTTCTCCTCCGGCAGACCAAGCAGAGTGGCTACAGCAGTCCTGTCGACATAAGCGCCCTGTCCCTGGCTGTATAGTCTGATGCCGTCGCTTTCAGGGAGAGCGATGGAAGTCTCGGTCTCAAGAAAAGCATGTTCAATACGCTGTGTCTCATAGATCCCCGAGGCGACCCAGGCAGCTTCGCTGAATATTTTTTCAACGTCCCCTGACCTGATGCTGCATGTCTCCAGCACATTCGATCTTTCATCGTTAACGCGGATACTGTCAGGCTTGATTGCCTCGTGCATATCTGTCACGGCTTCAAGGACTTCGTACCTGACCCTGATCAGCTCTGCAGCTCTGCGTGCCAGGACCTCTGTCTCCGCCACCACTCCTGCCAGCACATCACCCATACAATGGATTATCTCACCTTCACCGATCATCAGGGGCCAGTCCTTAAAAATAAGGCCCGTTTTGTGAGCTCCGGGAATATCGCGGGCGGTAAAGATCCTGATGACTCCTTCAGCCTTAAGTGCCTCTGAAGTATCAATGCGTATGACCCTGGCCCTGGGATGATTACTGAACTTCAGTGCTCCGTAAACCATCCCCTCAAAATACATATCATCAACAAAGTCCCTTTTCCCCAATGCAGTCTCTGCAGCCATATATTTCGGGTATGGCTCACCTATGAGAGCTGATGCTGGTGTCTTACCTGTCTCACTTCCATGCATTTCAGAAAAGGTTGCTTCAATGGCATCAACGATTTTGACATAGCCGGTGCATCTGCAGAGGTTTGGAGTAATAGCTTTTATAATTTCCTGACGGGAAGGTTTTCTGTTGGTGTTATATAGTGCTTTAGCTCTCATCACCATCCCCGGGGAGCAGAATCCGCACTGCACGGCACCCTTTTCGGCAAATTTCTGACTTATTATTGTCCTGAATTTGGCGGGCAGTCCTTCGGCAGTTACCACCTCTGCTCCTTCGAGGTTCCTCATCTTTGTACGGCATGCCATCCGTGCCTTGCCGTTGATCTCAACGGTGCATGCCCCGCAGACACCCTGTCCTGAGCATCCGTCTTTATGCGAGGTGATCCTGTTTTCGATCCGCAGATGATCGAGGAGGGATTCTTCTTCATCTCCGAGGAAGAATCTTTTGACTCCGTTAAGAAAAAAAGTGATCATTGCAGGAGCTTCTTAAGGTTAGCGATGTCCGGTACAATTGATTCCGGCATATTAAGCAGCGGAGCGACAGCTTTCAGGTCTTTCAGTCCGCCTCCTGTCAGCAGAACAACGTTGGAAGTGCCTGACGGTATACGCTCTTGTTTCATGTATGAAAGCAATCCCGCAAATGCCGTGGCGGCAGCTGGCTCGGCAAAAAGGCCGGTGTTCCCGGACAGGTTCCTGGAAGCCGCCAGTATTGCGTCATCGGAAACTGTCAGTGTCTCGCCGTTGTATTTATGTATGAAATGCTGTGCCATGTAAAAGTTCTTTGGGATGTCAACAGAGATGGAGTCTGCAACCGTGGTCGAGGGGATGACCGTGAAATCTTTTCTGCCTATGTTCCTAACCAGGTTATCGCTTTTTTCCGACTGTATGACAACTATCACAGGCATCCTGTCAATGATATTGAGCTCGAGGAGGTCTTCAAATCCCTTGTAAACGCCGGAGACGATCACTCCGTCGCCTGCGGATATAAAGATCCTGTCGGGCACAAGGTTTCCCATCTGCTCAAAGAGCTCGAACGAGACTGTCTTTTTCCCTTCGATGGTGAGCGGGTTAAATGCGGTGTTCCTGTTATACCAGCCGAACTCTTCGGTTGCCTTCACGCTCAGTTCAAACGCCTCGTCGTAAGTGCCTTTTACCGGAATAAGTGAGGCACCGTACATAATGATCTGGGTGAGTTTGGCCATCGGCGCCTTTTCCGGAACAATTATCACTGCCTTTTGCTTCTGGGAAGCACAGATACCGGCAAGAGATGAGCCTGCATTTCCGGTTGAGGCGGCAACAATAATTCCAAGTTTTTTCTCCTTTGCAAACGCCGATACCAGCGCCGACGCCCTGTCCTTGAACGACCAGGTGGGATTCTGGGAATCATCTTTCAGACGAAGGCTGAAAGGCAACCTGGAGCCATCGAGCTCCGTTACCTGATACAAAGGAGTGTTGCCCACTCTTAGCGGAGGAAGGCTGCCAATACTGTCAATGGGAAGAAGGCTGACAAAACCGTTATTCTTCAGATCCGTAAAACCCGCGATGCTTTTCCGGATCTCCCGAAAATCATAGAGTATCCTCAGCACACCCTTTGGCGGGGCAGTGTTACTGTTACCCGTGCTGCACCACGGACAGAGATACAGGATTCCGAAGGTATTGTATTCCCTGCCGCAATCGTCGCATTTATATATAAAGCCGGTTGGTCTCATTGAAGGAGTGAAATGCATGATCAGTTTGTCCCGCTTTCTAAAAATCTTTCAGCAGGCCTGTTCTCCCGTTGAATTCATTTATCAGCTCATCCCACCGTTCCACCTGCATGAACATTTCGTTCCAGATATCCCTGTCGTACCATAGCTGGTTCAGGTCTTCAACATCTTTTCCCTGCTGTTCAACCCAGGTATAATATTTCAGGTTATGTATAGCCTTCCTGTCAGTGTAACTGAGCTCTTTCATGTTGTCGGTTCTGGCGCCTTGCAGACATTTTTCAAAGTCCCTGACAGCCTGCAGGATATCATATACGCCCCGCTCCTGATTCAATTCTTCAAGTCTTGACTTATACATTTCAGCAGAATCGGTGGCTATAGTTACAATGATATCATCAGCCGTCATTTCATAGTACCTGGCTGTCTTGATGGCCGAGATAAGGTTACCGATGCCGGAGATGCCCAGCAGAGGCAGGTTACTGACAACATCTTTTGGTATACCGACTGACTTCAGGTAATCATGTCCCTTTTTTTCATTGAACAGGCGGAAAGTTTTCATGCAATCTTCATCGTCAATTGCTGTGACCACATCGGTGTTTTTCACATTGTGTATCCATGGGACGTGTTTGTCGCCTATGCCCTCAATTCTGTGTCCCCCGAAGCCGTTCATGAGGAGTGTGGGGCACTGGAGGGCTTCCGAGGCCACCACCCTGATGCCAGGGGCTATAGTTCTCAGGTAATCTCCTGCCGCTATTGTCCCGGCCGATCCGGTCGCCGAGATATAGGCAGCGAGCCTGCTCCTGGAAGTTCTTGTCAGGTTATAAGCTTCTTCGATGGCATGGCCGGTGACGTTATAATGCCAGGCGCTGTTGCCAAACTCATCGAACTGGTTGAAGATGATGCATTCGGGACGAGTACGGCGTATCTCCCAGCACTTGTCGTAGATCTCCTTTACATTGGATTCGCACCCCGGCGTTGCAATGACTTCTGACCCGATCACATCGCGCAGCCACGCGAACCGTTCTTTGCTCATCTCCTCAGGGAGGATGGCAACAGATTCTGTTCCCATAACCTTTGAATCGAATGCGCCGCCCCTGCAATAGTTACCTGTCGATGGCCATACGGCCTTGTGCCAGGTGGGGTCGAAGCCGCCGGTAATTATCCTTGGGGCAAGACATCCGTATGCTGCGCCTACTTTATGAGCGCCTGTGGGAAACCATTTGCCGGTGAGAACGATAATGCGCGCATCCACCCCGGTGAGAGCTGGTGGAAGCTCAATGAAATTGACATTACCGTAGAGGCCTCCCTTTTCAACCGGCTCATTTTTCCAGGTAATGCGGAAGAGATTAAGAGGATTGATATCCCATAGCCCGACATCTTTCAGACCGGATTTGATTTTATCAGGGATCAGGTCAGGATTTCTCTGCTGTGCAAAGGTGGGAAGGATGATCCCCAGTTCCCTGAAACGGTTGACAGCATTTTCAAGCGCCGTCTCACTGGTAATTTTATCAATTGGCTGGATCATTATATCCGTTTGTTTTAGATAAATCAGATTTGCAAGTTAACCATTATGCAGATAAAATCTGAATTCCTTCATCACACATACAGCAGGTTTTCAGCCGCCTTTAACAACACAGACATCTCTGCGGCCTGACGGAAATGAGCTTCTTTGATGCATGGTGTGTTGAATTTTACCGATGCCAGAATGAACTGCGGTTTGGTGAATGTTGCTGTTATATAATCATTTTCAAAAATGTACTCATCCTGAAATTCGGAAAGGGTGGTAATATTGCCGTTCAGTTTATAGATCAGGTTCTTTTTGTTTTTCATCACTGCCAGGTAGTATCCCTCTTCAGCCTGGTTGAATGAGGAGACAGTCAGGTAAAACCTTGGTTTGTCTTTGTAGGGAGCGCCGGCGGTGGGGCAGAAGCTGTTGCAGTTCCCGCACTCGTTGCAGAAGTTGGCGACGTTGATGATCTGGTATTTCTGTTTAATCTCCAGGAAGCCGTCGTCTGAATATATAATCTCTCCTTCTTCAGACCTCAATGCTTTCTGAAGAAGGAAATTGTGCGGGGTAATGCTGTAACAGCGATTGGCAAGATTAGGGCACACGGTTGTACATATACTGCACATCACATCGCATGACATACATCGTCCTGCCTCATTAACCACATCGTCCCTATTCAGTGTCCGGCTCACAAGGGCAAAAGTCCTCCTCTGTTCAGAGGTCATTTCTGAAGGCTGTTTTGCATGGATGCGTTTCGACCGCCTGATCACCAGCTCCTTTGCTGAAAAGGCCCTGTTCTGCTCAGGCTTTTCAATGGAAAAATCAACGCCGGCATCCCGTATTATCTGTTCCGCAGCTTTCCGGCCATCGCCAATGGCGTTTATGGCTGTCGATGCCCCACGCATGGCATCACCGCCGATGTACACATTGCACAGCCGGGTCTTATATGAACCGTGTCCGGCTGCAAGCTCTTCGCGACTGGCAAAACCGATATCCGTCAACTGTCCAATGGCGGGTATAATTGTGTCGCAGGGTATCTCAAAGACTGAACCTTCAACCTTTACAGGAGCCGGTCTGCCAGTCTTATCGACACCTTTCAGCTCCATCCTGCTGCACAGAAGTCCTGTTACCCTGCCATCATTCTGTAGTACTTTTTCAGGAGCAGACAGTTCGATTATTTCTATTCCCTCTTCGATCACTGCTTTTATTTCTCCCTGGTCAGCGGGCATTTCGTTGAGGCTGCGGCGGTAAACGACAGTCACTCTTCCTTCCTCACCTGCGAGCCGGTATGCGGTTCGGGCGGCATCCATGGCGGTATTGCCGCCCCCGATGATGACCACTCTCTTCCCTATACTGGTTTCAACGCCCTTTCTTGCACGGTAGAGGAACTCCAGTGGTTCAAGCACTCCTGTGGCGTCTGCTCCTTCTATATTCAGAGGGGAGGAGAGCTGCGCTCCTGAGCCGATGAAGATATAAGAGTAGTCTTTTTTCAGTGAGAAGAATTTATCTGTGTCAACAGAGCTATTGTAATGGATGTTCACTCCCAGGTCAGTTATGCGCCTGATATCATTTGCAACAGCCTCATCGGTGAGCCTGAAGCCGGGGATAGCATACTGCACCATCCCGCCAGCTTTTGATTTTGCTTCAAACACATCCACCCGGAAACCCGCCATCCTGAGATAGTACGCAAATGACAGTCCTGATGGTCCTGCCCCGATGACGGCTGCTCTGATGCCGTTGTCTGCAGCCGGTGTGAGACGCACCTCATCCTGTACGGAGATAAAACGCTTGACCTCCCTTATCTGCAAGGGATCATCATAGTTGATCCTCGTGCATTTGCCCTGGCACAGGTGATCGCAAACCATTCCTGTCACTGAAGGAAACGGATTGGTTCTCAGTATGACCTCATAAGCTTTGTCAAACTGCCCGGCCGCGGTGAACCGCAGATAATCGGGAATATCCTGGTTTGTGGCGCATATATCGCGACACGGTGCGGAAATGCAGTCAAAGTACTCAAGTGTACGATCAGTTTTTATGTCAGGGGGTTTTATGTATTCCCTTCTGTACTCCTTATTGGAGAGCACTACATCGCTGTAACGTGACAGATTAGACAGTGCTGCTTCTGTCAGGTTTTTTTGGCCGGATAACCTGATAATATAGTCGTCAATGTCGTCTGCACCTTTGCTTTGAAGAGATTTATTCAGCTCTTCAAAATACTGGTTCAGTCTCATATAACCGCCGGGTTTAAGAAGGTCGGAGCAGACCGTTACCGTCCTGATCCCGCAGGAGATAAGTCCCGAAATATTGAATGCATCTGCACCCGCAGAAAACGAGAGCAGCAGGTCACCGCTGAACTCTTCCTGCAGCTTTTTGGCAAGGTTTACAGAGACCGGATGCAGGGCCCGGCCGCTCATATACATCATGGTTACATCACTGCCAAAGACGCTCTTATTGTTCAGTGATTCAAGTGTGTTTGTCAGTTTCAGGCCAAACTGAAGCTCGTTTTCCGCGGCTGTTTTCTGAAGAGACTTAATGATCCTTACCGCATCGGGATATTTAAGGTCGTGTTCGAACGCTTCATCAGGCACGATTGTCTTAAATCCGAGTTTGTCATTCAGAATACCCCTCAAAAGTTGAGGGCCAAGCAGCGTCGGATTCAGCTTTACGAGGGTATGCAATTTCCTTTTTTCGAGAAGATAGCGGGCAATATCCTCTATCTCATATGCCGGACACCCGTGCATTGTCGAGAGTGTGATATTGTCAGAGATTGTTGAGGGGATTTTGATGCCGGTAACATCGGGATATATATCAATGATTTCTTTAATCTTACCGGAGAGTTCATCATTGCAGTTACTCATCTTATCAAGGAACCACTGAACGTTATCGTTCATTATCCCACGGAGGTTGTATCCTGCGCTCATGTTGAACACTGTCCCGGGATCATTTTCCCAACCGAACCTGTGGTTCAGGATATGTATAATTATCCAGGCATTCAGGTATTCATTGAAGCTCTCTTTTATAGGGAGCTCCTGTGACCATTCGCAGTTATAGCCCTCGTCCTGCATGTCAATGCATGGTTTTGGGATCTCAATCTCATCTAGTGTCTGTACTGTCTTCAATTCAATATAACGCGAGCCCATCAGCCATGCTGCAACGATATTCTGTGCCAGCTGGGTGTGCGGCCCTGCTGCAACACCCAGGGGTGACTGCAGCTTATGGCCAAAAATCTCTGTTCTTAAGGCTTCATTGTCACGCGGAATGAAAAACAGTTCCTGCGGAATTCCGAAAACACCGGCTTCGCTGTCAAGCTCGTGAAAAATGAGTCTCAGGAGTTGGCTTACGGGGACAGGACAGAACTTAGCGGACATAAAGTCTCATCAGGATTTTTTCAGGTGTAAGGGGGGCATCAAAGTCGGGCTTCCATTGAGGGTTGAATGCCTTTACAGCGTTCTGCAGCGCGAAAAAAGCTCCTATGCCATACATGAACGGCGGCTCTCCTATGGCCTTTGATTTAAAGATGGCCGGCTCAGGTCCTTCTGTCTCCAGGGCCTGGCATATCAATTCCCCGGGCGCTGAATAGATGTCCGGCACCTTATAAGTGGAAAGGCTGTCGGTCAGCATTCTGCCTTCTTTATTAAACATGACCTCTTCCATTGTCATCCAGCCGATACCCTGCATAACCCCGCCTTCCATCTGACCAATGTCTATTGAAGGATTGAGACTGTTGCCGAAGTCATGCACTATCTGTACCTTTTCGATCTTATATGTGCCACGGAGGCAGTCAAGTCTGACTATTATGACTGCTGTTCCGTATACATGGTAAGAAAAGGGCTGGCCCTTTTCCTTCGATTTGTCAAACCAGATCTTCGGAGTGGCATAATGGCCTTGCCCGGACAGCGATACCCTGCCCAGAAAAGCTGTAGTAATGAGTTTTTCCCAGGTGATCTCAGTCGGCGAATCATTTTTAAAAACCTTTTCATCACGTATTTCAACTTCTCCGGCGCTGCAGTTAACGGCAGCGGCACCCACAGCCTTCAGTCGCCCTAGAAGCTCGTTACAGGCGATCAGGAGGGCATTGCCATTCAGATCGGCCCCTGAGCTGGCGGCTGTGGGTGAAGTGTTGGCAACCCTTGATGTATTGGTAGTTTCAATCTTTATTCTGTCAGTACTTACAGAGAACACTCTTGCCGCGACCTGTGCCAGTTTCGTGTTAACGCCCTGCCCCATCTCCACAGCTCCCGTGCTTATCCCTATGCTGCCGTCCTGGTAGATGTGAACAAGGGCACGGGCCTGGTTCATGGATGTATTGGTGAAGGAGACGCCAAAGCAGACCGGCATGACGGCCATGCCTTTCCGGTATATTGTCTTTTTGCCATTAAAATCAGAGATCTCCTTTTCGGTCCTTTCGATATCAAAACTCCTTTCAAGGGCAGCATAGCATTTGCCTATATTCACGTCTCTGGCTTTCTGGCCAAACTGGAACTCGTCGTTTTCCTTCAGAAAGTTTGCCTGTTGAATCAAACGGGCAGGTACCTCCATTTCATGTGCAGCCATCGCTATTGCAGCTTCGATAACGAACATGCCCTGCGGTGCGCCAAAGCCCCTGAATGCAGTGTTGGGAGGCAGGTTCGTTTTGCAACTGTGGACCGTCACTTCCGTGTTCGGGATAAAGTAGGCATTTGTCGAATGGAACAATGTCCGTTCCATTATCGCCGGGGAGAGATCGGCGGCAGCGCCCCCGTTCTGGTAAAGAACAGCCTGAAAGGCCTTTATCCTCAGGTCTTTTGTAAGGCCTATCTTAATATCGGAGCTGTATGGGTGCCGTTTCCCAGTCATACGCATGTCATCTCCGCGGTGCAGTGTGATCCTGACAGGGCGATCAATCAGGTACGCAGCCAATGCTGCCATGACAGCCACGCCAGTAGCCTGGTCTTCCTTGCCCCCGAAGGCACCGCCCAGCCGTGTCACATCCACCTCGATATGATTCATTGGTAAGGCCAGAACCCTTGCAGCCACCTTCTGAACAAGTGTCGGCCCCTGCGTGGAGGAGTGGATCTTTAGGCCTCCGTTACCGGAGGGGTGGGCATAGGCACCCTGTGTCTCAATGTAAAGATGTTCCTGTGCGCCACTCTCAATCCTGCCCTCAAAGATTTGATCGCAACCGGACCAGGCTCCGGATATGTCACCCATTCTGAAAGTGCGGGAAGGAATGAGGAGAAGTCCTTTCTCCTTTGCCAGGCGTGGATCAGTGATCACTTCCAGCTCACTGAATTCTATTTTGATAAGCTTCACGGCTTTCCTGGCAGTGCGCTCATCATTGGCAATTACAAGCGCAACAGGCTGCCCCATGAAATGTACTTCATCCTGTGCAAAAAGCATTTCATCGGGAATAATTCCGCCGATATCATTCCTGCCAGGGATGTCTTTCCAGGTAAAGACTTTCTGAACACCGGGCAGCGACAATGCCCCGGAGACGTCAAGACAGGTTATTATCCCGTGAGCGGAGGGCGAGCAAAAGACAACTCCATGCAGGCAGTTCTTCAGAACCGGTACATCGTCAAGATAAACTGATTTTCCCGTTACGTGACCGGTGGCATCGAGGTTGTTCATAGCTTGTCAATACTGATATTCAACCTTTCAGGGAACAGCCTGAGAAAATGAGCAAGAAGAAGCTGACGCAGCAGCAGTCTCTTGTATTCTGCACTGCCCCGGACATCACTGATAGGGGAGATCTCTTCCTGCATCACCCTGTTCGCCTGCATGATGATCTCTTGCGTAACAGGCCTGCCGGAGAAAAACTCACTAGTCTTTCTGAGAAATAACGGAACAGGACTGACACCTCCGGCAGAAAGAAAGCATTCATCTATATTCTGACCCTTCATCGTTATCCGGATAGCGCTGTTTACGCCAGCAATATCCAGGTGTGTTCTTTTGCTTACCTTCTCGAAGTTGAAAAGGACCGGCTCCGGCTGATAGTCAAATGCTAAGTTGCTGATAAATTCAGCCTGGGCAAGGTCAGGTTTTTTGTAACCCAGGAAGAAATTCTCCAGTGGAACAGTCCTGACCTCCCCGGCTCCTGCAATGATCACAACGGCATTGAGCGCAAGCAGAATGACGGACATATCTCCGATTGGTGATGCGTTTACAATATTCCCGGCAACAGTGGCCATGTTCCTGACAGGTTCAGAAGCGATGAGCTTCATGTAAGAAGGCAACTCCGGAAGTAAACTTCTCAAGACTGCAGAATGTTCCACATCACTCATTGTCACGGCTGCTCCGATGTGGCATCTGCCGTTGATGATATTAATGCCTCGCAGATCTTTTCTATCCTGAAAGGAGATGATGTCAGAATCGCCCAGCTCTTCTGCCTTCTGTATCATGATGTCGGTTCCGCCGGCGATCCTGACGCCCTTGTCTGCGGGGGGAGGGTCAGAGTTGAGGATTTCAGTCAGTCTTTGTGCGATAGTCAGAAAGTAGTCAGGAAGATGCTTCTGCTCCACGAGCCAGCTTACGGGATCGCTGATATTTTTATTTTGGAGGATAACAGCGATAGCTTCTGCTGCCTTCTCTATTGATTTATAGCCCGTACAGCGGCATATATTGCCGCTTACTGATGCAATCGCAGTATCAGGCGTAGCGTTTGTGTCAGCAAGGCTGAATGCTGTAAGTGACATGACAATACCGGGTGTACAGAACCCGCACTGGGTGGCTGAATTATCCACCAGGGCTTTTTGAACCGGTGACAGGTGCCCGGTATTGAGCCCTTCCACGGTGACAATATGTTTGCCGTGGGCATTACCAAGGGGAGTCAGGCACGAGACGATGCTTTTATATTTCAGGGTTCCGTCTTCCATACTGCCCACCAGTACGGTGCATGCCCCGCAGTCACCTTCCCGGCAGCCGATCTTTGTCCCGGGCAGGCCCATTTCATACCTGATAAAATCGAGGAGAGACGATCCGGCAGCATTACCTGTGCTGACCTTCTCATCGTTAAGTATGAATGTTATCATCTAACAAAGATAATTTAAACGGTATTTAATATAACTTTGATTTCCTTTCAATTTAAAAGAATGCCATGGATAATATCGGTAAGAGGATAAATGAGCTCTCTGAGAAATACAGGGACTACACGGCAGGGAACCTGTCGAAGCTGGTCAGGATCAAGTCATTGTCCACCAGGGAGAAGTATGTGCAGCTTGAGCTGAAGCGACAGATGGAAGAGGCCGGCTTTGATGAAGTTTTCATCGACGGTCTTGGCAATGTAATCGGACGTATAGGGCGGGGAAAGAAGGTACTGGCCATCGATGGTCATATGGATACGGTTGATCTCGGAGAACTGCAGAACTGGAGTTTTGAGCCGCTCGACGGTGTGATAAAAGACGGGTTTGTGCATGGCCGCGGGTCAGTCGATCAGAAAGGCGGTGCGGCAGCATTTGTCACCTCGGGAAGGATCTTAAAGGAGCTGGGATTTGATAAGAAACTCACAATCTATTTTGTTGGCAGTGTGATAGAAGAAGACTGTGACGGACTGTGCTGGAAGTATATTGTTGAAGAGGATAAAATCAGACCCGATACTGTGATACTCACCGAGCCCACTGACCTGAATCTTTACCGCGGTCACCGGGGCAGGATGGAGATGCATGTCCATTTTTACGGCAGATCATCGCACGGCTCAGCTCCGGAGCGTGGTGTGAATGCCATCTACATGGCTTCCCGGGCAGCCCTTGAAGTGGAGAAGCTGAATGAAAGGCTGGCTTATGATGAGTTCCTGGGTAAGGGCAGCATCACGATCTCCGAGATAATATCAAAAAGCCCGTCGCTGTGCGCAGTGTCAGACTACGCCCGTATACATCTTGACAGGAGGCTGACTGCCGGTGAGACCAAACAATCAGCCGTCAGAGAGGTGGAAGAAATACTGAAGGGAATCAATGCAAAGGTTGATCTCCTCAATTTCCTGGAGAAAGCTTATACCGGCCTTGAGTACGGCATGGAAAAATATTATCCGACATGGACCGTTCCCGAAGAGCATAAGGCTGTTCAGGACGGTGTCACAGCGTTCAGGGACCTGTTCGGCAAAGATCCGGCGATAGGCAAATGGACCTTCTCGACGAACGGAATAATGACCTGCGGAACATACGGCATTCCAACGATCGGCTTCGGACCCGGAAATGAGGTGCTGGCACATTCACCAGACGAAAAAGTACCGGTAAGCGATCTTGTTACTGCTTCTGCGTTTTATGCGGCATACGCCTACGAAGCAGCGAAGTAGTCCGGGCAAACAGAAAAAAATGATCAATTAACCAAGGGCTAACCTCGCTTTCTCACCCGGTAAAGTTTCAGAGGTCAAAGGATGCATCGGTGTCAGAAGAAATATTGAAATATGAGTCTGGAAGATAAAATTGAGAAGCTGAGTGGAGTAAAATCCGGATTGGCGGGCAAGGATTTTCTGCTTACGTGGCAGAAAAGTGAATCTGACCTGCGTATTGTGCTTGATGTGGCAGAAATCTTGAGGGAGATGCGTTCTGAAAACATTTCTCCGAGGGTGTTTGACTCAGGCCTGGCAATATCGAATTTCCGTGACAACTCCACACGCACGCGTTTTTCTTTTGCTTCGGCGAGTAACCTGCTGGGACTGGCAGTACAGGATCTTGATGAGGAGAAGTCGCAGATAGCTCATGGTGAGACAGTCAGGGAGACAGCAAACATGATCTCCTTTATGTCTGATTTTATTGGCATTCGTGATGACATCTTTCTGGGAGAGGGTAATAAGTACATGCGTGAGGTCGGGATGGCACTCGACGAAGGATTTGAAAAGGGAGTGCTGCCGGTACGGCCGGGGATCGTCAATCTTCAGTGCGACATGGACCATCCGACCCAGGCAATGGCTGACCTGATGCATCTGCGCTCAGTATATGGTTCACTTGAGAACCTTAAGGGGAAGAAGCTGGTGATGAGCTGGGCCTATTCGCCCAGTTACGGCAAACCGCTGTCAGTCCCGCAGGGAATAATTGCCCTCATGTCACGCTTCGGAATGAATATCGAACTGGCTTATCCTGAGGGATATAACCTGATCCCGGAGATAGTGGATGTAGCAGAAAAAAATGCTCTCAGCTGCGGAAGCGCGTTCAAAATCAGTCATTCAATGGATGAGGCAATGCGAGATGCAGATATTGTCTATCCGAAGAGCTGGGCTCCGTACCATATAATGCAGCAGAGAACGGAGCTGTTGAAGAAGTCAGACAAGACAGGACTGAAAGAGCTGGAAAAAGTTTGTCTTGCCAATAATGCCAGGTTCACCGGCTGGGAGTTTGATGAAGCAAAGTTAAAGCTCACCAGGAACGGTGATGCGTTGTATATGCACTGCCTGCCGGCCGATATAAGCGGTGTGTCATGCGAAAGGGGAGAGGTCAGCACAGGGGCCTTTGAGCGGTCCAGGATAGATACATACAAGGAAGCAGGATTCAAACCGTATATCATTGCGGCCATGATGCTCACGAACAGGTTTGCAGACCCCGGCGAGGTTTTACACGACGTCTTACGGCGGAACCGTAAGCGTGTCGGCTAACCGGTTGTCCGGAATAAATATTTACCGGTAGGTTTACGGTTTGACAATAGCCCGTTTTCAATAATTACATTACCGCCTGCAATAACGTATTCTGCCTTCCCCTTAACACGAAAACCATCGTAGATGTTTATATCACAATTATGATGGTACGTTCCGGCCGAGATGATCTTTTCATGGTCAGGATTCCATACAACAAGGTCGGCATCTGAATTTTCGGCAATCTCACCCTTATGAGGGTAGAGTCCGAATATTTTTGCAGGTTGAGTTGAACTTAAATTAACTAGCTGGTTAAAAGTTAACCGATTGGTTAAAAAACCGTATGTATACAGTAATTCAAGCCTCTGCTCAACTCCGCCGGCACCACCGGGTATCTTCCGGAAGTCGTCAATACCTGCTCTTTTCTGGTCCATCGTGAAGGGGCAATGGTCCGTGCCAACGGCGCTCACGGTACCGTCAGCGAGGGCATCCCACAGAGCATCAGAGTCCTCCTTTATTCTCAGGGGAGGGCTCATGACATATGGAGCTGTCTGCTGAAACTCTCCAAGGTATTTTAAATCATCCAGGAGCAGGTATTGCGGGCATGTCTCTGCATAGACTCTCTGGTTGTTCAATTGAGCCTCCCTGATGTATCTGAGTGATTCCCCTGATGATACATGGACGATATAAAGCGGACAGTGCACTCTGCCTGCCATTTCAACGGCCTTTTCAACTGCAGCTGCTTCAAGGGCGGCAGGCCTTGACAATGCATGGTAATAAGGAGAAGTATTGTTCCGGCTGAAGAATGTATTGCGGAGCTTTTCAATTTCATCACCCAGCTCACAGTGAGCAGTGACTATCCCGCCGGCTTCGGCAACACACCTCATAACCTTCAGCAGATCATCATCCGCCAGGCCTACGGTATCTTTATAGGCCATATAAACCTTGAATGAGGTCACCCCCAATTTAATACATTTCCTGATCTCATCGCCGGTGGTCTTTCGCCATTCGACAGGACTGACATGGAACGCA
Organism: uncultured Bacteroidales bacterium; assembly: GCA_963828395.1. Taxonomy (GTDB): domain Bacteria; phylum Bacteroidota; class Bacteroidia; order Bacteroidales; family VadinHA17; genus SR-FBR-E99. The sequence goes on from CAWHED010000005.1 coordinate 231,229, forward strand.
TAATCAGCTAAAGATACTTCTGCTTCCTTTTTCCTCTTCTCCAGGGCAGAAGTAAGGGATTCTCCTCTTACCGGAGTTACAAAATCAATCATCGTAGTGGTGCCGCCGTAAAGCGCTGCCCGGCTTCCGGTGAAAAAGTCATCCGATGAATAGCCTCCGGCAACGGGCAGATGCATGTGAACATGCGGATCAACCCCACCCGGGAGAATGAACTTACCTGCAGCGTTAATAATCCTGTCTGCATCACCCTCAGGGAGGCCGGCACCTGTCCGGGTAATCTTACCTCCCTCGAGCAGCACATCTTGAGCAGAGCTCTTCGAGCTGGTTATGACAGTCCCGTTCTTGATCAGGATTTTCATTAATTTCAGCGAAGATGGTTTATTTTACCCCTAAGATAATAAAAAGGGGAGGTGGAAGACCTCCCCATGCAGATCACCTTTATCGGTAACTTAGAGATGTTGCAGGCAACGGCACCGGAATTACCCTAGGCTGCCAGTTCCTTGAATGCTGCCAGGACAAGAAAAACAGGCCAGACAACGGCTTTTAAGAAACCCAGGACACCCATCCAGAAACCTGTGGCGCCTCCGATAAAATAAATTGCAGCTCCGATGAGGCCCAGGCCATAAACTGCACCCGATGCCGGAGCTCTTTCATAATGCTTTTCACGCATGCTCATTTTCTTCGTTGTTAATAGTTTAAACTTAAGGTGGTCATTCCCTTTCTATCAACTAAGATAAGTATTTTTTAATAATCGAAATCCGGCAGAATAAAAAGCACTGGTGGCAAAACTGCCTGAGAGAAAGTCTCACTAAATCAAAGGGCGTCTCCTATTGATAACTTTTAGCTAAAATACCCTGAATTGTGAATAACTTGTTAGTATTGCTTAAATGAAAGATTTACTTTTGCAGAACGGGCAGCCCCTTCACTGCCTTGCCCGACCGGGCAGCAGACGTAGCAGACATTGACGAATGAATATTTGACGAACATTTGACAAACATGGGGCTGCCTTTTCTTTCGTCAAAAATTTCATTCTTTCTGGAAACGCCAAAAACTAAATGTTATTGTACCAAATTGGGCAAAACCTGTATCATAACCAGGGTGTGAAAACAGGCCTTTGCGGTTTCCATCCGCAGGCCTGATATCCTGTTTCTGTTGCATTTGGGCGGATGTATTATATTACTGAATCATTCAGGCTGCCTTTTTAAATCGTGGCACGACATAATATCAAACGTATCAATATTACTCAGAGTAATATAGTTGACTTTGGCTGTAACAAAACGTAACTTTGATATATAAACAACCATTTCTCATATGCCAAGCCTCATCCACGGTTACGAATACGATATCTTCATCAGCTACCGCCAGAAAGACAACAGGCATGATGGTTGGGTGACTGAATTTGTGGACAACCTGAAAGGGGAACTTGAGTCAACTTTCAAAGAGGAGATCAGCGTCTATTTTGACATCAATCCACATGATGGCCTACTGGAGACTCATGATGTGAATGCTTCCCTCAAAGAGAAGCTTAAATGCCTTGTCTTTATTCCAATCATCTCCCGAACTTATTGTGATCCAAAGTCCTTCGCATGGGAGCATGAATTTAAAGCATTTGTTGAGCAGGCATCACAGGATCAGTTTGGCTTGAAGGTAAAACTGCTTAACGGTAATATTGCCAGCAGGGTGCTGCCTGTTCGTATTCATGATCTTGATTCAGAAGATATTAAAGAATGTGAAACAGTTCTGGGTGGAGTTCTGCGTGGTGTCGAGTTCATTTATAAAGAACCGGGTGTAAATAAGCCTCTTAGTGTCGGAGATGATGAAAATAAAAATTTTAATAAAACCAAATACAGAATTCAATTAAACAAGACAGCAAATGCAATTAAGGAGATTATTACGGGCATAATGGCAATGGAAGATGCTTCGGATGAAGAGAAGGAAGAGCATCAACTGGCAGGGGAGAAGGTATCAAAGGGGCTGAAATCAGGCATTACCTCGTCTGTTGACAATAAGGGAGTCTTTAATAAGATAGCCATTGACAAAGGAAGGCGAAAAAAGCAGAAAAATGCTAAAAGAATCATTCCGGCAGTTTCAATATTTATTATTATCATTTCCATTCTCATTTCTACGAATGCCTTTAAACCGATACCATTTTCCGAAGAGGATTGGATATTAATTACAGACTTTGAAAATCTGACGGGTAATGACGTTCTTGATCAGTCTCTTAACGTAGCACTGGAGGTGAGTATTCAGCAGTCTTCTTTTGTAAATGTTTTCCCCCGCGCCCGCATTAATGAGACGTTAAAAAGGATGGGCAAGGGGAAAGCTGAAATTTTAAATGAAGATATTGGAATTGAAATTGCTCAAAGGGAAGGGATTACGATAATAGTTGTTTGCAATATAAGCCTTATCGGCAATGTTTATTTATTAACTGCGAAAGTGGTTGAGACAAGTACAAAAAAGATACTCAGAACAGAAACATTCCAGGCAAAAGGGGAAAATGAGATCCTGGTCAGCCTGGATAACCTGGCAAGAAAATTAAGGAGAGACTTAGGAGAATCCTTAAAAGAAATAAATTATAAGATTGTTCCATTGCCTGAAGCCACGACATCCTCTCTTGAGGCCCTGAAATGCCTCGTTAAAGGCAATGAAGCCTGGATCAATGAGGGGAAATTTGATGAGGCAAAGGCATTCTATCTGAAAGCTATAGAACTGGATCCGGAATTTGCTTATGCCCATGAAGCTCTTGGATCAATGTATTACTGGTATAACAACCGGATGAAGGGAGAAGAACATTTTACAAAAGCACTGGATCTGTTAGACAGGCTTACTGAAAAAGAAAAGCTATCAATACGGGCGGAGATTGAAAAATTCAGGGGTAATTACGAAGAAGCAGTTCTGAATTACAATATTTACCTGAGAAACTATCCAAGTTCTTCACAGGCATGGTTCTCTTTAGGGTATTGTTATATGATGTTGAAACGTTGTGATGAGGCCATTTCTGCCTTCAATAAATCGCTGGCAATCTATCAGGATAAGGATCCAAATGCGTATATAAATATTGCAACCTGCTATGGCATGCTGGAAAAGTATCAGGAGGCAGATGAATTTTATCTGAAAGCTTTTGCTATTAATCCCAATTTACTCACTATTTCAAATTTAAACCATGAATTTGGATTTAATTATGTTCAAATGGGTCAATTCCAGAAAGCCAGGGAAGTATTTGAAAAAATGACAACAGGCCAGGCCAGCCCTAAAGCTCAGGGATACAGGTCACTGGCATTATTGCTGATGTATACTGGCAAGTTCTCAGAGGCAATAGACCTGCTTCATGAGTCGGTTTCTATTTGTAAGACCCTGGGATATGGAGTTAGTGAAATAAGAAATCATTTGTTTCTTGCAACAGCATATAAAACTAAAGGAATGATGCCTGAGTTTTATGAAGAGCTTAATAAAGCGAATGAATTGCTCAAAACCGAAGGCATGGAGCCATGGTGGTATTTCCTGTATGGGAAGTTGCTAGTCAGAGATGAAAAAATACAAAAAGCTGAAAAAATATTAAATGAAATATCTGCAAGGATAAATAAAGGAAATAATAGTGATACGGCTGCCTTCAATATTCTCAAAGGCGAAATTCAACTGGCCAGAGGTAATACTGCTGAGGCTCTTGATCCTATTGAAACTGGAGTCAAATTGCGCCGCGACAGTTATACATTGGAATCATTGGCAAATTATTATTACAAAACCGGCGATTTGGATATGGCTGTCTCCAAATACAAAGAAATGATCGATATAAGGAGTTCACTTGGCTGGGAGGCCCAGGAATACTGGATTAAAGCGCATTATAACCTGGGTAAGATTTATGAAAAAAAAGGTAACTACGAACAAGCCATAATTTATTACCGGGACTTTTTAAATATCTGGAAGGATGCGGATAATGATTTACCGGAGTTTATTGATGCAAGATCAAGGTTGATAAAACTACAGGAATTGGAACCATAACCTCCCGGCAGAAGACCATTACCCGAAGCAGAAGAAATGGGAAATTGTAGCAGTAGTGCTGCTTGAAATGAAAGCAATCATTCAAAGGTGGGGTAATCCAAACGAGGATGATAATCCGTTATGTCTCATTCAGTTAACGGTGAATACCATATCAAAGTTAAAATACCGTCAGTTTTTGTGACACAGGCAAATTTCGTATGAATCTGAGAAGTATCGAGAAATTAAATCATAAAGATCCGGATCGTATTTTCTCAGTTCCTTTCTGGTATTTATCTGGTTATGCTTCCCGTCAGGGACAGGTACCTGAGCATTAACATTGAACCATGACTGGACTCCCTCTGCCCAGTATTCCTCAGAGTTGGTTGCAGCATAAGTGTTCTCCCATTTCCCATTCCCTTTTGCATTCTCCAACATTTTCAGGAGTTCTGCATTAAAATCCGGGTAGTTCAGGGCTAATCCGACGAGGTGAATAGTATGTGCAAACTCATGAATCAGAATATCTTCTGCGTGGTACTTATCTATCTGATAGCAGAGCAGATTTTCTTCGGCACAGGAAGTAAGAGGAAGATTAGGGGTACCCCCAAGACCTCTGGCTCTTACATCCCAATTAACAGATGTATCAGCCACAAGGAAACCATGTTCCGGTAAATCTGTGGTTCCCTCATATCTCCCCATAACCGCAATCCTCACACCCCTGCTTCTCATCGTATCCACAACATTTGATGGCAATGATTTAATCATCATTAAAACTATATCTCGTGTTTTCAGAAGTGCCTCATCAGGCACTTTCCTTGAGCTTATGACTGGGAATCCGTTTGCATCAATGTATTTCTTATAGAAAGAATTAAATCCAAGTTCTGGTGGGGGAGCAGTAATTAACGGCTTACTGTTCTGGCCTTTAACAGGACCGAAGGATACTGAAATGAGCATGAATAGAATGAGAATAAAGTTTTTCATTACGTGTTCAACTTTTAAAATTAACAACATTACGAGAGCCGGGCTAGCTGCTCTCATGACAACTGCCAGTCAGTGTTGCAGGCAGAAACTCATCAATAAGATTATATAGATCCGGATCATACTGTAACAGCTCGCTTCTGGTGTTCACATTGTTATGAATACCATCAGCAGGGGAGCTCTGGGAATTGACATTGTACCAGCACTGAACGCCCTCAGCCCAATACTCGGAGATGTTTGTGGCTGCATATGTATTCAGCCATTTACCACTGTTTATAGCGCCTGAATAGATAGTCGTCAGTCTGGTTTCAAAATCACTCTCAACGAACCTGATCCCCATTCCATGAATTGCATGTGCAAACTCATGGATCAGGATATCCTCACCCTTATACCTGTCGATTGCAAAACACAAAATGTTCTCCTCGGCTCCGGTTGTCAGAGGCACCCATATTGTCCCTCCGAGGCCCCGGGACCTTTCATCCCAGTTTGTATCCGGATCATCGCGAAGAAATGCATATTCGGGCATATCGGTAGTAACCTCCGTTGCCCCTATTATACCCACCCTGGCTTTATACTCAAGCATTTTAATCCTCACATCATCGCGTTTGGACATCATTGCCATGACAATATTGCGCGCCCTGAGAAGAGCTTCCTCCCTGACCTTCGATGAACTGATTACCGGGATGCCGTCAGCATCAGTGTACTTTCTGTAAAACGGATCAAGCTCAAGGGATAACGGTACTGTTGTTATCTCGATTCCTCCAGGGGCAACAATAACCTTATTATCACAGGAGACAGAAGAAATTGCATTTTTTACAGTGAGGGTAACATTGAATGTCCCTGAGCGGTAGTAGGTATGGACGGGTTCTTCTTCCTTTGAAGTTTTACCATCGCCGAAATCCCACAGGTAACTTTCCCCATACCTGCTTTCATTTATAAATGTGACAAGGCAGGGAGATTTGTCGTTATCCGCAGTAAAGGTAAAGCCTGCTTCAGGCGGTTTCTCCTTTTCACATGATAAACTGAAGATCAGGGAAAAGAAAATATAAATGAAGATCTTTTTTCTCATTACTGGTAAAAGGAGGTTGCACTGCGCAGGAGCGCAACCTCCTTTATTAATTAAATTTAAGGTTTATAAGTAAATACGACATCATCGATAACATGTTTATCAAGGTGCCACCAGTTATCATCAATAGCCACATTCTTAAAGACAAGAGTATTGTTTGATGGGTCATAGTAGCCAACATCAGGTGTGATATCCTGATAAATATAGGGCATTACCCTTAATATTTTGGCAGCATTTGCCCCGGTTTCCCTGTCTGTCATTAACAGTTCTTCGGTAGTGTCATATCCGTCTCCCGGAAGTTTTATGACATTTCTTGTATCACCTGGTTTCGGACAGTCAATGGTAAAGACCGTCCCGTACCACCAATCATTCCAGAAACCCCAGTCGAGAGCAAAATCTGTCAGCAGATAATACTCGGGATGGAATGTCCATCCCAGCTCCCATGCACCCTGGACTTCATTCCAGATCCAGCCATATATATATACTCCCTTCCGCAGCTCAACATTCTTTTTAAATCCGGTAATACGGTTTTGTGCTTCGTAATTTCCGACAGGTATTTCAGGAAGTTCACAGAAGTTTATATAAGCCGGAACCAGCTGAAAAACTGTTGCTGTTTTCAACGTATCATTTGTACTCAGGATTGCAAATGATTCAAAAGTGAAATAGTAACCTGAATTTATATTGCCAGGTTCAAAATCAAAACCATTCATAAGATCATCTACTGATGCAATTGAGAACTCCAGTGTATCAATAAGGTCACTCTCGAAGGCAGATCCGGATGAGACAAGTTCGTTTTCCGAATTATAAAGGTTTTTTACAATCAGAATTTTCTGAACATCAGTATAAGCCTGGATAATAACCTGCATGTCAATTGCGACATCATACAGTACTGTTGTAGGATTGTATTCCCTTGTGCAGATGACAGATCCTGAAGAGTTTGAAAAATCGGAAGAAAATCCCGGCTTGATTTTATCGAGAAGATCAATAGTATCCTTGTGACATGACAACATAATCAGGGCAAGGATTAAGAAAGTTATTTTTATTCTATTCTTCATCTTAGTAAATTTATCTGTTTATCCACCAAATCTTTGAATCGAGGGCGTCGCCGTTGGAAAGCAGTAGTATTGCCTCTGAAAGATTATCCGCGTTTGACTGTCCTTCTGAAATGGGATACTGGAACCTGTATGGAATGACGTTCACTGCACCTCCGGCTACGGGTATCAGTGCAGGGTATCCTGTCCTTCTTTGTTCTGTCCAGGCTTCAATTCCCCTTGTAAATAGGGAAACCCATTTCTGCTTCATAATTACCTCCAGTGTATTATTATACACGACTCCGGGGTCAGTAATAAATAACTGATAATCGGACGGTGATAATCCCAGCTCCTCAAAGTGTGCCTTTACAGCATTATTATAATAAACTGATCCGTCCTGAGTCAGAATGTTTCTCTGGCATGCCTCTGCGAGAAGAAAAAGAACTTCCGAGTAGGTAATGAAACTGGCCGGTCTGTCTTTCTTTCCCCATAACGGATTTATTTTTGAATAAATAGCCATGTCATTTGAGCTGATGCCCTGCCCGGCAGGCAATCCAACAAAGTCATTGTCAGCATTTGGGATTCCGAACAAAGGTAATCGGGGATCGCCCGTAGCTACCATAAAATCCACCAGGGTATTGCACAGACGGTATCCGCCATCAGTTGCTTCGACTGACAGGGTTGAATAGAACGGATTATAATTTTTAGGGGCCGTTCCGGGATACGTATAACTGACATTGTCAGCATTTGACAGCAGGAATTCCGCATCAGGATTATTTACCAGGGTCCTGATCTCCTCTGACATATCCAACTTCAATGAAATCCTCATCATCAGCCTGAGCTGTAAAGAATTTGAAAACCTGTACCATTTTGATGCATTACCTGAAAAAAGTATGTCATAGCCATCCTGGATGGATATTTTGGTCTTGTTTTTTAGCATACCCGAAGCTGATTTCAGTGAGTCTATCAGAGCCAGGTAAACCTCCTCCTGGGTATCAAATCCGGGTTTGTTGATCCCCCCTTCAGAATTCAATGCCTCAGAAAATGGAACAGGTCCATAGCAATCTGTCAGTAAAGCAAATGCATATGATGACATGATCAGAGAAACAGCCATTTGTGTCTCATTATCGTTGGCGGCTGCAATATCGTACATGGTTTTAAGATCCTTGAGCGGACCCACGTAAAGGTTATCCCAAAGATAGCCCCTTGACTTTTCATAAAAATAGCTTCCGTTTCCGGGCCAATAGGCACATGAAATCTGCTGAACCCACGATGAAGCGTAATTAAGGTCCTCCATAAAAGCATTTTCATTGGATGTGATGGAGAAGATAGCCCCGGGAAGCAGGTAATCAGACGGAATATCTGTAATTGCATTCGGATCCTCATTGATTGAGTCAAAATCCTTCTCACAGGAAGGGAATATTAGAATCACAATCAGCAGAAACGCATAAGATAAAAGTCTATAGTTAGTTCTCATTTTGATCATGCTTTAGAATTTGATTGAAATATCGAAACTTAATGTTCTTGCCGTTGGCATATTAAACAGCTCAAAGCCCTGATAGTAAGGCGAAGCTGAAACGGCAGATTCGGGATCTACATGAGGAACGTTGGCAAAGAGCAATGATAAATTCCTTCCTACCACAGATATACTGGCATTTTTTACAGGCAGTCTGCCAAGCAATTTGCGTGGTACATTCCATGTTGCCCTTGCTTCCTTAAGTTTTACATATGATGCATCAAAGATTGCCGGTTCATGCAGCCCATATGAATTAACCCTGTAATTGTAGTCAAAGAATGACACTGAAACATTATTTGGAACATAAACCGTCTCACCATTGCGCACTTCTTCCATAACACCCTCACCTACAATGCTTCCCTGGCGATATGGGTTTTCTGTTTCAGCAGCGAGTCCGAACTGTCTCAGCCATTGAGTTGTCAGGGAGAACATATCTCCTCCGAATTTGCCGTTGAACTGAACGAAAAGGCTTATGCTTTTGTACCTTAATCCTGTTGACAGAGTACCAAGCCAGTCAGGGGTCATGTTGCCGAGGACTGAAGCTTCGCTGTCTGCCACCGGGAGACCGTTGACATGAATGATATTCCCGTCAGGATCTCTCTTAAACTTAAATCCGATAATATTACCGTATGGAGAGCCGGGCCGGGCTTCAGTCCGTATTCCGGAATATGCCGAACCGATAGGCAGGGCATCAACTCCTTCAGCAAGGGACTTGACCTCATTCTCATTCCTGGAAAACGAAAATGCTGCGGTCCATTCAAACGCATCCATCTGAACAGGCACAGCTGATACCAGAAGCTCAATACCCCGGTTGGTTATCTCTCCAACATTGACGGCTCTGTAGGTGTATCCAGCGCTGGGTGGAGTTGTGATCCATGATATCTGGTCAAAGGATCGACCTGAATATAGAGCAAGGTCAAAATTAAGCCGTGACTGAAACATTCTGAGATCCAGTCCGGTCTCATACTGCTGAGTACGCGTTGGCTTGAGATTCGGATTTTTTAATGAGTTGTCCACCGAAGCCTCGTAAATATTGTCAAGGCGATTCAGGTTATAATACGACCTCTGGAGCTGATAAGGAGAGGTGCCTGATCCAACCTGAGAAGCACTGAGACGAATCTTGGCAAATGAGAATGCTTTAGGTAAAGTAAAAGCCTCTGATACAACCCAGCTTAATGATGCTGAAGGATAGAAATAGGACCTGTTTTCAGCAGGCAGTGTGCTTGTCCAGTCATTTCTGCCAGTCAGAGTAACGTAAATTCCCTTTTTAAAGGAAAAATCAAGATTACCAAAAACACTATTTATACGGCTTTGTGAGTATCCGTTTGCAGCCTCCCTGGTTCCCTTTGAGTTAGCCATATTAAAGACACCGGGGATCACCAGTTCAGGAGCGCCCATGCTCTCCCAGTCCATCACAGCATCTCTTCTTTCTGTACCGATGAATGCATTCAGGTTTGTAAACCCAAGCTCCTTTTTGTAGAATATAATTGCATTTGCCGTTGTAGACTTTCTGTTGACAAAGTTCCTGTTGTAAAATCCTTTATAGCTGTAAACGCTCCCGGTCCAGTGTCTTACTCCCTCATCCGCTTTGACCTGTATTTGTTCATCAATATATTCACTGCTGTACTTTGCTTCTACTGACAGTTCATTTGTAATATTCCACTTCGCACCAACAACGGTGAAGAACCGGTTGATTGCAAATTCATTGTTCAGCCGTTCAAGGAGAATATAAGGATTCGGGTAATAATCGCTTGTTGCTGAGCAGTAACCCGGTGCTACGATTCCGGGATTTGTACCGGTATAATCATACGGAAGGGGTACGCCGGACTCCAGCAGCTGTCTCCAGTTGCGGAGATCCTCATTGTTTGTACTTCTTGGCATGAAGAATGCCGATTTGACGGGGTTCTCGGGATAGGCGTCCCCTGACATTCTGTTACCGCTAAATGTGTTTGAATAAAGAACACTTGTCGTAACAACAAGTTTGGGAGTGATATTGGCTGACGAATTTACTGAAATGTTATTTCTTTTAAGGTCAGTATTAAAAAGCATTCCCTCCTGTGTCATGTTACTGTATGCCAGCCGGAAATTGTACTTTTCCGGTACACTTTTGCTGAATGCCAGATTATTATTATAAGTGATGCCTGTCTGAAAGAAATCCTTCACATTGTCCTTATATGATTTGAGGAGTGCGGGTACTGGTATACCGTTCTCATCAAGAGGAGAGTTCCAGTCAACTCCCATGATTCCTTTGTCCAGTTCCGGGCCATAGGCATAATATGATTCCTGGCCTGAATTCCAATAATCCCAGCCTTCAGGATCAAAGCCCGGCCCATACTTGTTCTGGTAATCCGGCAGCCTGAACGGACGGTCAATAGATATTCCGGTGCTGAATTCAAATCCGACGCCGCTGGTTCCGCTTTTTGTGGTAATAATAATTACTCCGTTGGCAGCCTGTGAACCATACAGCGCAGCTGCACTTGCTCCTTTTAGCACAGTGAGAGACTCAATATCATTCGGATTAATATCTGACAGGGCATTTCCATAGTCAACTGTACCACGGCTACGCAAATTATTTATTACAGGAATTCCGTCAATAACGAAGAGCGGTTGATTGTCTGAAGATATACTCGAGACTCCCCTGATAATAATTCTTGATGAGGATCCAACGCCGCCGCTTGATGATGATATATCAACTCCGGCGACCTTGCCCGATAAAGCATTTATCAGGTTTGATTCATTTGTTTGAGAAATATCGCCACCCGTAATTTGCGTGGCTGAATAGCCGATGGATTTCTCAGACCTCTTAATGCCCATGGCTGTAACAATTACCTCCTCGAGGACAATCCCTTCTTTCAGACTTACCGGGAAGAAACTTTGTGACCCGATTTCCACCTCCACCGTTTCCATTCCAATGAAGGATATCTGAAGAGTCTTGTCATTCCCGTTAACCGCGAGAGCGAATTCTCCGTTCTGGTTGGAGGAGGTACCCCGTATTGTTCCTTTAACAAGAATATTGGCCCCATGTATGGGCTTCTTGTCCATGTCTGTAATCACACCCTTTATTTCTCTTTCCTGAGCCCAGAGGGATAATGAAAAGAGCATTGCCGAAAGCAATGTGAAAAATAGCCTCCGTAATATTTTCTGCATAGTAGGATAGGTTTAAGTTTCAGAATAAAGTTATGAAGCTCATGGGGTAATGAATGCTACTTATTCTCTTAATTGAAGGTTTTATTTATTAAATGGTTGTAATTTTTCGGCAACCATTTGGAAAATTTCTCCATGCATAAATACAACCTTCAATAAATCAGGACTATGGCTGCTGATCGGGATTCTTCTGAAAATTCTTTGGAGACTTTCCGAATTCCTGGTGGAAACACTTGGTAAAGTAGCCGGGATCATTGAATCCTACTTTATAAGCAATTTCAGATATCGTCATATCTGAATGAAGTAAAAGCTGGGCTCCTTTTTTTAGTCTTATCTTCCGCACAAAAGAGGTAATTGATAATCCTGTATATGCCTTAAGCTTTCTGTAAAGCATTGTCTGAGACATTTTCATTATGGCACACAACTTCTCTACCGAGAGCTCGCAATCTCCAATATTATCTTCAATCGCATCCAAAAGATTATTCATGAAAAGCTGACCCCTGTCACCTGTTTCCACATTATTCAAAGACTCCGGTCCTTCCCCGCGGAATGATTCTTCATTAACATCATTTGCCAGATAAACCGCTTTCCTGTTACCAGGTATTAATCCTGACATAATGCCTTGATTCACTCTTTTCTGAATCATATTCTCTATAAGAAGCTCCTGCCTTACTCTTCTGTTTATGCTGATAGTGTTTATTGAATAGAGTATTATTCCAATAATCACCAGGTAAGATATCCTGGCATAAACGCTATTATACCATTGCCTTTTTATAGTAAAAGCGATGCAGGTCTGGTCGCTCTCCCAGGCCGGTGTTTTTCCTTTAATCCTGAACATATAGTCCCCTGCGGGCAGGTTATTAAAGTTCAGGAAGTACTTCGTACTCCATTTGCTCCATCCTTCTGAATAACCTTCAAGCAGGTATGAGTATTCCGTAATATATTTTCCCGAGTAGCAGGGCAACGAATAGTAAATCGTTATATTTTTGCCGTTATTAAAAGATAAGATGCCGTTATTCGCTTCGGAACATTTATTTAAAGTTACATAATGGATCGAATCATCCTTGACTATTCTGTCAATGATAATGGGTGGGCAATTTCCTGAGGGATGTACGGTTCTGTTATCATACAGATAAAGGCCTCTGTTTCCTCCGATCCACGTCTGACCTTTTTCATCGTGATAAAAGGCAAACGCTGAAAAAATATCCCTTACAGGCTCAAAAGGAAGATGGTGAGGTGAATAGGTTCCGTCCTGGCGGTTAAGAAGAAGTTCATTCCCTCCAATCCAGATATTTCCCTTTGGGTCAGGCGTCATCGCGGTTACCATCCTGGAATATGCAGCTACTTCAGGGCCAAAACTATTGCACCGGTTGAATGACCTCTGGATTGAATCATAAACCAAAAATCCAGTGTTGTTGGAAAAGATTGTCTTGCCATTAATATTGTGAGCATCCGTAAGAGTTGTGAATGTGAAATTATCTACACCGAAGTTGACCGTATTTTGATCTTTGAGTATAGTTCTCAGGAGTTCCTTCTGACTGATCCGGATCATCCTCAATGACCGGGTTCCGATCCAGAGCGATATGTTCCCTTCCTGGGCCATTGATCTGAATTCGCTGAACAGTCCTGAGATACTGGAAAGATACTTTATACCACCCTCCGTCATCCGGCTTACATGCAGATGATTCGCGCTAAATGAGAGGATAATGGAGGGATCAGCGTTAAGCTGGGCCGTCTTCAAAATTAATTCTCCCTTATATACCTGTTTCAGCTTTTTTCCTGTGAGTTCATACAGACCGTTACCAGAGCTGATTACCTTAATTTCCTGACCTTTATTGATCTTAAGAGGGAAAATGTCCCATACTTCGGAATTTAGCAGCCGTTCAACCTTTTCGTCAATATTATTCGGATCAGGGAGCAGGAACAATCCGGTCAGTGTTCCTACGAGAATTCCATCCAGATGGTTCTGGATGCTCATCACCACACCTTCCACCCCTTTACCGTAGTCCCAGTTTGAGAACGGCGAGTAAATATAATAAGAGGAGATACCGTTTCCTGTGCACATCCAGAGATTGGAGTCATCTGAGGTTCCAAGAAAATAATGTGTATTATCCTGGACTCCGCTTTGATAGTGAAGTGTCTTCAGAAATTTACCCTGAGGTGTGGTAATCAGAGTCCCGTTAAGGAGGGTGGCAAATGCAATGGTTTTATCAGGCAGTTGAAGCATGTGATAAATCCGATTCTGGCTCAGAAAGCTGGAAGTAAAAGATTCTTGGTTGAAATAGGGAACCGATAATCCTGTATTCATGTTATACAGGAAGACACCTTCCTCCCTTGAACCCAGCAATAAAGAGTCAGCAGACAGCTCAATTGCCCCGGAAAGGACTTTTCCCCTGAAGAATTCTCCTCCTTTAAGAAGCTTAAACCCTTCAGTGGTAAAGTATGAAAGGCCCTTGTCTGTCTCATTAATTAAATATTGGCCGGCAACACTGAAACCCCTGTGATAACAATCCCCAACTCTGTAACAGGCTGTATGGTTATCATCCTTGTAAACAAAAATGTAATTCTTCGACTGAAAGAAAACTTTTGAATTTACTTCGCTGATAGTCCATAGCTCACCAAAATGTCTTATATCTTCAGGGAAAAGAGACATGACTGATTCCAAAATTAGTCCCTCAGACGGCGATCGCTTTACTCTTCCAAAATCATTGACTGTGCCATACCAGATATTGCCCCCCGAATCGATGAAGAGGGACCTAATAACCTCCTTATTGTTAGGAAAGAAACTCCATTCTGTCCCGTTGTAAGTAACTATGGCACCTTCTACTCCAAAATATAGAATCCCGATGGTGTCCTGCACCATGCACCATACTGAACCGTTCAGATTAAGACTGCTCTGGAGATCATAGTTTTTAATAAGATACTTTGCCTCCTGACCCTTCATTAAGGGAAGGGTAGTAAATAACAGTAACAGAATCAGCCATTTAATCTTCATTTTCATTTAAAAGTTCCCCCGCACAATCTTTAAGGACTCTAATTTATTATTATAATCTATATTGAATCTACTAAAATCAAAAATAATTGGCCATTTCAAATCACTTAACCTGAAGGTCAGGGTTATCTATAGAACCACACAAAATGGCTTTGGAGATGAAAGTCAGGATAAACCTGTAATAAAAGACATTGCAGAAAGCAGAATCGATAATAAACATAGATTCAGGAACATCAAAAACCTATCCGATAACGGGGTATTAGTCACAGCAGGGTCATGGGAAAAAGACTACTCACTCGATACTCATTAAAACCAGCGTCAGGTAAGATGTCAAGGACATTGGGCTTGACACGCACAATCCTATTTGAATGAAGCGCTGAAGAGCATAACCGTTTTAAGATTCCACATGTTGCCATTTGTCGCAATGTTTTGTTTTTCCGCAAGTGCCTCAACATGGGGTGCTTATTGAGTGGGTTGTACACAAGTTGTGATAAAAAATAAGGCACCTACTTTGCTAACTTTTGTAAGTGCCTCATTATCAGTGTGGGACGTGCAGGATTCGAACCAGCGACCTCTTGCGTGTGAAGCAAGCGCTCTGAACCGACTGAGCTAACGTCCCGGGGGAGGCAAAGATAAATAAAAATCTCTGCTTCACCGTTTCACCGCTGCGATCAGAGCGCTGAAACCATGCAAATCACTTCTTCTCCTTTTTGGCCAGGATCTTTTCGATCTCGTCCATGGCCTTGTTCATCGATCCGATAGTCTTGTCAAACGGGTCGGAAGTGGTCATGTCAACACCTGCTTTTTTCAGAAGTTCAATCGGATAGTCAGAACCTCCTGATGAAAGTAGTTGGATGTATTTATCCAATGCCGTCTTGTCGCCACTCATGACTTTCTCGGCAAGTGATATCGATGCCGTTAATGAAGTACTGTATTGAAAGACATAGAAATTCATATAGAAATGCGGGATAAATGCCCATTCCATTCCTATGTAATCGTCGATGTAGCAAACCCCCTGATCGTGGCCATAGTAAGCTTTAAGGATATCCATGTACGTTTCAGTAAAGGTATCGCCGGTCAGGGGCATTCCTTTTTCAGCAGCCTCATGAATCTTCAGTTCAAACTCGGCGAACTGTGTCTGACGGAACAGCGTGCCTTTCAGTCCGTCAAGCCAGCCCATCAGCAACGAAAGCCTGACGTCATCGTCCGTAACATTTTTAGTCATGTAGTTGAACAGCAACACTTCGTTGAAAGTGGAGGCGACTTCAGCAATAAAGGTCTGATAATCTGCTATTGGGAAGGGCTGTGTCTTATTTGAAAGATAGCTGTGCATTGTATGACCCAGCTCATGGGCCATAGTACCCACATCATCATACAAATCGGTGTAGTTAAGTTTAACGAATGGATGCACGCCGTATATTCCGCCGGAATAAGCTCCGGATTGTTTGCCCAGGGTAGGGTATACGTCAATCCACCGTTCATCGATGGCCTTCTTCACAATCGCAACATAATCTTCTCCCATCGGTTTCAGAGCATCAAGTATAAGCTTCGATGCTTCTTCGTAGCTGTATTTCAGATCGACATTTTTTACCACCGGCGCATATAGATCGAGGTATCTCAGCGTGTCTACTCCCATCATGCGCTTTTTGATAGCGAGGTATCGGTGGAAGGCAGGCAGATTCTTATTCACATTGTCAATAAGAGCATGGTAAACTTCAACAGGGATATTGTTGGGATACAACGCTGCCTCAAGAGATGATCCGTAATTTCTGGCTTTGGCATTAAACCAGTCTCCCTTCACACTTCCGTAGAGCATCTCGCCGTACGAGGCCTTGAATTTTGTGTAGTTGTTCCAGAAGGCATTAAAGACAATCTCCCGGTCAGCGCGATTGGCTGATGCACGGTATTTGCCGTATTCTGCTTTGGTTATAACAACTTTCTCTCCGTCTGAAAGAACTACTTCAGGGTTTGGCATTTCAGCATTCGAGAAAGTATTGTAAACAGAAGATGCTACTCCGCCTGTCATGCCTGACAGGGCCATTATACGCTCTTCAGGTTCACTCAATGTGTGCTTTTTGGTCCGGAAAAGGTTGTCAAGCCCCATCCGGTAAGGCTCAAGTTTAGGTTCTGATTTGATGAAACCGTCAACCACGTTCCAGTCGGTGGTCAGGATTTCAGGATCAATAAATGCTGCTCTGGCGCCGAAGTCAGCAAACATCTGCTCCAGCTCCTGCTTCATGCCGGAGTATTTCATGTCACGGGTATCAAGATCAGAGCTCATGGAAGCATAAGAGTATAATTTGTAGGCCTCCTTGCCGATTTCGGTATTGAATTCCATGCATTTCAGCAGATTTGCTGCCGAGGCGGTCAGGGTCCCTTTGAATTTTTCCACCCCGTCAAGTTTTATTGCGATGGCGTCTTTGGCTGCGCGCCAATCGGCATCAGACTTGTAGATGTCAGTCAGGTCCCATTTGTATTTGTCAGGGATCTCTGCTCTTGTTTTCTGGCCAAAACTGTTCAAAGTAAAGAACGCAATGAAAGTGACCAGGAATGCCAGTTTCAATGTTAATGTAATTCTTTTCATCTCGTTTATGTTAGGATTTTCGATTTTATAAGAAGATTATATCGGCACGATTGGCTTACGAAGCCCTGTACCAAAGTTAAACCTTCTTCATCTTCCTGTACCGCCGGATAAGGTTATTTGTTGATGTGTCATGGTCAGGACGAGGTAATTGCGGACTTTCGATCTCAGGGATGATACGTTGCGCCAGCACCTTTCCGAGCTCTACTCCCCACTGGTCGAATGCATCAATATTCCAGATGACGCTTTGCGTAAAGGTGCTATGCTCGTAAAGAGCAACTAACTTCCCGAGTATGTCAGGAGTAAGCCGGTCTGCCAGGATCATGTTTGAGGGACGATTTCCATGAAAGACGCGGTGCGGCACAAGCCACTCTGCGGTACCCTCAGCCCTGACCTGCTCAGCCGTTTTGCCGAAAGCCAGCGCTTCAGCCTGTGCAAACACATTCGACAGAAGGATGTCATGATGACGCCCAACCTGAATTAACGGGTTAACGAAAGCAATAAAATCACATGGGATCAGGCGCGTGCCCTGGTGGATCAACTGATAAAATGAATGTTGTCCGTTGGTCCCTGGTTCGCCCCAGTAGATCGGGCCGGTATTATAGTTTACCTTCTTACCGGCAACCGTAACCTGCTTACCGTTGCTTTCCATTGTAAGTTGCTGCAGGTAGGCAGGAAAGCGCTTCAGATAATTTTCATAAGGCAGGACAGCAATGGTCTGCGCTCCGAAGAAATTGTTGTACCACAAGGCCAGCAGACCCATCAATACCGGCATATTGCTTTCAAAGGGCATATTCCGGAAATGTTCATCCATCTCGCGGAATCCCCTGAGCATGGCACGGAAGTTCTCCGGACCGATAGCGATCATTGTAGAAAGTCCGATTGCTGAATCCATCGAATAACGTCCCCCGACCCAGTCCCAGAAACCGAACATATTGGCTGTATCAATACCAAACTCAGTAACTTTTTCAGCATTTGTAGAGACAGCGACAAAGTGTCTGGCTACAGCCCGGGTATCACCGCCTAATCCCTTCAACAGCCACTCTTTCGCGGTTTGGGCGTTGGTCATCGTCTCCATCGTCGTGAAAGTTTTTGAAGAGATGATGAACATTGTTTCCCCAGGATTCAGATCGAGGGTTGCTTCTGCAAAATCAATCCCGTCAATATTGGAAACGAAGCGGAATGTCATGCTTCTGTCACTGTAAAAGCGCAGTGCCTCATATGCCATTACAGGGCCCAGGTCAGAGCCCCCGATACCAATGTTTACGATATTGCGGATGCGTTTACCGGTATATCCTTTCCATTGGCCGCTGCGTACACGGTCGGATAAATCGCTCATTCTGCCGAGGACTTCCTGAACCTGCGGGACGACATTTTTACCGTCGACCATGATCTTCGATCCTTTGGGAGCACGCAGGGCGACATGCATTACTGCCCGTCCTTCGGTGACGTTTATCTTTTCACCGCTGAACATGGCTTCGATGCGGTTCTTCAGTCCTGCCTGGTTCGCCAGCTGAATGAGCAGCTTCAGGGTCTGACCGGTGATCCTGTTTTTTGAATAATCAAGGAAGAGGCCGATGTCTTCAGTTGTCATACGCTCGCCGCGTTTCGGGTCCTCTGCAAAGAGTGTGCGCAGATGTTGCCTGCCGATGCTTTTTTTATGATCCCGCAGGGCAATCCAGGCCTTGCTCCTGGTCAGAGGTAAAATTTTTGTTGGCATTTTAATTATTACTTTATTTCTAATTGTTTTATTACAATGACAAAACCTTAGACTTCAGACCTTCAGACTTTCAGACTTCTCACTTCAAACACATGGTAGCCCCAGGGAGGCAGGTGCAAAAACAGGTGTCTCGAAAGAAGTTCATCCCCGTCACGGTCATAAAGGGCCGAGCTCATCAGGTCGCTGAAGCGTACTGTCTTACCTGCCTGGTCAGCATAATGAAGGTTAACAAAGCACTGGCTGTCATGAGATGAGTAATTAACAGCAACCAGCGCCCGTTCTCCGCCGGCTCCTTTCCAGTCAAATGCCAGAAAAGAATCCCACGTGTGATTTCCCTCCCATGCCGGTACACACTCGAGCAGATGCCAGCGGCCTTCACGAAAGAGAGGATTCTTCAATACTGAGAGCAATCCGGAGTAGAACTTTTGCAGGGCTTCATTAACCGGTTCACGGGGGGCACGAACAAGATGAGGTGAGATACGTTTCAATTTTCCTTCAAACTGTCCCTGATGAAAAAATCTTAATCCGGGAGACAAAAACGTTATCACGGCCGCAGCTTCATGATTCTTCTGATCAAATATTGCGGCTGCGCGCGGTTCGTCATGATTCTCAAGGAACCGGGCAAGCTTATCCTGATAATCAGGTGCTGCATAAAAATGCTCACGCACAGCTCTTGCATGGCCTTCACGCAGACGGTCATAAAGCCTCTTGTCACAGGCATAATCAAATCCCTGCTGCTGCATGGTCCACTCCATATCCCAGTAGACTTCAGCCAGAAAGCAAAAACCCGGGAATTTTTCACGGACGGACTGTATTGCGTTTGGCCAGAAAGGTTGCGCTTTGCGTCCCCATGTCTTTTCAAAAACCTCAGGCATGATCAGCATTGCCATATCACATCTTACTCCGTCGCATTGTTCAGAGATACGAAGAAGCTCTCCTGTCATTGCCTCTGCGGTCGAAGGGTTACTGTAATCGAGCTGTACCGTGTCGGGCCATCCGGCAAAGAACGGATCACGGCCATAAGCCAGAATTATATCACCATTAATTCGCCTGACCCGGATGTAATTCTGAGGATATTTTTCAAGGTCGTTCTCCGTTCCTGATACAAAATAATCAGGATGGTTTTCAACCCAGGGGTGGTCTGGTCCCATGTGATTCGGGACAAAATCAAGCATCAGCTTAAGACCTCTGTCATGCATCCTGGTGCGGAGCCGTTTCAGGGCAGCATCGCCACCCAGATCAGGATGCACGCTGTAACCGGTGATGGCAAATCCGGAACCGGCGATATCATCTTCCCGAAGATCCGGTAATGTCGCTTCGTAATCACGCCGGAGCTCCGGGTTTTCTCGTGAGACTTTACGTCCGAGCTCGCCTGTGCACCATACACTCAGAAACCAGATCCAGTCAAAACCTGTCTCTGCCAACCGGTCCAGTTCCTTGTCAGGGATATCATCAAGTGTAGCCCGCCGTCCCAGATTTAGGGACAGCTCAGTGAGCCACACTCTTGTGTTGATCTGATAAAGCGATGGATAATTTGGTTGCATCGTAATACTTTTTATGCTGATTGATAGTTCTGCATTTTTCCTGTATCAGACAAATTCGGCCTTCTTTTGCTCTGCGGCCAGCATAGCTATATCTCTTCCATATATGATGTTCCTGCCATAATCATTACTGACAAGCCTGATCATTGACAGGCCAAGCTCTTCCATGGTGCTGAAATAATCCGGTGATATCTTTTTACCCAGTGGGAAGATCCAGTTTACATATTTATAGAATGAAAGTGCATTCTTTTGCCCCTTTACGGGCCTGATCATACCCGGCCGGTACCCGTATGCTTTTCTGAAGGGAAGCTTCATCAGGTCATTCTCTGTTTTTCCCTTAATTCTCGCCCATCTGACCTTCCCTTTTTCCGTTCCGTCGGTGCCGGCCCCTGCAACATATACAAAGACCATATCCTTGTTCAGCCTGCTGACTGTCTCTCCGAAATGCATCGTCAGAGTATATGTTACCTTGTAATACTCATCACCTTTCACCGCTACTGAAGATACGCCGAGGCAGAAGAAGCAGGCATCATATCCTGCCAGCTGCGACTGAACGGGAGAGAGATCCAGGAAGTCGGTATGAATTATCTCCGTCAGCTTCGGGTGTGTCATTCCCAGCGGCTTCCTGTTGATCACAAGTACTTTTTCGACGAAGGGATCCTGAAGGCAGACAAGAAGCACGCCTTCCCCGACCATTCCGGTCGATCCGGTGATTATGACTTTTATTCCTTTGGTTTCCATAAAATGTCAATATTTATTGCTGCAACAAAATAACAATAAAATGAATACTTTTAGGGAATAAAACCCAAGTATTAAGACACATATTCCGGGACTTCATGAACAAACTATCCAAACCTGATTATCCGAAAATAGTTGTTACAGTTTTACGCATGGCCATTGGATGGCATTTCCTGTATGAGGGTATCTCCAAACTTGTTATAAAGGACTGGACATCATTCTCGTACCTGGCAAATTCAACAGGACCATTCTCCGGTTTTTATCACTGGCTGTCCTCATCCGATGCCCTGTTGCAGGCTGTTGATATACTGAATATTTACGGACTGATACTGATAGGGCTTGCCCTGGTCACCGGATTGATATCACGTATCGCATCTGTTGCCGGCGTGCTGCTTCTGACACTGTATTATTTTGCATATCCGCCTTTCGGAGACAATCTCCTTGGCTCTTCGGAGTCCCATCTTTACATTATTGACAGGAACTTTATTGAAGCTGCAGCCCTGATGGTTCTGATTTTCCTTAAAGAGAGGGGGTATGGCATTGATACTCTGATAAAAAATGCCCGTACAAGGAGAGTCGTAAAGAAAGATCTTGCTGAAGCGAAGGTGGAACACTCTGACTCACGCCGTGATGCAATCAGGAACCTGGCTTCAGTGCCTTTCCTTGGGTTAATGGGATGGGGCGCAGTAAGCACCAATAAGAAATACGGCATGGATGCCCTGTCGGGAGCTACGATACAAATAAACCGTCAGGCCCTGGGCGAACTGAAGGGTACGCTCCCGAAGGGAAAAATAGGAAACCATGAGATTAGCAGGCTCATTATGGGCGGCAACCTTATAGGAGGATGGGCTCACGCACGAGATCTCTTATATGTCAGCTCACTTTTCAAGGCATATAACACTGAAAGGAAGGTATACGAGACCCTGATTCTCAGTGAAGATGCCGGGATAAACACCATCAACATCGGTTTTCCGACCAATGCCCTGATAGCCAAATATAAAAGAAACACTGGCAGTAAGCTGAAGGTGATCTCGCAAGTTGCGCCTGATATGGAGAAGGGCGATTATTTTGACCAGATCAACAAGGCAATTGATTTTGGCGCTGACATTCTGCAGGTGCAGGGTAACTGGTGCGACTGGCTGGTAAGGGATAAGAAACCGGAGGTTATTCGGGCGATGCTTGAAAAGATCAGATCGCAGGGAATTACCGCCGGTCTTGCAGGCCACACCATTGATTCTCTTATTTACTGTGAGGAGCAGGGGATAGTGCCTGATTATTATATGCACACGATGCATCACGATAATTACTGGTCGGCTCACCCCAGGGAAAACCGTGTTCCCTTTGAAGTTGATGGCGAGAAATACCTCGATCACAATAGGTTTCACGACAACATTTTCTGTCTCTTTCCTGATCGTACCGTCGAGTTTGTCAACAGCACGACAATACCGGTGATGGGTTTTAAAGTGCTTGCAGCCGGGGCTATCACCCCGGAAGACGGCATCAGATGGGCATATTGAGAACGGTGCCGACTTCATCTGTGCTGGGAATGTTTGACTTCCAGGTAGTAAAGGATGTAAATATCCTCCTGGATGTTCTTGCAAACGCGTCCAACAGAAAAAGAGAATTTTACGGGTGAGGATAATAGAAAGTAATAAACCTCACCCGTAACTAAATCATAATTTAACCGCGCCTCTCAGATACCTGCAACCACCACGTCATCAATCACCAGGCTCGGAAGTCTTGCCTGACTGTAGATCCATGGATCGTTTGCCACTTCAACCAGTTTATTCCAGAAGTTAAGGTGGTTATCTGCAATGTTCATTTCAGCCACATTCTGGACGAAGCTGCCCTTTTCGAACAATTTGCCGATTATACCCACAGAGAAATCACCTGTAGTGGAATTGGAATTTCCTCCGATATAACCGGTTATCAGGATGCAGCGGGGCAGGTCTTTTATAATGGCCTCGATGCTGCGCGTCCCCGGAGGTATTATCAGGTTACCGATAGACCCGGATGTGGGTTCCCATCCCAGCTTGCGGCTGTAGTACCAGTCGACCAGGAATTCATTCACAACACCTTCTGAAAGGAGATTGCGTTTCCTGGCCGGGAATCCATCGCCATCGTAATACCTGGAACCAAGACCTCTGGGAATGAAAGGATCGTCAATCACTGTCAGAAGCTTGCTTCCTATTGATTTCCCTTTTTTATCTGCCAGGAATGATCTTTTCTGCTGGATGCTGCCTGCGGACATAGGATCAAAAAGACCACCAAGCACACGGCCAACACCCTGGTTCTCAAGGATAACAGGTAGCTTCGTGGTTGCAATTTTCTTCCCGCCCATGAGATCGAGTGTTCTTATTGCCGCAACGGTTCCGATTTCTTCCAGCGGCGGCAGGTCACTTCTGTATCTGCATCCGATGTAATTGTATCCTGCCGGACGGCGGTCACCCTCATCCTGTGCCGTCATTGAGGCTCCCACATTGCAATAGGTGGTTTTATTTGAACCTTCAAAACCGTTGCTTGACTTTATGTATTCCTCATACGACTCATCATACTCTCCGGCCTCCACTGAGATAACTTTATCTCCACCTTTCTGAAGGCAGGCCTCTTCAACAGCTTTGGTCATACTATGCCTCTCTTCAGGAGTCAACTGAGAATAATCCGGGTCGTTCAGCTGAAGATCTGCTGTAGACCTTCCTTCATAATATTTCGGATCGGGAAGAGTACGGAAGGGATCTTCCTCCATTATACCGGCACTTTCGATCAGGCCGGTGATAAATCCTTCAAGGGTCGACTGACGGAAGTCAGGTGTTGACTGCCCTGCAAACCGGTTATTGATGAATACCTCTAGGTACAGGCCCTGGGTAGTTGCTTCTTTTATGACTTCGGGCTTCCGGTCACGGTAATTTATCTCTACGAGTTGTCTCTTTGAGATATTGACCCTGCAGTCACCGGCTCCCGCTTTCATAGTCCGGCTGATCACCCAGTCAGCCAGCTCCGGGAAGCTCATTTGTTTATTTTTATTGTATGTCATGACTGGCCTCCTTTCTGTTGTGTGCCACCTACGGTAAGTGATTTAACCAGGCAGGTAGGCAGTCCGAATGACACCGGAACACCCTGCCCGTTTTTACCGCATTGTCCGGCTCCTCCATGGCTCATTTCAAGATCGTTTGCTGCCATAGTAATGTTGGCAAGCATTTTCGGACCGTTACCCATTATATTCACATCCTTGATGGGTGCTGTCAGTTTGCCATTTTCAATCATTCTTCCCTGTGAGACATAAAAGGCAAAATCACCCTCGCCAATCTTCACCTGCCCGTTGCTGACATCTTCAACATAGATACCATTGTCAGCCTGTCTGATAACATCTTCAGGGGTAGCATCGCCACCAAGCATATACGTATTGCGCATACGCGGTACAGGATAATTCTGGAAATCCTGCCTGCGGCCGTTACCGGTCGGTTCTACTCCGTAATATTTTGCAGATATCTTATCATGCAAATAACTGGTGAGTATCCCGTTTTCAACCAGAATGGTTTTTTTACCCGGATTACCTTCATCATCCACGTTTAAACTACCTGCAAGATTCATATTAGTTCCGTCGTCGATGATAGTCACAAAAGGCTCGGCCACTTTTTTGCCCAGCATAGTACTAAAGGTTGATATCTTTTTACGATTGAAATCAGCTTCCATACCGTGTCCGATAGCCTCGTGAAGCAGAATACCGGTTATACCGGGTCCGAGTACCACTGGCATTTCTCCTGCCGGCGGCTGGATTGCGTCAAACAATTTCAGGGCATTGTTAACGGATTTCTGTGCTACCTGACTGATCACATCCTCAGTATAGAATGAAAGATCACGACGGCCGCCAAGGTTCCAGAATGCTTGTTCACGTTTCCCATTCCTCTCGGCAACCACGGCGGAATATATGAATCCGCCAGGGATCACATCTTCTGCCATGACCCCGTCGCTTGAAGCAATGAGTATCCGTTTTGCGCTGCTCTGGAATCCGGCATTCACCTTCACAATTTCCGGAGAGAGGGCAAAGCACTTCTGGTTAATTTCCTGAAGTAGCGGCAGTTTTGATTTTGCGGCGATGCCATCAAAGTCAGCAGCGACAGGGTAATAATTTCCTGTTTGCATCCGGCTGAACGATGATCCTATCTCAGCAGCGTTCATGTCACACAGTGTTGAGGCTGTGGCAGCCGCTGACATCATCGATTCCTCGGTGAGTTCCTGTGTAAAGCCATAGCCGATCTGGTCACCTTTGACGGTACGGATACCAACGCCAAGTGAAATGTCACCATATGACTGGTTCACCTTGCCATCTTCCAGGCCAATGTAGTTTGATACGGTGAATTCAAAAAAGAGATCAGCAAAATCGCCGCCTCTCGACAGCGCTTTTGCAAGCAGTTTACGGCAGAGAGTTTCATCAATCCCGAATTCTTTAAGAAAGTAGTTTCCGGTTGAACTGGTGTCCAGAAACTTGCATGCTTGCAGCCCGGGAAGGAATAACAATGCTCCGCCAGCCAGGGCAGTGCCCTGAATAAATTTTCTTCGCGGAATGGGTTTCATTGTGAGTAAAATGATTTTGGTACACCAAATTATAAATATTTCTGCAGTTACAAATATTTTTTCGACGTTTATTGACATCCGGGCTCAGGATCAAAACACAGAGGATCTTCCGGCCGGCCGACTGCCTGCAGGTAGATGGCCACGGTGACCGGTACTCGGTGGACTATATTTATAGCTGCTTTATTATGCCTGATTGGTGCTCTTGCTCAGAAGCTTTGATTCTCTCAGCCACAATGAGCTCAGAAAGCTCAGGAACATTAAACCGATCATTAAGATCAATGGCCTGGTCATTGACCCTGTGACAGGAGACTTGAAACTATCCATACCGAAAATCAATGCTATCCCCGAGATCTGACCCATCAGCATCAGGAAACCGTTTGATGTACCCTCAGATACCGGGTAGGTTATTTCTGCGCCATATTGGAATCCTATGGGACCCGAACTGAGCAGGAAAAACCCGAATGCTGTTGCTGAAACAAGAAGTAACCAGTAATCCGTGGCGAATGTAATGCCTGCAAGACTTAATGTAGTGCCGGCCAATGCAAGGTTGACGAACGGAATCCTTCTTTTATAATGGTCAGATAACATCGGGATTATGAGTGCTCCGAAAATGCCGCCCACAATCATAAGTCCTCCCGTTATCCCGGCCTGTTCGGCTGAAAAGCCACGCGGTCTCACAATATTCTCAATCCATGTTGTGACTGAATTGAATATTCCCAATCCGATAAAGAATATGAACATCAGCCAGTTAAAGTCCCTGCTCCGGAAAATGAGCTTCAGGCCGTCAGTAGCAAGGGCCCGTTCTTCCTGATAGCTATGGCAGGGAGGTGTCAGCGGACGCTCTTTGGCCAGAATGAAAAAGGTCACTGCTGCAACTACCGAAAGGATCCCGTATCTGTTAAGCATCCCGCTAATTCCCGATCCATTGACAAGAAAGGGTGTGAGTATCATTGCTGCCAGTATGCCAACATACATCGCCAGAGTACCGAGCCCCGAAGCTGTTGCTCTTTCTTTAAGTGGGAACCACCGGGCTGCTACTTTTGTGATGGCATTCAGAATGAACGGCTGCCCTATTGCAATACCGATCTGTGATAACAGAACAAGAGTATAATTATCTGAGAACAGGCCGCGTAATAAGCCAAATACCCCCGTAAATGCCACACCGATACCAACACCTATCCGGATTCCATAAGTGTCAATGATCCATGATGCGGGAATTGAGATGACAAGGTATACGATCATAAAGCACATTGACAGTATACCGATCTGCAGGTCAGAGGCTCCATAGAACCGGACAGCATCACCCGTTATCGGGGCAAAAGTGATCCACAGCAATTGATTGACTGCAATAATAAGCATATAAACGCTGAGCATTACCCACCGGTAACCGTAAACCTTGAAATCTGTGTTTTCCATAAAAAGATTTTTAATAAGCACCTAAATTTTGAATGTAACCGGTATTGGTAATTATTTGCAAATATTATCAGGGTGGCGGAAGCAATGGACCAGGTGATCATTGACTATTCCGGCCGCCTGCATAAAGGCATAGCATATTATTGTTCCGACAAAGGTAAATCCTCTCTTTTTCAGGTCTTTGCTGACAATGTCAGAGAGAGGTGAACTTGGAGGCGTCTCGCTCAGGCTCTTCCAGTGGTTCACCACAGACTTGCCGTCGCTAAAGCTCCAGATATAATTGTCAAAGCTGCCAAATTCTTCCTGGATACGGACGAATGCTTTTGCATTATTGATTGCAGATTTTATCTTCAGCCGGTTACGGATGATGCCCTCATCATTAAGCAATTCCGTGAATTTCCTTTCATCATAGCGTGCGACTTTCGCAGGATCAAATCCATCAAATGCCCTGCGATACCCTTCACGCCTGTGAAGGATTGTTTTCCAGCTCAGCCCTGCCTGGGCGCCATCAAGGACTATATGTTCGAACCACCTGATATCGTCATGTATGGGTATGCCCCATTCATTGTCATGATATGATATCATCAGCCGGTCATCTGATGGCCATGCACAACTTTTTCTCATCATAATCCGAACCTGTATGAGAATTTGACAAGAAAGACGTTGTGGGGTTTATTGTTTGTAAAGAGGTCATTGGCCTGGGTGCCGAAGTCAAACAATCCGTCACCGGTAGAATATTCACGTGTCTGTGACCAGACGAGATATGCGGTCGAACCGGGCAGGAACTCCCACCTGACGACAAGGTTGTGCAGAAACTCACTTACGGTGAAATCGGGATTATCGAAGTTGTAGTCATCCCAGGCATCGAGATTTTCATCCACATAGTAGATTCCCTCAGTCTCGTCAAAACGGATCTGGCCGGAATGATAAGTATGAAATCGGTCAGCATAAGCGTCTTCGGCTGCAGACTCATCTGTTATATATTTAAATTCATCATAATCACCTGATCCGAAAAATGGCTGCCCCCAGTACTGGATCGTAAGGTCGGGGGTAATGTTATAATCGACCCTTAATGATATACTAAGGATTTTCTGGTCTATTGAACCGAAAACATATCGTGGTGTATAAACCCCGCTCGTGACAGACATCTCGGTTACATACTGCATGGAGTTAAATGTCTTTTCAAACTCAGGTTCGATGCTGAAATTCAGGGTACTGACAGGCCGGTAACTAAGTTCGAGGCTTATGCCGGCACTTTTATATACATCTTCAAACCCCCATTGGAAATCTCCATTGAGTTCAGCCACAAACTTTTTACGGTCGTTGGAATCCAAGCCCCCGTGCAGGCCTGCATTTCCGGGCATTTTCATCGAAGGTCCGCCGCGCAGTAAATGGTTGTCCGTCTCCTGGCCGTAAACCTGTCCGTAAAAATAAGCGGACCACAGGTTCTTAAATTGTGCCTGCCATGTGAACTCATTTCCAAGGTTAGTCAATCTTCCGCTAAAATCATGAGCATGTATAATATTTGTCCCGAAGCCCATCTGGTTGAATATGCTGAAGGGCTTGTAAATGCTGTAACTGAAGGCAGCAACACCTAAGTACTGGTCTGCTATCCGCATGTACCCGATGTCATTCAGTTCCAGGCCGGGCGACTTCCACGCAGACAGGTAAATAATATTGAAGTTGCCGCCTATTTTCCCCGCCATAAGGTTACCACCTAAACCGCTGAGTGAAGTCCGGGTGGGATCATATTCGACATATCCGGCATCAGGTCGCATGAAGTTATGGATAGTGGAGCGCTGTGTTCGTGCGATGGCATTTGCAGTGCCCCCGATATTGCTGAAGGCTGTCCGCAGCTGGAAGATATAGTTCTTTTTACCGAAGTATTGGGTAAAATCGATGCCTCCTGTCGTGGCATTTTTATGGAAATAATCTTCAGTATCACCATCAAGTGACCTGATTGTATTAGTCAGCATCCCGCCGATGATTGTGTTACCGTCGTTAATGTCCTTCTGAATCCTTCCGACAGCATAATTGGCAAGTGGTTCGGCAGTGACATGCGTTGTCTCACCGCTGGCCTCATTGTAGACTTTTGTGCTTACCCGGGCAGCCACTGCCTCAACTGCTCCGACAGACCATCCATTTCCTGATTTGCCGGTCAGTTTTGCCGCGCCGAGGATAGGAGTAAACGAAGGGGTATAGGCATACTCATCATTTCCCGGTGAATATGGCAGCCTCGGGCTGCGGCCTATCCTCCTGGAATAAAAGAGATTGTCATTTCCGGAGCCGCCCTCGCCAAGCCCGAGGTTATAGCTGGTTATGTTATTGCTCTCGACAAAAAACGGTCTTTTCTCCTGAAAATATGATTCGAAAGCGGTGAGGTTTACTTCTGAAGGGTCGGCCTCCACCTGTCCGAAATCAGGGTTAACCGTCAGGCTCAATATCATATTGTTTGTCACCCCGATCTTGGCGTCAAGTCCGGCATTTGGTTTAAAGTCGGTCCCGTCAATCCACGGATTACCATCTTCGCCCTCATAAGTTTCAAGCTTGGCTACACCGTAAGGAGTGATGTCAAACTGGGTACGCGGCTTTATATCTTTCAGACCAGAAAGAAGACCGGCATTGTGTACAAGTCCTGAAGAATTCCTTGCAATAGGCTGCCACAAATCCGTCTCATTATACCTGTAAATTTCCCGTATTACTTCAAGTCCCCAGACCTGGTTCCCGCTTGCAGAAAATCGCAGCTGGGTAAGAGGTATACGCATTTCGGCTGCCCACCCCCAACTGTAAACGGCAGTTTTTACATACCATATCGGGTCAAATGTTTCATCCTCGTTCAGTCCGTCATCTGTCCATACAAGGTCACCCCTGACGCCTGCAGCACTGACTCCGAAACCGAATGCAGTGCGCTGGTCAAAATATGAATCCAATGCAATTACAACCTCATCACCATCAGTATCATCACGGCGTGTCATACGTGAGATAATGCTGTCAGGAGCTGTGTCATAAGCTTTAATGGCGACATAGATATTGTTATCGTCATAAAGGAGCATGAATTCTGTTTTTTGCTTTACGGGAGCTGCCTCAGAAGGCTCAAACTGCCGGAAATCTCCGCCCCACTCGCCATGGATCCAGGCTTCATCGTCAAGCTCTCCGTCAATTGAAGGGGGAGTGTTTATCCGTGTAGTAGTATAAATTCTTTTTTCATAATCCTGGCCACTTAACCAAAGCGGGATAAGAAGCAGGAGCAGGAAGATGCATTTCTTCATAAGGCAGGTTTACGCAGGGTTAAAATAAAACACCCCAAATTTAGGCAAAAAAACTTATCTATCTAAGTCCGAACCTGTAAGTGAATTTTAAAAGAAATACATTATATGGTTTATACGTAGTATACAGATTAACAATGTTTTGATCTAATGAAAACGACCCTGTCTCATCATTATAATCACGCGTCTGTGACCAGACCAGGTATATGGTTGAAGCGGGTCGGAACTCCCAGCGGACAACCAGGTTTGATAGGAACTGGTCAAAGTTCCCGTCAGGATTTTCGAAGCTATAGTCATCTGTACCGTCGCGGTTCTCATCGACATAATAGGTGCTCTCTGACTCTGCAAATCTTATCTCCTCATCAGTGAATATATGAAAACGATCGGTGTACTTAGAAGCCTTAGGATCGGTGATCCTTTTGAAATCACTGTAATTCATAGCTGCCAGGAAAGGCTGCCCCCAGTATTGTATTGTAAGGTCAGGAGTGATATTGTAATTAAGCCGCAGAGATAATTTCACGATCTGCTGATCTATCCGGCTGTGGATATACCGGTCTTCATCATTGATCGAGCTATGAGTTACATACTGAAGCATATCAGTGTTTTTATTATATGAGGGAGAAATTGTGATTGAGAAAGACTTGCCGGGTTTTGCTGTCAGGTTAAGGCCTACTGACCGTGATTTGGAGGATTCTTCCCGGCCTTTTCCGCCGTTGACCCATAGTGTGCCGTAGATCATTTTTGAACTGTTGGTGCTCGCGCTCACAAAGTAGTTAATACTTGAAGGAGTAAGCATTGAGGGCCCCCCGCGTAAGAGCGTATTGGAGATTGATTCACCTTCAAAATTAGCGCCAAAACTAGTGGACCACAGGTTTTTAAATTCGGCATAAACACTCAGATTACCTCCGGTGCTCAGGTGGGTACCTCCGAAATCCCATTGGCTCCATATATTGGTATTAGGTCTGATCATTCTGAAAATGCTGAAAGGCTTATCGAATCTGTAAGCAGACCATAGTACACTCATAAGCTGGTCTGCCCGTTGCAGATAGCCAACGTCATTAATGTCAAAGCCTGGTGATTTCCAGAGTCCGAACAGCATAAAATTCCAGTGGCCACCGATCTTACCAGCCTGAATATTACCTCCGTGGCCATTCAGGGATGTTCGTGTGGTGTCAACCTGCATATAATCTGCATCCGGTCTCTGGTAATAATGTACAGGAGAGTACTGCACATTTTCAATAGCCTCCGTGCTGCCGGTGAGGTTACTGAATGCGGCTGAGGTTGATAGCGTCCAGTTCTTCTCTTTACCAAAGAAATGTGTGAAGTCAAGGCCTGCAGTGTTGGCATTTCTTACCAGTCCGTTAACACCTGTCCCATCAAGAAAACGATGTGTATTCGTATATGCTCCTCCGATGACGGTCTGGCCGCTGCCAAAGTCTTTCATCACTCTTGTCACAAAGTAGTTGGATAAAGGCTCAACGGTCTGTGTGCTTCTTTCTCCGAGTGAGTCAATCTCAGCTATTCCGGCGGCTGTCACTGCTTCAATGATACCTATTGAGAGGCCGTCAGGTGTCTTGCCTGTGACTTTTGCAGCGCTTATAATAGGCACATTGCGCGGTGAATCAGCATATTCATTATCTTCTGTTGAAGCATCGATCTGGGGGTTTCGGCCTATCCTCCTTGAATAAAAAAGGTTGTCATAGCCGATGTCTCCGTCTCCTATCCCGACTTTGAAGCTTGTGATGTTATTACCTTCGATGAAGAACGGTCTTTTCTCCTCAAAGAATGTTTCAAAAGCAGTCAGATTGACTACTGAAGGGTCAGCTTCTACCTGACCGAAGTCTGGATTTACCGTCAGATCGAGTGTCATGTTGTTGGTTATACCGAACTTGGCATCAAGACCTCCGTTTAATTTCCGCTTAATACCTGATGCAAAAGGATTCCCCTCTTCTTCTTCAAAGCTTTCAACACTGCCAACAACAAAAGGTGTTATATCAGCCTGTTTTCTTGGTTTGATGCCTGTGAGTCCGGTCATTTCTCCGAAATTATGGATCATGCCTGAAGCATTACGGTCGATAAGCTGCCATACGGACAACTCCTGATTGCGGAAAATCTCACGAAATACCTCCAGCCCCCAGATGCCACCGTCAGAAATCCTAAATCGCAACTGAGTTAAGGGGATTTTCAGTTCTGCAGCCCATCCCCAGCTATACATTTCTGTTTTGGTGAACCAGATAGGATCCCACGTATCGTCTTCCATCTGTCCGTCGTTGGACCATATAAAATCGTTCTTCACTCCGGCGGCATTGACAATGAATCCGAACCCGGTGCGTAAGTCATGGTAACTGTCAAAGGCAACTGCAACAAAATCTCCATCGGCGTTATCACGTCGCGATATACGTCTCGTAATGCTGTCAGGAGATGTGTCATATGCTTTGATTGCGACATAAATATTATCGGCATCGAAGAGGATCTTGAATTCTGTCTTTTGTGCAGCAGGACCGCCGTTAAGTGGTTCAAACTGAATAAAGTCACCGTCCCATGCGCCGGCCTGCCACACTTCTTCCTCAATTGATCCGTCGATAACCGGAGGCTGGGATGTAAATGTGGCGTTATAGCTTCTCTTCGGTATTGAATCCTGTGCGCTGAGAAAGGTGCATAATATTACAGCCAAGGCAGTCAATGCTATTCTTTTCATGGTAGTAAGATAAAATGCATAAAGGCTAGTCCGGAATAAAGACCTCCAGGGAATATGTTTTGCTGCTTAAATGTCGTTATTTGGAATTAATCCAAATAGGACCGAGCGTAAAATCCTGCCATGGTATGTGGGGATAGCGAAGGGGACAGATTGCAGGGCGGCCAGGGCGAACTAGAAGAATTCGTATGTATTGCCGGTGTGGGCGAGGAATTTAAACAGCCCGTCGCGTGGTATGATCAGCGATGCAGTGTTCGTATTGGGATGGAATGAGAGCCTCTCATGGCTGAGGAGGGTTTTATCAATAAAGAGGTGCACGTGGTTTGTGTGGTCATTTATAAGACCAAACGGCGAGACGGAGCCCGGGTTGAGTCCGAGATACTGCATCAGCCGGCGGTCGGATGCAAATGTCAGCTTCCCCTGGTGAAGCTGTTTCTCGAGATCGTGGATCTTCAGCTGTGAGTTGTAGTACAATATGACAAGGTAATGTCTGTCGCCTTTGTGATTACGGAGGAATATGTTTTTACAGTGGCCCGATTCTATACCCGACCAGTATTTCATAGCCTCCTCAACCGTAGGTACGGGAGGATGTTCAATGTACTCAAAAGATATCTGAAGGTCATTGAGCAGAGCATACAGTTCTGCCGGACCTCTCATTGATCGTTTTTTGTTTTGGGGCAATACTTGAATTCGATCTCGCAGAGTATTGCCAGGTCCTCACCTGCTTCCCGGAGGTCTGTATCCTCAGGGTCATAATGCCATTCTATGACAACAGGTACTCCGTCATTGTTTATATCCTTGAGGTTAGTGAAAATATCAAACAGGAATTTCGCCGATGACGAATTGAAATACTCAAGATCAAGCTTAAAAATGAGAGGCTTCTTATCTGTGTAGGGATTGTTCTTTTTAAGCTCGGAAGAGAATTCCTTCATCCATTCCAGAACAGGATAATAAAGCTCGCGTACATCCTCAGGAGCGGAGTTTCCTGATATTACAAATCTGTTCTCACCGGGGGATAATAAAATTTCCGGAGATATATCTGTCGCATGGTGTACGAAATTGTTCATAGTTCTCCTTTTCTGCAAATTTGCACTTTTTTTGGTAAAAGTCAATAGAACGATAGAAACTCATTATATAAGTGACAGGTCGTTATTCTCCGGGATATACCCCGTGTCTTCCGACAGGCCATTCTGTTTTGAGGCGTTCACGGCAAGAACGTCACAGCGCTCATTTTCAGGATTGTTATTATGTCCTTTTAACCAGTAAAGTGAAACGTTATGTTGTCGGTACAGGTCGAGGAAGCGTATCCACAGATCCTGGTTCTTTTTTTTCTTAAAATGTTTCCTTTCCCAGTCAAAAACCCAGCCTTTATTGACGGCGTTAGCCACGTACTGTGAATCGGTATACAGTTTCACCGGGGTACCCTTTTTCTTCAGCGCCTCAAGGCCTTTTATTATGGCCAGGAGTTCCATCCTGTTGTTTGTGGTGAGGCGGAATCCTTCCGAAATTTCTTTCCGGTGGTTTCCTGACATAAGCACCACCCCGTATCCTCCCGGACCAGGATTACCGCTGCAGGCGCCATCGGTGTAGATGATTACCTCATTGACCATTCGTCAGTGCCAGTCCGGTGTTATTGATAAAGAGTCTTATGGCTATAGCAAGAAGGATGATCCCGAAGAACTTTTTAAGAATATGCAGTACTGTCGGACCAAGAAACTTTTCAATGGTCGTGGTCATTTTCAGTACAAAAAAGACCACACCGATGTTCAGCAGCAATGCAATAAGGATATTAATCGTTTGGTATTCTGCCCTTAAGGAAAGTATTGTGGTAATTGATCCGGCGCCGGCAATAAGAGGAAAGGCAATAGGCACTATGCCGCCACCGCCGGGGGAATCCTGCTTGAAGAATTCCACTCCGAGAACCATCTCCATGCCAATCAGGAAGATGATGATGGAGCCGGCGATGGCAAACGCTCCGATATCAACGCCGAATATCCCGAGTAGTCTCTCGCCGAAGACCAGGAAAGCAAGGAAGATGCCCAGGGAGGCCAGTGTCACCTTGACAGGCTGCACGTCTCCTGTTTTTGCCTTGAGATCAAGGATGATCGGTATCGATCCAATGATGTCAATAATGGCAAAGAGAACCATGAAGCAGGCTACTATCTCTATGAAATTGATGTTCATATGTCAAAATTTCGGCAAAGATAAGAAAAAGCACAGAGCACGGAGCATGGAGCATGGGGCATGGGGCATGGGGCATGGGGCGGAGCGAAGGGAACATCAAAAGAAAAGGGTCGCCGGACCGGCAACCCTTTCATTTATTTGAAAGCTGTTATTACTGGCGAATATCCATCTCCTTCAGCAGATGGCCGGCGCCGGCATAGATGTCCATGACCCAGAGTACATACCGTATATCGACACAGATGGTCCTCTGAAGCTCGGGTTCAAATGCAATATCACCAGTCATTGCCTCCCAGTTGCCGTCGAAAGCAAGACCGATGAGTTCACCGTTGCCGTTGATGACAGGACTGCCTGAGTTGCCTCCTGTGATATCATTGTCGGTGATGAAACACACTGGCATGTAACCTTCAGATGCAGCATAACGTCCGTACTCTTTCTTATCGTACAGGTCAATGAAGTGCTGCGGCAGGTCAAATTCATAATCGCCTTTCTTATACTTCTGAATGACGCCGTCAATTGTTGTATACCAATTGTAATGGACTGCATCGTACGGATAATAATCCAATACCTTACCATAGGTCATCCTCATTGTGAAATTGGCATCAGGGTACTTCGTCTTATCAGGCATATATTCCATCACCCCGGCAATATAGATACGCTGTCCCTTTGAGAGGTCGGCAGAATAGCCTTCGAGATCCTTCTGAAGCTTTGACCTCGTTGCAGACACTGATTTTGCTGCGATATAGGCCGGATCTTTCTGTAATATCTTCAGGACGGGCTTATCGAGAAATGCTTTCAGCTTTTCAGGTGAAGTAAAGAAAGACCTGGTAAACATATCATCGACATATGCATCGACACTGCCTTTGAATTTTTTGTCGATCTGTGCATAAAAATCAGGCCAGAACTTCGGATCGATATCTGCTTTGTAAAGTTTAAGGAGTGATTTGGTTACCTTCCGGTCTGTAGGATAACTGTAATTGCCGTAAAAGTTGTCCATGTTTTTCAGTATCCTGTCTTTTATCTCGGTCACCCTTTTGCTGTCTTTTTCTGTCAACGCATCTTCTAGGGGCACAAGCTGACCGGCGAAGCTGATCATCTCGCAGGAACCCCTGAAAACCTCGCTCAGGTATTGCTGTACGTTAAATTGTTCGGCCCTGCCTTTTACTGCATTTTCGATCAGTGAGAGTGCGTTGCCGTATTTCTCCGTGCGGGTCGGGTCAGATTTGACCCACTTCATGAAGTCGGCTTCAAATGCGGCTTTTTTCTCTGCAGTACGCAGGCGAACCAGTCCTTCATTCTGCCCTATTGAAAATTTCCAGTAGTTAGATGAGCCTGAATACTTTGAAGCATACTGAATATTTATTTTCGGATCAGAGACCATATCCTTCATCAGGATATCCTGTCTTTCACCGCGGATCTTAATCCTGTTAGTGTTAGTGATCTTCATTGCCTCGTCAACCTCATAGGAGGTCATGTACCTCTCTGTGCCGCCCGGGTAACCCATTATCATGGCAAAATCATTCTTCTGAAGGTCCTTTATTGATACGGGGAGGTAATATTTCGGTTTAAGGGGAACATTGTCTTCCGAATACTGTGCCGGCTTACCGTCGGGGCCCATATAGACCCTGAAGACGCTGAAGTCGCCTGTATGGCGCGGCCACATCCAGTTATCGGTGTCATGCCCGTACTTGCCGATAGAGTTGGGAGGGGTACCGACGAGTCTGACATCGGTATAAACTTCATAAACAAGAAGGAAATACTGATTTCCGCCGTAGAAAGGCTGAACCATGGCACGGTACTGTGTATCCTTGATTGCTTCTGCTGTGATAGCTGAGCTCTCTGCATTTACAGCTTCGCGGCGTTCAGCTTCGGACATGCCGGCATTGGTTTTGTCGATGACACGTGATGTAACATCTTCGATCCGGACAAGGAAGGTGACGCTAAGCCCGGGATTGGGCAATTCCTCTTTACGGTTCATAGCCCAGAAACCGTTTGTCAGATAATCATGCTCAACCGAGCTGTGCTTCTGGATTGACCCGTAGCCGCAATGATGGTTGGTGAGCAGGAGACCTTCAGGTGAGACGATCTCTCCGGTGCAGCCTCCGCCGAAGATGACAATAGCATCTTTCATGCTGGCTTTATTAAGACTGTAAATATCTTCAGCGGTGAGTTTCAGTCCCATGTTGGTCATGGTTCCGATGTTCAGCTTTTCAATCAGTGGCAGCAGCCACATACCTTCATCTGCCCTGGCCTGGAAGCCGGAGAAAGTAACAAGGATAACAAGGATGGATATGAATTTTCTCATGAGTTATGATGTTGATTATTTTTACGAAGTGCCAAAGATATCAATTTCCTGCCTGCCGGAATTGATTTTAACAATTTATAAGAAACGGAGCTCGGTCTGCAGATCCCTGAGGTTAAAGGTGAGGCGGTGATAGGGGGTAATTCCGTGTTCGATGATCGCCCTTCTGTGTTCAGCAGTAGGATAGCCTTTGTTATGGCGCCAGCCGTACTGCGGGTAAAGGGTATCTAGTTCCTCCATGAAACGGTCTCGTTCCGTTTTTGCGAGTATTGAGGCAGCAGCTATGGAGAGGTAGGTGGCATCGCCGCGGATGATTGTCTGGTGGGGTATGTTGCCGTATGAGTAGAATCTGTTGCCGTCGATGAGCAGCAGCAGGGGTGTCACTTTCAGTGTGCTGATGGCGCGGTGCATGGCGGTGATGGAAGCACGAAGAATGTTTATGGAATCTATCTCGGTGTTGCTGCAAGAGGCTATGCTCCAGCTGGCAGCATGAGCGATGATTTCCTGGCGCAGTCGGTCACGCTGGCGGGGGGATAGTTGTTTTGAGTCGTTGAGTTCCCTGTTGCGGTATTTTTTTGGAAGGATCACGGCAGCTGCGAAGACCGGACCTGCCAGGCATCCCCGTCCGGCCTCGTCGCAGCCGGCCTCTTTTATGCCGTCGAGGTAGTAAGGTTTGAGCATCACGATTTGTTATTCATTGCCTTCATGATGCTGTTCCACATCTGGTCGGCGGTGTTTTCCCAGGAATATCGTTGTGAGTTGCGTATTCCCTCATCGGAGAGGCGGCGGCGCAGCGCCTCGTCGGAGACGAGGCGTGCCATAGCCTCCGCTATGGCACCTGCACCGGCGGGGCCGGTGCAGAGCGCTGCGCCGCCGCTGACCTCGGGCAACGACGAGGTGTCCGACAGTATGCAAGGAGTACCGCAACGCTGCGCCTCCACAACAGGGATGCCAAACCCCTCAAACCACGGAACAAACGTGAGCGCCACAGCAGCACCGTAGAGACGCCTTAAGACATCACGACCGACAGAACCGGTGAAAAGAATGTCGGTACTATAGGGCGATGCCTCCAGCACCCGGTCAATACCCCCGGTGAGATAAAGCCTCCTTCCGGCAAGAAGCAGCACGTGATCACTGTTACTGCTCTTTCTGAAAAGATCATACGCCCTGATCACTGTTTCTATATTCTTACGCGGAGAGAAATTGCTCACAAAAAGAAAGTAAGGCCTGCCACCCGTGAACTCCCGTCGCGTCCCCTCAGCCTCCCCGGGCAAGGGCGGAGAGAAAATGTCTGCAACTCCGTTCGGCACAACATCAATTTTACTTCTGGCTATACCGTAAGTGGCCGAGATATCCTTTGCTGAGAATTCAGAGACCGTTGCCACCCTGACAGCTTTCTTTGCAAACAGCGGGAAGAAGTGCCGGAAATACAATCGTTCACGCCTGGGTATATCACCCGGACGATGTTCATGGTTAAGATCGTGTATCACGGAAATGCACGGAACATCAGTGCGAAGAGGTATGATCCCGTCGGGCGCGACAAACAGATCGGCTCTGACTTTCCTCAGCACTGCCGGAAGAAATAGTTCGTGCCAGGTGTACCACAGCAGAGGGTGAACGGTTCGGAACGGAATGGTAATATTTTCGACGTTACTGCCGGTGACAGGCAGATCATCATACCTTCTGTCGCTGATAAGCACAAAATGATGCTCCGGATGGGCACTGACGATCCTCCTGGTAACCTCCCAGGTGAACCATCCTATACCATCGTGCGGAACAGGTCTAAGGGTACGCGCATTAATGGCAATAATCATTGTATGCTGCCGTTTCTAAATTGCAAATGTGGCGATTAATTTATAAATTGTCATTCATTTGATCAAAGTCATCCAAAGATCGCCTTGAGGAGAAAATTCCTGGTAAATATTGTTTTTCTGCTTGCGGTGAGCATTATTGTCAAGGCTTTCTGGGTTCTTGGCATTGACCGCACGGTGCAGAACGTCGCCGGCGAAGAGGCGTACGGTTTTTATTTTTCGCTCTTCAGCTTCTCGGTTCTGTTCACTCTCCTGCTTGACATGGGACTGTCGGGCTTCAACAACAGGGCGGTCTCAGCCGACCCCACACGGGTGAAGCTTTATTTTGGCAATGTGCTGCTTCTGCGCCTGCTACTTACAGCAGCTTATTTTCTTGTCACAGTCACCGTGGCATGGGCAATGGGCTATTCGCACCAACAATTCTACCTCCTGCTTGTCCTGATGCTTAACCAGGTGATGTCTTCCATGATCCTCTGGCTGCGCTCAAACATCAGCGGGATGCAATACCTCTTTCTTGACAGCATCCTCTCTGTGGCTGACAGGCTGATGATGATAATCATCTGTTCACTGCTCCTCTGGGGAGGTGTGACATCCGGGCCGTTCAGGATAGAATGGTTTGTCTGGGCGCAGACGGCTGCATATTTTACTGTAATGGTTGTGTCGTTTATCATAGTCATTCGACGTGGCGGGGTCTCGAAGGTAAGGCCTGACGCCGCGGTACTTAAAAGCATTATAATTACAGGATTGCCTTTTGCGCTGGTAGCCTTTGCCATGACCCTTTACTGGCGCATCGACTCGGTGCTTATCGAGCGGCTGCTGCCCGACGGCGCCATGCAGGCAGGTATTTATGCCCAGGCCTTCAGGCTCTTTGATGCCATTGCCATGTTCCCGGTGATGTTCGGAGGCCTCCTGCTGCCCATAATGTCGAAAGAGCTTGCTGCAGGAAACAATATTGCCCCGCTTGCCTCGATGGCCGGCAGGATGCTTCTGGCGCCACTGGGTATAGGAGCAGTGACGCTCGCCACCTTCCCCGGCGAGATACTTGACCTGCTGTACCATGCTCCCTCCCCGGCAGCGGTCAGCGCATTCACGGTGCTGATGCTGACCCTGGTGCCTGTCGGTGCAGTTTATATCTTCAGCACCATGCTCACGGCTGCAGGCCGACTGAAAATACTTGGGCTGATCACCCTGGCCGGAATGGCGGTGAACATCATCATGAACCTTATTCTCATACCTGCCTTTTCTGCCGCAGGAGCTGCTTATACTGCTTTTTGCACACAGATAGTTGTGGCGGCGGTATGCATCCTTGCAGTCGAAAGAACCATGATTAAGATGGTCGTAATTAACAGGTTGCTCGTTTACCTTTTTATGCTGCTGGTGACATACGCTGCCGGCCGGCTGATGAGGATGCTTGAGGTACCGTGGATTGCAGCTGCAGCCGCGGAGCTCATCGCAGGTTTCGTTTTGGCACTGGTTTTCAGGATGGTTGAACCTCTCAAAAACCTGAAACTCATTCTTAAGAGACGGGATTCTATTTAAAAAGTGTTATTTTTGGCGTTGATGGTTCAGGAGTCCGTTATGAGACGATTATTGACATGCGCTGGTCTGATGCTGCTGACAGTCACTCTGGGTTTTTCACAGAGATCGTACGAGCTGTCGCACCAGGTGCTTGTGCCGGCTGCCAGCGTGGAACCGGTTAAAGACGGGATATCTTATCAGCAGACCGTCGGCGAGACAGCTGTGGCGTTTACCCTTCCTGATATTTACATCCTGACACAGGGCTTCCAGCAGCCGCGCTTTATACCAAAAGTCGATCTTCCTTTCAGGGAAGGGGACGGGGTGGATTTCTTTCCGAACCCGGTGACAAAAGGCGCTGAAAAGCCCGACATATTTAATATCAGGATGTACGGTGTGCTGGGCAGACATTATTATATTATTATCACCAACATCCCCGGTGCTGTTATGTATACGGCAGATCTGGAATATTCACCGGAGCATGATGTAACTTATGAAATCGATCTTCAGCGTTATGTAAACGGGATCTATGTGGCAAGGGTATGGAGTGCCGACGGGGTTATTGACCGTTCTTTTAAAATTGAGAAACTGTAAAGCAAAGGATATGAAAAGGGTTATTTCTCTTGTGTTGATGGTTACAGGAATTTTTCTGGCAGGAGGAGAGGCGGCTTCCGGTCAGGGGACTGTGCCGGGAGGTATAAATTACCAGGCTGTTGCACGCGATAACTACGGGAAGGAAATAGTCAATACGCCAATTGAGGTTCAGTTTACGATAAGAAGCGGATCACCTACAGGCACTGTTGTATATCAGGAAGTATTTACTGACGTTACCACCTCAAGATACGGAGTCTTCTCCCTTGTGATCGGGAAGGGTGATCCGGTAAGTGGCACTTTTTCGACGATTGACTGGTCATCTTTTAATCACTATCTGCAGGTCTCGGTCAAGTTCGAGAATAATTTCATGGACATGGGAACAATGCAGTTCATGGCTGTGCCCTATGCACTGTATGCAGGCAAGTCTCTTGAACCAGGGCCCGCCGGTCCTGTAGGTCCGAAAGGTGACAAAGGTGAGCCTGGTGATCCTGCTCTCGATACTGATAATCAGAGAATTTCGTATGAAATTGAAACAAAAACTCTCACAATTGAGGATGGTAATAAGGTTCGCCTCGATTCGATAGTTGCATTCAGAGCCAGAAAAAACATATCTGAAAATACTTCTATTAATACTGATGTCATAATGACTTACGCCACTCCAGATCTTAATGTTGGAGAGGGTTTAAATCCTAATACTGGAATTTTTACTGCACCGGCAGATGGAATTTATACTTTTAATATTACTTTTCATGCTGATGGGAGTGGTGGGTCAAGAGCGGTTTCCTTGTATGTCAAATCCGCTCTTTATGAGATAATCGCTGATGAGATTGGTGCCGGAACCACTATAAGGGTAAGGTCTATTACCGTAAAATTAAGTAAAGGAGACCTTGTAAGTGTTATTATTTTTACAGGAATCTCCACCCAGACCGGCACAGGATCATTCGCCGGGTACAAGGTTAATTAAAGCACAAAAATTATTGCACCGCTTATTCAGTGACGCACAACCCGCGCGTCACTACAATGTGCTGGTCAAAATCTATTTATAATAAGTGTAAACCCGTTCGCTTATCATAGTTGAACCCTTATCGGGATCTTTACATTGCACCTTCACCCAGTTGCCCATATCGTCATACTCGTATGTGAAAATGTTCGTACCGGATACGTTCTTGTCCTTGTCTAAAAATGTAGTTTCAGAAGTAAAGCCCCTGTCATTGTAATTTATTCTGAGACCACTGGAA
This sequence comes from uncultured Bacteroidales bacterium, assembly GCA_963828395.1. Taxonomy (GTDB): domain Bacteria; phylum Bacteroidota; class Bacteroidia; order Bacteroidales; family VadinHA17; genus SR-FBR-E99. The sequence goes on from CAWHED010000005.1 coordinate 274,101, forward strand.
AAAGTACCGTCTTTCATGTAACTTTCAGCGGCGGTCAGCAGTCCCTGTTCGTTATAGATGGAAAGACCCCTTCCTCCGGCTTCTCCCTTAATATTATGGGATTGCAGAATAGTTGTATCATTAATATCTGATCCTTCAAGAGTCATTGTCTGGAGCAGAGTGTCGGCCATAGCGTTAAAGACTTCAAATAGCACAGGCTTCCGGACTTCATTACAGGTAATTTTAACGAATGTCCTGACCGTATCATCCTGTGTATATTCAGCTTTTGCAAGAATATTATTCTCTTTTGTCAGGCTCCAATTGTAAACCACTTTGTCATTTTCATCAATTACTGAACAGAATACCAGGTCGCCATTGATATCGAAACCTGCTTTATAGTCAGGGGTCCAGCCGATACTGTCGAAGTCATGCTTTGTTACCTTGGCCCCCTTGATGTATGTGTCACCCTCGGGTACGGCCCAGTATGCTTTTTCAACTACGGATTCAACCTTGCCGTTCAGTTTTTCCATAAAGTTTTGGTATGGCGTGAAGTAACCCAGTCTTGTGTAGTCAGCCGGTTTCTTCTCCTTGCAGCTGGCGACTGCAAAAACAACTAATGCCAGAAGAAAAATTAGTTTTTTCATATGTGCGTTTTTTAATGAAATGAAAATTATTTCGTTCCCGTGTTAATTAATTGATCTCCCAGGTTGCGGATGCAAAGCAATTTACGACGGTATTTGACACAAGTCAAGTAAATACCTGAAAATCTTTGTGATCTGTTATGCGATCGTACAATTAAGGGTTAACCACTGAGCGATTGCCTCTCCGCCATACAGGCGGATCATCAGCATGGTCCATGCCCTCCCGCTCAGCGGGATTTGGCTGCTCAGAGCTCCGCTTCGCTCCGGTTCCTCACTTCGTTCGTCAACTTGCTCTGTGCTCTGAGCTCTGAGCTTTTTCTTATCTTTGCCCCAAACAAACACGCCATGATAAACAACGACCAGATAAAAGACATTACAGGACGCCGCGATGCGTTGAGGAGGTATCTTTGACGTCGACGCCAAATTTCTGGAGATAAAAGAGAAAGAGGAGATCACTAAAGACCAGGGCTTCTGGAACGATCCTAAAAAAGCCGAGGCGCTGCTGAAAGAGATCTCCTCCGTAAAGAGCTGGACAAACGCTTTTGATAAAGTAAATATATCAGTCGAGGACCTCCTGGTCCTTCTCGATTTCTTTAAGGAGGGCGAGGTCACCGAGGAGGAGATAACCATCCAGTATGATAAGACACTGGCCGAGGTCGAGAGGCTTGAGCTTCGGAATATGCTCAGGCGTGAAGAGGACCAGCTGGGTGCCGTGCTGAAGATCAACGCCGGAGCAGGCGGCACGGAGAGCAACGACTGGGCGCAGATGCTCATGCGGATGTACCTCATGTGGGGAGAGAGAAACGGGTACAAAATCACTGAGGCTTACTATCAGCCAGGAGATGAAGCGGGAATAAAAACCGTAACCCTCGAGTTTGAAGGTGACAATGCGTACGGATATCTCAAGAGCGAGAACGGAGTGCACCGCCTGGTGCGTATCTCACCGTTCAATTCACAGGGTAAGCGACAGACAACATTTGCTTCAGTATTCGTGGCTCCGCTGGTAGACGATGACATAAATATAGAGATCAATCCCAACGACATCACCTGGGAGACCTTCCGCTCCTCAGGCGCCGGCGGACAGAATGTCAACAAGGTTGAGACAGCAGTGCGGCTCCGCCATGCCCCGACAGGCCTCGTCATTGAGAACCAGGAGTCACGCTCACAGGGCCAGAACAAGGAGAACGCCCTCAGACTGCTCAAATCACATCTCTATGAGATGGAACTGAGAAAGAGACAGGAAGAACAGGCTAAAATAGAAGGATCAAAGAAGAAGATCGAATGGGGATCGCAGATCCGCTCCTATACGCTCCAGCCCTATAAGCTGGTGAAAGACCTGCGCACAGGCTATGAGGCCGGTAACGCCCAGGCAGTCCTTGACGGTTATATAGATGAGTTTATTAAGTCCTACCTTATGGAGTTCGGAGGCAGCCAGTAATGCCATATGACAAATGACATGGTTTAAGAGCCTGATGATCCGTTAATTTGCAAATACACCAGTAGTTCACTTAATGACACAGAGAGAGAAACTGTTTGAAAAATTTCCGCCGGTCTCCACAGAAAAGTGGATGGAGAAAATCACTGCGGATCTGAAGGGTGCCGATTTCAGGAAGAAACTGGTATGGAAAACCCGCGACGGCCTCGAGGTGATGCCTTTTTACCGGGAGGAAGACCTTGATAGACTCCAGCATATAGGATGCCTCCCGGGCGATTATCCGTATGTAAGAGGAACCCGCCTGGCTGACAACGCCTGGCTTGTAAGACAGGACATCACCGTCAGGGATTACCGGGAAGCCAACCTCAAAGCGCTTGAGATACTTATGAAGGGGGTCACCTCACTTGGCTTCATTATTGACAATCCGGAAACCATAAATGCAGAGAATATCACGCTGTTAATAAATGGCATACATTGCGAGAGCGTCGAGCTTAATTTTACGTCGGCAGGGAAGGCAAAAGAGCTTATAGCAGCCCTTCAGTCCGCAATGAGGGCTGCAGGCACTGACATAAAACGCGTGCATGCAAGCATCGCCGTTGATCCTCTGGGAAGGCTGATGGCCAACGGCAAGCTGTGTGTTCCTGTTGAAGAGGGGCTGGAGTATCTTGCCGGACTCGCCAGAGAGGCAGTCAACATGCCCGGACTGAGATGCATTCACCCGTCAGGTACGATATTCAGCAACGCAGGTGCAGGGCCTGTAGCCGAGCTTGCCTTTACCCTGTCACTCGGTAACGAATACATGGCTTACCTCACTTCCAATAATATCAGTCCTGATGTTGCAGCCTCACTGATAAAATTCACCTTTTGCATCGGACCGGACTTTTTCCCGGAGATAGCCAAACTGCGCGCTGCGAGGATGTTATGGGCCATCATAGTAAAAGGATATGGACCACACACGGAAGACAGCGCGGTGATGCACATCCATTCAGTCACAGGGAGATGGAACAAGACATTATACGACCCTTATGTCAACATGCTCCGGACACAGACCGAAGCGATGTCAGCTGCACTGGGAGGAGCCAACTCGATCACCGCCGAGCCTTTTGACGTCATCTTCAGGGACCCGGATAACTTCTCAGAAAGGATAGCACGAAACCAGCAGCTGCTGTTGATGGAAGAGTCTCACCTTGATAAGGTGGCAGATCCCGGAGCAGGGTCATACTATATAGAAGAGCTGACAGCAATGATCGCCAGGGAGGCCTGGACAATCTTCCTCGAGACGGAAAACGAGGGCGGCTTCCAGGCAGCCATGCAGAAAGGGAGTATCCAGGATAAAATAAATAAAGCCGCATCGGCCCGCAAAGTTGATGTAGGAAGGCGCCGCGAGACCCTTCTTGGTACAAACCAGTATCCCAATTTCAGAGAACAAAATGCTCCTGAGGCTGAGGCTGGCAGGCTCTTCAGCAATGCCACCCCGTCAGCGGATGATCAGGTTACACGCCTCATCCCCTCCAGGGGGGCTGAAGAGTTTGAGAAGCTCAGGCTGGCTACGGAACATGCAGCAAGGAGACCTCTTGCCTTCATGCTTACTATCGGTAACCCGGCGATGCGCAGGGCAAGAGCACAGTTCTCATCCAATTTCTTTGCATGTGCAGGGTACCAGGTGAAAGACAATAACGGATTTGAAACCGCCGCCGATGGGGTTACGGCTGCAATGGAGGCAAAAGCTGATATCATTGTTATATGCAGTTCAGATGATGAATATGCCGCTGTCGCTCCTGAAATATCAGCTCTCACAGAAAAGCAGGCTGTTGTGGTGGTTGCGGGAACGCCGCCGTGCATGGATGAGCTTAAGGCCGCAGGACTGGAACACTTCATCAGTGTGCGCTCGAATGTGATTGAGACCCTTCAGATGTTTAACATGATACTTGGAATAAACTGATCGGAGATGGGCAATAGACCAGAATATTCGCAGCATGATCTCGAAAAGGTGACCTCATCCCCGAAGAACATTCTGAAGTGGGAGAAAGAAAAGGGTATTTTTCCTGTCTGGGAAACGCCTGAGCAAATCCCGGTAAAGAGCGTTTATACGCATGAGGATTTGCGTGGCATGGAGCATCTCGGTTATGCTGCCGGAATGCCCCCGTATCTCCGGGGACCATATTCAGCCATGTATGCAATGATGCCATGGACCGTCAGGCAATACGCCGGATTCTCAACGGCAGAAGAGTCCAACGCATTCTACCGCAGGAACATCGCGGCAGGCCAGAAAGGTCTCTCGGTAGCTTTTGACCTGGCAACACACCGCGGTTATGACTCCGATCATGAGCGCGTTGTCGGTGATGTCGGAAAAGCCGGGGTGGCAGTGGACTCCGTGCTTGATATGAAGGTGCTCTTTGACCAGATACCCCTCAACCAGATGTCTGTCTCGATGACCATGAACGGCGCCGTACTGCCTGTGATGGCATTTTATATCGTCGCAGGACTGGAGCAGGGGGCAAAGCTGGAGGAGCTGCAGGGTACTATCCAGAATGACATCCTGAAGGAGTTCATGGTGCGCAATACTTATATCTATCCGCCTGCCTTCTCGATGCGTATCATTGCCGACATCTTCAAATTCACCTCCGCGAAGATGCCTAAGTTCAATTCCATCTCTATCTCCGGATATCACATGCAGGAGGCGGGCGCCACGGCTGACATCGAGCTGGCATACACTCTTGCTGACGGGCTCGAGTACCTGCGCACAGGAGTGAATGCCGGACTGAACATTGACGATTTTGCCCCGCGCCTCTCTTTCTTCTGGGCCTGCGGATTGAATTTCTTCATGGAGATAGCCAAGATGAGGGCTGCGCGCATGCTCTGGGCAAAGATCGTAAGTGAGTTCAACCCGAAGAATCCCAAATCGCTAGCTCTCCGCACACACACACAGACATCGGGATGGAGCCTCACGGAGCAGGACCCTTTCAACAACGTGGGCCGCACATGCATTGAGGCAATGGCAGCAGCTATGGGTCATACGCAGAGCCTGCATACCAATGCCCTTGATGAGGCAATAGCACTACCGACTGATTTTTCGGCACGTATAGCACGCAACACGCAGATATACCTTCAGGAAGAGACAAATATCTGCAGGGCCGTCGATCCGTGGGCAGGGTCATATTATGTTGAGACCCTCACCGATGAGATCGCGCACAAGGCGTGGGAGTTGATACAAGAGGTTGAGAAGTCTTGGCGGCATGGCTAAGGCCATTAAGTCAGGCATACCCAAGATGAGGATCGAGGATGCTGCCGCCAGAACACAGGCCAAAATTGACTCGGGAGCGCAGACAATTGTAGGCATAAACAAATACCAACTCGACAAAGAGGAGCCGCTCGAGATACTCGAGGTCGATAACCCCGCCGTACGCGAGGCCCAGCTGAAAAGACTGGCCCAGCTGAAGGCTTCACGTAATGAGGAAGAGTGCCGGAAGGCACTGGATGCAATAACGAAGGCTGCCGAAACAGGTGAGGGCAACCTCCTTGAACTGGCTGTGGATGCTGCATCAAAGAGAGCTACCCTAGGAGAAATATCGTATGCATGTGAAAAAATAGCAGGGAGATATAAAGCTGTGATAAGAACAATATCAGGAGTCTATTCGTCAGAATATAAGTCTGACTCTGACTTTGCGGAAGCAAAAGCCATGTGCGCCGAGTTTGCCTCCAGGGCAGGCAGGCAGCCACGGATTATGATCGCCAAGATGGGACAGGACGGTCATGACCGCGGTGCCAAGGTGATATCGACAGGTTATGCCGACATAGGATTTGATGTTGATATCGGGCCGCTGTTCCAGACCCCGGCAGAGGCTGCACGGCAGGCTGTCGAAAATGATGTGCACCTCCTTGGAGTATCGAGCCTGGCGGCAGGACATAAGACGCTGATCCCGCAGGTGATAAGTGAACTTAAGAAACTGGGACGCGATGACATCCTTATAATTGCAGGAGGTGTCATTCCTGCACAGGATTATCAGTTCCTTTACGATGCCGGCGTGGCTGCCATCTTTGGCCCGGGAACATCGGTGGCAAAGACAGCCAAACAGATCCTTTCAATATTAATTCAGACCTTATGAAAAAATATCTCATTCTCATCATGCTGATCGTCCTGGCAGCCACCGGTTGCAGATCCTCAAGGACCGCCGCCACGGAGAATACAGCACCAGCACCGCCTCCGACAGTGACTGAAGAGGTACAGGACCACGTATGGGACTTCCGTGATGCCACTACATGGATCCTCGGGGATTTCAGTGTTGCAAGGCTCTTTGATCTGCCTCATTCGACATGGTATCTCCCGGGGTTTGCAAATTATGTTCCTGACAAGGCAATAATGGAAGAACTGAAGCAGACTGATATCAGTGATTATTCAATCACAATAGTCCTTGGAACATGGTGCCCCGACAGCAGGAGGGAAGTGCCGAGATTCATGAAGATAGCAGATCTGTGGGGTTTCCCTGAAGACAAAATAAGGTTCATCGGCGTGGATATAAATAAAATAGCACCTCTGGCAGATTATCCGGCTCTGGGAATTGAAAGAGTACCTACCTTTATATTTTATAAAAATAATTCAGAGGTGGGACGCATCATTGAGGTTCCGGTAACGTCTTTAGAACAGGATACAAGAGATATCCTCAGGAGGAAATAAGAAAACTTAATACTTGAACCAATGGAAGAAGAAAAGAACAAACAGCAATCCGGAGTGGGTGTGGCAGCACTCGTGACGGGCATAATAGCATTCCTGATGGCAGTGGTACCGTGTGTTGGCATAGTGGCTGTCGTACCGGCTGTAATAGCCATCGTCCTTGCAATAGTAGGGCTATCAAGACCCAATATTTCACAGGGCATACTTATCGGAGGGCTTGTCACAGGCATAATTGCTCTTATGATCTCAGTATCGCAGAGCTTTATAATCGGGAAGATTGCAGATAAAACAAAATCAGGGGACTGGGCTACGGAGATTGAAAAAGTAGTGAGGGATGTTACTGACGATATTGAGACTGAATTTGGTGACAAGGAAGTAATCATCCATGTTAACGACGGAGATGATTCTGTTGAGATCAAAGCCACGGTGAAGAGAAACGATCTTGAAAACAAGCTTGATGAGCTCGAGAGCACTGAAGACACAGTTAAAACCGTACCTGCAGGGGAAGGCGGCAAATAAAAGTGAACCGTACAGCTGATCAGCGGGCGTATTTTGCTGTAAATATTATACTTGCCGGGGTAATCCTTTTAATAATGGGTTACTCCGGTTTTTATTCTCCCGATGAGAACGAGTACCCTGTCGTATGCATTCATGAAAAGCTGACGGGGGAGCCGTGTCCTTCATGCGGACTGTCTCATGCTTTTTCGCTGATCATACGGGGTAGGATTGATGAAGCCCTTCTGTGGAACAGCACTTCACTGAGAGTCTTTCTCTTCTTCGCTGTACAGCTCTTCATACGCCTCGGGCTCGGAGTCAGGAGCCTGGTTTCCGGAAGCTGGCTGAAACAGATGGCACTGGTTGATGTCCTGGTCTCGTCAGCGATGGCGCTATATGCATTTTACCCTTTCCTCAGGGCGCTGTGGACAGGTTTAACAGAGTGATCATTCGTTGAACACCGAGTTTATTACATCATAAACCAGGCGGCTTTCAAATCCCTTTCCAAGGGCATGCCTCAGGATCTTGCCTTTGAGTTCATACCTGCTCTTCGCCTTTATCCTTTTCTGCTGTTCCCCGATAATCTTTCTCAGCAGTGCAAGATATTCCCCCTCATCAATTGCTTCCAGTCCTGATGTAATAGCTTCAGCCGGTATATTTTTGCTTTTAAGGCCCTGGGTAATCTTCACCCTGCCCCACTGGCTGTATGTAAAATGATCGAGGGCAAAAGCCCTGCAATAACGGACCTCATCAATGAACTTTTCACCGATCAGTTTATTTATGATGGCCGATCTGGTTTTTTCGTCCCTGGCTCCCCACCTGTCAAGGAGCGACATAATATCACTTATGCAGTACTCCCTCCCGGAACATACTTTCTGAGCCCTTAGCAGGAGCTCATCCTGTTCATTTTTTTCAACCATTTTTCTCAGCTTTGACAAATCGTTTCTTTCCTCTGATATCTTCAATGACCTTTACATCCCTGTAGATATCCTGACGGAGCAGCCGTACCGTTTTATCAGCATAGGCTTCATTTACTTCCAGCCATAAACAGCCGCCGGGTGCCAGGGCAGCATCGGCAACGGCGATTATATGACGGTAATATACCAGCGGATCGGCATCAGGAACAAACAGGGCCTCATACGGTTCATGGTCAAGCACGTTGATATGCATTGTCCCTTTTTCGCTTTCTGTCACGTAGGGAGGATTGCTCACAATGATATTGCTGACAGGCAGTGTCGCTGGTTCCTGTGTCAGGATGTCGGCCTTCGACAGCTGCACGGCTGCGCCTGTGGCAGATATATTATGTGCTGCAACCTGCAATGCCTTATCAGAATTATCCGTAGCAAGGACTGTTGCATCCGGGAATGCCAGGGACAGTGCTATTGCGATGCATGCTGATCCCGTGCAGAGGTCGGCCGCCGTTCCGGTGAAGCCCGGATTTTCCATGATGATCAGTGACACCATCTCTTCAGTCTCCGGCCGCGGTATGAGTACACCGGGCTCCACTCCGATGCGGTGCCCGCAGAAAAGGGTATAACCGAAGATATACTGAAGAGGCTCTCCCGCCGAAGCCCTGCGGGCTGCTGCCATGATACGGCCAGCAGCTTCAGGGTCGGCTATCCTGTCTCCGAAAGCCAGCTGGCGGGCGTTATCAGTGCCGGTATATTCTTTTATTATGGCTGTGGCCATTGCATCAGCTTCCTTCTCAGGCCACATTCGTTTCAGCAACCCGGAGACATAATGACGTATTTCGCTTATTGTTTGTAAATTTCCGGCCATGATTCAAAGATAGAAAATTGCACTCATGGCATGGTCCGTTGATATGATCTTTATGCGACGCTGTCTTGATCTGGCAGGAAAGGCAGAAGGTTACACCTCTCCCAATCCGCTCGTCGGTGCGGTCATTGTGCATGACGGCAGGATCATAGGTGAAGGATATCACCTGGAGGCAGGCACACCGCATGCCGAGGTACATGCCATAAATGCCGTTGAAGATAAAAGCCTTCTTCCGCATTCTGTACTTTATGTCAGTCTTGAACCCTGTTCTCACCAGGGGCGCACCCCTCCGTGTGCTGATCTGATCATCAGGAGCGGCATACGAAGGGTAGTCATCGGTACCACAGACACCAGCCTGAAGGTTGCGGGGAAAGGCATTGAACGGATGCGCCAGGATGGAATAGAGGTGGTATCCGGTGTTCTGGAGGAAGAGTGTCGTGAGATCAATCGCCGTTTCTTTACCGTGCATGAGAGGCAGCGGCCGTATGTGATCCTGAAATGGGCACGCAGCGCCGACGGTTTCATTGACACCGTCAGAGCGCCCGGAGAGGCTGTCGGGCCCCATTGGATAACCGGTATGCCGGAACGGATACTCGTCCATAAATGGCGGGCCGCCGAAGATGCAATCCTGGCCGGCGGCGCTACGATCCGCGCTGACAACCCGTCACTTGACGTTCGCTTCTGGAAAGGCAGAAACCCTGTCAGAATAATCGTCAGCCGCAGCGGGAATATCGATCCTCATGCAAAAGTGCTTAACGGACCGGTTAAAGTGAAACTTTTTACGTGTAATGGCAGTATAACCCTTCCCGGAGCGGAAGTTGTTCAATTTAATGATGATCAAAATATTGCCGGGAGAGTTCTGAAGATTCTTTATGAGATGAAAATGCAGTCTGTCTTTGTTGAGGGAGGAGCATTCATCATCAGCCAGTTCGTCGGCTCGGGTCTTTGGGATGAGGCGCGCCGTTTTACGGGAAGGTTGAACTTCGGCAACGGAGTGGCTGACCCTTTCCCGTCATTCAGGCCGGATGAGGCTTTCAGCTTCGAGAAGAGCACCCTGGAGATTGCCAGGAACAGAATGAAATGAACGTCAGGCACTGTTAATAAATGCTTTTATTTTGTTAATAAATAATAATTCGTAATTTTGAGTCCCAATTCGTAAAATGAAGTGAAAGTCATGAGACGCGGATTCTCTGTTTTTTTATTGATACTTCTTGTTGCAGGCATGGGTGTCTACGGACAGTCGTCACGCAAGTATATCAAAGCAGGTGAGGAGTTCATCAGGAACAATATGTTCGATGATGCCATCGACCAGTTCTCACGGGCTATCGAGGAGTCCCCCGCTTCTGCCGACGGTTATGTCAAAAGAGCCAGGGTGTATGAACTGACTGGCAACTACATGCTTGCCTATGATGACTACAAGAGGGCAGTGAACTTCATGCCGGACGATACCGGTATCCTTTACAACCTGGGCCGTATGTGCAATAAGATAGCCTCAGGGGAGAATACAACAACCGATGAGAAAGCGAAGTATTACTCTGAAGCTGTATCAGTCCTGCAGAAAGCCATTAAGGCCGAATACCGGAACGGAAGGCTCTACACCGAGAAGGTGGTCTCACTGATAGGAATGGAACTGTGGGACCGTGCCCTGGCTGCCTCAGACACAGCCCTCCAGATGAGGGATGATGCCATAAACTATTACTACCAGGGCATCATCTACCAGAAAAAAAATGATGACCAGACAGCCAGGAGGCAGCTCGAAAAGGCTGTCACAAAAGACAAGACCCTTTCCGTTGCCCGTCTGGAGCTGGCCAGGGTGCTCGTCCGCCAGGGTGATATCAACAGCGCCCTCGGGCAATGCAACATGGTGATGCAGCAGGAGGAGAAAAATGTTGAGGCATACCTCACCCGTGCCATGGCCTTTGAAGCCAGGCTTGATTACCCGTCGGCCATCAATGATATTTCAACCGCCATACTGCTTGAGCCGGCAAATAAATCGCACTATATAAGCAGGGGTACCTATTACCGGAAATTTAATCAGCACCTTGCCGCCGTCAACGATTTCACGAAGGCACTGGCTCTGGACCAGTACCAGCCTGAGGTATATCTGTTGCGTGCCCATTCCTATGAGGAGATCAACGATTTCGAGAAGGCAGGCTCTGATTATACGAAGGTCATCGCTATGAATGAAGCAAACGCTCCGGAAAAGAAGATGCTTGCTGAGGCCAATGACAGGCTCTTTGCGATCAACCGTGAGACGACCAGCCCTGAGATCTCAATAGAGGCTCCGACCATTGTCGGAGGACGCGAGATAGAGGTGGGTTTTGACAGCAAGAGTGTGCTGGTGGCAGGCAGGATAAGTGACAAGAGCCTCCTTGCAGAGTTCTCGATCAACAACACCCCTGTGATGCATGAAGGCCGCAGCGGTTCAATACCATTCTCAGCCGAGGTGGACATACCGTCAGATGAGACGGTAAGGATAGTCGCTCGTGATGTCTATGACAATGAGAGCGTGCTGACTTATCATATCAGGCGTACAGAAGCCGATCCTCCGGAGATACAGATTCTTGCCCCTTATGTTATTGGAGACGATGTACTGATCATTGACAGCCTTACTACCCATATTGATATCGAAGGCAAGGTCACAGATCAGAACCTTATCAAATCGGTTAAAATTGAAAATATCAGTGCACAGTTCTCGCAGGATAACCTCAATCCCGGTTTCATAGCCAAGGGTATTGATATCCGTAACACTGACAAGATCACCATCCTTGTTGAGGACAAGTACGGAAACAGGACGATAAAGGATTACATGCTTAACCGTAACGGCACCACGATTTCCGATTCGAACCCTATGGGCAACACACTTGTTATCTTTATAGAAAACAGTGATTATCAGAATTTTGCAGCCCTGCAGGGGCCGCCGAAAGACGCTAATCTCATTACAGGTGTTCTTGAAGAAAACTACCAGGTGCTTCCCATACGCAGGCTCCGCAACCAGACGAAGCAGCAGATGGAGAAGTTTTTTTCAATTGATCTCCGTGATGAGGTCCGGGGCAAGCAGATCAAGTCGCTTGTAATATGGTTTGCCGGCCACGGCAAATTTATCAATGACGTAGGATACTGGATACCCGTTGATGCAAGGCGTGATGAGGAATTCACTTATTACAGCCTCACAACACTCAGGGCTTCAATGGAGTCATACATGAACTATCTCACCCATGTGCTTGTCATAACCGATGCCTGTGAATCGGGCCCGAGTTTTTACCAGGCCATGAGATCGGACCTCAAGGCCCGCAACTGTGCTGACTGGCGTGCCACGCAGTTCAAATCGAGCCAGGTATTTTCATCCGCCGGTTACGAACTGGCAGTTGATGACTCACAGTTCACCCGCACTTTTGCCAGCGCTCTGCGTGGCAACCCTAAAACATGCATTGCCATCGAAGAGATTGCGTTGCAGGTCACCAAGGCTGTTGCTCAGAACAACCAGCAGAAGCCTAAGTTTGGAAAGATCACCGGGCTCAAGGATGAAGACGGAACGTTCTTCTTCATAAAGAAATAGCCTGATGGGTGCAGGGGGCAGGTATTACAAAGTATCTTCACCTGTTTTACCGGCGTGGCTGTTTCTGTTATTTCTTGTCATACACCGTCCTGCATCAGGACAGAATTACTATTTTGAAAATTACGGTTCCAAAGAGGGGCTCAGCGCCTCAAAAGTCTATACTGTCATCCAGGGTGCCAACGATTTTATCTGGCTGGGTACAGGCAGCGGCGCCACACGCTTTGACGGACTGAGTTTTGAGAACTTCTCCACCTCAGACAGCCTGGCCCCGGGAGGGGTAAAGAGTATTTTCATGGACAGTCATGGCAGGATATGGCTCGGACATATCGGCGGTGGCATGTCACTATTCGAGAATGACTTCTTTAAACGTGTATCGTTTTCTCCTTCCATCTTCATAGGCATTGATTCAGCCAGGATAACTGACGGGGTAAAGCCCGTACTAACGCTTAGCGGTGATATAACTGCAATCACGGAGTATGAAGGATCAATCTGGGTGGCAACCACCCTGGGCGGAGCACTGAGGCTTGATAATCCCGAGCCCGGTGTCATGACCATGACAGGACAACAGTACGCCGGCCGTCAGGGACTGAGCAATGACGCTTTCGGGTTTTACAGTGACCGCAGTGGCAGCCTGTACTGCATAACAGACATGGGAATTAAAAAGTATGATCATGCCAGTGACAGGTTTAAACCATACAATCCTGAAGGTCTCACCAGGTACTTCCAGATAACCACCATGTTTGAAGATTCACGGGGGGACCTTTGGTTCGGGACATATAACGGAGGACTGCACAAGCTTGACGGCAAGAGTGGTAAAATGGAGTTATATGATTCCCGCAACGGCCTGTGGGGTAATTTTGTGAGCTATATCACCGAAGATTACCGCGGCAATATATGGGTGGCATCAATGGAAGACCAGGAGAGTCGCGGAGGCATAACAGTCTTTTCACCTGACGGGATTTTGATCTTCAACAGCGGCAACGGTCTGAGGGCACAGCATATCCTGTGCATGATAGAGGACAAGGAAAGGAATATCCTTATTGCTGACAGGGATGCAGGACTCTTCATTTATAAGGGCGATCACTTCACTTCATACCAGGCACCGGTGTTTTTTCCGTCAAACGATGTATTCACACTTGCACAGGATGAAACGGGCCGTTACTGGTTCGGCACTCACAGCGGCCTCTCTTTTTACAATCCGAAGAAAAAAGAGGGAGAGAGGATTAAGACCTCCGGTTTCCCAGCCACCCTTGAAGGAAGCCAGATAAACATCATCAGACCTGACAGGAATGGCAATGTATGGATAGTAACCTCAACCTATGAGGTATTCAGATATGACCTTAAGGAAGATAAATTTAAATTTGATATCAATCTGAACGGGAGCCTGAAGGAAATATACAGTATCTCGGCCCTGGAAACAGACATGTCGGATAACCTGTGGCTGGGTGCTGACCGCGCACTGATCAGATGGAATGAAAAAAAGAAAGAAAGCCGGACTTATACCCAGATCAATGGTCTTTCGGTTACCAATATCACATCACTTTTTACCGACAGCAGAGGTTTTCTGTGGATAGGTTCGGAGAAGCGCAGCGGCATTACGAAACATCTCCCGGGCAGTGAGGCGTTCACAACAGTTGATTTTGGTGCTGAGATCATGCCAACATCGATCACCGAAACGTCTGACGGCACCGTTTGGGTTGGTACCATAGACGGACTGTACGGCCTCAGGAATGATACGGTATGGAAAAGGCTCACTGAAGCTGATGGCCTCCTTATGAATTCCATCAACCTGCTTCAGCCTGACAGTAAAGGTAACCTGTTCATAGGCACCAATCTGGGTCTAAACAGGTATGATATAGTGACTGGCAGGATTTCATCTTTCACTGAGAAGAATGGTTTCACCGGCATTGAAACCAGATCAAATGCCTCATTTTCAGACAATAACGACGATCTATGGTTCGGTACATCCAACGGAGCCATCAGGCTGAGTCCTTCAAAGCTGCCTCCTGTCATCACGGAGCCTGCCACACATATCTGGAGGACCCTGGTCAACTATGTACCGTATCCCATGTATGACGGGATACGTCTTTCCCACAACCAGAAAAAAGGAATCATCTTCGACTTCCTGAGCATCTGTCTTGTCAATCCTGAATCGGTGAAATACCAGTATATGCTTGTGGGTTCTGATGAAGACTGGGTTAATACAAACCAGACCAGGGTGCCCTACCTGTCGCTCAGCCCGGGTAAATATACATTCAAGGTCAGGGCTTCAAACAACTACGGTTACTGGAATGAAAAGCCCGTGGAGCTGGAATTTTCCATCAGGCCTCCGTTGTACCTCTCGCCGTATTTTATTATACTGGCCATTGGTGCCCTGATCAGTGTCATCTACCTGTACATCATGCGTCGTGAGCGTAACCTGCTCAGGGAAAAGGATGTACTTGAAGAGAAGGTAGAGGAGAGAACAGCTGAGGTGGTATCCAAGAGCCTCGAGCTGGAAGAAAAGAACAGGGATATCACTGCAAGCATCAGGTATGCTGAAAGGATCCAGGCTGCAATGCTTCCGCCGGAGAATTATTTCAACAACACTTTTGTTCTGTTCATGCCAAAGGATATTGTCAGCGGTGACTTTTACTGGATGTACGACAGCGGCCTGAAGCAGTTTATTGCAACGGTAGATTGCACCGGTCACGGCGTTCCGGGTGCATTCATGTCAATTATCGGTCATAACTCACTGAATAAGATTGTGAAGGAGAATGGGGTAAAAAGGCCCTCTGAAATTCTTGACCGCCTGAACACAGAGGTCGTTCATGCCCTTCTGCAGAGGAGTCAGAAGGCAGTGCGTGACGGCATGGATATATCACTTATATCGTATGACACGCTTGAACATTATGTTGAATTTGCGGGTGCTTACCAGCCATTGTATCATGTTAGGGAGGGGAAGGTTACGATTTACAGGGCTGACCGTTTCCCGATAGGTATGATTGACGGTCAGGCAAAGAAGGTCTTCACCAACCGCAGGATAGATGTCATGAAAGGAGATATGCTCTATATCTTCACTGACGGTTATGCAGACCAGTTCGGCGGTGATGAGGACAAGAAGTTCAAGACAATAAACATCAGGCGACTGCTATCGGAGATATACAGTTTTCCCGAGGATGAGCAAAAGAGACTGCTAGAGAAAGCCATCAGGGACTGGATGGGCGATCTCCCCCAGATAGACGATATTCTTTTTGTCGGTACCAGGGTACCTTAGGTTCAGATCCGGGCGATCACCTTCGGATCGGCAAGCCAGCCGGTATAGTTGACTATTGCCGGCACCACCTCTTCAGCCGAGGTGACGATCTGCCATATATCCTTGTGCTCAAGCCTCATGAAATGACCCCTGACCATGTGATCAAAAAATTCAATGAGGTGGTCATAAAAGCCATTGATGTTCATGATGATTATCGGCTTGTTAAACTGTCCCAGCTGTTTGAGGGTGATCACCTCTGTCAGCTCCTCGAGAGTTCCCACTCCGCCTGGAAGGGCTACCGCAGCATCAGACATTGCGAAGATCGTCTTCTTCCTCTCAGACATGTCTGGTGTGATGATCATATCCTTTATACCGTCATGACCCCATCCTTCCTTAATCATAAATTCAGGGATAACACCGGTTATCTCGCCTTTGCCGGCAAGCATGGTATCCGCAAAGATACCCATCAGCCCGATGCCTCCGCCTCCGAATATGGCATGCACATGCCGGGCAGCAAATTCTTTACCCAGCTCTGCCGCTGCAGTTGCATAGGCAGGATCAATACGGCTGCTTGAGGCAGCAAAAACACAAACCTTCATTCCGTATCAGAGAAGAGGAGTAAGCTTGGCTTCAAAAGCCGAGCGGGCAGCTGCCCCTACCTGCTTGTCAACAACCGCACCGCCCTTGAAGTAAAGTACCGTGGGAATATTTCTGATTGAGAACCTGCGGGCGATGTCAGGTGAGCTGTCAACATCGCACTTGACGACAAGAGCCTTGTCTTTATATGTCTCAGCCAGCTGTTCAATATAGGGAGCTATCATCCTGCACGGGCCGCACCATTCTGCCCAGAAATCCACAATCACCGGTTTGTCAGACTTCAATACAACCTCATCAAAATTATTGTCATTAACATGCTGTGCCATAGTGTTATATATTTCTAATTTAGTAATTACGAGTTTGCACAAAGATATCTAATTTACCTTAAAATCAAGCTCCGGATTATCTTCCAGCCATCCGATAAGCTCGTTGGTGATGCCTGCCTTGATGCTTCGTGAAAAAAGCGGGAGGGTGATCTTGTCATCATGATCAATCAACAGGAATTTAAGTGTTTTGTTGCCGGGGTTCTCTGAAATCATCGATTTCAGAGTCATTATGAACTCAGGGTTAACAATTTCTGTCTTGACTTTAATAGTGATTGAATTGATAAGGTCTTCCCTTACTGCAGAGAGAAGATGGATCTCCTTTATCCTGAGCTCGAGCTCCTCGGGGTTATAAAACCTGGCCTGCACCTTACCTTTTATCAGCAGTTGATAATCGGTATTGAAAAAATTGCTGAATGATACATACTCCTTGTCGAACAGCAGGAAGGAGAATGAATCTGTATAATCCTGCAGGGTAAATCCTCCGAAGGGTTTGCCGTTCTTGGTGACGCCGCTCCGGGTATCTGTCACTATCCCTGCTACGCACACCTCGCGGTTGGCAAACTCACTCAGGTTCTGAAGGTCAGCCAGGGTGGCATTGCAGAAGGTGTTGATTTCAAGGCGGAAGTCGTCAAGGGGATGTGATGAAAGATATATTCCTATCACCTGTTTTTCCTTGTTCAGCCTCTCCAGCTTAGACCAGTCGGGGCATGGAGCAGGCTCAGGGCGCACCAGTTCAAACCCTCCGCTGTCGCCGAAGAGCGACTGCTGGGTACTGTTGCGTATGTTCTTGACGCTGTGCCCGTAGCGTATGAGGCTCTCGAGAAAGCTGGAGCCCTTGCCGTCGGCAGAGAAGTATTGTGCCCTGGTGAGTCCCGGCAGGCTGTCAAGGGCACCTGACACCACCATGGATTCAAGCATCTTTTTATTGAGAGTGTTGAGGTTCGTTCTCTCTGCCAGGTCATAGATATCCCTGTACGGGCCGTTCTTCTCGCGCTCCTCAATTAGATGCAGCACGGCATTCTCTCCCACGCCCTTGATAGCGCCAAGTCCGAACCTTATGTTGCCGTTACGGTTAACGGTAAAATGCAGGAGGCTCTCATTGAGATCAGGGCCGAGCACCTCCATGCCCATCCGTCTGGTCTCCTCCATCATCACTGTTATCTTCTTGATATCACTTATGTTGCGGCTCAGCACCGCTGCCATGAACTCGGCCGGGTAGTTCGCCTTGAGATAACCGGTCTGGTAAGCAATGAGGGCATAGCATGTCGAGTGTGACTTGTTAAAAGCATATTCCGCAAAAGACTCCCAGTCAGACCAGATCTTGTTGAGGGTATTCTCGTCATAGCCGTTCCTCCGGCATCCTTCGACAAATTCGACCTTCAGCTTATCCATGATGGTCTTCTTCTTTTTGCCCATGGCCTTGCGGAGCGAGTCAGCCTGTCCCTTGGTGAACCCTGCAAGCTCCTGCGAAAGGAGCATCACCTGCTCCTGGTAGACAGTGATGCCGTAGGTTTCCTTGAGATATTTCTCCATCGCCGGCAGCTCGTACTTAATCTTCTCTTTCCCGTTTTTGCGCTTGATATACTGGGGTATATAATCCATGGGGCCCGGCCGGTACAGTGCGTTCATGGCTATCAGGTCACCGAACTGGTTTGGCTTCAGGTCGCGCAGGTAGCGCTTCATGCCCACAGATTCAAACTGGAACACTCCCGTTGTCTCCGCGTTGCTGAACAGCTCCCATGTGCGCTTGTCTTTCAGCGACAGGGTGTCAAGGTCAATGGTTATCCCCTTCGATTTCTTTATGTTCTCAACGGCATCCTTCAGTATCGACAGTGTTTTCAGCCCGAGGAAATCCATCTTGAGCAGCCCTACAGATTCGACATGGTTGCCCTCATACTGTGTAACGTACAACTCTGTGTCCTTTGCAGTACAGATAGGGATATGGTCTGAGAGGACATCCCTGCTGATGATGATGCCGCAGGCGTGTACGCCTGTCTGCCGTACGCTGCCCTCAAGCACCTCCGCATACTTAAGTGTCTGGGCCACGAGAGGCTCTTTTGATTCTCTTTCTTTCAGCAGCTCAGGGACCTCATCGTATGCTGTTGCCAGGGTCATGCCGGGCCGCTCGGGCACCAGCCTGGTCAGCCTGATGGCTTCAGGCAACGGCAGTTTCTGCACCCTGGCAACATCCCTGATGGCCATCCTGGCAGCCATGGTGCCGAAAGTAATGATATGAGCCACCCTGTCGTGGCCGTATTTGTCAACGACATATTTCAGGACTTTCTCCCGGCCATCCTCGTCGAAGTCAATGTCGATATCAGGCATGGAGATGCGGTCAGGGTTGAGGAACCTTTCAAACAGCAGGTTATATTTAATGGGGTCTATATCTGTGATCCTGAGTGAGTAAGCCACGGCGCTTCCGGCAGCCGAGCCTCTTCCCGGGCCGACCCAGACACCCATCTCGCGTGCTGCCCTGAGAAAATCCTGCACGATGAGGAAGTAACCCGGGAAACCCATGTTTTTTATTACCGACAGCTCAAAATCGATGCGTGCCTGCAGCTCAGGAGTGATCTTGCTCCATCGCTCCGCTGCCCCTTTCATGGTCAGGTGCCTGAGATACTCATCCTTGTCGGCGAACTCCTGCGGGATGGCGAAATCAGGCATGATAGGCTGGCTGCTCAGCGAGTAATATTCAACCTTGTCAGCTATCTCCTTCGTGTTAAGCACTGCCTCGGGTATATCGGCGAACACTGACAGCATCTCTTCCTCGCTCTTCAGATACTCCTGTTTCGTATACCTCAGCCTGTTAGGATCGTCAATGTCCTTTACTGTGTTGATGCATATAAGCCTGTCATGGGCTTCTGCATCGTCAGCCATGATGAAGTGCACGTCATTGGTAGCAATGATCTTGATATTGTTTTTTGCCGCCAGTTCACGATAGGCGGCAATTACTCTCTGCTGCAGCGGAAATACCGTGGTGTCAGCGGTCGGGTCAGACGTTTCATGGCGCTGGATCTCAAGATAATAATCGTCGCCGAAGATCTCCTTGTACGACAGTATGGCTTCCTCGGCGCCTTTCATATTACCTGAGAGTATCTCCTGTGCAGCCTCGCCTGCGATACAGGCTGATGAGACTATCAGGCCTTCGCTGTGTGCCCGCAAAAGAGCCTTGTCGATGCGCGGCCTGTAATAAAATCCTTTTATCCATGCATATGAGACCAGTTTGACGAGGTTTTTATAGCCAGCCAGGTTCTTTGCAAGCAGGATCAGATGGTCTCCTGAACGGTCCTCAACAGATGTTTTATCCTCAAGTGACGTACGGGCCACATAGATCTCGCAGCCGATTATAGGTTTCACTGAGGCGGCTGTAGCTGCGTCATGAAACTCTTTTACCCCGAACATATTACCGTGGTCGGTGATGGCAAGAGCCTCCATTCCGAGATCCCTGGCTCTTTTTATCAAAGGCCGGATCCCCGATGCACCATCAAGGATAGAGTATTGTGTATGTACGTGTAAATGAGTGAATGAGGACATAATTACGGGGAATAAGACAGCGCCGCTGCCGGAAACAAAAATAAGGAAAAGGTACATCCCCCGTCATTTTTTTTATTAACATGATCGTTATGATAATTTTTGTTACCTCGATTTATTGTAATATATTTGCACCCTCATTGAAAAAAACAGAGTTATAATTTAAACATTGAATTTTAAATGTCAGTAAAGATCAGATTAGCTAGGAAAGGCCGCACAAAGCTGGCCTACTACCACATTGTGGTAGCAGATAGCAGGTCGCCACGTGATGGCAAATTCATCGAGAAGATTGGTATATACAATCCTCTCACTGACCCGGCAACAATCGACGTAAACTTCGAGAAGGCATTGGGTTGGCTGCATAACGGTGCGCAACCTACGGATACATGCAGGGCAATCCTTAAGTACAAGGGAGTCATGATGAAGAAACACCTTCTTGAAGGTGTGAAGAAGGGCGCTTTTGACGAGGCTGAAGCCGACCGCCGGTTTAATGAATGGCTGAAGGGTAAGGATGAAAAGATAGAAGCGAAGAAATCAGGCCTGGAGAAGAAGGGCGAAGAAACGCGCAAGCAGAGACTTGAGGCTGAGACAGCAGTGAAGGAGACAAGGGCAGCAGCATATGCGAAGAAGATTGCCGCTCTGGCCGCTGCAGCCGAGGCAGCAGCCAAGGCCGCCGCCGCACCGGAAGCCGTCGCAGAAGTGGCAGCAGAACCTGTGGCAGAAGCTGTAGCCGGGGCTGAGGTCGAGGATAAGGCTAAGGTTGAGACCGAAGCTCCCGCCACCGGGGCAAAGGAAGAAACTGCAGAAGAGAAAGAGAAGACTGAGTAACAGTCTTCGTTCCCTGCCGCCGCCAGTGAAAACAATTGGCAGAATAACAAAAACGTACGGCTTCGAGGGAGCCGTGATCGTCAGAAATGAAGGCGGCATCACAAGGGAACCGGAACAGGGTGAACCGGTATTCGTCGTTATCGACGGGATACCGGTTCCCTTTTTTACCCGTGAGGCCTGGTCTCCCTCGCCGGGTACTCTGATAATATCGTTTGACGATTACCTGACCGGGAAGTCTGTCATCGGCTTTAAGGGATGCGAGGTGAGAACCAGCCGGGAGGACAATATCAAGAGTGATCCCGCAACTTTGACAGGATATACGATCGTTGATAAAAACAGCGGTTTCAGGGGCGTCATTGCACGCATGATAGAAAATCCCGGACAGATTATTGCCGCCATTACCTCCGCAGCCGGAGAGATTTTGATACCGATGCACCAGGACCTGATAATTTCAATTGACAAAAAAAGAAAGCTGATAGAGATGTCGCTTCCTTCAGGACTGACAGGAATAAACGACTGACCAGCGTCATTTTTCTGCTGCCGGTGCAACGTTACCATTACGGTAACGTCTTTGTTATATAAATTCCAAAATAAACCGATCATGAAAAAATTATTGTCAACCGCATTTGCATTGTTGTTGCTCGTTTCAGCTGCAACGGCACAGGATACATACAAGGAAACCAGGAATGTCGCCGGCTTCGATGAGGTAAGCTTTTGCCTGGCCGGCGAGGTGTATATCTCACTGGGTCAGGGATTCAAGGTTGTCCTGGAAGGGGACAAGGATTATATCGATGAAGTCGAGACAAAAGTCACCGGCGGTGAACTGGTCATCAAACGCGACAGCTGGGTCAATTTCAACAATCAAAAGGTAATTGTTCATATAACAATGCCTGCCCTTAACGGCATTGATGTGTCGGGATCGGGGAAAGTAATGGTCACTGATCCGCTTAAGAGTGATAAGTTTGAAGCTGATATCAGCGGGAGCGGCAAGATTTATCTGAAAGAGGTTACCATGGGTGATGTCGAATGTTCCATTTCAGGCTCAGGCAGTTTTGTTGCAGAGGGCACCGGCAGCATGAGCAGCCTTGAAATTGATATTTCAGGATCAGGTAGTTACAAGGGCAAATCGACAAAGATCGGTACTTTTGAAGCCGGTATCTCAGGCAGCGGAAGCTGCGACTGCTATGTAACTGATTTGCTTAAGGCATCCATCTCAGGCAGTGGCAGTGTCTGGTATTCCGGTAATCCAAAAATTGACGCTTCAATATCAGGATCGGGCAAGGTGCGGACAAAGTAATTACTCCCGGAGAATTTTTACTGCTCCGTTTCCGGAGACCCTTATGACCGAAGAGGCCGGATACCTGCTTCGGTCATACTGTCTGTACTGGCAGACATAATCAGCTGCGCTTATTATCTCCCCGCTTATCTCATCAAAGAGAGCCGGGGCGTCTGTACCGCTGAGATTAGCCGATGTGGAGATAATGGGTTTGCGGAAGGCAGTGATCAGCTCGTCACAGAACAGCTCGCTGCATATTCTCACACCCACTGAGCCGTCGGCCGATGCCACTCCCTCAGCCAGGCTGCGCCCCCGGTCATAGACAATGGTCAGGGGTTTCTGCGACAGCCCGGCCATCTGCAGCGCCACTTCAGGCGGGTTAACCACATATCTTTCGAGCATCGATACCGAGTTTACGAGGATGATCAGGCTCTTGCTGTCATCCCTTTGCTTGATGTCAAAGATCTTACGCACCGCAAGTGCATTGGTGGCATCACAACCCAGTCCCCAGATTGTGTCAGTAGGATAAAGAATGACACCTCCTGCACGCAGGACCCTCAGTGCATTCATTATATCGTCGCCGTACTCACTTTTCATACCATCACATCGTTTTCGCGTAGTGCGTTGTTCAGGGAAGTCTTCTTATCCGTTGATTCTTTTCTCTTTCCTATTATGAGAGCACATGGTACATTATATTTCCCTGAAGGATAATCCCTGGTGTAAGTCCCGGGAATGACCACGCTGCGTGGAGGCACAAAACCGCGATACTCGACCGGTTCGCTGCCTGTCACGTCAATGATCCTGGTTGAGCCGGTGATGACGGTGGCAGCGGCTATCACCGCCTCTGTGCATATACGTGCCCCTTCGACTATTATGGCGCGTGACCCTATGAAACAGTTATCCTCTACTATCACCGGTGCAGCCTGGACAGGCTCGAGCACGCCACCAAGGCCCACCCCGCCACTGAGATGGACGTTCTTGCCCACCTGGGCACATGAGCCCACCGTAGCCCAGGTGTCAACCATGGTACCCTCCTCAACTCTCGCTCCGATGTTAATGAACGAAGGCATCAGTATCACCCCCCGGGCGAGATAAGAGCCGTAGCGGGCAACGGCATGAGGCACCACCCTCACACCCAGTTCCTTATAGTTATGCTTGAGATCGATCTTGTCATGAAACTCCAGTGGTCCGGCAAACGTTGTCTTCATCTCCCTCATGGGAAAATAAAGGATGACGGCTTTCTTGATCCAGGCGTTCACCGTCCAGGTGTCACCTTCAGGCTCTGCCACACGTAACAGACCCTTGTCAAGAGCCTCTATAACCTCCTCAACGGCTCTCCTGACCTCATCTTCCTGAAGCCTTCCACGCTCTTCCCACGCGGCCTCTATTAAGTCCTGCCTGTATTCCATTGTCATTGCAAAAATACTAATTGTACATCCTGATAGTTAAAAACAATTATACCTATTATTCGGCATACATTTCTGACTGGCAAACATATTTTTGATCTGCAGAAAAAATAAAAACAGGGCTCAATAACTTCACAGGCGGTTAGGTTTTGTAAAAAAACTAATTAGTTTTGTACCTCAAATTATTTAAAAACTTAAGATTATGATCAGTAGTATATTCTGGATTGTTCCGATTTCATCGGTACTTGCGTTGTTGTTTGCCTGGATCTTTTACAAGGGCATGATGAAGCAGGAAGAAGGGACAGACAAGATGAAGAGTATCGCTGCCTATGTAAGGGAGGGCGCAATGGCCTACCTGAAAAGTCAGTATACAGTTGTTACTAAGGTATTCATTGTTCTGGCTATTTTGCTCGCTGTTCTTGCTTTTGTGGGTGTACAGAACCCGTTTGTTCCGATTGCCTTCCTTACAGGAGGTTTCTTCTCCGGGCTTTGCGGTTACCTCGGAATGAGAACTGCAACATTTGCATCGAACAGAACTGCATGGGGCGCTTCAAAATCCCTGAACAAAGGATTAAAGATCGCTCTCAGGAGCGGTGCGGTCATGGGACTAGTTGTCGTAGGATTTGGATTGCTTGATATTGCATTATGGTTCATCTTTCTTACCAAGGTTGTGTTCACCCCTGAGCATATGGCATCAGGTCTCCAGTGGCTGGGACTCACATTTGTTCAGCAGGGGATCGATCAGCACCAGGCATTTGTCGAGATAACAGCAACAATGATCACCTTCGGTATGGGTGCATCAACACAGGCTCTCTTCGCACGTGTCGGCGGCGGTATATTCACCAAGGCTGCCGACGTGGGCGCTGACCTCGTGGGAAAAGTAGAAGCAGGCATACCCGAGGACGACCCACGTAACCCTGCTACAATAGCTGATAACGTCGGTGATAATGTTGGCGATGTAGCAGGTATGGGTGCGGACCTTTATGAATCTTATGCCGGGTCTATACTTTCAACTGCTGCTCTGGGTGCTGCCCTTCCGCTGATAGTCGGTCAGGATGATCTACAGATTAAAGCTATAATTGCCCCGATGCTGGTATCAGCAGTTGGCATCTTGCTTTCAATAGCAGGTATATATATGGTGAGGACAAAAGAAGATGCATCTCCAAAGACTCTTCTTCGTGCGCTCCTCCTCGGAACCGGAGGCAGCTCAGCCCTGATACTGGTTGTGCTTGCTGTTATGGCTGCGGCAGACTGGATTACGTGGGGCGTATTCGGTGCTGCAGTCGCTGGTCTTGCTGCCGGTGTCATCATCGGACAGTCTACGGAATATTTTACATCAGACGGTTATAAACCTACCCAGGGTATAGCAGAGCAGTCAAAACAGGGGCCTGCTACCGTAATTATTGAAGGTATGGCTGTCGGAATGATGTCAACATGGGTTCCTGTCCTTACGATTGTTGCCGGTATTATTGCAGCGTACGGTCTTGCTGGTGGATTTCACGATTTTGCCACCGGAATTTATGGTGTCGGTTTTGCCGCCGTAGGGATGCTTTCCACTCTTGGAATTACCCTGGCAACAGATGCTTTCGGACCAATTGCTGATAACGCAGGCGGAAACGCTGAGATGTCCGAGCTTCCTGCAGAGGTAAGGGAAAGAACAGATGCTCTTGACGGACTTGGTAATACAACCGCAGCTACAGGCAAAGGCTTTGCCATTGGATCGGCAGCACTTACTGCGCTGGCTCTTGTTGCAGCCTATATGGAGGAGGTAAAACTATGGCTTGGCAGACTTGCTGATAAGAGTGTCGATGGTTATAAACAAATAGGCGATGTGCTGTTTTATAAGAGCCATGCACCCGCGGTTGTTGAGGCAGGACAGAGGGCCGTGGATGTCAGTCAGGCAAACATAGGCGACTTTGTTTCAGCTTACAGCATTTCATTGTTTAACCCGATATTAATAGCAGGTCTTTTCATCGGAGCAATGATGACTTTCGTATTTGTCGCAATGACAATGAAAGCAGTTGGCAGAAATGCAAGCAGAATGGTCGAGGAAGTAAGGCGCCAGTTCCGCGAAATTCCTGGTATAATGGAAGGAACCGGGAAACCTGAATATGCAAAATGTGTAGCTATAGCAACCAAAGGAGCGCAGAAGGAAATGGTTGTTCCGGCACTTATGGCTATCATAGTTCCTGTTTTGACAGGAATAGTTTTTGGGGTTCCGGGTGTCGTCGGACTGCTTATGGGCGGAATGACAACGGGTTTCTCTCTGGCGAGCATGCTGAATAATTCAGGCGGTGCATGGGACAATGCAAAAAAATACATTGAAGGTGGCAGATACGGAGGTAAGAAAAGCGAATGCCATAAGGCCAGCATCGTTGGCGATACAGTAGGTGATCCGTTTAAGGACACTTGCGGCCCGTCAATGAATATCCTGATCAAGCTTATGTCGATGGTTGCCGTTGTTATGGCAGGTGTGACCGTTGCATGGAGCATATTTTAGTCAGTGATGATAATTATAAACATAGCGACGCCCAGGTTGGGCGTCGTTACGTTTTTTATAAGATAATATGTTTATACCGCAGTTTTCTGATATAGTCAGCGCCGGAGAGGTTGTCGGACCGTTTATTCACCATACCCCTGTGCTCACCTCTCAGCAGATAGACGGCATCAGCGGAGCGCATCTTTTTTTCAAGTGCGAGAATTTTCAGAAGGTGGGTGCCTTCAAGTTCAGGGGCGCCACCAACGCTGTCATAAAGCTGACGGAGGAGCAGCGTCGCAGCGGTGTCGTAACCCATTCGTCGGGCAATCATGCTGCCGCGCTGGCTCATGCAGCAGTGTCGCGCGGGGTGAAGGCCTATATTGTCATGCCGTCCACGGCGCCGGAGGTAAAGAAGAGAGCGGTGGCGGGCTATGGCGCGGAGATCACTTTTTGCGAGCCAACGCTGGCAGCGCGGGAGGCCGCCGCCGCAGAGGTGATACGTCGTACCGGAGCTACAATGATACACCCTTATGATAACTTTAACATCATAGCCGGACAGGGCACGGCAGCGCTGGAGGCGCTGACCAAATACCCTGATGCTGATGCCATCATGGCCCCCGTCGGCGGCGGCGGCCTCCTCAGCGGGACGGCCATAGCAGCAAGACACATGAAATCCTTCCATAAAAATCTACGGCGCCGAGCCGGCCCTCGCAGATGATGCCGCACGGTCGTTCCGCACAGGCATACTCCAACCCCCGCTGCCACCCGGAACAATTGCTGACGGACTATTGACTTCGCTCTGCGAAAGAACGTTCACGGCAATCAGGGAGAATGTTGATGACATACTGACAGTCACCGAGGAGCAGATAATTGAAGCCATGCGGCTTGTGTGGGAGAGGATGAAGATCATCATTGAACCGTCGTCAGCCGTGCCTCTTGCCGCCGTGCTCGCCAACAGCAGCCTCTTCGCCGGCAAGAAAGTCGTAATAATTATTTCCGGCGGGAACGCTGATCTGTCGAAATTGCCTTTTGTTCAGCGCGCCTGAAATAGGCGATCACCGGGTAATGATCGGAATACCTGGCTTTGACGATGTCAAAGTCGTTGCAGTAGATATCCTCGCTGTAAAGAATGTAGTCAATCCTGTTGGCCGGGTACTTGCCCCTGTAGGTGAAGCCTGCGCCGTATCCCGCCTCCACGAAGGCATCCTTCAGCCCGCGCCGCATCCTGCTGTAAGTGTATGAGACAGGGGTGTCATTGAAGTCGCCCACCACTATCACCGGGTAAGGCGAGGTTTCGATATGCCTCTTTACCCTGTCCACCTGCAGGGCACGACTGGCAAAACCATGTGTCAGGCTCTTGTATATACCTGATATTTCATCCATGGAGCCGCCGTCCTGAACATTTTCGGTGATCTCGCCAAGCAGGGTGCCTTCCACTCGTCTGAGCCTGAACGACTGCAGGTGGTTGTTATAGATCCTGAAGGTGTCTGTATCAACAACAATATCAGTGAATATTGTCAGTGAAGATGAACCGGGATGCACTACATCACCCCTGTAAATAACAGGGTAACGGGTAAGTGTGGCAATGCCGTAACGGCTTGTCGCTCCGCTCTTGACAAGCTTGAAATGGGTCTGCAGCTTACCGCCGATACCGTCCTTCAGCTTCCGCTCGGCGGCAGCCGGATCACCCTTGACGAAATACTCCTGCAGGCAGAGAATACCGGGATCTTCCTTCCTGAACAGCTGAAGCATCTTGTTGTACGAGTTCCTTTCGCTCTCCTCGTAGATATTGAATAGCCTTACATTATAGCTCATCACCTTAAGGTCGTGATGAAGCTCCTCGCCGTGATTGGTGAACCTGATGAAGTTATGAATATATCCGAAGCCCAGGGCAATGGCTGCGACGGATATCAGGGCAAACCATTTCCTGAACAGTACCCACACCACCGCCATGATTATGTTTGCAGCCACAATATATGGGTAAGCAAGGCCGAACAGTGCAGGGAAGGCAGTGGTTGCGGGATTTAAGTAAACAGACAGATAGGCCAGCAGAAGGGCAACGACGAGAACAAAGTTCACCGCCAGCAGGATGTTGCGCACGAAACGCTTTATCCCCCTACCTTTTGTTCTGACTCTCGTTGAAGAGGATCTCTTTTTCTTCCCTGGTAAGACTGTCATATCCGCCTTTTGAGATCTTGTCAAGTATATGATCTATGGCTTTCTGCTTTTCGGCTTTTACCTTATTGTAGTCGTAATCTGTTTTTGCCTTCGTGAATTCAGTACCGGCCTTTGGCTTTTTATAAGTCACTTTCAACTTTCTTCCCGGCTTGAAGAGAGTAACGAAGAAGTCGAGTATCTTGTTCAGCCATGCGCCTATATCAGTCCCGTTTTTCAGCCCGTAGCCATATGCCAGTCCCATCAGCGCCCCGCCTATATGTGCTATTTTTCCTCCCGTATTGACGGAAAAGTCGAACACCGATGTGATGAGGAAAGTGATAATGGCCAGGTACCTGAGTTTGATCCTTCCAAAGAAAAGGAGGTGTAGTTCCAGTTCGGGGAGATATACTGCAGTGGCGATGACAAGAGCCATCACTGATGCCGATGCGCCGAGCGCTATTGATACGTGAACTGTCCCGGCGAAGGCGGGGAAGATGTTGAAGACCGCGATATAAAGCAAGGCTCCGGCAAGGCCGCCCATGATATATAACGACACCAGCTTGCGCTGGTCGAGGTAGCTGAGGAAGATCTTCCCGAACCACCACAGCCACATCATATTGAAAATGATGTGTATAAAACCCTGGTGGGTGAACATATAAGTAAGCGGTGTCCAGGGTTTCCCGGCGAGGGCGCCGACAGAGGCCGGAACGGCGAGGAACGCTACCACCGAGGGAGCCAGCGCGGCGTTCCCCGACAGCACACCTATCACCTCAATGATCTTTATGATGAGGAAGATGAAGGCGTTGAGGTAAATAAGCCTGGTGAGGCTTGTACCATGTTTGAATGAATTTTTTATCTCGTCCCAGATACTCATCAATAGAGTGTTTTGGTGGTCCTGCGCCAGTAACGTATGAGCAGGTAGCCGAATAGCATCCCTCCGATGTGGGCTGTATGGGCAATGCCGCTGCCGGGGGCGGTGATGGCACTGTATAGCTCTATGGCGGCGTAGGCAATAACCACATATTTTGCTTTTACGGGTATGGGAGGGAAGATGAACATCAGCTGCGTGTTGGGGAAGAGCACCCCGAAGGCCAGCAGCACACCGTAGACGGCTCCCGAGGCGCCCACGACTGGTACGTTGAGCAGTGCATTCAGTTTCCCCATCTGTATATCCGAGAAATTCTTGCCCTGTGAGAATACCTCGCTGCCGCTGTCATAGACATATTGAAGCTGCTCAGGCGAGAGAGCGGCCATGACCTTATTGTACTGTATCCACTGTACCAGTTCAAAGAAGATGGCAGCGCCGAGACCGGTGATGAGGTAATAGATAAGAAAACGCTTCGAGCCCCAGACCTGCTCAAGCACCTTACCGAACATCCAGAGGGCGAACATATTAAGGAACAGATGGATAAAACTGCCGTGCATGAACATGTGGGTCACTATCTGCCACGACCTGAAACTATCGGATTTTGGAAAGTAAAGACCAAGAATGGCATTCAGATCTACGCCCGACATAGCCTTCACCGCATACATCAGCAGCAGCATGACGGCATTGATGATGATCAGGTTTTTTACTACCGGCGGCAGATCTCCAAAAATTCTGTTCATTGTATCTGTAATAGTTTATGAAGCGGCAAATTTAGCCATTCTATCGGAAAATCAACTGAATCTTCTGTCAAGCTCATCGAGAGTGATTATGTTCATCACTGTCTTTCCTGAAGGCGAGTAGTTGGGCATGGCACATGCAAAGAGCATGTCGAAGAGCTCTTCCATCTCTTCGTGTGTCAGGGGCATGCCGTAGGGTATGGCTGATGCTTTTGCCATTGAGAGCGCCACGCGTTCGCGTGCGCTGATCGAAGGATCTCCGAGCGTCTGTTTGTATTCGCTTATGAGTGTCTCGAGCATTGCAAGGGGACTGGCATTACGGCTGTCGGCGGGGTGGCCGGTGATTGTCACCGTGCTGCCGTTACCGGTGGTGACACCAAACCCAAGTGCTCTGATCTCTTCTTTTATCTCTTCAAGTATGATGATGTCTCCGGGATTAAGTTCCGTCACCACGGGGAAGAGAGACACCTGTGCCGGCTTCGGACCGTCGCTGAGGGAGGCGAGGTACCTCTCGTACAGTACCCGTTCATGGGCCCGGCGCTGGTCTATCATCATGATGCCGGAAATGACGGGGCACATTATGTACCTGTTCTTAACCTGGAAGAAGCGTCGTCGGTCTGCGGAGCCCTTGTTGCCTTCCCCGGCATCACTGCGTGCGGTGATGGTGAAGAGCGACTCCCACCCGTGGGCTGCATCCCGTCTGTTATCGTCCTTCCATTTCAGATCCGGCCGCTTGTATTCGTGGCCGTCGAAAGGATTGAAGGAGGTATCTACCTCTATATGAGGTGAATTCGGTGCAGGCATATCACCTGTGATGACGGGTATCTCCACGGCTCCCTCAGGACCGAAGTCCATGGAGGGCACCACGTTAAACCGTCCCAGCGCCTCACGCACCGAGGCCAGGGTTATCTGCCACACTGAACGCTCATCCTCGAATTTCACCTCTGTCTTTGTGGGGTGTATGTTCACGTCTATGGTTGCCGGGTCAGCGGTCATGAAGAGGAAATAAGCCGGCACGGTGTCAGGAGGCAGTATGCCCTGGTAAGCCTCGAGCACGGCACGGTGGAGGTAAGGGTGGCGAATGAACCTGTCGTTGATGAAGAAGAACTGTTCGCCGGCTGAGCGTCGTGCGTTCTCCGGTTTACCGGCAAAACCGCTGACGGAGACTATGGTCGTGTTTGTCTCTACCGTCACGAGGTTCTGGTTATACTGCTTGCCGAAGAGAGCCACGATGCGCTGCCTGTGGTTTCCTGCAGGCAGGCGGTACACCTCCTGATCGTTGTGTATCAGGCTGAATTTTATTGAGGGGTGTGCCAGTGCTATCCTCTGGAACTCGGTGATGATATGCCTGAACTCGGTGTTGTCGGACTTGAGGAACTTACGGCGGGCAGGGACATTATAAAAGAGGTTTTTCACGCTGAAGACCGAGCCGGCGGCGCATGAGCAGGGCTCCTGTTTAGTCACTCTAGAATTGTTTATCTCCACCAGTGTGCCTGCCTCATCCTCCTCGCGCCGTGTGCGCAGCTCGGTCATGGAGACGGCTGCTATGGAGGCCAGCGCCTCACCGCGGAAGCCCTTGGTGCTGATGGTGAAGAGGTCTTCTGCCGATGCGATCTTCGACGTGGCATGCCTCTCGAAGGCCAGGCGGGCGTCGGTCTCGCTCATGCCGCTGCCGTTGTCTATCACCTGCACCAGGGTGCGGCCGGCATCGCGTATGACAATGCTTACCTCCGTCGCCCCGGCATCCACAGCGTTCTCAGACAGCTCCTTCACCACCGAGGCGGGACGTTGTATCACCTCGCCTGCAGCTATCTGGTTGGCAACGGAGTCAGGCAGGAGCCTTATAATATCACTCATCGGCAGCGATCAATAATGCAGGTAAATATATATCACAAAAACCAGAATAATCAATATCACAATAAACCGTATCATGCTCTGTTTCTTCACGCGTTCCCTGTTACGGGGGAAATAGTTCTTCATGGAACCGCGCATGATCTTCGATCTGTACGGTTTGTTCTCTGCGTTCTGTGCTATGTGCCCTGGGCCCTGTGCTCCGTTCTCTGTGCTCCGGGCCCCGGGCTCTTCGCTCTGACCTGACAGCTCAGTGTATTCTTCCCCATGCTTCATACTCCGGGCCCTGAGCTTCTGCTCCCACTCCTCCTTCTGCGGATCGTAATAGCGGGGAACATAATTGAACCCGCGCGGTTTGGTCTGCTTAAAAAAGCTTGGTAATGCCATGGTATGATTTCTGCAAAAATACTAAGAATTAGGAGAAAAAAGGCAGCAGGGAAGCGACCGTTAAGTCCCGGCAAAGTATATCGGGATAGTGAGCTGTCAGACTGCAGGGTATGCAAAAGGCAAAGGTTTTATTTAAAGCCACTTTTTCTTAACTTTACAATTCCTAAACATGGTTAATGAAGATCCTTATCACCTATTCGGGTAGCGGCGGACTGACTGCCGCAGTGGCTGAGCGGATCGGAAAAGTATTGTCCGGACTCGGGGAGACTGCAACTGTTCTTCCCATGAGCGGCGTGACAACTCTGATAGGTTATAAGGCTGTCGTTGCCGGCAGCTTCGAGCAGGCTGGCCACTGGACGCCTGAAGCACTGGATTTTGTCAGGAGGTATCAGGGGGTGTTCTGGACCACGAAGCTTGCCATCTTCACTGTCTGTCCGTCACTTGGATCGGACAAGGGAGCTGAATCCCACATGGTTGTGATGCAATATACCGCTCCTGTCAGGGCTATGGCACATCCTGTCAGTGAAGGGTTCTTCTCAGATGAGGTTGAACTTACAAAAGATACTAAACCCGGCGAGAGGTCAAAGTTCAAACTCAGCATTCTGCTGGGTCTGTTAAAAGAAAGTGACCATCGCAACCAGGCGGCGATAGAAACATGGGCCACACAACTGCATGAAAAGCTGGCTCTGGGTCCGGAGAATAAAGCCAGGAGCAGGGGGAAATAGCGTAATTTATTAATAACCAACACCTTCCCCTCAT
This sequence comes from uncultured Bacteroidales bacterium, assembly GCA_963828395.1. Taxonomy (GTDB): domain Bacteria; phylum Bacteroidota; class Bacteroidia; order Bacteroidales; family VadinHA17; genus SR-FBR-E99. The sequence goes on from CAWHED010000005.1 coordinate 307,095, forward strand.
AAGTCAGAGCTTGTCCCGATTTATCGGGAAGGGGTGGCCCCGCACTGGCGGGGTCGGGGTGGTTTGTCCTGCCTATTTCACTTTCACATACTTCTCCGACTGGTAGTTGGCTTTATCGATGTCCCCATTTTCGTCTGCAGGCCATACCTGTGAGAGAGTATCGTTTTCAACAACGATCCGCATCCTCTTTGTCTGACCGACAAAGTCTTTTGTAACATGATACATGATGGTTTCCTTGTAAACGACACCCTCAAGGGTATATGAGCCGCCGCCATAGTTATCCGTAGAAACTGTATCCTGTTTGTATTGCCCGACGAACATCCAGTAATTGTCGGACCACATCTTGACCTGGCTGCCTACGTAGTCAGCCGGGAAAGTGCCGACGACAGTATCATTTGCTACTTGCTTGGCATAGATAAGCTGCCATGCGCCAGCTACGGGGTTAACAGGCTCCTGCTTGCAACCGGCAACGATTGCCAGGAACAGAGCGCTCAGGAGAATTGTCTTTTTCATAGGCGTATATTTTAATGATTAAGTAATTCCCTTACGTACATGTAAATTTACGCCGGTAATCAATGCAAGTCAAGTTTATTTACCGTCAGGCCGGTTACTTTTAATAAATTTGTATAGATGTGATTTTTTCGAAAAACTAAACTGTGGTAAAATGAAAAAGAATGACATGGCAGCATCACCCTGCAGGCTGACAGTAGCAGCGGGAGGAGACATGACCTGCCTGAAAACTATTACAATGTTACTTATGCTGATATTTATTGCCGGGTTCGGCCGGACACCGCTGGACAGAGCTACCGATATCAGCAAGAAACTGAAGGGGTTTGATCAGTATATGGAGAAGGCTTTGAAGGACTGGAACACCCCCGGAGCATGTGTAGGCATTGTTGTAAAAGACAAACTGGTCTTTGCAAAGGGTTACGGATACAGGGATTACGGGAAGAAGCTGCCTGTGACGCCGAATACCCTCTATCAGATCGCTTCAAACACGAAGCTCTTCACTACAGTGGCTGCAGGACTGCTTGTTGAAGAAGGCAGCCTCGAGTGGGATAAGCCGGTGAAAGAGTTTGTTCCAACAATAAAGTTCTATAACAGTGACCTTGACAATTCGGTCACTCTGCGCGACATGCTTGCACACCGGACTGGTATTTCAAGGCATGACCTGATCTGGTACAAATCCGACTTTTCCCGGAAGGATCTTTTTGAAAGGTTGAAATATCTCGAACCCAGCCAGCCCATCCGTACCGGGTTTCTATATAATAACCTGATGTACGTCTCTGCCGGGTACATCATTGAGCTTAAGAGCGGCAAGACATGGGAAGAGTTTGTACAGGAGAAGATCTTTGACCCGCTGAAGATGGACAGGACGTTCTTTGCGGTCAGTGAGATGGTCGCTGATCCTGACCATGGTGTTCCTTACAATGAAAAACGTGATACGACAATTCTCTATGAGATCCCGATCTACGAGGACAAGGCGGCTGTCGGTCCTGCCGGATCGATCATCTCAAACATCAATGATATGTCCAAGTGGCTTATTGCCCTCATGAACGGAGGGATATATGAGGGGAAGCAGGTCATACCTGAGGCAGTCCTGAAAGCTTCACTGGCGCCATCGATAGCATTGCCCAACACCGGTCTCGAGAACAAGGGTTACAAGGAATCGCTGAACAGTGTCTACGGCATGGGCCGGCAGACAGTATCGTACCGGGGGCATCTGCTGGCTTTTCACGGAGGCGACCTCCCGGGGTTTCACTCGCAGTTCTCAATGATGCCAACAGACAGTATTGGTGTGATCGTGTTTGTCATCGGCGATCAGAGTTACCCGTTATATAACACCATCACCTACAATGTATATGAGAGGCTGCTGGGCATGGATCTTACCCCATGGAGCGAGAGGAATCTTACTGACCGTGACAAGGGCAAGGCGGTTGGCAGGGAGGGAAGGAGCAAGGCCGGTGAGGACAGGGTTGCAGGCGCCGGGCCGTCGCATAAGCTGGCTGATTATGCAGGTGAGTATGAGCACCCTGCCTACGGGATAATGAAGATCAATCTCAAGGAGAAAGATTCGTTGCAGTTTGATTTTCATAACATGGTACTTCCTCTTTCGCACTATCATTACGACCGTTTTGATACGCCCAATGACGAGGATTACGGTTTATGGTCTTTGAATTTCATGACTAATCCTGCAGGAGAGGTCAGCAGTCTTGTTGTCTCTGTTGATGAGGGGCAGGTAACATTTACGCGCAGGGCTGATCCCGGTCTGAGTGACCCGGCTGTTTTGCAGGCCTATGAGGGCAGGTATCTCATGGGAGGGACGACGTTCAGCGTGGAGGTAACCGGCAATCAGATCTTCATCGTTGTGCCCGGCACCCCGCGTTTAAAGCTGATACCTGTCAGCAAGGACATTTTCAGGATTGAGCAATTTGCTGACGTAAGCGTCATCTTTGTTCGTGAGAACGGTATTGTCAAAGGTTTGAAGAAGAAGGATCCGTCAGGTGAATATACAGCAACAAAGCAATAGCTGATTTTACGAAACAGGGCCACGCCGCAGCGTGGCCCTGTATGTTTGTGAATAAACCTTCTGGCCACGGATCATAAAACCGGGGTTTGAATGCTTTGGGTATCACGCATAAAATCAGTCAGATAATTTAATGATTTTAAATTCTCCCTGAAGTGTGCTATATGCGAATCGTCCTGTTTTTTCAATCGGTGTAAGACTGCTGATTAACAGGTTGGCAGACAGAACTGCTATACAGGTATTGGAAAAAAGGTCCCAAACCCGAAGTGTATAATCACGGGAGGCAGTGATAATCAGGTTCTGATCAGGGACTTTCCGGATAAAAAGGATTTCTCTGTCATGTCCTTTATAAACTTTTATGCAATCTCCGGTCTTTAAGTCCCATTGACGAATTGTGTGGTCCATTGAACCTGAGAAGAGGGTATTCTCGTCTTCCACGAGTTCCAGACAGCTTACTGATGCGGTATGACCCTTAAATTTCAGAATCTTTTCAGGTTCACGCAAATCCCGACACTGAATTGATCCATCCAAATAACCAAGGTATAAATTATCTTTACTATCCAGTGTAATTCTGGTCGTAACCGGAACCTCATTCTGAAGTGTTTCCAGACACCCGGCTGATGATGTGTCCCATAGTTTTATTTTGTCATTGGAACCAATGCTTAGTATTTGCTCATCATTATTGATATAGGAGATATGTACAACTGAACTATCATGCCCCTGATAGGTTTTGATCTGCTTTTTATTCAGGAGGTCCCACTCAATAATCTGTTTATCCCAACCGCAGGATACTAATTTCTTTTGGTTTTTCGAAACAAAGAAATCAAGGACGCCATCGGTATGCCCCTTCAGAATATCGGTACACATTTTTAATTCCGGATTCCATATCCTGATTGTCTTATCCAGGCTCGCTGAAATAATCAGGGTACCTTCCCGGTTAATCCAGACTTGTTTAATATGAGCTTTATGACCAGCTAATTCATTTATTATTTCTCCATTTTCCGGATCGCGGATCTGTAGGATTTTCCTGCTGCTATTCAATACATAGTTACCTGAGGGACTGAACAGTACGTGGTTAAGGTTTCTGAATAACCCAAACTCTTCTGAAGCTGTTTTGCTTTGGTAAATATCCCAGATTCTTACAGTATTATCATATCCGCCGCCACCCCCGGAAATAATATATTTCATGTCAGGCGTCAATTTCAGACTCCGAACGGGCCCTATATGACCTTCAATTGTCTTTATGCAGCAATAAGTATTTAAATTCCAGATTTTTATTGTCTTATCCATGCTTGCCGATATCAGGAATTTTCCGTCATGGGTAGTTTCAAGACAATTTATCGCATAATCATGGCCATAAAGGGTTTTAATACAATTACCGGAATCCAGATCCCAGACTTTAATGGCTACTTTAATGGTCTTGTCATCATAGCCACAGCAGGAATACAAAATCCTGTTATCGCTGCTCAGCTTTACTGTATACCCGAGGTCCTCGATGCCTTCAAAAGAATGAATACATTTCCTGCCAGGTATATCCCAGACATACAGAGTATTATCATATCCTCCGGAAACTCCGGTTTTTCCATCCAGGGAAATATCCACGCATACCACTTCGCTTGTATGCCTTTGAAAATCAGCAATACATTGCCTGGTCATTGTATCCCAGACCTTTACCGTACAATCATTACTGCCTGAAATGATAAATCGTCCGTCCGGAGTCATCTTCACGCTGTTTACACGGTCAGTATGTCCCTTTAATTCACCCACGGGTTCAAGGCCTTTGTAGTTCCATAGGCGGATTACCGGATCCTGACTGCCTCCGGAGGTAGCCACTAAATTCAAATCGGGCGTTGCATCAAGAGATTTCAGGTAATCGATATGAGGCATGATGGTTTTCAGACATTCACCACTCTGAAGATCCCATAATTTCAAGCTGTTATCATTGCTCCCTGAAACGGCATATTTTCCGTCAAAAGTAATTGACACTCCATGGACTCTTTCAGTATGTTCCTGCAGAACCCGTAAACATGGATTAAAGGGATTAAACTTCCCCCGCTGTTCCGGGGTAAAAAGTAATTTCACGACTTTGCACTTTTTGATATAATTGTCAACATATCCGGCAAAGGGTCCTGAATCCGCAAAGTTATGAGCTTGCTGGATCAGAAATCCGGCCTTGCTTCCGTATCGGAACAGAAGGTGTGCCTGTGCGTTCAGGAACTGAAGGAACAGAATAAGTATATCTCTTTTTGAAGGGATTGACTTCATCCGTTCAATCTCGTCCTCAATCTGCCTTTCATTCCATGGTGTAAAAGATTCTATTGATATTTCCTTACTCCGGATTAATTCCGCATTGTTGATCAGATGACCTGTATATTTAGCCATTCTTCCGGTGTATTCCCTTTCGTCCAGCTTGATGTCATGAAATTCTGGTAATACTTCAAATGCAGCATGGTAATCCTTAATAAGTTCATAAACCATATTATTGCTACATTTTTGAATGATGAAGTCAAAATCCAGAAGAAGCTCAATAAGCTCATTGTACTTTTCAGCCTCAATCAGGTGATACGGAAGGTATGTGAGAAGATAGGAATTGTAATTGCTCTGTGAATATCGCTGCATGAGATAATCACAAACCCGCGTTTGTCCCCTGGCCATATTAAGGAGATATTTTCTCCCTCTTCCCGCGGATCCTGTCAGCCAGTCGGTTATGGATTTATGGTAGGGGAAGTACCGTCCGTCTCTTTCAGGGAAGAACGCTGACAGAGCTTGCATTTTTCCGGCTATTTCAAACTCGGATACCTGGACAATAGGGGAAAGCTCTTTTGCATTAAAAGGTATTTTCAGGCAGGTAATTACTTCAAGAATGGAACGGTAATCATCATAATCCTCATTTTTTGAAAAGATCCTGTCGAAATAGGTAATATAAATACCGATTAACCCGTCGGGAAAGGAGGACGCCTTATTGACATCTATCTGGTCTGTTTCAATACCATGGATGAATTGTTTAACATAGAGGAAATTTCCTTCGCTTTTCCTGATGATCAGATTCTTGATTTGCGGGATAACTGTATCACTTCCTCTGATCTTTTCGATAATATGATTCTCATTTAATTTCTTATCAAGGTAAGCAGTAATATCATGGGTATTTTCAAGATAGGCAGGGTCAATTTCATGTGGTTTATACTTACTGAAGAGATCCAGGATATCCGGGATCTTGCGGGAACTGACCACCACTTTCACCTTATCAGGCAGGTCTTCAATCCGTTCGTGCAGGACTTTTACAATGTTATTTCCGGTATCTGTCCATGATTCGTCGAGTGCATCTATAAGAATGACCACCTGTTCATTCAGTTCAATACTTTTCAGCGGATCAGCGATCAATCGCCGGAACAGTGTTCCCGAATCAAGACGTGTAAGCTGTTCAATATTTATTTGCTTAATGGCCTCATAATATTCATTGATCTGGGTAGCCAATTGTGCGGCTATTGATTTCACAAATAAATCAGGATTGAGTGAATCAGCAAGGCTTGAGATACAAAAGTGAAATGCCATAACCTGCGGATGTTTACTGGCCAGCTGTGCCATGATAGCAGATTTGCCTATACCGGGATCACCAGAGATAATAAAGACTTTGCCCGTGGAAAATTTAAGCCAGGAATCGATTTCATCAAACAGCCATTTACGGCCGGTAAAATCCTTGGTCATACGCGATACATCGACCCCGAAATCCAGAGGTTTGAGTTTGGAAAATATATCTGCATATAAACCTTCAACGCTCTCCTTGTCACTAAAGGCTTTTATGATCCTGGACAGAGAACGTTTATAATTGTTTTCTTTTGTCCATTCCTTGAAATCTACCCAGTCGAGCCTGTAAATTGTAAGCGGAGGTCTGCATTGAACAACCATAGCGGGAATGATCTTCCGGTTATGAAAACGGGCCATACTGATCTCGTCGAGACATACACCATCTGGCTTTCTTACGGCGTAAGGTGTAAGCAGGCTGATGAATATGTCATGATCAAGGATGGCTTCTTCTATCTGTTCTTCCCACGGGCGTCCTGCTACAATCTGTTGCTTGTCGAGCCATACATCATGACCCATTCCTGACAGATCTGCGGCGATCTTGTTTGCCAGCTCTTCGCAATCGCTCCTTCCATAACTGATAAATAACCTGTGTGATACTGCAGGTGAATCAGCGATTATAGGTTCTGATGAGCTCTTCTGTATTTTATTTTCTTCAGAAAAGGAGATATCAGGATCTTTCTGTTGAAGATAAACCAGTCCGACGCCCTTTTTATCCTCAGCAAGATCATGGAAGATAAGGTGTTCTCTGACTTTCCCGAAGAGAGCATTGTCATCACCGATTAATTCAATCAGTGATCTGTTGGTAGCTCCCTTATTTTCCTTCAGGTTGCATAATACTATATTCAGTGCATCATCGAAGTTCATTTTGCAGCCAATTATGATCTGTTGAAGCTAAATTTAATAAAATTATTCAGCACCGGGCTGCCAGACGGCCTGGTTTTTATTTAATAGTGCTATTTGCTTAATTTATATTCCGATTCTGAAAAAGAAGACATCAGGAAGTGTAAAGCGAGGGCTGAAATTACTTAATATACAGCTGCACGATAGCGTTCCAGGTATATGTCTTTCTGCCACCTCCCTGTGGAGTTTCTCCATTCATATCAGCTGAACTATAAGCCAGTTTATCAGTGTAATAAATTTCAGGGTGGTCCCTTAAGAAGGCTGAAAAGGTAATATGTTCGCCTTTGCTTAAATGGAAAGCATCAGTCTGTTCGGCAGTTTTGCCCTCACTGTTTGTTGTCAGGGTATAATCCATTACTTTACCACCGTCAACATCATATATTTTTGCCCGGCTGGGACTGGTAGCTGAACCGGGATTACTTGTCATTCCTAATAAGCATCACTACTTCTATGATATGGAAGATCTGAAAGGTGTGGCTTATTTTTATTCAAAGAAGGCAAGTCCTCCGGCACAAAGGACATCGTAAGCAAAAGTAATTCCCATCAGACTGTTGTTCCAATGAAAGAAGAGGCTGACCTCCCTGGTCAGCCTCTTATGCGAAAACACTTTTAAACAAATTTAATATTCGCCAATCTCCTTAAAATAAATTAGAAGGGCAATTCAAATGTAAGGGACGGAACCGGTGAAATTACTCCTGTTTTATAAGGGAATCCGGTATAGTACGATTGATTATAATCCTCAAGTGTACCTACAAAAAGGTACGCATCTGTAAAGAGGAGATCAGTCCTGTCAGCATTATCCACAATCACCTCTAAAAGTCCGTCATCATCGATATCCGAAATCTTAATGTTTCCGACCGGTTTAGTGATATCAGCAGTTGCAGGGTTTGTATGTGCGGTATAATATATCTTATAACCGTCGTGATCAGGAATGAAGTTATAATATCCGACAAAAGAGATATTGCCCGGTCCTCCGCTGGTGCAGGCCCAATCCTGAGTCATATAGCTCTTGAACGCGATTACAAGGTTATTGCATTCGACAAAACAGAAGGACAGGTTACTGAGGCCGGCGGGTTTGCCACTTGCATTTACAGGAGCTGACAGGCCGCTGTCGCCCAGGGTACCATCCGGATAAAAATAGACATTGGCAGCATTAGAGCCTTTGACTATGACAGCGCCTATGCTGTAAAATTTATCTCCGATACGGATGCATTGATCAGCTTCAAATGAAACATATTTGCCGTCAGTACTTACATCAAGTCCATCAGGGAACTGACCCTTGAAGCCGCCATCTGAATAGTCGATCTTTTCACCGCAGAGATCAAAATATGCGGGATCATTCATGAATGCTGATCCGACCTCTGCGCAGGTTCTGTTTCCGCCGTTGTTAGCGCCGGGAATAATCTGAGGAGTAACGCTGCTGCCGGTAATGCTGATACTGTTATTACTGCCATTATCATTGTTGCTGCCAACAGTTGTACCCGAACTGTGGTCAGAGGCATTAGCTCCTTTCGTTGAGACAGGTGTGTTGTCATCCTTTTGACAGGAAGCCAGTACAACGCCTATAAGCAGGCTTACGAGCAAATAATTCAATTTTCCCATGTCAACTTTATTAGTTAATATTTCATACCAAAATACTGAGTAAAGTTATGTTGGGAAGATGAAGATTTGATGAATTTTCCCTATCCTGCCCAGGCCTGGTCAGGTGAACTTTTTCGGGTTTGAATAGCTACGAAACCCAACAACATCAAATTATTTCAGGGACTACAAAAAAAGAAATATTTCTTTTTATAATTTTGAAACTAGCCTAACCCTTAAAATATACTTATATGGATATGCTTTGGATCCTCTATGCTTCAGTACTTGGATTTACTGTTTCTGCGATATTTGCAGGATTGTTAAAATTACCGCGTAACATTTATCTGTTGATTTACATCCCGCTTGTCGCAGCATTATTTACCTTTTTCATCATCTCCAACAAGATTAATGTATCAGAACTATTATTGCATAATTGGTATTGGGGACTAATTGGAGCAGTGATTGCAGGAGTTTTAGTAATTAAAAACGTTTTTTCGCAACCTTCCTCAAAAAGGAGCGCCGGACCGGAGCTGGTTGTAGATATTGTCTGGCCGGGACTTACTTATGGACTTATTGATGCCCTGTTATTGTCTGTTTTGCCAATTCTTGCGGTTAAGCTTACGCTGACTGATCCCTGCTGGACTGACAGCTGGTATGGCAAAATTGGTATTGGTATAATTGGACTGATGGCAAGTTTTGTAGTGACAACTGCATATCATTTAGGTTATCCTGAATTTCGAGGTAAGAAAGTATTCTGGCCAAATATTGGTAATGGATTATTAAGTCTGGCATTCATTTTAACCATGAATCCTTTGGCTGCCATTCTTCCGCACATGGCAATGCATGTTGCTGCAATGATTTATGGGAAGGATTCGACCGGACAGGTACCTCCGCATTACAACTAGATACTTAAGTTTCGAAAACCTGACATGGACAGCATAATTAATATGCTTGTCAGGGTTTTTGCAATTTGTTCTTGCTCCAAGGACAGATTCGTAGCGTGAGATCAACCCTGACTGTGCCATTGCAGAGTATTATCTATTATAACCAGGGATAAATATAAGGTTCGTCTGCAACTTTGTGCCCATGTTGTTCGCTCCGCACAGGCATGGCCTTCGGCAAGACAAACATAATGGTCAATTGGTTTTAAGGCCCCGGAATTCTTCCATGAATTCCCAGGTACATCGGGGGGAATACACCCGGTACTCCTGCTCACCGAAACAGGTGGCAGGCCATGGCTCTTAACTGCCATGCTGCAGCATGACATAGTTTTTTTATCAGACCACCTTTGGAAACATCACCTGTCTGAAGTTCAACTTATTTAAATAGTTATTTTTTGGCACAGAAAAATAATTATTGAAAAAAAATTGACTTTTTAATATTTAGGGTTTAAATTTGAGATGCTGCATTTCTAAAATTTATTACATGTCGTTGGTCAAGTACATTGCAAGACTTCAGCGTATGGATTCTCTCATTGCCAGAAGAGCTACGGGTCCGCCTGATGAATTTGCCTACAAAATGAAACTCAGCAGAAGTACCCTCTTCGAAACTCTGCAGGAGATGAAATTCATGGGTGTTGATATCAAGTACTCAAATGTCAGAGAATCTTATTACTATGCTGATGAAAGACGAATTGTCATTAAAGTTGAAAGAGCTTGCGAAGAGTGATGAAATATGCGAGGATATTCAGAAGGTTTATCGTGGAACGGGAATTCTAATACTATTAAATCAAGGTAAATCTCTTAAACCTGTAAACACATGTTAAATAGGTACTTATCAGTTCAGAAATGGAAGCTTTTTTCAGGTATTGTACTAGTTAATCTGTTATTAATACTATTATCTCAGACGGCACTTATTAACGAGATTGTCTTCTTCAACTCTTATAGTGAACAACTCACTTATGAAAGATCCATGGAGCTTTTTACCGTGATGAAATCCTATGCGTGGACTAGCTACCTCCTCTGTCCATTAGTTCTGATCGTTAAGTTTTCAGTCGTGAGTTTTGTAATCTATATAGGTGTTTTTTTCTGTGATATGCAGAAAGAAATAACATTGCGCAAGGTATTTACCGTGGTGATTGCATGCGAGGCAGTTTTTGTTTTAGCCTCCACCTCTAAATTGCTATGGTTCATATTTTTTGCCGGCAACTATACTCTGAATGACATGAGTTTCTTCTATCCTTTATCACTTATCAATCTGTTCAAGCAATCAGAAGTCGCCGTTTACTGGATTTATCCTTTGCAGACAGTCAATCTCTTTCAGTTGGTATACGTGCTGATGCTAGCCGCGGGACTGGCTAAAATCAGTTCTGTCAAACGGGATGCGACAGACAAAATTATCCTAATTACTTATCTGCCTGCAATTTTCATTTGGATAGTTTTTATAATGTTTATTACAATTGATGCTCCGGTATGAAAAAAATGGTAGCTAAAATGGTCTTTGCCGCCTTCGTGGTAGTCGTATTCTTATTGATAGGAGGAATAGTAAACAAGAGGATAAAAGCCTCTGAACGATTGGCCAGGATCAGCTCTCTCCCTGATTTCACAATTCCAACCATTGAAGGATCCTTATTCAATACCAGAGAGATTTCTGAGGGGCCGCTTCTGATCACATATTTTCATCCGGAGTGTGAACATTGTCAGTATGAGATTTCATCGTTGGCTAAAAGCAATATCCCTGAGAGCGGGGTAAAAATATTACTGGTCAGTTATGCCAGTAGCCAGCAGATCAGATCATTCCTAGGGAAGATTGATGTAATAAATGATTCAACATTTCATATTCTTTCTGATACGACATTTATTTTCAGTGAGCTCTTCAGGACTGATGTCATTCCGTCGAATTTCATTTACAATGAAGATTTGAGACTTGTCAAAATTCTCAAGGGAGAAACAAATATTGAGACCATAACAAAATATCTGCAAAGTGGCAATCAATACTAAAAGGATTAAGGAGGCTTCATTACTGCAGCATGATTCAACTGACTGTGGTGCTGCCTGTCTGGCTTCAGTAATAAGATATTTTGGTGGAGAGGCCGGCATTGAAAAAATGCGAAGGCTGAGCGGCACGACACAGTCTGGTACAACAATGCTTGGATTATATCAGGCAGCCCTTGAAAGCGGAATGGAGACCACTGGTTATGAAGCCTCCATTAAAGATATTATCGCTTTTGAAGGTATTCTTATCCTGCATGTGATGTTGGAAAAAGGATATGAACATTACATTGTATGTTTTGGTTTCTCCAATGAAAAATTTATAACCTGGGACCCAGCAACCGGCCTTATTGCCAGATCAGTAACAGAAATTGAAAAGATATGGATAAGTCGTAAATGTCTTGCTGTCTTACCGGGTAAAGGCTTCAAATATCAGAGTGCCGAGAAAAAGGAAAAGCGCAGATGGATTCTTGAAACAATAAAACCGGATAAAGATCTCCTTCTGACTAACGTTTTTGTTGGAATACTAATCTCTGGTCTTGGCGTGGTGATGGCTGTTTTTACCCAGAAACTGCTTGATAAGATTCTCCCGTCAGGTGAGGTTAGGTTACTGTTAATCTCCTCGATCCTCGTCTTTATACTGTTGTCGGTAAGAGTTTTCCTCTCTGCAATAAGACAGAATATGTTGTTGTCACAAGGGAAGTCATACAATATTCGCATTGTAGATGAATTTTATAATTCATTACTCGCCTTACCTAAGCCATTCTTTGATACCAGAAAAACAGGTGACATGGTAGCTAGGCTCAACGACACAATGCGCATTCAGCGGGTAATTTCCGATATTGCCAGTACTTATATCATTGATATACTTGTAGTACTGATAATGTTGGTTATGATCTTCCGGTATTCATCGGTATCAGGCTTTATCTCACTTCTGTCAATGCCATTGTTTTTTCTATTGATCTACCGGTGGAATAAACCGATCATCACCTCACAACATGGTCTGATGGCAGGCTATGCCTTAAACGAGAGCAATTTCATCAATACTCTCAAAGGTATTACTGAGATCAAGAGCATGAATTGGCAAAAGCTCTATTCTGCCAGGAACAAATCGATCTTCAGCAATTTTCAGGAAAGAGCATTTTCCCTTGGTAAGATAAAAATTAAGCTGGGGATGCTGACCAATCTGGCTGGAACGCTATATCTTATAGGTTTGCTGATTTATACATCTCTCCAGGTTATAGACACAAAAATGACGCAGGGTGAACTGATGGCTATTCTTTCGCTCAGTTCAACATTGTTGCCATCAGTAATGAAATCGGCGCTGGTGTCAATTCCACTAAGCGAAGCCAAAGTAGCAATTGAAAGAATGTTCGAATTTACACGGATCAAACCAGAAACTGAAGGATCTGTTGATCTGGAGTTTGGTACAGCGATAAGGAAAGTATCTCTGCAGAATGTTTCATTTCGTTTTCCGGGTCAGAAAATGTTCTTGTCTAAAATAAACCTTGAAGTTCAGGTTGGTAAACTTGTTGCGCTGGTAGGCAAATCAGGTTCTGGTAAAAGTACCCTGGTAAATATTCTGATGCGTTTCTACCTCCCGGAATCAGGGCGTCTTACAGTGAATAGCACAATTGAAGCTGATAAAATCTTGCTACAGAAGTGGCATCATTCTTTAGGCTTGATACCACAGGAGGTACATATATTCAATGGAACAATTCTAGAAAATATAATACCTGACCCGAACGAGGAAAAGTTTGGTCGGCTCTTAAAAATGACATCCGATTACGGCCTTGAGCCTTTTGTTAATAGTTTACCACTGGGTCTTGCAACTATGACCGGTGAGGACGGAGTTAAGCTTTCCGGTGGACAAAAACAGGTCATTGCCTTCATGAGGGCATTGATCAATGAGCCAGAAATACTTTTAATCGATGAGGGGACCTCAGGGATGGACAGGGACACAGAAGCAATAATCATTAATCTGTTAACTAAAATCAAGGGAAAGATGGGTATTTTGCTGGTGTCGCACAGAATAAACCTTATCAAGAAACTGTGCGACAGGATCTATATTCTTGAAGATCGGACAATAAAGGTATCGGGGACACATAATGAGCTTATAACAGGTGACAATATATATCAAAGGTTCTGGGACGATTTCAAATAGAACGGCATCATTCAATAAACGATCCAAAAGGGATCGCATTTTTAATGAATTACTTAAAATAGTATATAAAATCCGATATTATCAGACTAGCCTGATTTTAATTTGATAATGCAGGCGTTAGACTAAAACACGCGCATGCAGGTAGATACCGAAAAGCCTGAAAAGAGTAGGTAAATAAAAAATTGTCTCGATATGAAAGAACTGAATGATGGCCAGATGGAACAGGTTATTGGTGATTCAAAATTTTGGTCATGCCTCTCTCAAGTAACTGGAGGTATGGGTGTCTTAGCCAGCGTAGCAGCAATAGGTATTTTTGCAATGACGCCAGTAGGTTGGGGCGTCTTTGCCCTAAGTGCCATTAGTCTTGCTGCTGGTGTCGCTGCAGATCCAACCGCCTGTGACTGATTAAAAAAGAATTATTAAATTTGACTTATTTGAAATCTGTATGACCCAAATCAATTAGCTATGAAAACAATTAAAATTACAAAAAGCAATGACTTTTCCAATAGCAGTAAGGTCATCTTGCACATAGGATCAGAAAGGATACATATCAAGGGATTTGGGTCATTTTCTTTTTCTTTAAGCCCGGGAGAAGAATTTTACCTGACCCATCAGTGGACGGGTAGTAAAAGAGTTGCTTATGAAGATCTAGAAGACGGGGATTCATTTTTGGTTAAACCGCAATTAGATAAGCGATTGGCTTTTATGACTCTACTTGTATTGATCATTTGTACTATTGTTTTTTTCGTAATTAAAAGCCAATGGTCATTCTTTCCTTTACTTCCAATACTCATCTATATAATTCTTTACTTATCTATTTTCAGAAATAGATATTTAGTTCTACAACCCACTAACGAAATAAATGTTGTAAGACAATAATTTATAGAGTACTTGTTAATAAGGGCATAATTGTACTTAATTGAATCAACTTTCTTCGTTGGCTACTTCGATATATAATCATTTAATTTCTGAGCGGAATGAAACATGCACCTGTATGGCAATAATCCCTTTAGGGGCGATACAGCAAGTGACGGTGAGGTTGGATTAGCTTTTGCATCTTGTGGTTTAATGATTACAACAGCCGCAGAAGGATTTGCAGTTACGCCTATTGGTTGGGGTCTTACTTGTTTTATGGATTATGAAACACTTTAGACTTGATATAAGGTAACTAACTATATGAAAAAACTTGAAATCATCCTGATTATTGGAGCCATTATTGGTCTCCTACTGGCGCTCTTCAATACTCCGCTTGATTCCCTGATTGTCTCAGTTTTTCTTATAACATTGAGCTGTCTCTATTTCACTCTTGGCTTTGCTTTATTCAATAATATTCCGTTGAGGAAGATATTTAACGCTGATTCATACAAAGGCCTTGGATACTGGCAAATCCTGATTGCTATCGGAACAGGAATAGCCATGTCAATCCTAACGATTGGTTTTATGTTTTCTATACTCAGCTATCCGATGGCTAAAACTTTACTGACTGTAGGAATTGGTTTCGCGGCAATAATAATGACTCTAGCCTTGATAAAAAATGCTCAGGAGAAGAATCAGTTTTACAGGAACATCACGTTAAGGAGCCTCGTATTTCTGATTATTGCAGTTATATTTCTTCTGTTGCCGGAACATTTATTTGAGAAACTATGATTGTGCCTTTTTCAGACAGATAACAATACTATGCCTGATCGCAATCCGGCAGGGCAACTTGCCGGAAATGGCTAAAACCTTGCATGAGTACCCCTTTTTTCTCGTTTTAACTGTGGCCAAATGAAATAAATAAATAACTTGTATGCTGCCGGGAGAAGAATAGTGAATAACCAATAGCCTCAGGAAATGACTTTAAGAGTAAGAGAAAAGATACTGAAACCAATGTTAATCATCAGCTTGATATGCTTGGTGGGTTCGATAATACTGTTCACGCAAATGCCACCCGGCTCTCCCGGCAGGACGGCAATGATTCTGACCGGCATCACAGCTCTGTTTACAGGAGTGTCATTTTACATGCAATACAGGCAAGAAAAACTAAGACATTGAAATCCTCAGTGAAGTTATGAAACGAAAATAGCTGCTTATTGCCGGGGTCTCCATTGCTTACAGTGCTTCTTTTTATATTGGTTTTATGTTGTTTGACATGGCGGAAGGAACCCCAAGGGAAAGTAAGGGCAGCACCACAAGATTTGCAGTTCTTGTAGGCACTATGTCCTCGGCATTTATGGTTTTCTTTACGAAACCCTTTGAGAACAAAAGAAGATGAGAAACAACTTGTCTGCGACATGACCGTCATGTCCAGAATTCCCTGAAAGAGACTTTATGGTTATAATGTCGGCTTGCAGGATATGGAATAAAAAAGATTATTTGTAATGAAGTAGGCCATCGATTAATGTAACCATTAGAAACAAATTATTCGACCCTCCACGAGGGCCTGATTTGCACACTATTGCTTTGTTTTACAATAATTTGATCTTCTTCGAAGATCATAAACAAACAAATAAATCTCAAGGGTTGAAGTGGCATAGGCTGTTTTCCCTATGATAATTAAATCCGGCTCCAAATATCGGCATTGAATGATCTACTTAATTCATTTGGTGATAGCTTGCATACTGTAAGCTTCAGGGTGAATAAAACTTACTTCGGTTTGAATTAAGTGAAACATATTGAAATGCTAATTCTAAGTTGCTAAATTAAATAATGTTTATATTCGTTTGAATTAATAAATGAAACATTGAAACTGTTTCCTGAGGATTCCGAGATGGTTGAAAGCCTGCAAAAAGGTGACTTTGAGGCTTTTGACTTAATATACGAAAAGTATTCCGGAAGGCTCTTCAATTTCGGCTTGAAATATCTTAAATCGTCTGATGAAGCTGAGGAACTTGTTCAGTCTGTGTTTCTGAAAATATGGGAAAACCACCAGCGTCTTAAAAAAGAATTCATATTTTAAAGCATATCTTTTTACAATAGCATATAACGATATCTGTAAATTTTTCAGGAGAAAGAATTACTTACGAAAATTTATCAGTGACACATTATACGAAAATTCTGAGGTGTCGTCTGAAACAGAAGATGGTATCGCCTCTCAGTCCGTCATGGAACGGGTGAAGGAATTAATTGATAAATTACCCAACAAACAAAGAATAATTTTTCTCAAAAGCCGGATAGAAAGTAAATCAACTAAGGAGATCGCAAAAGAATTAGGTCTTTCTCCCGGTACCATTGATAATTATATTTCAGAATCCCTGAAATTTATCCGTAGCTGTATACGAAAAGAAAAGCTTATTGGTTTATTGTTATTTTCGGCACTTGCCCTTTGACCGATAAAGTAAATACTTCAAAGTTTACCGATCACACGTTTGCGCATAATTTGCTTGACTGAAACCTCTTTCTGCGATATTTATACGCCTCACGCCCTCTCTTCATCTTGACAACCCGGACTAAATCTGCCATATCAAGGAATAAATAAATTAATGTGTATTACAACATTAGACACATAAGAAATAGTTTTCGCTGAAAATGAAAGGAAATCTTATGTGAGATTAATGTGGTTTGTGGATATAAGTATAAAATAGGAATAAAATAAATTAGCATAATCTAGATTGAGAATTACGATGTTGAAGGACGATATAAATAAAATTGAACGATACATTTCGGGAAATGCAAACGATAATGAAAAAAAGTATGTAGAATCCCTATTCTTCAATGGGGAGGAAGATACTTACTTAAAGCACTACCTGGAAAAGGACTGGGATTTTATGCTCACAAGTACTCCACCTTCAAAAGTTGAGCTTAGTTTCTTGCTTGACAGGATTCACCACATAATTAGTAATAAGGAGATTATTAAAAGGCAAAAACCTCTTCAAAAAATTCTACGGATTTATATGAAAGCAGCTGCCATACTGCTTTTACCGTTATTTGTTGCAGTAGGTTTATATTATAGTTTCCTTGGCTACAAGGGTAAAATAACAACTGACAGACAAGTCAATGCGACGATAATTGCTCCTATGGGTGCCCGAGTTTCCTTCAACCTACCTGACGGAACAACTGGTATACTCAACAGTGGCTCCAAACTCAACTATAACCTTCCGTTTAAAAACAAGCGAACTATTGATCTTGAAGGTGAAGCCTGGCTTGAAGTAGCCCATGATGAAAAACACCCCTTAAATATCATAGCTGGAAATTCAATGATAGAAGTAATAGGTACCAGTCTGAATGTGAGCGCTTATACTAGTGACAATTATATTGAAGTAGTGCTACTACAGGGGAAGGTTAATTTCATAAGCCCGGACAGAAATGAAAGGGTATCAATGTTACCCTCCGAAAAGTTGATTTATAGAAACAAGAAGATCGACAAGTCTTTTGTTGACCCATTAAAGTACAATGCCTGGATTGAAGGTAAACTTGTTTTCAGAGGTGATCCTATGATAGAGGTTGTTCGGCGTATTGAAAGATGGTACAATGTAGAAATTAATTTGACAGACAAAGAGATTGAACAATATTCATTCCGTGGAACATTTCAGAACGATGACTTGAGGATGTACTTTGGTGTTTATCACTTACCTCTCCGATCCAGTATAAGATTACTCCTCGCGCACTCATGTCTGATGGAACATTTAAGAAAGAAGAAGTAACAATTTATAAGAAAAACTGATTATTCTAACCCAAACGAAAGACTATGAAAACAATCAAGGGCCCTTGAACCAATAAAAAAAGGAAATCGCGCCAACGATTTCCTTAAAAACATCGTTCGATATTTTTAAACCTAAAACTTTACAAATCTATGAAAAAAAACAATCCTTTTGGGGAAGTTTTTTGTAGTTCTCTGAAAAAAACTCTACTAATTATGCGTATTGCTATTATTCTAATGATTCTCGGAATTGTGCAAGCACGCGCTATCGATGCCTATTCGCAGAAAACAAGACTATCCTTCAATTTTTCAGAAACAGAACTTATTAAAGTTCTTGATAAGATTGAAGATGAAAGTGAATTTTTCTTCCTGTACAATGAAAAACTTCTTGATACAGAGCGTAAAGTCAGTATAACTGGAAAATGATCAGTTGATAAGTGTAATACTTGATAATCTGTTTGCTGGGACTGACGTGAAGTATACATTCTTGACCGCAAGATCATTCTTGCACCTGATTTGACTGAAGAATTTAAGATTGCTGACATATTTCAACAACAAACAGTCACCGGTAAGGTTACTGATAGTCAGACCGGAGAAACTATGCCTGGTGTGAATGTTGTTATCAAAGGCACAACTGGTGGTACTACTGATGCAAATGGAAATTACTCAATATCTGTAACCGACAGGAATGTCACTCTTGTATTCTCTTTTATCGGTTATGTTTCTCAGGAGATTCCGATAAATGATAGAACAATCATAGATGTTGTACTCGTTAGCGATGTGACTACACTTAATGAGGTAATGGTAATAGGTTATGGGACTGTGAAGAAGGCAGACTTGACGGGCTCTATTACACAAGTGAATGCATCAAAACTGAAAGGTGAAAAGCCGGCAAATGTTCAAGAAATCTTGCGTGGGAATGCTGTTGGCTTAAATGTAGGATTTAATGCTACAGCCAAAGGAGGCGGGACCTTAGAAATAAGGGGAAGGAAAAGCCTGACTGCTGGAGGACAACCATTATTTGTTGTTGATGGAGTTATATATTTTGGTGAATTATCCGATATAAACCCTTCTGATATAGAATTGATAGATGTACTTAAAGATGCTAGCTCTTCAGCTGTTTTTGGTGCTAAAGCTGCTAACGGAGTAATAGCGATTACAACAAAGAAAGGGAGAAGTGGGAAACCCTCTATAAATTTTTCAAGCAGCATTGGATTAGCAACACTGTCAAAGGATCAACCAGTTTATGGTGCTGATGAGTTCCTTATTTGGCGAGGTGATGCTATGAGAAGTACCCATTCAAACAATCCACCTTTAATGTATACTGACCCTGAGTATCTCCCAACGGGAATTACCATAGAGGAATGGTTAGCATATGATGGATCTACAGGGGATCCTGTTGATATCTGGCTAGATCGCTTGAATTTATACAATGTTGAAAAGGGAAATTACATGGCGGGGAAAAGCGTCAACTGGTATGAGAAAGTATTTCAAAAAGGATTGCAACAGGATTACAATGTGAGTATTTCTAATAGTAAAGACAATATAACCTACTATTGGTCCTTGGGTTATCAAGACATGGAAGGAGTTATTATCGGAGATCAATTCAGCACCATACGTAGCCGATTGAATTATAGTTAAAAGTAACTAATTTTTTAACCGTTGGGATGAATACTCAATTTAGTTTTAGGGATGAAAGTCAGGTTCTTTATGATTGGCCTCAGATGGCTAAATGTTCGCCGTGGGGTTCGGAATTTAATGATGACGGCACATTGCGATTTAGTCCACAAGATGACCCCGTAGTTGATCCTGCAGTTTCCATAAATCCTTCTTATAATGCAGCTTATACTGATTTAATGAAGAATTACTATACTCTTAATTCCAGCATTTATGGGAAGGTAACCCTACCATTTGGAATAACGTACCAATTGAATTTTACACCACGGTTTGAATGGTATAATAATTTTTATCACCTCTCATCTGAACATCTTTATGCTAAACCAGTAGGAGGCAAAGCAACTAGAAGTAATTATCTGATTTTTAGTTGGCAAATAGATAATCTACTTAAATGGAATAAGACTTTCAATGGTATTCATAATATCGACATTACATTGCTTGCAAATGCAGAGAAATATCAAAGTTGGTCGGACAATATGTATAATAGTAATTTTTCACCAAGCGACCAACTAGGGTACCATTTCATAGGTGGTGGAATAAATCCGCAAATATCAAGCGTTGATGAATACAGTACTGGAGATGCTTTAATGGCCAGGTTAAATTACACTTTGAAAAATAGATATTTGATGAACCTGTCGATAAGAAGAGATGGCTATTCAGCTTTTGGCCAAAGCAATCCCAGAGCCACCTTTCCTGCAGCAGCATTTGCCTGGGTCTTTACAGAAGAAAACTTTATCAATATTAATTGGCTCACTCGTGGTAAACTAAAACTCTCTTACGGCATAATGGGAATCGTGATATAGGTAGGTATGAAGCTATTGCTAAGCTGGCCGCGGGTAATTATCTAAATGTAACACCCGATGGCGCAGTAATTACTCTTACTACCTTAGAGCTTAGTACTATGAGCAACACTGATCTTAAGTGGGAGAAAACTAATTCCTTCAATTTAGGATTGGATTTACAATTATTTGATAATGTATTAGAAGCCACATTGGATTTCTATAAAATGTCAACTAATGATTTGCTAGTACAACGTTCACTCCCCACTATAACAGGATATAAATATGTAATGGCAAACTTAGGCCAAGTCGACAACAGAGGATTTGAGATAGGTTTACTTTCCAGGAACCTGGACCGTCCTAACTTTTCTTGGACGACATCGTTAAACTTCTCTCTTAATAGAAACGAAATTGTTCATCTATACGGAGAAATGGATGAAGTATTAGATGAAAATGGAAACGTCATTGGGACTAAAGAACGTGACGATATCACTAATAAATGGTTTATTGGACATGCCATAGACGAAATATGGGATTTTAAAATAATAGGGATTTGGCAAGAAAGTGAGACAACTGATGCGGCAGATTATGGTGTAGGTCCTGGTGACTATAAGTTGCAAGATGTTAATGATGACGGTAAACTTACTGATGCTGACAAGCAGTTTATAGGATTCATGCAGCCCAGATTCAGATGGACAATGAGAAATGAACTTGTTCTTTTCAGTGATTTTACTTTATCATTTTCACTTTACTCATATTGGGGGCAAAAGGCAATATTTCGAGAACCAAGGGGTAATGTAGGCGGTGCAACGTTTTATTATGAACGTAATAGTGCTTATATTTTACCTTACTGGACTCCAGAAAATCCAATAAATGATTACCCTCGGATTGCATCTGCTACAGGCGGTGCAGTGTTTAATGATTACACTGACAACTCATTTATCCGCCTAGAAAATATTGCAGTGTCTTATATGATTCCAGCCAGTATGTTAGAAAGGGCAAAAATTCAAGATGCGAGAGTATTCTTTAATATTAAAAACGTAGGTTTCTATGCCCCTACTGAAAGGAAGTTTGTATGGGATCCTGAGAATAACGGTCCAACGCCAAGAGTATATACAATAGGATTGAATTTTACTTTGTAAGTCTCACTTAAATCAATTCAATTATGAAAAATATTAGAAGAGTGATAAAATACTATTTGTTGATGCTTATTCTGATTATTTTCACTACCGGATGTTCAGAAGATTACCTAACTCCTAAGCCTTTGTCATTCTATTCACCCGAGAATACATTAAATAATCCGGAAGCATTAATGAATGTACTCACGACTTGTGAGGAAGTGTTAAGAACTGAGTTTATTGATCGAAATAGTCCAATCTCTTGGGAAATGTGTTTATCTGATATTTGTGTTGAGGGCACTACTGATAAGGGCGGTAAACCGCAGGATTTGAATAATTACCTTCTACCAGATCAAGAGCTTGGCCGGATCGATTGGTATTGGGATGAAAGTTATCGCGCAATAAAAAATGCTAATACTGTAATTTCCAGAATTGACTTATCAGAATTTGATTCAGAGGAACAAAAGAACGCGATTTTGGGTACTGCTTATTTCCATCGAGCATATTGGTATTATAAACTTTGCAATCAGTTTGGGGATGTACCTTTGATTTTGGAGGAAATCACATCTCCACGTGTCGATTTCAATTCCTCACCTAGAGAGGATATTTTGAAGAAAATTAAGGAAGATTTGGAGTTCGCACAAGAATGGGTGTCTGATGACGTGAATAGAGGAGGTGTTCAAAAGGGGGCTGTCAGTCACCTACTTACAAAGGTAAATTTAGCTCTGTGTTTATTTGATGATGCCATTGCCTCTGCAAACAATGTAATAAATGGTGGTGTTTACGGGCTTATGACAGAGCGATTCGGCATCGATGTTGGTGATCCGTCCAAGAATTTGACCTGGGATCTTCATCGTCCTGAGAATAAATCAGTGATAACTAACAAAGAGGCATTACTGATAATGATAAACAGGGCGGATGTACTCGGCCGCTATACCATTGTGAATGGGAACCTTACTATGCGTAATTCTGTCGCAAATTTCTATGTATCAATCAATACACCTAATGGGAATAAGGGAACTATTGATAAAAAGGGGGTTGAATTTGATTTATGCTCCAAGTACGGTAGGGGTACTGGTGTAACTCGTAATACTGCGTACTACCAACATTGGGTCTGGGATGATCCAAATGATGAGAGGCATTTACCTGGGAACTGGGTAACAATGGAAGATTTAGTGTATAATAATCCCTCATTAAAGGGCAAGGATACTTATTATGGACAGCCTCTCCAGCTTTATAGTGATGCCGGAGTTCTATTATGTATAGATACCATCAGGTGTTGGTATGATTGGCCTCATTACAAAGTATATGTCGTGGATAATATGAATTCACCGATGATGGGTGGTTATACTGATTGGTATATATTCAGATTGGCCGAAACTTATTTATTGAGGGCAGAAGCATATTTTTGGAAAGGAGAACTTACTCTAGCTGCTGATGATGTCAATAAGATAAGAGAAAGAGCAAATGCTTTACCTATTGCGCCAGAGGATGTAAATATTGGAACTATCCTAGATGAACGTGCCCGAGAATTATACTATGAAGAACCACGAAAATCTGAAATTACTCGCATTGCTTTTATCCTGGCCAAAACAGGAAAGGTGGCATATAATGGTAAGTCTTATAACATAGAAAATTTTTCCGAGGACAATTTTTATTATGATAGGCTAATGGAAAAAAATGATTTTTATAACAAAGGAGCTGTTACTGTCTATGGAAGCGTTTATACTATGAGTCCTTATCATGTACTCTGGCCAATCCCAGCAAGGGTAATAAATGCAAATGTTGAAGGAGTAATAACTCAGAATGAGGGTTATTAAGTTTATTAAATCAAGACTAGTATTGGAAACTATGAAAACAAGCTTTTCATTTAAATCAGCCACAGCGTTTATTTGCATGGTAGGGTGTTGGTATTTCCTGGTAGGATGCTCTTCACCTGGTTCTAAACAAAATACCACAACTGGTTATCAGCCAAATTATTCGACACCTCCGCTAGTCATTAATGTTCACCAACATTCTAAAACTACAGAGGAATGGGAAAAGTCATTTCTTGAAGTTTATGATAAGTACAACGCGATTGCCTGTCTCTTTTATAATGTGCCAGACTTTGAACACGGTATAGCATTCGCCAAAGCCCATCCTGACAGGGTAATTCCTTTTGCCAGAATTGCTCTAGACAGCCCTACTGTACTTGAGGATATTAAAAGGGCTCACGAAATGGGTTTCAAAGGATTCGGAGAAAGTGTCCCTGGTAGCTTATACCGTTATGATGATCCTCATTACGAACCCGTTTGGTCTCTCCTGGAGGAGCTTCGTATGGTTCCCCTGCTCCATACAGGAGTTAGGCAAACTGGTGTATTCGACTTGTTGCGGCCTGCAACTTTGGCCACTATTGCCGCAAATCATCCCAATTTAAATATTATCGGTGCGCATTTTGGCAATCCATGGTATGAAGAAGCCGCGGAAGGATCTCGTAGGAATAAAAACCTATATTGGGATTTTACAGGCTCATCACTTATAAAAAAAGAGAATGACCCTGGTTACTGGAGTGAGGTTCTATGGTGGACAGATATTGTTGGTAAAGGTTTACCTCATACCCCAAAAGATGTAAAGCCAGCCTTTGAATATCTAATTTTTGGCGTAGATGAAGGCCCTGAAGGCTTGGAAGATAATATAAGAAAATTCAACAAAATGCTAGATGCTAACAACGTTCCTGATAGCTCAAGAGCCAAAATGTATGGCTTAACATTGGTTAGGATTCTTAACCTTGAGATTCCCTCAATTCAATAAAAAAAGAATCAGGATCTATATTAAACCAGATTTATCTTTTTAAGAATATTTTAATAATCCCAATTCCATTTACGATAGGAAAGGGAGGAAATTTATCACTAAAATGATGTAAAATGAAAAATATCGATTTTAAATATCAGGCATTTATATTGGCATTTGCCTTTGTTTTCTTCTCATGGAATGTATCTGGACAGACAGGGGCTCCAAAAAAAACAATAAAGGGAGCCGTCCCACTACACCAGGCGCAAGAAGTAGAGATACCTTATGCTGGAGAGGTACCTTTACTCCCTAACGTTAGACCTGTTATTGTGTTACAGGGCTCTGACTATGATATGGGTTACCAATACATACAACAGATTATACAGATATTTGGCAAATACTATTTGGCTCGTACAGCTAGCGCAATCTATGAGGAAAGTAATATTGCCGCCATAAAGACATCCGAAGAGTACATTAAGAAATATACACCCTGGGTCATTGACTTTATTAAAGGTATGTCAGATGGATGTATTGAAGCCGGTATTCCTATGACATACTTTCAAATGCTTGCACATTTCACTAATCCTGGCGGTTCTGAGGATTGCAGCGGATGGGCGGCATGGGGAAGCGCCACAAAAGATGGTAAACTAATTTGCGGTGGCAGTGGCGACCATGAAATGCGAGTAGGCGCCTATGAGGTTAACATAATGTTGTTTCCAAAGACGGGAAACAATTATGTTTTTTCTCCTCCTAGTGGCGGCTCAGGTCATCCAGGGATGAATAATAAGGGAGTAGTCAATGTGCATCATGGGACTACCGGGTATTATAATCGATACCAAAATCCGGATAAAGGAAAGACAGGAGAAGGTGTCCCTAGGACATTTCTTTTAATGCACTGTTTGCGATTTGCAAATTCTGCTGAAGAGGCCAAAGATATTGCACTATCTATCCCCGATCCAGCTCAAAGGCAAGGGGGCATGTGGGCAGATATTAGTGGGAATGCCTTGGTGATTGAGAACAAAGATAATCCAACTGTAATTCGAAAACCTGGCGACCATGGTGAGAGGGATTTCCTTTACTCAACAAATAATTTGTTTTCGAAAGAATTAGAGGGTGCTTATACTATACCTCCGGGTCAAAATTTGATATTTTATCCGCATGTTGGCTACCTAGGGACTGATGGTAGCCTAAGTAGTATAGGAAGAAACTTTGAATTGTGAAATCTCTTTCACAACTATCACGGTGAAGTTGACCTGGAATTCGCAAAAATGATGTGGCGTTTCAAGGGCCCTAAGCTTCCATATGAAACTATAGATGAGGCTGTTGAAGACAGGGCTAGGTCTCAAGCAAAAAATTGGAATGCACATATCAGTCAAACAGGAAATGCGATGGTTGGGATATTGCAACCAGACAATGGAGATGAAGGTGTAATCCATGTTTCTCAAGGTTGTGCAGTGCGGGGCAATAATTCACCAACATGGGCGGGAGGAGTTGTCGTTCGTTTAAATCCGACCTATACATTCTTCGAGTTGAAACTTAGCTCCAATCCACAAAATGTATCAAACTCTGCACAATTAAGAGCTCAATATGATCTTTGGAATGCTTACCAGGAGTTAAGTCTGTTAGGTTTTTCGGATGTTCGATATGCTACGCTCGATAAAAAATTGAACGAAGCGGTAGTTGAATGGCAAAAGGGATTGTTTTACAAAGATGAGGCTAGAGTATCTAAGGGTAATGAATCAGTAATTAAGTGGGCCAAAACTATTAGGTGCTTCACTCGATGCCAGAGTTATGCAAGGCAGGTTTATAAATCATTAAAACCTCCTGCCACTCGGCCCGAGGATCTTCATTTAAGGCCTTGGTTTGGAAATTGGGGTGAATGGAGTACAAGGAGTTCGGGTGTAATAATTAAGTAGTGCATAAGGACCATTCAGAAATGAAAATAATCATATTGTATATGGTTTATTTTAGAGTGTTGAGATTTGTAGCTTAAGCTTGTCGACAGGTGTTAGCAAGCTTAGGGTTTAGCATCGAACCTCACAATATTGTAAGGTAGCAACACGGCTACTCAATAGAGACTAAATAAGTATATTATGAAAGGGATCAATTTTAAATATCAAGCTTTTTTGTGGGCATTCGCCTTTGTTTTCTTCTCATGGAATGTATCTGGACAGACAAGGGCTACAAAAAAAGCCATAGAGGGAACTGCCCAACGATATCAGGCACAAGATGTAGAGATACCCTATGCCGGAGAAGTACCTTTAGTTCCAAATGTCAGACCTGTTATTGTGTTACAGGGCTCTGACTATGATATGGGGTACCAATACATACAGCAGATTATTCAAATTTTTGGGAAGTCTTATCTAGATCGTGCAACCAAAGTTACTCGCGGGGAGAAGAATATCTCTGCCATAAAGACATCCGAAGGGTACATTAAAAAATATACACCTTGGGTCATTGACTTTATTGAAGGTATGTCAGATGGATGTGTTGAAGCGGGTATTCCCATGACATACTTTCAAATGCTTGCGTTTTTTGCCAGCCCTGGTGGTTCTGAAGATTGCAGTGGATGGGCGGCCTGGGGGAGTGCCACTAAAGATGGCAAACTCATTTGTGGCGGTAGTGGCGATCATGAAATCCGCGCAGGTATAAGGGAATTTAACTTGATGGTATTCCCCCAAACGGGCAATAATTTTATCCGTACTCCTGGTGCAGGATCTGATCCGGGAATGAATAATCAGGGTGTTGCACATGTACATCATGGGACCACCGGCTATTATAACCGGTACCAAAATCCTGATAAAGGAAAAACAGGAGAGGGTGTGCCAGGTCAGTTTTTAATAATGCACTGTTTGCGATTTGCAAATTCTGCTGAAGAGGCCAAAGATATTGCGCTATCTATCCCCGATCCTGCTCAAAGAGCTGGAGGCATGTGGGCAGATGTGAATGGGAATGCCCTGGTTATAGAGCACAAAGATAATCCAACTGTAGTTCGAAGGCCAGGGGACCACGGTGAGCGGGATTTCCTTTACTCAACAAATAATTTGTTTTCGAAAGAATTAGAGGGTGCTTATACTATACCTCCGGGGCAAAATTTGATATTTTACCCGCATGTTGGCTACCTGGGAACTGATGGTAGTCTTAGTAGTATTGGAAGAAACTTTGAGTTATGGAATCTCTTTCACAACTATTACGGTGAAGTTGATCTGGAATTTGCAAAAATGATGTGGCGTTTCAAGGGCCCCAAGCTTCCATATGAAACTATAGATGAGGCTGTTGAAGACAGAGCTAGGTCTCAGGCTAAACTTTGGGATGCACATATCAGTCAAACAGGAAATGCGATGGTTGGGATATTGCAACCAGACAATGGAGATGAAGGCGTAATTCATATTTCTCAAGGTTGTGCAGTAAGGGGCAATGATTCACCAACATGGGCGGGAGGAGTTGTCGTTCGATTAAATCCAACTTACACATTCTTCGAGTTGAAACTTGGTGCCAATCCTCAAAATGTTTCTAACTCTGCACAAACGAGAGCTCAATATGATTTATGGAATGCTTACCAGGAGTTGAGTTTGTTAGATTTTTCGGATGTTCGATTTGCTCTGCTCGATAAAAAATTGAACGAAGCTGTAGTTGAATGGCAGAAAGGCTGGTTTTACAGGGATGAAGCTAAAGAAACTACAGGTAATGAATCAGTAATAAAGTGGGCCAAAGCCATTAGGTGCTTCACTCGATGCCAGAGTTATGCAAGGCAGGTTTATGAATCATTAAAACCCCCTGCCGCACACCCAGAGGATCTTCACTTAAGGCCCTGGTTTGGAAATTGGGGCGAATGGAGTACAAGAAGTTCGGGGGTAATAATTAAATAGTGCATAAAAACCATTCAGAAATACAAATAATTATTATGTATATGGTTTATCTTGAAAGTGTTACAAGGTGCAGCTTAGATTATAAATCTCACACAACAGTATTGAAGGTCGGGAACGCTGGTATTAATCGAAACTAATTAGACATAAAATGAAAAGGATATATTATAAATATCAAATTATTCTGGGGCTATTTGCCTTTATTTTCTTATCGGGTACTCTTTTTGGGCAGACCGGTATTCCAAAGAAATCTGCAAACGAAAGCGCCCCACTTCACCAAGCTCTAGATGTAGAGGTACCCTATGCTGGAGAAGTACCTTTAGTTCCAAATGTCAGGCCTGTAATTGTGTTGCAGGGCTCAGATTATGAAATGGGATACCAGCATGCAAAACAAATTATTCAGATATTCGGTAAATACTATTTGGAAGGAGCTGCTAAAGTAAATCGTGGGGAAAAAAGTGTTGCCGCAATCAAGAGATCAGAAGAGGCAATTAAGAAATTTACACCGTGGGCGATTGATTATATAAAAGGCATGTCAGATGGATGTGTTGAAGCGGGTATTCCAATGACATATTTTCAAATGCTTGCCTTTTTTTCTGGAATTAGCGACAGCTCAGATGAGGATTGCACCGGTTGGGCAGCTTGGGGAAGCACAACCAAAGATGGCAAACTCATTTGCGGTGGTAGCGGAGATCACGAAATACGGGTTGGCTCAAAGTACGGTTACAGGTATGAAGTGAACATTATGTTGTTTCCCGAGACTGGTAACAATTATATTTTTTCTCCACCTAGTGGAGGCGCTGGTCATCCAGGTATGAATAACAAGGGTGTAGTCAATGTACATCACGGGACTACTGGTTATTTTGATCGTTACCAAAATTCTGGAAAAGAAATTCCTGGTGGAAGTGTACCCAAAGTATTCCTGCTTATGCATTGTTTGCGATTCGCAAATTCTGCCGAAGAGGCCAAAGATATTGCTTTATCGGTGCCTTCCAAACAGGGAGGGATGTGGGCAGATATTAGTGGGAATGCCCTGGTGATTGAGAACAAAGATAATCCAACGGTTATTAGAAGAGCAGGTGATAATGGAGAAATAGATTTTCTATACTCAACTAATAACTTATTTTCCGAAGAATTGAAAGGGGCATGGACAATCCCCCCTGGACAAAACCTTATATTTTACCCCCATGCTGGCTACCTTGGGACCGATGGGAGCCTTGCTAGTATAAGTCGCAATATTGAACTTTGGAACCTATTCCACAATTATCATGGTGAGGTTGATCTGGAGTTTGCAAAAATGATGTGGCGTTTTAAGGGTCCAAAGCTTCCATATGAAACTATAGATGAAGCTATTGAAGACAGGGCGAGGTCCCAAGCAATGCTTTGGAATAATCATATTAGCCAAACAGGAAATGCAATGGTAGGAATACTACAGCCAGATAATGGAGATGAAGGTGTAATTCATGTCTCTCACGGATGTGCAGTAAGGGGCAATGATTCTCCACAATATGCTGGTGCAGTAATTATTAGATTAAACCCGACCTATACCTTCTTCGAATTGAAACTTAGCTCCAATCCACAAAATGTTTCTAACTCTGCACAAACGAGAGCTCAATATGATTTATGGAATGCCTACCAGGAGTTGAGTCTGTTAGATTTTTCGGATGTTCAATATACTCTGCTTGATAAAAAACTGAACGAAGCAGTGGTTGAATGGCAGAAAGGGTTGTTTTACAAAGATGAGGCTAGAACATCTAAGGGTAATGAATCAGTAGTAAAATGGGCCAAAGCCATTAGGTGTTTTACCCGATGCCAAAGTTACGCAAGACAGGTATATAAATCACTAAAACCTCCTGCCGCTCGCCCCGAAGATCTTCATTTAAGGCCTTGGTTTGGAAATTGGGGTGAATGGAGTACAAGGAGTTCGGGGGTAATAATTAAGTAGTGCATAAAGACCATTCAGAAATGAAAATGTTCATACTGTTGGTTTATTTTAGAGTGTTACACTGAAGCTTAAGCTTGTCGACAGGTGTTAGCAAGCTTAGGTTTTAGCATCGAACATCACAATATTGAAAGTTATCAAGACAACCACTTGCCTGTTAACCAATTAATAAAGGAAAAGTTGATGAAGAAAGGAAATCTGGATATAAGAGTTTATAATAACAGACAAATATTGGGTCAAAAAGCTGCCGATATGGTACGTAACAAGGTTGAAGAATTGTTAGCTGAAAAACCAAATGTAAATATGATTTTCGCTTAGCCCCTTCTCAGAATGAATTTCTGCTTCATCTGAGTAAGATTGTAGAAATGAAATGGGAAAAAGTAAACGCATTCCATATGGATGAGTACTTAGGCCTTCCAGAAGATGCAGAGCAGGGTTTTGGCAATTTTCTAAAGATGAGGCTTTTTGATAAACATCACTTTCATTCAGTAAATTACATTAAGGGTAACACATCTAACATCAAAAAGGAATGTGAACGCTACTCAACCTTATTAAAGCTTTACCCAATTGATATAGTTTGTATGGGAATTGGAGAAAATGGTCATATTGCATTTAATGATCCTCCAGCAGATTTTAATGATAAGCGGTTAGTAAGCGGGTGAAGCTCGATCCGGTATGTCGTCAGCAACAGGTAAATGATAAGTGTTTTAAATCAATCAATGAAGTTCCTGAATATGCTTTAACATTAACAATTCCTGCCCTTATGAGAGCGAGGTTTGTTTTTTCATAGTACCAGGGCATACTAAAGCACAAGCGGTTTTCAACACACTTAATCAAGAAGTTAATCAACAATATCCATCAACCATCCTTAAGCAGCATTTAAGCGCCACATTGTTTCTGGATAAGGATAGTAGTAAACTCTTATAGATGAATGAGGTAAAGAAAAAAATCGGAAATTATCGGTACACGATTCTGGCATTGGTGTTCATGGCCACTACCATCAATTATTTTGACCGAAGTGTAGTAGGAGTCATGGCCCCAACTTTGCAAAAACTTTTCGACTGGTCAAATAAAGACTATGCTGCCATTATGGTTTCTTTCAAAATTGCCTATGGTATAGGATTACTGTTTATGGGTGGAATTATTGACAAGCTTGGCACCAAAATGGGCTACACTATTTCAATTGTAATCTGGAGCATATTTGGGATGTTACATGCGGCTATCAGGCCGGCATTTAGTTTGATCGGGTTTATTTTTGCACGTTTCGGTTTAGGAATTGGAGAGTCGGGAAATTTCCCTGCTGCTATTAAAACTGTGGCAGAGTCGGTTTCCTAAAAAGGACAGGGCCTTTGCAACAGGTATTTTTGATGCATCTACAAGTGTAGGAGCAATTTAGGCCCGTTTATTGTAGGAGCTATCGTATCAGTTGACGGTCATAATTGGCAAATACCATTCCTAATTACAGGTGTGCTTAGCTCAATATGGGTAATATTGTGGTGGAAAACCTATGAGAAACCAGAGTTACATCCAAAGCTATCACAAGGAGAGCTAGAATATATAAACAGCAATTCTGAACCAGAAACAAGTGAAAAAATACCTTGGATGAAACTATTGTTAAGGAGAAACCTGGGCTTTCGCATTGACCACTTTAACTGATGGTGTGTGGTGGTTTTATCTATTCTGGGGCGCGAATTCCTTTTTGAACAATTTGGAGTTGATATCAAAAATATTGGGCTTCCTTTCCTGATTATTTTTGTTTTGGCAGATGCTGGAAGCCTTCTCGGAGGATTAGCTTCCGGTGCATTGATAAAGAAGGGCTGGTCATCAATAAAGCAAGATAACTTTACTTGTTAATGCCATTATTATTTTACCGTAGCATTGGTGCCTATTGTTGCAAACCAATGGATTGCAGTTTTTAATAGGTATAGGTGCGGCAGGACATCAATCATGGTCGATTAACAGCTATACCCTGGTTCCGGATGTGTTTCCCAAAAAGCAACGGCATCAGTCATTGGAATTGGTAAAATGGTTGGAGTTGCAGTTGCGATGATTGCCGATTTAGCTCTCGGTGCAGTTTTGGATAAGGCCAATAATTCTGGTTATTTGTGGGCATTTACTATAGCAGGATTTTCGTATATTCTAATACTTGGATTTGTACACATACTAATGCCCAGGATGACTCCACTCGACAAGAATCTAGCCATATAAAGGAAATATAAAACTAAGAATTATTATAGACAAAAACCCAGACAACAAAGAAAGAAGGCGCACCTCCAGCCAACTTTCAAAATCAGATGTAGGCTTGATGTAATAACGTCTGAAACAAGAAAGCAGCTTAAGGTACAGGCATAAGTCTAGTTTGACATAAATAACTGCAACTGTTATGCACATATTAATTCACATTACACTAAGCTAATCAAAACATAACATTATCCTAAATCTGATCTAATTAACTACAAATGAATATAAGTATAAGCAGTAACGCAGTTGAACTTGGTCAAAAAGCCGCAAAATATGTTTCAGCCAGACTTCATTAAAGCTATTGAAACGAATAATGAAGCAAGGTTGCTCGTATCAACAGGAAGTTCACAGTTTGATACTTTTCAATCGCTTGTAAAAGAAGATCTTCCATGGTCTAAGATTGAGGTATTTCACCTCGACGAATATATAGGTCTTCCAATGACTCATCCAGCAAGTTTCAGAAAATACCTGTACGAACGTTTTATAAACCTGGTCCCTGTTAAAAAGTTCCACAGTGTCGATGTTGAGGGAGATATTGCATTAAGGATTAATAACCTGACCATGGAAATAAAGAAGAAACAGATTGATGTCGGATTGATCGGAATCGGAGTAAACGGGCATATAGCATTTAATGACCCACCAGCTGATTTTACAACGAAGAGAGTCATATTTAATTGTGAGCCTGGATAAACAGTGCAAGATGCAACAGGTTAATGAAGGGTGGTTTAAGACGATTAATGATGTTCCAAAAGAAGCAATATCAATGAGTGTTTGGCAGATTATGCAGTGCAAAACCATTGTTTCTTGTGTACCTCATAGTGTTAAGGCGAATGCTATTTATGGAACTCTTAAAGAAAAGATTAATAATATGGTCCCCGCAACAATGTTGAAGCAACATGACGATTTCAATCTCTTCCTGGATTTTAATTCTGCCTCGAAACTAATTACCTTTTAAGATTGCATCATAAGAATAGGATTTAAATAATATTCAGAAATAAAACACATCAAATGAGCTCCCAATATAAAAAACTCATAACATTCAGAATGAAGCCAGGATTATGGATACTCATTTTGTCCATTTGCCTGATTTCTGTTGCACTTGTTGTTAATAACGATAAGGCTTCGATCGAAGTCTGGGAGTTAAACTCATTGGAAAAAATAGGGGATCATTCCATTGAATTGTTCGGAGATCCTCAAATTGTGAATACAGAGCATGGAAAGGCAATGAAATTCGATGGTGTTAATGATATGCTGCTTGTTGACTTCAATCCACTTGGTGGAGTTGTCGAATTTACCGTTGAAGTGGTTTTTAAACCTGCATCAGCCTATGAAATCAGCAATGCTCCGCGTTTTATTCATTTTCAAGATCTCTCTGACAATCCTGCTGATACGTTAAACAAAAGAGTTCTTATGGAACTCCAACTCAATCAAAGAAATGAATGGTGGTTTGATGGATACATGTTTACCGACAAAGAGGGATTAACCCTTGCGAATAAAACCCTTGCACATCCTGTTGATAAATGGGCGCATGCAGCAATCACTTATGAGGATAATACCTTTAGAACATTTATTAATGGGGTTGAAGAAACTAACGGAAAGGTCATCTTTAATGAAAAATTGATGAATACTGAAGGTAAAACTTCAATTGGGGCACGTATGGATAAAAGAAACTATTATTGCGGATTAATAAAAACGTTGAAAATCACTCAAAAAGCGTTAGAGCCTCAACAATTCATTCATAATTACAATTAGGGCTTATACTTTTGGGAGCGAGTTCTCTGATTATACCTCCAAATGTAGCAGTTAGTTTGTAAGCGAGATAGCTAATCCCCTTCATGAAAAGCAGCCTTCCAATTATATTGATTATGGGATTACACTTTTCTGCTTACTCCCAAAATATAAGAGATGATAAGTATTATGGATTGGAAAAAAGTCAAGATAGTATAGGGACTATTGATAAAAAGAAACTTGACAATGAAATCGACACTGTAGAATATAAACGCCTATATCTTTCGGGATATATGCAAGTCCAATTCGAAGTTTATCAGCAAGACCTGATTGATGAACCTTTTGGTCCTTCTAATACTTTTTATATTAGAAGAGCCAGGCTTAAATTTAGGTATTTGGTTAGTGAAAGTATAAATTTTGTCATGCAACCCGATTTTAGTAAAGGGGAAGTGTCCATAAAAGATGCATATGCAGAGTTTAGATTTTCGAAAGAAAAAACCATCTCATTAATAGCGGGTAGGTTCAGGAGACCTAATTATGAGTCTGACTATAGCTCAAACGAAAAGGAAATCTTAGATCGCGCAAGAGTTCTTAAAGATATATATCCCGATCAAAGGGATATAGGCCTTAAACTTGGATACTTTGGCACTAGTTTCCCTTTGACATTTCAGGTTGCTTTAATGAACGGAACCCTGGACGCAAAGCAAACCTATGATATTGATTCAAGGAAAGATATTATGGTGCTCGCAACTTATTCAATATCAATTCCTAAAGCTGATATTGGCATAGACCTTGGGATGAATTTATATTCAGGTAGTGTGCGAGTCAAATCGACAAATTATGTTTCAGATTATTATGGCGTCGTCGATAGTGTTACTTTAGGTGATTACCTTAATAAAAGATGGTTTAGCGGTGAAATGCAGTTATTTATGAATTTTCTTGGAGGAATATCCCTTAAGGGCGAATACTTATTAGGCGTGAATGTGCATGATGTGGATCCATCATTCCCTGCTTCAGTAACAAATCCATACAGACTAAGGTATTTCTCAGGTTACTATCTATATTTTAATAAGTATGTTGGTCTTAAAAACAGGTTTACAGTTCGTTATGATTATTTTGATCCCAACACAAAGGCGACTGGAAATGAAGCAATTAAAGATGTCTACTATAAAACTCTATCTTTTGCCTGGGAATATTATCTTAACAATAATATTTCATTTGCTCTGGCTTATGAGTTACCGAGAAATGAAATAAATGGTGAGGTCAAAAATGATTTGAAGGACAATCTATTAAAAGCATGGGTTCAAGTTAGGTTCTGAATAATTGACTTTAAGGATTTTTATCGATATCTGTTAATAGGAAGAATATTCAATTGATTCCAGATGAAGATTGCAATTATAAACTCCGGGTATAAATCATATGCTGTTGAAAAGGAACTTTTTGAAGAAAAAGGCTTTCAGTTACAAATTTTCCCCACATATGAAGGAATTGCGTCCGAAAAAAGTGATTTTGCAAAAGATGCAGATGGTATTTTGGTAAGGCACACCATAATTGATGAGGATTTTCTTCTAAAAATGAAAAACTTAAAAGCTATTGTTCGTTATGGAGTAGGGTATGATAATATCGATATAGCAGCGTGCAGTAAATTTGGTATTAAAGTAGCAAATGTTCAGGGATATGCAAATCATGCAGTTTCCGATCATGCTATTGCACTAATGTTTTCATGTATTCGTGCAATGTGGAAGCCCCAGATACAATTGGCCGAAAAATTTGCATCACCACCTGTCCCGGATATAATGGAAACACATGATAAAATACTGGGGATCATTGGCCTTGGAAGAATAGGCAGCGAATTTTGCAGAAAGGTTTCCCATTTATTCAGTCAAGTCCTTGCCTGTGACCCTTATAAACCGGAACATCATTTTAACAGCTTATCTGCAAAGAGGGTTGAACTGGATGATATATTAACAAAATCGGATGTGATAAGTCTCCATTGCAACCTGACCAATGAAACAAGGCATTTGCTTAGTAAAAGAGAGTTTTCAAAAATGAGTAAAAGGCCTATAATAATTAACACGGCACGCGGGGAAATTATTTGCGAGAAAGTATTGATAAATGCATTAAATTCTGGTAAGGTACATAGCGTGGGATTAGATGTATTTGAAAATGAGCCTATTTCCGATAGAAAAAACAAATTAGTTAATCATCCCCGCGCCATTTGTACTGGTCATTATGGATGGTACTCTGATATAGCTTCAAAAGAGCTTCAACGAAGAGCAGCCCAAAACTTACACAATCTTCTTATTGGGAACAAAGTGGAAGATTGCCTTAACTGAATCCGGACATTTTAGATACGGTGCTTTGTACAACTGGTTTACAGTAAGTAACGGCAGGTTGCGTACTGAAGGTTGGCATGTAACCAGGAAATCAAAATGGACTTCATTAATAACTTGCTTAGGCGGGAAGGACGAAGTATCGGTATAACTGAAGGCAGTTGGCAAAACTTCGCCTGTCTTTAGGCTGATGCAACCAATAAAAGGGATCGCC
This sequence comes from uncultured Bacteroidales bacterium, assembly GCA_963828395.1. Lineage (GTDB taxonomy): Bacteria > Bacteroidota > Bacteroidia > Bacteroidales > VadinHA17 > SR-FBR-E99. The sequence goes on from CAWHED010000005.1 coordinate 344,064, forward strand.
CACCTTATTACCATGACATAATTCCTGTTGTTTCACATTTTTTTCAGATATTTTAGCGGACCAAAACAAACCAGAACACTAACCAAGCTTCCCGGATATGGAATTTTTAATCGAAGGAGTTACCCTTATCACCTGGCAACAGGTGCTGATGTGGATAATAGGCGGTACCCTTATCTACCTGGCTATCGCCAAACAACTGGAGCCGTCCCTCCTCCTGCCAATGGGGTTCGGCGCAATACTGGTCAACCTGCCGCTGTCAGGCGCACTCAACCAGAACCTCGAGGGCATCGGCGAGGTCAGCGGAATAATCGACTGGCTCTTCAAGGTGGGAATTGGAGCCTCCGAGGCCATGCCACTGCTCCTGTTTATAGGCATCGGGGCAATGATCGACTTCGGACCTCTGCTCTCCAACCCAAGACTGCTGCTGTTCGGCGCTGCAGCCCAGTTCGGCATATTCGCCACAGTGGTGATAGCCGTACTGCTGGGATTCGAACTGAAAGACGCCGCATCAATAGGCATCATCGGAGCAGCCGACGGACCGACATCAATACTGGTGTCGCAGGTGCTGAAAAGCAAATACATCGGCCCGATAGCCGTCGCAGCATATTCATACATGGCTCTGGTGCCTATTATCCAGCCGTTTGCCATTAAACTGGTCACCACCAAAAATGAGCGGAAAATTCGGATGAAATATAACCCGAAAAGCGTGTCAAGAATGACCAGGATACTGTTCCCCATAGTGGTCACCATCATAGCAGGACTGGTAGCCCCGGCATCCATCGCCCTGGTGGGATTCCTGATGTTCGGCAACCTGATCAGGGAATGCGGCGTGCTCAGATCACTGTCTGATACCGCCCAGAAAGACATGGTCAACCTGATCACCCTGCTGCTCGGCATAACCATCGCCGCCAGCATGAAAGCCGAACTGTTCGTGTCGCTCGATACGATGAAGATCATGGCCCTTGGCCTGCTGGCATTTGTTTTTGATACCATAGCAGGAGCATCATTTGCAAAATTCATGAACCTGTTCCTGAAAGAAAAAGTCAATCCCATGGTCGGCGCAGCAGGGATATCAGCATTCCCGATGTCGTCGAGGGTGATACAGAAGCTGGGACTGGAAGCAGACCCTCAAAATCACCTGCTGATGCATGCAGTGGGTGCAAACGTGTCGGGCCAGATCGCGTCAGTCATTGCAGGCGGCGTGATAATAGGTCTTATGTCAGGATTAATGTAGGAGGAACGCTATGAACACTGAATTGTTAAATGCACTGAAACTGATGGGTATGGGAATGGCAGCCATATTCTTTGTCATAATCATTATTTACCTTGTCGTCCAGCTGATGCTGAGAATCTCGCGCGGCAAAGCAGACAAACCGGATGCCCCAAAGCCTTTGTGAAGACGGCATCAGCCGGCTGAAGTGCGTGATACGTTACGCCGGAATTTCGTATCTTTATCAGGAACAAATCCAACATCATGAAACAGCTGGTGCTTCGCAACGCAACCTATGAAAAGATCTATCGCGCCATTGGCATTGTGTTTCTTATAGGGCTCATTGTAATCATTTTGACCGGAGATCCCGGGTTATGGGCCTTCTGGATACAGGCAGTATCCTTTATGCTGCTTGGCATCATCTTCCTGAGCCTGAACTTCGGCACGCTGGTCAACAGGCTGTCGGCAGACAAGGGTGTGCTGACCATCCGGTGGTACAGCAAGACGGTCAGGTCGTTCGTCAGGATTGATGAAATAGAATCCATACATGCGGATGAGAATTATATCCGCATCATGCTCAAAAGCGGCAAGACCGTCCGTCTGCCAACGCGTATGCTTGAGTTTGACGAGAAACGCGCCGTACGCAAATTTCTTAAGGAGGTAACCGGATTCTGATTGAAATGCCTATAAGGCGACTTATTGCGCTGATGCTGCTGATGGCGTCAGTACAGGCTTCAGCCCAGAAAATCACTGTCAGCGGCTATGTCACCGACTCGGTCAGCGGAGAAAGGATGATCAATGCCGCCGTCTATGAAAAGGCCTCCTACGTCGGCACTACAACAAACAACTACGGTTTTTACAGCCTCCCCCTTACACCCGGCAAGGCAGAGATCGTTGTTTCGTACCTTGGTTATGAGGCTCTGACAATGAACCTCAATCTCACCCGCGATACTGTCCTGAACTTCGGACTCAACATGTCGGTGAGCGAGATAGGTGAGGTGACCGTGACCGCCTCCGGACCCCAGGCCAAGGTGGAGAGCTCGCAGATGAGCATGATAGATATCCCGATGGAAAAATTCGCCATGCTGCCCGTGATCTTCGGCGAGGCTGACGTGCTGAAGGTAATCCAGCTTCTCCCCGGGGTACAGTCAGGCACCGAAGGCTCGATCGGGATATATGTCAGAGGCGGCGGACCGGACCAGAACCTATTCCTTCTCGACGGCGTGCCGGTGTACAACGCAAGCCATATCTTCGGCTTCATGTCAGTGTTCAATCCTGATGCCGTCAAGTCGGTCCAGCTTTACAAGGGAGGGTTCCCGGCCCGGTACGGTGAACGGCTCTCGTCGGTGATCGATATCCATATGAAGGAGGGTAATGAGAAGGAGTTTCATGGTAACTTCTCCATAGGACTGATAGCATCGAAGCTGTCGCTGGAAGGACCTATAATAAAGGATAAGACGTCATTCATCATCTCGGCCCGCCGCAGCTATGCCGACATCATTATCTATCCTTTTCTTATGCGATACCAGAGCCCGGACCTCCGGACGACAGGCGGTTATTCTTTCTACGACCTCAATGTCAAGATCAATCACAAGTTTTCGGAGAAGAGCCGTCTCTATCTGAGCTCTTACATGGGCAGTGACAGGGCATACATGAAGTCGGTAAGCAGACCTGACTATGAGGGTGATAACGCACCAAAACAAGAGTTCACCGACGACTTCGGCATGAGCTGGGGGAACATCATCACCTCGCTGAGGTGGAATTACCTCTTCAGCAACAAGATCTTCAGCAACACAGACTCTGACATACAGCCGTTACATCTTTGATATCACCATGGAGTCCATCACGAAGGACCTCACAACGAAAGAAAAGGCCGTTGACTACTTCAGGTATTTTTCCGGCATAGAGGACCTGGGCGCGAAGATCGATTTTGATTACTATCCTTCCACCCGTCACTCAGTCAAGTTCGGCGCCGGTTATACCTTCCACCGGTTCAAGCCCGGGGTAACGAGGTTCATGTTTGACCCGCTGGAAGGGGAGTATGGTATCGACACCACTTTCGGTGAGGTGAAGATCTATGCCAATGAAGCAATTCTTTATGCCGAGGATAACTTCGACATCACCCCGCGCCTGAAGATGAATGCCGGCATGCGCCTGTCGCTATTCAACGTTCAGGATACCAGCTATTTCTCATTCCAGCCCAGGGTGTCGCTTCGCTTCATGGCTGCGGATAACCTGTCGTTCAAGGCCTCATACAGCAGGATGGCGCAGTTCGTTCATCTGCTAACGACAACGGCGATCAGCATGCCCACCGATCTGTGGCTGCCTGTCACGAAGCGTTTTGAGCCTCCGGTGTCAGACCAGGTGGCCGCGGGCTCCAACTTCCGCCTGCCGTTGCAGCTTGAAATGTCCGTGGAGGCGTTTTACAAGACGATGGAGAACCTGATAGAATACAAGGAGGGAGCATCGTTCGGAGGAACGGGTTCAGGATGGGAGTCGAAGGTGGAAAAGGGCAGGGGATGGGCCTACGGGGGCGAGTTCATGGTTGAGAAGAACTACGGTAAGACAACAGGGTGGATCGGTTATACGCTGTCATGGACCGAACGGCAGTTCGAAAATCTTAACTACGGCAATGTCTTTCCTGCCAAGTATGACCGCAGACATGACGTAAGCGTGGCCATCACCCACAAGTTCAGTGACCGGGTTGACATGGGCATCGTATGGGTCTACGGGACAGGCAATGCGGCCACGCTGGGCATCATGGAGTACCCCTCCGGGAACTTCTTCAACACCGGGTATTATTACGGCAATGATGCAATTACGGAATTTCCGGGCCGCAACTCGTACCGCACACCGTCGTATCACAGGCTTGACCTGGGCCTTAACCTGCACAAACAAAAGGAGAACGGATTGCGTACCTGGAACTTCTCGGTCTACAATGCCTACAACAGGAAGAATCCGTTCTTCATTTTCTGGGACAGTGAATATTACGAGGAACCCGACCCTGACAATCCGGGTTCGTATATTTATTACAGCAAGCCCGTGCTGAAGAAGGTGAGTCTCTTTCCGATCATTCCCTCGATCTCGTATTCATTTAAATTCTGACCGCGGATGATGATGAAACGAATACTATTATATCTGCCGGTGCCTGCCATTCTGACCTTACTTACCTTTGCATGCACTGAGGAGATTAAGTTCACAGGTGAAAAGATAGATCCGAAGATCGTGATATATTCACTGCTTCAGCCAGACAGCGTAATAACGGTATCTGTCGCAAAGAGCCATGCTGTCTTTGAAGAGAAGTATGTTCCCAAACAGATAACCGATGCCGTGGTGAAGCTTTACCGCGACGGCGAGCTTGTTGAGACGCTGACCTATGTTGCCCCTGAGCCGCAACCGGGATATTACCAGGCTATGCCGTATTCAGAATATGTATCGCAGGGAGTGAAACCTGTTTTTGGCAGTACGTACAGGATCGAAGTAGAGATGGCAGGGATGAAAAAGGCGTCAGGAGAGGCAAGGCTCCCTGATATTATACCGGTCATTGGTCTGGATACCATTGAAGAAAAGCTGGATCAGGGATTTATCCGGATGGAAGCTAAAGTCAGGTTCAGCGATCCGGGAGGGAAAAATAATTTTTACAGGATAGCAGCCCGGAGCTCAGAGGGCATGTACTACGGAGACAAGACGGTACCATGGTCTCCGGAGATCCCGGTTACAATATATGAGAGCGACTTCAGTTATGCCTCAGGCAATGATCCGGTAATAAGTCCGCAAAAGGAGGAGCAGGATCTTTTCGGTATGCAGATTGAGAATACCTTTCATATATTCAATGATGACCTGATAGAAGGGAAGGAGTATGCACTGACACTGGAAATAAATCACAGACAGCCGGACACGGATTATTACGAGTTCTCTATCTATAATTTTGAACTGCAATCGATAACAGAGGATTTATATATGTATCTGCGGACTTCTTCGGCGCACATGCAGACCAACGATGTCTCTATCACCGAGCCGGTAATGGTTTCCACCAATATTGAGAACGGGCTGGGCGTAGTGGGGGCGATGGCTTCATCGACAGTGACACTGAAAATAGGAGAATATCCTGTTGACGGAGTGACGTATGAGGTTAACAGGTGGTAAAGGTCGCGGGGTCTGGGCCTGCTCATAATGAGGCGAATACGTACTCCTTAAAATAAATTTCACTTTAAAGCGTTTGGATTGAAATATTATTATTTACTTTGTAACGCAAAGTACTATAAAACTGTCATATGAACCAGTCAGATCAGCATCTTGAAGACATAAAGGTCATTAAGAAGATAATGGAGGAGTCCTCCAGGTTCCTGTCGCTCAGCGGCCTGTCCGGTATAGTTGCCGGCCTGCTTGCCATAGCCGGAGCTGTGGTGGCGAATCTGATAATTACCGGCACTTCAGAGTTAGAAGAGTGGTATTCGGTACCATTTACCGGCGAGGCTGCCGGTACCAGGACCATTATACTGCTTCTTGCCGACATGGCAGTTGTGCTTGTGCTTTCGTTAGCCGCTGCGGTAATTTTTTCCAGTCGCAAAGCAAAGCAGACAGGTCGCAGCGCATGGACTCCCGTCACCCGCAGGATGCTGACAAGCCTTCTTCTTCCGCTGATAACGGGAGGGCTCTTCATTCTCATAACACTAAGCAGGGTCCCTGCCAATGTAACTGTAGCGTCTACTCTTATCTTTTACGGACTGGCTGTCATCAGTGCCGGTAAATTCACATTTGGAGAGGTACACTGGCTTGGTGTGCTGGAAGTATCGACAGGACTTATCTGCCTCCTCCTGCCGCAGTGGTCGGTACTTATCTGGGCATTTGGCTTTGGCATTATTCATATTGGTTACGGTCTGTTCATGCATCTCAGATACAAGGGATGAAAAGGATACTGGAAAACTTCAACAAGGCTTTCGAAAGCCGCGTCAGGCTCGGGATCATGTCGGCGCTGGCGGTCAACAACAGCATGGACTTCATCAGCCTGCGTGAGACCCTTGAGGTGACCGACGGCAACCTGGCCAGCCACCTGAGGGCGCTGGAGGAGGCAGGCTATATATCCATGGAAAAAAGCTTCATAAACCGCAAGCCAAATACAAAATATAATATAACAGAAGAGGGCATGGAAAACTTCAGGCGCCATATCAAAGCCCTGGAAGATCTGATAAACAAACAATGAATTTTTTTTATTCATACACTTTGAAACGCAAAGTACTCTAAAAATCAACTAAAATGGAAAATGAAATTGTAAAACAGGAAAAATGGTACCAGTCGATGACTGTTAAAATGATTCTTCTGGGGTTTCTGGGTCTCATGCTTCTGATCCCGCTCCTGCTGATCACGGAAGTTATCAGGGAGCGGTCTGAGAATGCTGATACAGCGCGGACCGAGATAGGCAATCTGTGGGCTGCGGCGCAGACGGTCACCGGTCCGGTTCTGAACGTTCCCGGAACAAAGGTGATCTCAGGTGACGGCCAGTATGTGACAACAACAATGCACATCCTTCCCGATGACCTGAAGATCACCGGGAGGCTTATGCCGGAGAAACGATACAGGGGAATTTATGAGACGGTGGTCTATGACTTCTGATATTCAGATGACTGGCAGCTTCTCAATAGCAGGCTATGAGCATCTGAACGATTACCTCTATGACTGGGGGCAGGCATATATTTCAATTGGTGTCTCTGACAACAAGGGCATCAGGGACAAGGTGGAGATGAATTTCAACAAGGAGGTTATTATCGCTCAGCCGGGAGCAGGGCAGACCGATCTCTTCGAAAAAGGCATCTCCTTCCCGGTGGCAATAGATCCGGGTGTGCCAGGAAATTTCAACGGGAATTTCAGTCTCAACCTTGGTCTGAAGGGAAGCAGCAATATCTCATTCTCCCCCGTGGGAAAGACGACAGAGGTGTCTCTTGCCTCGGAGTGGGATGCTCCTTCGTTCATGGGCACTTTCCTCCCGGCCGAGAGGGATGTGAAAGAGGATGGCTTCACAGCCAGATGGGTAGTGACGCATCTTAACAGAAGTTTCCCGCAGGTATGGACAGGCAAGAGCTATACTCCCTCGGATGATGCTTTCGGTGTCGACCTGATCCTGCAGGCTGATCATTACACCAAGGCGGAACGAAGCGCAAAATACGGGCTGCTCTTCATCGCACTGACCTTCCTGGTGCTGATCATTATCGAGATCAGGTCGAAGGAGCGTATTCACATCTTTTATTACCTCCTGGTATCACTGGCGCTGATACTTTTCTTTTCACTGCTTACCTCACTAAGCGAGCTCGTCGGATTCAATGTGGCATACCTGATCTCGTCGGTGGCAACCATTGGCCTTCTCTCTGCTTTCTTCCGGTCGTTGCTGAAGAAGGGATGGATCGTGCTTGTCATCAGCGGGCTGCTGACTATTCTGTATGTTTTCATTTTCGTGCTTCTGGCGCTGAAGGATTATGCTTTCCTTGCCGGGAACATAGGACTGTTTGTATTGCTTGCAGCACTGATGATGGTGTCTGCGAGGTACAGGCTGTTTAAGGAATAATTATAATGGATTTTGCCAGCACCGGGACGGACCACCCCGTCCCGACTGGCCGGGACACCCCTCCCCGTGCAGCCTTTCGGCTTCACGGGGCAGGCCCTGTCTCAGGAGGGGAAATGTCTCTTTAATATGATTATGTTTTAAAGTGTTTTTGAAGTAACTTACATGCTTACTTTAAAACACCGTTGAACATGGTTCTGAAAAGGTATGTCGAAGAAAAGGACGGGCAGAAATTTGACCTGGTAATCGTCGGGGGCGGCATCACCGGAGCCGCCGTGGCATACATTGCTGCTGCACGGGGTCTCTCGGTCGCCCTGTTTGAAAAAAAGGATTACGGAGGCGCCACCTCCGCGGCAACCTCGAAGCTGATCCACGGGGGACTGAGGTACCTGGCAAACGGGGAGATCAGGCTTGTGCGCGAATCACTGCGTGAAAGAAGAATACTCGGCAATATCGCGCCCAACTTTGTCTATCCGCTGCCTTTTATTATGCCCAACTACAAGAAATGGAAAGGCAATATATGGAAGATGCTCCTGGGCATGTACCTGTACGATATGCTGTCATATGATAAAAAAGACACCTGGGACAAGGGTAAGAAGCTCGAGAACCATAAGCTTATCTCACACAGGAAAACCATCAGGGTGGAGCCTAACCTCAGAAAGGAAAATCTCAGGAATGCGTTTTATTTCTTTGATTATCAGAGCATATTTCCTGAGAGACTAACTCTTGCCTTCGTCAAATCGGCGGCCGAATACGGTGCCAGAGTATCGAACTACACCCCTGTCGAGGGCTTTATTTTTGAAAATGACAACAGGATCACCGGGGTAAAGGTCAGGGATACCTTTTCAGGAGAGATTAAAAATATTCACGCTGACCTGATTGTCAACTGCGGGGGGACATGGGCCGACAAGATCCTCAGCCTCGCATCGAAAAAAGACTCCCCCGCCCATAAAGTCAAGCGCTCGGAAGGCATTCACATAATCACAAAAAAGATCGCCGGCAACCATGTCGTCTCGCTTCAGAGAAAAGACGGAGGGCACATGATGATAATGCCGTGGCGCGATCATTCGCTCATAGGCACCACCGACAAGGAGTTTTACGGCAATCCTGATGAATACCGTGTTTCAATGGAGAGTATCAATGAGATATTGAAGGGGGTAAATGAAAATTTCGGGAAACAATTATCAACCACAGATATCCTTCATGCTTACGGGGGTCTGAGGCCGCTGGTGGACGACCAGACAAAAGGGTCCTACGAGACATCAAGAAAGTACGAAGTATATGATAACTCCACCGATGGCATCGAAGGCATGATAACCGTTGAGGGAGGAAAGTACACCACCAGCAGAGGGCTGGCCCGGGAAGTTCTGAAACTGGTCTCGACCAAGCTTAACAGGGTGCTCTCGGATTCTGTATCAGACAACCTTTATCTTTCAGGCTGCGAGATAAGGGATATGAGACAGTTCATGATAAGGCAACACCTTAACTACAAGGACTTTAGCAGGAATACCATCGAATATGTGAGCAGGAATTACGGGACTGAAAGCAAAGTCGTTTTTCAGATCGCGAGGGATGATCCGCAGTATGCCGAAGTGGTCAGTCATGACGGGGAGATACTGGCTGAGGTTGTCTATGCAATAAAATATGAATGTGCAAGGACACTGAGGGATATTATGTTAAGAAGGACCGGTACCGGGACCCTGGGTAAGCCCGGCAAAAACATAATAGATAAGATAACAGCCATAGCATCGGAAATGCTGAACTGGGACAGTAAGCGGGTTGATGAGGAGGTCGCATCGATGATGCGGGTATATGAATTATTTTAAAAGCAGGAACATGGATTTTACGTACCGCGAGATACTTAAATGGGGAGACAAGAGGGAGGCTGAGGTTGAGCCCCTGATGAAAAAACTGATAAAGGAAAAGTTCGGGCTGTCAGAACTCTGACTTTCAGGGGGAAGTATCTCCCCGGATCGGAAACCGTGAAGCTGGATAAGCCCCCGATGCTGAAGCCCGCCCAGCTTGTTTTTCTGAAGAGCATTGTCGGCAGTGAAAACTTTCGGACTGATGATTTTACACGTGCAAAATACTCTTTCGGGAAATTCTACGATGAGCTGCTTGACCTGAGACTTAACCGGGTCGCGGATCCGCCTGACGCTGTCGTTTCACCAAACAGTCATGACGAAATAGTAAAGATCGTTGCATTCTGCAATGAAGAGAAGATACCGGTTATTCCGGTGGGTGGACAGTCATCCGTGACCGGGGCGTTGCGGGCGCCTGGCGGAGGCATTGCCCTCGATCTGACGAAGCATCTCAACAGGATTGTCAGGCTGAACGAAGTAAACAAAACCGTGACTGTGGAGGCAGGGATGTTCGGTCCGGCTTTTGAAGAGGAACTGAACAGACACGGATACACCTGCGGTCATTTCCCGCAGTCGTTTGAATACTCTACCGTTGGAGGGTGGATCTCTGCCAAGGGAGCCGGGCAGGCCTCGACAGGATACGGCAAGATAGAGGATATGGTCGTCGCCCTGAAGGTTGTAACACCCGCAGGCGTCATTGAGACGAAAGAGTTTCCGCGGACAGCACAGGGATGGGATATCTTCAGGCTGTTCATCGGGTCCGAGGGCACGCTCGGGGTAATAACCGAGGCCACGCTTCACTTGCATATCTATCGCCCGAAGAATACCTCATCGGCAGCTTTTATCTTCAAATCATTTGAACAGGCAGTAGAGGCGATGCGCAGGATGATCCAGAGCGAATACGGCAGGCCCCATCTGTTCAGGATATCGGATCCCGATGAAACGGATATTGCTTTCAGGACCAGCGGGTTTGACAACAGCGTTGCCGACAGGTTCCTGAAGATGCGTGGTTTTATGCCGGGCAGGCGGTCCATGATGTTTGTTACTGTCGAAGGTGAAAAAGATTATACGGAATTCGTTCTGAGCAAGATAAAGCATACTGCAGGAAAGAGCCATGGCATGTTTATCGGCAGGAGCCCTGTAAGAAAATGGCTTGCCCAGCGATACTCAAGCGCTTACATGCGGGACCCGCTGATGGATATCGGCATAATGGCCGATACACTTGAGACGGCGGTCACATGGGAGAACCTTCTCAGGGTGTGGTCTGCGGCACATGCATACGTGAAAGTGCGTCCCAAAGCCTTTATAATGATACATATATCACATGTGTATGAGAACGGTGCGAACCTCTACTTTACTTTTCTCACTCCCATGGAAAAGGGAAATGAGAAGAGTGACTTTGCCGCTTTTCACAGGGGGCTGGTCGATACGATACTTGAAAACGGAGGTTCAATCTCACACCACCATGGTGTAGGGAGGGTGCTTGCCCCATGGATGGAAGGACACCTTGGAAAGACGTCGATGGCGGTGCTTGGAGCAGTGAAAAGACATTTTGATCCGGATAATATTATGAACCCCGGCGGAACGCTTGGCCTTTAATAAAGAAAACATGAACTCATCAGATGAACTGATACTGACAATCGACTGTGGCACACAGTCAGTCAGGGCTGCCCTGATAGATCTTTCCGGGAATGTACTTCAGATTGTCAAGACCGAGATTGAGCCGTATTTCTCTGTCGGTCCCGGCATGGCTGAACAACAGCCTGAATACTTCAGGGACAGGATGTATGAAACCCTGCGTAAGCTTCTGGCTGAGACGAAGTATGAGAAGGAAAGAATAAAAGCTGTGACCCTTACTTCCCAGCGGTCCACGCTGGTCAATCTTGACAAAGAGGGCAGGTCGCTGCGGCCGGCGATTACCTGGCTCGACCAGAGACAGTGCGCCGTGGACAAATACCCGGGCAAACTGATGCAGATGGCTCTGAGCGTTGTCGGCATGCGCGAAGCTGTAGTCTACACGGTAAAGAACGGTGAGTGCAACTGGATAATGCAGAATACCCCGGATATCTGGGAAAAAACAAGCAAGTTCCTGCTCCTTTCCGGTTACCTGACATGGGTGCTGACGGGTGATTATACTGATTCGGTAGGCTGTACCGTGGCATACCTTCCCTTTGATTACAAAAAGCAAAGGTGGGCTGAGAAAAGCCACATGTACTCCAGGATGTATCCCATTGAAAGGGACAAGCTGCCTAAGCTGGTGAAGCCGTCTGAAATCCTGGGATATATCAGCAGGGAAGCTTCTGAAAAGTCAGGCATTCCGGAAGGACTGCCCCTGATAGCCTCTGCTGCGGATAAAGCATGCGAGGTGCTGGGCTCGGGGGTTGTCTCGCCCGATGTGGCCTGCTTAAGCTACGGGACCACATGTACAGTTGAGACAACGCATAAGAAATACATTGAAGTCATCCCGTTCTTCCCGCCGTATCCGAGTGCCGTGCCGGATTATTATAACACGGAAGTAATGATCTTCAGAGGTTTCTGGATGATAAACTGGTTCAAGAAAGAGTTCGGACTGAAGGAGATACAGCTTGCAAAACAACTGGGAAGGCCTGCTGAAGAGCTTTTTGACGACTTGATCAAAGATATTCCGGCAGGTTCAATGGGGCTCACGTTGCAGCCATACTGGTCGCCCGGGCTGAAGACTCCGGGAATGGAAGCCAAGGGCGCCATAATAGGCTTTGGCGATGTTCATACAAGAGCGCACGTTTACAGGGCTATTCTTGAAGGCCTGGTATATTCACTCAGGGAGGGACTGGCAAGGACTGTAAAAAGGACAAAAGTCCCGGTAAATAAGATAATTGTTTCCGGCGGCGGCTCGCAGAGCAGGCAGGCCATGCAGATCACTGCGGATGTCTTCAACCTTCCTACCTTCAGACCTCATACCTACGAGACCTCCTCACTTGGTGCCGCAATAGATGCAGCCGTAGGAATGAAGTTCTTCGGTGACCATATCGCGGCTGCCGGATCAATGACCCGTACCGGGGAACAATTCATCCCCGATACGAGGAATGTTGAGATGTATAACCAGTTATATGATAAAGTCTATTCAAAGATGTACAATCATTTGCAACCCCTTTACGAACAGATAAGAAACGTTACCGGCTATCCGTCGAAAATTTAATTGCCAATTATCAATGTCATGAAACTCAAAAGTATGTTCAGAAATATTTTCGCAGTGTTACTGACAGCAATTCTTTTTATTTCCTTTGCAGGGGTGGAGAGCAGAGAGATAGATGTTATAACTTTCAATATCAGGTTTGACAATCCGGACGACAGTATCAATGCATGGCCCAACAGGGCTACGCTTGTAGCAGGGTTTATAAATGATAAGATGCCTGACCTGCTGGGTATGCAGGAGGTGCTGTGGCATCAGTACCGGTATCTTGATTCTGCCCTTATCGGTTACGGTTCTGTGGCAGCCGGTCGTGATGACGGCATGCAGATGGGGGAAGCCTGTCCGGTCTTTTACCGTCTGGAACGGTTCAGTCCGGTCACCAGCGGCACCTTCTGGCTTTCTTCCTCCCCTGATGTGCCCGGCTCGGTGGGGCGGGGGGCAGCGCTGACGCGCATAGCAACGTGGGTGCGATTGTACGATAAGACCGTAAAAGATACGCTGCTCTATATGAATACCCACTTTGACCATATCAGCGACCCTGTACGTGTGATGAGCTCAGGAGTGCTGCTGGCGAGGCTGAAGGAGCTGGCGGGAGATAATAACTTTGTGATCACGGGTGACTTCAATGCCCTTCCCGGGAGCCTCGCCATCGGAAGGATGAAGGAGGGCAGCTTCGCCGTTGATTCATATGACATTTCCGGGACAGCGCCAGCCGGAGAGAGTTATACTTTCAACGGATGGAGGGATGCTCAGGGAGAGGGGCGCATCGATTATATATTTGTGCGGAGCGGCATGAAAGTTTTGTCGCATGAGACATTCAGGATCATCGAAGATGGTGTCTTTATCTCAGATCACTGGCCGGTAAAGGCGAGGATCGCATATTCAATAATGGCTCAGCCAAATGAATAAAGTTGCCTTCAACAAGCTCAGTCAAATGAATAAAGTTGCCTTCGACAAGCTCAGACAGAGGAATAAAGTTGCCTCCGACAGGCTCAGGCAGAGGAATAAAGTTGCCTTCGACAGGCTCAGGCACCGGGAAAATTAAATACTATCGATCATGAACAGAAACAAAGTAACCCTGATTGCGGCACTGGCTTTTGGCGTGCTCGCATTATTCCTTATCTTGCAGCCCGGAGTGGCACAGAGACCCTACATAAAGAACTTTGACCTTGACCGTTACCTCGGCAAATGGTATGAGATTGCACGTTTTCCGCATTCTTTTGAGAAAGGTCTCGTGGGATGCACTGCTGATTATTCCCTTCATCCCGACGGCAGGGTGAATGTTGAAAATGCAGGCTATAAAAACACCCTTGACGGTGAGTATAGCACAGCCGTCGGAAAGGCTAAGCTAGCCGGCAAACCTGCGGATGGCCACCTAAAGGTAGCTTTCTTCCTGTTCTTCTACGCTGATTACTTTATCATGGATATGGATCCTGATTACCAGTGGGCGCTGATAGGCAGCAAGGCGGACAAATACCTGTGGATCCTTGCCCGTACACCTCAGCTTGACGATACGACTTACAATAAAATCCTTGACAAGGCGCGCAGCCTCGGGTATGACCTGGAGCTGCTCTATAAGGTGCCGCAAAAGACCCTTTAGTCAGTGTAGTCACAGGGAAGCCTTTCAGGGGCCGGCAGCAGAAAACCGGGGATACGGCTTCTGATGAGCGGTTATCTGACTTCAACTGTGCCATGCAGCAGAAGATCTGCTGACGATGCTCCCACAGAAAGATTCACCTTTCCTTTTTCAAGAACGAAGGCGTGTTTTTCAATGTCCCAGTACTGAAGATCTTCAGCTTTCAGTGGAACGGTCACTGTGAGCGACTGACCTTTCCTGACATGTACCCTGCTGAATCCCTTAAGGGCAATGGCAGGTCTTTCAACTTTCGATTCCGGGAAACTGACATAAAGCTGAACAACCTCGTCACTGTCGAAATCGCCTATGTTTTCAAGCCTGATGGAGACATTGACAGTCTCGCCGGAACCAAGCCTCTTTTTATCAGTCTTAAGGTCCGAATAACTGAACGTGGTATATGTCAGACCGTAGCCGAAGGGGAATAGCGGCTCGGCCTTGCTGTACTGGTAGGTACGGCCTTTGCGGATATCATACTCCAGGATTGGCAGCAGCTGGTCTATCGATGATGGCCATGTCTGCACCAGGCGACCGGCGGGGCTTACTTTGCCGAAGATCACATCGGCCAGCCCGTTGCCCAGCTCCTGGCTCGACTGCGATACATGCAGAATAGCAGGGATATTGTCTTCAGACCAGTTAACGGTGTAGGGAAAGCTTGAGACCAGCACCAGCACTGTTTTGGGATTTGCAGCATAGACAAGCTTTACGAGATCTTCCTGCTCCAGTGACAGAGCCTGCCGGTCCACTTCCTCGCGACCATCGCTGGCTACATGGTTCTGTCCCCAGGGCAGTCCGTAACTGAGTGGATGGTTACCGACACAGACTATCGCCACATCGGCTTCACGCGCTGCGGTTACTGCCGAGTCCGCCTTGTTTGATGCCGCAAACAGAACCCTGATATCTTTTCCCAGTGCATTTCTCACAGCCTGCAATACTGATACCCTGTAAGGAGGAGTGCCTGAATACCAGTCGGAGATCACCATGTCTGCAACGGGGCCTATGACGGCAATGGTTTTTATCTCTGTCTTGCGGAGCGGGAGCATGCCGTTTTCATTTTTCAGCAGGACAACAGATTTTGCCGTGGCTTCCCTGACCAGCTCCCTGGTCTCAGTTTTCATCCACGGGGCAACAGTATCAGCGATACCGATTTTCAGGTACGGGTTTTCGGTTCTGGCAGGGTCATCAAGCAATCCCAGTTTAAGCATCACCCGCAGATTGCCCCGCACGGCCCGGTCAATCTGGCTTTCATTTACCAGGCCTTCTTTTACAGCTGCGGTAAGTGGCTCCCTGAAATTATCGAGAAACATTGTGGTTCCTGCATCAAGGCATCCTTTAGCTGCCGTTTTCAGGTCGGGATAGTACTTATGATTTGTTACAAGCTGACGGTATGCGCCGCCGTCAGTTGCGATGATACCGTTCTGACCCCATTCATTGACAGTTACATTCCTGATAACCGGGTGAACGGTACAGGGTATCCCGTTGTATTTGTTATATGCAGTCATGTATGCCCTTGATCCCCCTTCGGTCACTCCCTTATAGAATGGCCAGGAGTAATATTCCCGGAAGAGCCGCTCGTCGAAGTCGGAAGAATTCTCTGCACGGTTGTTTTCATTGCTGTTGGCAAGGAAGTGCTTCATCAGGGAAGCCGTCTTCCAGTATTTCGGGTGGTCACCCTGCAAGCCCTTTACAAAGGCGACAACCAGGCGTGATGTCAGGAAAGCATCTTCGCCGTAACACTCTTCGGTACGGCCCCAGCGCACATCACGACCCAGGTCGGCATTTGGTGCCAGGACTATCAGTCCTGCGCTGGCATACCGCGGGTTCTGGGTCAGCCAGCGGCATTCTTCGGCCTCCAGGGCTGCCACTTTTTCAAGCAGTTCCGGATCCCATGTCTGTGCAAGCCCGATAGCCTGCGGAAAAGTAGTTGTGACAGATTGGCCCGGCCCCCGAACAGCCCAGTTCGCAGGTCCGCTCAGGGCAAGTCCGTGCAGGCCTTCGACTATCCTCGTGCCTTTTATCCCCAGTCGAGGTACTGATGGCCGGGTGGAGAGGCAGTTCATCTTCTCGTCGGGGGTCATGAGGGAAATGAGGTTGTCAAGCCGTTTTTCGTCGTCAAGCCTGATGTCGCGGAAATCGTAAGTCTGTGCAGGCAACCAGGCATGGTTAAGACAAATAATCAACAATAGGGCGAATCGCTTCATTTTACGGATTTTTCATCGATATGATCATTAATAGCGAAGTTAGCGGATAATATTTTAATAATGGAGACCGGCGTAATCTATAGCAGACCCCTTAGGTTCTCTTCCGGTACGCCATTATTGCGAAGGTGATAAATGTTACGGCGAGCAAAGACAAGGCTGCCATGTCACGCGCTATATCATAAAACCCTGAACCCTTCAGCATAACCATGCGGTTGATACGTATCATGTAAGCCACCGGGTTCACCAGGTTGAACTGCTGTGCCCACTGCGGCATGCTCTCACTCGGCGTGAATATGCCGCTCATAAGAACGAAGACCATCGTAAAGAAGAATGCTACAAAGAGATATTGCTGACGGTTTGACGCCATCGTTGAGAAAAAGAGTGCCAGGCCGAGCACTGCCACAAGGAAGATCGCAGAGCAGGCAAAGAAAAGGAGCAGGCTCCCTTCAAAGGGAATATTGAACGCGATCCACCCGACCGACAATCCCAGCGCCAGGTCAAAAAGCCCCATAATGAAAAAGGGGATTACCTTGGAAGCTATCAGCTCCCACCTTTTTATTGGCGTCACATTGATCTGCTCCAAAGTGCCTATCTCCATCTCTTTGACCAGGTTAAGTCCGGACAGCATTAATCCGATAGCTATTATTAAAATTACCAGGATGCCGGGGAGCATATAATACTTGTAATTAAGGGCAGGGTTATACCAGAAGCGTGGTGAGGTGCTGATAGCTTCCATTGCTGCCGGCGGGATGCCCTGATTTATAAGTATGCCCCGATTAAAATCGAGCACTATGGAAGTAAGGTAGCTCCAGCCAAGCATTGCGTTTGTGGCATTGACGGCGTCGGCCAGAACCTGCAGGCGGGGTGTGGTGACACCCGCCAGCCCCTCCGAGAAGTCGTTTGGAATGATGAGAACAATATCCGCATCGCCTGAGTAAAGCAGTTTCTCAGCCTGAATATAACCGGCGGGAGTGGAGGTTACAGTGAAGAATGACGATCCGCTCAGCTTTGCAACGAGTTTGCGTGAGGCTGGGCTGCGATCATTGTCCATCACCGCCAGATCCAGACTTTTTATCTGAAAAGTGACAGCAGGCACAAGAAGGAGCATCTGGAGCAGTGGGACCATTATTATGGCTCTGAGCATGAAAGGATTCCGGACTATCTGCCGGAATTCTTTTTTCAGGAGGAACCAGAGCCTTCTCATTTTGAGCCCTCCTCAAGTCTTACCTTAAATTTCCTGGCGCTGAATATTATAAAGAAAAGTGTCATCACAGCCAGTATCAATGTCTCTTTCCAGACATAAGCGAATCCAACTCCCTTTATCATTACGGACCGTATTATCTCGACGAACCATCTTGCTGGCAGAATCATACTGAAATAATCATACCCCTTTGGCATGTTCTCTAAAGGAAAGATAAACCCTGACAGAAGAAGAGTGGGCAGCATAAGCCCGATGAATGAAACAATTATGGCGTTCTCCATCTTATTGACGAGAGTGGAAACGAGTATTCCCAATGACAGTGCCATCAATATATAAAGCATGCATTCGCCTATCAGCAGGGAAATGCTGCCCCTTACCGGCAGGCCGAAGACAAACCATGCCATCAGAAGGATGACGATTACGTTTATGAGAGACAGGAAGAAGTAGGGCGCCACCTTGCCAATAATGATCTGCCACGGTCTCAACGGAGATACCAGCAGCACTTCCATGGTGCCGAATTCTTTTTCACGCACAATGGTGACGGAGGTCATCAGAGCGCATACTAAAATGAGTATCAGTGTGATGACGCCCGGAACAAACATGAAATGGCTCTGGAGGCTGGGATTGAAGTACATCCTCACCTCGGACTTGATGACAGGCATTGAGGCAGGGAGCCGCTGAAGCAGTGAGGAAGAGTAGTCATTCAGGATGGCTGTGGTGTAGCCTGTCACAAGACTGGCCGTGTTCGGTTCGGAGCCATCTGCGATTATACTTACAGTGGCATTGCCCTCCCGTTGCAGTCTGGCAGCCAGATCTTCCGGGAAAATTACAACTTCTTTAATCTTTCCTTTTCTGAAGACAGCATCGATATCATCATATGACGTGAGGTAATCTTTGATATTGAAGAATTCTGAAGCCTCCAGTTTAAGGGCAAGCTCAGATGAGACTTCGTCATGGGCGTTATCGAGTATGGCGATCCCGGCATTGGTGATGTCAGTGCGCACTGCATATCCGAAGATAAGGATCTGTGCGGCCGGCAGAGCAAAGAGGATGATAAGCGTCCGGTAGTCGCGGAAGATATGAAGGAACTCCTTCTTCACGAAAGCCATGAACCTCTTCATGCTGTCTCTGTTTTTGGCCGTGCAATTTTCACGAACAGCTCTTCTATTGAAGAAGAATCGTATTTCTCACGCAGGGCGGAGGGAGTGTCAAGGGCGACTATCCTGCCTTCATTCATTATTGTCACCCTGTCGCAGTATTCGGCTTCGTCCATATAATGTGTCGTAACGAAGACTGTTATACCGTGTGCTGCCGTCTCATATATCATCTCCCAGAACTGTCTGCGGGTGATGGGATCGACGCCGCTTGTAGGCTCATCGAGAAAGACGATCTCAGGGTCATGGAACACTGCCACCGCAAAGGCGAGTTTCTGCTTTATGCCAAGAGGCAATGATCCGATCAGAGTGTTGCCGTACTGGCTGAACATGAGCCTGTTGAGAAGTTCCTCCGTACGCGGGCGGATCACTTTCATAGTCATGCCGTAGATGCCGCCGTAGAGTTCTATGTTTTCTTTTACTGTCAGGTCATCATAGAGCGAGAATCGCTGTGACATGTAGCCAATTCGTTTTTTGATCTCCTCCGGACGGTTTGCATCTATGCCGGCAACAAGGACCTTACCCGATGTTGGCCGCGATAGGCCGCAGAGAATTCGTATGGCGGTGGTTTTACCTGCACCGTTGGCTCCCAGGAAACCGAATATCTCACCTCTGAAGACATCGAATGTCAGGTGATCGTTGGCAACGAATGATCCGAATTTCTTCACCAGTCCTTCAACCTCTATCACTTTCTCACGTTGCATCACAGTGTTTTTTTCATGAGTTCAAGGAAGACGTCTTCTATGCCCGGGATTATTTCTGTGATGTTAGCACCGGGCAGACCTGAAGCTGCAAGCGCGGTTATCACCTGCTCAGGCTTAGTACTTTCAGGGAGGGTGATGTGGACGGAGTCACCAAATAGTTCAGGGTTCAGGGCATAGGGCTCAAGGCACGGGGCACCGGGTTCGGAGCATGGGGCAAGCGGCATGGAGCGAAGGGCAAGGAGGAGTTTGTACTTGTCAGGGTGGCTGACTGCATATAACTGCTGACCGTATGAGCGGCGGATTTTGTCTGGGGTGTCGATGCTGAGGATCCTGCCTGACTGTATCAGTGCTATGCGGTCGCAACGCAGGGCTTCATCCATGTAAGGCGTTGAGACAATGATGGTGATGCCCTCGCTCTTCAGTCCTGCCAGCATCTCCCAGAACTCTGTGCGCGATACTGCGTCGACGCCGGTGGTAGGCTCGTCGAGTATCAGGATCTTTGGTCTGTGAATAAGAGCACATGACAGCGCAAGCTTCTGCTTCATGCCGCCGGAGAGCTTACCTGCCAGACGCTTTTTATATGGTTCTATTTGCCTGTAGATGGGCTTGATAAGATTATAGTTCTCTTTTAAAGTCGTTCCGAAGATGGTGGCAAAGAAGTTCAGGTTCTCCTCCACGGTGAGGTCCTGGTAAAGGCTGAACCTGCCGGGCATATACCCGATGACGTTACGGAGTTCCCTGTACCTGCTGACCGTGTTGAGACCGAAGAGGGTCATCCTGCCGCCGGAGGGTATTATAAGTGTTGCGGCAATGCGGAAGAGGGTTGTTTTACCTGCACCGTCAGGACCGATGAAGCCGAACAGCTCACCGTCGCCGACGGTGAAGGAGACATCGTCAAGGGCGGTGACCTTACCGTATCTGTGGGTAATATTATATGCCTCTGCCGCTATCATCCTAATGAAAGAGAGCCTCGCCCGGCATGCCTGACTTTATTGAGCCGTCGTTGGGAACCTCAATAGTGACCGCATATACGAGTGTCACGCGTTCTTCCTTTGTCTGGATAATCTTAGGAGTGAACTCAGCCTTCTCCGAGACGTGGGTGATAGTTCCCGTGTAGTTTTTGAAACCTTTCCTGCCGTCGTCAATGCGGGCGGTGCAGTCAGCGCCGATATTCACTTCTGCGAGCTGTGCCCCGCTGACCCAGACCCTGAGCTTCATGACCTTCATATCGGCCAGTTTCACCAGCGGCTTTCCGGCAGCGGTGATCTCGTATGCCGAGGCATATTTATCAATGACGGTAGCATCAAAGGGTGCGTGTATGGTGCTGCGTGCTATCTGTTCATTGAGGAGGGCGCGTTTGGCGTCCACACCCTGGAGTTCTGCTGTCACAGTACGGCGCTGTGTGTTGTTGGCGTCGGACTGTTTTCTGAGCACATCCAGTTGTCCTGTCAGGTCATCGAGCTGTTTCTGCGTGGCGGCGCCGTCAGCGAGCATGCGGCGCGTACGCTCTATATTGATGTTAATGTTATCGGCCTGCTGACGTATAACGGCGTCCTGCGCCGCAATGCCCGCCAGGCGCGCCTGCGCCTGCGCCGTCACCGCGTCAAGCTCAGCACGCTGAAGAACCAGCATGGTGGTGTCGGTGACGGCGATGACGGCCCCGCCCGTCAGTTCACTGCCCTCGGTCACATTCATCATGACGATCCTGCCCGATGATTCGGCAGAGATGATAACCTCTTCAGCCTCAAAGGTGCCCCAGGCATCAGCATCACTCTCCCCACGGCCGCAACCGCAGGCAAGAAGCAAAAAAACAACGGGTATGAGATACTTCTTCATATTGAGTTTATTTGTTGTTACCTGTAATAAAAATGTAATCTGCTTCAGCACGTGAGATGCTTATCTGCCTTATGGCAGCATTGATGACAGCCTGCTTCTCATTGTTGAGCTCAGTAAGATACTGGGAGGCAGTGATTGTACCATTTTCAAGCTGCGAAGCTGCAACACCGGCAACTTTCTTGCGGATACTGATCAGCTCGGCATCCTGATCAGCAGCCTCACGCATGGCGTTTATCTCTCCCATTTTGACGGTTAGAAGCCGCTGAAGAGACTCGCCGGTTGCACTGCGCCTGATATCTGTGAGCTGCTGCTGTATTGAGAGCGACTTGCGCTCATTGCTGTTTTTGTTCCAGTCGAAGATATTCCATTTGAACCCCGCACCGACTGAATAATAGAAATCCGCCGTTTCGGAAAAGAAATTGCTGCCCGGGGGATTGCCGTAGGCGGCCTGTGCAAAACCGAAGGCTCTGGGCATACGCTGGCTTTTAAGAAGATCCTTTGACACCTCCAGCTGACGGCTGCGGACCTCAAAGAGACGCATATCAGGGTTGTCAATTATCTCGTCACCGGAGATGATGACAGCCGGCAGCTGGAACGAGGCATCCTGCAGCCCGGTCATTCCTGTAATCTGTTCCAGTGCACTGACAAGTGATTCACGACGACGGGTGATCTCCGTGAGCTGTTGTCCTGCCTTAATTTTCTCTGCTTTCAGTACATCAAGCGTAACAGGTGTTACAACCCCATTGGCAACACCCGAGGAGGCTTCTTTGATCCTTCCGTCAAGATCCGATATCAGAACCCCGGTCACTTCAATCTGGCTCGAGACGAGAAGTATGGAGAAGAAATAGTTATTAACCTGCTCACGGAGCCGGTAGACATCGGCTTCATTCTGTCTCATATTCAGTTCATTCACAACCTGTTCCACGGCCCTGGCGCTGCGGGTAACACCTCCGTCCCAAAGAACCTGGCTGACATCGAAGGCAGCACGGTACTGTTCATGAGGGATGGATGGCAGAGAGCCCGGGGGAAGAGGTATGGTGCCAAGCATTTTTGTTATGTCGGCTACATCTGACTGATAAGAGAAACTGCCATTCAGGTCCAGTGAAGGCAGCCATGCAGAAGCAAGATTCTGATTACGCAGCGATGACATCTCTGAATAAAGTGCTCCCTCTCCTGACAAAGGTGTGGCTACAGCAGCTGAGTCATAACACTGCCACAGGGTCACTATCTTTTGCGATATTGCAGCGTGCGTCAGTGAAAGCAGCATCACTGCAAGGATAAGCTTATTCATTTCTTGCGGTTTTTTAAAGCAGTAATGACAAAATCAGCAGCAAACTCCTTCCTGTCACGCATAAAAGCAATGAACTTTTTATTGTCGCCTACCTCCGGTATCATCATCTTGATCACATCACGTGCTGCAAAGGGGAAAACGGAGAGCGAAACAACAGTCATCATAAGCTGTGGCATGTCATCTTTTTTTATTCCGAAACCTTTAAGCTCCTTTGCATGTTTCTGGAAGACAACGCTGCGCAGCTGGTCATAAGGGAGTGTATCACGGATACCCTGTACAAGACCCGGATTATGAGAGATCTCATTAAGCAGAAATATCGGCAGTTTAGGATTTTTAATAAGTATCTCAATGTGTTCATCAAAGAACTTCCTTATTTTATCCTTGAATGAAATATCTTCCATAAAGATGGAAATGATCTTCTCGAACATCTTTTTAAGCAGTACCTGGAACACTGCCCCGAAGAGCTGGTCTTTTGTCCTGAAATAATAATGCAGCAGCGCTTTGTTTATGCCTGCACGGTCTGCAATCTCCTGCATTCTGGCCCCGTCATACCCTTTTTCTTCAAAAATATCTGAAGCGGCTTTGAAAATCCTGTCTCGGGCCTGATTGTCAGGTTCCTTTGTTTTAACCATAAGGTTTAACTATTAAGTTTAACTGAATAATTTAACCAATTAGTCAAAGATAAATAGATTTTTTTAAATTGTCAAGAGGAGCGGGGTAATTTTCAATATTCTGTAAGAAAATAGTCTAAGGTCTAAGGTCTGAGGTCTGAGGTCTGAGGTCCGGGGGTTTGAGTGGTTAAGGAATGGAGGTCGGAGGATAAGTTGAAGGGTTGAAGGGTAAGTTGAAGGATTGAAAAGTTGAGGCTGTCACCCCGGAATCCCTGAGGGATCCATTGTCTTGATAGGCTGCATCCTGTCTGACAGTCTATAAGCCTTGTATTATCTGAAATGGATGAAAATTCTTAAATTGGCATGATTAATCTGAATAGTATGAAAAAGTTCTTTAAAAAACTTCTGTGGGCCATGGGCGGGATTGTATCATTCATTCTTGTCTTTATGATCTCGTACCTTATCATCCTAAAGTCGGAAATGAAAAAAATGATGCCTGTTGAGACAAGACAGGTGACTGACGATGTCTTTGCGGTCAGGAACAAATATGTAAATATGTACCTGGTAAAGGACGGCCAGCATTTCATTGCCATCGATGCAGGTATCAGGAAAGGTGCCGTAAAGGACGAGCTTAAGAAGCTTGACATTGATCCCGACAGGGTAAGGGCAGTCCTGCTGACACACTCCGACAGCGACCACGCAGGTGGCATCAGCCTGTTCGAAAAAGCTGCAATCTACCTGCCGGAGGATGAGGAGCAGGTCATAAACGGCGAGACCGGCAGGTTCCTGTGGTTCGGCAACAAAATTGATACAGAAAGCTACAAATTACTGAAAGACAAATCTTTCAGGATAGGTGACATAAAGATACAGATGATACCCACCCCGGGTCACACGGCCGGCGCTGCCTGTTACATAATCAACGATAAATATCTTTTTACCGGTGACGCTCTGGCGCTCGACAACGGTACCATCGTACCCTTTCCGAAAATAATCAACAAGAGTGCACGCAAAGCCAGAAAATCGATGGAAAACATCACCGGACTCGACGGTGTGCAGTATATTTTTACAGCGCATTACGGTTACACTGATAATTACAAGGCTGCAACAAGTACCGTAAAATAACTCTGGCTCACAACATTGGCCGCACCTTCAGGGTGTCTCATAGACAAAAAGGGGTTTGGGCTTCATTAAGGTTTCCAGATCAGAAAGAAATGGGGTGTCAATGCAGGCATCCCGTTTTTATTATACAACACTAATAATACAATTATAATTTAATATATTTTCATAAATTCATAAGTCCCCCCCATAAATAATAAGGGGTAATACCAAAAATAAGCAATAATTAATTGAATATACCCCAATAAAATAGGGGTAACATATATAAAATAATATATAAATATTGTAAATACCCCTGAGATATTAGGGGAAAGGTAAAATGATATTTATATTTGCCGCTAAAGTTGCTATTCTTATTCTCCAGATGCTGTCAGTCATTTATTACAAGCAATTAATATGCATGATTTATAAACTATATGTTATGAAAAACAGAATGAAAAGGAGCCTTTTAATCCTCTTTTCATGTTTGTCAGTATAACTGGATTAATGCCTCAGACGGAGCTGAGATTGACACCGGCGCAACGGCATGGATGCTCACTTCAACGGCATTGGTCTTCTTAATGATACCGGGACTGGCAATGTTTTATGGCGGTCTGGTAAGTTCAAAGAATGTGCTTGGCACAGTTATGCACAGTTTTGTTGCGATGGGGATTATAACCGTATTCTGGGTGGTTGTCGGATATTCCATGAGCTTTGGAAAAAATATTCTGGGAGGATTGTTTGGATGGAATAGGGATTATTTCTTCCTTAAGGGGATCGACACAAATATTCTTGAGGCAGGAGTTCCCGAGTATGTTTTTTCAATGTTCCAGCGGAAATTTGCTATTATTACTCCGGCTTTGATCGCAGGAGCATTCGCGGAGAGGGTCATTTAAGGCTTACTGCTTTTCATAGCACTGTGGAGTCTTCTGGTTTACAACCCTCTGTGCCACTGGGTCTGGGCATCCGACGGGTTCCTTTATAATCTGGGTGCCAAAGGGGCCATAGACTTTGCCGGCGGAACAGTCGTTCATATCTCAGCCGGCGTGAGCGGACTTGTGGTTGCAATTTATCTTGGATCCCGAAGGGGTTATCCATACCGGGTAATACGTCCCAACAATCTCGTAATAACAATGCTTGGAGCCGGACTTTTGTGGGTAGGATGGTTCGGTTTCAATGCAGGAAGCAGTATTTCAAGCGGACTAAGCACAGCCCAGGCTCTTACCGCAACACAGGTTGCAGCAGCGTCAGGAGCTCTCACATGGATCATTATTGAAAGCTTTCACCAGGGTAAGGCAACTGCCCTCGGCTTTGCGAGCGGAATACTCGCAGGTCTTGTGGCAGTTACACCTGCAGCTGGAGTGGTACAGCCTTACGGGGCATTAATACTTGGAGTTCTGGCCTCCTCACTCTGTTATACGGCTATCCAGGTTAAAAACAGACTGGGTTACGATGACAGTCTGGATGCATTCGGAATTCATGGTGTGGGAGGTATAGTCGGCGCCATATTCCTCATTTTTTTCATCCGGAGGTCATGGATAGGAGGCAGCTGCTGCACTTCAGATGCGGACATGGACAATATGGAACCAGCTTGGTGTTCAGGCTTCTGCCGTGGGTATTGCAATAATCTTTTCAGCTTTAATGACTTTAGTAATAATATTCTTACTTGAATAAAGTCATTAAGTTTAAATCAACAGAAGAAGATGAAATGGCAGGTCTGGACAGGGCATATCACGGAGAAAGAGGTTACGGAATGCTTAATCCAAGATTAACAAATGTAAAATTACCGCACATGAAACTTATTACTGCAATAATACGGGAAGTGCAGCTTGACAGGGTGCGGGAAGCACTTATTGCAGCAGAGATCACCAGGATAACTGTAAGCCGTGTATCAGGCCATGGGCAGCAGAGAATTGAGGAGATGTACAGGGGCCAGAGAATTGTCCCTGACCTGATCCCGAAAATAAGGATCGAGATAGCGGTCAATGATGGATTTGTTGACATCACGGTTGATACCATTCTTAAATCTGCCCGCACAAACGGATCCGGCAGTGTGGGAGACGGAAAAATATTCATAACCCCGCTTGAGGAATGCATCAGGATACGTACCGGCGAAAGAGGCGGTACTGCAATTTAATTTTTTAGTTGGGTTGGTGGTTTTTGCCGGGCCGGCTGCATCAAGACCGGCAATAAGCTGGCTTGTCTGTGAGGGCGGCACCAGAGGATCAGCACCTCCCTGAAGTGATATTGTGGGAGGACTGCCGGAAGTAATGTATTCTGATGGACTCGAGGACGCGTACAATGACGGATTGTCTTCCAGAAAAGCTCCCGCGGCACCGTACAAAATCAGCTGTTGTATAATACTGTAATTCCATAACGCTGCAAGATCAAAAGGGCCGAAAAAATCAACAACCGCCCTGACATGCCCTTCAGGATCATTCTTGTAAGCGTGCAGCATGGCAAGATGTCCTCCTGCACTGGCGCCCAACAGCACAAGATCGTCAGAGACCATATACTCCACAGCATGATCGAGGTAGTATTCATCAGCACTTTTTACATCATTTTCCTGAGCCGGGAAAAGGTTTACAGTGTTATTATAGGCAAGTCTGTTCTTCATTCGGAGATGGTGCCTCCTTACATGATGAAAGAATCACCGTAATTATTAACGCTGCCGTAATTAGCAGGGCACTGACTGTTGTTGTTTCTGATCTCTTCATGGCAGTTTCATTATTCTATATCGATAAGTCCATCATATAGTCTGCCTGGGGATATGAATTCGTAACGGAGAAAGAGCGGCTCTATTGTCCTGAAACTATTTACCCCGTCTTTTGTTAACAGTTAAAGGATTTACACGATGAAGACAAGAAATATAGAAAAGATTATTCCGCCGCCCCCGGTTCACTGGGTGGGCGACGGATTCAGGGTTCACAACTTTATTCCCGGCATGGGTCAGATGACCAGGGAAAGGGTTAGCCCTTTCATTCTGCTCGACTATAATTCAAAGTATTATTTTGCCCCCGCTGAAAGACCGAGGGGAGTGGGAGTGCATCCTCACAGGGGGTTTGAGACGGTATCCATTGCGTATAAGGGCAAAATTGCCCATCACGACAGCTTCGGGAACAGCGGAGTGATTGACGAGGGTGACGTTCAGTGGATGACAGCATCATCAGGATTGCTTCACAAGGAGTATCACGAGAAAGGATTTTCAGAGAAGGGCGGTCTCTTTCATATGGTCCAGCTATGGGTCAATCTCCCGGCAAAAGTCAAAATGTCACCGCCTAAATACCAGGCCATTACAAATGATGAAATGGGCAAATACATGTTGCCTGACGGGGAAGGAGTAATTGAAGTCATTGCAGGCAATTATAAGGAAGTTAAAGGCCCGGCCTTTACATTTACTCCCGTGTCCCTTTTTAACGCAAAACTGGAAAAAGGAGGCAAAGCCGCTTTCAGCTTTCCTGCCGTCTTTAATACCTGTGCGGTTGTCATCGAGGGTAACGTAATTCTGAACGGCACGGACAAAGGCAGAGAGTGATCATTTTGTGCTTTTCGGGAATGACGGTGAGGATTTTACAATTGAGGCTTCGGAAAAGGCCATTGTTCTCATTATGAGCGGTGAGCCCATTAATGAGCCGATAGTAGCCCACGGCCCATTCGTCATGAATACACAGACACAGATTATGCAGGCATATGCTGATATGAACAGGGGCCGGTTCGGATTTCTGCAGGACTGAGAAAGGTGCACAAAGCACGCGGGCAGCCGGAAAATTCCCGAAAAACATTTTTTTCTTCTCAGTGCTTTTACTTAAATTTATGGTGCATTTCCTCTTTTAGTGTGCAACATAAATTTTAAGTCATGCTGGTCAAGACCTTCAGCGCAGCCGTATTTGGCATTGAAGCAGTTCCGGTGACCATTGAAGCAGATGTCACGCGCGGTGTGCGCTATATGCTTGTGGGCCTTCCTGATGCTGCCGTCAAAGAGAGTCAGCAGCGCATTGAGTCGGCATTCCGTGCCGTAGGACTTAAATGGCCCGGACGGCAGGTGATAATCAACATGGCTCCTGCCGACATCCGCAAGGAAGGGGCCTCTTATGACCTGCCCCTGGCCGTGGGCATACTCGCCGCTGCCGAAATGGTCACCGGCAGCAGGCTTGATGGCATGCTTCTCACCGGGGAACTGTCGCTTGACGGTACCATCAAACCTGTCAGGGGCGTTTTGCCCATGGCGTTACAGGCCCGTGCCTCAGGGTTCCGCGGTATGATGGTGCCTGCAGAAAATGCTCCCGAGGCCGCTGTTGTCAGCGGAATTGATGTTTACGGAGTGCACACCCTGGGAGAAGTTCTTGAGTATATGCGCGGTGAGACCAGCCCCGCTCCAATGAAGGTCGATATTAATGCTCTCTTCAGCCAGGAAGGGAACAGATATGATTCTGATTTCTCCGATGTCAGGGGGCAGGAAAATGTCAAGCGCGCGCTGGAAGTGGCTGTAGCCGGTGCACATAATGCCATTATGATCGGCCCGCCAGGTTCGGGCAAGACCATGCTTGCCCGCCGCCTGCCTTCGATACTTCCACCCCTGACGCTTGAGGAGGCGCTGGAGACAACCAAGATCCACTCCGTGGCAGGTAAGATCGACAGCCATGTGCCGCTGATGACGCACCGCCCGTTCCGCAGCCCTCATCATACGAGCTCGGACATCGCCCTTGTCGGCGGGGGCACTGTGCCTCAGCCAGGCGAGATAAGCCTGGCCCATAACGGAGTGCTCTTCCTTGACGAACTGCCCGAGTTCAAGCGAAGCGTCCTTGAGGTTCTCCGGCAGCCGCTGGAAGACAGGATCATTACTATAGCAAGGGCAAGACTGAGCTGCGATTTCCCCGCTTCGTTCATGTTGGTAGCTTCAATGAATCCATGCCCGTGCGGATTTCATAATCACCCGGACAAGGAATGTACATGCATGCCCGGCATGGTGCAGAAGTATCTCAACCGCATATCCGGTCCGTTGCTGGACCGCATTGATATTCATATCGAAGTAGTACCGGTGAATTACGAGAGACTTGCAGGCATCACCGCCACTGAAACATCAGCAGCGGTACGTGAGAGGGTCGTCAGGGCCAGGGCAGTGCAGACGGCGCGCTTCGCCGGCGCTGATGGTATCCACTGCAACGCCCAGATGACCTCTTCCATGATACGCCGGTACTGTCATCCTGATGAGACCGGAGGCAAGCTGCTCAGGGCCGCCATGGAGATGCGCGGCCTGTCAGCCCGCGCATATGACAGGATACTGAAAGTGGCCAGGACAATAGCCGACCTCGATAATTCTGAAGTCATACGCCCCGACCATCTGTCCGAAGCAATTAACTACCGCAACCTCGACCGCGAAGGCTGGGCCGGGTAAAAAATTATTTAATATTTTTTAACACTGATCTTTTTTGCTTATTTTGCGGCAGGAATAAGGTATCTATCCATATCAGCCGGATAATATGGAGCTAATAAAAAAACTAAGAAACAAACTGCTGAATGAGCATCTTATGTTTGCTTATCGCGGTCAGGTAACGGGAGACAACTCAGTAGCTCTTCTGACATTGCTTGAGAAAGAAATGGAGCTGTCGGCGTTCAGCCTGCTGGGGCGAAAACGACTTTTCATGTTCGTACTCGAGAACCTGCAGAACATAACCAGGCACGGCTCGGAAACCAGTGACGAGGTTACCTCGCTGGTGGTATATACCAAGACCAACGACGGTTACAACGTCAGCACTGGTAATGCGCTAAAGACCAAAGAGGTCAAAGGACTGAGGGAAAACCTTGAGAAGATCAACAACCTTGATCCTGACAAGATCAGGGAGGTCTACAGGGCTATGCTCCAGGATTTAAACATAGGACATAAGGGCGGTGCCGGTCTGGGTCTGATAGAGATGGCACGAAAGACGGGCAACAAGCTGGAATACGACTTTTACGCTGTCGATAAAACATATTCCTATTTCATCCTCAGCAAGACCGTTGATGCAGGAGGGTTAGGCATAAACCTGCCCGGGTCTGATGCTCCCTTCAGCGGGCAGAAGATCGCAAATCTCGAGCGGATGATGAAGTCGAATAACATCTACTTCCTCTGGGCCGGCCTCATGTCACACGCCATCAGCAAAGAACTCCTTAACTTCAGTGAGACCACCATGCTGGAGGCAGAGCTGGAACATAATCTCCATAAGCGTGTCTTTGCCACATTGATAGAGCTTTTGCAGAATGTCACGCAGCACAGTCCGGGGTTTGAGGCTGAACGTCAGTACGGTGTTCCCCTGGCAATGATCAGAAAAACCCCGTCGTCGTACATCATCACTTCCGGCAATCTCATCAGGACAAGTGATATTGATCACCTCAGGCAGAAGCTTGACATGGTAAACAATTACGATGAAGAGGGACTGAAGAGGCTGCTGAAGGTTGCCCTGATAGGGCAGGATATGAGTCAGCTCTCAACGGGCTACATGGGTCTCCTCGAGATGGCCAGACGGTCAGGGCACAAGCTGAATTACACGTTTGAGGAGGTGAATGAAGAATATTCTTATTATGTTCTTACCGTGAGGGTAAAGGCTAAAGGTTTAAAGGCTCATTGACCAGTGTAAGATCGCTGCCGTCATAAACGGCATAGCTGTTAAGACTGAACCAGTCGCCAAGTATTATCATCCTTTTGCCGTTTTCATCAAATGTCATAGGCAGATGTCTGTGGCCGTATATATAATAGCGGGCATCACATCCTTCGTTCACCATCCGGCGCGTGTGCCGTATGAGGTCTTCCCTGTCTTCACCCATGAAAGGCACTGAAATATGTTTTGCCAGACGGCTGCTCCTTGACCAGGCGTGACCCAATCCCATGCCGATCCATGGATGCAAGGCGCTATATGCACACTGCACAGGCTTGTTATTAAAGACGCCGAGCATGAACTTAAACAATCTGTTTGTCGTTCCAAGCCCCTCTCCGTGAGCAAGATAAAATACCTCGTCTCCGATCGTCGTGATGAATGGCTGATGGTGCATTACAACTCCGCACTCTTTCACCAGGTAATCTTTCATCCACATATCATGGTTACCTGTAAAAACGTGGATGGGAATACCACTGTCAGTGATCGAGGAGAGTTTACCCAGGAAACGGGAGAATCCTTTGGGTATCACATGCTTATATTCCCACCAGAAATCGAAAATATCTCCCAGGAGATAAATGGTATGGGCATCACCGGAAACTTTTTCAAGCCAGGCAACCACTCTTGCTTCACGCTGACGCGGATCTGTCCCTGCAGCCAGCCCAAGGTGGAAATCAGATGCGAAGTATGTTCTGTTCCCTTTCAATACCAGTAACTATTTGTTGAACAGCTGATCCATTCTGATCTGCAGGTTGCGGCCAAAGAGATTCGTATTTATAATGTTGCCCTCCGGATCGACCAGCAGGTTTGATGGTACCTTGGAGATATTCATTGCCATGGCATAAGCCGGATTGCCGGGGTCTTCCTCTCTAACACTGATCCAGGGTATCTCTTCGAATTTTATGACATTTTTCCATCTGTTCACGTCAGCATCAAGGCTGACCTGGTATATTTCCAGTCCTTTTCCATGGTAGAGTGAATAGATGTTTTTAAGTGTGGAAATTTCGGCCAGGCAATCCTCCGATGTTGTCGCCCAGAATGTTACAAGAACATATTTACCTCTCAGTGATGACAGTCTGATCATTTTGCCCTGGGTATCAGGAAGGACAGGATCTGCTTTTGCCGGGCTGACTTCTGCGGCCATGCTTGTCAGGCGGTCGATATACATTCGGTTTAGTTCCGAGGTCACATTCTCCTTCAGTGCCCGTACATGTTTTGAGACAGGATATTTAACGGAAAGCGAGTCTGATACTATTTTAAGAAACTGCAGGTCACGGGGCTGATAGAGCACATAAGTGTTCTCGTCGATCCTCTGGTACAGTGCTTTGATTGATGCCAATGAAGTGATGTTCTCAAGAATGAATCCAATGTTGTGTTTACGCTGGGCTTCCACTGCATCGACGTAAGCTTTTTCGAGGCCGGCTCCCTGTACTGCAAGCTCCTCGTCACTGATACCGGTATAGAGTTTGGTGAGTGAATCGAGTCTTACCTTTGTGGTGAACAGATGCTGATCAAGTCCTCTGATCAGATCGGATCCTGCAGACCCGGACACGGTATAATTCATAACCAGGGGCGATGACCCGAAGTCCAGGTTTATCTCCTCACCCGGCGATGCAAGGAGGCCGATAAAATCGTTGTTATTGAGCCTGACCTGAAGAAACTCCGGTCCGGTTATCGCGGCACTGAATTTAAAGCGGTTGCGTTTTATTGTAGCGGAGTCGATTACAGTGCTCCTGTCGACATCTGACTGATCGAGATAAACAACCCCTTCCTTCCCTTCGCTGAAGGTTCCTTTTATTACTACCTTATCATTTTCACCGCAACCTGTCAGGGCAGCTGCAGTAAAAAGGAACAATATAAAATTCTTCATTACAGATACAGATTTCTGGTACAAATAAAGTAAAAATAGAGATCAGCTACTGCTGACTGAACAGTTCCTCAAGCTTTTTTCTGAGCATGGGCCCTCTCAGATTGACGGCAATGACCCTTCCTTCACGGTCAATAAGATAGTTTGCCGGTATCTCTGACAGTCCAAATCTCTTTACCACTTCCGAGTCGCGGTATTTCAGGTCGCTCACATGAACCCAGCGGCCGAGCCTGTCATCCCTGATAGCTCCGGTCCAGTCTTCCTTTCTTTGATCAAGCGACACCTGGTATATGTCGAAGCCGCGGTAGTGATACATATCATACAATTTGACAAGGTCAGGGTTTTCTTCCCGGCACGGAGGGCACCATGCAGCCCAGAAATCAACGAGGACTATTCTGCCATGTTTTGAAGAGAGGCTGATTGTGTCACCATCAGGATCAGGAAGAGCTATGTCAGGTAACATATCACCCACACCTATCGTACTTCCGGAAGTGCCGGTCAGGGATGTGGATTGTCTGAGTCCGGACACAAAATTATGAAGGTCAAGAACGAGGTCAGATTCCGGGTACTGTGCATAAAGAAGGGAATCAACCCTGTGATATATCTTCTGGTCCTTTGCGGGGTCAAAAAGCTGTAGACCTGGTACTACCTGCTGGTTGAGGAGGTAAACAGCCACCATCGAACTGCTGTTGTCTTCGAGCATGGTCACGGCTTTTTCGCGGAACTCAGCCACTATACCGGCAGCCTTCCTGTCAAGGCTGTCCATTATTAAAGGCAGCCGCATGCTGAGTATGCTGTCGTTATAGACTTTTGTTAGCTTTTCCAGTTCACTGACAACCCGTTGCTGTTGATTGCGGAAGTCAACCATTATGGTTGTGCCTGCTGAGCCGCTCACCTCTGACGGGGAGGCGAGGGAGCGACGTGATGCCGTAACCCTGATCTTTTCGCCAGGGGTGGCCAGAAGAGTAAGATAGTCATCGCTTCCCATGCTCAGCATGAAGAACGATGGTGTCAATGTCTCAGCCCTGAAGACAAAGCTCCCGCTTTTATCCGGGATAACAGAGTCAACCGGTTCGAGAACGCCGGGTTTCACCTCCCTCAGAAGCAGGTGCTCACCTCTGCCTGCCCCTTCTATCGTGCCGGTTATGGTGAAGCTGTTTTTCCTGCATCCGGTGAAGGCAAAAACTGCAAGGACAGCAAATAAGGCGATATATTTTAGAGACTTAATTCGTGAGACATAAAACCCAATTCCGGTTTTCCGGTAACAAATATTTTTCATATTCATAAACAATTTGAACTCGCGCAGGTTCTTTTACTGAACTGCAAAGATATCTTTTTTGAAAGAGTCTGGCAGGCTGAAAATGAAAATGTTGCCCTGACCTATTATGTGATTTTTTTGCTTTACTTTGCAGATGGATTTTATTTTTTTTATTTTACTGGAATTAATTAATAATTTTTGTCCAGTTTAACGGAAATCCTAAAATTATGGGATATATTAAATTTGATAAGGCTCAGGTAGTTAACCTTGAGTATTCTCTCAGTCGTGAGATATTGCGCACCAACAGAGCGGGCAGTTATTCGTGCACAACAATTGTGGGCTGTAATACCCGCAAATACCATGGTCTGCTGGTCTGTCCCGTTGACGCACTCGGGGGTGACAGATATGTTCTTCTGTCGGCGCTTGACACAACAGTTGTCAGCAACGGGCAGAGTTTCAACACAGGTATCCGCAAATACCATGGTGATTATTATAGTCCCAAAGGTCATAAATATGTAGAGGATTTTGATATTCAGGATATTCCGGGGATGACCTACAGGGTAGGCAATGTCATTATGAGGCAGGAGCGTTTGCTGGTTCATTACGAGGAGCAGATGATGATCAGGTTCACCATCCTTGAAGCCGATGAACCCGTTAAGTTCCAGCTGAAGCCTTTCCTTGCCTTCCGCAGCGTGCATCAGATTACTCATGCCAATATGTGGGCAAACACACGAATAGAGAAAGTGTCTA
Source organism: uncultured Bacteroidales bacterium (assembly GCA_963828395.1). GTDB lineage: Bacteria > Bacteroidota > Bacteroidia > Bacteroidales > VadinHA17 > SR-FBR-E99. Next base: position 379,094 of record CAWHED010000005.1, read on the forward strand.
ACGGGATAAAGATCCGCATGTATGACGGTTTCCCATGGCTTCATATGCAGCTTTCATCGAAAGCTGAGTTTGTTCCGGTACCTGACTGGTACACGGGAGTGGAGTATACTGAGGAGCAGAAGCGTGGGTACGAGCATTCGGAGGACCTGTTTGCTCCGGGCTTTTTTGAGGTGACAGCCAGTAAGGGAGACGTTCTGGTCTTTTCGGCATCTACAAATGAAGAACGGCCGGCAGGCTTTAAGACGAAGTTCACGAAAACGGTTACATCAAAAATACCGCGGAGCAATTTCGGAAACAGTCTTCGGAATGCTTCACAACAGTTTATTGAAAAGAGGGGAGGCGAAACCAACATCGTTGCAGGTTACCCGTGGTTTGGATCAAGGGTGCGTGATACCTTTATTTCTCTTCCCGGTGTGGCTCTTGCACGCAAGAGAGAGGACCTGTATGCAGCAGTGCTGGACACCCAGGTGCGACGCATGAAGGAAGGTCTGTTCCCCGATAAGGGCAATAATGATAATCCTGCATTCAACAGTGCTGATGCCGCCCTCTGGTTTTTTCAGGCGCTTTACAGCTATGGTATAGATATGCGTGAGACGTGGAAACGTTACGGCGAATCCATGAAGAATATTTTACAGGCGTACCGTGACGGAACTTTGTCCGGGATACAACTGAGGAAAAACGGGCTCATCTATGCTGATGCGCCCGGCAAGGCACTTACATGGATGGATGCTGTCGTCAACGGACGGCCAGTCACTCCGCGCAATGGTTATGCAGTGGAGATAGAGGCTCTGTGGTACAACGCAGTATGTTATTCACTTGACTGTGCACGGGTTTCCAGAGACAGGACTTTCGTGAAAGAGTGGGAGAAGCTGCCGGAACTGATCAGTACATCATTCATCGAGCTTTTCTGGGATGAGGAACATGGCTATCTTGCTGATTATGTCAATGATCAGGAGAAGCGTAACATGCTTGTAAGACCCAACATGGTCATTGCCACTTCACTGCCTTACACCATGCTTAGCAAGGAACAGATGAAGAGTGTTCTCGATATGGCAAACAGGGTCCTTGTGACGCCTCGCGGCCTGCGGACCCTTTCGCCCGGAGAGGAGGGTTACTGCGGTATTTACAGTGGCAACCAGGAGCAGCGCGACAAAGCATATCATCAGGGCACTGTATGGCCATGGCTGATAGGACCGTTCTGTGATGGATGGCTGAAAGTATACGGAGAAGGCGGAGTGTCACGTGTAAGAAAACTGATTACCGGGTTTGAAGAGACACTTACAGAAGCGGGTATCTCAACCATTTCGGAGATCTATGACGGTGATCCGCCTCATACGCCCAGGGGCGCAATATCACAGGCGTGGAGCGTGGGCGAAGTGCTCCGCATTTACAATATTCTTGAGACAAAATATAAAGAAAATCAATGATATGCGTGTCCTGATGTTTGGATGGGAGTTCCCTCCTCATATTGCCGGGGGGCTTGGCACTGCCAGCTACGGTCTGACACGTGGTCTTGCGGCACAGCCTGATACCGAAGTGATCTTTGTTGTACCGAAAGCCTACGGTGATGAAGACCAGAGTATTGTAAGGCTCATCGGAGCCAACACCGTCCCCGTTGAATTTAAGAAAGTGCGGTACAGCTATTTCCAGAAACCGGTTGAAATGATTGAGGTATTCTCAAAACTGGTACCCTATACCGATCCTGAAGACTTCTGGAAGATGACACGCGGGGAGGTGGCGGATTCTGATATCCTTGTGACTACCAACAGACAGGGCAAAGTAGACTTCACAGGCAGTTACGGAGCAACACTGATGGATGAGATCCATAAATACTCCGTTGTAGCGCAGGTGATAGCCTCGGAGGAGGACTTTGATATCATCCATGCCCACGACTGGCTCGCATATCCGGCAGGCATAGCTGCCAAGGCCGTTTCGGGCAAGCCACTGGTGATACATGTGCACGCCACCGACTTCGACCGCAGCGGCGGCAACGTCAACCCGGTGGTTTACAATATGGAAAAAGAGGGGATGGATGCTGCGGACAAAATCATTACTGTAAGCAACCTTACGCGCGACATCGTAATAAGCAAATACAATATAAGCCCTGACAAGGTAGAGACGGTCTATAATGCTGTTGAGCCCTCGCATCATTCTGAACTTGACATACCCGAGCGGACTTATGATGACAAGATAGTCACGTTCCTTGGCCGCATAACAATGCAGAAAGGTCCTGAATACTTTATTGAGGCAGCAAGGATGGTTCTGTCACGCATGCCCAACGTCAGGTTTGTGATGGCCGGATCAGGCGACATGATGGAGCGTATGATTCGTCATGCAGCCGCACTGCGCATTACTGACAGGTTTCACTTCACGGGGTTCCTGCGCGGCAATGATGTCTTCACCATGCTTCGAATGAGCGATGTATATGTTATGCCTTCAGTATCAGAGCCATTTGGCATCTCTCCGCTTGAAGCGATGCAGTCAAACGTCCCGGTAATCATCAGCAAACAGAGCGGTGTGGCAGAGGTTCTTACTCATGCCGTGAAGGTCGATTTCTGGGATATAGAAGCCATGGCTGATGCCATTTACGGTATCCTTTCATATCCCGCTCTCTCCCGTATGTTTATTATGAATGGCAAGGAGGAAGTTGACAAGCTGAAGTGGGATAAGGCTGCCGGCCATGTTAAAAATATTTACAGTGAGGTATTGAAACAGACAAGCTAAAAGATATGAGTACAGCACAGAAAAAGGCAATCTGCCTCTATTTTCAGGTTCATCAGCCATTCAGACTCAGACGCTACCGCTTTTTTGAAATGGGTCATGAACATTATTATTATGATGATTTCATGAACGAATCAATTCTCCGTAAGATTGCGTCAAACTGTTATCTTCCGGCCAATAAGATCCTGCTTGACCTGATAAAGAAACATAAGGGTAAATTTAAAGTGACCTTCTCTCTTACCGGTATTGTAATTGACCAGTTCAGACTTTATGCTCCTGAGGTGCTTGCTTCCTTTAAGGAGCTGGCAGAGACGGGCTGCGTGGAGTTCCTTGCTGAGACCAACTCTCATTCACTGGCTTCACTGATGAACCGTGAGCGATTTGAGAATCAGATCAGCATACACGCAGACAAGATGATTGAGTTTCTGGGTTATAAACCGACCTCTGTAAGAAACACTGAACTGATTTACTCAGATGAGATAGGCAGCTGGATGGCAGATATGGGGTACAAGGCTACAATAACGGAAGGTGCGAAGCATATCCTTGGCTGGAAGTCACCAAATTTCCTTTACTGCAATGCCATTAACCCGAGACTTAAGGTATTGCTGCGAAATTACACTCTCAGCGATGACATTGCATTCAGGTTCTCCAACAAGAACTGGTCAAGCTACCCACTGACTGCTGAAAAGTATGCGTCATGGGTAAAGGGGCTGGGAACGTCTTCAGACATAGTGAACATCTTCATGGATTATGAGACATTTGGTGAGCACCAGAAAAAGGAAACAGGTATTTTTGATTTCCTGAAACATCTTCCTGATGTCATTATCAAGAAAACACCATTCAGTTTCATGACCGTTTCGGAGATCGCAGATCAGTATCAGCCGGTTGCCGTGCTGCATGTTCCGTCACCAATTTCATGGGCTGATGAAGAAAGAGACCTGACTGCCTGGATGGGTAACGAGCTCCAGACCGCTGCTGTAGGCAAACTGTACAGCCTTTCAGACAGGGTAGGCAGGTGCGGATCGGATCAGCTTACACGTGACTGGGTTTACCTGCAGTCGAGCGATCACTTTTATTACATGTCAACAAAATTCTTCTCTGACGGTGCTGTTCATGCATATTTCAATCCTTACGAGAACCCATATCAGGCTTTCATGAATTATATGAACGTCCTGAGTGATTTTGAGATCAGACTTAATACTATCTGTCCTGTCAATGACCATGATGAGGAAGTTAACCGCCTCTCGGCATCCATTGTGGCAAAAGATCACCTGATCAGTGAGCTTCAGGGGAAACTGACAAAATATGAGAAAAAGGGTCGCGCAGCGAGGCCGAAGGCAGTTAAAGGCAAAAAAGGCATGAGCACGACCGCGGAAATAATAAAACCTGTTGTCGTGAAGGCTCCGGTAAAAAAGGTCACCCCAAAAAAGACTGCTCCGAAAAAGACCATCGCGAAAAAAACTGCAACAAAGAGTGTCAGGGCAAAGAAAGCCACAAAATAAGGCTGGTTTTTACGTTTAACCCTGGAAGTATACATCATACGCCCTGGCGTATTAAATGATTATAGATACATAGAAATGAAAGCTGACTTTTTATTTGAAACAAGCTGGGAAGTATGCAATAAGGTGGGAGGCATTTATACTGTCATTTCGACCAAGGCGCTGAATGCCACCTACGAATACGGGGACAATTATGTTCTTATAGGGCCGGATGTCTGGCGTGATGACAAAACAAACCCTGAATTCACGCCTGATGATAACATGTTTCTTCAGTGGAAGGCTGTTGCCGCCCAGGAAGGGCTGAATGTCAGGACCGGACGCTGGAATATAAAAGGACAGCCGCGCGTGATGCTGGTAGACTTCACTCCTTATTTCGGTCAGCAGAATGAAATATTCGCCCGTTTCTGGGAAACATATAAGCTTGACAGTATTTCGGGACAGTGGGATTATATTGAACCTGCACTGTTCGGTTATGCTGCCGCAAAAGTAATCGAGAGCTTCACCACCTATTACCGTGAGTTTCCAAGGGTTGTTGCACAGTTTCATGAATGGATGACGGGTACTGGTGTACTCTATCTGGAAAAAAACGCACCCTGGATTACCACGGCATTTACTACCCATGCAACGGTGCTGGGCCGGAGCATTGCCGGCAATAACAGGCAGCTGTACAGCAAGATTAATGAGTACAATCCGGCGCAGATATCACATGAGCTTAACGTAACCTCAAAGCAGTCGCTCGAAAAGATCACTGCCGCCACAGCTGACGTGTTCACGGCAGTGAGCGAGATCACCGGACGTGAATGTCTTGCCTTCCTCGGTAAAAAGCCGGACGTTATTACTCCGAACGGTTTTGAGGATTCTTTTGTCCCTGCTGCGGAGGACTTTGAGGCAATCAGAAATGCGGCCCGGGAAAAGTTGCTTTACGTGGCAGGAACCCTTTTGGGGTATACCCTTCCTGCAGACACACTGCTTATTTCAACCAGCGGCCGGTATGAATACAGGAATAAGGGAATTGATCTCTTCCTGTCTTCACTGGGAGCAATAAACAAACAGGCGGACTCAAGTCGCCAGTGCGTTGCCTTCATTCTTGTTCCGGCATACCATAAAGGCCCCAGGCAGGATCTTATTGCAGCACTGAACAGCGGGACCTTTGTTACTGATGGCGACAGATATCTTACCCATGGCCTTCAGCATGTCAATGAGGATCCGGTGGTCAACCAGCTTATCAGAGAGGACATCAAGAACCTTGAGGGAGACAGGGTTAAGGTAATTTTCGTTCCGTCATATCTCAACGGTGATGACGGCATCTTTAACAAAACTTACTATGAACTGCTTATCGGGTTTGACCTGACAGTATATCCGTCGTATTATGAGCCATGGGGTTATACACCCCTTGAGAGCCTCATGTTTCATGTGCCCACTGTCACTACCAACCTCTCGGGATTTGGTATGTGGGTAAATACTTATTTCAAGGACCCGGGTAACGGCTGTCTGATACTTAACCGCACTGATGACAACGAGAAGGAAGTCATCACTGAAATGGAGAAGCTTATCCGCAGTTTCATGCAGATGAGCATGGGAGATGCAGGAATTGCCAGGGACAAAGCATGGGAAATATCGCGCATCGCTAACTGGAACACCCTGTTTCACTTTTATACTGATGCCTATTCATTTGCTCTTGAAAAGAGTGAAGACAGAAGCGGACAGCCAAGGGATTATGCACGCATCCTGGAAGCTACTGAGGTGCAGGTTCGCAAACCTTACCAGGTGCCGGTATGGAAGGATATTTATGTTCAGTCGGAGCTGCCTGAGCGCATCGGTTATCTGAAGGACCTTTCCTCCAACCTGTGGTGGTCATGGAACAGCGATGCCGAGTTCCTCTTCCGCCGGATGGACCCCACACTATGGGAAGAAGTAGCGCATAACCCTAAACGATTGCTTGAGTCAATTGATTACAAGCGGCTCGTGGTACTCGCAGATGATGAGGTCTTTCTCGAGGACTCAGACAGGATCTTCAGGCAGTTCAATGAATATCTTGCGAGGCCTGATAACAATGAGCTTCCTACGGTGGCATACTTCAGCATGGAGTTCGGCATTCATCCTTCTCTAAAGATTTACTCGGGCGGACTCGGTGTTCTTGCCGGTGATTACCTGAAGGAAGCAAGTGATTCAAATGTCAGGATCACGGGAATAGGGTTACTCTACCGGTACGGGTATTTCAGGCAGAAGCTCGGCCCGAAAGGTGAACAGCAGGCAATATATGAGGCGGAAGATTTCTCCCAGATTCCGGTTACTCCGGTCAAGGATTCCGCAAACAATCCGCTTACTATCTTTCTCACCTGGCCGGGACGAACGGTCAAAGCCCGTGTATGGCTTGCCACGGTAGGGAAGGTTAATCTATTCCTTCTCGATACGGATATTGAAGAAAACACGCCGGAAGACAGGGCTATAACGCACTACCTGTACGGTGGGGACTCGGAGAACAGGCTGAAACAGGAGCTGATACTTGGTATCGGAGGCATGCGCGCACTCCTTGCGCTTGGCATTAAGCCCGACATTTACCACAGCAATGAAGGCCATTCTGCATTCATCGGGTTCGAACGCATGCGCCATCTTATCGAAGATGACCACCTCACTTTTGAACAGTCAATGGAGATCATAAGAGCTTCAACTCTCTTTACCACTCATACCCCCGTGCCTGCAGGGCATGATGCTTTTGAAGAAGATCTCCTCAGGAAATATATCTCGCATTATCACACCAGGCTTAACATCACATGGGATCAGCTGATGGCCCTCGGGCGCTGCCAGGGCGATAATGACCGTAAGTTCAATATGAGTTTTCTGGCCACCCGCTTCTCCCAGGAGATGAACGGTGTCAGCCAGCTTCACGGCAAGGTGTCACGCGGCCTCTTCTCGAAACTGTGGCCCGGATACCTCAGGGAGGAACTGTATATCGGTTATGTCACCAACGGAGTACACTATTCGACATGGGTAGCCCCGGAATGGGAGCAGATTTATGAAAAGCTGACCGGAACGAAGAACTTTGATCAGAGCGACAGGGAGCAGTGGAACAAAATATACCTGGTTGAAGATCAGAAGGTGTTCGAGACCAAGATGAAGCTCAAGAAGCGGCTCTTCGAACATATACGCAAACGCCTGCAGACCAATATGCTTGAGAGGCATGTCAGCCCCCGGACATTAATGAACATCAGCAGTCATCTGAACGAAAAGGCGCTTACCATTGGTTTTGCCAGACGGTTTGCCACTTACAAGAGAGCAACACTTCTCTTCCGCGATCTCGACAGACTGGCAAAAATTGTCAATAATGCAGAGAGACCTGTCCAGTTTATCTTTGCCGGCAAAGCACACCCCAATGACGGCGGTGGGCAGGATCTGATAAGACGTATCAATGAGGTCTCCCAGATGCCGCAGTTTGCCGGTAAGGTGCTTTTCCTCGAGAACTATGACATGGAGATGGCCAGGTACCTCGTCCGCGGGGTTGATATATGGCTTAACACCCCCACACGGCCACTGGAAGCATCAGGTACCAGCGGCGAGAAGGCTGTCATGAACGGTACGATACATTTCAGCGTGCTTGACGGATGGTGGGTTGAAGGGTATCATGCTTTCGCCGGATGGGCCCTCCCGAAAAAAAGGACATATGCGAACCAGGATCTTCAGGATGATGTAGACTCCGAGACGATATACAATATGCTGGAATATGAAATAATTCCTGCTTATTATTCGAGGGATACCGACGGCATCCCCCGCGAGTGGACAAGCTACATCAAGAACACGATGGTAAAAGTGGCTCCGGAATTCACCACCAAGCGAATGCTTAATGATTACCTTGAGAGGTATTATAAAAAACTCTATGAGCGGTCAAAGCGGATGATAGCCAATGACTACGCTCTTGCCCGTGAGCTTGCTGACTGGAAAAGCGAGATAACCAGGAAGTGGGATGAGATTGAAATCATCAAGCATGATTTTAAGAATGCAGTGAAGAATACCTACCGTTCAGGCCATAATTATTCCACTGAAATAATTCTTGATATAAAAAATATTCCTCCTGAGAATGTAGGGGTTGAATTCGTGGTTACCCGTCAGATGAAGAATGGCGAGCATGTATTTTTCACAAGCAAGGAATTCAAATTAGTCAACAAAAAGAAAGGGAGGGTAATATACGGTGTCGAGTTTCAACCTGAGATGGCGGGCACTTTCTTCTACGGGATCCGTATTTATGCAAAGCATAAGGAACTCCCGCACAGGCAGGATTTCTGTCTGCTGAGGTGGGTGGACTGATCTAAAGATCCTTAATGCCTTTTACCTGCTCATAGAGCAATACCATTGCAGTACGGGCGGGAAGGTAGAGTTTGAGATGATGAGGTGCCGTTACACCGTAGCGGCCCTGGTCAGGTACCGAAAAATAGCTCTGCGAAGTGTCTATGCGCCCCTGTCCACCAAACAACGGGTCATCAGTACTAAGGACGATTCTGAATTTGCCCTTTATGGGTATGCCGTAACCGGTAAATGATACTGTCGGGTTGAAGTTCATGACCGTCAGCAGTTCACCGCGTTTGAAGGCAATTATCTTATCCGCATTGTTTACGGTTATGACCTCTGTCATTTGCACCTGGGGCAGATCATGTTTCTTGCCTGTTTCAATCATCGCCCGGTCAAATTCATCGAGATGACGGTATCTCAGCAGGCTATTACCGGCGAGGCTCCATTGTCTGCGGGCATATTTGTAGCTCCAGTTATTTCCTTCCCTCGGGAAGTCGATCCATTCGGGGTGGCCGAACTCGTTGCCCATGAAGGTCAGGTAACCGCCGCCGGCACAGAGGAAGGTGAAGAGCCTTATCATCTTATGCAGTGCAATGGCGCGGTCGATTATCAGGCTGGGTGTAGTGATGCTCATCGAGGTGTACATTTCGGCATCTGCAAGCCTGAATATCAGTGTTTTGTCGCCCACGAGAGCCTGGTCGTGCGATTCGCAGTAAGACACAACACGTTCTTCCGGACGGTGCTGTGTGAGTTCATGCAGGAGAAAGCCCAGATCCCAGTTTTCATCAGGGATCTCTTTAACCATCTTGATCCAGATGTCAGGCACACCCATAGCCAGCCGGTAATCAAACCCTATGCCGCCGGAGTCGACAGATGCCGCCAGCCCCGGCAGGCCGCTCATCTCCTCAGCTATGGTTGTTGCACCGGGGTTATATGCGTGTATCAGTTTATTGGCCAGAGTGAGATAGACGATCGCATCGCTGTCCTGGTTTCCGTTAAAGTACTGTTGATAGGAAGTGAAATTCGAACCCAGACCGTGATCATAGTACAGCATGCTGGTAATACCGTCAAAGCGAAATCCGTCGAAATGAAACTCCTCAAGCCAGTATTTGCAGTTTGACAGGAGGAAATGGGCAACCTTGGGCTTACCATAATCGAAGCAGAGTGAGTCCCATGCCACATGGTTTCTCCTGGCTCCCTTATGGAAGTAAAGACCAGGGTCACCGTCGAGTAATCCCAGTCCTTCGAGGGTATTGGAAACGGCATGTGAGTGAATTAGGTCCATGATCACTCTGAGACCCATACCATGGGCAGTATCAATCAGTTCCTTGAGCTCATCAGGAGTGCCGAAACGTGATGAGGGTGCGAAGAAATTGGAGACGTGGTAACCGAATGAGCCATAATAAGGATGCTCCTGCACAGCCATGAGCTGCACGGTGTTGTAGCCCAGCCGGCTTATTCTCGGCAGCACTTTCTCCGTGAATTCACGGTAGGTGCCTGTTCTCTCCTCTTCGGTGGCCATGCCGATATGTGCCTCATAGACGAGGATAGCCGGTGGCGGCGGCGGCGAGGGATTTTTCATCACATAGCCCTGTGCGGGCTGCCATACCTGTGCGGAGAAGATCTTTGTGTTTTCATCCTGAACGGTGCGTGTAGCATAGGCGGGCAGACGGTCGCCGCCGCCGCCCCTCCACCTGACAGCCAGCTTGTAAAGGTCACCGTGTGACAGCTTACTCTCTTCAAGCTCTATCATCCAGTCACCACCGCCTGCCGGATGCAGATTGTAACTGCCGTCATCTTTCCAGTCGTTGAAGGTGCCGATGAGCGATATGCCGGACGCATGAGGAGCATGCTCCCTGAAAACCCATCCCTTTTCAGTCCGGTGAAGACCGTACCAGCGATGTCCATTGGCAAAATCAGAAAGAGGTGAACCTCCGGTAATGATAATTTCACGGTCATTACAGTACGTCAGACGCCCTTCAATGACCTCCCTGAAAGGGTCAAGCCATGGGTCGATATTGTAAAACCTCTCTTTCAATGCCTGAAACTCTTCCGAAGATACGAAAAGATAAAGATTAATGTCAGTTATTCCGGTCGATTAATATCAATTAACTCTGTGATGTTAAAAGGATACTGACCAGGACCGGAGACAGATATATTCAGTCTGAATTCATCAGTATAATCGGTGTACGGTAACCTGAATGAATATTCATGGCCGCCTTCGGGACTTGACAGTGGCGCCCACAGAAGGGTATTGTTTAACGATGGGCTTCTTCCGGCTCTGTCTCCGGTAAAGGCTTTGAATTTTATCTCCGGATCGGAGAACAGGTAACTGATTCTCGTCGCTGCTTCGGGCAGAACCTGCTGTCTGTAATCACCCTTTCTGGTGACTACGCTTATGACCGGGGGCAGTAATACCTCTCCAAGCCTGTAAGGCACAAAAATGATATCAATGTATTCGGTCTTCCCAGGGGGTAATTCCGCAATAGTCCCGGGATCAGTTGTATAAGTGCCGTCGATGAACAACAAAGGTGTAGTTTTCAACTCATTACCCGTAAGAGGATCGAATATCCTGAAGAAGTACCCGCGGCGGCTGTTAATGAGATCTATGTTGGGAACAAGCTCAAAGAAAACCTCTTCCATATTCGGTAAAGCGATAAAGTCATCCAGTACAAGGTGGTAGCCGGAACTACCGTAGAAGTGACCGGTGCTTTCATCAGTTCCCGAAAATCCCATGGTGTCTCTTTCCCTGATATTATAATTCCTCATGACCTGGCTGTTGATGCTCATACGCACAACAGAACTGTCTGCTTCAGCGCTGACGGCTGCCACTGAACGGTGAAGGGGAATAAAATTATCAGAGAATGACGCAGAGGTCTTTATTACAATATTGTCAGCAGTGTCGCGGGGGTAGACAACAATCTCTGCTGATCCCCTGCGTGGAGGAACAATGAAGTTAAATCTTCCGGCTGTATCGGTTCTGGTATACTGAAGAAAGCAATTCTTCCCGGGAAGATTAATAAAAAGGAATTTTCCCCTGGCAGGACGGAGGTTGTCAAGATTAGTGACCACGCCGCTGACGGCCAGGCCGCGCGTTTCACCGGCGGTGATAGGAATTTCTTCGTGTTTGCCGGACAGATGCCTGTCATTCAGGGTTATCAGCAGGTCATCACTGATATCTGCAGCACCTGTAAGAAAAGGTTGCATGAACGGCTCGTTCAAGGTCGCGGCTGTCAGCCATCTGGCTAAGAAGGAATAGGACTGCAGGTTTTTCGCCGGATGCTCATCAGAAACGGTTACCGACACAGATGCTGATGACATCTTCCGGGGCAGTCTGACAACCAGTGTATCATTCCTGATTAGATAACCGATATCATTTTTCGTAACATTGTACAGACCTTCGTCGTCATTCATCAGCAGTCTTGATGACAGAAGATTTCCGCGATGATCATACAGGAGGGCTTCATTAATACCCGGAGCAAGGTCACTTGAACTTATCTTTATGGGGGTTTCTTCCTGCACCCTGTCCAGCTGTCTGTAAAAGCTTATTTTACCCGGGCTTATTATTGCAAGGTGCCATGGTCCGGTTCCGTCACCGGTGGTTTTGACTATTATCCTGCCCGTTTGGTTCCGGAGGCCTGAGAAGGCCAGGGAGTGATCCGTCCGTGAGTAAGGGGGGATTTCTGCCCGGACCTCTTCTGATTCTATGTATGCCATGGCAACCAGGGTCCCGGTTTTTGAAGGTATGATATTAACCGAGGCCAGTCCTGTTGCATCAGTGGTAACGGAATCGGCGACGTTGCCGTTTTGGTCAGTGAGAAAGACTTTTGCCGGCACTCCTCTTCCCCCCTGGCCGGACGACTTTACTACAACCTTATTTACTGTGCCTGGCACCATAGCACCTCCTTCAGGGCAGAGGGCAAGTGACGGACCGGCAATTGGTCCGTTAAAACTTATTTTGTCGTAGTCAGGGTCTCTTTTATAAGGGTTGAAAACCCTTATCACGGCTGTGAAAAAGTGGTCCGGGCCGAGAAATACCATTGCTTTTGTATATCCCCTCAGAATATAATCTCCGGAAGCAATTGTATCAGGCAATGACAGCCGGCCTGTTCCCGTCCCGTTTTTATCAATCAGGATCCTGCTCTGAGAGACAGGTGTATTATGACAGTCAAGGATCTCGGCATATCCGGCCTTACTCTGGTGATCAGCCTTATCGCCGGAAAGTTGTACAAGCATGGTATACCAGACCTGCTCACCGGCGATATACGTGTTACGGTCACTAATGATCACGACTGATTCGTAACCTTCAATAAGCGGATGCTGCCGGATGTTGATCAGAGTATCAGCAGTGACGGTCATGTTTATGGCCTGGCAAGCTGAATTGGAAAGGCTGACACGGGCCAGGATGAGGATTACCGTCAGAAGATATTTATTTCGTAAAGCCCTCATCCCAGTAATCAGGTTTAACGTTCGAACCCATGTTTGCACAATCGGTACACCCTATAATGGTGGTGATATCCCATAGTTTCAATCCGGTATCCGGGTCTTCGAACTCATTAAGAATAAAATATATGCTACCCAGACCCGGAAGTGAAGGATTTCTAGGAACCCTGTCCGTAACACATTTTTCAGTATAGTGATCGGGAGTAATAAGGCGATCCTTAATAAATATTCTTTTATAACTTACACCGGAGACGCTGAAAAAGCCAAGTACAACTTCTGCAGGGTCGGATATGCACTGTATGTTCCCGGTCACTGACACAGGGGTGACATCATACAGGCCTCCGGTATTTTGCGACATGGTCCTTATCTTATCCCAGAATTCATATTCTTCCCTGCTAAGTGAATACTGTTTCGCAAGCATGCTGTACCCGTACATACCCCTGTCGCTTGAATTATTGTAAGTGGTCAGCACAAGGTCTGTGACCCTGTCTTCGGCGAGTGCTTCTGTATTGGCAATAAGTATATTATGTGACAGTTCGGAGACCCAGCATACACGTTTTTCCCTTGGCAGGTAGTTAAAGGGCAGATGAATTTCCCAGGTCTCTTCAAAGGCCCACCGGAAATAATTACACCTGCCTGCCGGATCGAGTGTGCTGAGGGTTACCCTGGTAACCTTTTCCATTTTACCCGAAGCATTGATTTCCCGGTCAGATATTTCATAACCGAGGCTGTCGATCGGCGGTACGGGCTGCAGTGCACTTAAGGATGAAGAATACTGCTTTCCGTTGTAGTCTACAAACAGAATATAGCTTCTTCCCGTCTGACCGGTGAATACCGTTGAGTCACTCAAGTATTTTCCGGGACTCTTCTCAGCGAAATTATATGTATTGCCTAGATCATCGCTGACAGATACCCTGGCCTTAACAGCCGGTTTGTCGGCAGATGTTTCATCAAGCGGATGTGAGATACCAAGGATTATACTGTAACGTCTGTTTTCATTCGTGACAAGGCCGTTGACAGTCAGGTAATCATTCTGTGAGACAATCTCCGGTGTGAACTGACTGATACAGGAAGCGGCTGCTGCCGAAAGGAATAATATTATGATTTTGCCTATCTTCATTTCACATTTCAGAAGTCAATCCTGTAGGATATTGTTGGTATGGTTCTGCCGAATATTGACAGGCTGTAGCCCTGGATCTTTCCGTTCTCAATGCGGAAGTATACGGAATATATGTTCTCTCGCCCGGTTACATTATATACCGAGATATTCCACGACGGCCTGAAAGTCTTTGAGGCTTTGAGGTTGCTGTACACATTCATCGAAATATCCCATCGGAAATAATCCGGGAGCCTGTATTGGTTCCGGTCAGAATAATGGATCACATTAACTCCGTCATGAAGATACCACGTAACAGGGTAGGTCACCGGTCTTCCTGTGGTGTATACGAAATTCATACTCCAGTTAATTCTTCTTGAATAAAGGTAGCTGATCTGAAGATTCAGGTCATGCGGCCTGTCATAATTGGCAGGATAGTAAGCTCCGGTGTTTATTATTTCTGAATCAAAGGAGCCGGTACTGCGGAGAAGGACACGTGACCACGTATAATTAAGTGAGGTTTTGAATTTGCCCCTGTTCTTTTTCAGCATGATCTCCACTCCGTAAGCTTTTCCTTCTGCCGGAATAAGATCCTGCTCTATAAGTTTATTCATAGTCAGGATTGCTCCCCCCTTATAGTCAATAAGATTATGTAACCATTTATAATATCCATCTGCTGACAGTTCATAGTCGTTCTCGAGTAGGTCAAGGTAGAAGCCTGCAGCTATCTGGTCCCCGTACTGAGGTCTGGTATGGTAATCGCTCATCTTCCATGTGTCGGTAGGAGAAACTGAGATGGTATTTGACAGCAAATGAAGGTACTGATAGGTTCTGTTATAGTTAACCTTGAGGGAGCTGCCGCCAGAGATCCTGTAGTTCAGTGACAGTCTTGCCTCGGGTCCCGCATAAGCTTTGATGATGCTTCCCGGCCCGAAATTGATTGAATCTACCATGGTATTCATCTCTTTTGAAAAGAGAGGATTATATACGTAAACCATCCGGGGGCCCAGGGCAAGGAAAGATGACAGGCGGAACCCGGCCCTTACTGTCAGACGTCCTGCCAGCTCAGCCTTATAGTCAGCATAAAGAGCCGTTTCAAGTCCTGTTTCAGTATCAATTGTCTCATTTTTTATTACCGAAAGGGGAGGAACAGCTATACGGGTTCCCGGGCTGATGAGGTGAAGACTGGTTTCTCCGCCGAACTGCAATTCGTTACCGGAAGACAGATACCATGTTAAATTTGCCTTTCCTGATGTGGTATTCACCTTATGTGTCATTGCGGCAGCATATTCGGGGATGCCTGAGTTGGACACTTCATACCTGAAGTTGCTGTTGTTAAGACTGAAGACAGCAAAGAGTGACTCTGAGATGGAATGTCTGAACCGTGCGGCGATGATCAGGTTATCATAGGTATAGGTTGTATCGCTGTTAAACCTGAAACTGTCGTGGCTTAAGTATGCCGATAACTCGAGCTTACTGTTCCTTCCAATGTCTGTGATGACATGTCCGTTGATGTCATAAAAACCGGCAGCACTGTTTCGCAGGGCAGCGTTTGGAAGGCGACCCAGCATCCAGTTCGAGTATGTGGTTCTTCCGGCAAGAAGAAAAGATGATTTGTCCTTTACTATAGGTCCTTCAACCGTGGCATGAGCCGCAACCATGCTTATACCTGCATTGCCTGAATATTCTTTTTTATTCCCGTCTTTCTCAGTGATCTCCATGATTGAAGAAACCCGGCCTCCGAACTGGGCAGGTATCCCTCCTTTATACAGCGAGATATCGTTTATCACTTCAGAGTTCACTGAAGAGAAAAATCCGAAGAAATGGGATGAGTAGTACATGGGAGCCCCGTAAAGAAGGATCAGGTTCTGGTCGGCAGAGCCGCCTCTTACATTAAATCCTGCCGCACCCTCTCCCACAGACTGGACGCCGGGCATCAGCAGAACACTTTTTATAAGGTCAGCCTCACCCAGTGAAGAGGGTGACAGCCTGATGGTCATAATATTCATCCTTGTCATGCCGCTTTCGAGCCTGTCAAGCTTCTCCCTCCTGCTGGCAGTCACCACGGCTTCCTTTATGGCAATTATGCGTTCAGTGAGAGCAATACTTATCTTGCCGCTTGAATAAAGGTTTATGTTCCTGTATGTGTCGTATGATCCCAGAGACCTGTATTCCACTTTGTATGACCCTCCTGGCGCTGAAAGTGAATAATAGCCATCATGGTTGGTCATTGCACCAAGGCCCAGCTCCCTGATAAAGACAGACGCTCCGGGGATCGGCTCACCTGTGGCATCATTAGTGATGTAGCCTGACAGGTAAGCCCTGTCTTCCCTGTTTTTATCACCCGGCCTGCCAAAAGTAATCACATCACTCTCTTTGCCGTTAAGAGATTCTGTCTTTAACGTATCAGTCAGGTACATGACTGACAGATCTGTACCATCGTCGGAAAAGTCAGTCCTGACCCTGTATCCTTTGGTGATAATGATATTCCCTGACCTGTCATCAAAGCAATACAGTCCGCGTGGCGTTATAATCATATTTATAATCTCCAGAGGCAATGCATTCTCCCAGGTACCTGTAACAGTCAGGTCGTCAACCCATTCAACTTTATAAAATATACTAATTCCGGTTTCTGATTCAAGACCTGCGACGAAGTCACTGAAAGGCACTCCGGCTGACCGGCCGCTGTATAGCCTGCCTTTTTCCTGGGCAAACAGCAGTATAACCGTCATTGACAGGATCAGTGTTGCTGTCAGTCTCTTCATTCCGGCTTTTCTTTGACTGTAAGAGAATCGTAATAGGCGGCTGCATTAATAAACCCTTCCGGAGAAGTATGGCTGAGATAAAGATGTTTCTGCCTTATAAATTTTCTTACAGAAATTTCATATTCGCCCATCAGGTCAAGAAATGACGATCTGTTTTTAACCTGGAAGCAGCCTCCGTTCACAACCAGATAGTATTTCGTTTCCTCCGTGAACTCCTCATAACTGGCACCGGCAGGATTCTTTGAGACAACTTTTATATGTCTGGCGATAACCGAACTGCTCCCCTGGTACAATATTTCTGCAAACCCCCGTACTCCGGGATATGTGTCCCTGAGATTAATGAACCTTTTGGGGATGCCGTTATACACTACCGTAAACTCATCCACTTTTTTACCGTCGATAATTATCGGGGAACCGTTCTTCCACAGCACTATTATCCCATCATTGCAGATGTCGTATTTCATGCGTAGATCCCTGAACGTTATTCCGTCGATTGAAACAGAACCGGGCAGCGGTTCAGATGTAAGGAAGAACTCATGTCCTGCCGCCATCGGCATTGCCGGATGCCATTCAACCCCGCTGTACAGGAGCTGGTCGTACCAGGCAGCGTCGGCGTTCACAGGTGACATCTGAAGGTTCTGGGCTTTCATTGCAGAAACGCCCAGGATGAGAAACAGACAGTTGATTACTTTCTTGTTCAAAGGCAGAACGTGAGTAAAAAGGTAAATTTAATAATTTACATTATCACCGCAGAATCAGTGGAAGACAACTTTTCACTGACCCGCAGGCGCATAGATTAACTTTGTTATTTTTGTATTCTCGGAAACGGCATGAAAGTATATCACGGCTATAAAAACCTGAGCTTCAGGAATCCGGTGATCACCATGGGTGTCTTTGACGGTGTACACCTTGGTCACAGGATGCTTCTCAGACGTGTTGTGGAGGAGGCAGAAAAGAGTGACTCAGACGCTGTCGCAGTCACCTTTGATCCTCATCCGCGCATCGTTCTGACGGGAGATCCGTCACGTCTGCGCTTTCTTACAGACATTGAAGAGCGCATTTATCTGCTCGGCGGAACAGGCATAGGTCATCTTGTGATTATTCCCTTTACGCCTGAGCTGAGCCGTATGACCGCATCGGAGTTCATTGATGAGATTCTGTGCCGTCATCTGGGAGTCAGCCATCTTATTACCGGCTTCGACCATCATTTCGGCAGAAGGCATGAAGGTGACAGCAATACTATCACCGGCTGCTCTTCCCGGATGGATTTCAGGGTCACGAAAGAAGATGCGTTCATTGTCGACGGGAAACCAGTAAGCTCATCCTCCATAAGGGAGCTGTTGGGGGAGGGAGAGGTCAGAAAAGCATCAGCGCTGCTGGGGTATGAGTATTTTCTAAGGGGTAAAGTTGTCTCAGGGAAAAGGATAGGGAGGAATTTGGGTTTTCCCACGGCAAACATTGAACCTCTGTTCGCTTACAAGCTTATACCATCTTACGGAGTTTATGCCGTCGAGGCTGAGGTAGAGGGCGATAATCAGAAGCATATTGCCATGCTCAATATCGGCATTAATCCTACTATTGCCGGGAACGACGGGAAGAGAACGATAGAAGCTCATATCATCGGCTTTGAATCTGACCTGTACGGCAGGGAAGTCACTGTCAGGTTTCACGGCAGGCTGCGCGATGAGATGAAATTTGAAAACGTCGATGCCCTTGCAGCCCAGATGGTGAAAGATCGTGAAATGACGATCGCTTGTTTTCGAAAATGAACAATTAAGACTGTTATTAGTTATCTTTGCAGACTTTAAAAAAATTAAGTTATGTCATTCATTAAACAGGAACTTCCATACAGGGTAAAAGACATTGCGCTGGCTGAATACGGCCGCAAGGGTATTGAGATAGCTGAGAAAGAGATGCCGGGGCTTCTTTCCATAAGAAATAAATATTCGGTTTCAAAACCGCTCAGGGGTGCAAGGATCACAGGGTCACTTCACATGACCATTGAGACGGCTGTTCTGATTGAGACCCTGCGTGAGCTTGGCGCTGACGTTCGCTGGGCGAGCTGCAATATTTTCTCAACACAGGATCATGCTGCTGCCGCTATTGCTGCCGCAGGCATACCCGTATTTGCATGGAAGGGTGAGACACTCGAGGAATACTGGTGGTGCACCGCACAGGCTCTTTCGTTCCCCGGTGGAAAAGGACCGAACCTGATCGTTGATGACGGTGGCGACGCTTCACTGCTCGTTCATAAAGGATATAAAGCCGAAACGGACGCCTCAGTCCTTGATGTAAAACCATCAAGCCGGGAAGAGAGTATCATCATCGATACTCTGAAAGTCATCCTTGCCGAGGATCCGGAGAAGTGGCACAGGACAGTGAAGGAGATGAAAGGCATTTCGGAGGAGACCACCACCGGGGTTCACCGTCTGTACCAGATGATGGAGGCCGGTGAGCTGCTAGTGCCTGCCATAAACGTGAATGACTCAGTTACCAAGAGCAAATTCGACAACCTCTACGGCTGCCGCGAATCACTTGCTGACGGTATCAAGAGAGCCACTGACGTGATGATTGCAGGTAAAGTGGTGGTCGTATGCGGCTACGGTGACGTGGGTAAGGGCTCGGCACGCTCAATGAAGGCTTATGGCGCCAGGGTGATAGTTACTGAGATAGATCCTATATGTGCATTGCAGGCAGCGATGGAAGGCTACGAAGTCAAAACGGTGGAGGATACCCTGCCTGAGGGAAATATTTTTGTCACTGCAACCGGTAACCGTGACATTATAACCATAGAACATATGGAAAAAATGAAAGATCAGGCAATAATTTGCAATATCGGACATTTTGACAACGAGATACAGGTTGATGCGCTGAATGATTACAAAGGGATCAGGAAGATAAACATCAAGCCGCAGGTTGACAAGTATGTATTCCCTGACGGTCACGCAATCTTCCTTCTTGCTGAAGGCAGGCTGGTCAACCTGGGTTGTGCCACCGGTCATCCTTCTTTCGTCATGAGCAACTCGTTCAGTAATCAGACGCTGGCACAGATTGAGCTATGGACAAAGGATTATGAAATAGACGTTTACAGGCTGCCCAAGCATCTCGATGAAGAGGTTGCCCGCCTGCACCTGGCACAGCTGGGTGTAAACCTGACAAAACTTACCGGTAAACAGGCTGATTATATCGGTGTCCCGGCTGAAGGTCCTTACAAGCCGGATCACTACAGGTATTAGGAGGCAACGGTTCAGTAGCTGTTCCAGACATGGAGGAACTGACCGGAAAGGGCTGCACGGTAATTCTTAAGCGGGTACTTCCCGGGGCCTGAAGAAGGAGCTCCAAAACTGGGGAGGGCGTAGTTGGTGCCACATTGCGGACAGACTGCATAAATCCCGTCAATATTTACTGCCTTACTGAGGGAATTAACGACATAGCAATGCGGGCATGTCCTATCGTAGACATTGTATTCATCGGGCAGAGAATGGTAAATAATTATTCCATTACCGTCATACCCTGCGGATTTTATTCCCCAGTTGTTCGTTACTGAGGAGACATACACGCTGTTCCCAAGAGCTGAGGCAAGGTCAAAAAAGTAGGGATCAGAGACCAGATCGACATAGAAATCAGTATAAACATCAGGAATGACATCGTTTTTCTCCTTGTTACATGACACTGACAGGAAAAGGATCAGTGAAATGATTAAAAAATATTTTAAATTTGAAACAGACATAAGATTCCTGCGTTTTTACAAAAGTAGATATTTCTTTACGCAAAAGACACATCAGACAAACGTAATGAAGCAGAAGTTAGTATTCCTGGGAAATGCAGTACTTATGTCATTGTTTCTCTTCGTTCTTTCGCCGGCTGATATCCAGGCGCAGAAGAATGCCAGCCGCAGGACTGAGAAAGAGTTGTTCGGCAGGACGGGAAAGAGCAAGCCCATAGATGACAAAGTCAGGGCCAGGGGTGCAGCCGCCAAGGCGATGAAAGAGCAGGAGAAGAAGGAGGCCAGGCGTGACAGGGATGATGAGAAGAATATTGAGAAGCTCAGAAAGAGGCATGTCGCAATACAGAGTGCTGCCACACAGGAGAGGATGGCAAACAACGGAAAGAAGACTGATGCAAACTATAAGGCAAAGAAACATAAACAGCGCAAGGAGCAGGTAAAACCTGAGTTGAAGCAGCCGAATCAGCCGAAACCACCCAAGGATCAGGCAAAGCCAAAACTGAAAAAACCGGAGCAACTGATACAGCCGAAGAACCAGAAAAAGACAAAACAGGTAGATCCAAAGAAACAGCCCAAACTAAAACAACATAAGATCAAGAAATACAGAAAATAATGGAAGACAACGGATTAGGCAGTGTTATATTTTATATTATTCTTGCTGTTATTGGTTTGGCCGGTTCATTCAAGGGCAAGAAGAAGCCTGTGCTGCCGAAGCAGTCCACGCCGTCAGGGCCTGTCCAAAGGGCTAAGCCGGCTGTTGTGCCTGCCCCCAAAGTGATACAACCGGCCAGTCCGGCCGCAATGCCACACAAGCCACGGTATATTCCCACAGAACCGGATGAGGAAGGTAATTATGCTGAGCCCATGGCCGGTACCTTTGCCTCGGAAGGCTCGCTTGAAGACCTGCTGGCCGGCGCCTTTGCCACGGAAGGTTCCGTAAGTAAGAGCATGGCAGACGATTTCGCAGACGAAGGCTCAAGGTTCGATAAGCTGGCTGCCTCCTTTGCTTCCGAGGGGATATCGTCTTTACATGGTTCAACGATAGTGGATTTTGTTCATGATGAGATCTCAGACAGTGAGATAAGTGATGCTCCTGACTATGATTATAATGCCACTGCCGGTGGTTACAAACTGGCAGACGGATTTGACGTCAGGAAGGCTGTAATCTATTCCGCGGTGCTTGCAAGGAAAGAGTACTCATATTGATTATCTGATAATTACAAAAAAGAAGGATTTGTTTTTTAATTAAGAATTTTGTATATTTGTTCTTTGAAGAGTTCCGGTAATGCCGGGATTCTTCTTATTTTTTAACCTATTACTGAAGAAATTATGTCGGAATTTGTCTATGTAACAGAAGAGGGTCTCCAGAAGATGAAGGAGGAACTTGATCTGCTTCGTAATGAAAGACCGGCTATGGCCAGGCAGATAGCTGAAGCGCGCGATAAGGGCGACCTTTCCGAGAACGCTGAGTACGCTGCAGCAAAAGAGTCACAGGGCATGCTTGAGATGAAGATTGCGCGCCTTGAAGACACGGTAGCACGTTCGCGTATTATTGACGGTTCCAGGATCAACACCTCCACTGTCCAGATCCTTAACAGGGTCAGGATTCGTAACAAGGGGAACGGAACGACCATGGAATATCAGCTTGTACCTGAGAGTGAGGCTAACCTCAAGGAAGGCAAGATCGCTGCCACCTCGCCAATAGCACAGGGAATTATGGGCAGAAAAGTCGGCGATGTGGTTGAGGTTAAAGTGCCCGCCGGCCTCATGCGTTTTGAGATAGTGGATATTTCAATTTAAAGCATTGTATTATGGCATCAATCTTCACACGTATAATTAATGGCGAGATACCATGTCATAAGGTGGCTGAGGATGACCACTTCATTGCCTTTCTTGATGTGAGGCCGCTGAAGCCCGGTCATACGCTTGTCGTACCCAAAAAGGAAGTAGACTATATCTTTGACCTGGATGAAGAGACGCTGGCAGGAATGATGGTCTTTGTACGCAAAATTGCCCTGGCAATGAAGGAGGTAATCGATTGCAAGCGTATAGGTGTCGCTGTACTGGGACTTGAGGTGCCTCATGCCCACATACACCTCATACCTCTCACCAGGGAGACAGATATGCTCTTCACCAACCCACGGGTCCCGGTCACAGATGAAGAAAATAAGCGCCTGGCTAAAGCCATTGGCGATCATGTGAGACTGTAATTTGAACCAGACAAAAAAAAAGCCCCTGTCGTTGACAGAGGTTTTTTTAATATCAGTAATAATTACTTCTTCCCTGGGCAACAGGGAGCTTTAGTTGCCGTGCCTTCAGTAGCCGGAACTACTTCACCCTTTTTCTCATCACAAGCTGCTGCTGAAGGGCATTTCGAGCAATCCTTGCCCTCAACTGCCTTTGCCTCTTTCTTGCAAGCGTCTGCAGTCATTCCGCAAGTGTCACACTTCCCGTCCTTGTTATTGTCAACGAAGGTGCATTCTTTCTTGTCCTGCTTTTTATCCTGGTCCGAAGTCTGAGCATAAACTCCTGCAGCAACAACCATCAGAGCGATGAGTATCAGGCTGCCAATCATCCATTTCTTCATACTAGTATTCAATTGGTTTAATTAGTAAACAGCACAAATATAGAAATATTTCATTAATTCAAAAATGGATTGTGTCATTTATCATACCTTTACAGAGGTTTCACGCTGCAAAGTGTTGTATATTAATGATATCGGTGACGATTTCCTGAGTCTCTTCTTTCCCAGGCTGTGTCTTGCATGCAGCGCACATCTGGTGAGGGGGGAGAAAGTGCTCTGCACCGGGTGTCTTCTTTCGATGGCCAAAACAGATTTTCACATGAAGCGGAA
Organism: uncultured Bacteroidales bacterium; assembly: GCA_963828395.1. Taxonomy (GTDB): domain Bacteria; phylum Bacteroidota; class Bacteroidia; order Bacteroidales; family VadinHA17; genus SR-FBR-E99. Next base: position 402,483 of record CAWHED010000005.1, read on the forward strand.
CAATACTCTTGAACAGGCTTTCTGGGGAAGGTGCCTGGTTGAACGGGCTGCAGCATTCTCCGTATATAACCGTGGAAGCAGGATCAGGAAACTGATACATGCACTAAAGTACAAAGGACGAACAGAGACCGGTAATACGCTTGGAGAACTCTATGGTAATATCTTGAAAGAGAGTGGCTTCATGGTGGATATAGACATGATTGTTCCCGTACCCCTGCACCCTGCACGGCAGAGGAAGAGAGGTTACAACCAGAGTGACTATATTGCATACGGGTTATCGGAGGCCACTGGGGTGGCAGTGAAAAAAAACATTATCAGGCGCTCGGATCAGACAGGATCACAGACGAAACGCGGCAGATACGAAAGGTGGGAGAACGTTAAAAGTCTCTTTGTTGTCCCCAACCCGGAGGCTGTCACAGGAAAGCATATTCTTGTAGTTGATGATGTCATCACAACGGGATCAACCATGGAAGCTTGCGTTAATGCACTGCATGAGGCAGGTGAGGTGAAGGTGAGTCTTGTTGCACTGGCAGCGGCACAGAAGCTTACTCTTTGACCCTGGTGCTGTTATTCCTGACAAATTCTTCCCAGCTCTTTGAACCCTTTGAGCCTCCTGCGTTCCTTGAAGAAGCAGACTTGCCGCTCTGGTAGAAATGGCATAGTGCCGCACCAAGGGCGTCAGTGGCATCGAGCAGGAGCTTCTTGTCACGGAATGAAAGTATGGTTCTCAGCATCGTTGCCACCTGCTCCTTGCTGGCCTGACCGTGGCCTGTGATAGACATCTTGATCATCCTGGGCGCATACTCGGCGACAGGGAGATCACGGTAGAGAGCTGCGGATATGGCCGCCCCCTGAGCCCTTCCCAGCTTAAGCATGCTCTGTATATTCTTCCCGAAAAAGGGAGCCTCAATGGCAAACTCATCAGGATGGTAACGATCAATGAGGGCCAGAGTCTCTTCAAAGACAGTACGTATCTTCTGAAAATGGTCAGTTTTCTTTCTGAGGTCTATAATACCCAGCGTAATAAGGGAAGGGGTCTTGCCGGTCACACTTATCAGGCCGTAGCCCGTGATGGTGGTCCCGGGATCGATGCCCAGAATGATCTTTTCACCCCTGACCTCTTTCACTTAATGAATGATTTCGGAGACCTGACAATGAGATCTGTCGGAAGCTGCTCTCCTTCACTCCGGATGATATTGCGCCTTAACGGTACCGCGCTGCCGGCTTTTGTGCCCTCAAGAATGGCTATCGCAGCTTTGAGTGAAAGCTCTTCCGGGTCTCCGAAGTCACGTGTGATATCGTCATTTGCAAGTACATCAGGAACTATTCCATCATAAAAACCTCCCCAGTCAGAAGCGTTGACATACTCAAATGTTATTGGGCCAAACGCATATTTATAATCCGGTTCCGGTGTGCTGTTGGTCGGGAACGGGTATCCCCATATATTCATACCGACAGGTTTGCCGTAGGTTGTGTCACCGACAAGTGAAACCGAGATGTACGGTTTCAGGGCTGCTTATGACAACCTCACTTGCAGAAGCGGTGCTTCGTGTGGTTATGAATACAACGCGGTCAAGACCAAGAGGACTTGCGGTTTTAGCGAATTTATAGGTTTGGTTCCAGTCAGCGCTGACCGTATTGTTATATTTGAGTTTGTAACATATTTTGGTTGTATCTGCTGCTCCCATTACCAGGCTTGCAAGCTGCTGGGCTCTGTCGAGATCACCGCCACCGTTATAGCGGAGGTCAATGATCAGATCCGTAACATTATTGGCCTTGAAGAAAGCAAAGGCTTCATTCAGTTCACCTTCTGCCGGATCAATAAACGCATCAAAGCAGAGATAGCCTGTCTTGCCGGACGCAAGGTCAATTACATTATATGCCGGGACAGAATTAACTGTAAACGAAGATTTTGTTGAAGAATAAGTCACCTCGGTCCCGTCGGGTTTCTGAAACAGGAAGGTATTTGTCAGACCAACTGTTGCCGGTCCCATAAGATTATCGTAGACTGACCAGTCACGTGTAGCGATGGCATTGATGAATATGGGGGCCAGCACGGTGCCATTGACTTTTTTCACTATCCAGCCTCTTCTTACACCGTTGGGCCACAGGTCAGAGTTTTTGTAAAGGTTTACAACCCTTACCACATCAGCTGTATCGAGGCTTAAAGTGATGCCATGCATACCCTGAACACTTCCCGACATATATGCCGAGAATTCATCCCAGGTCATGACAAAACTATAAACATCTACAGGTTTGTATCTCAACGGCTGCCAGGATATCTTTAGGCCCGGAGTAGTCTGAGAGCTTGACGGTTGGCATCTTGTTGTTCCACAGATAAGCATACTGCATAAGTTCATACAGGCCATCCCGTGCCCTCTGCGCCAGCGTACTTACCGGCGTGGGATCCGGTACGGGATCTTTCTTACAGCCGGTTAGCAAAGGGATCAGCAGAGCTGTTATAAAGAGTATTTTTTTCATTTCAGGTTCGCTTATTGCACAAAAGTAACAAAAAATATGCCGTTAAAGTTCAGCCTTATGTCTCCTGTTCTGGAACAGAACACTTCCGATGATGATCATGAGGCCGACGGGGGTGGTATAATATACCGGTTCGCCGATGATGAAATGCAACAGTATCAGTGATATAAAAGGTGCAAAAAATATCAGGTTGCTTATTTTATCGGAGGTTGCTGCCAGCTGGAGCGCCCGGAGCCACAGCCAGAAGGTAATGCCCATCTCAAATATGCCGATGTAAACCGACGCGGCTGCTCCGCTTAAGCTTATCTTCTCATTTAATGATCCGTTGAGGACCATGGCAATGATCATATAGGCAGAACCGAAGGCGAAGTTGGCAAACAGCTTTACTGCCTCATCACGACTGTCACGTACGTTCAGGACGAAGTACAGGGCCCACAATACACCGCTGACCAGGGCCAGTGTCACTCCGAGTGCATCTGACCTGCCGGGACTAAGAGGGGCACCCTGTGAAGCGATAATATATACACCTGCCAGGCTGATTAAAAGCGCCGCAAAGCTTCTGGCAGGGATGCGCTGATGCAGTATCGGCATTGACAGAAAGACGAGGATGACAGGCCAGATCATGTTCACGGGCTGGGCCACCTGGCCCGGCAGCCGGCTGTATGCCGTGAGAAGCATAAGGTAGTAGAGGACAGGATTGATGAGGCCGAGGAGGGCTGACCAGAGCATCTCATGCCGTGTCATTTGCCCGAGGAGCTTAATCTTTCCCGTGGCAGCCAGAATAATGAAGAGCACCAGCATTGACACCAATGTGGCAATGCCCAGCATGGTTACAATGCTTAATTCCGAGAGGGCTATTTTGAATGCAGTAGGAATGGTTCCCCACAGAATGACCGAAAGAGCCGCATATATATATGCCTGTGAGCTCTTCTTCATTCTCTCAGCTGATCAGCTCAAAGCCGGTATACGGGATCAGAGCGGCGGGTATCCTTATGCCCGCAGTTGTCTGGTTGTTCTCAAGGAGTGCGGCTACGATACGCGGCAGTGCCAGTGCGCTACCGTTGAGCGTGTGGCAGAGTGTGGTCTGTTTTGCACCTTTCTCCCGGAAGCGGCATTTTAGCCTGTTAGCCTGGAAGGACTCGAAGTTCGATGTTGAGCTCACCTCCAGCCAGCGCTGCTGTGCTGCGGAATAAACCTCAAAGTCGTAAGTCATTGCCGAGGTGAATGACATATCACCTCCGCACAGCCGTACAATGCGGTATGGCAGTTCAAGCCTGACAAGGAGACTCTCAACATGCTTAACCATATCTTCGAGAGATTCGTATGATGTATCGGGGTGAGCAATCTGCACTATTTCCACCTTGTCAAACTGATGCAGCCTGTTCAGTCCCCTGACATGTGCTCCCCACGAGCCTGCCTCACGGCGGAAACACGGGGTGTATCCCACGTTACGTACCGGGAGGTCAGCAGCGTCAAGGATGACGTCACGGTATATGTTTGTGATCGGCACTTCCGCTGTAGGTATCATATAAAGGTTGTCGATTCCCACATAATACATCTGTCCCTCCTTGTCGGGCAGTTGTCCGGTGCCGAAACCGGAATCTTCATTTACTACTATCGGCGGTTCGATCTCGCGATAGCCTGCTTTGCCGGCTTCATCCAGGAAGAAGTTTATCAGCGCTCTCTGCAGCCTGGCTCCTTTGCCTTTATAGACCGGGAATCCTGCTCCTGTGATTTTTATTCCCAGGTCAAAGTCGATGATGTCATATTTTTTTATCAGGTCCCAGTGAGGCAGTGCATCAGTCTGAAGCACAGGCAGTTGTCCGCCACTGCGCACAATGACATTATCCTCAGCGCTTTTGCCCGGAGCGACCAGGGGGTGGGGGAGGTTGGGGAGACTGATGAGCTCCTTCTGCATTTCTTCGCTGACCTGATCGAGGGTTTCCGCAAGCTGTTTCTGCTTCTCCTTCATAGTACCGATACCTTTCTTGGCGGCTTCAGCTTCTTCTTTTCTGCCTTCCTTCATCATTGATCCGATCTCTCTTGACAGACTGTTAAGTTCTGCCTGAATTGCATCACTTTCAGCCTGGAGCTCACGGCGGCGGCGGTCAAGATCAAGAACACGGTTAACAATCGCGGTTGCATCGAAGTTTTTGACTTTCAGCCTGTCGATGACAATGGATGATTGTTCGCGAAGAAGGGTTATGTTGAGCATAAGAACAGTTTTATTACCGCAAAAGCGGGATAAAATTAAAATAAAAACTCCTGAAAAGATGCGCTTCAGCGTATATTTTCAGGAGTAATGATCTGAAGTGATTATCACTTATACTGCAACGGGTTTTACCGATACGTATGATTTGTTGTCACTTTTCTTTTTGAACTCGATGGTTCCGTCGACCAGGGCAAAAAGCGTATGATCTTTACCTATTCCGACGTTCTCGCCCGGATTGTGAACCGTACCACGCTGGCGTATGATGATACCGCCGGCCTTTACTTCCTGACCGCCGAAGAGTTTGACTCCAAGTCGTTTGCTTTGTGATTCGCGGCCGTTATGAGAACTGCCGGCTCCTTTCTTGTGTGCCATATCCTGTGATTTTTACTTTTTAACGGTTATTTTTTTGCCGGTTTCTTTGTCTTTGCTGCCGGGGCTTTTTTCTCAGTTGCCTTTTTTTCAGCCGGTGCCTTTTTCTCAGCCGGTGCCTTTTTTTCAGCCGGTGCCTTTTTCTCAGCTGGTGCCTTTTTTCAACTGGTTTCTTTTCAGCAGCCTTTTTTACGGGAGCCTTCTTTGTTTCTGCCTTAGCCTCTTCAGCTGCCGGGGCTTCAACTACTTTCTTCTCCGGTTTCGGCGCAGCTTTTTTCCTGGGGGCGTCTTTTGGTCCGATAGATAAGATCTCAATCTCGGTAAAATCCTGACGGTGTCCGGATCTCTTCTGGTATCCTTTTCTCCTCTTCTTCTTGAAGATTATCACTTTGTCCCCTCTTGCGTGCCCGAGAACTGTGGCTTCAACAACGGTATCTGTGACGACAGGTTCGCCGATGGAGATTGCTCCATCGTTATCAATAAGGAGAACCTTATCAAATACAACATTCTCGCCTTCAGATGCATCCAAGCGGTGAACGAAGATCTTTTTTCCTTCTTCCACCTTGAACTGCTGACCGGCAATTTCTACGATTGCGTACATTTTCAATCAATCTTATGTTACTCCGTGAGGCGGCCTTGCTCCTCTGTGCATGACACTTCTACAGGCCCCGCCGGATCTTTGTTTTTCGGACTGCAAAGATATAAAAATTAACTTATTTACAAATCTATGATATGAATTTATCACCAATAAACTGTGGATAAAAATTTTCAACCTTGGAAAGATAAAGATTCTTATTATATATATTTGTCTTATCGGCCTGTCGGGCAGAAAACCAGAGTTACTATGCAGAATAATCTTATTCGTCTGAAGGTCATAGGTATTTCGTACAGTCAGACACAGTCCGGGGCGTACGCTTTAATCCTGGCGGAAGAGAACGGTGAGCGCCGTGTGCCAATAATTATCGGTGGTTTTGAGGCCCAGGCAATTGTGATCAAGCTTGAGAATCTCGAACCGCCCAGACCTCTGACACACGATCTTTTCAAGACCTTTGCGGAAGCATGCGGCGTGACGGTCGAGCAGGTACTGATCAATAAGTTGCGTGAGGGTATATTTTACTCCGAAATCGTCTGTACTGACGGTGAGAAACGTTTTCAGATTGATTCGCGCACATCAGATGCCGTTGCCCTGGCCCTTAGATTTGAATGTCCTATATTCATTGATTCACAGATACTTAATGAAGCCGGCATTGTAATGAGCGCTACAACCGAGGAAGAGCAGAAGCAGGGTGGCGTGACCCCGCAAAAGAAAAGCCCGCCCGCCGCGAGCGAGTACGGTGAATTCACTGCGGATGAGTTGAAAGATATGCTCACCGACGCCATTACGCGTGAGGATTATGAGCAGGCGGCCGCCATACGTGATGAAATGGCCAGGAGAAAAGAGAAGGAATAAAACAATCATAGCAAATGAGGATTTTTAACATTTTACTGGTGACGGGGCTGATGATTTCATACCCTGTTCTCTCAAAGGATTATACGGTTAAATCTCCCGATACAAAGGTCATGCTTACAGTGCAGGTTGGTGATGATGTCAGCATTAGAATAAGTTACGAAGGGAAGTCGCTGGTAACAGACCTTAAGCCGGCACTGCTGGTTGACGGAGCTGAACTGCCAGGACTAAAACCCGGTCAGCCCAAAGGCATACAGATCAGTTTGACCGATACGCTCAGACCGGTAGTACCGCATAAGAACAAAATTATTGTTGACAAATACAGCGGGCTCAGTCTCCGTTTTAAAAACGGATGTTCACTTGTTTTCCGCGTATATGATGACGGTGTTGCTTACAGGTTTACCACTTCGCTCAAGGGCGATATAACCGTCACCGGTGAACGGTTTGCATTCTCTCTGCCTGACGGCACCACTTCATGGTATCCTCTTGAAAAGGGCTTTATGTCGCATAATGAGCAGAAACTCATATTGGCAGCATTGGACACGATAAGACAGAAACATCTTGCCAGCCTGCCGGCACTGTTTATGACGGGCGGCATCGACATCCTCCTTACCGAGGCTGACATAAATGACTACCCCGGTATGTGGATCACCGGTGACGGCAGCGGAGGCATTGCCGGGACTTTTCCGGCGTATCCGGCCACTGAGAAAGCAAATAACGATCGTGACATCTATGTGACGGAACGGAAGGATTATATTGCAAAAACAACCGGTACGCGTTCATACCCATGGCGTGTCTTCATCATCACTCCTGATGATGCCGGGCTGGTTGAGAGCGAGATGGTTTACAAGCTCGGAGCACCCGCTGCGCCCGGCGTCGATTTCAGCTGGGTGAAGCCGGGCAAGGTGGCATGGGATTGGTATAACGCCAACAACCTCTACGGCGTCGATTTCAAGGATGGCCTGAATAATGAAACTTATAAATATTACATTGATTTTGCATCGGAGAACGGAATAGAGTATGTGATCCTTGATGAGGGCTGGTACAACCTCGGTGATGTTCTTGATGTGGCTGAGGGTTTTGATGTAAAGGCGTTGTGTGATTATGCGGCCGGAAAGAATGTAGGCATCATACTCTGGGTCGTCTGGAAGACCTTCTATGATAAGATGGATGAAGTGCTCTCACAGTTCGAAAAGTGGGGAGTGAAAGGCATCAAGGTCGATTTCATGCAGCGTGATGATCAGTGGATGGTTAATTATTACCATGAGGTTGCCGCCCGGGCTGCCGGACACAGGATGCTGGTTGATTTTCACGGCTCTTACAAGCCTGACGGCATGGAGCGTACCTGGCCTAATGTAATCACCCGCGAGGGAGTAAAAGGGCTTGAAAACAACAAGTGGAGCTACGACGTCACTCCGGAGCATGATCTGTTGCTTCCCTTCACACGAATGGTTGCAGGGCCGATGGACTATACTCCCGGTGCAATGATCAACAAGCAGAAGCGCGACTTCACACCGGTGTTTTACAGGCCGGCAAGCCAGGGTACCAGGGTGCACCAGATGGCTATGTATGTTGTGTATGAGAGCCCTCTTCAGATGTTGGCTGACAGTCCTTCCAACTATAAGCGTAACCAGGAGTGCACTACATTCATTGCCGGGGTGCCGGTCACCTGGGATGAGACCAGGGTACTGTCAGCGAAAACAGGTGACTATATAGTCATTGCCCGCAGGAAAGATGAAACGTGGTACCTTGCTGCCATGACCGACTGGGATGCACGCATACTCGAGGCGGACCTTTCGTTCCTCCCTGCCGGGGATTACACCTGGGAGATATTCAGTGACGGCATCAATGCTGACCATCACGGTGAAGACTTTAAGCATGTTACCATGAATGCCGCCACTGCGGGCATGACGGAACTGAGCATGGCTCCCGGAGGCGGTTGGGTGGCAAAAATAACCCGTAAAGGGAAATAACCTGCATATTCTTTATGAAACAATATATTGATCTGCTTAGCCATGTCATGGAGCATGGCACTGAAAAGAAAGACCGCACCGGAACAGGAACCCTAAGCATCTTTGGTTACCAGATGCGTTTTGATCTGTCGGAGGGCTTCCCTCTTATGACAACCAAAAAGATGCATCTCAAATCGATCATTTATGAGCTCCTCTGGTTTCTCAGCGGCAGCACCAATGTAAGGTACCTGCAGGAAAACGGCGTGAAGATCTGGAATGAGTGGGCGGATGCCAACGGCAACCTGGGTCCGGTATATGGATACCAGTGGCGTTCATGGCCGTCATCTGACGGACGGCATGTTGACCAGATAAGTGCCGTGGTCAGGTCCCTGAAAGAAAACCCCGATTCACGGCGCCACATCGTCAATGCATGGAATGTGGGTGAGATTGAGAAGATGGCGCTGCCCCCGTGCCATATACTCTTCCAGTTTTATGTGGCTGATGGCAGGCTCTCGTGCCAGCTCTACCAGCGCAGCGCCGACATTTTTCTCGGCGTACCTTTTAATATTGCTTCCTACGCACTCCTGACCCTGATGATGGCACAGGTCACCGGGTATAAACCGGGTGAGTTCGTTCATACATTCGGCGATGCACATATATACCTTAATCATATAGAGCAGGTAAGACTTCAACTCACGCGTGAACCGCGTCCCCTGCCAGTGATGAATATTAATCCGGTGGTCAGGGATATCTTTTCTTTCAAATACGATGACTTCACCCTTACGGGTTACGACCCGCACCCTGCCATAAAGGGAGAAATATCTGTCTGAGATGATAACAATAATTGTAGCAACAGACCGCAATAACGGGATAGGTTATAAGAACAGATTGTTAGCCCACATCCCCGGTGACCTCAAACGGTTCAAACAAATAACCATGGGTCATTGTCTCATTATGGGCAAGAAGACATGGGAATCTCTACCGCATAAACCCCTTTCAGGCAGGAAAAACATTGTCCTGACAGATAATGAACTTGACTGTTTTGACTGTGCTGAGACTGCAAGGTCAGTGGATCAGGCAATAGGATTCTGTGACCCTGGAAAAGAGATATTCATCATAGGAGGCGGTTCCGTTTACAGGCAGTTCATGCCACTTGCCGACAGGTTACTTGTGACACATTTACATAAAGAATTCAAATCGGACACATTTTTTCCGGAAATTGATCCCATGGAATGGTATATTACTGAAAAAGAGGAACATATCTCTGAAGAAAAAGAGGGGGTCAGCTTTACATACACGACATATCTGCGACGGAAGTAACTTTTTCCCGGGTTTTCCGTTAAACCTTTCAATTGTTCTGCAGTCTATGTGATATAGAATGTAATTGAACAATTAAACAAACTATGTTATGAAAGCAAAATTTCTTTACCTTATTATGATCCTCCTGGGTTTCATGGTTTCATCATGTCAGAAGTCGACCCCGCTGGAGGATTCAAGCATCGAAGCGGCCGATGATGCCGTACTTGCTGAAGCGGTTTTTGATGACGCATTTGCGTCACTTGAGATTGCGACTGTACTGGCTGAGGACATGAAGAAGTCAGGCTCGGTTGTGGACTCTTGTCCTCTTGTCACAGTTACTTTTCCTGAACAGAGTCCCTGGCCGTTGAATGTTGTGATTGACTATGGCACCGGGTGTACGGGTCTGAACGATGTGGTACGAAGTGGCAAGATCATCATCACACTTTCCGCACCGCGCCGGGATGTACAATCGGAAAGAACGCTCACTTTTGACAACTATTATGTCAACGGCGCCAGGGTCGAAGGAACAACGGTTGTAACGAACACCGGTCTTAACGACAATGATAATGTAGTCTTTTCTGTGGTGCTCACCGGCGGAAAGATCACCTTCAGTGACAGTAAGTTCATTGAGCGTGAGTTTGAACGTATGAGGGAATATATTGCGGGTTACCTGACCTGGTGGAACCCGTGGGATGATAAATGCCTTATTACCGGAGTTGCAGCAGGTACCAATCTTAATGGCATATCATACACTGCCCAGGTCGTTAATCCTCTTGAATGGCAGGCTGCCTGCAGGTTTCTGGTCAGCGGCACCATAGGGTTTGAGATTGAAGGTAAAGAACCGTTTGAGCTTGACTACGGTGCCGGTGAGTGCGATGCATTAGCAACACTGAGGAGAGGTGATGATACTAAAGAGATAACTCTCAGGTACCGGCATCCGAAATACCCATTGGGGAAATAAAAAATTCTGTTGATGCAGGTGGAACGATGCCCTGGCAGGGCGTCGGTACAATAGGATATGTCATTTCCGAAATGTCTGCAAATAAAAAACCCGGTCAGAAATGCCGGGTTTTTTATTAGGATACCTTGAGGATTTTCATGTCCACCCTTTCGAGCTTGTGGGTGGCGTATTCGGTGGTGACGGTAAATTCTTTTGTGTCACTGGAAGGAAGCTCAAACATGGCGTCCAGCATGATTGCTTCGCAAAGTGCTCTCAATCCTCTGGCGCCCAGTTTGAACTCAACGGACTTGTCCACAATGTAGTCAAGCACCTCGTCAGTGAACGTGAGTGCAATGCCATCCATGGAAAAGAGCTTGATATACTGCTTTGTAATGGCGTTTTTCGGTTCTGTGAGGATGGCTCTCAGGGCCTTGCTGTCAAGTGGAGAGAGGTGTGTCAGCACCGGCAGTCGTCCGATTATCTCGGGTATTAATCCGTAGGCACGAAGGTCCTGCGGGGCAATATACTTCAGAAGATCGCTTTTGTCATACCTGTCGCGCGAACGGCTGGCGTTGTAACCTACTACTGTTGTGTTGAGCCTGTTGGCAATCTTTTTCTCAATGCCCTCGAATGCTCCGCCGCAGATAAAAAGAATATTTTTTGTATCGACAGGGATCATCTTCTGTTCAGGATGTTTTCTTCCTCCCTGCGGAGGCACATTTACAATGGATCCCTCAAGAAGTTTAAGGAGGCCCTGCTGTACTCCCTCTCCTGATACGTCACGCGTAATGGAAGGGTTATCGCCCTTGCGCGCTATCTTGTCAAGTTCATCAATGAACACAATACCTTTTTCCGCAGCCCTGACGTCATAATCGGCATTCTGCAGAAGGCGTGTCAGAAGGCTTTCAATATCTTCACCCACATATCCTGCTTCGGTGAGGACGGTGGCATCGACGATGGTGAAAGGCACATGAAGCATGCGTGCTATGGTTCGTGCCAGGAGCGTTTTGCCCGTACCTGTCTCCCCGACAAGAATAATATTCGATTTTTCGATCTCGACATCATCACTGTCGGCTCTCTGTATCAACCTTTTATAGTGATTGTACACTGCTACAGAGAGTGTTTTTTTTGCCCTTTCCTGACCTATAACATACTGGTCAAGGAAACTCTTTATTTCTTCCGGCTTACGTAGCTTAATACTGTCAAGGCTGAAACTTGATTTGCTGCCGAGCTCCTCCGCCATGATGTTGTGAGCCTGCTCAATGCAATGGTCACAGATATGGCCCTCAAGACCTGCAATCAGCAGGTTTGCCTCTTTCTTTGTACGTCCGCAGAATGAGCATTTATCCATCGGAACGGCTTTGTTTTTTTGATCTTGTAAGAACTTCGTCTATCATTCCGTAATCCTTTGCCTCTGTTGCCGTCATCCAGTAATCGCGGTCAGCATCTTTCTCCACCTGTTCAAGGGGTTTACCGGTATGCAACGCTATGACCTCGTACAGTTCTTTTTTGATTTTTAGTATCTCTCTCACAACTATCTCTATATCAGAGGCCTGACCCTCTGCGCCTCCCATAGGCTGGTGGATCATGATGCGTGAGTGTTTCAGGGCAGACCGTTTTCCCCTGGTGCCTGCGGTGAGCAGTACGGCGCCCATGGATGCGGCCATTCCTGTGCAAATGGTAGCAACATCGGCAGAGATATACTGCATTGTGTCATAGATACCCATCCCTGCATGGACTGCGCCACCGGGGGTGTTCAGGTAGATCTGTATATCTTTTCCGGGGTCCGATGAATCAAGATAGAGAAGCTGGGCCTGAATGATGTTGGCCACATAGTCGTCTATGGGAAGGCCAAGAAATATTATACGGTCCATCATAAGGCGCGAAAAGACGTCCATTGAGGCTATGTTGAGCTGGCGTTCCTCGATAATTGTTGGGGAGATGTAGCTGTTATTTGCTGAAATGTAACGCTGCATCGAAATGCTGCTGATGCCGAAGCGGTCAGCTGCATATTTTTTAAAATCTCCTGTATCTGACATGGCTAATGACTTTGATTGAATGTCAAATATACAAAATTCTCATTATTCAGGTGTCACTTCTTCTCAAAGAGCTTGTTGAACTCTTCTATCGAAACCTTTTTATCATCTACCCTGAGAGCCTCGATTATGATATCCAGCACCCTTGTATCAAGAACTTTTTCAGCAATACGGTGCGTGTCATCCTCTTTTTTCAGCATGTCTGTGGCAAAGGATGTGATCTGTTCATCTGTGGCATAGTATAGGCCGTATTGGGCAAACTGGGCTTTAGTAAAGGTTTTTGCCTCTGCCATGATTTCCTCGTCAGTTATCCGGATGCTGTTTTCTTTAGCGACTTTGTTTTTTACCAGCTGCCAGCGCAGGTCATCGCGGAAATGATCATATTCCTTCTCAAGCTCCTCGGGGGTGGTTTTTTCATTTACTTTCAGAAGCCATCTCTTAAGGAATTCATCGGGCAGCTCGAAAGGTATCTTTTTCAATACTGTTTCACGTGCATCAGTACGCAGTTTATAGTCTGTCTCACGGTTGAAATATTCCTTTATTTCATCTATCACTTTTGCCTCGAATTCTTCAGCGGTATTTACTGTGTTCTCGCCGTAAACCTTATCCCAGAGGGCCTTGTCATTATCAGCGGGTACGAATCTTGACACTTCCCTGATGGTTATGGTGTACTGGCCGTTGATGTCCCTGACTTCGTCCTTCTGCTTCTTCACAAGGCCGGCTATCTCATAGTCGTTGGGGAAGGCCGTGCGTATGTCAAAGGTGACGGTGTCACCGGCCTCTTTGCCAATGAACTCTTTCTTGATCAGTTCGTCCTTTACTGCATCAACTGACAGGGTAGCGTCATCATTAGAAACAGTACCGTCTGCTGAAGTGATAGTACCTTTCAGGAGGTCTTTCTCTTCCGATTTCCCGGCGATAATGAACTGGCCATGTCTGCGGGCGTAGTTGTCGACGTAGTCTTTAATCATTTTGGCATCAGGCTCAATCAGGTAACGGGTCAGCTTCTGTTTTTTTGACAGAGCCAGCTCGAACTCGGGGGCAAGGCCAAGTTCGAAGGTAAAATTGAACTCCTCAGATTTTTCAGGATCGAAGGTATGTTCATCATTTTTTGGCATGGGGTCGCCGAGGATGTCAATCTTTTCGTTCTTTATAAAATCGGAAAGGCTTTCAGAGACCATCTTGTTGATCTCATCGACAAGGACTGATGTACCGTATAGTTTTTTAATCATAGGTAATGGCACATGACCGGGGCGGAAGCCCTTTATGTTTGCGGTCCTTCTGTATTCCCTGAGCTTATTTTCAACTTTCTCTTCGTAGTCGGCTTTAACGATATTGATCCTGACATTTGCATTCAGGGCATCAACGTTCTCTCTGGTAATATTCATTTCAATAAAATTATATTTCGACTTAAAAACCGCTCAAAGTCCGCCAATTGGCGGACTGTCAGAGCGGTTCTGTAATTTAGTGCGGATGAAGGGACTCGAACCCCCACGCCCTGAGGCACAAGATCCTAAGTCTTGCTCGGCTACCAATTACGACACATCCGCAAAATGTGGCGCAAAATTAGCAAATAATATGAAGTTTCAAAAGCGGCCCTTTTAAATTACCTCCTGAGTTCGAAGTTCTTACCGAGGTAGAGATTTCTTGACTCTTCATCATCGGCAAGCTGGGCTGATGTGCCCTGTTTGAGAATCTTACCCTCAAAGAGAAGATAGGCCCGGTCAGTTATTGAAAGGGTCTCATGCACGTTATGGTCAGTGATGAGGATACCTATATTTTTGTCTTTAAGATGTGATACGATGCCCTGTATATCTTCGACGGCAATAGGGTCAACGCCGGCAAACGGCTCGTCAAGGAGGATAAAATTCGGTTTGAGGGCGAGGGCGCGGGCTATCTCTGTGCGTCGCCGTTCACCGCCTGAGAGCTGTATGCCGAGGCTCTTGCGTATGCGTGCGAGGCCGAACTCTTCCATCAGTGATTCCAGGCGATTAACCCTTTCCTCCCTGCTCATATCAGAGAGTTCCATAACAGCCATGATATTATCTTCCACACTCAGCTTCCTGAATATGGATGCTTCCTGGGCCAGGTATCCGATGCCCATGCGTGAACGGCGGTACATCGGGAAGTCTGTAATATTGGTATTGTCAAGAAAAATATTTCCTGCGTTTGGTCTTATCAGGCCCACGATCATGTAGAAGGTGGTGGTCTTCCCGGCGCCGTTAGGGCCGAGCAGCCCGACGATCTCGCCCTGTTCGACTTCAACGGAGACCTCGTTAACAACAGTACGGGTCTTGTATCTTTTTACCAGGTTTGTGGTATAGAGCTTCATCTTATTATTTTTTCCCGGCAGCACTATCGGCGGCATCCTCATCCGCGTTTTCCAACTCACGATTCTTTACAACTCTTGCTGCAATAAAGATACTCACTTCATATAACAAGATCAATGGGATTGAAACAAGAGTCTGACTGAATACGTCAGGAGGGGTTATAACTGCCGCGAGGATGAGAACGACTACTATTGCATGCTTCCGGTACTTCCGCATGAATTCCGGCGTTATTATGCCTATCCTGGCAAGGAAAAAGACAACAATAGGCAGTTCAAATGTGACACCTGCTGAGAGCGCTACAGAAGTGACAGAACCAATATATGATGTTATGTTTATCTGGTTATCCACCAGGTCACTGACACGGTAACTGCTCAGGAAATTTATCGACAGGGGTGAAATGACATAATAGCCGAAGAGAATTCCTATTATGAACAGCGATGATGCAGCCGTTACAGCACCACGCGCATGTTTCCTTTCCTTCTCATACAAAGCCGGCCGGAAAAAAGACCAGAACTCCCAGAAAATATATGGAAATGCTATGATGACGCCCACTATCAGCGATATGGTTATGTGTGTAGTAAACTGACCTGACATTTTTATGCTTATCAGGTTCAACGGATTCTGATTAATGCACAGCACTGGCGCATTGACGGCATCAGCCAGCTGGCATAGTAACCTGTTGGTGATGAAACCGGGACTTTTGGGAGCAAGGATGACCTTGTCGAAAATAAAGTCTTTGAGCATAAAAGCGACGATGGCACCCACGACAACGGCGATGACAGACCTTATTATATGCCATCTCAGCTCTTCAAGGTGCTGAAGAAAGGTCATCTCACCCTCTCCCTCACCACTTTTTTTCTTGCTGCCAATCATCAGTCTTGCCTCATTTTAAAGCCTGTAAAGATGCTAAATCTTATGTTTCCAAACAAAACAAAATTCTTAATGCACATATAATAATATATCTGTTGAAATAAAAAGATTTGACTATTGATTTAAAAAAGATTAAATTTGATATAAGGGTTTGAAAATAATTCGATGAGTTTGTACCTTGTTATTTGTATAATACTCTATTCATAGTTAAGGGGAAGCGGGGAAATTATATGTTTGCTGACAGTGCTATACATGATTATCTGAAACGATACTTCGGTTTTGATACCTTCAAGGGAAACCAGGAGGATATAATCAGGAGTATCCTCACCGGGAATGATACTTTTGTTCTGATGCCTACAGGAGGGGGCAAGTCTCTCTGCTACCAGCTGCCTGCGGTGATGATGGAAGGCACAGCCATAGTGATCTCTCCGCTGATCGCCCTGATGAAGAACCAGGTTGATGCGATGCGGAATTTCAACACAAATGATGACGTGGCTCATTTTCTTAATTCTTCCCTTACAAAGACTGCCATTACGAAGGTCAAGGAGGATGTGATGCAGGGAAATGCCAAGCTCCTGTACGTGGCGCCGGAGTCTCTCACCAAGGAGGAGAATATTGATTTTCTAAGGAACATTAAGATATCATTCTATGCCGTTGATGAGGCTCACTGTATCTCTGAGTGGGGGCATGACTTCAGGCCTGAATACCGCAGAATACGTCCTATCATAGATACCATTATTCGTGCACCCATAATAGCTCTCACTGCAACTGCCACACCAAAGGTACAGCATGACATACTTAAGAACCTCGGAATTAGTGATGCGCAGGTTTTCAAGTCGTCTTTCAACCGGCCCAACCTCTATTATGAGGTGAAGGCAAAACAGGATGCTGCCAGGGAAATCATCAAATACATCAAGAATAATCCTGGCAAATCCGGAATCATTTACTGTCTTAGCCGTAAAAAGGTAGAAGAGCTGGCAGAGACGCTCAAGGTTAATGACATTAATGCCCTGGCCTATCATGCCGGGATGGATTCGGCCACACGGACCACCAATCAGGATAAGTTCCTGATGGAGGCGGCGGATGTGATCGTTGCCACCATTGCCTTCGGCATGGGTATAGACAAACCCGATGTGAGGTATGTCATACACTATGACATGCCCAAGAGCCTTGAGGGTTACTACCAGGAGACAGGCCGGGCGGGCCGCGACGGAGGGGAAGGGCGATGCATAGCTTACTACAGCTATGATGATATTGTCAAGCTTGAGAAATTCATGCAGGGCAAGCCCATTGCCGAACAGGAAATAGGCAAGCAGCTCCTGCTTGAAACGGTATCTTATGCCGAATCATCAACATGCCGCCGCAGGATACTGCTGCACTACTTCGGGGAGGAATACAAGCAGGAGAACTGCGAGGCGTGTGATAACTGTCTGCATCCCAAGACACAGTTTGAGGGATCAGAATATGTTGTCAACGTCCTTGAAACTGTTTTGGCAGTAAAAGAGAAGCACAAGGCAGAACACATAGCCAAGATACTTGCCGGTACGCTTAATTCAGCCATTAAGTCATACAAGCATCACAAGCTGGAAACTTTCGGCATAGATGAGGAAAAGGATGAGCGTTTCTGGAACATGGTCATCAGGCAGGCGCTTATCAATAAGCTGCTGAACAAGGACATAGAGAACTACGGTCTCCTGGGGCTGACGCCGAAAGGCCATCTGTTCCTTGAGAAGCCGCAGAGCTTCCTGCTCAATGAGGATCATGACTATACCGATTCTGAAGACGAGGAGGCCTCTTTCGGTGCCCGTACAGCGGCTGCCGATGAGGAGCTGCTGAGCATACTTAAGGATCTCAGGAAAAAAATATCGAAGCAGGCCGGCCAGCCGCCTTACAATATTTTCCAGGATCCTTCTCTCGAGGAGATGGCCATTCAGTATCCGGTCACGCTGGAGGAGCTGCAGAATATAACGGGTATCGGTGCCGGCAAGGCACAACGGTACGGCAAGGAGGTGGTGGAGGTGATCCAGAGTTATGTTGCCGAAAAAGAGATCATCAGGCCGCAGGATATGGTGGTCAAATCGGTGGTGAACAAATCGGGACTGAAGGTATACATCATTCAGAGCATTGACCGCAAGATGCCATTTGAGGATATAGCCAATGCCAAAGGGATAGAGTATGAGGACCTGCTCTCCGAGATTGAGGCTATTGTCGGCTCCGGAACGAAGCTCAACATAGAGTATTATCTGGATACGGTCATTGATGACGACCGTCAGCAGGACATTTATTCCTATTTCATGGAAGAAGCTGAGACGGGTTCTCTGACGGAGGCTATCGCGGAGCTGGCGGGTGAGTTTGAAGAGGAGGAGATACGGCTGATGCGGATAAAGGTGCTTGCGGAGGGGAACTAAAGGGGCAATTTTAAATTAAGAATTAAGAATTAAGAATTAAGAATTAAGATATTGAATCTTTTAGCTGACCTTCAGACACCAGACCTTTGGATTATCAGGTGAAGCCTAATTTGCGGGGTAAACTCTGCGACAGACAGCGCAGGGTTAAGATCTTGCTGCGAAGGGGCGGGAGCGGGGCAAGAGAGAGAGAACGGCAACAGTGAGGAAGTAGAAGGGGTATATCAGTTCAGAAAACAGAAAGAGAAGGAGGGGCGGGTGCTCCTTTCTTTTTTTGAGGTTACGGTATGTGATGAGGAAGTCGGGTATGATGCGGATAGCATAGAGCAGGCCGGTGAGGGGCAGGTATTTTGCTGAGAAGACCGAGGCTGCTGCGGTGGCGGCGACGGCGGCGTTGCACGCCGCCGTGGCGGCGGCGAGGGTGATGGTGGCAGCGTCTCTGTAATAATATGCTTTTGATGCCCAGCGTGCGCGCTGGCGCAACAGCGCCGCCGCCGTGACCGCCCCGGCGGTCACCGCCGCCGCCGCACTGCCACCCAGATACATGACGACACCCCCTGAACGCTTCACAGCATGCAGGAGAAAAATATCATCACCGGATGGAATGTCACCACGAAGCATACCGGCATACTTAAGATAAATATCCTTCCTGACCGCCATGTTTGCAGCATTGCACATCACAGGATGACCGGCACGAACTGCAGCTTCGGTAATCGCCTGCAACGCAGAGAACTCAAATCCACCGAAATATGATGCAAATCCTTTCCCGGGTTTCTGATATACCTCACCGATAATCATATCTGCTTTACCGGCAGCAAAAAATGCCGCATATGCGCTGACCCAGCCCGGCCCGACAGCACAGTCTGCATCTGTCATGAGTATGAGGTCACCAGCGGATTTTTCAACCCCGTGACGTATAGCGCTTTTTTTCCCCTGAAACGGATTGTAAATCAGTTTAATATTTACCCCCGGGTGCCGGCGGTGCCCGGCAACAAACTCACTTACGGCAATCGGAGTCCTGTCGGTTGAATTATCGTTAATAATAATTACTTCCAGCAAGTCTTTGGGATAATCCTGTTCTGAAAGGCAGTTAAGCAGGGTGACTATTGTCTTCTCTTCATTGCGGGCCGCGACAACCACGGAGACCCGCACTTTACCAGGTGCAGCCGGCTGGTCTTCGACACGCTTCCTTTGAAGGATCAGCCATAATGCGAATATTCCTGCCGAATAAATTGCTGCCGGTATTATCAGCCACCACATCTTTTGTAGTCTTCAGTCTTCAGTCCTTCAGTCCCTGCAGTTGTATGTTATCGGTTCTGATTGTTCAATTCGCTATATCATCCCCTCGCAAAGTCGCTCACTCATCATTTCATCCACTCATACGTCTTGTAATGTTCGCCGTCCATCCCCATAGCCTCGTATGTGTTCTGGGCCCGGACGTTCTCCGCTTCAACGTAAAGACGCAGTCCTGCTATGCCATCTGCAACGCCTGCATGTTTTACATAGTCATACATCATGGTGAAGATTCCCTTTCTGCGGTAGCCGGGTATGACATAGACCGACTGGAACCACCAAACATTGGCATTGCGCCAGTCGCTCCACTCGTATGTGATCATCAGCGACGCCACCACGGAGTTATTATCCTCTGCCACGTAGTACTGCCCTTTTTTCGGGTCATGAAAGACAGCCATGACACCTTTGGTGACTGTCTCAGTCTTCAGCTCCATCCTTTCCGTCTCCATAGCCATAGCCTGCTGGAACCTTATTATCGCTCCGGCGTCGTCGGGGGTTGCTTTGCGGATTGTGATCATTCCGGTTGTCTGTTATCTGTGTCTGTTATTTGTTGTCTGTTATCTGCTGTCGGTTCTGATTTCGGTCGTTCAAATGCCCGATTGTTTATTTGTTCAGATCCCTCCCTCGGTCCATCGCACAGTCGCTCCATTGCTCCCACGTCTAGTACTCGTCCCACGCCTTTATCTCCATCTCACTCTCCGGCACGGTGCAGAAAGCATGAATGAAAGCAGATGCCAGTCTTGCATTGGTAATAAGGGGTATGTTATAGTCCACGGCAGTGCGCCGTATCTGGTAGTCGTTGTTCAGCTCAGTGGCCGAGAGATCCTTGGGAATATTTATCACCAGGTCTACCACTCTTTTCTTTATAAGCTCCACGGTGTTGGGGCTTTCTTTTTCATCAGGCCAGAATGCCACTTCAGCCTCTATCGAGGCGTTGTTAAGAAACTGCTGAGTACCCCTGGTAGCATAGAGCTTATAACCACGGCTGCGCAGAAGGCGGGCGGCCTCAATCAGGTCGGCCTTCGATTTGGCCGGGCCCGATGATATCAGCACTGCCTTCTCAGGCATGCGGTAACCTACTGAATACATAGCCTTTAGCAATGCCTCGTAGAAACTGTCACCTATGCACCCCACCTCGCCTGTCGAAGCCATATCAACACCCAGCACAGGATCAGCTTTTGCGAGACGCGAGAAGCTGAACTGGGAAGCCTTGACCCCAACGTAATCGAGATCAAAGACCGACTTGTGAGGTTTTTCCCAGTGCACTCCAAGCATTATTTTGGTGGCAAGCTCGATGAGATTTGTTTTCAATACCTTCGAAACAAACGGCATACTGCGGCTTGCACGCAGGTTGCACTCAATGACCTTGATGTCATTCTCCCGCGCAAGGAACTGTATGTTGAAGGGACCAGAGATGTTAAGCTCCCGGGCAATCTCTCTTGAAATACGTTTGATGCGCCTTACAGTCTCAAAGTAAATCTTCTGCGGCGGGAATACTATCGTTGCATCGCCTGAATGGACTCCTGCATATTCAACATGTTCGCTGATGGCGTATGCAACAATATCGCCGGCTGCAGCTACGGCGTCAATCTCTATCTCCTTGGCATACTCTATGAACTCTGATATTACAACGGGGTGTTCTTTGGAGACACTCGAAGCCAGCTCAAGGAAATGCACCAGCTCACTTCTGTTTGAGACTACGTTCATTGCCGCGCCGGAAAGGACATATGATGGGCGTATCAGTACCGGGAAGCCGATACCGTCGATGAATTTATCTATTTCCCCGATACTCGTCAGCTCCTGCCACCTGGGCTGGTCAACACCAATGGTGTCGCACATCGAGGAGAATTTGTGCCGGTCTTCAGCCCTGTCTATAGACCCGGGTGGTGTCCCCAGTATTGGAACACCCTGTCTGTGAAGCCTCATTGCCAGGTTATTGGGTATCTGTCCGCCCATCGCCAGTATTACTCCCCTGGGGGTCTCAAGGTCAATGATATCCATCACCCGTTCAAACGAGAGCTCGTCAAAATAGAGACGGTCACACATGTCATAGTCAGTGCTGACAGTCTCAGGATTATAGTTGATCATCACTCCGCGCAGTCCCTCGTGACGGATTGTATTGATAGCGTTGACAGAACACCAGTCGAACTCGACGCTCGAACCTATCCGGTATGCACCCGAGCCAAGAACTATCACTGACCGCTTGTCGTTCTCATACCATATATCATGCTCCATCCCGCTGTAGGTTAGGTAGAGATAGTTGGTGACGGCAGGGTATTCGGCAGCAAGCGTGTCAATCTGCTTGACGTACGGCACGATGCCGTTACTCTTACGATGCCTGCGAACGCTGAGCATTGCATCATTGATTGCCTTGTTATCTGCCTTCAAAACATGGCGGGCTATCTGGAAGTCGCTGAAGCCGTAGATCTTGGCATGAAGCAGTTCCTGAACCGGGACGCTCTCAATGGTGTTATACTCCTCAAGACTTTTCTTTATATTTTCAATGTTCTGCAGCTTGTACAGGAACCACCTGTCTATCTTTGTGAGTTCGCAGATACGGTCAACGTCAAAGCCTTTCTCCAGCGCCTCGGCTATTGAAAAGATGCGCATGTCAGTCGGCTGCGAGAGTTCCTTTTCGATATCCTTGAAGCTGAGGTTGGGGTTGCTGACGAAACCGTGCATTCCCTGGCCTATCATGCGCAATCCTTTCTGTATCGCTTCCTCGAAGGTGCGTCCTATGGCCATGATCTCACCCACACTCTTCATGCTGCTGCCTATCTCATGAGCCACACCCTGAAACTTGTTAAGGTCCCAGCGCGGTATTTTGCATACGATATAGTCGAGGGCAGGCTCGAAGCAGGCGGTGGTGGTCTTTGTGACCGAGTTCTTAAGCTGGTGGAGACCGTATCCCAGTGCCAGCTTGGCCGCAACAAATGCCAGAGGATATCCGGTTGCTTTGGAAGCCAGAGCGCTTGAGCGCGAGAGACGCGCATTAACCTCAATGACCCTGTAATCCTCCGAGTTGGGGTCAAGGGCATACTGCACATTGCATTCACCGATGATACCGACGTGACGTATGATCTTTATTGACAGTTCCCTGAGCTTATGATATTCGCTGTTTGTCAGTGTCTGCGAAGGAGCGACGACGATGCTCTCACCCGTGTGAATACCCAGGGGGTCGAAGTTCTCCATGTTACAGACGGTGATGCAGTTGTCGAAACGGTCGCGCACCACCTCATATTCAACCTCTTTCCAACCCTTTAACGATTCCTCTACCAGTATCTGTTCCGAGAAGGTGAATGCCCTGCCGGCAAGAGCCTTCAGTTCCTCGTTGTTTGAACAGAACCCGCTGCCCAATCCGCCCAGGGCGTAGGCTGCCCGTATGATAATCGGGAACCCGAGTTTCCCGGAGGCCTTTAATGCGTCTTCAACATTGGTGACAGCAATGCTGCGTGGAGTTTTTACGTTTATCTCATCGAGCTTTTTTACGAAGAGCTCACGGTCTTCTGTCTCCATGATGGCGCTTACGGGAGTACCCAGCACCTTAACACCGTATTTTTCAAAGACACCGTCACGGAAGAGTGTCGTGCCACAGTTCAGCGCTGTCTGTCCACCGAAGGCCAGGAGGACTCCGTCAGGCTTCTCGCGGGCTATTACGCGTTCAACAAATTTCGGGGTGACGGGGAGGAAATATATCTTGTCCGCGATTTTCTCAGAGGTCTGTACGGTGGCGATATTGGGATTGATGAGAACCGTAAAGATACCCTCCTCACGGAGAGCTTTCAGGGCTTGTGACCCCGAATAGTCAAACTCGCCGGCTTCGCCTATCTTCAGAGCTCCTGAGCCCAGCAGCAGTACCTTTTTTATCTCTTCCTGCATTGTCATTGTTTGGTTTGTAAAAATACAACTTACCTTAATTAATCTGTGGTGAATAAATTTATTTGATCATCTCCGAAGATCAAAATATCCAAATTCCTTGAATATCTGCAATAATTGGATCATCTATGATGCTCAAATGGTTGATTTTAATATTTATTCTACAATAATGTGATGTTCTGCGAACATCCCACCGCATGTCTTGGTGCAACATACAGATCAATGTATATCAATCTTAAAGACCTTCGTAAAAGATAAAATTATAGTAGGATTAATGTATGATAACCCTGACCCGATGGCCGCAGGTCATCAAATAAAATCCTGCCAAAACATTTGTATTATAAATAAATGTATAAATTTGCATTCTAAATGAATAAATATACAATATGACAAGATCATCACGACTCATCCTGATTGAGAAACTGGTATCAGAGAAGAATATCATCTCACAGGAGGAGTTGCTCAGACTGATGGGGGGCACAGGGATCAGGTGCACGCAGGCGACACTCTCCCGTGACTTAAGGCAGCTGGGCATAAGCAGGGGCTTCGACGGCAAAGGGGGTTATCGCTACATGCTCGCGGGCAAAAAAACTCTGACAGCTGATACAATACCTGGTCATGAAAGCGAATCCGTAACAGGCATAACATGGGCCAGAGGCATGATGCTGATCCATACCCATCCCGGATTTGCATCCGCAGTGGCACTGAAAATTGACCGTGCCGGAAGATATGAAATAGCCGGTACCGTTGCCGGCGATGACACGATCCTGCTAATCCCCAGAGATAACATAAGCAATGAGGCGGTTGAAGAATGTCTCAGCCTGATATTTAAAAATATTACACAAACAGAATAACAATATGAAAAAAGTAATGCTGGCATATTCCGGAGGGCTTGACACCTCCGTAATACTTAAATGGCTCATAAAAAAGGGGTACGATGTAATTGCATTTGTGGCTGATGTTGGTCAGAATGACGATTTTGAGACAGTGCGCGAAAAGGCTTTGGCAATAGGCGCATCAAAAGTGATCATTGAGGATCTGAAAAAGGAGTTCGTAACCGATTATATCTTCAAGGCCATCAAGGCCAACGCAGTCTATGAGGACCGCTACCTTCTGGGCACGGCGCTGGCACGTCCGCTCATTGCAAAGAAGCAGATCGAGGCCGCCATAGAATACGGCGCTGATTATGTCGCTCACGGCGCTACCGGCAAGGGAAACGACCAGGTGCGGTTTGAGCTGGCATATTATGGTCTCAAGCCTGATATAAAGGTCATATCACCATGGAAGGACCCTGAATTCCTGTCCCAGTTCCAGGGCCGTTCTGACATGATCAGGTATGCTGCCGGGCATCGCATACCAGTCAAAGCATCCATCTCAAAACCATACAGCGAGGATGACAACCTGATGCATATAAGCCATGAGGCAGGCATCCTTGAAGATCCGCTTTACTGTGCCGGTAAGGATATTCTGTCGAAAATGGTAATGCCCATGGATGCACCTGATAAAGAGACGCATATCTCAATCACTTTCAAGGATGGCATACCCGTGAAAGTCACAAACAAGGATGACGGAACAAGCTTTAATGACCCTCTTGAGCTGTTCACCTATCTTAATAAGCTGGGCGGTATGAATGGCATTGGCCTCCTTGATATGGTTGAGAACAGGTTTGTAGGTATCAAGTCAAGGGGTATTTATGAAACACCCGGGGCCACAATACTGTATGCAGCTCATAAAGATATTGAAGGCATAGCCATGGACCGCGAAGTGATGCGCCTGCGTAACATGCTGGCGCCGGTCTTTGCCGAGCTGGTATACAACGGTTTCTGGTTCTCTCCCGAGATGGACTTTCTGCAGGCGGCCATGGATAAGAGCCAGGAAGTCATTGATGGTGTTGTACATATGGTACTCTACAAAGGCAATATTCTTATTGAGGGTCGCGAATCGCCGTCCTCATTATATAATAAGGAGCTGTCGAGCATGGATATTGAAGGAGGATTTAATCAGACTGACAGCCTTGGTTTCATACGAATTAATGCCATACGCCTGATGGCTCATCATGCCATTATGGAGGCTAACAAAAAAAAGATAACTGAAAATGAACCTGTGGGATAAAGGCGGGAAGACGCACGAAGGTACCATCAGCTTCACTTGTGACCGCGACAGACACTATGATGAGAGGTTGGCACCATGCGATATAGTGGGTTCCATGGCTCACATCTTCATGCTGGAGAGGCAGGGGATAATAACCTCAGGCGAGAAAGAACAGCTTTTCGGCGGTCTCTCGGTTCTCTTTGCGGAGGCAGAAGAGGGGAGGTTGCAGATCGGAAAGGAATATGAGGATATTCACTCTTATATTGAGTTCCGCCTGCGTGATATTGCCGGGGAAACTGCCGGAAAAATAAATACCGGCCGTTCACGTAATGATCAGGTAATAACTGATATATATCTATGGTTAAGATATCAGTCGGTTCTTCTGGCAGCAGAGCTTCATAAACTTTCAGGCCTCTTTCTTGAGCTCAGCATGAAGCATGAAGCTGTTCTCATGCCGGGTTTCACACACATGCAGGCAGCCATGGTATCATCATTCGGCCTCTGGTTTGCCGCTTATGCCGAAAGTCTCTGTGACGACCTGCAGCTACTAACTGATGCCTCATCCTTTACGAACGCTTCACCGCTTGGGACGGCTGCAGGCTACGGAACAACCCTGTCTATCGACCGGAGGATTACTGCCTCCCTGCTGAAGTTTGACAGGTTGATAGTCACCTCTCCCTATGCACAGATGAGCAGGGGTCGCACGGAAAGAGTCATCATAAGTGCCATTGCCTCAGTTGCAAACACACTGGGAAAGTTTGCATCTGATGTGGTGTTGTTCATGTCGCCTGGTTACGCATTTGTTACCATGCCTGATAATCTTACGACAGGTTCCTCAATAATGCCGCATAAGAAAAATCCTGATCTTTTTGAGATTATCAGGACCAGGTGCAATAAGCTGCAGAGTGTTCCCAACGAGGTTGTGATGATGACAACAGGACTGCCTCCGGGGTATAATCGCGACTACCAGGAGCTGAAGGGTGTGATCTTCGATGCTTTTGATGAGATCATGGAACTTGTGGGCGCTGTGCAAAACACGGCAGGAGGGCTTATAATCAGGCATGATATTATGAATGATGGCAGGTATAATGACATATACTCCGTTGAAGAAGCTAATAAGTTGGTGCTGAAAGGCATGCCGTTCAGGGATGCCTACCGGGTTGTGGCGGGCATGGCCGGTTCAGGAACGTTTGAACCTACCATACTCTCTGATTATACCCATATCGGCAGCATAGGTAACACTGGAAGCGGGTTGATAAGGGAAAGGATTGAGAATATAATGGCTGGGTTCAATAAGGCGTATTCACCTAAGGAATTGTATGATTCAATCATTCATGGCGAATTGCCTTTTCAATATTTCCGATAAATACGTCAAACAGAAAATCCGTATCTGTCGGGCCGCCGGAGGCTTCGGGATGGAACTGCGTTGAGAAGAAGGGTCTTGAGACATGCTTCATCCCCTCGTTGGTGTTGTCATTGACGTTTATGAAGAGCGGCTCCCAACCTGGTGGCAGTGTTTTGTTGTTAACTGCGAAGCCGTGGTTCTGGGAAGTGATATATGCTCTTTCAGTGCCCACCATCTGCACCGGTTGGTTATGGCTCCGGTGGCCGTATCGCATCTTGTAGGTGTCAGCTCCCGCCGCCAGCGCCATGAGCTGGTTACCGAGACAGATACCGAAGACGGGCTTGTCACCGTCCAGCGACTTTCTGATATTGTCTATTGCGGCACGGCACATCTTGGGGTCACCCGGCCCGTTAGAGAGAAACAGCCCGTCATAATCCTCACCGCTGTAATCATAATCCCACGGCACCCTGATGATGGTTGTATCTCGCTTCAGAAGGTTCCTGATAATATTATATTTCACTCCGCAGTCTACCAGTACTATGCGGTATTTTCCGCTGCCGTAGACCTGTCGTGTGGTGGTACTTACCTCGGCTACCAGGTTGACTTTATTGGGGTCATAAAACTCCGTTACGGTGCCTTCCGGCTCGACTTTGCCGAGCATGGCCCCCTTCTCTCGTATCCTCTTTGTCAGGGCCCTGGTGTCAATGCCGTAGATACCCGGTACGTTGCTTTTACTGAGCCAGTCATGGAGACTCTCTTTGGCGTTCCAGTGGCTGTAGTCAAACGAATAGTCGGATACGATAAGAGCTGAGATATGCACACCTGATGATTCGTAAAAGAGATACAAATCATCCTGCTCGCTCTTTCCCGGTGCCCCATAGTTACCCACCAGGGGGTAAGTGAGACACAGCACCTGTCCCTTGTATGAAGGATCTGTCAGGCTCTCCGGGTAGCCTGTCATGGCGGTGTTGAAGACCACTTCCCCTGCGGCAGCCACAGATGCGCCGAATGACCAGCCCCGGTAAACGGAGCCGTCCTCGAGCGTCAGTTTTACACTTATTTTGTTCGCCGGCTTCATTTCAGGCATTTATTGCTGTGTCTATCTGTCTCAGTGCTCTCTCTACCGTCGACCTGGGGCAGGCCACGTTCATACGCATAAATCCCTCACCACCCGGACCGAATAATGATCCTTCATTCATGCCCACGCCTGCCTTGTCAATAAAGAAGCGGTGAAGCAGTTTCCCGTCCATGCCCATCGAACGGCAATCGAGCCAGATCATGTATGTTGCCTCAGGCCTCAGCGGCTTGATCTGCGGCAGACGTTCATGACAGTAGTTCATTACAAGATCGATGTTCCCCTGAACGTAGACTATCATCTCCTCAAGCCAATCATGCCCGTAAGTGTATGCAGCTTCAGAGGCTACATTACCAAAGATGTTACCCAGATGCATGTGCAGGCCAACAAGTGTTTTCCTGTATTTGTCCATGAGGCCGGGGTCAGATATTATCATTGACGAAGTTGACAGTCCGGCCAGGTTAAAGGTTTTACTCGGCGCCATGCATGTGACGGTGATTGAAGCAGCCTTTTCCGAAAGTGAAGCAATGGGAATGTGTTTGTTTCCCGGCAGGATCAGGTCAGAATGGATCTCATCGGAAAGAATAATAATCCCGTTGAGATAACAAATGTCGACAAGTTCCTCCAGTTCTTCCTTCCGCCACGCCCGTCCTACAGGGTTGTGAGGATTGGATATTATTATCATTTTAACTGACGGTGAAATGAGTTTCCGCAGTCCCTCAAAATCCATCACCCATCCTTTCGGGGTCTCCCGGAGGTTATTAAACAAGAGGATGCGTTCATGATCCTTTGCTGCTCCGTGAAAAGGAGTGTATACGGGAGGCTGAATAATTATGCCCTCACCCTTTTGTGTATAGGCAAGAGTACACATGTTCAGGGCCGGCACAACACCGGGACTGAATTCTATCCACTCACGACTTATATTCCAACTGTGCCGTTCAGAAATCCATCTGATTATTGAATTATAATAGGAGTCAGGCCTGAATGAATATCCCAGAATTTCATGTTGCAGGCGTCCGGCCAATGCATCGGTGATGAAAGACGGCGTCAGGAAGTCCATATCGGCCACCCACAGGGGGATGACATCGGCTCTGCCGAAGACTTCTTTTCTGAGATCGTATTTTATGCAACTGGTATTTTCCCGGTTGATCTCTGCATCAAAATTCCACATCAGGGGTTTTTAATTAATCCGGGATGTAAAGATATGTAAAAAAGGGTATGAACAAGATATACTGTCCGTCTGTTTATGTGGTGGTATGCAGCAGGAAGGACCCTTAATTAAATTTTCTGATAATAAATTCCCTCAGAAAGGGAAAAGTCTTAATTTTACGTGACAAATACTTGTACCAAAAATCATCCTTATGAAAAAGACTATCACAAAAATACTGGTGGCTGTGATGATCCTTACGGTTGCCGGTACTTACTCCTGCAAGAACAGGAGTAATACCCCGAAGTTGAATGAATTGAATGAGATGGAGAAGCAGGGACTGGAGCAGAAGATAGAAGAAAATGTCTATCCGCTTCCTACCTCGGCGGAGGTTCTTAAAAAGCTCACTGACCTGGATCTTGGCTATATCCTTGGGGCAACCAATCCTCCTGCAAATGCGAGGAATTATGTCTCCAGCTATAACAGGTCGGTTAACCTCGGTGTTTTTGGTGCAGACCTCAGTTACGCTACTCTTTACAACATGCAGCAGGATGTAATTGATTATCTTGCGGCTCTGCGTACTTTGGCCGGTGATCTGAACCTTCAGAAGATCTATGATGAATCCCTTTATGATCTGATAAGAGAAAATTTTGACAACAGGGATACGCTTGTAAGTGTTCTCACCGATGCTTTTGACCGTACTTATTCATTAATGGTTGACGGAGGGCAGGGTAATCTGGCTCTTCTTATGGTAGGCGGTGCATGGGTTGAAGGAATGTACCTGACGATGGCAGTATCTGAGTCCGGTGCTCACGTATCAGGCTTTGAGTTAGTGCTGCTGGAGCAGAAGAAATCTTTCGAGCTTCTCGAGGAGCTGGCAGTCCCCCACATCGACGATTCACTGGTTTCAAAAATGCTTACGGACATGAAGCCTATAAAAGACATGTATGCCACCCTTGGGACCAGCCTTACGATGCAGAATATTGAAGACCTGAAAAAGGCAGTTAACAGTGTAAGGACGGAACTGATCAAGTAAACAAAATAATCCCATGAGACCGCAAAAATAAATTTGCGGTTTTTTTTTAAGGCTATGAGGGAATCTGTATTACATGCGCTGATACATATTTTTGCCATTTTGTCTACGGTCAATCCTGCAGGAGTGACCTCAAGAGGCAGAAAGATTCTCCGCAATTATCTCCGCCGATATCTCAACCAGGAGCTTGAGGAAGAGTATTTCAAGCTTTATGAAAACAACCTTCAGTTCTATGAAAAAGAGCTTAAGGCGGTGGACGAGGGAGAGCTCTCCGACGAGAATTCTCTCATAGCATTCCAGATAACAAACATTTGCCGGCAGATAAAGAAAGGGCTGTTCCTTGAGGAAAGGATGATAGTGTTTCTTCAGCTGCTCGAATTTGTCTATGAAGACGGTACTGTCTCAGAACAGGAGTCTTCGATTGTTGAAATTGTCGCGCGCACATTCAACATCTCGCAAAAGGAGAAAAACAATGCATCGGCATTCATGCTGGGGATGCGGTATGACAAGATCAGTACCGACTGCTTCCTGGCCATCGAAGGAGAAGAAAATATAGGCGAGGCGGCCTCCAACTATGCCAATTACCATGAGTGGCACCACATGGTCTCCAGAGGGCTGAAGGGGACGATTTACGTGCTTTTTATTGAGAGCACCGAACATATGCTATTCGTTTACCATGGTAAGGTTCCGCTGCATTTCAAGGGGCGGAACGTGGTTCCCCTGAGGCCATTCCTTCTTGACCCCGGCGTAAACCTCAGAGGGCATGGAATGGCACCTCTTTATTATACAACAATATTCCGGAAATTCGTTCATGCCAATTTTGTAGAGGATATTGTCTTTGAAGGTCAGAAACTTGAGTATCATTTCAAGGGGTCTGACAACGGCATCCAGCCGATGAGCTTCAGCATCAAGTCAGGCAACCTGATTGGCATAATGGGCGGCAGTGGCGTTGGGAAAAGCACACTCCTTAATATACTGAACGGTAAACTCAAACCGGAACACGGTGCTGTTTTTATTAACGGGTACGACCTTCATAACGAACCTGAAGAACTTACAGGTCTGATAGGTTATGTTCCTCAGGATGACCTCCTTATTGAAGAACTGACTGTTTATCAGAACTTATACTATAATGCCAGACTGACGTTCGGCGATTACGACGAGAAAAAACTTAACGATGTTGTTGTCTCCGTCCTGAAGCAGCTTGATCTCTTTGAGATCAGGGACCTGGTTGTGGGCGACCCCCTGAATAAAAAAGTCAGCGGAGGACAGCGTAAGCGTCTTAACATAGGTCTTGAGCTTATGCGTGAGCCTGCGGTACTCTTTGCCGATGAGCCTATCTCGGGGCTCTCCTCGTCAGATTCCGAAAATGTCATGGAGATGCTTAAAGACCAGGTTATCTCAGGCAGGCTCATCTTCGCCATTATCCATCAGCCGTCTTCAAACATTCTCAAGATGTTTGACAGGCTATGGGTGCTTGACAAGGGTGGATACATGATCTATGACGGTGATCCGGTTGAAGCTCTGGTTTATTTCAAAACAGAGACCTCCCAGGCCAATGCAGCAGAGAGTGAATGTCCGACCTGCGGCAATGTGGAGACTGACGAGATACTTCAAATAGTGGAAGCCAAGGTGGTTGATACTGATGGCAACAAAGGGCAGGAACGGCAGGTCTCGCCGGTAGAGTGGTATCACAGGTACAAGCAGAAGATGGAGCCGCCGGCAAGCAGCAAGCCTGAGGTTAAACCTCTGCCTCCAAGCAATTTCAGAGTGCCGGATAAACTGAAGCAGATCCGTACTTACCTGAGAAGGAACATAGTCAGTAAATATGCCGACAAACAATACCTTTCCATCAACCTTCTCGAACCACCTCTGCTGGCATTTATCCTTGGCTATGTTTCAAAATACATTAAAGATGGTGCCTATCTTTTCACTGACAACAAAAGCTATCCGGTTTTTCTTTTCATGAGCGTGGTGGTAGCCCTGTTCATGGGCCTCACAGTAAGCGCAGAAGAGATATTCAGGGACCGTAAGATCCTTGAACGTGAAAAATACCTTAATATAAGCCGCTTCAGCTATCTGATCTCTAAAGTATTCTTTCTCTTCGGGCTGTCAGCTGTACAGACACTTATGTATGTTCTTATCTCTCAGTCGATCCTTGACGTCGAAGGGATGATGTGGAGGCACTGGCTTATACTTTTCTCCACCTCATGCTTCGGGAATATGATCGGACTCAATATCTCTGCCGGGATGAAGACAGCCATCAGCATTTACATCCTGATACCTGTGGTACTGGTTCCCCAAATTCTTTTAGGTGGTGCAATGATAAGATTTGACGACCTCCACAAGTCGATGACGAATAAAATCAATGTTCCGGTTATCGGAGACGTGATGACTACACGATGGTCATACGAGGCTATTGCCGTTGAGCAGTTCCGTTCAGGGAAGTACATGAAACCGTATTTCAAGACGGAGATGATGATCAGCCACTACGACTGGCAGTCCTCGTTCCTGGTACCCGAACTGAAGAAAAAGAGCAGGGAATGCGTCTGGGCATGGGGTAAGCCTGAATTCAGGGAGGCCTATGACGGTAACATCAAGAAGCTCAATTATCATATTACAACCCTCAGTAAGGAGGCGGATCTTGATCCGTCAAATGCTATAA
This sequence comes from uncultured Bacteroidales bacterium, assembly GCA_963828395.1. GTDB lineage: Bacteria > Bacteroidota > Bacteroidia > Bacteroidales > VadinHA17 > SR-FBR-E99. The sequence continues at coordinate 435,343 of CAWHED010000005.1, forward strand.
GGGTGATTGCCAAAGAACCCTTCACCTCTGACGATGCATACATTGTGAGTGACTACCTTGATACTCTTCAGAAGGTTCTAAGAAGACAGTATCTGTATTATACGGGTATTAAGGATCAGATAACCGACAGCCTCACAAAGGCTATCGGTCATGATAAACTTGTGAAACTGCGTGAAACCACTTATAACGAGGAGCTTGCCGACCTGGTTCTGAACCGCACGGTACAGAAGAAGGTGTATGATACGCCTGACCGCATTATCCAGAAATCTGATCCTGTGCTGATGGAACCGGTATCACGGAATGGAAGGGCTCATTTTTATGCTCCTTACAAGAAGATTGGCAATCTCCGGATAGGTACTCTATGGTTCAACATGCTGTATGTGTGGTGGATGAACACAACCTTCTTTATCATTCTCTATTTTGACCTGCTCAGGAAGCTGTTAAATCTTTTTGAACGAATAAATATCTCGGGTTTCGGATCTTTCAGAATAGGGCCCCGATGAGAAATGAAAGAGTAAGAGCCAAGAAGTACCTTGGTCAGCACTTTCTGAAAGACACAAGGATTGCTGCGGCCATAGTAGACTCTCTGAGTGCCGGTGAGTGTGATACCGTGATAGAAGTGGGGCCTGGCATGGGGGTCCTGACACAGTTCCTTGTGGGCAGGAATTTCCCCTCGCTGAAAGTGGTGGAGATTGATGCCGGGTTAGTGGAATATCTGCAGAATAATATTGAGGGTATTGGTCAGATCATCAAGGGTGATTTTCTGAAACTTGACCTGCATCCTGTAGGCAGAAGGATTGCAGTAATTGGGAATTTCCCATATAATATTTCCAGTCAGATCTTCTTTAAAGTCCTCGACAACCGTGACATAGTGGCAGAAGTGACCTGCATGGTGCAAAAGGAAGTGGCGGAGCGGATCTGCTCTGCCCCGGGAAGTCGTGTGTACGGTATTCTCAGCGTGCTTCTCAAAGCCTGGTATGATATTGAATATCTCTTTACCGTAAGTGAGAATGTCTTCTCACCCCCGCCTAAGGTCAAATCGGCCGTCATACATCTTAATCGCAATGCCAGGGAAAGGCTCGACTGTGATGAGAAACTCTTCTTCAGTGTGGTCAAACGCTGTTTCAATCAGCGCCGGAAGATGATCCGCAATCCTGTTAAGATGATGGTTAGTCCTGATGCAGGTACTATGCCTCTTCTGTCACTGAGGGCCGAACAGCTCTCGGTTGAGCAGTTTGTTGAACTGACCAACTGGGTCGCCGGCCACAGGTAATACCGGCAGATAATGCTTTTTTCTGTCAGAATGTATACCCTATTGCTTCAACGGGGTTCATTTTTGCCGCAGCTGATGCCGGGGCAAATCCTGCAATGATACCGATGGCGCCGGAGATTCCTATTGCCAGGATGATGTTGCCTGCAGTAAGGAACATATCAAGGTCATAGAAATAATTCACAAACAGGGTTCCCAGGAAGACGATAATCAGTCCCAGGATACCCCCGGTAATTGAGAGGAGCACTGATTCGATAAGGAACTGAAGGAGGATATACCTTCTCTTGGCACCGAGGGCCATCTGGATACCGATTATGCTTGTGCGCTCCCTGACGGAGACGAACATTATGTTGGCAATGCCGAACCCGCCGACAAGTATGGAGAAGCCTCCGATTATCCATCCCGCTATGTTAATACCTTTAAAGACTGGCTCAAGGGTCTTCGTTATCTGGCTCGCCTGGTTGATTGAGAAATTGCTGACCTCACCTGGGCTAAGCCTCCTTGCCGAACGCAAGATCATTGTAATCTCATCGGTCAGCTGCTGCACCGACACCCCATCTTTACCCCTGATCATTACATCTGAGTTAAGGAAAGGATTACGGAAGTTAATGAACTGCCGGCTGAAATTCACCGGTACCAGCAGTGTCTCGTCCATGCCGCTGTCACTCAGTCCGCCCTTACCCTCCTTTTTGAACACGCCGATGACCTCAGCTTTGTATCCGGATATTGTTATCTCCTTTCCGACAGGATTAATATCATCAAACAGTTTTTCTTTTATTTCAATCCCGATGATGGCAACGGGTTTACCCGACATCGATTCCGATTCAGTGAAGTAACGGCCATCTTCTATCTCGAATGACCTAGCCTTCTCAAAGTCATGCGTCGCAGCTGTTATATATGAATCGCTAACGGAGTTGCTGCGGTATTTGATCGTTTCGCCTGAAAATACTGCGAAGCAAACAGCCTTGGTTGAATTTGATCTCCTCAGTATCGCCTCGTAGTCATCAGTTGATGGGGGCGGCCATTTCATAATATCCCACCATTTGATGTTCGGATCCGGAGTCCATGGCCATTTTTCTATATAAATAGTGTTATCACCCAAAGATTCAATGCTTGTCCTTATCCCGCTTTCCATCCAGTCAAAAACAGTGAACACTGAAATAATTGACACAATGCCGATTGTAATTCCAAATAATGAAAGGAATGTACGGAATTTATTAACTGACACAGAGTTGTAAGCAAAAAGGAAACTCTCTTTAAACATTTTCAGCCACATGGTCCGATCATAATTAAGTGTCAAAGATAGTCAAATATGAAACATCAATATCTCCCCAATAATTCATCAATTCAATTATTTAAGGAAACATTACTTATCAAAAAATTTATCTATTTTTATCCGGTCGCAAAATTCTTGGGGGCGATTATCTGATTTACTGATTATGAGTGACATAAAAATAAAGAGCGCCTTTGTTTCGGTTTTTTACAAAGACGGTCTCGAGGCTATCGTAAAAAAGCTTGACAGCCTTGGCGTTTCTGTCGTTTCCACCGGGGGGTCGTATGAGTTCATAACCAGGGCAGGAGTCAATGCCGGCAGGGTTGAGGATATAACCACATATCCGTCGATACTTGGCGGAAGGGTTAAGACGCTCCATCCCGGTATATTCGGAGGCATCCTGGCACGCCGCAATAATGTGACTGACATGAAGCAGGTGTCTGATTATAACATCCATCTTTTCGACCTGGTCATCGTAGACCTTTACCCTTTCGAAGAGACAGTAGCCTCAGGTGCTTCTGACCAGGAGATAATAGAAAAGATTGATATAGGCGGTATCTCACTGATCAGGGCCGGGGCAAAAAATTATGCAGATGTGCTCATCATCTCTTCCAGGAAGCAGTATGATGCCCTGTTGCAAATTCTTGACCGAGGTGAAGGTGTAATATCTGAAGAGGAGCGTTTCAGGTTTGCTCTCGAGGCATTTAACCTGACATCTCATTATGACACTGCCATCTTCAACTGGTTTAACCGCAGGAATGATGTTACTGCATTTAAACAGAGCATACTGACCGGGCACCAGCTCCGTTACGGTGAGAATCCTCACCAAAAGGGTATCTTTTACGGTGATCCCGGGCTCATCTTCGAACAGCTGCATGGCAAGGAGATATCATATAATAACCTGCTTGATATTGATGCTGCCATAACCCTTATTGACGAATTCGAGGAGATCACGTGTGCCATCATGAAGCATAACAATGCATGCGGCGTTGCATCGCGTCCGGATTTAAAGACAGCATGGGAATGCGCCCTGGCCTGTGACCCTGTCTCAGCATACGGCGGGGTGGCTATCACCAACAAAGCTATTGATGAGACTGTCGCTGCCGAAATGGACAAGATCTTTCTGGAGGTAGTGATGGCACCGTCGTTCACCGCCGGGGCAATTGAAATACTTAAACAGAAGAAGAACAGGATAATCCTTCACCGCAAATCAAAACATGCCGACAGTGCATCATTCAGATCAATGCTCGGCGGTGTGCTCTGGCAGGAGCGTGACAGGATAAATGAGTTTGCCACGGACATGAAACCTGTCACTGAGAGGCATCCGACTGACGAAGAATATAAAGACATGGTTTTTGCCAACAGGATTGTCAGGCAGAGCCGGTCGAATGCCATTGTACTGGCAAAAGGCGGTCAGCTCTGCGCCAGCGGCATAGGACAGACATCACGGATTGATGCATTGCGTCAGGCCATAGACAAAGCCCGCGCCTTCGGTCTTCCTCTTGATGGAGCGGTGATGGCCTCTGATGCATTTTTCCCCTTCGCCGACTCAGTTTCCACAGCTCATGAAGCAGGTATCACTGCCATTGTTCAGCCGGGCGGATCAGTAAGAGATCAGGAATTTATTGATTACTGCAATAAAAACAATGTTTCAATGGTTTTTACAGGTATAAGACATTTTAAACACTAATCGTATAAACAGAATATTCAAAAAAGATCCATGGGCTTATTTTCATTTCTTTCACAGGAGGTTGCCATAGACCTTGGCACAGCCAATACTAATATAATTGCCAATGACAAGCTGGTTGTTGATGAGCCGTCAATAGTGGCTATTGACAGGAATACGGGGAAACTGATCGCCATAGGTGAAAAAGCTCGCCAGATGCACGGCAGAACACATGAGAACATACGTGTCATCAGGCCACTCAGGGATGGTGTAATTGCAGACTTCAATGCTGCTGAGCTGATGATAAGGGGTATGATCAAGATGATCAACACCGGCCCCAGATTTTTCTCCCCGTCGCTGAAGATGGTAGTTGGCATTCCATGTGGCAGTACAGAGGTTGAGATAAGGGCAGTACGTGACTCGTCGGAGCATGCAGGCGGAAGAGATGTCTATCTTATTTATGAACCCATGGCCGCCGCTATTGGAATAGGCCTGGATGTTGAGGCACCGGAAGGATGCATGGTGGTGGATATCGGAGGAGGAACAACTGAGATCGCCGTCATCGCCCTCGGAGGTATTGTCTGCAACAGGTCCATACGTGTCGCCGGTGACGGCTTTACCTCTGATATACAGGCATATATGAGACATCAGCATAATATTAAGATAGGTGAAAAAACGGCTGAGGATATTAAGATAGCCGTTGGAGCTGCGCTCCCTGATATCGATAACCCGCCTGCGGATTTTGTGGTACGCGGACCTAACCTTATGACTTCACTGCCCATCGAGATACCGGTATCATATCAGGAGATTGCCTATTGCCTTGACAAGTCACTGACAAAAATTGAGGCTTCGGTGCTCCAGGTCCTTGAGCAGACACCTCCTGAACTGTATGCTGATATTGTAAACAGGGGAGTGTTCCTTGCCGGTGGCGGGGCTCTGCTGAGAGGCCTCGACAAACGCCTGACAGATAAGATAAACATTCCGTTCAGAGTTTCTGAAGATCCGCTTCACGCTGTTGTCAGAGGCACAGGTGTGGCACTTAAGAATGTTGAAAAGTATCCTTTCCTGATGAGGTAAGCCATTGCATGAATGAGAAGCCTGCTGAACTTCCTGCTCAGGTATAAAAACCTGATTATATTTTTCATACTGGAAGCAGTGGCTCTGGTCATGATTTCATCTTCTCATGATTACCACCAGTCGGTTGCATTCCGTGCAGCCCGCAGTATTACCGGCTCCGTGGCCAGGAGGATAGAAAAGGCCCATTCGTATTTCAATCTCCGGCAGGTTAATGAGGAGCTTGTCACGGAGAACCTGATGCTCAGACGCCGTATCGAGAATCTGGCAGCAGTGCCGCAGACCGGGTTTAATTCAATAAATGATACCCTTTTAGGAATAAGATACAACTACCTGAATGCAAGGGTGATAAATAATTCAGTCAACAAGCAGAAGAATTTCATCACTCTTGATAAGGGTACCCGTCATGGCGTAACAACGGGTATGGGCGTAGCCTCATCCACAGGAGTAGTTGGGGTAGTTGTGGGGGTATCACGCAATTACTCAGTCGCCATGTCACTGCTTAACACTGGCTTCAAGGTCAGTGCCAGCATTGCGCGAAATGATTATTTTGGCTCACTGGCCTGGGACGGCAGAAACCACCGGTATGCACAGTTATCGGAAATACCTCATCATGTGGCTGTTACAGAGGGAGATACAATTGTGACAAGCGGCTATTCGGCGATCTATCCACAGGGACTTATGATAGGCACTCTTACCGGCGATCAGAAAAGGGGTGGCGACTTTGTGACCCTGAAGGTCCTGCTCTCGGCTGATTTCAAGAAACTGACCGATGTGTACCTAATCGGTAACCTCACCAGGAATGAGAGGGAAACTCTTGAAAAGGAGGTTATAAATGAATAGGAGGTTCCCGTATATAATTGCATTCGTTGTGCTCATCGTACTGCAGCTCCTGATATTCAATAATATACAGTTCAGCGGTTTCGTAAACCCGTATGTATATGTGATGTTCATCCTGATCCTGCCGATGGCTATTCCCACATGGATACTTCTCCTCCTCTCTTTTGTGACAGGAATTGTCATTGACATTTTTGCCGGCACAATGGGAGTGCATGCATTTGCTACTGTCATGGCAGGTTTCGCACGGCCGTGGGTACTGTCACTCAACATCACTTCAGAGGCTTCCGAACCGGAGACATCACCCTCCTCTCACAACAGCGGCCTGCGCTGGTTCTTTATTTACACCGTGACCGTGGTGTTTATACATCATTTCACGCTCTTTTTTGTGGAGGTCTTCAGCTTCACGAACTTCTTTCATACCATATTACGGGTGTTACTCAGCACAATGGTAACGACATTCTTTATTATTCTTTTCGATATCATCAGAGCACGAAGATGACCGGGCAGTCATGAAAGACCGATATGCAAACAGGAAATATATCCTGATGGCCCTGGTTGTGGTTGCAGCTACCATTCTGATCATCAGACTCTTCTATATTCAGATCGTGGATAAGACCTACCGCGTCTCTGCAGCAAATAATGCACTCCGTTCTATCACCCAGTACCCTGCACGCGGACTGATATATGACCGGAACGGAGACCTGATTGTATATAATCAGGCTGCTTATGATCTTCTTGTTATACCAATTCAGACAAGTGCATTTGACACAACAAGGTTCAACAGTATACTTGGAATTTCTATTGAAGATTTCAGGGGCAGGATGAAGGCCGCAGTGAAGTACTCACGGCGTGCACCGTCGGTGTTCATGAAGATGATCTCGTCAGAGACCTACGGTACCCTCCAGGAAGAACTCTATAAATTTCCGGGGTTTTATGTACAGGCCAGGACTCTGAGGAAATATACGGCTCCGGTGGGGGCACACCTTCTGGGTTATGTCGGTGAAGTTGACGACAAGCTGATTGCCAGGAACAAGTACTACAGGTCAGGTGATTATATCGGCACCAGCGGGATTGAAAAGACATATGAGGAACAACTGAGGGGAAGGAAGGGGGTTAATATACTTCTTGTTGATGTGCATAATAACGTCAAGGGTTCGTATGCTGACGGCAGGTTTGATACTACGGCAATACCGGGTACTAATCTCTGGTCCACTATCGATCTTGAACTGCAGGAGTACGGTGAAAAACTTATGGTAAACAAGACCGGATCAATTGTAGCTATCGAGCCTTCCACAGGCGAGATACTTGCCCTGGTATCGTCACCTTCCTATGATCCCGCCCTGCTTGTAGGCAGGATCAGATCTGACAATTTCGCACGGCTGCAGGCTGACACCATCAAACCTCTCTTTGACAGGGCGCTGATGGCATCATACCCGCCGGGGTCTACCTTCAAGATAATGAATGGCCTTATCGGGTTGCAGGAGGGTGTAATAGCTTCTTCAACATTGTTCGGGTGCAGCAACGGATACCATGCCGGTCCGATCACGGTGGGATGTCATACACACAGCTCGCCTAATGACCTTCCCCATGCAGTCAGTATGTCATGCAACGCATGGTTCTGCAATGCCTTCAGGCGCACCCTGGAGAATCCGAAATATACATCCGTTGGAGAATCGTTTGATCACTGGAGAGATTATCTTGTCGCTTGTGGCTTTGGCAACAAGCTCGGCATTGATCTTCCCAATGAACTCTCAGGGTTTATCCCGGCACGTTCTTACTATGACAGGTATTACGGCAAAGACAGATGGAAAGCGCTGACAGTCATTTCACTGGCAATAGGGCAGGGGGAGATTGGCGCTACCCCGCTGCAGATGGCCAATATGGCTGCCGTTATTGCAAACAGAGGGTCATTTTATATACCTCACGTGATAAAAAAAATAGGAATTGACGGGACTCCGGCATCGCTCTACACACAGAAATATATTACCGGCATCTCTCCGGAGAACTTCGAACCGATAGTTGAGGGTATGGAAGGTGCTGTCAACGGAGGCCCCGGTTCCACAGCCCGGGGTGCCAAACTCGACAGTATAATTATCTGCGGAAAAACCGGTACCGCGCAAAACCCCCATGGCAAGGACCACTCAATATTCGTCGCCTTTGCGCCGAAAGATAACCCTCAGATTGCAATTGCCGTTTACGTCGAGAACGCTGGTTTCGGCTCCACCTTTGCCGCCCCTATTGCCAGCCTGTTGATCGAAAAATACCTTACCAACAATATAAAGAGAAAATATCTTGAGGACTATGTTCTTAAACTTGTAATCAAGCCCGATGCAAAAGAATAGCAATATACTGAGCAGGCTCGACTGGGTTACCGTGATGCTGTGGGCTGTGATGATGATCATGGGGTGGCTGAATATTTATGCCGCTGTTTACAATGAGAATCATACAAGCATATTTGACCTGTCACAACGATATGGTAAACAGCTTCTCTGGATCATAGCTGCTGTGGTTCTTGCAGTATTTGTAATTGTTACCGATAACAAACTGTACTTCTTTTTTGCCTGGTTCATCTATGGTTTTTTTATCCTGCTCCTTCTTCTTGTTCTGATTATAGGCAAAGAGATAAATGGCGCCAGAGCCTGGTTTGAGATAGGGGCTTTCAGTATCCAGCCTTCAGAGTTTGCCAAGTTTGGTACTGGACTTGCCCTTGCATCATTTCTCAATGCACGAAGACAAGCCAGCGGATTCAAGGTCATGGCGCCGGCTACTGCAATCATAATGGGTCCTGTTGTTCTTATTGCCCTCCAGCCTGACATGGGGTCTGTCGTCACATATTTTGCCTTCTTCATCGTTCTCTTCCGTGAAGGGATGAGCCTTTACGTATTTATTTCGGCTATTCTGGCTGTGGTACTGTTTTTTCTGACCCTCATCCTCGGAAATGTCGCGGTGGCACTCGGAATTATAGTGGTGTCATTCATAATACTCTTAGTTATTTCAGGATTACCGACCACCCTGAAGGCGATAATGGTGATGGCTGTCACTGGCGGTGTCTCATTCCTGCTTGGACGCTATCTCCTTGACGTCGGAACGGATATTATTATTGTTATGGCCATTGTGATGGCAGGAGCGGTCTACGGATGGTATACCTACCGGCATAAACTGAAAAATCCTGCTATCATTTATGCCTTTCTCCTCTGCGGTATGCTCTATCTTTTTACGGTAGACTATGCTTTCCACGAAATACTCAAACCGCATCAGCAGGACCGAATCAATATTATGATGGGATTGGATTCTGACCCTTACGGGGAAGGCTATAACCTGAACCAGTCGTTGATTTCCATCGGGTCAGGAGGCTTTTCTGGTAAGGGTTACCTGAACGGCACACAGACAAAGTTCAAATTTGTGCCGGAACAAAGTACTGATTTCATCTTCTGTACCGTGGGAGAAGAATGGGGCTTCCTGGGATCAGCCCTTGTTATCGGATTGTTTGTCTGGTTATTGCTGAGGCTGTTGATACTGGCTGAGAGACAGCGGACACCGTTTATCCGCGCTTACGGATACAGCGTTTTTGCACTGTTCCTGGTCCACTTTTTCGTTAACATAGGAATGACGATCGGAGTCATGCCCGTAATAGGCATCCCACTGCCTTTCTTTAGCTACGGCGGAAGCTCCTTATGGGGATTTACCCTGCTCCTGTTCGTCTTTATCAGGCTTGATGCTGGAAGAACTGAATACCTCGGATGATCAGAACGGCATACTGATGCCCGGGGACAATACTATCCCGAATTCCGTTTCGACATAGTTTATAAGCTGAGGAAAGAACTCCATAAAGTCCTCTTCAATTGGATAGTATTGTTTCTTCCAGACCTTCATTGCCCATCTTGTCTCTTTGGGCAATGAAGTCACAGAACTAAGTGTTTTAAGAACCCTTCTTATACCCGACCTGGTTTGATAGGTCTCAAGCCAGTTGTCAATGATAAAGAAGGGCATCTTCTCACGGACGTTCTCAGGCAATATCTCGAAGTTATTTACCATGGCCCTGTAGAAGTTATATGTCACACTCTCAAGAGGCCGCCTTGAATAAAGATCCCACTCCCTGGTGAGATAATGATCATAGATGATGTCAACGATCACACCTGCATATTTCCGGTACTTGCCGGTGAAATGAAGCTTACTGCGGTGTACCACGGGATGCCTGTCTGTGAAGTCGTCGATGTGACGGTGAAGGATGATGCCCTTACGGATGCTTTCAGGATATTTCAGATAATCACGTCCTTTAACAAAGTCGCCGATATAGTTCCCAATAATTATATTATCCGAGTCACCTGAGAGGTATATATGGGCAAGGACATTCATCCGGAAAAGTTACAATAAAGATTCTGTCAATAAGCTGAGGTTTAAAATATTAAGAGAAATTTATTCAACAAAACCCCTTACATTTATTAACTTACATATTATCAAAATATTATGCGAAATAGAAAGAAAGAATTATACTGATTTATATCACATCTAAATTCAGTTACAAATTATAAATTTGCCGAACACTGATGCCCTCATTGACCGACAATATTTAATAATTAACAATAATTTAACCAGGAGGTTTTATGTTAAAAAGGAATGTGATCATTATTGGAGCTGCTGGCAGGGATTTCCACAACTTCAATACTTACTTCCGTGATAATGAGCTTTACAACGTTGTAGCTTTCACGGCTGCCCAGATACCTGATATCGACGGCAGAAAATATCCTGCCGAACTCGCAGGCAAGCTTTATCCTTCAGGCATCCCGATCTATACAGAGAATGATCTGCCGAAGCTGATTAAAGATCTTAAGGTTGTTGATTGTGTCTTCGCTTACAGTGATGTACCTTACCAGAGGGTGATGGCGGTGAGTGCCATTGTCAATGCCGCAGGAGCCAATTTCATTCTTCTCGGATGGAGAGAGACCATGGTGAAAAGCACCAAACCGGTCATTGCTGTCGGAGCTATCCGCACAGGATGCGGCAAGAGCCAGACATCGAGAAGGGTCATTGAACTGCTGATGAAAAAGGGTCTCAAGGTCGTGGCAGTACGCCACCCGATGCCTTACGGCAACCTTGTCGAACAGAAGGTTCAGCGTTTTGCCGTTGTCTCCGATCTTGAGAAGCACAAATGCACTGTCGAGGAGATGGAAGAATATGAACCCCACGTAATACGCGGCAATGTCATTTATGCCGGGGTTGATTATGAAGCTATTCTGAGGGCTGCGGAGAATGATCCGTCAGGATGTGATGTAGTACTGTGGGACGGCGGGAACAATGATTTCCCGTTCTATAACCCTGACCTGATGATCACAGTGACTGATCCTCACCGTGCAGGGCACGAGCTGAGGTATTATCCGGGCGAGGTAACCCTGCGTCTCGCTGACGTGGTTGTGATCAACAAGATGGACAGCGCAGCACCTGAAGACATACAGACCGTCCGCGAGAGTATTGAAAAAGTCGCTCCGGGAGCTATCGTCATTGATGCAGCCTCACCTATCAAAGTGGATGATCCGTCCGTAATAAAAGGCAAACGCGTGCTGGTTGTTGAGGATGGCCCCACTCTTACCCATGGTGAGATGAAGATTGGTGCCGGAGTAGTTGCTGCACGGAAGTTTGGTGCTGCTGAGCTGGTTGACCCGAGACCTTTCACTGTAGGCAGGCTCACAGAGACCTTCGAGAAATACCCCAATATCGGCACCCTTCTGCCGGCAATGGGTTACGGCGAGCAACAGCTGAAGGACCTTGAGACAACTATAAACAATACCGACTGTGATTCAGTGGTCATAGGTACACCGATCGATCTGAACCGTATAATCAAGATAAAGAAACCGAACACCAGGGTATGGTATGACCTTCAGGAGATCGGCAACCCTAACCTTGAAGAGGTGATAGACGATTTCGTGAAAAAATTTAATCTCTGATTGAAATGATCCCCTCCACCGAGGGGATTTTTTTTCTGCAATACTTTTGACTTTAAGGACTTTTGACTTTAAGACTTTTGACTTTAAGGACTTTTGACTTTAAAGACTTTTGACTTTTCGGACCTTAAGGACTTTACAAACCTTGAAGACTCGAAGGACTATCCTGACTACCTGGGCTTGAAGAGACCATCCATATCTGCACCCGCAAAACCTGCGTCATAGAGATATTCAGGTACCTTGTTAAGAGACCCGATCTGCTTTTTAGTCAGCAGGGGATAGTGCCTTACCTTAAATGTATAATCTCCGATAAACTCCAGGTCCTCACCGGTCGTTTCCCAGTTACGGTCGTCAAACCGCGACAGATCCATCGCTCTTGAATAGCCCCTGAGAGTCTTCTGTGAATTAAGGTTGTAATACACTTCGAAATATGACATCGCCAGCTCGCGCAAAGATCTGTACACCGGTTCGCGGAAGCGGAGCACCGTGGTGTTTGATTTGGCTATGGCGCCCCAGCAGTTTCCTTCACGGAAGACGGCGATAATATGGTCATCATCGTTCTCTGCTGTCAGGTCAACGATCAGCGGGGGGTATCCCAGCCGTCTCAGGGCTGATGCTGCAAACATCCCGCCGTCCATGCAGTGCGCCATACGTTCTCTCAGCACAAGCAAAGGTGAAAGGGTCCGTTTGGTTGTGTTGTAAGGAATAGAATCCAGATACTCCTGGATTTTACCCGGAGAGCTCAACGGCTTCATCAACCGGCCAAGTTCCTTTTCTCTATGATTGCCCATTGTCTGATACCTATATTTCCTCCCCTGCAGTCTGTCTCCTCGCTAAAAAAGCCCACCGGGCTTTTTATTAACGCTCGGTCCTCTACTGCCTCCTGCCTATACCTCAGGTTTCATTTGCGGAAAGAACAACACATCCTGTATAGAAGGCTGGTTGGTCATGAACATGGCCAGCCTGTCAATGCCGATGCCCATCCCTGATGTGGGAGGCATACCATATTCAAGCGCTCGTACAAAATCCATATCGATGAACATCGCCTCATCATCACCTTTTTCTGAGAGACGAAGCTGCTCCTGGAACCGCTCCAGCTGATCGATGGGATCATTCAGCTCAGAGTAGGCGTTGGCTAACTCCTTCCCGTTCACCATCAGCTCAAACCTCTCGGTGAGTCCATCCTTGCTTCTGTGCTTCTTGGTAAGGGGTGATGTCTCCTGCGGGTAATCGATGATAAATGTTGGCTGCACGAAGTTATGTTCGCACTTCTCCCCGAAGATCAGATCAATCAGCTTACCCTTTCCCATTGAGGGCGAGTGGCCTATGCCGAGCCTGTCACATTCTTTTCGCAGGTCATCCTCACTCATTCCTGTGATGTCAATACCGGCATATTCCTTTATGGCATCCGTCATCGATATGCGCCTGTAAGGTGCAGAATAGTCAATTACATTATCGCCAAGGGGGACTTTAGTGGTTGCAAAAAGATCCATCGCCACCTTTTCCATTATCTCCTCGGTGAACTTCATCATCCAGTTATAGTCTTTATAAGCGACATAGATCTCCATCACCGTGAACTCGGGATTATGGGTACGGTCCATTCCCTCATTGCGGAAATCTTTTGAGAACTCATAAACGCCGTCATATCCTCCCACTATCAGCCTCTTCAGATAGAGCTCATTGGCTATGCGCAGGTAAAGGGGTATATCAAGTGCGTTATGATGAGTTTTGAAAGGTCGTGCCGCAGCGCCGCCGGGGATAGGTTGCAGTACCGGCGTCTCTACCTCAAGAAATCCGTGTGCATCAAAGAGCTCCCGCATAGACCTGACAATCTGTGTGCGTTTACGGAAGGTCTCGCGGACATCAGGATTGATAATAAGGTCAACGTAACGCTGGCGGTAACGCATCTCAGGATCAGTAACGGCGTCATACACAACGCCATCCTTCTCTTTTACTATGGGAAGGGGCCGGAGGGACTTGCTCAGAAGGGTCAGTTCCTTCACGTGCACCGTTATCTCTCCCATCTGTGTCCTGAAAACAAATCCTTTTATCCCAATGATATCACCAATATCAAGCAGCTTTTTGAAGAGCGTATTGTAAAGCGTCTTATCTTCTCCGGAGCAGAGGTCATCACGGCGCACATATATCTGTATACGGCCTGAAGAATCCATCAGTTCTGCAAAAGATGCATTTCCCATTATGCGGCGCGACATGAGACGACCCGCCAGGCATACATCCGGATAATTGTTCTCTTCATCTTTGAAGTTGGCAAGTATCTCAGTGGCTGTGATATTTACCGGATACATTGCGGCCGGATAGGGATCGATACCAAGCTTTCTTATATCTTCAAGCGATTGTCTGCGAACCTGTTCCTGTTCGCTGAGGTGGGGTGTGGTCATACTGGTTTAAAATTTGTGCAAATATATTAAAAAGCATGGCATGGAGCATGAGGGCATGGGGCATGGAGCATGGGGGACGGCAAATGATTTAGCCCTGCGCTCCTTGCTCAACACCATAGGCCAGCACCTTTTCCCTGAAGAGCCTCTGAAGCTTCTTTGTGATATCTCCCGGTGTACCGTTACCGATTGTCTGATCACCGATCCGGATGACCGGAACGACTTCACCTGAAGTGTTGGTGATGAAGGCCTCCTGCATATACGGAATCATATCTGCAGCGACAGCTTCCTGAATAAGCCCTATGCCGTTCTCTGCCGCTATAGAAATAACGTTTTTACGTGTAATGCCTGAAAGGATTTTGTTTGACTCCGGATGCGTAAAAACAGTGTCGCCTCTTACAAAGAAAATGTTTGAATGTGCACCCTCGGTCACAAAACCGTCTCGGATAAAACATACTTCTGCAAAACCGTTGTCATGTGCTTCCTGGTACGGCAATATATTGGCCAGGAGAGCTGTTGACTTTATATCGCAACGGTTCCACCGCGGGTCGGGAGTGGGAGAAATGGCTATTCCTCTCTCCCAGAGCAGCGTATCCATGCTTTGCCTGCGGACTGTGATGTAGACGGTGGGCGGTATAGGGGGATCAGGAAAAGCGTGGTTACGCGGTGATGCTCCCCTGGTAACCTGTATATATACAAGCGCGCATCCGTCGCCAAGATTATTTTCATGCATCAGTTTCTCTGCAATTTCAGGCAAACCGTCAACATCCTTAAAGGCGATCCGGGTCTCATTAAGGCTGCGGCGAAGACGGTTCATGTGGCCCTCCATATCGAAGAAGTACCCGCCGTACCATCTCACTACTTCATACACACTGTCGCCAAAGAGAAAGCCGCGGTCGTCAGGACTGATCATCGCCTGTTCGCGGGGTACATATTGTCCATTCAAATAAACAGTTTCCATTTTATCAGAATTTTAATTTCCCAAGTTCATCCAACTGACTGTCTGTAAGCCCTTCGGGCTCAATCCCGGCCGCACGGCATAAGAAGTATACCGAAGCAGATTTTGTCATTATATCTATCAGGTCAAAGGTTTCAGAAGGTGTCCTTCCTATGGCAAAGACCCCATGCTTTTCCCAGAGTGCAATTTCATGCTTTTCAAGGACCCTGACAGTTGCTTCACCGATGGATGTTGTTCCTGGCAAAATATACGGAACAAATCCTGCTCCCGCAGGCACAAACACTTTTGCTTCGGGGTGCATCCCCCAGAGTACCTTGTTCAGCTGATGTTCATTGCACAGTTCTTTGATATGAGTAAGGGCTATGAGTTCGGTGGCGTGAGTGTGTATCACCACACGCTGCCGGGTCTTGCTCCGGGCAATCATACAATGGATCTCCAGGTGCGCTGACAACTCACTGGTCGGACATAACGATGTTCCGGAGTCAGGTGATAGAATATAATATCCGGTGCCATCATCGTTCATTCTGATGATAAGCATATTTTCCATCGGTCTGACAGCCACGTCACGCATCCTGGTGTTCTTGCCCGTGACAAGGAGGAGATTACCCCCGATTTCCTGAAAGCGATTTGTAAGCGGTGTAAGGGGTTCATTCTGTGATGAGTAAGATTCGGCAAGATCCTCAGCCGATAGCATTACCGAGATATTTCCGGCATTGCGTTCAGCCCAGCCCCGCTGCCAGAGAAAGCCTGCCACCTCAGCTGTCTCCTCTATTATTTTCCCTGAGGCCTCATTAAGAAATACTGACACTATTTGATTTTTTTACTGCCTCTCCAAAGATAATGTTTTCAGTTGTCTGTACCTGTCCTCTAATTGTCTTTTACATTGTCCTTATGACTTTTGTTTTTCGACTTTCAACTTTCGACGTTTGCCATTCACCTTTTGCTTTTGTCTTTTGTCTTTTGTCTTCTGCCCTATTATTCCTTACCTTTGCCTGTTATTTTAATACACGGCGGAAAAGGGTATGTCAGGTAGCAGGAGATTGCCATCATGGCTTAGGATGCAGCGGGCAAGCGGGGAGAGTTACACCATGGTGAAACACCTGGTTGAGGATAATCACCTTCATACGATCTGCACCAGCGGCAAATGCCCCAACATCGGGGAGTGCTGGAATGCCGGCACTGCCACCCTGATGATCCTCGGAGATATATGCACCCGCTCATGCAAATTCTGCGGAACCGTCAGCGGCAGACCACTTCCGCCTGACGAAGGCGAACAGGAGAGAGTGGCACAGGCAGTGAAGACAATGGGTCTGAGACACTGTGTCATAACATCAGTTGACCGTGATGACCTGCCTGATGGAGGAGCAAAGCACTGGGCGGATACCATCCGCAGGATCCGGGAAGTCAATCCGGAACTGACCATAGAGACACTGATACCGGACTTCCGTGGCAACATTGCAGATATTGACATGTTGATTGATGCAGGACCGGATGTCATTTCACATAACATTGAAACCGTCAGACGGCTGACACCGCTGATAAGGTCCGTGGCAAAATATGAGGTGAGCCTCAGCGTCCTGAGACATGTAGCCTCTGGAGGCATCATAACCAAGTCTGGAATAATGCTTGGGCTGGGAGAGAGTGAAGAGGAGGTGATTGAAGCCCTGCATGACCTGCATGCAACCGGTTGCAGTATTGTGACGATTGGACAATACCTGGCACCCACACTTAGTCACATAAGTGTGGCAGAATATATTACCCCTGAGAAGTTTGATGATTACAGGAAGAAAGGGTTGGAGATCGGATTTAAGTTTGTTGAGAGCAGTCCTCTTGTGCGCAGCTCGTTCCATGCTGAAAAACATGTTGGCAAAGAGCATGGAGCAGGGAGCAAGGAGCAAGGAGAAAATAGCAAGGAGCATAGAGCAGGGAGCAAGGAGCAAGGAGAAAATAGCAAAGAGCATGGAGCAGGGAGCAAGGAGGCGGATTTAGTACCCTATGCCCCATGCCCCATGCCCCATGCAAAAGTCATTTATGATGATCTAGGTTTCAGGGACTACAAGGAGACCTGGGAATATCAGGAACGGTTCTTCAACGCGAAGGTCAGAGAGAAGGGCGGAGTTAACGGCGACGGAAAGAGAACCCCTGACCGCCTCATCTTTGTTGAACATAATCATGTTTATACCCTCGGCAAGAGCGGATCAGAACAGAACCTGCTGCTGGATTATATACAGCTTCAGGCACGTGATGCGTCATTTTACCATATTGACAGGGGTGGAGACATAACATATCATGGCCCTGGTCAGCTGGTCGGATACCCGATCTTTGACCTGGAAGTCATGAAGCTGGGCTTGAAGGAGTACATACATATGCTGGAAGAGGCAGTTATCATGTGTATCTCCAGGTTCGGCATCGCAGGCGGGCGACTTGAAGGAGCCACCGGCGTATGGATTGAACCCGGCAGCGCCCGCGCCAGGAAGATTTGTGCCATAGGCGTCAGAGCGTCAAGGTATGTTACAATGCATGGCCTCGCTCTCAACGTCAGCACCGACCTCTCTTATTTTAATCATATAAACCCCTGCGGCTTCACCGATAAGGGTGTGACGAGCATTGAAAAGGAAACAGGCAGGAGCGTGAGTATGATTGATGTTAAAGAGATCCTGAGTAACACAATGAGGGAGGTCTTCGGATATGAATATTACTAAAATAAAATATAATGGAAAAAAAGTGGCTCTTGAGAGAAGGGGGCGACGAGTTTGTTGTCACGACCCTGGCGACAGAGATGGCGGTGCCTGCCGCTATTGCCAATCTCATGGTGCAGCGTGGCATCACGATAAGAAAACAGGCTGAAGATTTCTTTAACCCATCACTGAAAACCCTGCATGACCCTTTCCTGATGAGAGACATGAACAGGGCTGTCGACCGGATTTCCACGGCAATATCACGCAATGAAAAGATACTTGTTTACGGCGACTATGATGTTGACGGCACTACTTCTGTTGCCATGATGTATGCATTCCTCCGTGAGAGGCATACAAGCCTCGATTATTACATACCTGACAGATACCATGAGGGCTATGGCCTTTCGCTGAAGGGCATCGATTATGCTGCAGAGACTAACTGCCGCCTAATTGTGGCACTCGACTGCGGAATAAAAGCAGTGGAAAAGGTGAAGTATGCACGCTCGAAAGGCATTGATATTATCATCTGTGACCATCACCTGCCGGGAGACGAGATTCCTGATGCAACAGCAGTGCTTGACCCCAAGCAGCCGGGATGTAATTATCCATATAAGGAGCTGTCGGGCTGCGGTGTTGGATTTAAACTTATACAGGCTTACTGCCAGCTGCAGAAGATACCCTTTGAAAAGATCATACCATACCTTGATCTGGTAGCTGTCAGCATAGGCTCTGACATTGTGCCGATGACCGGAGAAAACAGGATACTTGCCTATTTCGGGCTTAAACAACTGAATGAAGCGCCGCGCCTGGGGTTCCAGAAGATCATCGAGAAGGCAAAGATACGAATGCCGCTGGCTGTGGAAGATATTGTCTTTCGCATAGGACCGCGCATCAACGCTGCCGGGCGCATGGAGTCAGGAAGCAAGGCAGTGGAGCTGCTGGTATCACAGGATTCGGATCTGGCCGTTGCCATCTGTGATGACATTGACCACAGTAATGATGACAGGAGAAAGAAGGACAACGAGATAACCTCAGAGGCCCGCCGTATGGTCAGTGAAGACAACCGTATGAGTAACGCCCGCACCACCGTGCTGTTCCATCAGGGATGGCACAAGGGTGTAATTGGCATCGTCGCTTCAAGGCTGATAGAGACCTATTACCGCCCGACAGTTATACTGACCGAATCAAAGGATGGTTTTGCCACAGGATCGGCACGCAGTGTGCCCGGCTATGACCTTTACCAGGCTATCGAGTCATGCTCAGACCTGCTCGAGAGCTTCGGGGGCCACATGTTCGCCGCGGGACTCACCCTCAAGCAGGAAAACCTGCAATCGTTCCGTGAACGGTTTGAAAAATTTGTCAGCGATACCATCAGGGAAGAGCACCTTGTGCCGTCAGTGAATATTGATGCTGAGATACCTATTGAAGATGTGGGGATTGAAATGTACCGGTATCTTGAGCGATTCCAACCCTTTGGCCCCGAGAATATGGCCCCGGTGTTTGTATCACGCAGGGTAAAGACCATGTCATGCCAGCCTGTCGGTAATAACGGCACGCATCTCAAGCTGAGCTTTGCACGTCAGAACGCGGAACCGGTAGGCGCCATTGCATTCGGGCAGTCTGACACGATAGAAATCTTCAGGGAATGCGGGGGGGTGGTCGATATTGCATATTCAGTAGAACTAAATGTATACAGGGGCAAGAGCTCGGTGCAGCTCAATATTAAGGATATCAAGGCTTAGAGCAGGCAATAGGCAATAGGCAATAGGCAATAGGCAGTAGGCAATAGGCAATAGGCAATAGGCAATAGGCAATAGGCAGTAGGCAGTAGTCTGTCAGTGCCTGAAATACGTTGACCGAAAAAACGGTTAACGCTATGACAAATGTAGGTTATTTTGATTGGGAAAAGAAGCCCGGGACGCTGAGGCACTTCAGTGAAGACTTCAAGCGATCGAAAGTCAGGGAATTAGAGAAAAGAATCACGTCCATTGCCGATATTTGCAGGACCTATGAAGTGAACAGAAGTTCAATCTATAAGTGGATCTATAAATACTCAGTAATGGCAAAGAAACAATTAAAGGTTGTGGTTGAAGCTAAGAGCGACACCCAGAAGATCAAGGCTCTGGAAGAGCGTATTAAGGAACTCGAACGTATTGTAGGACAGAAGCAGTTACTGCTTGAGTTCAAGGACAAGATGATAGAGATCGCCGAGGAAACGTACGGGGTTGACATTAAAAAAAAATTGAGTTCCAAACTCTCGCCTGGTACCACTTCCACCGGAAAGAGCACAAAAAAAGATTAAGCAGTCTGTTTGAAGTGGTAGGCATTAGTAAACAGTCAACCTATCAGATGTACAAACGTCGGAGATACAGGCTTGAAGAACAGGAGCAGTTGATCCCGCTGATCAATGAGATCCGCAAGGATCATCCGCGTATGTCAGCCAGCGAGGCAGGACCAGTTTAAAGGGGGCCATTCTGCACTCAGATGGTGGTGGCCAGTACTATTGCAAAGAGTTTAAATCACTTACCAAAGACATTGAGATGGTCAACTCAATGACCGAAGAGAAGGTTTATGAGAACTCCCATGCTGAAAGGCTTAATAGCATTATAAAAAACAACTATCTTTATCCATATGGGCCTACCAATATGAGTTCTCTTAAGAGGCTGTTAGACAAGGCGGTGCTAATGTATAATACAGGCAAACCACATAAAGCATTAGGGAAATTAACTCCAGTGGAGTTCAAAAAGACCATTGATAACGAGGATACTCTTCGGGTTATCTCACGTTATCAACAGTCAATCATAATATAGTTAGAAGAAGAAACATCAATCAAAAAAGAGTCAACGTTATTTAGGCATTGACTGTTTTTTACTGCTATTGCCTACTGCCTACTGCCTTGCCTACTGCCTACTGCCTACTGCCTACTGCCTACTGCCTACTGCCTATTGCCTACTGCCTACTGCCTATTGCCTACTGCCTACTGCCTATTGCCTATTGCCCACTGTTTTTTTTTAAAGATTCTCTTGACATTAAGAATAAACCGTCGTAAATTTATTGTGTAATTATGTCTCACAATGCTGCGGTGGAATGCGGTATTATTGGTGTTTTTTATAGCGGCAGCCGTCTTACGGGCCGGTGAACCTCTTTATGTGCCTCACGGAGCGGCTGAAATGGGTACCGCTTTCGCTTCTTCAGCATCGGCCGGGCACTGGAGCTGTTTTCATAACCAGGCGCTTCTGACGTCACGACCAGGTACAAGCGTTGCCTTAGCCCTCGAGTCACGCTTCATGATGACACCGTTATCATCAAAAGCCGTCAGCGCCATACTGGCAGGCAAAGGGGTACCGCTGGGGCTCATAATAACACACTACGGTAATGGTGACTATTATCGCGTATTTACAGGAATAGGCAGTGCTGTCAATCTGACAAAGGGCGTTTCACTGGGGGTACAGGTTGACTATATCACGGAAAAGAGCGCCGGCGATTACAGGGATGTGTCGCATCTCACTTTTGAGGCGGGAATGACTATAGTACTGTCATCTTCACTGACCTTCGGGCTGCATTTATTCAACCCACTGACACCGGTCAACACCCTTCCGTCATCAATAAATGCCGGCATGGAATGGAAGCATACGGAAGGCCTTTCCATTGTCATTGAGACAGGTAAGGTCACAGACGAACCGCTGTCAGTCCAGGGAGGAATTAGCTGGAATGTACTGGACAGACTGACCCTGAGAACCGGTTATATGAGTTCGCCATCATGTTTTTCCTTCGGAATGGGTTATGCCTTTGGCTCGTTGCAGACTGATGTGGGATTTATGGTAAACAGTGTAACAGGAATAACATCCTCAGTATCATTTATATGGAACGTAAGAGGAAAATAGGAAGCATACCTCTCCTCCTTCTCTTACTTGCTGTTACGACTGCCTCAACGCAAGCGCAGGAGGCGGCGTCAGGAATTACTGAAGCCGTTGCCGGGATCATGTCACTGACAGATGAATACGAAGCCTCTTTTCTCATGGAGCGGTTGTCGGAGATTGAAGAGAGACCGGCAGCCATCAACAGCGGCGATGAGGAGGAGATAGCCCGGCTCTTTTTCCTTACGGAGTTCCAGGTAAGGGTACTGGCAGACTATGTGACCAGAAAAGGAGATATTGTCTCATTGTACGAATTAGCCTTACTCCCGGCTTTTGACCGTGAAACTGTTATGCTTATGGCACCGTACATTACACTGGGGCCCTCATACAGAAAGAATGGTCTTCCATCAGGCAGCACCTCTGTAGTCATGACGGCTACTACCCGAATCGCCCCGGAAGACAATACTGCCAGGGGCGTCAGATCACTGGTAAAGGTCAGGCATGAAGGCCCGAGGCTCAGCTATGGTGTAACAGCAGAGAATGATCCCGGTGAACCATTTACCTTTGACGGTGCAGCAGGGCCGGATTTTCTCTCGGGTCATCTCATGTACAGGGGCAGAGGGTTTGTTGATCGCATCATTATTGGCGATTACTCGCTGCGGTTTGGTGAGGGTCTTGTGTTTAACAGCGGCTCGTGGCAGGGATCGTGGCTCAGTTCACCTTCGTTCATGACGGGCAGGAGCGCCCTCACACAGTACACCTCCACTGAGGAAAATACGTTTTTCAGAGGAGTCGGCTGTGTGCTGGGAAGCATCACACGCGGCGTTGTGCTCTTCGCTTCATCAAATTTTATCGACGCCCGCCTGCTCTTTGACGATGACAGCAACGCTGTGGCTGTGACCAACCTGGTTAAAGGAGGTATACACGACAGCCCATCGGCACGCGAGGCACGCAACAGCCTTACCGAAACCATGACAGGTCTTCATCTTACCTGCGGAACAGATAAAGTCAGAGGCGGACTTACGTCATCCATGACCTGGTTTTCATTGCCGTTTCAGCCTGATACCATGAAGCCGGAGAATATCAAAGCTTTCAGCGGTAACCGATTGCTGAACGTGGCTGCTGATTTCAAGGCAGGGATAGGCCCCCTGCTGTTTTTTTCAGAGTATGCGGTTAGCTATCCCGGCTCATGGGCTGTCATAGGCGGCATAAGGGCCAGGCCATCCGACAGGGTTACTTTTAACATCCTTGGACGGCATTTCTCCCCCGGCTATCACTCATTTCATTCCGGGGCTTACTGTGCATCGTCATCCGCCTCCAACGAAACAGGTCTGGCTGCTTCATTGCATCTGGAGGTTGCCCGTCATCTCTTTGTCAGTGCCGGCGCTGATCATTACCGTGTGCCATGGCCGCGGTACCGGTCCTCGTCTCCTGCCTATGGCAACCGGACAGAGATAAAGTTCGAGTACCTTCCCCGGGAAGATCTTTCATTAAGGCTGACGTATACTTCTTCGGCGCGTGAGTATGATCTGGAAAATAAATCCGGCATTTCATTCTCAGAGACAAAAAGGAGAAGGCTGCTGGCATTTACCTTCTCATGCACTCCGGCTGAAAACATACGCCTCACGACACGAGTCTCCGCAAGCCATATCACCCCTGCCGGAGAAAAAGGATTCCTGCTGTGCCAGGATATCTCATATGCTTTTCATGCCATTCCGCTAAGGCTGTGGTTCCGTTATGCATTATGTTCCAGTGGCGGATATGACAGCCGTCTCTATGCCTGGGAGAACGACCTCCTTCATTCATTCAGTGTTCCGGCAATGTACGGTGAATGCAGCCGGACTTTCGTAATGCTCTCGTGGAAACCATCCGAAAAACTGGAGCTGAGAGCTAAATATGCGATTACTGCATCAAAGGTGGAATTTGTAAGGGAGATAAAGCAGGAGGTAAAGGTGCAATGTCGAATTGGGTTTTAAGAGGCAATGGGCAATAGGCAGTAGGCAATAGTGTTGAATTAATACATTTAATCATGAAAAGCTTTAGAGAGTTAATTGTATGGCAGAAAGGTATTCAGATGGTTATCCGGATATATGAGAGAACAAAAGGATTTCCTAAAGAAGAGATTTTTGGACTAAAGCTGCAAATCAGAAGATGTGCTGTTTCTATACCTTCCAATATTGCAGAGGGTTATGGACGCCAGCATACATTAGAGTATGTCAGATTTCTTCAAATTGCCAGAGGTTCGCTTAACGAATTGATTACCCAGCTTGAGATTGCAGAAAAACTTGGTTACCTAAATGAGATCAGCATCGAATTGAGTGAATGTGACGAGCTTGGTAAAATGTTGAACGGCTTAATGAATAAACTCTCCTCAAGCCCCATTAAAAAATAATCACTACTGCCTACTGCCTATTGCCTACTGCCTTAAGGTCAATTTGTTTTGAATTTGTACTGCACCGTACTCAGCTCTTCGTTTGCCTTTACTATCTTCTGCTTCAGGCTCTCCTTGTAAGCAATCAGCTTCTCCATGATTGCCGTGTCACCGGTGGCGATCATCTGGGCTGCCAGGATGCCGGCGTTGAGGGCGCCGTCAATAGCCACCGTGGCAACAGGTATGCCGGGAGGCATCTGCACGATGGCCAGCAGTGAGTCCATGCCGTCGAGCGAGGCTTTTACAGGCACACCTATAACCGGCACCGGTGTCATGGCGGCTATGACGCCCGGCAGATGAGCGGCCATGCCTGCACCGGCAATGATCACTTTTATTCCCCGCGCGGCAGCACCGTGTGCAAACTTCTCAACTGCTTCCGGAGTGCGGTGTGCCGAGAGAGCGTTCATCTCGAAGGGTATACCAATGCTGTCAAGAAACTCCGCTGCCTTCTCCATCACCTTCAGGTCGGAGGTGCTTCCCATAATTATGCTAACCAGTGGATCCATAAGCTCTTTTTAAATGTTACGTCGATGCAGAGGCAAAAATACGCTATAAATTTGTAATTTAGCACCTTCAACCACCTGCACCATGAATGAGATAAAAGTCCTTGACAGAGAGTTTTCGGAATATATCACCGAAGATGAGATACAGAGCCGGATATCAGCCATGGCGGAAAAGATTTCCGAGGACCTGCAAGGTCGTGATGTGCTCTTCTTTGGCATACTCAACGGCTCCTTTCTTTTTGCTGCCGACATCTTCAGGCAGATAAAACTGAATGCACAGATATCGTTTATCAAACTTGCTTCCTATGAAGGCACAGGCAGCACCGGGAAGATCAAGGAACTGATAGGGTGGAACGAAGATATCTCGGGCAAGACCGTTGTCGTCCTCGAAGATATCGTGGATACAGGCAGTACCCTCGAAAGGATTATCGGTGAACTGACACTCCGAAAAGCCAGTGACGTTAAAATCTGCACGCTTCTCTTTAAGCCTGAGGCCTATACCAGGGATATTCCCATTGATTACATAGGGTTTGAAATTCCAAACAATTTTGTTGTCGGGTACGGACTTGATTATGACGGCTATGGCCGCAATCTGAAATCAATTTACAAAATCATAAAATAGTACTGAAATGGTCAATGTTCTTATGTTTGGCCCTCCCGGATCAGGGAAGGGAACGCAGTCGGTAACCCTTGCAGGAAAGTACAACTTGCTTCATCTCTCTACCGGAGACATGCTCAGGGCCGAGCTTGCTGCCGGTACTGACCTTGGGAGGAAGATGGCGGCTATCATGGCTTCCGGTGAACTGGTGCCTGATGATGTGGTGATAGCCATGATAGCACAAAAGATCGATACCACTGAAGGCAAGGCAGGTTTTATCTTTGACGGGTTCCCGCGAACAGTTGAACAGGCTGATGCGCTTCAGGAGATGCTGAAGGAGCGCGGCATGAAGATAGATCTGATGCTCGTTCTCGAGGTAGATGACCTTGAGCTGATGGGCCGCATGAAGAAAAGAGCTTTGGTATCAGGAAGGGCTGATGATGCTGACGAAGCGGTCATAAACAATCGCATTGCCGTTTATCAGGCAAAGACCGAACCGGTAATAAACTACGGCCGCAAGGCAGGGGTCTCACGCATGGTTGACGGAGTGGGTTCTATCGATGACATCTTCGCCAGACTCTGCACACATATTGAAACAATAATCTGACTGATGGCAGAAACAAACTTCGTTGACTATGTAAAAATTTTCGGACGATCGGGCAAGGGCGGTGCCGGCTCGACACACCTGCGACGTGAGAAATTTCAACCAAAGGGCGGACCTGACGGAGGCGATGGCGGGAGAGGCGGGGACGTCATCCTAAAAGGCGATTTACAGCTCTGGACCCTGCTGCACCTCAAGTTCAGAAAGCATATCTTCGCCGGTCACGGTGGGGTTGGTTCATCTAATAATAAAACGGGCGCCGACGGAGAAGATGTAATTATAAATGTTCCCCTGGGAACAATAGCAAAAGACGCTGAGACAGAAAATGTCCTGTTTGAAATAACCCATGACGGCGAAGAGAAGATACTTGTCAAGGGAGGCCGCGGAGGACAGGGCAACACTCATTTCAAGTCGTCAACCTTTCAGACACCGCGCTTCGCTCAGCCCGGCGAGCCGTCCATAGAGAGCTGGTTCATCCTGGAACTGAAGGTCCTTGCAGATGTCGGCCTCGTGGGGTTTCCCAATGCCGGCAAGTCGACCTTGCTTTCGGTGGTAAGCGCCGCCCGCCCCAAAATAGACAACTATCCTTTCACCACCCTGACCCCAAACCTGGGCATTGTAAGCTACCGTGATGACAAATCTTTTGTGATGGCAGATATCCCGGGTATCATAGAAGGCGCCGCCGAGGGCAAAGGCCTTGGTACCAGGTTCCTCAGGCATATTGAACGGAATGCGGTACTACTTTTCATGGTCCCGGCTGACAGCAGTGACGTGAACAAGGAATATCAGATTCTTGTTGAAGAGCTCAGAAAATACAACCCCGAACTGCTCGATAAACCAAGGGTTATGGCGATTTCCAAATGTGACCTTATTGATGATGAGCTCAAGGATGCAATGAGACCCGGATTGCCGGACAACATCCCGGTATTGTTCATTTCATCGATAAACGGAACAGGTATCTCCACACTCAAAGATCTCCTCTGGAGAGCAATAAACAGTTGATCATGGTTGAGCTGGACCGCACCATATTCCTTTTCCTTAACTCCCTGCATACACCCTTCCTTGACACGGTAATGTGGACCCTCAGCCTCAGGATGGTATGGATACCGCTCTATCTTTTTATTATTTATCTCCTGGCAGTTAAATATAAAAAAAGGATATGGCTGATCCTACTCTTTACAGTGTTGCTGGTGGTCATCACTGATCAGGTTTCAGTAATGATGAAGAACTTCATAGGACGTCTCAGGCCTTGTCATGAGCCTTTGCTTGAGGGTCTTGTTCATATAGTTAAAGGCCATTGCGGCGGTATGTATGGATTTGTCTCAGGGCATGCTGCCAATTCCTTTGGCCTGGCAGCATATACCGCCCCCCTCCTGGGGAAGAAATGGTATACATGGAGTATCTTCATCTGGGCAGCATCGGTATCTTATTCCAGGATTTACCTCGGAGTGCATTATCCAGGCGATGTTATCGGAGGAGCCATGCTTGGAATGATTGTCGGAACAGGGCTGGCCCTTGCAGTGGCAGAAACAGATAAACGCATTGTATCATGGAAATAATAAAATCTGCATGGGTCTGGTTGTCAAGCATCATATTCATCACTCTTGCGTTACCCGTGGCGCTGCTGCTTTGGCTGATATCAGTCCCTTTTGATAAGCGAAGGCTGATGAACAACAGATGGATGGTCATCCAGGGAATTGTTCTTACAAAGATGAGCCCCTTCTGGAAGGTGGTCGTCGACGGCCGTGAGAAAATTGACCAGAACCAGGCTTATGTAATCGTCCCCAATCATCAGTCGATGCTTGATATTGTCTTCTTCAATATGCTTCATCACAGGCTGAGATGGATATCAAAGATTGAGGTGTTCAAGCTCCCGATAGTGGGATGGGAAATGAGGATGGTGAAGTACATTGAACTTGTCAGGGGCAACAAGGCAAGTGTTATGAGGATGATGGAGAAGTGTGTGGAATCACTGCATGACGGCATTTCCATAGTGATCTTTCCTGAAGGTACACGGTCACTGACAGGAGCAATAGGGAAGTTCAAGGCAGGCGCCTTTCAGATCGCAGTGAAGACTGACAAACCCCTGCTCCCGGTACTGATAGACGGTACCGGTGATATATTGCCGAAAAAAGGGTTCCTCTTCGGGAATCGAAGTGTAGTAAGGATCAGGGTACTGGACCCTATCTTTCCCGGGAACTTCAAAACCGGTGATCCCGATGAGCTTGCAGCGATGGTTCAGACCCGGATGGTAAGTGCCATGGAACAGCTCAGAAGTGAGCCGGTAAAAGTAAAATAACCACTCCGGACGCCCTTCCTGCCTTATTATAAGGTAAAAAATCACTGCCGTTGTTGATAAATCGGGTGCAAAGGCCTCTCCTAAATCTTTATATTTGCCGAAAATTTGGGCTGATGGACGGCAACTACACAGAAGACAACATCAAAACCCTTGAGTGGAAGGAGCATATCAGGCTGAGGCCCGGTATGTACATCGGTAAGCTGGGTGACGGCTCATCCCTTGATGATGGCATTTATGTCATGCTAAAGGAGGTTATGGATAATGCGGTGGATGAGTATATGATGGGTTTCGGCCGTAAGATCGATGTAAGCATCAATGGCAGGGAGGTCAGGGTACGTGATTTCGGCCGCGGCATACCACTTGGGAAGGTCCTCGATGTCTCATCACGCATGAACACCGGGGCTAAGTACGACTCAAAGGCATTCAAGAAATCGGTTGGACTTAACGGAGTGGGTATCAAGGCCGTCAATGCCCTCTCTTCAATGTTTATCCTGCGGTCGGTACGTGACGGACAGGTGAAGCAGATTGAGTTCAATGCCGGCAATGTGGTCAGGGATGAAGCACTGAAGGCATCAAAGGAGGATAATGGCACTGAGGTGATTTTTACGCCCGATGAAGTAATGTTCGGCAACTACCACTATATCACTGAGTATGTTGAAAACATGCTGAAAAACTACACCTACCTCAATGCAGGCATGGTGATAAATTTTAACGGCAACCGTATCATTTCACGCAACGGCCTCGTAGACCTTCTCAATGACAACATGAACGGTGAGGGCCTCTACCCCATAATCCACCTCAGGGGTGAGGATATCGAGATTGCCATTACGCACGGACTGCAGTACGGTGAAGATTATTACAGTTTTGTCAACGGCCAGCATACATCGCAGGGAGGCACCCATCTCATGGCATTCCGTGAAGGGATAGTAAAGACCATAAGAGAATTCTACAAAAAGGATTTTGACCCGGCTGATATACGTACATCAATCATAGCTGCCATTTCAGTCAAGATCGAAGAGCCTATCTTCGAATCTCAGACAAAGACAAAGCTCGGATCCAAGGACATGGGGCCTGAAGGACCCTCAGTCCGGTATTATATTGTTGAATTCATTCACAAGCACCTCGATGACTATCTTCACAAGAACAGCGAGACAGCACAAATACTGCTGAGGAAGATACAGGAATCAGAGAAGGAGCGCAAGGCCATCAGCTCCATCCAGAAGCTTGCCCGGGAAAGATCAAAGAAAGTCAGTCTTCATAACCGCAAGCTCCGCGACTGCCGCATTCATTACAATTCAAACGATGACAGACGTCTTGACTCCACCATATTTATCACTGAGGGAGACTCAGCCAGCGGCTCGATAACCAAATCGCGTAATGTGGAGACGCAGGCTGTCTTCAGTCTGCGGGGCAAGCCGCTGAACAGTTTTGGCCTTACGAAGAAGATTGTTTATGAGAATGAGGAGTTCAACCTGCTGCAGGCTGCACTGAATATTGAGGAGTCCGTGGAAGACCTCCGTTATAACAACGTGGTCGTAGCCACTGACGCAGATGTTGACGGCATGCACATACGCCTGCTTCTTCTGACATTCTTTTTGCAGTTCTTCCCTGATCTTGTCAGGAAAGGCCATGTTTATATCCTGCAGACCCCGCTATTCAGGGTTCGAAACAAAAAGGAAACACGCTACTGTTACAGTGATAGTGAAAGACTTAAGGCGATAAAGGATCTTGGACCCGAACCGGAGATTACACGATTTAAGGGGTTGGGTGAGATATCGCCTGATGAGTTTGGACGTTTCATCGGGAAGGATATACGGGTTGAGCCGGTAATCATGAAGAAGGCTGACCCCTATACTCAGTTCCTTGAGTTTTTCATGGGTAAGAATACTCCTGAGCGTCAGGACTTTATAATTGACAACCTGAGGGTTGAGGAGGAGTTGCCGGAAACAACGCAGGCGTGAGAGGAGATTGTTGCAGAACATGAAAGAGATTGATCACGAAGATGATACCTTCACCGGAAACGGTGGTGAGTTAAAAGAAACAAAGAACGGTTATATCCCCGCTGCCCTTCATGCGGTTACAGCGTTGTCGGGTATGTACCAGGACTGGTTCCTGGATTATGCGTCGTATGTAATTCTCGAGCGTGCCGTGCCTCATATCTCTGATGGTCTGAAGCCAGTCCAGAGAAGGATTCTGTATTCAATGAAACGCATGGATGACGGGCGCTTCAATAAAGTGGCCAACATTATAGGGCACACCATGCAGTTTCATCCTCACGGTGATGCTTCCATTGGCGATGCGCTGGTCCAGCTCGGGCAGAAAGATCTGCTGGTGGATGCACAGGGAAACTGGGGAAATATTCTCACTGGTGACGGCGCTGCTGCACCCCGCTACATTGAAGCACGTCTTTCAAAGTTCGCTCTTGAGGTGGCGTTTAACAGCAAGACCACAGAATGGATGAGCTCATACGACGGACGTAACAAGGAGCCTGTCACCCTGCCGGTGAAATTTCCTCTACTCCTGGCGATGGGTGTCGAAGGTATCGCCGTGGGACTGGCATCAAAAATACTTCCGCACAATTTCAATGAACTCATTGATGCATCAATAAGCTATCTCCAGGGAAAACCATTTGTCCTTTATCCTGATTTCCCGACAGGCGGCATGATAGATGTGGCAAGGTATAATGACGGCATCAGGGGCGGTGCTGTCAAAGTAAGGGCGAAGATTGAAAAGGTTGATAAAAAAGGACTTGTCATAACCGAGATACCTTTTGGCCGTACAACAGGTTCACTCATCGAATCAATTGTCAGGGCCAATGACAAGGGCAAGATCAAGGTAAAAAAGATAGACGACAACACCTCAGGGGGCGTAGAGATAGTGATCCAGCTGCAGTCCGGAATATCGCCTGATAAAACAATTGATGCCCTGTATGCTTTTACTGACTGTGAACTATCAATATCACCCAACGCCTGCATCATCACCGGCGAAAACAAACCTGCTTTTGTCGGGGTAAGTGATATCCTGAGGCATTCAACTGACCAGTCGGTCATGCTCTTAAAGCGGGAGCTTGAGATACGCAAGACTGAACTCGATGAAGAATGGCACTTTGCGTCCCTCGAAAGGATCTTCATCGGGAAAAGGATCTACCGCGATATTGAGGAGAGCGAGACATGGGAAGCTGTAATAAGTGCAATAGATAAGGGGCTGAAACCCTACAAAAAACTTTTCAGGCGCCAGATCACACGTGAAGATATTATCAAACTGACCGAGATTAAGATCAAACGTATATCTAAGTTTGACTCTTCCCGGGCCGATGAACATATCAGGGGAATTGAGGGGGAGCTTGATGAGGTTGCTAACCATCTGGGTAACATCATCCCATACACTATCAATTACTACCGTCAGATAAAAAAGAAATATGGCAAAAACTCAGAGCGCCATACAGAGATAAGAAGTTTTGAAACCATTGAGGCATCGAAGGTGGTGGCTGTCAACTCCAAGCTTTATGTCAACCGCCAGGAGGGCTTTGTCGGCACCGGCCTCAGGAAAGACGAGTTTGTTTGTGACTGCTCCGACATCGATGATATTATTGTGATAAGAAAGGACGGCACCTATCTCATTACGAAGGTGGCTGATAAGCAGTTTGTGGGAAAGGATGTGATATATGTGCAGGTTTTTCTGAGGAATGACAGTCGTACAATTTACAATATTGTTTATCAGGACGGACGCGAAGGTGCATTGTATATCAAGCGTTGTGCCCTCACAGGCCTGACCAGGGACAAGGAATACAACCTGGGCCGGGGAACGGACGGTACCCGGATACATTACCTGAGCGTCAACCCCAACGGTGAAGCAGAAGTTATCAAGGTTTATCATAAGCCGCGTGCCAGGCTGAAGAAACTCACCTTTGAGTTTGATTTTGGTGAGTTGGCGATCAAGGGACGCTCTTCGATGGGCAACATTCTGACAAAGAATCCTATCCATAAAATCACTCTCAAAGAAAAGGGGCTATCGACACTGGGCGGCCGCAAGCTGTGGTTTGATGATGCCGTGATGAGGCTTAACGCCGATGGCAGGGGCAAATTCCTCGGTGAGTTCGCTTCAGAAGAAATACTTCTTGTTGTGACAAAAGGAGGCTGCTTCCGCACATCAGGCACAGATCTCTCACTTCATTTTGAGGATGACCTTCTCCTGATCGAGAAATTCAGGGAATCAAAAGTCTTTTCAGCTGTTTACTGGGATGCAGGGCAGGAACTCTATTACGTGAAGAGGTTCGTCTTTGAAGAGTCAGAAAGGCTGCAGTACTTTATTGCTGACAGCGAAGGATCAAAGCTCGTCAGCCTGACTGAGGTCGAGTATCCGCGTCTCGAGATCAGCTTTGGCGGCAAGAATGAGGGTCGCAGCAACGAGATTATTGAGGTGGCCGGTTTTATCGGGGTGAAGAGTTTCCGTGCCAAGGGTAAGAGACTGTCGAACTACAGTGTGTCAAACATTCGTGAGCTTGAACCCGTTGTAAAAAGTGAGGCTACGCCTCAGCCTGACAACGGAGAGACCCAATCACAAAGCACGGAATCGCAGGAGCCTCCTCCGGAAGATCCGGCGCAGATGAAACTAGATCTTTAGATCAGCGTGAATATCTATCTGACAGGTTTCATGGGCAGTGGTAAAAGCACCACCGGCAGGAAGATTGCATCGTCTCTTCGATGGAGTTTTATTGACATCGACAGGCTTATTGAAGAGCAAAATGGATTATCGGTTGCAGAGCTGTTCTCCCTCCGCGGTGAACAGTATTTCAGGGAGGCTGAGAGAAAGGCTCTGATGACAGCTTCGGCAAGATCACGCACAGTGGTCGCCTGCGGAGGTGGAACTCCATGCTCGGCGGAGAATATTGGCATAATGAAAGAAACGGGCGTGATCCTTTACCTTAAACTGCCTGTTGACGTACTGGTTTCAAGACTTGAAAAGTCAAAGACCGTACGTCCGCTTCTGATGAAGAACAGGGAGACCGACCTGGCGGCCAGAGTGCAGGATCTGCTAGCCAAAAGATCGGGGTGGTATGAGCAGGCAGACATTATCGCTGAAAGTCAGAACACCACCGTGGAGAAGCTTACGGGTCAGCTCGCTGATCTCATAAGAGCCCGGGGAGCTTTTTTATAGATTTAATTGTTAGTATATTGTAAAGTGAGTCT
Source organism: uncultured Bacteroidales bacterium (assembly GCA_963828395.1). GTDB lineage: Bacteria > Bacteroidota > Bacteroidia > Bacteroidales > VadinHA17 > SR-FBR-E99. The sequence continues at coordinate 468,915 of CAWHED010000005.1, forward strand.
GTATGTATTCCGGAGCGGGTCAAAACTAAACGGCAGATGAAAACCGGTTATCCATGGGTATTATGGTCGGTTCTGGCTTTGTCAGTCATTACTGGCGCAATCCTATTGGTAGTAATTGCTGATATGTCACTTTTTGAAACGACACCGTTTCTTTATGCAGTTTCCATCGCAACAGCCACGACCGGGCTTGCTCTGGTAATCCGAAACCGCTCTTATCTGCCTATGCTGAAAGACATGCGGCTAAACGGGAGATTGCTGATCTCAGCCCTGACACTTTTGACTGTTTCTGTCCCGGCATCCCTGATATACATTTATTATGATCTTAACGGGAAGGAAACACTTGAGTTGCTGTCGGCATTATTTACTTCTCTGGCTGCCATCTTCTTTTTCGCATTCTTTTTGGTATACACCCTGTCTGCACTGGCAACAATGTTACAGCTATACGCAGAGGAAGGTGTGCGATGGTGCCGGATCAAAAACGTCAGGATTAAGACGATCACAACCATAGCTTTATTAATGGTGTTTTTAATTCTGATCAATAGATTTAGGGGATATAATTCATCGGGATTGGTTCTGCTGATTCCGTTATTTGCATTTGTACTGATCATACTGGATATTATCCTTTCTGCTGAATTCAGGAATATCATAACGCTCAGGATCCGGAGGCAGGAGACATTTTCAGAGACTTATGAAAATCAGATACCACCTGGTGATGCCGTCAGCGGTTTCAGAAGCGTGTTGCTTTTTCCAAGTCATTATCTGGATATTGTATGCGGGAAGCTTGATTACCTGGTAAACCGTGCCGATGACAGTTATGCCTCAGAGGTTGTCCGTGTTGCAGGCCGTACATTTGACCCTGCCCTTATCCCTGCTCTGAAAACCATCGTCTCAAGGCAGGGTTTCAGCGAGATTGTAAGGCACGAGGCAGCCGGGGTAATTGCCCATATTGAAAAGTACTATTCTGACCCTGTCAGGAACAGTGAATTGCTCAGGCTTCCGGGGATAAACGAAAAGACAGCTGTTGCCCGGGCAATACTTACAGTGAAAAAAGCTCCACAGGCATCTGAAATAGTCAGGTTGCTCAACGATACAAATCCGGATATCAGAAGGACAGGGCTTGCAGCAGCAGGACTTTACGGGATGAAAGAACTGCGCGAAGAAGCGATGCTGGCTCTTTATATACCTGAGACAGAGAAAGAGGCATTTTACCTTCTTCATCATTTCGGACCTGACACTTATGGTGAAATCATCGGTTCTGCCTTCAGACCTCATAACAGGGAAAGTGTCAGCCTCATGATAATGCGGCTGCTGAGTATGATGCCTCTTGCACAGGTTACGCCGTATCTGAGTAATTTAATGGAGGGCGGGCCTGTAACTGTAAGGCTTGAAGCTGTAAAGTACCTCTGCGATCAGGGGTTTGTCCCTGAGACAAATCACCGGCAGCGGATAGAAGAGACCATAAACGGAACTGTATACAATATCGGACGGCTTATTGCACTACAGGCAGAGGCAGAGAGGAACAGGCACTTTATTTTATCTGGAGCCCTTGGTTGGGAAAAGAACATGTACTATGCTCTGCTCTTCTCCCTCCTCTCACTTATATCAGGGAATGCAACTGCCGGAATGATCAGGACCAATGCTGTCAGTGGAACCGCAGATGGGGCAGGAATAGCGTCGGAGGTCATTGATACGATGGTTAACGTCTCATTGCGCCGTCCGCTGAGGGCACTGCTCGGACACAACTCAGACATTGCCAGATTAAACGAACTATCGCTGTGCTTCCCCCTGAGGCCGGTGACAGAAGCATCACTGGCAACCATGATACTCTCATCAGATCAGAATATTACCGGTGTATGGACCAAAGCATGCGCTCTGCATAACTCAGCCCGGGTGGGGCGAGGGGTGGACAAGGCGATAGTGGTGTCATATCTTTTCAGCAACAGCCAACTATTACAGGAAGAAGCCGCTATGGTGATACGCACCCTTAACCGTGACTGGTTCACAGAGGTGGAAAGCAGGCTGACGGAACAGGTGAGAAACAGGATTGCCGGCGTGGTCAACGACACGGTGCCGGAGGTGGCAATGATCTTCGGGAAAACACGCTTTCTAAGCCTATGCTTTAATAAGTTACCGGAAGAAAGAATGATAATGCTGGCTTCCGGAATGCGCTATTCGGAATCTTACGATGCAGGACCCTTACCAGGTCTTATCACATGGATCGTTCCTTCGGACAAAGGGAAGAGCGGGCTATATTCACTTCCCGTGAGCGATATTACCAATTTTGTTTTCCACTATTCGGAATACACTGATATCTTTGCTGATTATATTGACAAGCAAAGCATTGTTGCTGTTTAATTATTAGTCATCCATGGCTGAAAGAATAACAATAATAAAGTCAAACCCCTTCCCGGGACTAAGAGCTTACAGGCCTGATGAGGGACACCTCTTCTTCGGCCGGTTGGAGAGCACAACCAAGATAGTTGCAAGGCTCAAGGATAACAGGTTTGTTTCCGTATTAGGAGCATCAGGCAGCGGTAAGTCGTCACTGGTACTCTCAGGAGTGATACCAGCTCTCCTCAAAGAAAATGCTGAAGGGAAAAAGCTGTGGTCGTACCTGGTTTTCCGGCCTGATATAAATCCTATCGACAATCTTACGGCAGAGCTGTCGACACTGTCTGCCGGCGCAGGTTTCACGCAGCTTTCACAGGCCAGCATAGCTGCCTCACTGCATAACAGAAGTGAAGGTATCACTGACGTAATCAATAAGATCAGAAAAAGCCTGCGTCAGCAGATCGTAATTGTTATTGATCAGTTTGAAGACCTCTTCAGATACAGCCCCGTTTCAACCAGGGGCACGGAAGGCGATGAAGCCACAGACTTTATTGATCTCCTGGTAAACGCAGTGCAGCAGCCTGATCAGGGGCTTTATCTCATTCTTACACTTCGGTCTGAGTATGTTTCAGAATGTTCCCGCTTTCATACGCTGACCAACCTGATGAACACCAGTAGCTTTCTTCTTCCACAGATAGGCCGCGACTTGCTCACCGCAGTGATAGAAGAGCCGATAAAAGTTTCCGGGGCAACCATAGACCGCTCACTGGTTAAGATCATACTTGGTGATCTGACTGACAATCCCGGACAACTGCCCGTACTGCAGCACCTTCTTATGCGTATGTGGAACCAGTGGAACAAGGTTGGTGACATGAGCCGTCCGCTGAGCAATGCCGATTATGAGGCTGTGGGTACTATTAAGGGGGCCTTATCACAACATGCAGGACAGGCACTTGAAGAGCTTAATGAGAGGCACCGGTATGTCTGTTCGAGACTCTTTCGTGCCATAGTTGTTCGTGCCGGAGACGGCAGAGAGATGCGCCGGCCGGAAAGCATAGCTACCATAGCATCACAGACAGCCTGTACGGTAGAAGAGATAATTAATGTCGCTGAGGTTTTCAGGCATCCTGACTATTCTTTTCTCACCCCTCCTTCAGATGTTCCACTTAATAAGGACAGTATCATTGACCTGAGCCATGAAAGCATTATTAAATTGTGGAGTACGCTTAGAAAATGGCTCGATGATGAGGATTCTTCAAAGAGAATTTATCTCAGGCTTGCCTCAGCTGCTGAACAGTATCAGGAAGGCAACGGAAAACTATGGAGCGCACCTGACCTGTTTATAGCCATTAAATGGCGTGAAGAGAACAATCCCACACTTGCCTGGGCTGAGAAGATAGAGCCGGCATTCGAGAGAACAATGCTATTCCTTAAAAACTCTGAGGAGGAATATGCTGCTCTGGAGGAGTACAACAAGAAGGCTGACAATAGTAAGATAAGACGGTCTCGCCTTATAGCTGGTATACTGGGAATGATAGTCCTGCTCGCGCTCATAGCACTTGGCACACTCTATTCACTCAGGAACAGGTCAGAGAAACAGAAGTCAGTAGCCTTGCAGCTGAAAGATGAGGCAGTTGCTTATACAAATGTTCTGAGTGACAGTCTCAATCTGTTGTCAGATACTTTAAGAACGACCGAACAGGAGGCTGACATAACAAGACTGAATTCAACGGCTGCGATCAGCAGGGCACGAGAGGCTGAGGAGAGAGCATCGGCAGCGCGCAACATGCTGAAGAATGCAGAAACAGATAAGACCGCCGCTGTCGTTATGGCTACTGAGGAGAAAAGAAGCAAAATGTTAACTGTAGCCAGGTCACTGGCTATGCGGTCAATCAACCATTCAGGAGAACAGGATCTGCAGATACTGCTTGCATGGCAGGCTTATCTCTTCAATGAAAGGCATACAGGCATGGAAGATGATGCCGATATATTCTCTGCACTCTACGAAGTAAGCAAACGTTACGGCAACAAATATTACTCCATGTTCAGTCCTGCTGGAGCACCTGTGACAGCCATGGCCCAGGAGCCTGAGGGATACTTCTTCTATACGGCTGACACTGAAGGCAGGATATTACGCTGGCAGAATGACCATCCTGACAACGGATCTAACCTGATCTGGTCAGGCGACAAAGTCATAAAAGTAATGTCAGTAAGCCCCGATGCATTATGGCTCGCGTGCGGCACATTGACATCAGAAATTATCATGATACCTCTCACCGGCGATTCCGTCGGCTACCAGCTGCAGGAGGCAGGAGGCAGCATTACCGCACTTATCTTTAATACAACGGGCGATCATCTTTACACATCAACCATTGAAGGTGCTGTCACAGCATGGGATCTCAAATCGCGCAAGAGTAGCAGCTTAGTCAGCGATCCTGCTGGGATAATTACAATTGAAATATCTGACGACAACAATCAGCTGGCAGTACTTACAAAGGACGGCAGGGTTATGCTCTGGAACCCCGAAGCACCCGGCAGGCAGTATACCCTTGATGCTGGTGAAAGAGTAATTACATCGCTGAAATTCATCCCGGGAGGAGAAAAGTTAGCCACCGGGGACGAAACAGGCATTATTGATATCTGGGATACGAGGACAAAAATTATCGTTGCCTTTGTGGAAGGCCATACATCTCCCATTGAGGCTATCGCTTTCAACAAAGCCGATAACCAGATGATTACTGCCGACAGATCAGGTGCCATAAGAATATGGACACTTTCTGACCTCGCCCGGCCGCCGGTTGTCATATCTGACAGTAAGAAAGATGTCATCCACCTGGACTGCAACAAGGACGGGAATTCATTTCTTGCAGCAACGCGCACGGAAGTGACTCAAAGACCGGCTCATGTAAGATGCATGACTGCCGGACTGTGCACGAGGGTTACGCGCAACCTGTCACCGGTCGAGTGGTCTGCATATGTCGGACGTGATATTGAATATGAACCTACCTGCCCGGACAAAACTTACAGGATCAGGGTCAGGGAGATAACAGGAGCCCGTTAGGGCAAACTTTTTCATACTGACTTTGTTCTTCTTCAGGGCGGCTACTCTGTAAGGAGGAATTGTATATTTTTGCAACCGGTATTAATTAATACACTAACGACTGAATGAAAGAAAAGAGAGTCTTACTGATGATCCTTGACGGGTGGGGAATAGGTGACGGTACGAGGAGTGATGCCATCAGTACTACAGGGACACCTTCTATTGATGCACTGAAAAAAGTATATCCGTCCTCATCCCTGCTTACATCAGGTGAAGATGTGGGTTTACCTGACGGCCAGATGGGCAACTCTGAGGTTGGCCATCTGAATATAGGTGCCGGACGGATTGTTTACCAGGATCTTGTCAAAATAAACAGAGCATGCCGGACCGGCGAGATACGGACAAACAAACCACTCACTGAAGCTTTTACTTATGCCCGTGACAAGGGCGTAAAGGTTCATTTTCTGGGCCTGCTGTCTGACGGGGGAGTGCACTCCCTTGATACACACCTTTACGCACTCTGCGACATGACAATGGATTACGGTCTGAAAGAGGTATATATTCACGGTTTCGGAGACGGCCGCGATACTGATCCGAGAAGCGGCAAGGGCTTCATGACTGAACTGCTCAGCCACCTGAAACACAGCAACGGCAGGGTGGCATCGTTTGTCGGCAGGTATTATGCCATGGACCGTGACAAAAGGTGGGAACGTATAAAGGAGGCTTATGATCTCCTCGTACACGGGGAAGGTTATAAGACCACCGACATCATTCAGGCAATGCAAGCTTCGTACGACGGGGGCGTTACCGATGAGTTCATGAAGCCTATTGTAGTGACAGATGACGACGGGAAACCGCTTGCTACGATATCCAGGGACGATGTTGTTGTCTTCATCAACTTCAGAAATGACCGCGCACGAGAGTTGACTATAGTTCTGACACAGCAGGATATGCCTGAACTGGGAATGAAGACCATCCCGTTGCATTATCTGACCATGACACCTTACGATGACAAGTTCATTGGCCTGCAGATTATTTTCCCGAAAGACAATGTGAACAGGACACTCGGGGAGATATTGGGGGAACTTGGCAAAAAACAGCTCAGGATAGCAGAGACGGAGAAATATGCGCACGTAACATTCTTTTTCTCGGGCGGAAGGGAAAAGGAGTTTCCCGGGGAGGAAAGGGTTCTGGTACCGTCACCAAAGGTAGCAACCTATGACCTGCAGCCTGAGATGAGCGCCTATAAGGTCAGGGATGCCATCATTGCTGAGATCGGCAAGCAAAAGTTTGATTTCATATGCCTCAATTTTGCCAACGGCGACATGGTCGGTCATACGGGTGTCTACGAAGCAATTCAGAAAGCGGTCAGGACGGTAGACGAATGTGTTGGAGATGTCGTGAAAGCTGCACGCTCTAACGGATATGAGGTTGTGATTATAGCTGATCATGGGAATGCTGACTATGCCATTAATCCGGACGGTTCGCCAAACACTGCGCACTCTCTTAATCCTGTACCCATTTATATTATAAGTGACAGGTACAAAACTGTCAGAAGCGGGAGGCTGGCTGATATTGCTCCTACGATCATGACCATGATGGGTCTTCCCATACCGGAGGAAATGACCGGCAGGTCACTGGTGTAGAAGACTATGCTGCAGATAGATGAAACAATAGTATCGCTGGCTCTTCTTGAAAAGAAATTCTCATGTGACCTTAAAGTGTGCAAGGGCAGCTGCTGCCGTTATGGCGACACTGGCGCCCCGCTCACCGATGAGGAAGCGGCAATGCTTGAGCATATATGGCCGGAACTGTGGCCTTTCCTGCGCCCTGAAGGGATAAGGGCGATAGAGATGCAGGGCACAAGCCTGAGGGATATCGAGGGGGAACTTGTCACTCCGCTGATAAATAATGAGGAGTGTGCCTTTACCGTCATGGAAGATGGCATATTCAAATGCGGCATTGAAATGGCATTTACCGCCGGGGCCGTCGGATTCAGGAAGCCGCTTTCGTGTCACCTTTTCCCTGTGAGGGTGAAGCAATACCGGGATTTCAAAGGCGTGAACTACGAAGAGTGGCCCATCTGCCGGTCAGGTGTAGCGGCAGGCATAAGCCGTAATTCTCCGCTCTGGTCATATCTCAGGGAACCTCTTGTCAGGGCTTTTGGTGAAGAATGGTATGACAAACTGCAGTGGTCAGCAAATGAATACAACAAAAACAGGGAATCATGGAAGAAATAAACAATTACATTGAGACCAACAGGGACAGATTTATTGAAGAGCTCTTCGGGCTTATAAGGATACCGTCCATCAGCGCAGCTGAAGCCAATAAGCATGACATGGTCAGGGCAGCGGAATATGTACGTGACATGTTGCTGGGCAACGGTGCGGACCGTGCCGAGGTATACCTTACCAAAGGACATCCGATTGTGTACGGAGAAAAAATTATTGGCAAATCATTGCCCACGATCCTGGTTTACGGTCATTATGATGTTCAGCCGCCTGAGCCTGTTGAAAAGTGGGTTTCACCACCTTTCGAACCGGAGATACGTGACGGGAAGATCTATGCCCGCGGGGCCGATGATGACAAAGGCCAGCTATTCATGCACCTGAAGGCATTTGAGATGATGAACGCCACGGATACGCTTCCGTGCAATGTCAAGTTCATGATCGAGGGAGAGGAAGAGGCCGGGTCGGAAAGTATCGGGGGTTTCTGTGTCGAATACAGGGAGATGCTGCGCTCTGACGTGATACTCATCTCAGATACCACTATGATCTCGCCGGCTAATCCATCAGTTACTTCGGGGCTGCGCGGACTGTCGTATATCCAGGTTGAGGTAGAGGGTCCTGATCATGATCTTCATTCAGGTATTTACGGCGGCGCTGTAGTCAATCCGTGCAATGTCCTGTGCGATATAATCGCCAGTCTGAAGGACAGCGACGGGAAAATTACAATCCCCGGATTTTATGATGATGTGATGGTGCCTTCTGCAGCTGAAAGAGCCAAAATGGCTGAGAGACCATTCGATCCTTCAGCATACAAAAAAGCCATCGGCGTGGAAGCTCTGGCTTCCGAAAAAGGATTCTCGACCCTCGAAAGCGTTGGCATCAGACCCACGCTTGACATCAATGGCATCTGGGGAGGGTATACAGGTGAAGGCGCAAAGACGATACTGCCATCGAAAGCATCAGCAAAGATCTCGATGAGGCTTGTCCCTTTTCAGAAAGCTGAAGCCATTGCTGATCTTGCTATAAAACATATCAGGTCATTAGCCCCGGCAGGAGTGAAGATAAGGGCCGGATATCTCCACGGAGGAGAAGCTTATGTAAGTCCTCTTGATACACCCGAGTATCTTGCTGCCGAAAGAGCCTGCGAAGAGGTCTTCGGCAAGAAACCCATTCCTGTCCGCAGCGGAGGCAGCATCCCCATCATTGCTACATTTGAGAAGATCCTCGGAGTCAAATCAATACTGATGGGATTTGGGCTGGAGTCGGATGCAATACACTCTCCCAATGAGAACTATCCCCTGGAAAACCTTTTTGCCGGGATGCGGGCTATTCCGCTGTATTACCGGTATTATACAGAGATGAAGAGGTCTGTGTGACGACCGCCTAGTCAATCTTCAGTTTCAGGAGTTCAACTTTTGTTGTCGAGCCGCGTATTACGGTAAAAATGTACCTTCCCACCCGTATATTTTCCTGCAGGTGCGGTATATTGCCGTGTGTGTAGAGCAGAAGACCTGCAAGTGTGGTGTAATCATCACTCTCCGGAAGCCCAAGCCCATACTCTTCGTTCAGATAGTCAATATCAAGCCTTCCTGAGAAGATATATTCCTTATCACTGATTTTTTTATCGATCAGATCACTTGTGTCATGTTCATCTTCGATATCACCGACAATTTCTTCCAGTACGTCCTCAATAGTTACAATGCCTGACGTACCTCCAAACTCATCCACGACAAGTGCGATGCTCTTTTTTGCTTCGGAAAGCAGTTTAAGAACCTTATTTGCCGTCATGGTTTCCGGAACTACGGGGAGCTTTCTCATACCCGTTTCAATATCCGAAGGCTCATGAAGAATGTCCTTAAGCTCGTAGTAGCCGACCATGTTGTCCAGATGCTCCCTGTAGAGCAGTATCTTGGAGTGGCCTGATTCAATGAACTGTTGTTTCAGGTCTTCCGTGGTGCTCCCTACCGGCAGTGCTACTATCTCTGTACGGGGAACCATACACTCGCGGGCTCTGACGGAAGAAAAATCGAGAGCATTCTGGAATATCCTGAGGCTGTTGTTTTCCTCTTCTTTTTCTTCTTCTGTCTCCACCAGGTCATTCACAAAATGGTCAAGGTCAACGCGCGTGAAGATTTTGTTTTCCTGTTCCTTGCGTTCCGGTCTGATCCCAAAGAAGAGCCTCATGAACAGGTTGCTGATCCATAAAGTCAATTTGCTGACCGGGTAGAAGAGATAGTAGAATACCATGGTGGGAACAGCAAAAATTTTCAGGAAGGAATTAGGGTTGATCCTCACAATGGATTTAGGCAGAAAATCGGCAAAGACAAGTATTATAAAGGTGGTGATCACAGTCTGGATGATGAATATTACCAGATCAGAGGGAATCAGGTGTGCCATCCACCGTTCAAGCAGATCTGCAGAGAGCATGCTGAAGATGACCGTGGCGATATTAACTCCGATCAGCATGGTGGCTATGTACTGGCCGGGGTTATGGGTATAAACAGTGACGATACCGGAGCCGAAATGACCCTGTTTACGGTCAAGTTCTATTCGCAGCTTGTTTGAAGCAATAAAGGAGAGTTCCATTGCTGAAAAGAATGCTGCAAGGAGAATAGCAAACGGGATGATCACCAGCGGGTTCATGACCCAAAGTTACACTTTTTTTCGCTGTCTGTCGCGAATCCACGCCATTACAAAAGCGACAGCAGACATTATAATGAAGAGCCAGGCCCTGCTTAAACCATTAGTGATAATCTCCCTGATGGCGATGCCAAGGCAGACAAGACCGAGGAGGATCCAGATTATTTCAATTGCCAGAATTCCCTTTTTGCTCATCATTAACGTATATTGTGCCGGAGACGTTTTTTATAGTTCCATTTGTAAGGCGGGAATCCGATTCAAAGCCTGTACCCATTATGATTTTATCCTTAAGGGTAAATCTGACGAACCTGTCAGACCAGACACGGTCCCTGGGTTCACTCCAGTAGAGTAATTCTGTTTCAAGTATATCTCCTTCAGTGTTGACAGCCACGACACTGTCCCGCAACTCCCACTGTTCATTCTTTTCGGTGTAACGTGCATAGTGAGCGGTTATGCTTGCCTGCGGCCTGGTCTTCTTGTCGTAAAAGAGCACTGTTAATCCCTCAGGGAACAGTGTGTGCGGGTCCTCCTTAGCTGTATACTGCTGAATAAACGGTGTCCTCACCACGAGAGTGACCTTGCCAGAATCAGAATACATTGTCTCAACGTTTCTGCCTGATAGTGAAGGCATCTCCTTGATCTGGAGGTCATTGACAACCACCTGTTTCTTCTCGCACGATGAAAGCAGGGCAATCCCGCTGATCAGGGCAGCCGGTAAGATGAACAGATATCTTCTGTTTGCCATCACCGGTAATTACTGCTTTCTGAATCTTATGGTTGTGGATTCATTGACCCATCCGTCCACATAATAGGCAGCGCCTTCATTCACAAGGCTTCTGAAGAATGCCTCTTCCTTGGTAGGAAAGAGTTTGGAATATATGGCTATTCTTTCATCGGCCTGATCCTTGAGGCCCGGGTCAGCATTCTTTGCACGTACCAGGTAATCTACTACTACCCAATAAACCGTCTGGTTCTCAAAAGCTTCCCCCACGCGTGCTCCGGCATATGCTTCAGCAATGATATACAGTGCATTGCCATTTGCCGGATCAAGTGAATACGCAGCTTTGGCAAAATCGCGTGCCGCCTGTTTATTTCCTGATGTTAGTTCAATCGTGGCCAGTTTGGTCAGCAGCCCTGATTTGACAACGTTGTTTGTTTCGAGCTCAATAGCTTCGGTATAGTATTTTTCGGCCTCGCTGTACTTTTTGCGGGCCACATTCATCTCAGCCAGCTGGGCGGCAGAGACAGCTGAACGCTCTGTGTCGTAGAGCCTGGTTGTTGCCCTGAAAAACAGCTCAGAGCCCTGGCAGCCTGTCTCTGTCAGCATTGTGATAACCTTCCTTAGCATGGCAGTGTCGGAAGGATTCTTCTCAACGTCAGCAGTGAACAACTCCTCAATATTTTCGCATGTAGCAACACCGCTTGACCTGAAGACAAGGTCAATATTCTTTCTTGCTTCGAGATACTTTGCATCACCCGGCTTGCGGTCAAGCTGATCGTCAACAATATTCATTGACCCGGCATATGCGTTTATGACTCTGCGAACATCTATCAGCTTGAGTGCATAGCACCTGGCAGCAACTGCCATATACAGGCTCGCGTAGGTGTGGTCAAAACTTTGCGGTGACACCTCCATGACTTCCCTGATGAGATTATAACTCTGTCTTGCATAGCTTGTATCACTCCCCCCAAACTCGTAAAGAGCGAACGATTTACGAAGGCTGTTGGTATGTGCCTCGTTAAAATACCTGGTGCGCTGGTCAAGGATCATTAACACAGTGTCGATGTAGGCCTTGTTGCCGGTCGTACGGAAAAATTCCTTGAACATCGTCTCACCCTTGATATAAGTGTTTTTTGAGGAGCCGGGGCATTCTTTGAGGACATCCCTCCAGAAATGCACGGCTAAGTTGAAGTCTTTATTCTCATAATAAGTTGAATAAAGCGATGTGTTGCGCAGGCACCTGGTGCTGTCATCACCGCGTCCGAACGGAGTTCCTGTCTCAATGCCATTCTGGGCATGAGTGTTAAGTGTAAATATTGCCAGGAGTGCTCCTGTAAAAATTGTGATGGCTATTCTTGTCATCTCTGATTACTGTTTTATTCATACTTAGCCTTGAGGAACCAGTAGTCATAAAGATTGAGACTGGCTCCGACCGAAAACGTTCTTTCCTTTGGAAGGTTGTCACCAGGATTGCCCCTGGAAGACAGATCCACATACAAAGAAATCCTCGATCGCGATTTCCTCAATGGTATACCTGCTCCAAAAGTTATGCCGTACCCTTTGATCTTATTACCGTTGTACAGGGCATAACTCTCATCAAAGTGGCCACCAATGCGGTACTCCATACGATCGAAAAAACTGTAATTTGAGAATTTATCAGGAATGTATTCGGCTCCTCCGCTAAGCGAGAGGGTGTTTGCATATGTTCCGTAGTTGCCCGGCAGAGATGACTCTGACCAGTATGAATACAGGATATCAGCTCCGATGGTCAGTTTGTCTTTCTTCCCGAATGATATTCCCCCCCTTATTGACCGGGGGAAATGACTGATTGTATCTGACAGAGCCTGATAAAGAGTGTCAAAGGCGAAGGTGGAAGTCTGAACATTTGAGTACCTTATTATCAAGTCCTCGTTGGTTGTCCGGAGTTTGTACTGCGGAGTAAAGGTCAGACCGGCATTGAAGAACCTGTTCTCAGGCAAAGGTGCCATAAACTGAACGGAAGCTTCATAACCGATCCCGGTCATGGAGTTGGTGCTTTTATCCCTGGTGTTAAAATAATTGTTGTCAGTTGTGAAGACGAAATCATTGTACCTGGTTATCTCTCCGAAAATGACAAATGCATTTAACCCTGCTGAAAAGTAACTTAAAAAGTTGTAAGCAGTTCCAAGATAGGCTTTGTGATAACCTCCGGATCCCCTGTGAGATTCAAGAATATCATCTGACGAACCTGTCCCTGAGTCTTCAGGGACCGATTTGTCTGTTATAGTGTAAAAACCATCACTGAATGGTACAATCCCGGCAGCAAATCCCCATCCTTTTTTAATCGGGAAACCAAGCATCAGATGAGAAAAATTAATGTCCTGGGAATAGAAGCCAAGGTCGCCCTCCTTCAGGTGTGTGAGGCTGTAATCAAGCCCGAAATCAAATAAGAATGATGCCGTATCAATGCTACTGTATGAAGCAGGCGTCAGGTAGTTTAATGTAACGTTATCCCTTATGCCGCTGCTTATGCCTCCCATGGCAAGTGTTCTGAAATTTCCCTGTGGCGCAAGGTTGCCAATGCCGTACCGGGCATAAGGTGAGGAGATTTCTTTCTGGCCTGCCACTCCTGCTGTAAGGAGGACAAAGAGACATATCAGACTAAGTCTTCTGGTCTTGTACATTATAATCAAGTAAATAATTTAAACCGTCAGTTACCAGGTCGGGGTGAAGGATCATTTTCCTGTCGGTGAACGATGTTATTATCTCACTGTCACCTCCGGTGATAACCGTGACGAGTTTTTTGTGTCTTTTTTCGAACGTGCGAATATACTCATTTATTTCAAATACCAGGCCCATGACCACTCCTCCGTTGATTGCGTCCTTCGTCGATCTGCCGGGGAAGGAGAAATCCCTGTCAACGTCTATCAGCGGTAACCTGCCGGTAAATTCATTGAGTGCACGGAACCTCATCGAGAGTCCCGGAGAAATGCTTCCTCCCAGGAATGATCCGTCAGCTATAACATCAAGGGTGAGGGCACTGCCGGCATCAATTACAAGCAGATTCGCTCCCGGATGATGAAGGAAGGCACCCGCAGCTGCAGCAAGACGGTCAACACCTATCGTTTCCGGTGTCTCATAGGCTATCGTGAAAGGGTAATGCGACTTACAGGACAGGCGGTGAACCACCGCACCTTTGTCCCTGAGAAAGTTTATGAGCGCCGAAGGATCATGATTAACACTCGATACGATAACCCTGCTGACGGACTTCCTCCCTATGAAAATGCCGACGGTGCCGGTGTCGGGAGATTTCAGCCTCTCCTTTTTAATTATCGCACTGCCCTCATAAAAGGCAATCTTCGTGCTGGTGTTCCCTATATCGACGACCAGGTTCATTAATTCAGCGATGGTTTCAAAGATGATGAGTGAAATGCCTGTATCCTGTTAAACAAAGCTATTGCCTGGGCTACCGATGACACATCGCGTACCGTCAGGCTTAATTTGTTATTGTTTTGTTTTACAGTCATAGTCCCTTGCTTCCTGTTCACAAAATTCATTACCGAGTGAAAAAGAGGACTGCGGTAGAATTGTGATGACGGATCAGTCACAAAGTTAGCAACAAGAGTGTCATTCTTAAGTATAATTTTTTCAATACCTGTTTCCGAAGCAACCCATTTCAGCCTGACAAGATCAAGGAGGGCCAGGGCAGGAGCGGGCAAAGGTCCGAACCGGTCTTTCAGATGTGTTTCATATGCCAGGAGCGTGTTCTCATCCCTGATCTCGTTCAGCTCTTTATAGAGCCTGATCCTCTCCGGGATGCTTGAAACATATTCATCCGGAAACATTATTTCATGATCGGTATCAACAGTTACATCAGGAACGAACAGTCTTGTTTCCTGAGATATTCCGGGCCTGTCCTTCTGTTCCTGGTCAGTAAACAGATCACCGAATTCTTCGTGCTTCAGCTCCCTGACCGCTTCATTGAGTATCTTCTGATATGTTTCATATCCCACATCTGCAATAAATCCGCTCTGTTCGCCTCCGAGAAGATTGCCGGCGCCGCGTATATCCAGATCCTGCAGCGCAATGTTGAATCCGCTTCCAAGCTCGTAGTTTTCCTCAATGGCTTTCAGTCTTCGCCTGGCTTCGTTCGTCAGAGAGGAAAGGGGAGGGGTAAGCAGGTAGCAGAATGCCTTTTTATTCGATCTGCCAACCCTGCCGCGCAGCTGGTGCAGCTCAGACAGCCCGAAGGTGTGGGCATCATTGATGAAGATGGTATTGGCATTGGGTATATCAAGGCCGGACTCGATGATTGTGGTGGCGATCAGAACATCATAGTCACCCCTTATGAAGTCAAACATAACGTTTTCTATCTCCTCGCCCTCCATCCTTCCGTGTACAACGGCCGTTTTTACCCCCGGGCAGATCCGGCGTATGGTATCCTGAACCAGCGTGATGTTCTCAATCCTGTTATTGATAAAAAAGACCTGTCCGTTCCGACTTACCTCATATACGATACCTTCACGTATTATATCCTCGTTAAAGCCGTGCAGCTCGGTAATGATAGGCATCCTGTTAGGCGGGGGTGTCGTTATGACTGACAGGTCACGGGCGCCCATGAGAGAAAACTGTAGTGTACGCGGAATCGGCGTTGCTGTGAGGGTAAGGGTGTCAACACCGGCACGGATCTTTTTCAGTCTCTCTTTTACAGCCACGCCAAAACGCTGTTCCTCATCTATAACCAGCAGCCCCAGGTCCTTGAATTTAACATCCTTACCGGTAAGCTTGTGGGTGCCTACGATTATATCTATCTCTCCATCAGCCAGTTGTTTCAGAATTCTTTTCTGATCTGAGGGCTTGCGGTGTCTGCTGATATAGTCAACACGGCAGGGAAAGTTCTCCAGCCGCGAAGTGAAGGTCCTGTAATGCTGCAGGGCAAGGATTGTGGTTGGCACCAGCACTGCGGTCTGTTTACCGTCGGTAGCAGCTTTGAATGCTGCCCTGACAGCCACCTCTGTCTTCCCAAATCCTACGTCTCCGCAGACAAGACGATCCATTGGCGTGGCAGCTTCCATATCCTCCTTGACAGCCTTTGTGCTGGCCAGTTGATCAGGTGTATCCTCATATATGAACGAGGCTTCAAGTTCTCTCTGAAGATAAGAATCAGGAGAGTAGGCAAACCCGCCTTCGGCTTTTCTCAAGGCATACAGCCTGATCAGGTCACGGGCTATGTCCTTTACCTTTTTCTTGGTGCTCTGTTTCAGCTTCTGCCATGCTCCCGTGCCGAGCTTGCTTATTCGCGGCGGTGTGTCGTCCTTGCCTTTGTACTTTGATATACGGTGAAGGGCATGAATACCAACGAAGAGGATGTCGTTGTCACGGAAGACAAGCTTGATGGCTTCCTGCGTGTGGCCGTTGACCTCTATCTTCTCAAGACCTCCGAAGCGCCCGATACCGTGGTCGACATGAACGACGTAATCACCTGGATTAAGATCAGTCAGCTCCCTGACAGTCATGCTGTCGCGCCGTGTGAAGAATCCCTTTATCCTGAACTTGTGATAACGGTCAAATATCTGATGATCAGTGTATACAGAGATCTTCAGGTCGTGGTCAGTGAATCCCTGGTGCAGGTTGAGTAACAGTGGGGTGAACTCAGCCTCAGGGCCCGTCTCGGAAAAAATCTCTTTCAGCCGCTCTTCCTGGACCTCGCTCTCAGATATAATGAAACTGTGGTACCCGTCTTTTTTATTAGCTATAAGCTTTGTTGTCAGAAGATCAAAGTTCTTATTGAACGATGGCTGGGGTTCAGTATGAAATGAGACGGATATAGCGCTGCTCTCTTCCCGGCCTCTCCCGAAAAAGACCTGCCGGTGCTGCGAACAGAGTTCGCCGAGATGGCGTCCGGTGATTATTACATCACGCCGGTCGGTTATCTCTCCCTTGCTGCTCCGGCTGCGCGCCTGTGACCATATATTGTCTGTTTTCTCAATGATATAGTCGAAGTTTTCGCTCCAGATTATTGATGAAGGAGGGATAAAGTCAATGAAATTATCGGTTCGCTCATGAGAGGCAAGCTCCTGTATGTCGGGTATCACCTGGATCTCATCGTGCAACTGGAGGGAAAGCTGATCATCAGGACTGAAAGAGCGAATAGAGTCAACCTCCTCACCGAAGAAATCTATCCTGTAAGGCTTGTCCGCCGAGTAAGAGAAGAGATCGGTGATACTGCCCCTGACAGAGTACTGGCCGGGTTCGTAAACAAAATCTGTTCTCCTGAAGTTATATTCCCTCAGAACCTCCTCGAGGAAGTCAATTGACAGGTGCGATCCCTTACGGATTTCGAATGTGTTCTTCTTCAGGTTGCTTTTGCTGACCACTTTTTCCATTATTGATTCGGGGTAGGTCACGATGATGCATTTTCTCTTTCCTGAACCGAGGAAGTTCAGCACTTCAGTCCGGAGTATGATATTTGCCGGTTCGGTCTGGTCATACATGACCGACCTCTTGTATGTGCCGGGGAAGAAAAAGATCGTCTCTTCGCCGATAAGTGAGGTAAGGTCATTATAAAAGTAGGCCGCGTCTTCTTTTTCCGGCAGGATGACAACGTGTGTGGTAGGCTGCTGCGACAACACACCGGCCATCACAACAGCTTTTGCAGATCCTGACAGGCCGTTGATAATCAACGGCTCCCTGCTGTCACTCCCGAGTAGCTTCTCAACCCTGATAAATGAAGGGTGCTGCCTGTAATAATCCCTGAAGACGGTGTTGGACATTAAAATGATTTGAGGGTGCAAAAGTAGCAAAGAGGGCGTTCACCTCAAAACAAAATAGCCTGATAATAAGACAGGATGAGCTTTAAACAAGCATTTCTCCGAGCTTTGCCGTCATTTCGGATGATCCGCAGTAGAAGGGTGACCGCTGGTGCAGGGATTCCGGCACGACTGACAATATCCTTTTTTCCCCGTCAAACGCTTTTCCCCCTGCCTGTTCAATGATGAAAGAGACAGGATTGCATTCATAAACCAGCCTGAGTTTGCCTGATGGATAAATCTCTGAAGGCGGGTAGAGGAAAATGCCTCCTGTCAGCATATTGCGATGCACATCAGATACCAGGGAACCGATATATCTGGAGGCATAGGGTCGCCGGGTTGCGGGATCGTTCTCCTGGCAATACTTTATAAATTTCTTAACACCGTCAGGAAACCCTGCGTAATTACCTTCATTAACGGAATATATTCTTCCTGTGGAAGGGGATTTAATATCCGGGTGTGACAGACAAAATTCTCCGATTGTAGGATCAAGGGTAAATCCGTTAACACCATTACCCGTCGAATAGACAAACATTGTCGATGATCCGTAGATCACATAACCGGCTGCTACCTGTTTATCGCCTTCCTGGAGAAAATCGATAACGCCGGCTTCGGCATCACGTTCGGTCACGCGCCTGTAAATCGAGAAGATTGACCCGACTGAGACATTGTAGTCGATGTTTGAAGAACCATCAAGCGGATCCATGCAGACAACGTATTTACCTCTTCGCGCAAATGTCTCGGTGAAGATCACCTCATTCTGGTTCTCTTCAGAGGCAACACCGCAACATTCACCGCTTGCTTCAAGAGCGTCTATGAATACTTCGTCGGCATAGCGGTCCAGCTTCTGCTGGTCCTCACCCTGGGGGTTCTCCGTGCCGGACCTCCCCAGTATCTCAACCAGTCCTGCCTTGCGTATCTTCGCATTGACCATCTTCGCGGCGGTACCTATATGATGCAGGAGGCTCGAGAGCTCCCCGTGTGCAAAGGGAAAGTCCTTCTGCTTCCTGATGATAAAATCATTAAGGCTGATAATATCATAACTTGACATTTTGCAGGAGTATTAGTGATTATTGGATATTTTTAGCGATCGTTTACCAATGGCTAAATTATAAATTTGCTCAAATTTTCCTGATGATGAATGTATTTAAATTCGGAGGTGCCTCTGTAAAGGATGCCGGCGGCATAAGAAACCTTTATGATATTATTTCAGGAGAAAGAAGCAACCTGGTAGTAGTGGTCTCCGCTTTCGGCAAAACTACAAATGCTCTTGAAGAGATCCATAATGCATGGCGGACAGGCGACGCCTCCTTCAGGGAAAAATTCGATGCTGCAGCCGGATATCATCTCTCAGTATCTGATGAACTCTTCGGGCAGGGATCAGAGTTCAGCCGGTCACTCAGCGCGACGATTGCTTCATTTTACCATGAGCTTCTGAATATTGCCCCTGCTGAATTCGATCATGATTATGATATGATCGTTTCGATGGGCGAAGTTTGGTCAACTTTGATAGTTGAGGCTTACCTGCGGATGAGGGGACTGAAGACAAAGTGGTGTGATATCAGAAAGCTTTTAAAGACAGATAACCACCATCGCGAAGCCGGGATAATCTGGGAAGATACCCGGGCAGGGGTGGCAGATACTCTTACATTTAATGACGCGGATATTTATGTCACACAGGGCTTCATAGGGGCAACAGCGTCTGGAGAGGCGACCACTCTGGGACGCGAAGGTTCAGATTATACGGCTGCTGTGTTAGCCAACATGCTCGATGCAGGAGAGGTTGTTGTATGGAAAGATGTACCCGGCATAATGAATGCCGATCCTGACTGGATGCCGTCAGCTGTAACACTTGAGCATTTATCTTATAACGAAGCTGTGGAGATGTCATTTTCCGGCGCAAAGGTAATCCATCCAAAGACTATTAAGCCCTTACATAACAAGAAGATACCCATGCACGTCAGGTCATTCATTGACCCGGATGCAGCGGGCACCGTCATCTCGGAAGATGCACCGGATGGCCCCATGAGTACGGTCTTCGTCAGGAAGGAGGGGCAGATACTGATCTCGGTGCTGCCGAAAGACCTTTCCTTTGTCATGGGCGATAACCTGGCATCCCTGTTCCACATCCTTGCCTCACACGGCGTCAAGGTCAGCCTTGTTCAGGCCGGCGCCGTAAGCATAAATATATGTGCTGACCATGAGGAGCCAAAGATTAGCAATGTGCTGGAAGAACTCCGGAAGGATTACACCATATTATTCAACGACGGGGCAGAGATGCTTACAATAAGGCACTCCAGCCCCGGAGCGGCAGAAAGTGTTACCAGCGGAAAAGAAGTACTGCTGTCACAGACAACACGAAACACCGTGAGAATGGTGGTCAGGGATAAGTGACCTCTACTGACCCAGGTCAGCCCTGAAAGCTGCCCTGTAGGCATAGACCTTGCCCAGGTTGTTGTACAATTCGTAGCCGAAGACCACCGATCTGGCCTTCTTCTCCAGCGTGTTCGCTGCCGGGAGATAATACCAGTCCTCGGTAAATGAGAGCTTGCCGATTTTTGTCCGGTCGTTTTTGAACTCGGCTTCAATTTTTTTCACATCATTTGCCGTTAAAACCTTACCGTTGTGATAGTCGTACACAGTCAGCGTGCCGTCATAGACACGTTCAAAGATGCCGTTTACCATCGCCTCCCCGTTATAACCTGCAACTTTCTCAATCTCCCACGGATCACCGTCCGGATCAGGCCTGATTATTACTTCCGTGACAATATCACGGGCGATTAGGACCGCTCCTTCGGGGACATTTTCTGACAAAGGGGCAGAGGCAGTTTTCTGTTCGCTTCTGCGCTCATTGCAGGAGGTCATCAAAGCGATCAGGAGCAGGACGGTAAAGGTTTTTTTCATTGCCTGGAAACATTTATCTTTCAAAACGGAGCATTTCAGGAGCTCTTATGCCGGTCAGTTCACCCTGCATTACTACCGGTACCCCGTTGACTATGGTGGCCACTACGCGGCTGCGGAAGGTTGTTCCCTCAAGCGGCGACCAGCCGCACTTATATTTTATATTACCACTGTTGACAGTCCATGGGGCTTCAGGATTAACCAGCACGAGGTCAGCCTTGTAACCGGCACGGATAAATCCTCTCTCCCTGATATTAAAAATGATTGCCGGGTTATGACACATTTTTTGCACTACAATTTCAGGAGTAAGGATACCCCTGTGGCACAGTTCAAGCATCATCACCAGGGAATGCTGCACCAGAGGGCCGCCTGACGGAGCACTGAAATACGGCGCCGATTTTTCAGCGAGTGTATGAGGAGAGTGGTCGGTGGCAATAATATCAATAGAGCCGTTCCTTACGGCCTTTATCAAAGCCTCACGGTCCGAAGCTTTCTTGATGGCAGGGTTCCATTTTATCAGGTTACCCTTTACGTGGTAAAATGAATCGTCAAACCACAGGTGATGCACGCAGGCCTCACCGGTAATCTGTTTGAGGGCCGGGTCATGACCGGAAGTAAGCAGCCCTGTCTCCTCTGCGGTCGACAGGTGGAGAAGATGGAGCCTGGTACCGAGCCTCAGGGCCCTGTTCACGGCTGCGGTGGACGAGACAATGCATGCCTGACGGCTTCTGATAAGTGGATGGAATGAAGGATCGATCCCATCGCCGTACTCTTCCCTGTAGGCAGCATTGTTGACTTTTATGATTTTTTCATCTTCGCAGTGACAGGCCAGAGGCAACTTCTTAACGCTGAATATTGTGTCAAGGGTTTGCTCATTGCCGACAAGCATGTTACCTGTTGATGCACCAAGGAAGAGCTTGATGCCCGGTACAAATTCCGGGTCAGCCCTGAAAATCTCATCGCTGTTGACATCGGTTGCACCCAGGTAGAATGAATAATTAATATATGATCTGCCGGCAGCCAGCTCGTTCTTTTTCTCCCACTCTGCAATGGTGACCGTTTGAGGGATGGTATTGGGCATCTCCATGAACGAAGTCACCCCGCCGGTTGCGGCTGCAGCGCTCTCGCTGCTAATATCGCCTTTATGTGTCAGGCCCGGCTCCCTGAAATGAACATGATCATCGATGATGCCCGGCATGAGCCACATGCCCGTGGCGTCAATGACCATTGCTTCTTTATGAAACGGGGCTTTACCACGACTGAAGATGCCGGCTATCCGGTCGCCGGTCACAAGGACATCAGCACCGGCAGTATTTTCCTCATTTATTATCAGGGCATTCCTGATCAGGATATGATTCATCTCTGCTCTTTTTGCCCGGTGAAAGGATTATTCTTCAATCCTGTGAGGCTTCTTAAAGAAGCTTACGATCTTCATGCGCAGCACTCCCCACACTGCCTCGGAGAAGATACCTCCCGACATCTTTGACGTTCCCGCCTTGCGGTCAGTAAAAACAATAGGTATCTCAACAATCTTATAGCCAAGTCTCCAGGCGGAAAATTTCATCTCGATCTGGAAACAGTATCCGACGGACCTGATATGCCCGGGATCGATATTTATCAGCACTTTACGCCTGTAGCACTTGAAGCCCGCTGTTGTATCCATGATCTTCATCCGGGTGATGAGCCTGACATAAATGGAAGCGATGTATGACATCAGTACTCTCCCCATAGGCCAGTTGATGACGTTTACGCCGGAGATATATCTTGAACCGATGGCCAGGTCAGCGCCGTCACGGGCGCATGCCTGCTGGAGTCTTACGAGGTCATCGGGGTCATGCGAGAAGTCGGCATCCATTTCACATATATATTGATAATCCCTTTGCAGTGCCCATTCGAAGCCGGCAATATAAGCTCTGCCGAGTCCGGCTTTAGCCGGTCTCTCCAGGATGTGCAGGTTCGGGAATGATGGCATCATCTCCTTAACAATCTGTGCCGTGCCGTCAGGCGAGTTGTCGTCAATGACCAGTATGTCGAACGGAACGATCAGAGATGTAATAGCTTTTACGAGCTCTGTAATATTCTCTTTCTCGTTATAGGTAGGTATGATGACAAGGTTGGACATCGGGGGCCGCTAATTATGCGAATTTAGTTATTTTTTGCTGTCCGGATTGTCATTTTTATTTTTGCCTCACTATTATTGAGGCAAAGGGTGGGTAGTGATCTGGATATTAACAGCGGAAGGGGGCAGTTTAAAATATTTTACGAAATATTTTGCATGTTAAAGAGGAAGCGTTACTTTTGTCAGCCCCAAATGATCGAAAATCAGGGGGCAGTTCTTTATCACGCTGTGTGCGCTTATCAGTCCCATAGCTCAGTTGGTTAGAGCGCTACACTGATAATGTAGAGGTCCTCAGTTCAACTCTGAGTGGGACTACGGAAATTTGCGATTGCCGATTTGCGAATTGCGGTTTAAATCGTCAATGGAAAATCGCAAATCGAAAATTAACATTGGGGAATTAGCTCAGTTGGTCAGAGCATCTGCCTTGCACGCAGAGGGTCAAGGGTTCGACTCCCTTATTCTCCACAAAGAGTCTTCGCAAGAAGGCTCTTTTTTTTATCTGACCTGATCAAGGCTTCGAACTCCTTCTGGCTATTAACATTGCTCTGTGTCCCAAAGATTGTTCTCAGTGAGCCAAAACCAGGTAAAAACCCCGAACAGATCTCCGCAGGCCGGGCTGGAATTAGTTGCATTTATAGCAATCCTTCCCGGTTTCACTTTCGCAGGAAGCCTCATCAGCATAGCACGTAGAGTTACAGCCACATGACCATGGAGTTCAGCCTGCCACAACCGAGACAACCAGTCAGTATATCCTCACAACCAGACAAGGAAAAGAAACAAAGAATAATTGCTATTATGCCTGATTTCATTAAAGTCCGCGATTTATTTATTCTCCTCATTCAATTAACATTTATTGTGTCTGTGAGATTATAATAAGTAAAGTTACACCGGCAAAAAGCCGAAGTCAAGTTTATTATTTGTACTCAATACAATACCTTATTTACATATAAGGTTATATAGGGGAAGGCAGGAAGAAAGATTAAGGAGAACGAGTAAGGTTTCAGAAAAAAAATGAAAAAAAAACGCAAAAGAATTGTTTTATAAAAATATGTCCATATATTTGCACCCGCTTTTGAAGAAAAGCACGTTCCTTGAAGATCGGTTACAGCAGAATGAATTCTCGGGTGCACCTGGAGACGGGGGCAAAAAAAAGAAAATTTTGAAAAAAGTTTGGTGAAGAGAGAAGAGTTCATTATCTTTGTAACCCTTTCGAGAAAAAAAAGGGAACAAGTTCTTTGAATTAATGATGAAGTAGTAGCACACAGGCGAGAGAGATACTCGCCAAAAACCTAGCGATTTTGTTTGAGTTTTTGAAGAGACCGGATTGATCTTCGATGGATATTTAAAAAACAAATATTACAATGAAGAGTTTGATCCTGGCTCAGGATGAACGCTAGCGGGAGGCTTAACACATGCAAGTCGAGGGGCAGCACGAGGTAGCAATACTTTGGTGGCGACCGGCAGACGGGTGAGTAACGCGTATGTAACCTACCCTGTACTGGGGGATAACCCGGAGAAATTCGGACTAATACCCCATAGAGATATAGAGAGGCATCTTGAAATATTTAAAGTTTCGACGGTACGGGATGGGCATGCGTAACATTAGCTAGTTGGTAAGGTAACGGCTTACCAAGGCTTTGATGTTTAGGGGTCCTGAGAGGGTGATCCCCCACACTGGTACTGAGACACGGACCAGACTCCTACGGGAGGCAGCAGTGAGGAATATTGGTCAATGGGCGAAAGCCTGAACCAGCCATCCCGCGTGCAGGAAGACGGCCCTATGGGTTGTAAACTGCTTTTCCAGGAGGAGAAACTCTCGTACGTGATACGGGATTGACGGTACCCTGGGAATAAGCATCGGCTAACTCCGTGCCAGCAGCCGCGGTAATACGGAGGATGCGAGCGTTATCCGGATTCATTGGGTTTAAAGGGTGCGTAGGCGGACTATTAAGTCAGTGGTGAAATCCTGCAGCTTAACTGCAGAACTGCCGTTGATACTGATAGTCTTGAGTTTGGTTAAGGTAGGCGGAATGTGTAATGTAGCGGTGAAATGCTTAGATATTACACAGAACACCGATTGCGTAGGCAGCTTACTGAGCCGACACTGACGCTGAGGCACGAAAGCGTGGGGATCGAACAGGATTAGATACCCTGGTAGTCCACGCCGTAAACGATGATTACTCGCTGTTGGCGATACACTGTCAGCGGCTAAGCAAAAGCAATAAGTAATCCACCTGGGGAGTACGGCCGCAAGGCTGAAACTCAAAGGAATTGACGGGGGCCCGCACAAGCGGAGGAACATGTGGTTTAATTCGATGGTACGCGAGGAACCTTACCTGGGCTTAAATGTAGAGTGCATTTTTTAGAGATAGAAATTCCCTTCGGGGCTTTCTGCAAGGTGCTGCATGGTTGTCGTCAGCTCGTGCCGTGAGGTGTCGGGTTAAGTCCCATAACGAGCGCAACCCTTATCGTTAGTTGCCATCTGGTAAAGCAGGGGACTCTAGCGAAACTGCCACCGTAAGGTGAGAGGAAGGTGGGGATGACGTCAAATCAGCACGGCCCTTATGTCCAGGGCTACACACGTGTTACAATGGTCGGTACAGAGGGCAGCTACCTGGTGACAGGATGCTAATCTCGAAAACCGGTCTCAGTTCGGATCGAAGTCTGCAACTCGACTTCGTGAAGCTGGATTCGCTAGTAATCGCGCATCAGCTATGGCGCGGTGAATACGTTCCCGGGCCTTGTACACACCGCCCGTCAAGCCATGGAAGCTGGGGGTGCCTGAAGTCCGTCACCGTAAGGAGCGGCCTAGGGTAAAACTAGTGACTGGGGCTAAGTCGTAACAAGGTAGCCGTACCGGAAGGTGCGGCTGGAACACCTCCTTTCTGGAGATGATTGATACGGTCAGAGTATTGATCACGCCTGTGACTACTTCATTATTTAAAATATTTGGGTCGAAAGTTGACCCGATAGGTTCTTTGACATACTGGTTTTATAGAGAAGATATCAAATTTGATAAATTTTTATATTGTAAGATTAATAAGAGATTACTCAAGAAAGTAATTAAGAGCAAATGGTGGATGCCTTGGCTCTCAGAGGCGATGAAGGACGTGACAAGCTGCGAAAAGCTGCGGGGAGGAGCAAATATCCGTTATATCCGCAGGTGTCCGAATGGGGCAACCCTCCAGGCTGAAGGCCTGGAACTCCGACGCAAGTCGGAGAGCAAACCTGGAGAACTGAAACATCTAAGTACCCGGAGGAAAATAAAACAATAGTGATTCCCAGAGTAGTGGCGATCGAAATGGGAATAGCCCAAACCGACAATGTTTAGGCATAGTCGGGGTTGTAGGACCGGCATAATTATCATGAATACAGACTGAAACTACCTGGAAAGGTAGGGCACAGAAGGTGAAACCCCTGTACGGGAGCGTATTTATGATATAGCTGGTATCCTGAGTAAGGCGGGACACGAGAAATCCTGTCTGAACCCGCGGGGACCATCCCGCAAGGCTAAATACTCCTGAGAGACCGATAGTGGACTAGTACCGTGAGGGAAAGGTGAAAAGCACCCCGCACAGGGGAGTGAAATAGTACCTGAAACCATTTGCTTACAATCGGTCGGAGCCTCGACGCAAGTTGGGGTGACGGCGTGCCTTTTGCATAATGAGCCTACGAGTTACCCTTACTAGCAAGGTTAAAACTTTAAGAGTTGGAGCCGAAGCGAAAGCGAGTCTGAATAGGGCGTATAGTTAGTAGGGGTAGACGCGAAACTTTGTGATCTATCCTTGGTCAGGCTGAAGTTCCGGTAACACGGGATGGAGGGCCGAACCAGTAAACGTTGAAAAGTTTTTGGATGAACTGAGGATAGGGGTGAAAGGCCAATCAAACTGAGAAATAGCTCGTACTCCCCGAAATGCATTTAGGTGCAGCCTTGAGTCGAGTTTTGCAGAGGTAGAGCTACTGATAAGGCTAGAGGGCTTCATCGCCTATCAAACCTTGACAAACTCCGAATGCTGCAAAATGGTGCTCAGGAGTGAGGCTATGGGTGCTAAGATCCGTGGCCGAAAGGGAAATAACCCAGACCATCAGCTAAGGTCCCGAAGTATATGTTAAGTTGGAAAAACGAAGTGCGACTGCCCAGACAGCTAGGATGTTGGCTTGGAAGCAGCCATTCATTTAAAGAGTGCGTAACAGCTCACTAGTCGAGCGGTTGTGCGTGGATAATAATCGGGCATAAACATATCACCGAAGCTATGGAATAATGTGTAAAGCACTATTGGTAGGGGAGCATTCCAGTTGCGTTGAAGGCGTACTGTAAGGTATACTGGAGCGGCTGGAAAAGAAAATGTAGGCATAAGTAACGATAAGGCAGGTGAGAAACCTGCCCACCGAAAGACTAAGGTTTCCTGATCAACGTTAATCGGATCAGGGTTAGTCGGGACCTAAGGGTAAGCCGAGAGGCGATCCCGATGGACAATTGGTTAATATTCCAATACCACCGCGTGTTGCGATGGGGAGACGGAGGAGTGAAAGGACCGCCCGGTGACGGAATACCGGGTTAAAGGGAGTAGTTATATCATACGGTTAATAGCTGTGAGATGACGAACCTGATAGTACCGCGAGGCTTCGGCTGAACGGATAGTGTCCCTAATCAGACTTCCAAGAAAATCCCCTAAGCTTCAGACATATGGTGCCCGTACCACAAACCGACACAGGTAGTCGAGGAGAGAATCCTAAGGTGCTCGAGTGATCCATGGCTAAGGAACTAGGCAAATTAAACCTGTAACTTAGGGAAAAAGGTTCCCCTGTTTAATATGGGGGCGCAGATAAATGGCCCAGGCGACTGTTTAACAAAAACACAAGGCTTTGCGAAATTGAAAGATGAAGTATAAGGCCTGACACCTGCCCGGTGCCGGAAGGTTAAGAGGGGGGGTTATTCTCAGCAATGGGAAGAAGCTCTGAATCGAAGCCCCGGTAAACGGCGGCCGTAACTATAACGGTCCTAAGGTAGCGAAATTCCTTGTCGGGTAAGTTCCGACCTGCACGAATGGTGTAACGATCTGGGCACTGTCTCAGCCATGAGCTCGGTGAAATTGTAGTTCCGGTGAAGATGCCGGATACCCGCAACGGGACGGAAAGACCCCGTGAACCTTTACTATAGCTTAACATTGATTTTGGGTAAGTAATGTGTAGGATAGGTCGGAGACTGTGAACTGGCGTCGCTAGGCGTCAGGGAGTCAACGTTGAAATACGACCCTTTATTTACCTGGAATCTAATCCCGCAAGGGAGACATTGTTTGGTGGGTAGTTTGACTGGGGTGGTCGCCTCCAAAAGAGTAACGGAGGCTCCTCAAGGTGCCCTCAGCACGATTGGTAACCGTGCGGAGAGTGTAATGGCACAAGGGCGCTTGACTGTGAGACCGACAAGTCGATCAGGTACGAAAGTAGAGCATAGTGATCCGGTGGTTCCGTATGGAAGGGCCATCGCTCAAAGGATAAAAGGTACTCCGGGGATAACAGGCTGATCGCCGCCAAGAGCTCATATCGACGCGGCGGTTTGGCACCTCGATGTCGGCTCGTCACATCCTGGGGCTGGAGAAGGTCCCAAGGGTTCGGCTGTTCGCCGATTAAAGTGGCACGCGAGCTGGGTTCAGAACGTCGTGAGACAGTTCGGTCCCTATCTGTTGTGGGCGTAGGAGATTTGAGAGAACCTGACACTAGTACGAGAGGACCGTGTTGGACAGACCTCTAGTGTACCTGTTGTGGCGCCAGCTGCATCGCAGGGTAGCTATGTTTGGAAGAGATAAGCACTGAAAGCATCTAAGTACGAAGCTCGTCTCAAGATGAGATCTCCCTTAAGGGTCGTTGTAGACTACGACGTTGATAGGCTGCAAGTGTAAAGGTGGCAACATCAAAGCTGAGCAGTACTAATTACCCGTGAGCTTTCTGAGAAATGTCTTATTAAACTTACAATGAAACCAGTATGTCACGATATTAAAGTCTTAAGGTGGCTATAGCGGAGGGGTTCCACCTCTTCCCATTCCGAACAGAGAAGTTAAGCCCTCCTGCGCCGATGGTACTGCAGAGCAAAATGTGGGAGAGTAGGTCGCCGCCGACTTTATATAAAAAGCCCCGCCTGGTAACAGTGCGGGGCTTTTTTATATCCAGTTATCCTCGTTATCTATAGTCTTTTTAAACTCTGTTGGAGTTAATTTCCCTGATGCTTTATGTGGTTTGCCTGTATTATTCATCAGCACTGCCTTGTCTGACAGCCTCTTAAGAGAACTCATATTGGCAGGCCCATATGGATGAAGATAATTGTTTTTGAAAATGCCATTAAGCCTTTCAGCATGGAAGTTCTCGTAAACCTTCTCTCCGGCACAAAAGATCCTTGCCGTAGGGGCACCGGTGACAGCAGAGTTCTGTACAATGATCAGTACCGATTTCTACGCTCCGGATCAGCAGGGTGCTGTGAAATATCTGAAGGCCCTTGCATAATCAAAGCGAATTTATTGGCTCTGTTGTAAGTGTGATTTAAGAACAAGGGACAAGGATTTTTTTAACTATCTTCATGGGCTTAACAAGCTGAATTCATGAAAACAGTATTATCCGGCCGGTCTAAAGAAGTAATAATAGACACAGATGGCCCGGTTGTAATTATTGGTGAATGCATTAACCCAACGAGGCGGAAGAAGCTGGTCTCTACGCTTCAGGACAGGAATTTTGAATACATGCTCTCTCTGGCGAAATCGCAGATTGATGCCATGGCAGACGTTCTTGATGTGAATGTGGGTTTTCCGGGGGTTATAGATGAAGTGATGTTGCCCGAGGCAGTCATCGCATTGCAGGACAATTTTGATATTCCGTTATGTCTTGACTCTCCGAACCCCAGGGCTATCGAAGCAGCTCTGAAGGTGGCAAAAGGCAAGTGCCTCATAAACTCAGTCAATGCAGAAGAAGCTTCGCTCCAGGGACTACTGCCCATAGCAAAAGAATACGGAGCTGCCATCATCGGACTCGTTCTTGATGACGATGGCATAACCAATGACCCGGAAAGAAGATTGAGAATAGCTGAAAAGATTATTATGCGTGCGGTGCAGTCGGGGATAAAGGAAGAAGACGTGATAATTGATCCGATGGCCATGGCTGTCAGCGCTGACCCGAACGCCTGCTGGGTGACACTTGAAACCATCAGGCTGGTACATACTAAACTTGGTCATAACATAACCCAGGGCGCCAGCAATATTTCTTTCGGACTTCCAAACCGCGAGAACATCAACACCGCCTTCATGGCGATGTCAATCATGCACGGCCTTACATGCCCAATAGCAAATCCGGAGAAAATAACAGGCCTTGTGCGAGCAGCCGACCTTGTTCTTGGCAGGGATGACTACGCCATCAGGTTCATTGAACATTATCAAAGCAATATACAGCCCTGAGCATATTTACATATACATTCAGAGAACTGATCCCCGGCGCTGATACGCTGGAGAGGACCATGGGCTACCAGGCGGGCACAGCGCCCGAGCCCGTCACCCACCTTATTAATGAAATCACCGAAGAACTTTTGCCGCTCGGCGATATCAAAGCTGAGTACAGGGTTTTTGAGGAGATAAACCTGTCACGGGAAAATAAAACTCTGCAGATTGAAGGTATCATATTCAATATCAAACCGATAATTTACAGGCAGATAAAAGAGGCCGAAGAAGCGGCACTCTTTATCTGTACTGCAGGGCCGGTAGTCGGGGAGAAGAGCCGCAGCAGCATGAAAGGCGGTGACCTGTTAAGAGGGTACGTTTATGATGTCATCGGCACTGAAGTTGTTGAGGCCGCTGCTGACATGATGCAGGAGGAACTTCGGAAGGAAGTGGCTGATCGCGGCATGAAGATCACAAACCGTTTCAGCCCGGGTTACTGCGGGTGGGATGTTGCCGAACAACATAAACTGTTCAGCTTCTTCAAAGACAATTTCTGCGGCATCACCCTCACCGGGTCAGCCCTGATGAACCCGGTCAAATCTGTCAGCGGGGTCATTGGCATTGGCAGGAACGTTCGGTTCACGCAATATCAATGCAAGCTCTGTGGTGATAAGAACTGTATTTACAGAAACAAAAAGTCTAAGGTCTGAGAGTCAAATGTCAGGAAGTAAATCGCAAATCGCAACTTCCTGCTTGTCTGTTCTGAACGGTGCTGCCTGCAACCCCTCGCTATTATAAAAGTTTGCTCCTTCAGCATTATCAGCCCAGGCAAACCGGCTGATGTTGAGGCCGGAGTGAAGAGCATGATGGGATCTGTCTCTGACCGTATGCGAATTATCTGGTCCTGTGGCGGAGGGATGCCACCTGACGCTTCTACGGAAAATATCCGTACTTTTATAACGACAGTCAGGAAAAACACTTAATAATAAAGGCATGTTACTACTCGGCATTGATCTAGGCAGCTCGTCGGTGAAGGTTTCCGTTATAGACGGAGAGACAGGCAGGACGCTCTCTTCAGCTTCTTACCCACCCACAGAAATGGAGATATCAGCACCCAGGCCCGGATGGGCGGAGCAGGATCCTGAGACATGGTGGAAAAACTTTAGCCTTGCGCTGCAAGCCTGCCTCGAACCGCTGGAGGGTAAGAAGGAGTCAATCGGAGCCATTGGGATTGCCTACCAGATGCACGGTTTGGTGACTGTCGACGGGAAAGGAAAGGTATTACGCCCTTCGATCATTTGGTGTGACAGCAGGGCGGTGGCGATTGGCGAAAGGGCATTTGAAAGGATGGGAAAGGATTTCTGTCTGCATCACCTCCTTAACTCTCCTGGCAATTTCACAGCCTCAAAACTTGCATGGGTAAAGGAAAATGAGCCTGCCCTGTTTGATAAGATACACAAGATCATGCTTCCGGGTGATTACCTCGCCATGAGGCTCACCGGTGAAATAAAGACTTCATATACGGGCCTCTCGGAAGGCATCTTCTGGGACTTCAAGAGAGGCTCTGTTTCTGCTGAGCTGCTTGAATATTACGGCATCCCGCGTGACCTTCTGGCTGAACCGGTCCAGTCGTTCTCCATCCAGGGCTACCTTACGGCCGCCATGGCAAAGGAGTTGGGTCTGCGTGCCGGGATACCCGTCTCATACAGGGCAGGCGACCAGCCAAACAATGCCCTGTCGCTGAACGTGCTTTCACCGGGCGAGGTGGCAACCACCGCAGGCACCTCCGGAGTGATATATGGTGTCACGGAAGAAACGCAGTTTGATCCTCTTTCGCGGATAAACACTTTTCTTCATGTCAATCACAGCGATAAACTCACGAGACTGGGGGTGCTGCTGTGCATCAACGGCACAGGCATCCTGTATTCATGGCTGAAGAAAAACGCGGGGTCAGACATGACATACCCGAAGATGAATGAAATGTCCGCATCGGTTAAACCAGGCAGCGACGGACTTCTCATCCTTCCCTTCGGCAACGGTGCTGAACGCATGCTTCAGAACACGGACATCACAGCTTCCCTGCGCGGACTGAACTTCAACATTCATGGTCAGGGTCACCTCTTCAGAGCTGCCCAGGAAGCTATCGCTTATTCATTCCGGTTTGGTCTTGAGATAATGAAGGAGACAGGAATTAATCCCAAAGTTATCAGGGCAGGTGAGTCAAACCTGTTCCTGAGCAAAGTATTCCGCGATGTGCTCTCGTCACTCACATCCACGGTGATCACCCTCTATAACACTGACGGCTCCGTCGGAGCAGCGAGAGGAGCCGGCATAGGGTGCGGATTCTATAAATCTGAGAAGGAGGCCTTCGGCGGGCTGAAGACGACAGGTACAAGTGAACCTGATAATAAACTGGCCAGGATTTATGAAGAGAAATACAATATCTGGGTTGATGTACTTGAAAATCAGTTATATGAATAAAAAATAGAATTATGGCTAAAAAATCAAAAGGTGAAATTTTCCCCGGGATAGGGAAGATAAAGTTTGAAGGGAAAGATTCAAAAAATCCCCTTGCATTCAGATGGTATGACGCTGAAGCAAAGGTCGGCGGCAAGAAGATGAAAGATGTCCTCCGTTATGCAATAGCATACTGGCATTCATTCTGCGGTGACGGCACCGACACCTTCGGATCAAAGACCAGAGACTTTCCGCACGACGATCTGAAAGGCGATGACCGCATCAAGGCGAAGCTGGACATGGCTTTTGAGTTCATTGAAAAGATCGGAGCTCCATTCTATTGCTTCCATGACACAGACCTCGTCGGTGACGGTCCGGTCTTTGAGATAGAGAAGCGTCTTGAAAAATTTGTTCCTGTGATAAAGGCAAGGCAGAAAGAGACCGGCGTGAAGCTGCTCTGGGGCACTGCAAATGTCTTCAGCAACCCTCGTTACATGAACGGCGCTGCCACCAACCCGGATTTCAATGTGTTGACGAATGTGGCCGTGCAGTTGAAGAACGCCATTGATGCCACCATCGCTCTCGGCGGACAGGGTTATGTTTTCTGGGGTGGCCGTGAAGGCTATCTTTCCCTGCTGAACACTGACATGAAGAGGGAAATTGAGCACCTGGCCATGATGCTTACCCTGGCAAGAGACTACGGAAGGAAACAAGGGTTCAAGGGCACCTTCTACATTGAACCCAAACCCATGGAGCCCACAAAGCACCAGTACGACTATGACGCTGCCACAGTGATAGGCTTCCTGCGTCACTACGGCCTCGACAAGGACTTCAAGCTAAACGTGGAGGTTAACCATGCTACCCTTGCAGGACACTCATTCCAGCACGACCTGCAGACGGCCGCTGACGCCGGCATGCTCGGAAGCATAGATGCCAACAGAGGCGACTATCAGAATGGATGGGATACCGATGAGTTCCCGACAAACCTCAATGAGATCACTGAAGCTATGCTTGTCATCCTGCAGGCAGGCGGGTTCACTACAGGAGGTATCAATTTTGACGCACATGTGAGACGCAACTCCACTGACCCGGAAGATCTTTTCATTGCCCACGTAAACGGTATGGACACTTTTGCAAGGGCTTTCGTTATTGCTGACATGATACTTAAAGATTCAAACTACCTGAAGCTCAGGAAAACCAGATATGCTTCGTTTGACAAGGGCGACGGCGCACTCTATGAGAAAGGCAAACTTACTCTTGAAGATCTGCGTAAATTGTCAGTTAAAGGAGGTGAACCTAAGAAGATAAGCGGGAAGCAGGAGCTTTATGAGCAACTGATAAACATGTATATTATCTGATTTCCAATGGCCATATTCACTCCTGCACGCCGGTGGCAGCCTGCCTTCCGTCCATTCAGGAAGTTGTCAGCTGGAAAGCGTCTGCTGGCATTCAATGAGCGGCTGGTCAAGGGACCACTCTTCGGGTGCCGTATGTGCGGAAACTGTCTCCTGCAGGAGACGGCTTTCATCTGTCATATGGAGTGTCCGAAGGGCATCAGGAACGGCCCCTGCGGGGGAGTGAACAACGGCTATTGTTATGTCGATCCTTCACGGAGATGCACATGGTACCAGATCTACCAGCGCTCACAGAAGATGCACCGCGAGCACAGGCTGCTTGAGGTGCTGCCTCCGGTAGACTGGGACAGGGCAGGGACCGAGACGTGGGGCGAGGTAGTCAGAAAAGTAAGAGAGACGGGTCTGCGCAAAATCATCTTCCCCCGGGCAAGGAAAGGAAAGAGTGCCAGGGACGTTCTCGATGAGGAAGTATTCAAACCAATACGACAGCCTGTATGGTGGAAAGGAGATTCGGAGTATCATGCTCCGGCAGTCTCTGAGCCTCAGTCCCTGCTCGAGAGGGAGCTTCGCAGCGGCAGGTTCGTAATAACAACGGAGGTGATGCCTCCCCTGGGCGCCGCCACGGATAAGCTCAGGGAGAAAATATTGCTGGTCAAACCTTACGTCACCGCAATCAATTTTACTGACGGCTCGTCAGCGGTGCCCAGGATGTCAAGCGCAGCCTGCTGCTCAGTGGCTGCCTCGCTGGGTGCGGAGCCGGTAATGCAGATCTCGGCCCGTGACAACACCCGTAACAGCCTGCAGTCGCTTGCCGTAGGCGCCAATGCCATGGGTATCCATAATATTCTATGCCTCTCCGGCGACAGTCCCCGTGTGGGGGTAAAGCCAACCGGTAACCTTAATATTATTGATGTCGACTCGGTGCAGATGCTGTGGATACTGAGAAGGATGAGAGATGAGGGTATCTACCTCGACGGCAGGGAGATAAAGAACAAACCGAAACTCTTCCTCGGCGGAGCCGCCGCGCCTTTTGCACAGGACCCGGTATTACAGGTCATACGCGACAGGAAGAAGATTAATGCCGGGGCACAGTTCATGCAGACCAATCTTGTCTTTGACCCCGACAGGCTTGATCCCTGGCTTGAGAACCTGGATAAGGAGGGATTACTTGACAAAGTGTTTATACTGGTGGGAGTAAGTCCTTTAAAGACACTTCACCTGGCACGTTATCTGAATGACAGGATCCCGGGCATAACAATTCCTGATGCAATAATTAAAAGGCTGGCTGATGCCGGCGGCAAAGCTGCGGAAGAGGGTTTAAAGATCGCGGTGGAGACCATCTGCAGGCTGAGAGGCAAGAAGGGGATCAGCGGTGTGCACATAATGCCCCTCGGATGGGAGGCTGCGGTACCTCAGATCATTAAAGAAGCAGAGGCAGGTCTGAGACCTGCCTCTACGATACCGGGTTATGATACGGATCAATAAAATTTATATCGCATATCAACCACCTCTTTCTTATCGCGCATTGCCTGGAATGCCTCGTAGGATGCACGTATCTGATAGTTGGAATTGAGGCGTTCACGAACCATTGCTATATCTTCTGCTGCTGCCGGAGTAGCTGTATTGACAACGAACATATAAACACCATTGACACCTTCAACAGGTTTTGAAAGCACACCAGCCTCTGACGCTGATGCTGCAGCTATCAGTCCCGGTTCAATTCCTGCACCCGGTACTGAGTACGACCTGAAATTGATTCCGCTGGCATCCTGCACAGTGGTATTGTAGTGCGATGCAATGTCATATATCGACTTTCCTTCGGCAGCCAGCTTCTTCATTTCGCCGGAGATCACCTCAGACTTTTTCTTCCTGGCCAGGATGAACCTGATGTCAGAAGAAACTGATTCTACAGGGGCTATGCCTTCTTCCTGCACCCGTGTGCAGTAAGCTACAACATATACGTCTTCAAGTTCAAAGACAGCCTGGTCGCTGTTGTCGAGGACGATTGTTCCTTGCTTGCTGTTCTGGAAGAGCGCCATCACCAATCCTCTTGCCTGTGTCAGACCCGGAAGTTCTTTCTGCTCGGGTGTCACATTCAATGCCAGCTTTTTGTTAAGGTTGCCTGCTGCCACTGCCTTATTGAATTTTTCATATGTGTCGTTGGTGCCGGCAAACTGTGAAGCCTCAGCATAGATACGCTGATTGGTGACACTGCTGGGTATCACCTTGCGGTCAACAACCCCGATATCATATTTTTTTACCTTACGGCTCTGATCAAGGATCCTGATAATGTGAAGACCGAAAGTGGTCTCGACTGTCACCAGGTCGCCTTTCTTGCCGCTGAAGCAAGCATCATTGAACGGGGCGATCATCGCACCTTCGCTGAACCAGCCAAGATCACCTCCAACCTGTGCTGATCCCTGGTCATCAGAGTTTGCCATGGCCAGAAGATCAAATTCTATTCCTGCATTTATCAGCTGCATCAGGCTGTCAGCTTCTTTCCTTGCTTGTGCCATGGTTCTCCCGGCGTTGGGTGAGAGAAGGATATGAGCTGCCCTGACTGAATCAGGCCGTTCGGTTATTGCAACTATACGGGCGATCTTGTACGATCCGTCTTCAAAATAAGGGCCAAGAACAACAGACTTGTCTCCTGACTCTGCAAGACCGCGCAGACTTTCAGGCAATGCTGACAGTGTCCGGTAGACGCCTGTATGGCGTGTATCGGCTGTAAGATTTATATACTGAATGAGATCTGTAGCGGCTGCAAAGTTTTCCTTTTCGTTGGTTGCCCATATCTCAGCCTCTTTCAAATCTGACTCTGAGGGAGCAATATCGAACACCATATATTCCATGTCTCTCTGAGCGGCACGTTTGTAAGTATCCTTGTGAGCATCATAATAATCCCTTATCTCATCTGAGCTGACCTTTACGGAGCTGTCGGCAATGGCTGAAAAGTTTTGAGCAATATAACTGAAGCCAACGGTCTGCTTTGCCAGGCCTGCTTCATATTCTGACTGCTGTTTGGTCACATAGAGGCCCTTCGATATCAGGTTGACAAGTTTTGTGTTCAGCCTGTCGTTTATTATCTGGTCCTCGAAGAAGAGCCAGTATTTCTTTGTGGCTTCGTCAGTCTCCGTTGCCTTGAGGAAGTTAACCAGGAAAGATTCGTTGAACGCACCGGTTTGCGGATCGGTGAAGAGCTGCCTGACGATAGGGTGAGGGTCGTCACCGAACACAAGCATCTCGACTTCATCCGGACAGACACTAAGTCCTGTCTTCTTATAGGTATTGCCCATGACCTTGTCAGAGACCATCTGTTGCCACACCTGTTCCCTTAGGTTCTGTGACATCTGCTCATCAATCTCATTTGACCCTGACATCTTATAAATTTCTGTCAGGTCCTGGACCTTGGTCTCAAAATCCTGGTATGTTATTGACTCGCCGCCTATGGTGGCAAGCTGGTAATATTTTTCCTGCTTCCTGCGCTGCGAATTACTATTGCCAAAGAAATCGCTGATAACAAAAATAAACAACGATAACCCAATTGCACCTGCCACGAAGACGCCTGCCTTCTCTCTCAAAGTTTGAAGTATTGCCATCTAAATACTGTTTATATGATTGAATGTACCTCTTGGAAAATACAGGCGACAAATATAACAAAATTCAGTAAAACTAAAAGTCCGGGGCCGTTTCTCATTTTTTATCGTCGCCTGAATTATGATAATTCTCAAGTTCATTTGATGTCACACAGTAAATTAATAAACTGTAACAGCCTGCCTCACTTCAGGCGGACAGAATGATCTGAGACGGCAACAAAGAGACAAAATAATCATAAATTTTGATGTTAACCCCATAATTTTAGGGGTTCATAGGCAAAAAATACATAAAAAGACAAAAAAATATATAATAATATAGGGGTATATTTCAAAATAATCTATTTTAGCGAAAAAAAAAGATCATGGCAGAATTACGTTTCAGTGCATTGAAGGAAGTATTCTCAAGAGAACCTGTTGAGGTCGAACTTCCGAAAGGGCCCGTCTCTTCATATTTTTCCGAAAACGTCTTTGACAAGCTGAAGATGGAGAGGTATCTCTCCCGCGAAGCCTACAGGGCCGTCGTTACCGCTATAGATGAGGGAACACCTATAACAAGGCCTATAGCTGACCAGGTAGCCACAGGGATGCAGGCATGGGCTATGGAACGCGGCGTCACACATTTTACCCACTGGTTTCATCCTCTCACGGATGCTACTGCAGAGAAGCATGATTTTTTGTAGGCAGGGGTGACAGGGGAGCTTTCATTGAGGTTTTTTCCGGCTCGGTGCTCGTACAGCAGGAGCCTGATGCCTCCAGTTTCCCCAGCGGAGGTATACGCAACACTTTTGAGGCGCGCGGTTACACCGCATGGGATGTATCATCACCCGCATTCATTGTTGACCATACCCTTTGTATTCCCACTGTCTTTATTTCATATACAGGAGAGGCGCTTGATTACAAGACTCCGCTCCTCCGGTCTCTTTCCGCTCTTGACCGCGCCGCTGTCGAAGTGTGTCGTTTCTTTGACAAGGATGTGAAGAAGGTTATCGGAACACTGGGATGGGAACAGGAGTATTTTCTCATTGATGAGGCCCTCTATTATGCCCGCCCCGACCTGGTGCTGGCCGACCGTACGCTGATGGGTCATCAGTCGGCCAAAGACCAGCAGCTCTCTGACCATTATTTTGGTTCAATCCCTGACAGGGTCAAATCATTCATGAGGGAATTCGAGTTTGAAGCATATAAGCTTGGTATTCCGGTCAAGACACGTCATAACGAGGTGGCTCCCAATCAGTTTGAATGTGCTCCTGTCTACGAGGAAACAAATATTGCCGTTGATCATAACCAGCTTATCATGGATGTGATGCGCAGGGTTGCCAGAAGGCATAAGTTCAGGGTACTCTTCCATGAAAAGCCTTTTGCCGATATTAACGGCTCAGGAAAGCACAGTAACTGGTCAATGGCCACCGACACCGGTGTTAACCTGCTGTCGCCCGGAAAGAATCCGAAGAGCAACATGCAGTTCCTGACATTCCTTGTCAATGTGGTTAAGGCTGTCAATGACAATCAGGAGTTGCTGCGTGCCAGCGTCACAAATGAGAATAACTCATGGAGGCTGGGAGGTCACGAAGCTCCTCCGTCAATCATTTCGGTTTTCCTTGGAAGCTATATTTCAAACATACTGGAAGATATAGCCAGAAAGGTGAAAGACAAGAAGATGACCCCGCAGGAAAAGACTGAGATCAAGCTTGGTCTTGGCAAAATACCCGGGATCTTTCTCGACAACACCGACCGTAACCGCACATCGCCTTTTGCTTTTACAGGTAACAGGTTCGAATTCAGGGCTGTTGGCTCTTCTGCAAACTGCAGCTCAGCTATGATCGTGCTTAACGCTGCTGTGGCCCGTCAGTTGACACTCTTTGCCCGTGAGGTGAACACTCTTGTCGGAAAGGGAAGGAAGAAGGATGAAGCAATCTTCCAGGTGCTTAAGAAGTCCATAATTGATTCTGAGCGCATCAGATTTGAAGGTGACGGATACAGTGAAGAATGGCACCGTGAAGCACTCCGAAGGGGTCTCTCGGCTGATGAAAGTGTCCCGCGGACCATAAAATCCTATCTGGCTGACACAGCACGGGAAACCCTGGTTGGCACAGGCACTCTTACAGAACGCGAGCTTGAGAGCCGGGTCGAGGTGGAGCTTGAAAAGTTTACGAAGAAGGTACAGATTGAAGGGCGCGTACTGGGCGACCTGGCTATCAACCATATTGTACCTACTGCTGTAGCCTATATGACAACACTGGTTGATAATGTTAAGGGACTAAGAGACATCTTTGATGAAAATGAATATATGAGGCTGGCAGGGGCACGTAAAGATCTTATTGTAACCATCTCAGATCATATATCGATGATCAAGAAGCTGGTGAATGATATGATCAATGAAAGGAGAAAGGCCAATATGATTGATGATGAGTACAAAAAAGCGCTTGCCTATGAAAGCAAGGTGAAGCCATATCTTGATGAAATCAGGAACCATATTGACCGGCTTGAACTGG
Source organism: uncultured Bacteroidales bacterium (assembly GCA_963828395.1). Taxonomy (GTDB): domain Bacteria; phylum Bacteroidota; class Bacteroidia; order Bacteroidales; family VadinHA17; genus SR-FBR-E99. Next base: position 509,001 of record CAWHED010000005.1, read on the forward strand.
TAGTGGACAACGAGATATGGCCGTTACCCAAATACCGTGAGCTTCTTTTTACCAGGTAGCATACGCAAACATCGGTTACATTCGTTATTTTTGCAGTGTAACGAATGCTGCCTGTATGAAAAAGAGTTTTATCCTGTCGTTGATTCTTTTGCTGCTGCTTCCGGCTGCCCTTGACGCGCAGAAACAGAAAACGGAACGTGCCCGCGCAGCATTTGAATCAGGCAACTATTTTGAAGCCATTGACCTGTTCAAGGATGTATATTCTAAGACCCGTGAAAAGCAGCTTAAGTCTGATATGGTTTTTATGGTGTCTGAATGTTATCGTCTTATCAACGATCCGAAGAATGCTGAGCTGTGGTATAAAAAAGCAGTAAAATCGGCTTTCCCGAAACCTGAAGCACAGTACTGGCTGGCTGAAAGTATTAAAAAGCTGGGGCGTTACCCTGAGGCTATTGAGGAGTTCAGGAGATACAGGCAGCTTGTTCCGGGTGACCCCCGTACTGAACAGCAGATACGTGCCTGCGAGCTTGCCATGGAATGGCTGGCTTCACCGGAAGCTTATAATGTCGATGAGCTGAAGGACATCAACTCAAAAGACTCTGATTTCAGTCCTGCCTTTGCCCGCGATGATTACGGGCTGGTGTGGTTCACCTCATCACGTGAGGATGCCCAGGGCAAAAATGAACACGGCGCTACCGGACAGAATTTCACGGATATTTTCGAGACAAGGCTTGATAAGAAAGGCAAATGGAGCACCCCGGTGCCCATTGACTATCTGAACAGTGAGTTCGAGGATGGAACACCTTCTTTCTCGGCCGACTATACTGAGGTATATTTCACCCGTTGTGAAGCAGGAAAACGCGAGGAAAAGGGTTGTGTTATAATGTATTCGAAACGTGAGGGCACTCAATGGTCCGAACCGGAAAAGCAGGAATTGCTTGCCGATTCACTCGTAGCAGCCCATCCTGCGATCTCGCCCGACGGTATGACCCTCTATTTCGTTTCTGATATCCCCGGTGGCCAGGGCGGAAAGGATATTTACCGTTCAGCACGCAGCTCTCACGGCAGCGGATGGTCTCGTCCCGAGAACCTTGGAACTGACATCAATACCAGGGGAAATGAAGTTTTTCCGTTCATGCGTGATGACGGAACCCTTTACTTTGCCTCTGACGGCCAGATTGGTATGGGTGGCCTTGACATTTTCAGGGCTGTCCCACAAACTGGTGACAGATGGCTGGTAGAGAACATGAAGCCTCCCATCAACAGCTTTGCTGACGACTTCGGCATAACCTTTGAAAGAGGGGCCGAAAAAGGCATTTTCAGCTCAACACGCAAGGGTAAAGGCGATGACGATCTCTTCCTCTTTGAGATGCCTCCGCTGCTTTTCAGCATCACGGGGCTTGTCAAGGATGAAAAGACCGGACAGCCTGTCCAGGGTGCCACCGTACAACTCATAGCCAGCGATGGCGCCAATATGCAGGCCGAGACAGGCAATGTCGGCGACTTCAAGTTCAACCTGAGACCAGAGGTAGACTATATCTTCCTGGCTTCAAAGAAAGGATATCTCAACGGCAAGGAGAAGGAAACTACAAGAGGGCAGGACAAGAGTCGTGAATTCATGTCAACGATAGTGATCACTCCGATTGACAGGCCTATTGAGCTTCCGAATATTTTCTACGATTTCGGCAAATGGGATCTGCGTCCTGAATCGATGGTCTCGCTTGACAAGCTTGTTGAGACCCTCAATGATAACCCAAATGTGACTATCGAGCTCATGTCTCACACTGACTCGCGGGATACGGAAGAGTATAACTATGATCTCTCGCAGAAAAGAGCCCAGGCTGTTGTGGACTATCTCATTGGCAAGGGTATCGCCAGAGACAGGTTAACGGCCAAAGGCTATGGCGAAAGCAGTCCTAAAGTGGTTGATGCCTCTATTGTTCAGGATTCTCCCTTCCTGCGTTCCGGGGTGACACTCACGGAGCAGTATATCAATACCCTGGCGAGTGATGAACAGAAGGAGATTGCCCATCAGATTAACCGCCGGACAGAGTTCAGGGTACTGAAGACTGATTACGTACCTGCAAAATAGAGAAGGTGGCAGAACAAACATTAACACCATGACAGACCGGTCGCGATACTCCAGGAGAGGTGTCTCGGCAGGGAAGGAGGATGTGCACGAGGCTGTCGGCCGCATTGATAAAGGCCTTTTCCCCGGCGCTTTCTGCAAGATTATCCCGGACATCCTGGGCGGCGATCCCGGGTACTGCAATATAATGCACGCTGACGGTGCCGGCACCAAATCATCACTGGCATACGTCTATTGGCGGGAGACAGGGGACCTTTCAGTCTGGAAAGGTATAGCCCGCGATGCCATTGTGATGAACCTTGACGACCTGTTGTGTGCCGGTGCGACGGACAACATACTTATTTCATCAACAATAGGACGTAATAAGAATCTGATTCCCGGGGAAGTCATAAAAGCCATTATCAATGGCTCTGAAGAATTCCTGAGTGAGCTGCGGGAACTGGGTGTAGGTATCTGGTCGACAGGAGGGGAGACTGCCGATGTAGGTGATCTTGTCAGGACAATTATCGTTGATTCAACTGTCACGGCACGCATGCGCAGGGTAGAGGTGATAGACAACAGTAATATACGGCCGGGTGATGTGATTATTGGTCTGGCCTCCTTCGGGCAGACGACCTATGAGAGTGAATATAACGGTGGCATGGGCAGCAACGGGCTAACCTCGGCACGGCATGATGTCTTTGAAAAATACATTGCCGCCCTCTACCCTGAAAGCTATGATCATTCAGTGCCCGAGGCGCTGGTTTATTCCGGAGCGATGAAACTCACGGGGCCTACGGTCGTTGCGGATGTAAATGCCGGCAGGCTGGTGCTCTCACCCACACGCACCTACGCGCCTGTCATCAGAAAAGTCCTTGAGAAAATGCGGCCCCGGATACACGGCTTGGTGCACTGCACCGGCGGCGGACAGACCAAGATATTGCATTTTATTGACCAGATGCATGTTATTAAAGACAACCTTTTTCCGGTACCGCCGCTGTTTGATCTCATTCAGAATAGCTCTTCCACTCCCTGGATGGAGATGTACCGTGTCTTCAATATGGGTCATCGCATGGAGTTGTTTGTAGAACCCGGTGATGCAGAGGCCATCATAGACATCGCCGCCGCATTCAGTCTTGAAGCACGCGTTGTGGGGCGCTGCGAAGCAGCTCCGTCAAGGGCCCTTACCATAAAGAGTGAATTTGGGGATTTCCATTATTAGGCATCAGGCAATAAACAGAAGGCAGTAGAGGAGCTCTAATAAATTTATTATAAGTAGTTTGTATAAGGGATATTTCACTATTGCCTATTTACTATTGCCTATTGCCTCTCTTTCACTACCTTTGTCCCCGAAAATTTTTACAGTAATGGCAAACTATCTTATACTTGAAAAGCTTGAGGGGGTGAAGAACCGTTTTATTGAGGTGGGAGAGCTGCTGAACGGCCCCGACGTGATGTCGGATATGAAGCGCTTCATTAAGCTTAACAAGGAATATAAAGAGCTGAAACCTGTTGTTGCAGCTTACGAGAGATACAAAAGCGCCCTTGATAACCTCGAGAGCTCAAAGGAGCTTCTGGCAAATGAAAAGGATGCTGAGATGCGCGAGATGGCAAAGGCGGAGATTGACAATCTTCTGAATACGATACCGGATATGGAAGAGGATATCAGATTTCTTCTGCTCCCTGTCGATCCCGAAGATGACAAGAATGCGGTGATGGAGATACGTGCCGGGACAGGCGGCGATGAAGCCAGCATCTTTGCCGGTGACCTCTTCCGGATGTATTCCAAATATGTAGAGGCACGCGGATGGAAGATTGACATGAACTATTTCACTGAAGGCACTGCCGGAGGCTTCAAGGAGATAGTTTTTAATGTCATCGGCGAAGGTGTTTACGGTATAATGAAGTACGAGTCGGGCGTTCACCGTGTACAGCGGGTGCCGCAAACGGAGACACAGGGACGCCTGCATACCTCGGCAGCCACAGTGGCCGTTCTGCCCGAAGCCAGTGAATTTGATGTCGAAATAAAGAACGAGGATATACGCAAGGATACCTATTGTTCATCAGGGCCGGGCGGACAGAGTGTCAACACCACATATTCGGCAATAAGACTTACACATGTTCCGACTGGTATCGTTGTCACGTGCCAGGATGAGAAGTCGCAGATCAAGAACCTCGAGAAAGCTATGAAGGAGCTGCGCACACGTCTTTATAACCTGGAGTACCAGAAGTACCTTGATGATATCTCGCGCAAGCGCAAGACCATGGTTTCAACGGGTGACCGTTCAGCCAAGATACGCACATACAACTATCCTCAGAGCAGGGTCACTGACCACCGCATTAACACGACTCTTTACAACCTGCCAGTGGTGATGGACGGAAATATACAGGAACTCCTCGACAAGCTGCAGATGGCAGAGAATGCCGAGCGACTGAAGGAAAGCTCATATTGATCCCATATCGATGAATTCGCAAGAACTCTTTCAGAACATACTTAAGAAAAAGTCTTTCCTGTGCGTGGGGCTTGATCCTGAGATTACCAGGCTGCCGGCAACGGTTGCCGGGGCTGATGACCCTATCTTCGAGTTTAACAGGAGGATCATTGATGCTACACACAGGTATACAGCGGCTTACAAGCCCAACTTCGCCTTTTATGAGTTCTTACGGCCAGAAAGGGATGGCAGCGCTTGACAAGACGGTGAGGTATATTAACAAGCTTGATACTAACATCTTCATTATTGCAGACGCCAAGCGCGGTGACATAGGCAACACTTCGAAGATGTATGCCAGGGCGGTTTTTGGCGAGATGCCTTTTGATGCGGTCACCGTTGCTCCATATATGGGAGAAGATTCGGTGACGCCGTTCCTTTCCTATCCGGGCAAATGGGCGATAATACTTGCACTGACCTCAAACAAGGGTGCTGATGATTTTCAGTATCACACTGAAAAGGGGCAGAGGCTGTTTGAAAGAGTATTAACTATCTCACAGAGATGGGGGACCACTGATAATCTCATGTATGTCGTCGGCGCCACCCGTGCCGAGATGCTGGCTGACATAAGGAAGATCGTTCCGGAACATTTTCTCCTTGTACCGGGCGTGGGTGTACAGGGTGGCAGTCTGGCCGAGGTTGCACAATACGGAATGAACAGGCAGTGCGGACTTCTGGTCAACTCCTCCCGCGGGATCATCTACGCCGACAGCTCGGAACACTTTGCAGAAACAGCCGGTGAAAAAGCCCGCGAGATGCAGGAAGAGATGGCCATCTACCTGGCAAAACGGTTCTAGTTCAGGGCATGAAAGCCAGGATACTATCAATATTCTATTTTATTGTCGGAGCATTATTCATTGTTGCTCATTATTGCCAGCTTGCAGATGCGGCTTTAATATCAAAGGTGCTGATCATGCCACCGCTGATGATAATATTTATTCTGAACCTGAAGCTTGCCAGTAACCGCCTGCATAAGTACATGTTTGCAGGATTATTCTTTTCGTGGATCGGCGATGTGCTTCTGGAGGTGCCGGGAGGAGGAGAGATTATGTTCATGGCAGGTCTGGGAGGGTTCCTGATCTCACTTGTGCTTTATGCAGTGGTCTTCTTATCAACACCCGGTAAGAGTGAGGTTTTTCACAGCCGGTTTTATTTACTCATACCCGTTCTGCTATACGGTCTTGTTATAGGATTATACCTTTATGATCATCTCGGTGAGATGCGTCTGCCGGTTATTGTTTACGAAACAGCAATGATATCCATGCTTGGCGGCGCTGTCAGCAGGCTTGGCAAAGTGAACAGGCCGAGCTATATCATGGTTCTGGCAGGGGCGATACTCTTCATCATATCCGACTCAGTCCTGGCAATCAATAAATTCGTTAACCCTGTCATTCACTCCACACTTATTATAATGGGTACCTATATTGCCGCACAGTGGCTGATTACAATAGGATATATTAAACAATTTACCCGGGAAATTTCATAGCACACTACCCGCCCTGGGAAAAGTGAGAATAATGTAATCTTTTCCCGGAATTATGTAACGACTGTCAGAAGGAATAGTCTGAACTTTGACCTGTAATCTGATAAGCAGTGTGATGAAAACAAGAGATGACTTTTCAATGAAGGATCCCGGGACTAATTTCAGGTTATCATTTGCAATCCTGGTAACATATGGGATACTGCTGAGCGGATTTCTGGTTATAGTTTTCGGTATATATGGTATTACTCATCTGATTATCAGATGATAAATAATGGATGTATAAAATAACAAAATCAAATTATAAGATCAAGCGATACGCTGTAATAATTCAGAATTAAAGCTACGGGCAAAAAAGTTTCAGGGTTTTAGGTTATAGGGTTTCAAGGCTCAGGGCTGAAAGCGTAAAGCGTAAAGCGTAGAGAAGTTCTTTCTCTGCGCTTTTTTCAATCCTCCAATGCCAGCTTATTTTTAGCAATCAGCGGAAAAGGATTCCTGTTTTACCCCTACCTCTTCTGGATCATCTCTGCCATTCTTTCGACAGGCATGGCATTGGTAAATAGCCCAGTGTAATCATATGCATTGTTGTTTCTTTGACAGAAATCCTCCAGATCAGTTTCTGACCGTGGCTGATATGCCATTGAAACAAATTGCACAGCTGACTGAGGAATTGTGCGGTCCCAGCATTCGAGATTGAACCTCATTACCGGCCATCCTTTTTCATTAGCGTTAATGCAGGAGATGGTCCCATCCCCGCTGGAGTAGTATGCCCGGCTGTTCAGTTCTTCAGAAGTGAAATTCTCAAATTCTTTTTTAATTGCATCGTATACCGAAACTTTAAAACTGCTCGCCGGCACAAAACCAAGCTTTGCCCAATCCTGAACAGCCCTGGCGTCATCGGCATCATCTATTTCTTTTTTTACCTTATAGTAAGCCAGTTTTGCTTCCATCACTTCCTTTACGGTCACCGGAACCCAGAAATCCGGACGGTCAGGATTGAAAACAACAATGTACCCATTTGCATAAATTCTGACACCCGGGGCAATTTCTTTTTCCACAGGCGACACATTATAATATCGCTTAAGATTCTCAAGCGCTTCTTCAAGCGGTTGTTTTAACCGCAGGGGATTGCCGGTCTTAAATCCTGCTTCATCGTACTGACTGGAGATGGCAGATATCGGTTGGTTAACAGCAAAACTTATGTTGGGGCAATAATTATCCCAGCTATCTTCTTTACCCGTATTAATATTGATGAAAAAGAGCTGAAAATGAATGGTGAATTCGCCCTGATAGCCATAGCCCTTGTAAGCAGAGTTGTTTACAATATCACTGCATGGTTGGGTGAAGTTGACCTTTGCATTAAATCCTATGGGTTTTGTCACGACTGAATTATTCAGGTGGACCCATTCGGCGACAGAAATCATATTGGCCAGATAAGCTGATTTTTCAGCCAGGTATGTACAGTTATCATTACTAAACTTATTAACCGGCTTCCATTCGCCGGGTTTGTCAGGGAGATAATGATCCACCTGAGCGTATGACAACCAGCTCAGCAGCAGCAAAGCGGAAAGAAATAGTATTTTTTTCATTTTCAGAAGTTTGTGAAAGCGAGTCAAGATTATTTTCCGATCAGTGGTACCAGTCTCCTGATATCATCCATGTCATACGATTCCTCAAACCGCTTTACATTATAGCTGGTGCTGTTATTCTGAAGATATTCTTCCTTTAATTTTCCTCAGGTATTCCTTATTCTGAATTGAATGGAAGTTTATTATCTGGATTGCTGATCTTGGCAGCTCCCTGTTCCAGTATTCCGGATTTACCTTTACTATATACGGGAATATGCTGTCCTGGCCTCCGTAACCTGGCTTATAAGTCACCCTTGAGATTCCTCCACCGAAATAAGCAGGTTTGTCACGGTATTCTTCAGGTATTTCAGCCCATTCCTTTTCAATAAACTCGTTCTGATATTTGGCAGCTATCTCATCCTTCTCATTTTTGGCAAATTCCCTTACGGCTGCGAAAGCTTCATTGACTGTGACAGGGATCCAGTAGGGGGGTCTTGACGGGTCATAGATTACGAACCACTCACCGTCGTAAACGTCAATTCCCGGTTCAACGGTCTTCTTTCTTAAAGGCACCGTGAAATAACCGTGTTTAGCATCATGGCCGTACGATGCACCCCAGCCGGGTATAGCCTGATTGATATAAAGCGACCATTCAGGAGGTTCAATCAATCCCCTTGCAGGTGAACCGTCCTTTAAGTCTGTACCATGATGCAAATTCAAAACTTATCCGTGAAGGTATACCGTATCCTCCGGCATACTTGCAGTTGATATTATAGATCCTTGCCCTGCCGTCGAATCCTTTAAGTTCCTGCAAGGACAGGATTTTGCCTGACACACTGTGACCAGATCAGTTATTCTCTGAAGGTTAGCTGTTATCTCGGCTTTTGTATATCCGCAGTCGTAGCCTGACATAATCAGTACGGCTGAGGATCTCGAAAGTACCCTGTTTATCAGTAAGAAGCGGAAGCTCCTGCGCAGTCAGGCTGAGTGAAAGTCCGGCAAGCATTACCAAGGCTATGGACGATATTTGTTCTCATTTTCAAGAAAATTTAATATTTGGTTGTAATTGAATCAACTGTGACGGTCAGGGCTGATTTCAGGACATCCATTCCGGTCGTCACTGATTCCGGACATTTTTCAAATTGCTTCAGGAAAGTCTTGCCTGCCTCGTCGTACGATTTTGTACGTTCTATCAGCGAATCAAGCTGAGGTTTGGCTTCTTTCGCCTTCACCCCGAATATGGCCGGATCTCCGATCAGCAGCTGATTTCAAGTGTAGTCTGTCAGTGCTGACAACTCTTTCAGGGTGTTTGAATAATCGGTTACGAGCACTACTATTGAACTTTTCAACACAGTCGCCGATATTCTTTACTCCAGCCTGAAGAGTTGAAAATCCTGCTGAGCTTACGCTTATGCTTTTCGTCTTGTTCGCATCCGCATTCTTCAGGAGAATATGGCAGGCCTACCTGGCGGGGCTCGCTGGTTGGCGGCGGGGGTGAGATTGGGGGTTCTTCGTCTCCCGGCTCTCGGTGGCTGTGGGTTCTTCCGTTGGCTGCTCCTTCAGGCGGGGTGGGACTAGGTTTCAGTCGAGTGGGTTTCGGTTCAGTGGCTGGAGTCGGTTCAGTTGGCTCTGGTGTCTGGTCTGCCTTTGGTTCTTCCTGTTTCTGAGGTTCGGTTTTGTCTCCCTTGCAGATCTGCTGCAGTTGCTCAATTCTCTTAAGATCCTTGTCAGCCTTCTCCCAATTCTCCATGGCGCTCTTCAGGACATCCTCGTGGTCAAGTATCTGTCCGATATTTTCACCGAATCTTTGTGCGGCCTGCTGAACCTCTGCCACGCCCAATGATAGCGCTCTGATTACCTTGCTTCCAAGTTCATCGTAAGGCTGTCTTAAGTGCATTTCCGTAAAATTCCTCCTGTGCTTCCACTGCCTATCATATCCGATATGCTGCACCCGGCCTCAGCTATTTCGGTAGCAGTATTTACAGCAGCTGACGGTGCTTCTCCACTTGCAATTATCGTCAGCCCTGCCTTGGCAAGCAGATCTAACAGTTGATGCTGACAAGGTCATCCCTGGCCTTTTCAAATTCCTTCAGAGCCGGCATACCTTCTGTAAATTCTCAGCAGCATCTTGCAAGATTTTCAACTGCTGCCTGTCTTCATCCTTTCAAGCGCCTCCACAGTCTCCTTGTCGCAGTTGACAACCTCGACCTCAACAGTCGGTCCGGTGGTTGTTGCCGCAGTTGTCCCTGGCCTCAAGGGTGGTTTTCCCTGGCTTATGACCCTGAAGATCTATCTTGTCTGCCGAGGCGCCGACAGTGAAAGACGGCAGGATTAGCTGGATACGAAATCAACCAGCTCCTGTGCTTCATCCGGTTCTGACGCAGTAGGGTATTGTTAGTTTGCCTGGCAGATTTATTTCCGTCAATATCATAGAAAGGAATCTGCGGTATTGCCTCACCGCCGTTATAATCATTGATTCGCACCATCGAGGCACGGTTTTGATGCCTCAGCTCTGTTGCTCCTTCAGGAGTGGTGTATTCAACGTAAAGGGTACCGCGTCCCGGCTTGAACCGTGTCAGTGTTGCAGAAGCACCGTCGAGCATCCACGCATCAGGATCAGAAGGCTCAACCCAGAACTCGGAAGCTTCCTCCTCCGGGCTTCCCGGATGCAGTAACTGCCCTGTTCTCCTGCCCAGCTCCGAACAGCCTTCAAGAGTGACCTCGGCCTTTTCAGATCAGGATCTCATTTTAACAGCCAGTGTAACGGACAGGTTATCATCGTCTGATTTTCCGTGAACCGATTACTGGATTTGGATATCTGTTCCCATGACCTGATATCTGCATCTGTCAGCACGAAAATCAATACTTTGGGGAAAACCTGTTCCTGGCTGTCTCGAGAGACGATGACCATTGGCTCAGGTTATTACCGACAGCAGTATAGGCTCTCAGGATGGCTCCTGTTGCGGTCCGCTCAAGCTCTGCCAGCTCATCGAGCTGATAATAACGTGCATTCAGCATATAGTTTTCGTTTGACGGGATACCGTGCTGCTTTCTGTATGCGCCGTCATCAATCACAATGGTACGGGTTCCCTGGTCGGTTGTCTCAATGATAATTTCAACACCGTCAGTACCAAGGGTTCGGGTGTAGCTGCCATTTGTTCCGGATCCTGACTCATCCACTTCGCTGGGATAGAAGTTTATTTTGGCACCGGGTTGAAGTTTAAGGAAAACACCCGGATCAAAGTCCAGCGGCAGTTTTCTCTCTTCAGTAGTATACCCCTTTCCACGGAGCGGCTCACTCCAGTTCGACAGCGAAAACTTAACCACTCCGGAATAGCCCCACGATTCGTTCACGTTTGTCCCACTCTCTTCATAATTGACAATAAATGCCGGCTTCCCGGGTTTGGGTTGTGCATATACAGTCCAGCTTAGTAGCAGCAAGGCGGGAAGAAATGGTATTTTTTTCATTTTCAGAAGTTTGTAAAAGCGGGTCAGATTATTTTTCGATCAGCGGAACCAGGGCTCTTATTCATCCATATCTGTAATCCTCTGAAGGCTGTCAAGTATTTCAGTATTTGGTTTTTATCGAATCAACGGTGACGGTCATGGCAGATTTCAGAACATCCATCCCGGCGGATACTGACTCAGGGCATTTCTCAAACTGCTGCAGGAAAGTCTTGCCTGCCTCTCCGTACGATTTTGTGCGTTCTATCAACGAATCAAGCTGAGGTTTGGCTTCTTTGGCTTTCACCCCGAATATGGCCGGATCTTCATCAGCGGCTGCTTTCAGTGTATCTGCCAGTGCTGCCAACTCTTTCAGGGTGCTGGAATAATCGGTTACAGCACTGCTATTGAACTTCTCAACACAGTCGCCGAGGTTCTTTATTCCAGCCTGAAGTGCAGAAAATCCCGCAGTGCTTAAGCTGATGCTTTTCGACTCTTCACAGCCGCACTCTTCAGGAGAATATGGAAGGCCCACCTGACGGGTTTCGCCTGTCGGTTTCGTGGGTGGAACCGGGGGTTCTTCATCTCCCGGTTCCGGCGATTTGGGTTCTTCCGTTGGCTCTTCCCTGGCAGGAGGGGTTTCGGTCTTAGGTTTCGGTTCTGTCGGCGGGGTCGGTTTAGTTGGCTCAGGCGTCTGGTCTGCCTTGGGTTCTTCCTGTTGCTGAGGCTGCGTTTTATCTCCTTTGCAGATCTCCTGACGCCGTACGACATCTTCTAAAGCCTTTAATGCCTTTTCGTAACTCTCCAAAGCACTCTTTAAGGCATTCTCGTGAAGCTTAATTTCACCGATGTTCTCATAGAACCTGTCTGCGGCTTGGGCAACCTCAGTAAGCCCGATCAGGGTGCTGACAGTTTCTCCCCATATTTTACCTGCTGCTGCCTTAACGCCGTTTACAAAAAATTCCTCGTGGCTGCCGCTGGCAAGCATATCAGACAAACCTGCTCCTACATCAGCGATTTCAGCCGCTGTTTTCACGGCGCCTGTCGTTTTTCCACCCGAAATGATGGTAAGGCCCACCTTGGCAAGCAGGTCAATGGTAGAACCAACAAGATCATCCCGTGCCTTTTCAAACTCTTTCGAACCAGCAATACTTTGTAACTCTTTAGTTGCGATTTGCAGGTTTTCAGTCGCTGCCTGCCTCTGCTTTTCAAGTCTTGCAATTGTCTCATCATTACAGTTAACCACCTCCACCTCAACAGTCGGGCCTGTGGTGCTGCCGCAGTTGTCCTTTGCTTCAAGGGTGGCCTTTCCCGGTTTCAGCCCCTGAATATCTATGTTGTCCGCTGAGGCGACCGGAGTAAATACTGATGGATTGCCTGACACGAAATCAACCAGTTCGTAGGCTTCATCCGGTTCTGACGAGTAGGGTATTGTCAGATTGCCTGACGTTTTCTTGCCATTAATATCATACAGTGGTATCTGAGGGATGGCCTCACCGCCGTTATAATCATTGATCAGCACCATTGAGGCTGGTTTTGAGGCCTCAGCCATGGCTCCGTCAGGAGAAGTGTATTCAACATAAAGAGTGCCGCGACCTGGCCTGGAACCGGTCAGGGTTGCCGAAGCACCAGAGGCATCAACGGACATAAGGTCAGAAGGCTCAACCCGGAAGCGGTAGCTTCCTCCTTCGGGCTTCCCGGATGCCGTCACCTGTCCGGACTCTCCAATGCCCATCTCCGAGCAGCCTTCCAGGGTGACTTCCGGTTTTTCCAGATCAGCATCCTCCATTTTCACCGATAGCTTGACTGTAAGATGTTCATCTTCACCGACTTCCGGAAACAACATTTGTTCTTGAGATCTGCTGCCATGACTTAATATCCTGATCAGTGAGCACGAATGTTTCAAATTTGGGAGAGACCAGCTCCCAGGTATCCTGAGAAACCCCCCACTCGCCCAGGTTTCTGCCCACAGCGGTGTAAGCCGTCAGGATGGCTCCAGTTTCAGTGCGCTCCAACCTCGCCAGCTCATCAATCTGGTAATAGCGGGCATTCAGGGTGAAGGCGGTTCCATCCGTGGTCATACTTTGTTCCCTCCGGTAGTCAGCATCCGTGGTGATGATGGTTCGAGTCCCCATCCCGTCGGTCTCTACCACAGTTTCCGTTCCGTCAGGAGTAAGGATACGTGTATAATGCCCATCTGCTCCTGATCCTGATTTATCTACCTCGCTGGGATAAAAACTGATGACCGTACCCGGATCAAGCTTGAGAAAAAGGGACGGATCAAAATCAATACGTTGCTTCTCGGTAATTACTTTATAATCATTTTCATAGAACCAGTTGTTCCAGTTTGACAGGGAGAATTTTACAATGGCGGAATAATTCCATGATGCATTCACATTCTTCCCGTTCTCTTCATAATTGACAATGAATGCCGGTTTCCCGGGTTTTGGAACCTGCTCAAAGGAAGCACAGGCTCAGCAGGAGCAATAAAAAGACAAAAGATATTTTCATCTTGTTTCAGATAATTTTCACATTCATAGTCACTTTGGCGGCAGATTCCGGGTCTAAAATCCTATTACATCTTTGGAATCACCTCTGGGGCCTTCCATTACCGTAACAGTACCCTCGTAATTCTTCCCTACTGCACCCACCCTGCCGGTTACTTCGCCTTTAACTCCTACGTCAAGGTCGCCATTGGCATGTCTCGTCATGGTAAATCCTGCTGTTGCTGAAGCTTTTGCGAAACCCATACCTGCTTCTGCTCCGACGCCGACGAATGCTGTAGTACTTTTATTGACGAAGTTCTTTTTCAGCGAGAAAGCTGCACCTGCTGCACATCCGAACTCCACGCTTTCGCAATCAAAGGCTATGCTGCACATTGCCAAACCGATATCTACTTTTTTGTCCGGGGGACAATTGTTACCCTTAGGCTCTTTCTCTTCTACTTCATCCGGCGGCAGGGCAGCAGGATTAGCGAACATTGAACAATCCGTTCCACAACCACTATGTGCGGGAAAGGGGAATGCCTGGAGATGAGCAGTGAAACCATTTCCAATGATTGAAAGGGCGACTCGTTGAATTTCGTAAGCATATATCCTGCTCCAGTAAGGACTTTCAATTTTTGAATACCATTGCCCTGTAAATGCATACAAGTCATCCAGATGTTTTTTCTGGGTCTCAACCGTTGTTTTAAACAGATTCAGATAATCTTCATAATATCCCTGGAGATCCTTGTTAACCTGAATTGAGGCAGGACAGTCTTTGGAGCAGAATTTCCTGAAACATTCCTCAAGACAATATCCGTCACCGCCACAACCTTCGGTACAACTGGCATATTCCTGTCCATAGCGCTCTTTATTATTCAAATAGGCTTCTACTGCTTCAGATACTGATTTCATTATATCGTCTGCCAAAAGCGTAAATTCATTTGCTTCTTCGGCGGAGGCCTGAAAAAAATATTCAGTGATGCAATCGAGGGCAAAACGTTCGTTTGGATAATCACGCAGAACTGCATTTGGCGGCAGGTCTGGCACTTCTGTATGCACCTGCAGGAACTGCTCATTAAATTTCATAAGCTGGCTGTGAAAACCAGTATAAGCCTGAACAGCCGACGCATATCCTCCTCCTTCCATCCAGTCCGAAACCTTTGGACTACTGTTGAAACCAGGCATTTTCAGACGGTCAACCTCAGGCACTAATGAGGCAAGGGCATCGGGTGGGTTCATCTGGCTCCTGGTCTCTTCCCAGAATTTTTCCTTTTCACTCTCACCTCCGGGCGAATTTTCGGCCTGCGACTGAAGATATGCAAAATTACCTGATGTCTTGGTGTATGAGAAGCCTATCCCCTTTACACCGGCAAATAATTCGAGGATTGCATCCTGGAGTCTGTTTTGCTTTATGTACAGATCACATAAGGCAGTGTGAGCCTGACTGAAATCCGGATCGTACTTAAGAGCCTCCTTAAGATAAAGTTCCGCATTCTTCATATCATCAAGCTCGAAGTAGCTGCAACCCAGCTGTGTCAGGATGATAGGACTCTGACCGTAGAGTTTGTTGGCATAGAGCAGTACCGGAATCGAAGTACTGATCGAATCAATTATGCGCAGGTAAGCGCCGAAATTATTAATACTCAGGGTATCTGTCGGCATCGCTTTTACCGCCGACGTGAGGTAAACGCAGGCCTGGTTATGGTCGTCACCCATGGAGATCAGAGTCCCTCCGATGCTTGCCAGTCTTTTTACTGCCTTAAGACTGAATTCATCAGAAACGGCGGTTTTCAGATCCTGATCGAACTGAATTTTGTCAACAGGGTCAAGGGCTTTGTAAGATCTGTTATAGAACCGGCCGGCAATGGCAACAATATTTTCCTTGGTAGCGGCAGAAGTTTTAGCCTCAAGCCCCGGTGATTTACTTCCACCTTGCTGTGTTTGCTGATTACCCGGGGAGGTTAGGGGTGACTTGCCTCCGGTCAGCTGGCTGGCCAGTTTTTTTATCTCCGCATTGGCTTTGGCTGCAGCAGCAGGATCATCCCAGTTGGTTGTCCGTCTGATCTCTGCCATCTGTGCCCTTATCTGGTCAGGTGACTGACCAGTCTGGGCAGCTGCCAGCGCAGACAGACAGAATATAAATACCATCAGCACATATCGCATGTAACTTCTTTTTAGTAAAATATTTGAATAAACCGATTCAGGATCGCAGCCTAATTATCATCCTCAGGAAAGTACAGCTTGTATTTATAGGCATCCTTAAGCGCTGCCAGATAACCGTCTATAGCTTGAAGGGCAGGGATCTCTGTGCCTTCAGCCGGCATTTCAATCCCTGTCTGGGCTTTGGTTACTTCCGCGGTAATATTTCCCAGGCTCTGGTAATCGGGAAGAGAGGTTTTCAGTATTTCAAGGTGCTTCCGAAGGGCAGCACGGTACTTAGGTGTATATTTGTTGCAGTATGCTATTTTTTCATTTTTTATTAATACTGCCAGCGAATTCATCTGTTTTCCCTGCCGCAGTTACTTCCGGTCATTGACATGATCTTATTATGCCATACTTCCATTCTGTCAAGCATTTTTTGCCGCTCCGGATCAGATTCGATCGGGGAGTAAAGAGAAGCAATCTTCTGACCGACGGAAGACATCTTGCTGTTTATGGCCTGCTGCGAAGCCACTTGCGATTGATACTGGTTTTTTGCATTTTCATTCTTTGCCTGTTGTTTGGGATCAGTCTGGGAAGTTGCCATTGCCTCGGTTGCATATGCTTCAGCATAAGCTTTTTTACCTGCATCACTCATCTTTGACAGGTTCTTAACCTCATCCATTGACATGTTTGTCTGCTGTTGCATCATCTTGTCTGCCATTGCCTTCTTTTCTGCAGCCGACATGTTCTTTGAGTTTTTCATTTTTTCCATATCTGCCTCTGACAACCCGTATTGCTGCGACATTTGTTTCATGGCTGTTTCCTGAGCTGTGGACTCATTAGATTTCATGTGCTGATCGACTGCCTCATTGAGGTTATCGATTTCACCCCTAAGTTGTTCTTCCAGGCTGCTGATCTGGGTTTTATAGCTTTCGGCACCAGCTTTTGTCACATTGCATGAGTCGCGCGGCAGTGCCGGAATTTTCTTCATATAATCAGCTGTCTTGGTCTGGGCAGAAACCAATACGGCAATACTTATAGCAACAAGTGAAAGTATTATTTTTTTCATGACTTACAATTTAATAAATTCAACTCTGCGGTTGAGAGCCTTGTTGGCCGGAGAATCATTAGCGGCCACAGGCTGGCTTTCACCCATGCCGTCGGTTACAAGGCGGTCGCCGTTCACGCCAAATGATTTGACGAGTTCATTTTTCACCGAAGCGGCGCGGCGTTTCGAAAGGTCAAGATTGGCTGCATCGGCGCCGTCACTGTCGGTGTGACCCACTATTTTAACTTTTACATCGGGCACCTCATTGAGGATATTCGCAATTTCTTTCAGTGTGCCATACGATTCAGGTTTAACCACATCTTTATTTACATCGAAATAGATTCCATATGTAACCAGCTTTCCTTCGGTCATGAGTTTGTTGCGCATATCGGGAGCGCCTACTGCTATACGAACATTGCTGATCATGGCTGCGCCATATTCAAACCTCAGCCTGTCAGGTTTCACACAACCTGTGGGAAATGCTTTGGGAAGATCAACAATCTTGTTCTGATCCTGGTACAGGCGGACTCTTGATTTCTGGACCCAGATAGCAATGTGGTATTTCTGGTTTATCTTTTCCTTGAACTGATCACCCTCAACATAGCCACCTAGCTTTAATTGTTCACATTCTGTCCCGTAGAGCCAGGTACTGTAACTTGGCCTGCCGAAATATTCAATACGAAAGAGAAATCCTCCCTGCCCAGGTGCCGAGCCACTGTCCCATGCTTTTACATTCCTTGCCTGCATCAGTCTCATATTCCATCCTGACATTCCTGCTCCTTCAAGGCCTCCGATGGGAATTATATCGAACTCAATTGTATAATTATCCGGCAATTTGAGCAGGGCGTCAGTCCACACACATTCGTTCATCACGAACCTCATCCAGTTGCCTGGGAAGAGGTTTGTTGTGACTACTTCAGCCGAACCGTTAGTATTCCATAATGCAGGGAAATCGCCCACTGCATCCTGGCTGAAGTCCTCGTAGAAAATCACCTTCTCGCCAGGTATAAAGTCATACTTTGAATAACTTTCAAGGGCAGTCTGCTGCCCGCCAGCCTTGTTGCCAGCTTTAGCATCAGTGCCTTTAGCCTCCTGCTCCTCCTGCTTCTCAGCAGGCTGATCCGCATTGTCGTCCTTTTTAAGGCCTGCTGCTATGCTATCCTCAACAGTATCGAGTGCTTTGTCAATAGCCCGGTCAGCCTTCTGATTGAGTTTTCTGTTTACCTGGTTCTCAAGTTTCTTCTTAAGGTCGACTTTGATCTGGCCCTCTGCGTTAATGGTAAAGCTTAACAGAACCAGTGCAATAAAAATTCTAATCAGGGATTTCATCTTCTATAGGGTTTTAAGTTTTGAATTTCTGAACAGATTGGTCAAGTAAATCTACAATATAGTTCAGTTGGGTAAAAATACTTTTGACAATATTTTCAGCGCTTTCGTCAAATTTTCTATCCACTCACAAAGCCATAAGGTAATATTTCTTGCTTCAAAAATCGTAATTGTTCAAATGTTCTATTGTTCAAATGTTCTAATGTTTATATCTTTGATATGCTGCATTTCTAAACATACTGACATGAAAGAAGAGTTCCTTCACTGGCTGTGGAAAAACCGGCTCTTTGATGCTAACGGTTTATGCGACAAGGAAGCCGGACTTATTGAGGTCATCCATCCGGGTGAGTATAACCGTGATTCAGGTCCCGATTTCTTCAGCACCAGGTTGATGATAGATGGTACGGTATGGGCCGGGAACACCGAGATACATATAAACGCTTCGGACTGGTACCGGCATGGCCATCATACTGACCATGCATATGACAATGTCATACTTCACCTGGTACATAACCGTGATACCGAGGCCTTTACTGCTTCCGGGCGCAGGTTGCTGACGTCCCGGCTTGAGTACGAAGAAGCCTTATGGGATAACTATCTTGATTTTGTCAACAACCCCTCCCTGCTCGCCTGCTCAGGTCTTATCGGCAAACCTGATTCATTCGTGGTGAGGCACTGGCTTTATTCTCTTGCGGTTGAGAGGCTTGAGAGGAAAAGTACTGAGACCGGGGAGATACTTGAAAGAACAGGAAACGACTGGGAAGAGACGTTGTACAGGCTTGTCTCCCGTTATTTTGGCTTCAGGGTCAATACCGGCCCGTTTGAGATGCTTGCATCACATCTCCCCCTTAAGATTATCAGGAAACATTCCGATAATCTGCTGCAGGTCGAGGCACTTCTTTTCGGCACGGCAGGATTACTCGATGAGACGTTGTTCAGGGAGGCTGTGAAGGATGAGTACTACCTTCTTCTTTCAAGAGAATACAAGGTGCTGCGGACAAAGTATTCGCTGCAACCTGTTGATGGCTGGATGTGGAAATTTCACCGGCTCCGGCCGGCCAATTTTCCAACTGTAAGGCTGTCGCAGCTGGCAGCGCTGCTCACTCACAGTGACGGGCTTTTCTCAAGGGTGCTGGAATGTGAACATGCTGACAACCTCAGGGATCTCCTGGGCGTCAGGGCCTCGGAGTACTGGAGCACTCACTATCTCTTCGGCAAGGAAGTGCCACGGACCAACGGACAGGCAGGAAGGCAATCGGTAGACCTGCTGATCATAAATGCTGTGGTGCCGCTGCTGTTTGTTTACGGAAAACTTAAGCAGCAACCTGACAGATGTGACAAAGCTGTTGATCTTCTTAATTCACTACCCCCTGAAAAGAATAATATAGTAAATGACTTCACGGAGGCAGGCCTCAGTCCGGACTCTGCCTTCACCAGCCAGGCACTCATAGAGCTGCGAACGTCATGGTGCAGATATCACAAATGTCTTGACTGCCACATAGGCTCATCACTGATCAGTATGGGCCATAAAATGAGGGGTTCCAGCTCGCTCTTCCTTGAGCCCTGAAAGGGAGGCTGGGACGAACGCCGAAAAACATGTGACAATAGTTGAAAGAAATTTTTCTTTATGCGCAACTACAGGTACTGTTTTTACGTCTTTCATATGTAAACGATGACCATTCATTTATCAGAACGTAAAATGAATGAGCAGACGTTAAGATGTCAAATGCAAAAAATTATTCAAAATTGTTTGAATTATTACAAATAAGAGTTGTATCTTTGCGATCCAAAATTGGAGAATTTATTAACAATCTATTGGATAAGGATATGTATTTGACAACGGAGAAGAAACAGGATTTTTTCAAGACATTCGGCTCATCAGAGATTGATACGGGAAGTGCTGAGGGTCAGATTGCTCTTTTCTCCTACAGGATTGCGCATCTCACCGAACATCTGAAGAAAAACAAGAAAGATTTCAGTACCCAGAGAGCGCTGATAAGACTCGTCAGCAAGAGAAGGCATCTGCTCGATTACCTCAAGCTTAAGGATATCGTCAGGTATCGTGAAATAATCAAAGCACTGAACCTGCGTAAGTAAAGAAAAAAGGCAATTTCTAATTGCCTTTTTTAATTCAGTACAGAACTCTCCCTTTACTTATCATTTATTACGTAATAACCAGTAACACAAATGTATAAATTAATTGAAAAAAGCATTGACCTTGGCGATGGCCGGTCAATAGTCATTGAAACGGGCAAGTTGGCCAAACAGGCTGATGGCTCGGTGGTAGTAAGAATGGGACGTACCATGCTTCTGGCCACAGTTGTCGCCGCCAAAGATGCGAAGGAGGACACCGATTTCATGCCTCTCTCCGTTGAATACAAGGAGAAATATGCGGCTTCAGGCCGTTTCCCGGGGGGGTTTCTCAAGAGGGAATCCAGGCCCGGCGACAATGAGGTACTTATTTCACGTCTTGTCGACAGGGCACTGCGCCCGCTCTTTCCTGAGAACTATCATGCCGAAGTTTTTGTCACCATTAACCTCATCTCAGCAGATAAGGATATTATGCCTGACGCCCTGGCAGGGCTTGCCGCATCAGCGGCACTGGCAGTGTCGGACATTCCGTTCCATGGTCCTATCTCTGAAGTCAGGGTGGCAAGGGTCAACGGCGAGTTTGTCATAAACCCCACTTTCCCGCAGGTTGAAAATGCGGATCTTGATATTATGGTTGGTGCAACCTATGAAAACATCATGATGGTTGAGGGTGAGATGAAAGAGGTCGCTGAGGATGTCATGCTCGAAGCCCTGCGTCTTGCACATGAAGCGATTAAGAAACAATGTGTTGCACAGAAGGAGCTTGCAGAGATGGTCGGCTCAACGGTCAAGAGAGAATATAGTCATGAGAAAAATGACGAGGATCTTCGCAAGAAGGTCTGGGATGAGACTTATAAGAAATGTTATGCACTGTCAGCAAGCGGATCTGATAAGAAGACCCGCACGGAAGGTTTCGAAGCTATAAAGGCTGAGTTCCTTGCACA
Source organism: uncultured Bacteroidales bacterium (assembly GCA_963828395.1). Classification (GTDB taxonomy): domain Bacteria; phylum Bacteroidota; class Bacteroidia; order Bacteroidales; family VadinHA17; genus SR-FBR-E99. The sequence continues at coordinate 530,087 of CAWHED010000005.1, forward strand.
GTACACTGAGGAAAATCCTGCCAATCAGGCTCTCGTAAGCAGGTATTACCATGACGTTGAGAAAGAAGCAGCCCGCCGTCTTGTGCTTGATGAGCACAAGCGTCTCGATGGCCGCAAGCTTGACGAGATACGTCCTATCTGGTGTGAAATTGATCCTCTGCCCGCGGCTCACGGTTCTGCCATCTTTACCCGTGGCGAGACTCAGTCGCTAACCACAGTCACCCTCGGCACCAAGCTCGATCAGAAGATGATTGACGAGGTGCTCAGACAGGGTTCGGACAAGTTCACTCTTCATTATAATTTCCCGCCTTTTGCCACCGGCGAAGCCAAGGCTGCACGTGGCACCAGCCGCAGGGAGATAGGTCATGGTAACCTGGCACACAGGGCGCTTAAGAATATGATGCCGCCTGATGAGACCAATCCGTATGCAATACGCATTGTATCAGACATCCTCGAGTCAAACGGTTCCTCATCAATGGCTACCGTCTGTGCCGGAACGCTGGCGCTGATGGATGCAGGTATAAAGATTGCCAAGCCGGTATCAGGCATTGCCATGGGACTTATAACCGACAAGGATGGTAAGAAGTTTGCCATACTGTCTGATATCCTCGGCGACGAAGATCATCTTGGTGATATGGATTTCAAGGTAACAGGTACACGTGACGGTATCACAGCCACCCAGATGGATATAAAGGTTGACGGACTTTCATTCGAGGTGCTGAAACAGGCTCTTGACCAGGCACGCAGCGGCAGGCTTCATATACTTGATATAATGAAGCAGACCATTGCAGAACCAAGACCGGATCTTAAGCCTCATGCCCCAAGGATAGAGAAGATATACATCCCGAAAGAGATGATCGGTGCCGTTATCGGTCCCGGCGGAAAAATCATCCAGGATATTCAGGCTACAACAGGTGCAACTATTGTCATAGAAGAGATCAACGGCCAGGGTATGGTCGATGTCTTTGGCGATAATTATGATGTCATCAGGGCGGCTCTTGACCGTATTAATGCTATCTGTGCGGTACCTGAAGTAGGAAAGGTATATAAAGGCAAGGTTAAAACCATCACCCAGTTCGGAGCGTTTATTGAGATTCTTCCGAACAAGGACGGACTTCTTCATATTTCAGAGATGGACTGGAAAAAGATCGGCAGTGTAGAGGAACTCTATAAAGAAGGAGATGAGGTTGAAGTGCAGCTGATCGAGGTTGATTCCAAGACAGGTAAGATGCGGTTATCACGCAAGCCCCTCATACCCAAGCCGGAAGGTTATGTTGAACCTCCGAAGCGCGAGCCTTCGGAGAGACGTGAATATCACGGATCACGTGACGGCGGAAGAGGAGGTTATGACCGTGACCGCGATCACGGCGATCACCGCCCGCGTGGCCCACGGCGTGATGATAACCGGTAACAGATCATAGGAACATATTCACAGAGCCACCCAATTTGGGCGGCTCTGTTTTTTGTATTGTGGCCGTCAATTCCTATTTTTGATATGGAATGCAATGAGGGAATATCATGGAGGCCGTCAGGTATAATTATATTGTAATAGAAGGAAACATAGGCGCTGGTAAAACCACCCTGGCTTCGATGATAGCCAGGGATTACAACGCCAAGCTGATACTTGAACGTTTTGCTGACAATCCGTTCCTCCCAAAGTTTTACGACGACCCGTCGCGGTACTCATTTCCTCTCGAGCTTTCTTTCCTTGCTGACAGGTACCGGCAGCTGAAGGAGGAATTGGTGGAGCAGGATCTCTTCAGGAGCTTTACCGTGTCAGACTATTATTTCATGAAGTCCCTCGTCTTTGCTTCAAAAACCCTTGAAAAGGATGAATACAGCCTCTACAGGCAGATCTTTTATATAATTTATGGCTCCCTGCCAAAGCCCGATCTGTATGTTTATCTTCATGTAACGCCTGAAAGACTGCTTAATAACATTGCCATCAGAGGCCGGGAATACGAGAAGTCCATAACAGCTGATTATCTGAAAGGCATCCAGGAAAGCTACTTTACGTTCTTCCGGCAGAATCCGGAGAACCGTTATCTGGTACTCGATATAAAAGATCTTGACTTTGTCAGAAGGGAAGAAGACTACCAGAAACTAAAGGAAGCAATATTTAACGGGGAAATACAACAGGGGATGAATTTCCCGAAAATCTGAATTTTTCATTTCCATTTGGCGGGGAATGATTAATTTTATATAAATTTGTGTCAAAATCGGCAAACTTGTGTAAAAACTGGTTTGTTAATAAACCGAAATTACCGGATCGTACCGGACGCCAAATGTATGAATGATATAACTTTTCCCAAAAATTATGTAACAATTATTAGTTTTATTTGGGTCATCTTTGCAGGTCAAGTCTTTAAATATTGATAAACGTTATTAACAGGTAACTAATCGCAACTTAATAAAAAATCCATTATGAAAAATTTCAGAAACCTTTTTGTCATTCTACTGGCTGCCATTCTTGTTACAGGCTGCAGTCCTCTTCAAAAAATGAGCAAAAACGCCAATCTTGTCACTTATGAGATTACTCCAAAGGTGCTTGAAACACATGCAGGCATTGTAGCCGCACAGGTTAAAGCAACCTATCCGGAGAAGTATTTTGACAAGAAGACCACCCTGAAGATCACCCCGGTACTTACTTATACAGGTGGTGAAACAGTTTTTGACGAACTGTTTTACACCCAGGGTGAAGATGTACAGGGAAACAACAAATCCATTGCCAGGACAGGCGGCACAGCCAGCTGGTCAGGTGATGTTGCTTACATACCCGAGATGAAAGTCTCTGAATTCCTCCTCCGCATCGACGCTTCCAGAAAAGATAAAACATTAGCTTTTGCACCTATAAAACTTGCTGACGGTGTTATTGCCACATCAACACTTTTCGAATACCACCCAATGCCGCTTTCATTAAAGGATACCTATCAGCGCATTGTACCCGAACAGAAGATTGCTGATATTCTTTATTCAATAAACAGGTCAGACATTAAGACATCAGAACTTAAAGCTGCTGATATCGCGGCTTTAAAGGATTATGTAGCCATGGTTGCACTGAACGACAGAATGGCTGTTAAAGGTTTTACAACGAGCTCCTATGCTTCACCTGACGGTCCTCTGACGCTTAATGAGAAACTGTCTGTCCAGAGAGGCCAGGCAGCTGAGAAATACCTCAAGAAAGAATATGGCAAGATGCCTGAACTGACAAGCCTGTTCTCAAGCAAGACAACTGCAGAAGACTGGGACGGTTTCAAGACCCTCGTACAGGAATCTTCACTGGCAGACAAGGATCTCATCCTGAGAGTACTGTCAATGTACCAGGATCCGGTTGTCCGTGAACAGGAGATAAAGAATATGTCTACCGCTTATTTAGCACTGGCAGATGAAATTCTTCCTCAGCTGAGAAGGTCAAAATTCATTGTTGACGTTGATCTTATCGGTTTAAGTGATGAGGAGATCCTTGCTGCAATAAAAGGAGATGCATCAGCACTCACATTTGACCAGATGCTTTATGCCGCAACCCTTACGACTGATGTGAACGAACAGCTCAAGTACTATGAGATGGCAACGGTAAAAGATCCCAAAGACTATCGTGCATGGAATAATGTAGGCTGGGCATATCTGAATATGGGTAAGGCTGATGAGGCTATGGTAGCTTTAGAGAAAGCTAAAGCTTTAAAGAATGATGACGTTGTTAAGAACAATATGGGCTTTGCTGCTCTCCTGAATGAAGATTTCAAAGGAGCTGCTGAATATTTCGGCTCAATGTCAGCTGCAACACCGGAATCAAAATTCGGTCTTGGCACTATAGCACTTCATGATGGCAAATATGACGAGGCAGTTAATCTGCTCGGCGACAAGCCTTCAATGAACCTGGCACTGGCACAGCTGCTGAAAGGCGACATCAACAAGGCCAAAGCAACGATGGATGCAGTTCCTCCATGCAAATGCGGTGCTCCGTCCTACCTGAAGGCTGTTATCGCTGCCCGTCTTGACGATAAGGATGGTGTTCTCAATAATCTGCGTGAAGCTATCGGCTATAATACAGACTGGAAGAACTATGCAATGACTGACCTCGAGTTTGCGAAATACTTCACAGACGATGCCTTTATTGCCCTGACAAAATAAACTGGACTTAATAAACAAAGGACCCCTCTGCCTGATGGCCGAGGGGTTTTTTTATTTCTTGCGGGTGATCTTTCCAGTCAGCTCCCAGAGCACTATGCCAGCACTGACAGCCACGTTGAATGAATGTTTGATGCCGTACTGGGGTATCTCTATGCAGACATCTGACATATCCACAACATCTTCGCTCACACCTTTAATCTCATGCCCGAAGACCAATGCATATTTTTCACCAGCGGCAGGTGCAAAACTGTCAAGTGATACGGCATTCTCGGCCTGCTCTACCGAGACTATAACGTATCCCTTCTCTTTCAGTTCTTTTACCGCCTCAACGGTTGTGCTGAAATATCTCCATGCTACTGATTCTGTAGCTCCCAGTGCTGTCTTCTGTATCTCCCTGTGCGGGGGCGTTGCTGTGATACCGCAGAGCCATACCGCTTCAATAATGAATGCATCAGCTGTGCGGAACACAGAGCCAACATTATTCATGCTTCTTACATTGTCAAGCACCAGTATGAACGGAGATTTTGGAGAAGCACGAAATTCATCGACACTTTTCCGGTTGAGCTCAGAATTGGACAGTTTCCTCATTCAGGGAAATTTTAGCGAAAATAATTATAAAAAAGAGTAAATTACATACCTGAATTGTACAGACATGCTATTAGCTGTCCACGATTAAAGATTCTATTATGAACATCCACGAATACCAGGGAAAGTCGATATTACAGGCTCACGGAGTAGCGGTGCAGGAAGGATTCCTTGCTGAAACGGCCGGACAGGCACAGCTTATCGCTGAAGAGCTGAGAAAGAAGTTCGGTACGGAGATTTTTGTCATTAAGGCTCAGATTCATGCCGGCGGCAGAGGCAAAGCCGGCGGCGTAAAGATAGCCCGTTCACCGGCCGAAGCTGCTGAGGTTGCCTCGAAAATGATTGGCATGACCCTGGTGACACCACAGACCGGCCCGGCAGGCAAAATGGTGAGGAAGGTGCTGGTCGCACGCGATGTCTATTATAAAGGTGAATCTGAAATCAGGGAGTTTTATATGTCGGTTCTTCTTGACCGCAAGAGATCAGCCTATGTGATCATGTACTCTACAGAGGGAGGGATGGACATCGAGGAGGTGGCGGATAAAATACCGCAGGCAATCTTTTCGGAAATTATTGACTCCACCTGCTGCCTGCATGATTTTCAGATACGCACCATCGCCTTTAACCTGGGTCTTAAGGGGAAAGCCTGGAAAGAGATGACCCTGTTCATCAGGGGCCTGTGGGATGCCTTTATTGCCTCTGATGCTTCATTGATTGAAATAAATCCTCTTCTGAAGACCAGCGATGATCTGATATTAGCCGTCGACTGCAAGGTGGCACTCGATGACAACTCCCTCTTCCGCCACCCGGAGCTGGCAGCAATGCGTGATCTGAATGAAGAAGATCCCACAGAGGTGGAGGCAACGAACAATAACCTCAACTACGTGAAACTTGACGGAGATGTGGGTTGCATGGTCAATGGTGCCGGCCTGGCAATGGCAACAATGGACCTGATACAGCTTTCCGGAGGTAAACCGGCAAACTTTCTTGACGTGGGAGGCGGCGCCAACGCAAAGACTGTCGAGGCAGGCTTCAGAATCATACTTAAAAGATTCCAATGTCAAAGCGATACTGGTAAATATTTTCGGGGGCATCGTCAGATGTGACCGTGTGGCAGCAGGGATCATTGAGGCCTACAAGACAATAGGCGATATCAGGGTACCGGTCATTGTAAGACTTCAGGGAACGAATGCCACAGAGGCAAAAGAACTGATTGACAGCTCAGGCTTGAAGGTCATTGCCGCTTCCACATTTACCGATGCTGCAGAAAAAGTCAGGATTGCGGTCAGAGGATGAGCAATGCATTTGCAGATATTATCCTGCCCGTCGCAGTAGCCGGCAGTTACACCTATGGCATTCCTCCCGGGCTTCATGACGAAATACAACGTGGCACCCTTGTGACTGTACCCTTTGGACAAAGCAAGAGTTCCATGGGGTTGGTTATCAGGACTCATAACAGTCCGCCAACGGGATTTATGTCAAAGGAGATTACTGGAATAATTCCATTACAAACTGCTATTAATGAACGCCTTACTGATTTTCTCCTCTGGGTGTCCGATTATTATATGGCATTACCCGGCGAAGTAATGAAGGCAGCCATTCCGTCAGCCGATGATCTTATCAGTAGATCCGTTCCGCGGAAAAAGCGCAGTCCCGCCAACAGCAGCGGGGCAGAGATCATCCCCCCGGCGGAACTGAATGCTTTGCAGAATGAGGCATATACGGGAGTAAAAGAGCTCTTCAAAGACCATGAGGTCGTGCTTCTCCGCGGCGTGACCTCAAGCGGTAAGACTGAGATCTATATCCATCTGATAAGCGAGCAGCTTGCCATGGGGAGGCAGGTTCTGTACATGCTGCCGGAGATTGCACTTACCACACAGATCATTGAGCGTCTCCGGAAGCATTTCGGGGCCGCAATAGGCGTTTATCATTCGCGACTGACAACAGCAGCCCGCCAGGATGTCTGGAGGAGAGCTGCCAACGGCAGCCTCGGTGCCGTGCTGGGGGTCCGGTCATCGCTTTTCCTTCCCTTCAAAGACCTCGGTCTGATAATCGTTGATGAAGAACACAATTCATCATATAAGCAGTATGATCCTGCTCCCCGTTATCATGCACGTGATGCGGCAATGATGCTTTCAAGGATCCACGGCGGAGTGACCTTGCTGGGATCAGCAACGCCATCGGTAGAGAGCTATCATAACGCCACCAGCGGAAGGTACGGTCTTGTCGAGCTGACCACACGCTACGGCGATGTGAAGATGCCCGAAATGATAGTCGCTGACACACGCAGCCACGGAAAGAAAAAGAAGACAGTACCGTACTTCTCTTCACGTATGCTGGATGCCGTGGGCGAGGCGCTGGCTAAAGGTGAACAGGTTATACTCTTTCAGAACAGACGCGGTTTCTCACCTTATCTCATGTGTTCTGACTGCGGATGGGTGCCAAGGTGCACAAACTGCTCGGTAAGTTATACTTATCATAAAAGCGCCGGTAAAATGAAATGCCACTACTGCGGCAAGAGTGAAGCCCTGCCGGGAGTGTGCCCCGAATGCGGATCGACAGCAGTGACAACAAGGGGATTCGGGACTGAGAAGATAGAGGAAGAGATAAAACTGCTATACCCCTCCGCTACTGTGGCGAGGATGGATCAGGACACAACGAAGCGACGCAATGCAGCATCACAGATACTGTCAGACTTCGCCGGAGGTGCAACTGATATTCTTATAGGTACACAGATGATCTCAAAGGGACTGGACTTTGAGAAGCTGACCGTGGTGGGAATACTTGACGCTGACAGCATGCTGTGGTTTCCTGACTTCAGGGCATTTGAGCGCAGCTTCCAGCTGATTGAACAGGTCAGCGGCAGGGCGGGCCGCAGGGATCGCAGAGGTACGGTGATCATCCAGACAGCCGATCCGTCTCATCTAATTCTCAGACAGGTGCTGAAACATGATTATAAAGCCATGTGCCGGACTCAGTTGGAGGAACGCGAATTATTCGGTTATCCGCCCTTCACGAAAATTATCAGGATAGTAATCAGACACCGCGATATCGATGAATTGAATTTGTCATCTGCAAGGCTGGCCGAAAAACTTCGAAGTCATCTTGGCAAATTTGTTCTGGGACCTGAATTTCCTGCAGTCATGCAGGTTCAGAAATGGTACATAAAAACCCTGCTGATCAAGCTGGGGAAAGAGCTTTCCGCATCCAGGGTTAAAGAGATGATCCGCAAAGCCATTGAGGCTGAGCTGAAAATGCCGCGGCAGGGGATGCTTAGGATACATGCTGATGTCGATCCTCAGTGACCGCCCGTGGACCTGTAACCTGAGAAGCTTATATTTACCTGTTGAAAGACCTTATTATGAAGATTGAGGTATCACACACAATTATTGAACACAAGCCGGAACACAACAATAATAATCAGATAATGAGGACTATGCCCTCGATTAAAATACGGGCTGCAGCTCTGATGGCTCTTATTATTCTTGTTATCTCCGGTTGTAAATCATCGCCGGATGAGAAAAATGAGCCGGCTGACATGGCAAACCCGCTTATGGGAACAGATTCAGAGTACCTCCTGTCGCATGGCAACACCTACCCGGCAGTTGCTCTTCCTTTCGGGATGAACTTCTGGACTCCGCAGACCCGAAAGAACGGCGACGGATGGGGTTATACATATGATGATCATAAAATAGTGGGAATTAAACAGACGCATCAGCCAAGCCCCTGGATCAATGATTATGCCGCATTCTCACTCATGCCTGTTACTGGCAGCAATAAGATCACTGAGGAACAGCGGGCTTCATGGTTCTCACACAAGGCAGAGACGGCAAGGCCCTGGTACTACGGCGTTTATCTTGCAGATCATGATATTACCGCAGAGGTCACCCCCACTGAAAGAGCTTCTTATTTCAGATTCACCTTCCCTGAAAATGACTCTTCCGCCGTGGTCATAGATGCCTTTGCCGGAGGGTCGATGGTCCGGGTAATACCCTCTGAAAGGAAAATTATCGGGTTTTGCCGGAATAATCACGGGGGTGTGCCAGACAATTTCCATAACTACTTTGTTATCATCTTTGACCGTGACATCGATTTTTATTCAGTATGGATTGACGGTAAACAGTCTTTCGAAAGCTCAGACCTGGAGTGTGATCATGCATTGGCGGTGATTGGTTTCCGCACCCGACGCGGAGAGGTTGTCAATGCCCGTGTGGCATCGTCATTCATATCTCCTGAGCAGGCACAGCTGAACCTTGAGCGCGAGATTGCCGGTCGTGGCTTTGATGAGGTCATGGATGCCGCAAGAAAACGATGGAATGATGAGCTGGGGCGTTTCCGGGTAGAAGGAGGGACCGATGACCGGATGAGGACATTCTATTCGACACTTTACCGCACATTACTCTTTCCAAGGATGTTCTATGAATATGATGACAAAGGGAATATTGTCCACTACAGCCCGTATAACGGGGAGGTGCTCCCCGGAAGGCTCTTCACCGACAACGGTTTCTGGGACACCTTCAGGGCTGCGATGCCATTCATAACCCTGTTCTATCCTGAGGTCAGCTCACACATTATGGAGGGTCTTGAGAATGCTTATCGCGAGAGTGGCTGGCTGCCCGAATGGGCCAGTCCGGGCCACCGCGATTGCATGATTGGCAGCAACTCGGCCTCACTGATCGCTGACGCTTACCTTAAAGGAATAAGAGGTTACAACATTGACACTCTCTGGAGCGCCCTGGTGAAGAATACAAAAGGCAGCGGTCCGGTGCATTCTGTTGGGAGGTACGGTGCTGAGTACTATAATAATCTCGGGTATGTACCTTATGATGCTGGTATAGATGAAAATGTTGCACGTACCCTTGAATATGCCTATGCCGACTGGTGTTTGTGGCGTCTGGCTATTGTCATTGGCAGGCCTCAGGAGGAGGTCGGTCTGTATGCAGCCAGGTCAGGGAACTACCGGAATGTCTTTGACATTGAACGCAAGCTGATGAGAGGCAGGAACGAAGACGGTACCTTCCAGTCTCCTTTCAGCCCGTACAAGTGGGGTGATGCCTTTACTGAGGGTAACAGCTGGCACTATACCTGGAGCGTGTTCCATGATGTGGCGGGACTGGCAGATCTGATGGGGGGTACGCGTCAGATGGCGCAGATGCTTGACTCGGTCTTCAAAGTGCCACCGGTCTTTGACGACTCTTATTACGGTTTTCCCATACATGAGATACGCGAGATGCAGATAATGAACATGGGAAACTATGCTCACGGCAACCAGCCCGTGCAGCATATGATCTATCTCTATAACTACACACCCGAGCCGTGGAAAGCGCAGATGCGGGTGAGGGAGGTGATGGACAAACTCTATAACTATACCCCTGACGGCTACTGCGGCGACGAGGATAACGGACAGACATCAGCATGGTATGTCTTCAGCGCACTTGGCTTTTACCCGGTAACTCCCGGGACAGGAGAATATGTTCTCGGATCGCCTCTGTTCAGGAAGGTGACGGTGACATTTGAAAATGGACGAAAGATGGTTATTGAGGCTCCGGAAAACAGCAGGGAGAATTTCTATGTGGAAGATATTTTGCTTAACGGAAGGAAGCTGAATGTTAATTTTGTCACTCATTCACAGTTACAGGCCGGAGGAAAGATGGAGTTCAGGATGCGTTCTTCACCGGATAAGGCAGCGAGGCACAGATCCTTCGTCTTACCCTTACTCCATGAGCACTTGTTCAAAATAGAAAAGCAGGTCACCCGTACAGTGTTTGCCAGGTTCAGCGCCATTGGGACGCCATGCTTGCAGAATAGGGAAACAATCAAAATACAAACCCCCGGTGGGGTCCTGTAATCTACCATCCATTTTGTATCTTTATATATTATTTCTAATTTGATCGTGTAAATAACATCCATGTAATTATGTCACTCACGGAAAAAATTGCCAGCGACCTGATGGCCGCCATGAAAGCACAGGATAAGGGCAAACTTGAAGCCCTGAGAGCCGCAAAAACGGCATTCATCCTGGCTAAAGCAGAGAGAGGCCCTGACACAATCCTTACTTCTGAAGAAGAAATTAAGATCATTCAGAAGCTTGTCAAGCAGAGGAAGGAATCAGCAACTATATACAGAGAACAAAATCGCCCCGACTTGTACGAGAAGGAGGAATCTGAGGCAATGGTGCTTGAGGGGTACCTGCCTGCAAAGATGAGTGAAGCAGAGCTGGTTAATGTACTGAAAGGGATAATAGAACGGATCGGTGCCAAAGCGCCTTCAGATATGGGCAAGGTGATGGGTGTTGCAACAAAAGAACTGGCTGGCAGGGCCGACGGCAAAGAGATTTCGGCAAGAGTAAAAGAATTGCTTGGTTAAACCTTAAAACCTTTCATAAATGAAACTTAAGTATTCCTACAGGAATTGGATTACAATAATTGGGGCTCTGATTGCAATTATTAATCTGCTGCTAATAATTGTACTTTTTATTATGTCGACTGTTTTAGGTAAGAACGCTACTTATCTGGGATTATTTATATATATTATTCTGCCTGGATTTCTGTTGCTGGGGCTGATAATGATACCGATAGGAATTGCGGCATCAAGAAAACGGGCTGCAGGAATTGCCGGAGATGAAAAAAAACGGTTCCCGTCGGTTGATCTGAACAATCCGAAACACAGAAAAGCCTTTATCGGTTTTACCATAGGGACAATAATTATTCTATTCCTTTCCACTTATGGAAGTTTTGAGGCATATCATCTGACGGAGTCAGTAGAATTCTGCGGGACACTTTGTCATAAGGTCATGGAGCCCGAATATACGGCTTACCAGAACTCAAGTCATGCCAATGTTGCTTGTGTTGAATGCCATGTAGGATCAGGGACATCCTGGTATGTCAAATCAAAGTTGTCAGGACTGCACCAGGTTTATGCCGTGGCAACAAAAACATATCCTTCACCCATTGAAACGCCACTCAAGGACTTGCGTCCGGCAAGAGAAACATGCGAAAGATGCCATTGGCCTCAGAAATTCTATTCCAGAAAACTTCAGTCAAAAAAGCACTACCTGGCAGATTCACTTAACTCGGAGTGGGATATTGTACTTCAGATGAAAACCGGGCCAGAATTCAGTGATCTTGGCTTTTCAGAAGGAATACACTGGCATATAAACCCTGATATCAATATTGAGTATATTTCTGAAAATGACAAACGTGAGGTAATAACATATGTGAAGTTCACAAACAAAGCCACCGGAGAGATTGAAGTTTACAGAAATCCTGATAACGAAATAAGTGACAGTACTATAGCTAATACATTAACCAGAACGATGGATTGTATAGATTGTCATAACAGGCCTTCTCACGATTACAAATCCCCGCCTGTTTATTTTGATAAGGCAATGCTTACGGATGAAGTGTCAAAGGATATCCCTTATATTAAAAGAACCGCGATGGACATTCTCAAAAATACTTTCACTGATAAGGACACTGCATTTATGCAGATCAGAGACGGGATCATCAATTTTTACAGGTCTGATTACGGTGACTATTTTGAAAAAAATGAGGCCAGAATTAATCAATCAGTAGCAGCTCTGCAAAAAGCTTACAGCCAGAATACTTTTGCCGCAATGAAGGTATCATATGATGTGTATCCCAATCATATCGGACATCTTGAGGTAGAGGGATGTTTCAGGTGCCACAATGATGTTTTTACTTCAGAAAACGGGAAAAAAATTACAAAGGACTGTAATCTTTGCCACACAATTATTGGTCAGGGCAAACCGGACATGATGGCTTACACAAATATCAGGGATACGCTTGAATTCCAGCACCCTATAGATATAGGAACAAGCTGGAAAGAAGCTAATTGTTCCGATTGTCACAGGTATTTGTATTGAACCCGGCTATATTAAGAAAGGCCTTCCATAATTTTAAGTATTCTTCTTCTTCTTGCAATCAGGTCGGTGAGCTCGATCACCATATCGGGATTCACCAGCCTTGCCATGGGAACAACGTACTGTTCAGTCTGATCGAGGTAAACTGAAATATGCTCCGGGGTCTGGGTGTCGCGGTGAAGGTCTGTAAGATTGCTGATCCTGTCAGCACATTTAAGCAATAATGCGTTTTTTGAACCCCGGTCAAGTACCCGTTGCAGATACTGGATCTTGGTTTCCTCCCTTTGCTTTGTCACTTCAAGAACCAGGTTAACCACCTGATTTCCTTCATTGTCTATCCACCTGATCTCATCCACCTGAGTTTCCGGCAGATCTTCAAGGAGGTCATGCAGCAGGGAGGCCTTAAGCAATACGCTGTCATAAAAGAATTTATAATCAAGCAGGATCCCGAGAGTGGAAAAACAATGACGGAACTGATTGCCTCCCACCTGGCGCTGAACTCTGATCAAAGCAGTAGCTTTCAGGATATACGGCGCAAGAACAAGATTTTTAAGAATCTCCAGTTCGGACATATAAGGAATGGTTAGGCAACAGACAAAATTAGCAGGATTCGTTCCGAAAGCAAAAAAGAAGCCATAAAATTAAGGACAGGCATGTCCGGGCAGAGTGACCTTTAAGCGGGGACCTGATCATGCATTGTCGGTGTTATCCTGAACCTTCAGGATAAGCCGCAAAGAACTGTTTTTTGTGAAGTAATTCCATGCCCAGTTAATAAAAATAATCAGCTTGTTTCTGACACTTAAAATGAGCATAAGGTGCAGGAACATCCAGACATACCATGCAAAGTAGCCGCCGAATCTCATAAAAGGCAGGTCTACTACGGCCTTGTTTCTTCCGACAGTGGCCATCGAGCCCAGGTCTTTGTACTCAAATTCAGTCTGTTTACCGCCGGAATGAACTGATCTTAAATTCTTCGCCAGGTTCTTTCCCTGGTTGATTGCTACATTCGCGACCTGCGGGTGCCCTTTAGGATATTCGGGTGTTTCCATAAGGGCAATATCACCAATGGCATATATATTATTGCATCCCTGCACTTTGTTCATCCTGTCAACCCTGATCCGGTTTGCTGCAGCAATTACTTCCGGAGATAATCCCCTGATCAGGTTGCCGGTTATGCCTGCAGCCCATATTACATTTTTACTCCTGATCTCCTCACCGTTACTCAGCATTAATTTGTCACCATCATAATTCCTGACAAATACCCCTGTTTTGAGAATCACCCCGAGGTCATTCAGATATTTCTCAGACTTCCTTTGTGCCAGGTCGCTCATCGTATTCAGAGTATGGGGCCCACCTTCCAGCAGCATGACTTTCATCCTTGAAATGTCTATCCCGGGGTAATCTTTTGGCAGTATATCCCGCCTGATTTCTGCAAATGCTCCTGATAATTCAACCCCTGTTGGTCCTCCTCCCACAATGACGATATTGAACATACTCTCATCCGCCTCACGGCCTGAGTTGAGGATATTCTCAAAATTTTCCAGGATTTTATTCCGGATCATTATTGCCTCATAGGTTGTTTTCAGGCTCAGGGCATTCTTCATAATCGCCTCGTTGCCAAAGAAATTAGTTTTAGCACCTGTCGCAATTACAAGGTAATCAAAGCTGAAGCTGCCGGCTGTCGTCAGAATTGTATTATTCTCCGGATCAACCGATAATACTTCAGCAAGCCTGACAGAAACATCTTTCCGGTCCTGAAATATTTTTCTGAAAGGAAAAGAAATACTTGTCGGTTCGATCTGCGAAGTGGCTACCTGGTAAAACAGTGGTTGAAACTGGTGATGGTTCAGGCGGTCAATAAGCAATACATCGAATATTTCTTTCTTCAGGTTCTTAACAAGCTGCAATCCTGCAAATCCTCCGCCGATTACAATGATTTTCTTTTTCATCTGTCATCAGGTATACACCGTAATAAAGTTAATACAAGAATTCCCCGGATGTTAGAATTCCACAACAATAGAATTATTGCCAACCCCCAGGTTTGCCAGTTGATTCTTCACGGCATTCATCATGGGTGGCGGACCGCATAAATAAAATCTTTTGTTGAAATTCCTGATATGTGATTTCAGGAATTCCCCGGTGATCATCCCGTGATAATAACCGTCTGCCTGTTCATCTGACAGGATATTGATGAATTCCAGTCCCGGCAGGTTTTTAAATTCGTTTTCAAGGATTATGTCGGCCCGTGTTTTGTTCGCAAAGATCAGTGTATTGCCTGCGGTCTTATTCTTTGTCCGCAGGTCCCTGAAGATGGAAATAAAGGGAGTAATTCCCGCACCACCGGCTATGAAAACTCCTTCACCCTTGTAGGTGATGGCGCCCCACACATCGCGGATGATAATTTCATCTCCGGGATTAAGTCCGCTCAATTTGTTTGTAACCCCTTTGTGTGAAGGATATATTTTAATTGTAAACTCAAGGTATGGATCGGTGTTTAAACCGGTGTAGGTGAAAGGTCTCTTCTTGTTTTTGAAATCAGGGGTATTTACAGAAACATCTGTAGCCTGCCCGGGAATAAAAGAATACCCTTTGGGTTTGACAACCTGAAATTTCTTAACGTCGTGCGTTAATTGCTCTGTTCTGATAATCTTAACGATGTGTTCCTTCATGGTGTAAAGTGCTGATTATGAAAAATTAAGAAGCCTTATTGTTGTGTTCCAGTTCCGAATGGTAATCTCCCTGTAAAAGGACATGGTGATGATCTTGCTCATCCGGCTTTGAGAAGACTTGCTTCCGAGCCGTGAAAAATATATTACTCCGGGTCCGCTCCAGACCTGATCGACACCTTCCTTTAAAGGGATTTGCTTCAGGAGATCAGATACGGAAAGCCCTTCTCTCAGAAACATAACATCATATTTGTACTCAGCTGGAAATTTACCGAAACCAGACGGCGCTCCGGCAATAATTGCCTCAAGCTCCTGATAGGTGATTATTACTATCCGTGAGCTGTAACTGAACCTTTCAGACAGTTCCTTTTCTATTTTCCGGGTAAGCTTTGCTTTGTCGCGTTCACCGGAAAAGAAAATGACGTTGCCGCTTTGAATATATGTCGAAACGCCGGTAAAGCCCATACTCTCAAAGCACGATTTTAAATCGGTCATTTTAATGATGTTGTTTCCACCGACATTAATGCCTCTCAATAGAGTTATATACCGCTGTCCCGTCATACCTTATTTTCCGTCTTATGAAATAGCAAAATTACTAAGATCTCCGGAGTAATAATTGTTTCATTCCCTCAGGTTTAATTAATGAACATTTATAAAGGTGAATTGTTTAACTTTAATAAAACAGGATTTCAGCGGTGGGCTCTGAAAAAGTAATGCAGTTACAGACGATTGTCTGGTCAAAATAAAATTATTAACGTATAAAAAGAAATGCAATGGCAAACTTGAAAACAAGGTATATGGGGCTTGAGCTGAAGAATCCCATTATCATTGGAGCCAGTAACCTGGTCACAAATACTGACGATCTGAAAAAGATGGAGGAGAAAGGCGCTGCAGCTGTTGTTTACAAATCACTTTTCGAAGAGCAGATCAATCTTGAAAATCTTGAGATATATGAGCGCAGGACCGAATACGAAGAGCGGAATGCTGAGATGACCACACTTTTTCCAAACTCAAAAACAGTCTCTCAGGCTCCCCTGGAACATCTGATGAATTTAAGGAATGCCAAGGAAGCGGTTTCCATTCCCATTCTGGCCAGCCTCAATGCGATCAATGACGGGACATGGGTTGAATATGCGAAAATGATTGAACAGACGGGGGTAGATGGTATAGAGCTGAACTTTTATACGCTTCCTGAGAAAATGGATGAGGAAAACGTTGATATTGAGAAGAAACAGGCTAAGATACTCCACGATGTGAAGGCAGCGGTCAAAATCCCGGTCTCGGTTAAGCTGAGTCCTTACTACACAAATCCTCTGAAGATAATTTCGAACCTTGACAAGGCGAAGGCTGACGGCCTTGTACTGTTCAACCGCCTGTTCCAGCCTGATATCAATATCCAGACGGAACGGCATGTGTTTCCTTATAACCTCAGCTCTTCCGATGACCACAGGCTGCCACTGCGTTTTGCGGGATTGCTTTATGGGAATGTAAATACATCAGTCTGTACCAGCTCGGGAATACTGAATGGCCATGACGTGATAAAGATGCTCCTTGCCGGCGCTGACAGTGTTCAGGTTGTCAGCGCCCTCTATAAAAACGGTATCGATTTCATCGCTGCGATGATAAAGGAATTGGAGGAGTGGATGGATTCGAAGGGATACGACACTATTGGCAGTTTCAGGGGTAAGCTCTCAAGGAAAAATACCGTAAACGAACTTCCATACCATCGTGCCCAGTATCTCGATTTCATGATGGGGACATCAGAGATCCTGAAAAAATACAAATCCCAAAGGTAGAAGGTCGTTCTGCCTTACATCATTTCTGTCACAATGTAAATTTTCCCTGTCGCTTCAACACGGTGAAGTTTGCCCTATATTTGCATTCTGGTGTAGGTATCAGTGAAAATGTCAGGCAGGAAAAACAAAAAGGCCGGTAGCGGTTTGCGGGAGCTGTCTAAGCTGTACATGTTTCTGAAGCCATACGGCTGGCTCTTCGCGCTGGGACTGATATGCCTTATGGTATCGACGGGTGCGAGTCTTTTATTTCCGAAGCTCCTTGGCGACATGGTTGACATTGCCAACAAGGGGGAGATGCTCGGAAGAATTCGAAGTACAGGAATACTTTTGCTCGTCATCCTTACAGGCCAGGCGCTTTTTTCCTACTTCCGAACGCGGCTCTTTGTTATGGTGACAGAGAAGACGCTGGCTTCCATCCGTCAGCATCTCTACAATCACCTGATCAGGCTGCCCATGTCGTTCTTCTCCGAGCGCAGGGTAGGAGAGCTCAACAGCCGCGTCTCATCTGATATTGCCCTGCTGCAGGACTCCCTCACAGGCACTCTGGCCGATCTCCTTTCGCAGATGCTTGTCATTATCGGCGGCATAACCTTTATGATGATCTCTTCCTATCAGCTTACCCTGTTCACACTGGCCATAGTGCCTGCCATGGCCCTGTTCGCTTTTTACTCAGGAAGAGCCATACGCCGGTACTCAAAAAAGGCTCAGTCATATGTGGCGGAATCGAATACTATCGTGGAAGAGACCTTGCAGGGCATACAGAATGTTAAGGCGTTCACTAACGAACCTTTTGAAAGCAACAGGTATCGCGAAAAAACGGAACAGGTTGCCCGCACCGGCATCAAGGGAGGCAAGTACCAGGCAGCGGTCTCATTCATCGTACTGGGATTCTTTATTGCAATGGCAGCTGTGGTGTGGCGAGGTGCGGCGATGATAGCAGCCGGGAAGATGGAGGCGGGGGAGTTGTTCTCGTTCGTCATTTATTCAGGCTTCATCGGAGGAAATATTGCAGGGATGGCAGGGGTCTATACCAGACTGCAGAAGACTATAGGGGCAGCTGAAAACCTCCTGTTACTGCTTGATGAACCTACCGAGAAAATTGATGATGATTACCTGCCTGATCCCTCGCAGACCCTGCACGGAAAGATCGACTTTGAGGGGGTTGGTTTCAGATACCCGTCACGTGACGAGGTTACTGTTCTGAAAGATGTCAGCTTCAGCGTTAAACCCGGACAGGAGGTGGCTATTGTAGGGCCCAGCGGCGCGGGGAAATCCACCATAGCATCCTTATTACTGAAATTTTATGAGCCTAACAGCGGGCGGATCCTTTTTGACGGCCGTGACAGCAGCTCTTTCCCCGTCACTGGCCTGCGGGCGCAAATGGCCGTTGTGATGCAGGATGTGTTTCTGTTCGGAGGCACCATCCGTGAGAACATCGGTTACGGAAAGCCCGGAGCCGGTGACGATGAGATAATAAATGCCGCGGTAAAGGCAAATGCATGGGACTTTATCAGATCATTCCCTGAAAAACTGGACACAGTGGTGGGTGAGCGGGGCGTACAGCTCTCCGGAGGGCAGCGTCAGCGTATAGCCATTGCCCGTGCGGTACTGAAAGACCCTAAAATACTGATCCTGGATGAGGCAACCTCCTCACTTGATTCCGAATCTGAAAGGCTTGTGCAGGAAGCACTGGAGAAGCTCATGCAGGGACGCACATCGCTGGTCATAGCTCACCGACTGGCGACGATAAGGAAGGCGGACACGATCATTGTTCTGAATGAAGGAACAATCGTCGAGCAGGGTACCCACGCCGAACTGCTTTCAAATGGCAATGGTCTTTACAAGACCCTGACCGAGTTGCAGTTCACAACCTGAAAGTGACCTGTCTTGAATAATATGGTCATTTATTTGAAAAGATTACATTTGCATTGTACAAAGCAAAAAGTATGTCAAAAACCCGAACTCTACCCGTTCTCCTGTTAATTGTTGCGCTGTTGGTGCCTGCAACATTATCAGGGCAGGTAAACTATGCAGTATCAGATCAGAAAGTGGTGCTGGATGGTAAGACCTATTATATGCATCTTGTGCTGAAAGATCAGACTCTCTATTCGATAGCGCAGACTTATAAGGTTTCTATCGATCTCATTACCAGTAACAATGTGATTCCGGCTAACGGGATACAGACAGATCAGGTACTCAGGATACCTGAATCGGCAGCCATGGCAGCAACAATGCCTAAGCCTAAACCAACAACAACTGCAGCTGTTGTCAAAGAGCCTCAACCTAAAGCTCAACAGGAGAGGGAGACACCGCCACCAGCCTCCGTTCCTGCAGCAAAGGAAGATAAGCCCGCCGGACCTGCATCGAAGGCAGAGGATGAGGGCTATCGCATGCATAAAGTCAGGAAAGGGGAGACGCTTTATTCGTTGTCGAGAGATTATAAGGTCACTGTTGAAGCAATCATCAGGGCAAATGATGTTCCGCGAAATGAGATCCAGATTGGCCAGATGCTTAGGATTCCTCCATCAGATTACGTGACTTTTGTGAAGGAGGAACCCACTGCCGGCGAGGCCCCGGAGAAGGAGGCCGACACTCCGGCTGAGACAAAGGCTACGGTTCCGCAGCAGGAACAGCCCTCTGCACAGCCTCAGACACAGCCTCAGACACAGCCTCAGACACAGCCTCAGACGCAGGCTCAGACTCAGACCCAGCCTAAGGCCCAGCCTCAGGCTGTCTCACCAGGACCTGAAAAGCAGAAAGCAAAGCCTGAACCCAAGACGTACCACAAGGTAAAAAAAGGTGAGTCGCTATCGGAAATAGCCCAAAAATATAATGTCACCGTACGTGAGATCAAAGATGCAAATGAGGGACTCATCTTCCCCATGACGGGAATGAAGCTGGTTATACCAGTCAGGAGAGGAGAAGCGGACACCACAGAAATAAAAGAGTAAAAGCAGCTTCTCATTAAACTGCCCCGGGCTCCGGACCGGCTTTGAACGTGATTACCATTTACGGGATTTTGCGCAAACTGCTACGGTTGTTCTCAGAATACAAGTCCGGTCAGCCATCCCCAGATTACATAACGCAGAAATTTACCAGCCAGCATGGCAATGGCAGTGATCCAGATATTGGCGCGTAAAAGGCCAAGCCCCACGGCAAAAATATCTCCCACAGCCGGCACCCAGCTAAGAAACGCAAAGACTGCCCCTCTTTTATAAAGCCTGTCATGCCACTTTTCAATTGTTTCACGTTTTATCCGCAGGTACTTTTCAATCCACTTCCATTTGCCCAGGTAGCCAATGGCATAGCTGGTCATCCCCCCAAGCCAGTTTCCTGCTGAGGCGACCGCGACAGCAATATAGGGATCTGTACCGTTGACTATCAGAAAGGACAGTAATGCTTCGGAACTGAAAGGCACAACGGTTGCTGCCAGAAAACTGGCCAGGAATAATCCCCACAGGCTGTAATCAAAAAGTCCTTCCAACAATTTTACAAGTCAGTTCTGACTGCGGTGAGGGGGGTTATTTATCCTTTCCCCAGGTCAGTACAATGACCATACCCACAATAGCAAAAACAACCGTTGAAACCAGGACATCCACAATCAATACCCCGAAATTGTTGAACATTGTGGTCATTGACCATGATGACAGATCTACGACTGAGGCATAGAGTACTCCGAACAAAGCCCCATACATGAGGCCCTTAATGACACCTTTTGCTTTGGCCCAGTTCAGGATCAGGGTCAGCAGCAGGGTTCCGGCAAGAGCTGAAGCAATCATTGCCCACCAGATCATTGTGTCAGATCTGGCAGCACATTGATTCATATTTGATGACATGAAATCCATTAACAGGATTCCCCATACAAGCCATCCGAGGAGGAAGTAGGTTATTCCCCCAAAAACGGTTCCTCTGAGAATTTTCATAGATCTGTTCTGTTAAGTTTAAAAACTTGCCTCAATTTAAAATATTTATATGAATTAGCTTATTTATTTTGAAGATTTAGCGCAAAATGGCGGACCGGTCTTAATGGACTTCCATCTTTTTTTGCTTTACCTTGCGGAAAGCCGGCATAGGTATTTGAACAAAGATAACCTCCTGATGTTAATACTGTAAATCAGTAAATTGTTCTTTTGACCTATGAAAAAGAACCAATTCCATTTAAAACACCTGCTCTTCCTTGGGTATTTATTGTTATTCCTGCCTGAAGTAACATCAGCGCAGGAAGTTGCTCCCTCCCAAAAGGAAATGGAAGAAATGATGAAAGAGGCGCAGAAAGCAATGGAAAGCCTCAGCGAAGAGGATAAAAAAATGATCGAAGAAATGGGCATTGCAGTGCCTTCTTTCAATAATTTACCACAGGTGACGGAGGCCGGGGTCAAGGCAGCCATGGAAGAAGATGGCATGGTGATCCCGCCAAAAAGAACAGACCTGATAGCCGGATTACCGGCAAAGTTATTCACTGATGCTGAGCTGGCGCAATATATAAAGACTACCAACATTTCAATTGCCGGAATTATAACCCCTTCTTCTAAAAACCTGGCTGAGAAAGCCATGGCTGTCTTTAAAGATGATCCCTATTACGGAGCAATGATAGCCTCCACAGCCAACGGCATGTGGATAATGGGGCTATATGAGCCGGCGGTATATCTGATGGGCAAGGCCGCTGAGGCATTACCCAACGCGGATAACTATAATAATTATTCAGCCTGTTTAACAATGCTGGGAGCAGGTCATATGGCCATCCCTGTGCTGGCAAAACTCAACAGCATTCACCACGGAAACTCCACCATTCTGAATAATCTTGGGCAGGCATGGCTTCAGCTGGGAGATCGAGATAAGACAGAAAAGTATCTCGACAGTGCCATCATGATATATGCATATCACCCCCAGGCAAACTATACGAAATGCCTGATTCTTGAGTCGGAAGGTAAAACTGCAGAAGCCGCCGTTGCTTTGAAACGTTCTATACAGCACAGTGCAACAAAAAGCAAGGTTGAAAAGCTTAACAAGCTCGAAAAACAGCCGCCGCGACCGCCAAAATACTATATACCACGCAGTTATGTCTCCACTTCCTTTGATCTGGGGGCATACACCGCCCTGATACCTAAGAACTATGCCATGACCGATGGAGGTGCGGAAGAAAAGGAATGGGAATCTTTCCGGCAGCAAATGCAGGCGGAATTAGCCGGCCTTGACGCGGCCATCCGGCTCGCAGAAAAACAGGCTGAGCAGGAAACAAATAACATTGCTGCCAGGACTGTTAAAGCCGGACAGGTCGGATTCCCTCCATATTACTTCAGAGCCGTTGACCGGTACAACAATTACCTTAAAGGCGCTTTCAACGATTATAAAATGCAGGCGGAAGGTCAAAAGTGGGTTGGGTATGTAACAGAATGGGCAAACCTAAAACAGGAATTCAGCGATGCCCTGGATGCAGAGGAGGATCGTTTTAACAAGGAACTTGAAGGTGGTTCGGACAGGATAGATAACTGTGAAGAGCAGTTAGCCATCATCAATAAATACATCCTGAGTTTAAACACTTTGAATAAAGCCTACAATGCCGAAAAAGTAAAACAGGCTGTAACAGACGCCTATAACGCCTATTACTATCAAACAGCTGTTGCAATTTCTGACGGTGTTGCCCTGAAAATGGTCCTTGAAATTAAACGAAGTCTCGTTCAGGCTTTAAATGAGCTGAAGCATGATTCATATGCATCCGGTTGCGCGACACCAAAGTCGCCGGAATTAAAGAAAGCGGAACTTCCGGATTATGATAAGGTGAACTGCAAAACATCTTCCACATTATATGTTCCGATTACGGGACAAATCACCATACGCTGCAATGAAATGATAACGATATTCAATCCCACTTTTATTCCTGTAAATGCCTCATGGACAGAAAATTTCAATACCGGTAAGATTGTACAGGCCTCCGTCGGAGTCACAGTCAAAGCTGTGGATTTAACGATTGGGGGTAAATTTGACGCGGACGGGAATCTGGTAAGTGGCAATGTCAGTATCGGCAAGAACATCAAGGGTGTCGATTTAACGGCCAATGGTGAGTTTGACGCCAGCGGTTTTACCAGAGGCAGCCTCGAGTTAGGCATTGAAGGGTCTCTGGGCCTGCTGCCTTCAAGCATAGTTGATGCTGCGCCGGTGGAATTGTCATTGAAAGGAGAGCTGGGGGCTGGTATTGAATTAGGACCTGAAGGAATCGCTGACTTTTATGTAAAAGAGAATGCCACACTTGACATGGCCGCCAGTGTTGAGGCAGATATCGGGGAAGATGGAAACGAAGCCCTGGGCTATATTAATGAAATTGCAAAAGGTACAGGTGTTGAAATACCCGCACCCAAAATTGCTGCCGGCGTTTCAATCAGCGCAGATAACAGGATGGGCATAAACAGTGGTTATAGCGGGGGAACGAGCGGCAAACTTTCAGGCCTGAGAAATTGATGAGTGTTAAATATTACGACCTTAATACAACATTATGAAAACGATTGCGGGAATAATCATATTAATAGCCGGCGCCACTGCCATGTATGCTCAGCCTATCCCTTCCCAATCCATCGAGGACAGCATAATAGGATGGATGAAAGTATATAAGTATAAAGGCATCAAAGAGCCCATGCAGGTTGATGGGAAGCTTTATTCCGCTGCTCAGTTATCCATATGCGATACACTTGCCAACTGGATACAGGCCAGCTACGTGCCAAAGGGCGGGTTAGGAGATGTGAAAAAAAGTGTTTCCGAGAAATTAGGTTTATATAATCAGCACACGGCCGCCAAACCACAGAGTTACGGGGCTTATGCAAAAACATATTTCGAACTCAAATACAACAGCAGTCATAAGTTGGAACCCTTTACCAACAGCCATGTGACCTGGAGTATATTCGCAAATGATGTACCCGGCGACTGGCCGGTCAGGGATATCTGCACGCCCACGCAATATTATTTTACGATACCCACCGCTGAAACTGAGATAGATGATGAGAAAACGAAGAAACTGCTCGACATGACCGGGAAGGCAAACATTAAACCCTATAACTCTTTCTGGGTTAAAAATATGGGATATGGAGGGGGAAGGGAAAATGTACTTTTGAGTAAGGACAATAAATCACCTTTTTTAGCACTTACCAAGGAAGAATATTTGCAGGCATGGGAAACAGCTATTCCTTTTTATTATGAGGCAGAGAAGAAGAAAATAATCGAGGCGGAACAGGGTGATCAGCAAAGAATAGCTGTATCAGTAAAGCAATTGGATGAGAAAACGGAACGCATCCGCAGCGGTCTGAAAGACAACAATGAGAAATACAGGAACCGCCTTGATGAACCGGCACTAATCAGCCCGCAACAGTCTATTTCTGATCTGCTAAACGGGCAGGATTTATTCAGTAATGGTTATCTGGGGGATCCTGAATCAACAACAGGAAGAATACCTGTTTACAGGATAGACCCGGAGATGGCGGAGTTATGTAAGCAAGACAAGCCTCAATGGATACTGGTCCACTGGGATTATTATCCCGGTGACCCGGTTGAAAAGCATCAGCATGATGCCATCATCAACAATTTTAATTTTGAGTATGTCTACAATTTTTTCTTCGCTCCGGAGAAGGTAGAAGGTCAGCCATATAAACCATTGCGTTCTCCGGCATTTAAGGAAGAAGCAATAGTAAACGAGGCATCGGATGCCAGTAAAAAGAATAAGGCTGATCAGAATATTCATTTCTTTGAAGACTTTTCCACATCCGGAATAGGTAACAAACCGCTCGGGTGGACTGCCAGAGCAGGCTCTGATGGCAGCTCCAGTGTGATCACTACCCTTGAAGGTTTACCTGGAAACTGGGCAGTAGTGAACGGCTATACAATAACACCCGTTCAGCTAAAGAAACCACTGCCTCAGAATTTTACACTCAGCTATGACCTGGTTGCCGCCCCTAATTTTACCTGGGGCGCCAAAGGCCTATGGATTCAGTTAGCCTATGAGAAAAGTGCAGACAATCCCGAATCATATATCAAGCTCAAGCTGCGCCCCGGTTACGATGGAAAGGATGGTGAAGCTGAGATTGAAACAAAATTCCCTGCGGGTTATTTAACCGGCAGCAAGTGGCTGACTGCACCGGGGTTCTCCAACAACAAACAGAATAACCTCATTGCGGTAACCATAAAGAAGAATAATGAGACCCTACAGGTATTTATTGATAACGTCAGGATAGCAGAATACGAAAAGGCCATACCGGCAAGCCAGTTGTTTAATGCGTTGTCCTTTTTCAGTTTCGGCAGTACCGGCGAACCGGATAAATTGTACATCAGCAATATCAGAATTACAAAAGACTAGGTGAGCCATGAACCTTCATATGACTGGAAATATGAGCAAGTCACGCCCTCCGGTTCGGCAGTAAATGCTGTTCTCATTTAAATGTATCTGCCATTCTTCTCTAACGTTAAACAAAACCACCCTTCAATTGTTAAACAAAAGACAAATACGTTTGTCATTTTGCTGACATTCAAGACAATTTTTGCCCTGATAATTACATCTTTCTGAGCATTGTTATTAAAAATATACTTACTTGTAGCATGATTTCAATAAATGCATTTCATAATATATTTTTGATTTAAATAAACATATAGTCGTTGGTTGAAAATGAAGCACGATGTAATAATTATCGGAGGTGGAGTAAGCGGTACCGCACTGTTGTATACCCTCAGCAAATACACAAATGTCAAAAACATTGGTCTGATTGAGAAGTATGCAGACTTCGGACTGGTAAACTCATCTCCCAGGATGAACAGCCAGACTCTTCATTTCGGTGATATTGAAACCAACTATACCCTGGAAAAGGCAAAAAAGGTAAAGCGTTATGCTGATATGGTGATGCATTACCTCGAGCAGGAAAAAGCAGTTAAGGGGGATGAGGGGATTTTTATCAAGGTACCAAAGATGGTGCTGGCTGTAGGCAAGGATCAGGTAAAAGTTTTACATGACCGGTATCCTGCTTTTGGCCAGTTGTTTCCCAAATTAAAGATGATCGGCAGAGAAGAGATAGGCAAAATAGAACCAAGAGTCATCGAAGGACGTGATCCGGATCAGGAACTGCTTGCGCTGGTAACAGAAGATGGTTATACAGTTGATTTCAGAAGGTTAAGTCACTCTTTTGCAGAGAATGCCAAAGCTCTTAACCCTGAAATATCTGTGTACATGTCGACTAAGGTTGATAAAATAATCCGTGAAGGTGAGAATTTCATTATAAAAACTGATAATGGTGATTTTGAAACTGGAGCCGTTGTTGTAACCGCCGGCAGCCATAGCCTGAAATTTGCCAAATCGCTCGGGTATGGCAAAAGCTATTCAATACTTTCGATGGCCGGCAGTTTCTATACAGGACCAAAAGTCCTTAACGGCAAGGTTTATACGATGCAGATCCCCAAGCTCCCTTTTGCCGCCGTCCACGGCGATCCGGAAGTAAACAACGAAAATATTACTCGGTTCGGGCCTACGGCAAAACCAATATTCTTTCTGGAAAGATATAATTACAGCACATTCTGGGAATACTGGAAAACATTTGGTTTCAGCTTCAGGGCCGTATTAAGTATAATCAAAATCTCTTCCGACAGGGTAATTTTTAACTACCTTCTCAAAAATGTAGTTTATGACTTCCCATGGATAGGTAAAAGATCATTCCTGAAAGAGATCAGGAAAATTGTCCCGAATGTAAAACTTGATGAGATAAAATTCGCTAAAAAGGTTGGAGGAACGAGACCCCAGATCATCAATAATGCAACAAGAAAACTTGAACTGGGAGAAGCAAAAATCCTGGGCGAAAACATAATCTTCAATATTACACCTTCTCCGGGTGCATCAACCTGCCTGGGCAATGCCTTTGAAGACACATCGAAACTGATGGAATTCCTTTCTGGCAGGTTTACTTTCGAAAAGGCTCAGTTTGAGAAGGATCTTGTTGAAAAAGAGACTGTTATTCCGGTTAACAAATGAAAAGACTTACTTAAATGATTCTCAATATTGAATTCATAAGGTCATATTACAGCAAACTTCCGTACCTCATAGGAGAGATGAGGAAAAGTCTTAAAAAGCCGCTCACATATAGCGAGAAAGTACTATATGCGCATTTATTCGACAAGACAGGGTTCAGATCGTATGAGCGCGGTGTTGCTTATGTGGAATTTGCACCCGACAGGGTAGCAATGCAGGATGCTACTGCTCAGATGGCTCTTCTGCAATTCATAATGGCCGGCAGGGATGCTTCAGCGGTTCCTGCTTCGGTACATTGCGATCACCTCATAATGGCAAAAACCGGATCGGCAGTTGATCTCAGGACTGCGAATGTAACCAACAGGGAGGTCTATGACTTCCTGAGTTCAATTTGCGATAAATATGATATTGATTTCTGGAAACCGGGTGCGGGTATTATCCACCAGATAATACTTGAGAACTATGCCTTTCCCGGTGGTATGATGATTGGAACCGACTCACATACAGTAAATGCCGGGGGTCTCGGAATGATTGCAATAGGTGTCGGCGGAGCCGATGCTGTTGATGTTATGTCAGGAATGGGATGGGAACTGAAATTCCCTGAAATAATTGGCATAAAGCTTACAGGGAAGCTGAACGGGTGGACTTCGGCAAAAGATATTATCCTTAAGGTTGCAGGCATGCTTACGGTAAAGGGCGGGACAGGCTGCATCATTGAATACTTCGGAGAAGGAGCGGAGTCGTTGTCATGCACGGGGAAGGCAACGATCTGTAACATGGGCGCTGAGGTTGGTGCAACCTGTTCGGTATTCGGATATGATCAGGCTATGGCGCGGTACCTTGATTCGACCGGCCGGGCTGAAATATCAAAGCTTGCACAGGGAGTAAGCGGGCACCTTACGGCCGATGCTGAGGTTTATGCGGATCCCGGAAAATACTTCGACAGGGTTCTGGAGATAAATCTTTCAGAGCTTGAGCCTTACATAAACGGGCCTTTCACTCCTGACCTGGCAACTCCGATTTCGGAAATGAAGAATGTTGCAGTGCAGAACAGCTGGCCCCTGAAAGTTGAGGTCGGACTGATAGGATCATGTACAAACTCCTCTTATGAGGATCTTTCAAGAGCAGCCTCAGTTGCCGCGGATGCAATAAAGAAAAATCTTGTGGCAAAATCGCTGTTCACAATTACTCCGGGTTCGGAACAGATACGCGCAATAGCAGAGAGGGATGGCTTTCTTGAGACATTTGAGAAAATCGGTGGCACAGTCTTCGCAAATGCATGCGGTCCCTGCATCGGGCAGTGGGACCGTGAGGGTGCCGGCAGAAAAGAGGTAAATACAGTCGTCCATTCCTTCAACAGGAATTTTGCAAAAAGAACTGATGGTAATCCTAACACACATGCTTTTGTTGCCTCGCCGGAAATTGTTACTGCTCTTGCCATTGCGGGTGATCTTACATTTAATCCTGTTACCGACTACATTATAAACAGGAACGGAGAAAAAGTCAAACTGGCGGAGCCCTCAGGATTTGATCTTCCTCCGGATGGATTTTCCGGTTATGAGGGAGGATTACAGAAACCCGCCGGTGATAAAGCAAAAATCTCAGTGATAATCAATCCTGGTTCAGAAAGACTTCAGGCTTTGGATCCCTTTCCTGCCTGGAACGGGAACGACTATGAAGGGCTGCCTTTGCTTATTAAAGTTAAAGGCAAATGTACCACCGACCATATTTCAATGGCGGGTTTCTGGCTCAGGTATCGCGGACACCTCGACAGGATATCTGATAATTATATGATTGGGGCCATTAACAGCTTCAATGATCAGGCAAATAATATCCTTAACCAGAAAACCGGTAGTTATGAGCCGGTCCCGCAGGTTGCAAGGTTTTATAAAGCATCGGGATTGGGTTCCATAGTTGTCGGGGAAGAGAATTTTGGAGAAGGATCATCAAGGGAACATGCAGCAATGGAACCACGCTTCCTGAATGTAAAAGCTGTACTGGCAAAGTCATTCGCAAGAATTCATGAAACGAATCTTAAAAAACAAGGTGTTCTTGCCCTGACATTTGCAGACAAAGATGACTATGCAAGAATCAGGGAGACTGATAAATTTGACATTACAGGGCTAATGGAGTTTTCCCCGGGGAAGAAGATCAAAATTACTATTCACCATTCAAACGGGGAAGATGAGGCGATCTTTGCACTTCATTCCTATAATGAAGCACAAATCGAATGGTTTAAGGCCGGAAGCGCATTGAATCTGATAAGAAGCAGAAACAATGCAAAATGAATAAATAAATATATTGGAATAACTGTTATGGCTGAGAAGATCCGAATTGAAAATGGCAAACTGACTGTGCCTGATTTCCCGTTAATTCCATTCATCGAAGGCGACGGAACAGGAAGGGATATTTGGAGAGCATCTGTAAGAGTTTTTGATGCTGCGGTAGAGAAAGCCTATAATGGCAAAAGAAAGGTGGCATGGAAAGAAGTGCTTGCAGGTGAGAAGGCATTTAACCTCACCGGAAATTGGCTGCCCGATGAAACCCTTGCCGCATTCAGGGATTATCTTGTTGGCATCAAGGGCCCGCTTACGACCCCTGTTGGTGAAGGTATGCGTTCACTCAATGTTGCCCTGCGCCAGATACTTGATCTCTATACATGTTACAGACCGGTAAGATACTTCACCGGCGTTCCGAGTCCGGTTAAAAAACCTGAGGATGTCAACATGCATATATTCAGGGAAAACACGGAAGATATTTATGCCGGTATTGAATTCATGAATGGTACTCCGGAGGCCGACAGGATCAAAAAATTCCTGATCGGCGATATGGGAGTAAAATCAATAAGGTTTCCTGAAACTTCTTCAATCGGCATCAAGCCTGTATCAAGGGAAGGTTCCGAAAGGCTTATAAGGCAGGCCATCATGTTCGCCATAAAAAGAAATTTACCTTCGGTGACACTGGTTCACAAAGGGAAATATTATGAAGTATACTGAAGGGGCATTTATGAAATGGGGCTATGCTCTTGCTGAAAGGGAATTTGGCGATAAAGTATTCACATGGAACCAGTATAAGAAGATCTCTGCCGGGAAGGGAGAAGCTGTTGCAAACGAAGCACAGAAGAAAGCAGAGCTTGAAGGGAAACTCCTTATTAAGGATGTAATTGCAGATGCATTTCTTCAGCAGATACTCTCCAGGCCTGCAGAATACTCTGTAATTGCCACACTGAATCTTAACGGTGACTATATTTCTGATGCTCTTGCAGCAATAGTCGGAGGAATTGGAATAGCCCCCGGGGCAAATATCAATTATGAGACAGGTCATGCAATATTTGAAGCCACACATGGCACAGCACCGAAATATGCTGATCAGGATAAGGTTAATCCAGGCTCGGTAATACTTTCAGGCGGACTGATGTTCGAATATATGGGATGGGATGAAGCTGCAAATAAAATATACAACGGGCTCGACAAGACCTTGCAGAGTAAAATGATGACCTATGATTTTCACAGGCTCACTGAAAATGCAAAACTTCTCAAGACTTCTGAATTTGCTGATGCTATAATTTCAAACATTTAAAAACAATCATTAATAATAGTACTCATATGGAAGACAAGTAATCTATTTTCAAAGCTAGAAGCGTCTGTACGGGAGTCATGCCAGATTGACAGTGAATTATTTGAGAAATATGATGTAAAACGGGGACTGCGCAATGCCGATGGATCTGGTGTCCTTGTCGGACTGACAAAAGTCGGAGAAGTGGTTGGCTATAAGAAGGAAGGCGACAAGTTTATTGCAGTTCCGGGAAGATTATTGTACAGGGGAATTGATATTGAAGATATTGTTGACGGATTTCAGAAAGACAAGAGGCACGGTTTTGATGAGACTGTTTTTCTGCTGTTGACCGGACATCTTCCAAACAAAGAAGAGCTGAAGGAGTTCTCAGAGACATCTGGCTTCACTGCGACGCTCTGCCTGATGATTTTACAAAAGACATGATACTTTCTATGAAAGGCAAGGATGTACTGAATATTCTTGCAAGATCTGTTCTTGGATTATATACCCTTGATGAGAAACCGGATAGTATCGCTCTCGATAACATGATAAAACAATCGTTAAATATTATTGCAAAATTTCCGACAATAGTTGCTTATTCATATCAGGCATTAAGACATCTCTACAAGGGAAAGACACTTTCGATCCGTCATCCGCAGCCCAATATGACTACAGCTGAAAACTTTCTCTATTTAATAAAAGGTGACTGCAACGGTTTCTCAAAACTGGAGGCTGATCTGCTTGACCTGCTTCTGGTTCTTCATGCTGAACACGGGGGTGGTAATAATTCAACGTTTACAATGAGAGTGACCAGTTCTTCCGAAACCGATATTTATTCTTCAATAACTTCTGCAATAGGATCATTAAAAGGACCGTTGCATGGCGGGGCAAATGTCAGGGTTCTGGAAATGATGGAAGATATGAAAATTAATGTAAAGAACTGGAAGGATGAAGAGGAAGTGAAGGCACATCTTCTTAAGATCCTCAATAAAAAGGCAAATGACTTCTCCGGAAAGATCTATGGAATCGGTCATGCTGTTTATACTATCTCTGATCCCAGGGCTGCAATACTTAAAAGCAAAGGCAAAAGAACTGGCAATTGAAAAAGGACGTCTTGATGAATTTGAACTCTATTCACTTGTGGAAAGACTCACACCTGAAGTTTTCAGAGTATTTAAAGGAGAAAAATCGACAAAGGTTGTTTGTATCAATGTGGATTTCTATTCCGGTTTTGTATATTCAATGCTTGATATTTCAAAGGAACTTTATACTCCTCTGTTTGCAATCGGAAGAGTATCGGGCTGGTGTACACACCGGATTGAGGAACTTACATTTTCTGCAAAAAGGATCATCAGTCCTGCATTTAAGAATGTTTTCGGGAAACAGGAGTATATCCCAATTACAGAACGTACTTAGATTATTAATTTTAAAATATTTATACAATGGCTGAACTGGTTCACAAATGTATTGATGATGCCTTCATGAAACTTCTCGAAGGGGATATGAAAGAGGCTGCAGAATATTTCGAATGTGCTGAGAAGGAAAATCCTGAGAATATCCATATTCTGCTCGAGCTTATCGAATGTGTACTACATTCTTGGCGAAATGTCAAAATCAATCTGTTACTATGAAAAGGTTCTGAAGATAAAGCCCGACAGTCCGTATGTTATGTACAGGCTGGGAGTTGCTCAGTACAGATCAACTAATTTTTCGGAAGCTGTCAAGATTTTCAACAAAATAGTTGAATCGGGCAAGCATTTACCTATGACATATCTCTGGCTGGGGCTGGCTTATTATCATCTGGGCAAGGAAGATAAAAGCATAGCTTCATACAGGAAGCTTATTGAGTATTGTCCGGAAACTCTGATGGCGAACTATTATATGGGTATTGCATTAAAGGCCTCGGGCAAATATGATGAGGCAATAATCTATTTCGAGAAGCTTCTGAACAAGAGCCGATACAGCATGTTTCAGCGCTGTATCACCTGGGCAGGACCTATATGAAAAACTATAACTACGATAAAGCGAAAGGTATATTTTAAAAGGGTCTGGAACTTGATCCTGAAAACAAAAATGCCTCAGATATGCTCGAGTATATTTCCGGCGACTGAATAAGACTGCTTTCTATTTATGGCGCATAAAAAAACATAGCCTTTTCGCGACAACGGAAAGGCTTTTTCTTTTTGAGGTCATACCACCCGGCTGCCCCGGAACCTCCTGCCTTTTACATATAATTTTCTTTATCGCGTGATTTAGCGTAAATTTGATAGGATAGCTGACAGGTTTGTTTAAATACCTCTAAAAAAGATTCGAAAATGGCCCTATTGAATAATAAGATTGTAACAATAAGAATTTATGAATATCAAAGCCTTTAATATATTCATCCTGATTTGCTTATCCCTCCAATCGTATACCCAAACAGTCTATATCAGGGCAGGTAGACTATTTGATGGTAACCAGTTTCTCGGCGGCAGAGTAATTACTATCAATAACGGATTAATTCAGGAGATATACGAAGAAAGCTACCAGATTCCGGATAGCTCCTATATAATCGATGCTTCAAATTGTACAGTACTTCCCGGATTAATTGATAGTCATATTCATTTTATGGGAGCGCCTATGCCTTACCTTTCAGAAATCGAAAAGCATAGTTGGGGCAAACTGGCCAGTGAAGGAATATCACTCTTTCCGGAGCATCGTTTACACTTGCTTAAGAATGGAATTACATCCATAATTGATATGGGTGCTCCATTAAAAAGCTACAAGAAAATAAGCAAAACTATGCGAAAGGGAAAAATCGTCGGGCCAGAACTATATTATCCGGGACCTCTGATAACTTCACCGAAGGGTCACCCTGCAGGCACTTTTTATACCGGACAGCATGACCTGATATTAAATGGAACCTTTCAGGTAACAGAGGTTGCCAAAGCAAGAAAAGAAGTTGAATTTCTTGCAAATCAGAAGGTTGACTTTATTAAAATTGTTTATGACCGGATGTGGTATCTTAAAGGTGGAGCCCCACGCTTGGATCTTGAAGTTGCAAAAGGAATTGTAGAGCGAATCTCATAAGCTTGGTTTGAAAGTAATTGCACATGTAGGTTCTGAAGATGAAGCAAGGGAAATGATAAAGATAAATGTGGATGGGATTGAACATGGATTTGCTACAACCTCGGATAGTGTATTTACAGAGCTTAAAGCTCAGAATATTTCTTTCACACCCACATTATGTGCTTATGAAAATTATGCACCTGCCGCAGTACCTTTCATGCAAAAAACAATTAAACGGGCTGCAGAACTTAATATCCCAATAGTAGTAGGAACCGATTACCCGTCATCCTTTGGTGAGTACTGTGGCGATGATATCTTTAAGGAGATGAACCTGCTGGAAGAAACTGGTGTTGCCAGACTTGAAGTATTACGAGGTGCAACATATTATGCAGCAAAGAAAATTGGCAAAGAAAATGAAATTGGTTTTGTAAGTAAAGGATTTCATGCTAATCTCGTTTTTTACAATGGACAAATTGATACTGGAAGATTAACTTCTTCTAAAATAACAGGCACCATGTTGAATGGTGATATGGTCATTGAAAACGGGATTCTGGTTAAAGAATATGCTCCTTATTTTCATATCAAAAGATCAATTGTGTTTCCTTATGGTTTTTATGATGAAGTATCACTTTTTAACATAGGGGTCAGTTACACAAATTTTGATCTGTTTCATACCGGAACAAGCCTATATGGTGATGCTGCCTGGAGTACTAAAAATATGTGGTCAGTAAATTGTCAATTTTTCATACCTAGTCCGATAAAAAAGACTTCAATAAAAGCAATATTTCACTTTGACAATCTGGACAGATTGTTTTATGGTTTAGGGAATAATACTTCAACTGAAGATAAAATAAAATATGGGTCAGTAAGTTTCAAAGAAAATATTTCAGCTACCACAACATGGAACAAGTATTGGAAATTAGCTTACTCCTTTACGTTAGATCAATTTAAAACCAATACAGAGGAGGATGTTATTCCATCAACAATAAATGGTGTAAATGGCGGCAATCAAACAATCCTTGGTTTATCTTTTATCTATGATTCACGTGACCACCAGAATAATCCCTGGAAAGGTGCAATGGTATCTTTAACACCAGAGTTTTCACCAGAATTTCTGGGAAGTACAAACCAGTTTGGAAGATTGACTTTTGATGTCAGAGGTTATTTATCTATTATCCCCAGGAATATTATTTGTGCAAGGCTTCTTTATCGTCAGGCATTTGGTGATGTTCCGTATTACTATTTACCCGATTTTGGAGGCAGTACTCTTGGGAAGAGGCTATTATACATCCCGATTTATTGATAAGACAGGCATTTATGGGCAGGCAGAATTTC
Source organism: uncultured Bacteroidales bacterium (assembly GCA_963828395.1). Lineage (GTDB taxonomy): Bacteria > Bacteroidota > Bacteroidia > Bacteroidales > VadinHA17 > SR-FBR-E99. Next base: position 565,076 of record CAWHED010000005.1, read on the forward strand.
GTTTCCCAATCTGGAAGATAATAAGTAGTGTGGTATTTTACGATATTGGACAGGTTCAAAAAAATGCTAAGGATTTCAAGCTTAATAGTTTTCATCATAACTTTGGTTTCGGACCCAGGTTTAGCTTTGGCTCAAATGAAAATTCAATTCTGGGTATGGACTTTGGATTCTCAAATGAGGGTATGATGGTGTTCTTTCATGGTGGGCACTCATTCTAATATGATTAGTATGGTTTAAGCTGAGAGGTATAAAAAGTAACCATATTCGTCATCTTTAAAAATCCGGAATATTATCAATGGAAAAACCAATTCATTCAATGGCAGATGTATCGGCAACAATGCTAATAACACTTTATGCCAGAGCCCGTGAAACCAAAAGTAAAAATCCAATCATTACGGATTCAAAAGCGGTTGAAATGATTGAGGTAATCAGGAAGGAAATAGCAGGTTCTGAAAACCCCATTCACAAAAAAATCCTGAAAAACAAGTACAATTCGAAACTTGCTGTTACTATGGCTTTAAGGAGCCGGCGTTTTGACCGATACGTTTCGGATTTTCTGTTAAAATACCCTGAGGGTACTGTAATAAATCTCGGATGCGGACTGGATACACGTTTTTACCGTACAGACAATGGAAAGGTAATCTGGTATGATATTGATTTTCCTGAAGTCATTGAAATCAGGAAACGATTTATGGAGGAGAATTCACGTCATTTCTTTATCGGGAGCTCAATTTTAGATCACGAATGGTTAACTAAAGTCAAAACCGGGGGACCTTATCTCATACTTGCTGAAGGTGTTTTTATGTACCTTATTGAGGCAGATGTCAAAGAACTGTTCAAAATGATACAAAAAGATCTGGGCCAGGCAGAAATCGTTTGTGAAGTAACCAACCGTTACTGGGTGGATAAAATGCAAAGTCCCTGGATGCAATGGAAATTCAAGCGGCAGTTAGGTATGACCGGGGGTGCTGTTTTTACCTTCGGGGTACCCGACAGCCGGTATTTCGAGGGATGGAGCCAGGACTACCAATTTCTGGATGAATGGACATATTTTGACGATCAGGAAAAGAAACTGGGGTGGTTCAACCTTTTTTCTTTCATCGAGGTTTTACGCAAGGTGCAATGGACAGTTCACTACAGGATAAGGAATTAACCTTATTTGCTAAGTCTGTCCAACTTACAGGGGGTTAAGATACTATCTGCCATTCTTTGACTCTCTGTCCTCTTTCTGCTTCCTTTCTTCCACCTGTTCTTCGCATGGACTTAGAGGTCTGTTGTTGCCATTGCCGTGCATAGGCTCTCTGTCCGTAATAACGCATACTGACCATTGCCCCATCGAACCCGGATTTTTTGTGCTTACCGTAACAGTCAGGTTACCAGTGAAAAGATAATATTGTCCCGGTTGGATGGTGTAAGGCTTGCCTTTCACAACAGCATCACCTCCTCCGGCAACAGGCAGAAAGTACAGGCTGCCGGCCGGACCTGAATACCTGAAGTCAGGGTTTGTCAGTTCATTTCTTTTTATTATACCCGAAGGTGTAACAAGGCAGAACTCCCACGATGAATTACCGGGATTGATCCTGATTCCGCATGGCTTTTCAACTGCAGCTTCTGCAGGTTTGTAAAATATTGAATAAGTTATTTTCTGAGTGCCGCAGGTATTGGTCGCAGCTATAATACATGAGTTACTTCCCTCATTAAGTGAAGCGGTAAAAGTAATTTCATTGCCGGTATAATCATAATTTGTTATGATCCTATCATTTAACAAAACAGAAATCCGGTCTCTGCCGGTAATATTGCTGATCCCGGTCCTTATGGTACAAGAGGGAGTACCAGTTGATAACTCCTGCTGAGCCGGTTCAATTATTTTCAAAACAGGGATAGGACAGGGCCGTATTTCCCTGATAATAACATACGACTTAACATCCTGCCCTGCATCATTTCTGGCAGTAATGATCAGAGTGTTATTACCCTGATTCAAATTAACAGTAGCATTCAGCAGAAGGGAAGTACTATCAAAGGCAAAGTCTGATATGGTATTTCCGTTAAGGGAGAGCGATATGTTCTCTATACCTTTTACTCCTGTAATCCTGGCCCTGATCTCCTGCACTGGTTCATAAGTGTTGAACGGACTGGCACCAGGGATCATCATATTGATAACAGGCGGATCAGCCTTAACAGGTTTTTTAAATGTTATTGTTGTTAAATCTGATGCAGAACCGGATTCATTCTTCGCTGAGACGTTCACCCCGTTCACTCCTTCGTTCAAAGAAATATTGGTTGTTACCAACCCGTCAGGGCTGAAATTGAAATTGTTTGTATTTGCTCCGTTAACCGTTACAGTCACATCCTGCCAGGCTTTAACGTTCCTTGTCTGTACCCTTATTGGGTATATATTTTTCTCGACAGTAACCGGGGAAGCCGGATCTATGAATTTTACAACCGGCAAAGCGCCCTGTACAGGTTCATTCCAGCTGATGATCAGTTCGTCCCTTGCGCTGCCGGCTTCATTTGACACAGTAATTACAAGGATGTTTCTACCTTCAGTGAGTGCTAATCCTGAACTTATATTTCCATAGGACGGATTATACTCGAATGCAATATTTTTTTCATTCAGAACCACACGGATGTCCTGTCTGCCTTTCACATTCATTACTCTGGCAATGATATCAAGGCTGCCTGTGGTAGTAGAATATGGGTTGCCTGGAGGAGATATAATCTCTACGGCAGGAGGGGAGACAGAAATTACAGGATTTAGATGGGTGTCCGGTTTATCGGTGTTGTAATTATTGGTTGTCGCAGGAATGTATACGACAGTACCGGTATTCATTCGGGCTGAACGTGAAGCTCTGCCTCCAAGGATCCATTTGAAACCGAGTGAAGTATAATGGTTCATGTCTATTTTGGAACCCGTCACAATTTTATTATCTATATCAATACCGGTAGAACTGTTATTCTCAGTAAGAGAGAAGTTTATCTTATGTTCAATACCAAGAGAGAAACTGCGTGAAAACTGGTAACCCAAATATAATCCGAGTGTTGGCATCACTGCCGTCTTGTTTATAAGCTTTGCTTCGAATTCCTTATCCGACAGATTAAGCAGGTCTTCATAAATCTGTTTTCTCCCGATGTGTGGATCAATTGCACTGTAATCATAAGGATTTCCGTTTGCATCCAGCTGGTCGGTGGAAATGATGCCATTGGTTATTCCAATACCGGCAAAACCTGATAAAACGATTCTGGTTCTTTCCCTCAGGCGGTTTAGTGTGAGACCTAGCTCCAGATCGTAATTGTAAAAGTCATAACGGATGTTGCTGTAAGTACCATCGGTATTGATCCTGTGATCATAAGCCTTATTTTCACCTGCAAGGATCCGGAATTTCCAGTCAATTGATAAAAACGCATTCTCCTTTTTATATAGTTGACTTCCGAGAAAGAAGTCGAATCCGGCTCCTCTTGAATTGGCTATATCAGATTGCTGATAAGCAGCTCCCAGTCCAAAACCTAAAGACATACCACTGTTGGTGGTATAAACGGCTCTTTGTGCTGCTGCCTCATTAAAGACCACAATTGACAGGACCAATAAGGTCACACTACGTATAGTTGTTTTCACCCCATCAGGTTTTGGTTAGACACTTTCATTTATATAAAGATAAAAAACTTTTCACCTCAGATTTACACAGCTGTGCGAAATATGAATCCCTTGTCGCTGTGCTCCGGGGCTCTTTTTTTATCGATCTTTAGTTTTCAACTGCAAGCAGTTTCGGCTTCAGATCAATAAAAAAACCACTCCCGGTTTCCCGGGGGTGGTCATTTTTCTTTTGTCGGGGTGATGTGACTCGAACACACGACCCCTACGTCCCGAACGTAGTACGCTACCAACTGCGCTACACCCCGATTACCTGATTTATTTCAGGTGTGCAAAAATAACTATTTTTTTGTAAGCTCAGCAATTTTCAGATGAAGATCATTGGCGCTGACGGGCTTCGACAAATAATCAGTGCAGCCTGCATCGAGAGCCCTTAGTTTGTCATCAGGGAATGCATACGCTGTCACTGCCACAATGGGCAACGCCTTAAAAGCCTCTTCGGCCCGCAGGCGACGCGTAAGCGAGAGACCGTCCTCGTCTCCTTTAAGGGAGATATCCATCAACACCATGTCAAAAGACTCCTTATGTAGCAGATCCCATGCCTCCCTGCCGGAGGAGGCAACAGCAGTGTCATATATTCCCGACAGCAGCTTCCTGAAATACAGCTGGCTGTGCGGGTCATCTTCAACTATCAGTACTGCAATCCGTTTTGAGGAGAGTGGTTCTTTCATATCCTTGTCAGTTTATATGAAAATGTTCCGGCTTTTATTTTCTCGGCATGTACGAGGACTGTATTCCAGTCTGCATTCTTATGGACAATCCTGAACTTATCCACCCCGGAAAGGTCTCCCCCCTCTCTCCTGAGGTGCGGTGATGCCGGTGCTGCGACGACCATGTCGGCACATGCCTTGTCAAGGGCAACGGGGTCCCTTGATACGGCGATGCCTATGTCGGCCACCAGCGGTATGTCATTATGCCCCCAGCAATCGCAGTCAGGTGACACATCCATGATAAAGTTGATGTGCAGTGAAGGCTTGTCTTTGATAACAGCCCAGGCATATTCGGCAATTTTTTTGTTGAGTGTGTCGCCTCCCTCGCCCCATTCGACCCTGGCGGCATCATACTGGCATACAGCCACGCACTGTCCGCATCCGGTGCATTTATCATTATCTATGCGTGCCTTCCTGTTTTCCTGCAGGTGAACGGCATCATGAGCGCAGTTTATAACGCACATATTGCATCCGGTACAGTTTTGCTCATATATCACGGGCGGATTGCCCGAATGAAGGAATAGCTTGCCGCCCACCGAAGCGCATCCCATCCCGAGATTTTTAAGAGCGCCGCCAAACCCTGCCTGCTCATGCCCTTTGAAGTGGTTGAGGGATATAATAATATCTGCATCAGCAATGGCTGCTCCGATCATGGCCTTGTCTGTATAGTCAAGGTTAACCTCTATTTCACGGTAGTCAGTACCTTTGATGCCGTCACCGATAACCACATGGCAGCCTGCACTCAAGGGGTTGTATCCGTTGGAGAAGGCTGCTTCGAGGTGATCGGGCGCGTTGGAACGCATCCCGTGATAAAGTGTGTTGCAGTCGGTCAGATATGGCTTGCCGCCTTTCTCCCTGACCATTTCTGCAATCCTGAAAGCAAAATTGGGCCGGAGGTATGCCAGGTTCCCCGGTTCGCCGAAGTGAACCTTCAATGCCGTCATTTTACGGCTGAAGTCAATATCGTCAAATCCTGCTGCCCTTACCAGTCTCTCGAGTTTCTTCAACAAGTTAACCGAAGGCGTACTGTGCATATCTGTGAAGAATACCTCAGACGGTCCCATGAAAAGTTTGTATAACAGAGATCAGATGTTCAGTACGTCAATAATATCAATCAGGCCCTGGTTCAGTTTTTTATGCAGTTTCACCGCTTTACGGAACGGAACGAGCACTATCTCGTCATTCTGCAGTCCTACCATCACACTCTGTTGTCCGTCAAGGAGAGCCTCAATGGCAGCGTTACCCAGCCGGCTGGCGTTTACGCGGTCGAGGGCTGATGGTGAGCCGCCTCTCTGCAGATGGCCCAGGATAGAGACCCTGACTTCATAATCCTTCAGCTCATCCTTGAGTTTTTCGGCGATAGCCATTGCTCCTCCACCTTCGTCACCCTCGGCAACAATAATAATATTGCTTGATTTCTTCCGCTTGTTACCTGTCTCAAGCATCTTGCGTATGTCGCGCGCATCACCCTTGATCTCGGGCATTATTATTGCTTCGGCGCCGCTGGCGATGCCGCTGTACAGAGCAATATGGCCGGCTTCGGCGCCCATCACCTCAACGAAGAAAAGGCGGTTAAGCGCACTGGCCGTATCACGAATCTTGTCAACGCATTGTACGACAGTATTAAGTGCCGTGTCATATCCTATGGTATAGTCAGTGCCGTAAATGTCATTGTCTATGGTCCCGGGTACTCCTACAAACGGTATGTTATACTCCTCATTGAAGATGTTTGCTCCCATGAAGGAGCCGTCGCCGCCGATGACGACCACACCATCAATCTCTGCCGCCTTTAGATTCTCGTATGCTTTTTTTCTGCCTTCGGGAGTTTTGAATTCATCGCAACGGGCTGTCTTAAGCATAGTTCCTCCACGCTGGATCATGTCAGAGACACTGTGGGCCTGGAGTGGTTTGAAATTGGCATTTATCATTCCGAGATAACCATGCCTTATGCCTATTACTTCCAGTCCGTTATATATTGCCGAACGCGTCACAGCCCGGATGGCTGCATTCATACCCGGAGCGTCACCGCCGGAAGTGAGTACACCTATCTTATTAATTTTCCCCATGGGACTTCAGATTTTTCAGGCACAAAGGTACTACTATTTTTACATTATCAAGAGGAAATTACCGGCTGCTGTCACATCTTCTCAACAACCTCTGCAACCTTATGGATAAGCCATCGCGGGGTTGATGTCGCTCCGCAGATTCCTGCACTTCCGGCATTGGTGAACCACTTCGGATTGATCTCTTCCGGTGAGGAGATAAAATGCGAACGCTTGTTTTCGTTCAGGCAAACCTCATACAGCATCCGCCCGTTGGAACTGTTCTTCCCGCTGACAAAGATTATCACATCATTCTTCCTTGCAAAGACCTTAAGTTTAGGTTCACGGCCGGAGACCTGGCCGCATATAGTGTTAAAGACCTTCAGAAAAATGTCCGGGTTCTCAGTGCGCATGCTCTCCTGCTTCTTCCTGATTGTTTCAATTATCTGGGCATACTCACTCTTGCTTTTAGTCGTCTGTGAGAAGAGCCATACCGGTTTTGTAAAGTCAATTTTATTGAGATCGTACAATCCGGTGATCAAAACACCTTTCTCACCTGCAGCTCCGAGGAGGCCGATCACCTCTGCATGACTCTCCTTGCCAAAGATCACTACCTGGCCGTTTTTTTCACCTACGCTGGTCAACACATGCTTTATTCTTCCCTGGAGAGAGTGCACGATGGGGCATGTGGCCTCGATTACTGTTATATTGTTCTGCCTGGCTGTTTCATAAGTTGAAGGAGGTTCGCCATGTGCCCTTATGAGCACCTTGCTGTCTTTCAGCTTTGCAAACTCTTCATGGCTGATGGATATCAGGCCCAGATCCTTCAGGCGTGTGACTTCAATATCGTTATGCACTATTTCGCCGAGGCAAAATACTTTTTCCCCTGCCCTGAGCTCCTCCTCGGCAATCCTTATGGCATTCTCCACTCCGAAACAGAAGCCGGAACCGGGTTCGATATCAACCTTCATTCATCTTCTGTTTAAACAGTTTTCTGAACCATACCATCTGTTCACCAACAGTCATGTCACTGTTATCGAGTAACACTGCATCGTCTGCTTTCTTCAGGGGACTGATTTCGCGGGAGGAGTTGATCCTGTCACGCTCATTGATATTTTTTTCAACAGCAGCGATGTCTGCCTGGAGACCTTTTTCCACAAGCTCCATGTAACGGCGTTTGGCTCTTACTGCCGGCGAGGCGGTCATGAAAATCTTCAGTCCGGCATGGGGGAAGACCACTGTTCCAATATCACGGCCGTCCATTACTATCCCTCCGCGGGCGCCTAACGTGCGCTGCAGCTCCACCAGCTTTTTCCTGACATCTGCTATTGTGCTGACGGCACTCACATTGTCTGATACGGCCCTGTCACGGAGCTCCCTTTCGACCTTTTCACCATTGAGGAGAGTCTCATTAAATCCGGTATCGGGATTGATCCTGAAGGTTATCCTTATCTCCGGCAATACACTTATTATCGCGGGTGTATCTGCCACACCGCCGGTAACGTATCCATGTCGGTGGCAGTAGAGGGTCACAGCCCTGTACATTGCACCTGAGTCTATATAGAGATAACCTAGGTCAGCAGCAATCGCTTTTGCGAAGGTGCTTTTCCCGCATGATGAGTATCCGTCGACGGTGATGATTATTTTTTTCTCTTCTTCATTCAGGCTGCAAAGTTAAAACGAAAAGGAAGGCATAAGGTTCATGGAGTTGCATTTTTGAAAATCACCTCCGGTCTGAGGGTGATCGTCAGGTGATTGGAAGCACCCGCAAGATGAAAAGCGTCACGTCCGTAAGCAAGTTCAAACGCCTTTGTCCTGATCCCAAATCCAGCCGTGAAACCTGTCATGCCTGCTTTTTGCTCGATGCGCATCTCAGATCTCCTCTGGTAGTTCAGTCCGGCTCCCAGCCAGAAGACGTCTGCAGGTATGATCTCGATGCCAAAGATGATATGCTTCAGCAGGTTTTCTCCGAAGCCGCCGGCAGGGATCTCATCGTCAGGGTCATAATCATATGTGAGGTCGGGTTTTTCTAAATGTCTGAATGTGATAGAGAAACTGAAGGGAGCATGCTCCAGTCTCTTGGTTGCACCGGCAATTATCTCAAAAGGAAGAGGCTCGCCGCCTTCTCCGGTATAACTTTTTATTTGAAAACCGGCATTCCTGATCACCAGACCTGCATCAAGGAGCAATTTTTGATTATGGTATGTGGCTCCTATATCAGCACATACACCGGCCGAGAAATACCGCTCAAGATGTGATAAGACCGGTTTCAGGTTTATGCCAACGGTAAACGACGAGTCAACCTGCAGTGACCAGATCACATTGAAAGCATATTCAGCGGCGGTGAATGTCCCGTTTATGTTCCCCTCGGCATCCGCTCCGGTGAAGCTGCCGTAGCGGATGAAGCTCAGGCCGGCCGCCAGGGTACCTCTTTTATCCATGTCGCGCGCCCAGGCGGCATATCCGTAATTTATCCCGGCAAAGTATGTGGAAAAGCTCAGTGATATGTCATTATTCATTGAGGCTGTGAGCAGGGCAGGATTAAAATAGGGCAGGCTGAGGTCGTTTCTGCTTTGTGAGACAGTCATTCCGCCTGTGGCTGCTGCAAAGGCAGAGTGTCCGAGATTTAGAAACTCATAGGTGTTATCACCGCCGGTCTGACCGCTTACCGGCAGAAGTGCAATAAGAAAGAGGTAGGCAAGGAGCGGTCGCTTCATATCCCGAAAACTTGAAAGCAAAGATAATACTATCAGTAAAACGGGAGGGCCGGAGAGGTTATTTCATGAGGCTCTACGCGCTTCTCCCGGCAAAATCGATATCCGTCCCTGCAGTTTCCTTCTTCCCGATCTGTGAAAGGAACAGCCCTGCGATGACCACAGCCATGCCTGCTGCATTTCGGAAAGTCAGCTTGTCTCCAACAATAAGGAAGGCAAAAATCGCCGTAAAGACAGGTATCAGATTAGTGAAAATGTTAGCGCGGGAGATGCCCAGGTGCCTGACAGAATAAGCAAAGAGCACAAAAGCACCGCTGGAGGCGAAGATAGCCAGAAGTACGATGGAGCTGAAGCTCCCAGCGACGATGCCGGTGGCAATGACTTTCTTCAGGTCAAAAATCAGGAAAAAGGGAAGAAAGAGGACGACCCCTATGGCATTCTGTATGTTCACAATACTGACGGGATTATAAACACTTGCCAGCCTGACAAGCACCATGTTGTAACCGACCGCCGCAGCTACCGCCAGGAACAGTAGCGCCAGTCCCTTGAAGCTCATCGCTATTGTCCCTGATCCGCCGGTAATGAAAATTATGACCCCGATAAAGGATACAACCACCCCGGTATAATTGATAAGCTTAAGCCTTTCCCTGTAAAAGATCCAGGCAAAAATCACTGCAAATACGGGAATGGTTGAGATTATCACAGACCCCAGGGTGGATGAGACATATGTCAGTCCGAAACTCTCTCCCAGGAAATACAGAAACGGTTCAAAAAATGCCAGCAGGAGGAAGTATTTCCTGTCTTCTTTCCTTACGCCTTTGAAGCCATGTGTTATCCAGAGAAATGCCGAAAGCAAAACCGTCGCAATGCATAATCGTATAAAGACAATCGTGATCGGATCATAGCTCTTGTTTGCGATCTTGAACCATATAAAGGAAAATGACCAGAAGATCATTGAAAAAACGAGAGCTGTGTATTGTCTTCCTTTCATTATGCCTAAAAACGCTTATCCAACGGCGGGCGAAGTTAGTCTAATATTTTGACATCAGCACAGGGCATTTTTGTGGTTATGTTTTATTCTTATATTTGCCACGCTGAAAGCAGTTTTTCCGGATAATGAAAAAGATTGAAATTTAATCAGTAAAAACAGAGACCATCAATGAAGATCTTAGTTTGTATAAGCAATGTTCCTGACACAACCACAAAAGTCAAATTCGTGGAGAGCGACACCAGACTCGACACTACGGGTATCCAGTGGGTAATCAACCCGTGGGATGAGCTTTCGCTGACGCGTGCCCTTGAGTTAAAGGATGATGCCTCAGCCGGAGTCAAGTCGGTAACAGTGGCACATGTCGGACCTGCCACATCCGAGCCGACAATACGCAAGGCTTTGGCCATAGGAGCGGACGATGCCTTCCGGGTAAATGCCGTGCCGGCCGACTCGTATTTTGTGGCTGCCCAGCTAGCCGCGGTGATCAGGAAAGAGCAGTTTGATGTTATTCTATGCGGTATCGAATCAAGCGATTATAACGGATCGATGACAGGCGGTATGATAGCTGAGTTTCTCGGGATACCCTCTGTCTCTGCCGTATCAGACATTAAGATCGAAAACGGCTCCCCGGTCCTTACCCGTGAGATTGACGGAGGACGGGAAATTGTCTCTGTCCCGATGCCATTCGTGGCTATTGTTCAGAAAGGAATTGCCAAAGAACCCAGAATAGCTTCCATGCGCGGTATAATGACCGCAAGGACAAAGCCTGTAAGAGTCTATGAGCCTGAAGCGGCAGAACCCCTTACCGGTATCCTGGTCTTTGAGAAACCCTCACCACGCGCTGCCTGCAAATTCATTGACCCCGAGAATGCCGGCCTGCTGATAACACTTCTCCAGAACGAAGCCAAAGTAATCTGATCTCCAAACACTTAAAACTCAAAAACTATGTCAGTTTTAGTATATACCCAGAACTGGGACGGCAGATTTAAGAAATCATCTTTTGAACTGGTTTCCTACGGGACAAAGGTTGCAGAGCTGCTTAACACATCACTGGTCTGCCTGTCAATAGGAGCCGTAGGCGATGAAGAACTCATGAAGCTTGGAAATTACGGCGCTGAAAAGATCGTCAGAGTAGATGGCGAGTATTGTAAAACACTTGATAATCAGGTGTATACTGATATTATCGCACAGGCAGCCGTGAAAGAAGATGCCCGGGTCATCATTATCTCAAACAACAGCGAGGGAAAGGCTGTCGCTCCGCGGTTATCAGTGCGGTTAAAAGCAGGCATGGCTTCAGGCGTCAGCAAGCTGCCGCTGAGCCTTGACCCGTTCACTGTCTATAAAAGGACTTACTCGGGCAATGCCTTTGCACATATGGTCATAAATACCGGGATTAAAATAATCACCCTTTCACAGAATTCTTTTGACCTGGCCGAAACACCAAAAAGTGCAACAATTGAGAATAGCAATATCACTGTTGACAGCTCGCTGGCCAGGACGGTCATTAAAGATTCCCGGAAGCAGACCGGCAAGTTACTGCTCACCGATGCTGAGATAGTTGTTTCCGGAGGCCGGGGGATGAAGTCTCCTGACAACTGGGGTCCGCTTGTTGAGCTTGCAGGAGCGCTTGGTGCTGCGACAGCATGCTCAAGGCCTGTCTCTGATGAAGGATGGAGGTCTCATGAAGAGCATACCGGCCAGACGGGAAAGGTCATAGCCCCCAATCTGTATATTGCGATAGGTATTTCGGGAGCTACCCAGCACCTGGCAGGTGTAAGCTCATCAAAGTATATCGTGGCGGTCAATACTGACAAGGACGCTCCTATCTTTGAGGTTGCCCAGTATGGCATTGTGGGAGACGCCCTGAAAGTGCTGCCAAAGCTTGTTGAAGCAGTAAAAGAGCTGAAAAAATGATCAGACAGTTAGTGTTTGCACTGGCACTCCTTCTGACTCTTGGGGTATTTGCCTATACTGTCCGCAGGATCGCCGGTTTCTTCAGACTTACGAGACCCGGATTCCCCGTAAATCAAATCACGAAAAGGTTTGGCGTTATGCTGAAGGTCGCCTTCGGACAGACAAAGATCTTTCGCAGGCCGGTGATCGGACTGGCTCATGCACTGGTGTTCTGGGGTTTCTGCATAATCCTGTTCGGCAGTATTGAGATGGTAATTGACGGGCTGGCCGGAACAGACAAGTCACTTTCTTTCCTCGGCGGTTTTTACGGGTTCCTGATGGGATCAGGCGATATTTTCGCATACATAGTTGCCATAGCCGTTATAATTTTTCTTGTCAGACGTATATTCCTTCATATCAGACGTTTTGAAGGCATCGAGATGAAGAAAATATCTCATGTCGATGCTATTATTGCTCTTTCGCTGATCCTCCTGCTGATGATCTCGCTGGCAGGTATGAACACAGGTTATGCCGGTGGCAAAATCCTCTCGGGGGAACCGATGAAAGGAGCTTATCCTGTCAGCACCTGGCTTGCCGGACTGATTGGAAACAAGTCTCCGCAGTCAATGCATATCCTGTACGAGGTCTGTTGGTGGACACACATACTCACCATATTTGTTTTTGCGAATGTACTGCCGTATTCAAAGCATTTCCATGTGTTCCTGTCTGTTCCCAACGTGTTCCTGTCGCGGCTCGAGCCGCTCGGCAAGCTGACAAACATGGATAATATCACCAGGGAAGTCAGGCTTATGATGAACCCTGATACCGCTTTTGCACCAGCGCCTTCTGATGCACCCGTGGAACGATTTGGGGTAAAGGATGCTGAGGATGTGGTCTGGAAAACATATTTCGATTCACTTTCCTGCACCCAGTGCGGACGCTGCACCTCGGTTTGTCCTGCAAACATCACGGGCAAGAAGCTGTCACCCCGCAAGGTGATGATGGACCTCAGGGCAAGGATGAAGGAAAAAGGACCCCTGATGGTCAGGAACGGCAAGGATTACACCGACAATAAGTCGCTTCTGAGAGATTATATTTCCGAAGAGGAATTGTGGGCCTGCACCACATGCAACGCCTGTGCCACCGAGTGCCCGATAAACATCAACCATCCCTCCCTGATAGTAGACATGAGAAGATATCTTGTCATGGAGGAGGCATCGGCTCCCGGCGAACTCAAGACGGTGTTCAGCAATATTGAGAATAACGGGGCCCCGTGGCAGTACTCTCCGGAAGACAGGATGCTGTGGACCAGGGACCTGAGCTTCAGTGTCCCGCTCATGTCGGATTATGCCGCCCGGGGTACCACCCCGGAGTATCTTTTCTGGGTGGGCTGTGCAGGTGCTTTTGATGACAGGTATAAAAAGGTTGTCAGGGCTTTCGTGAAGGTACTTAACCACCTGAAAATAAATTATGCCGTGCTTGGCAGTGAAGAGACATGCACCGGTGACCCGGCCAGACGTGCAGGAAATGAGATGCTCTTCCAGATGCAGGCTTTGCAGGTCATAGAAGTACTCAAATCATACGGCGTAAAAAAGATAATTACCACATGTCCGCACTGCTTTAACATATTCAGGAATGAATATCCTGACCTGGGCGGTAACTATGAGGTGATCAATTATCTCCAGTTCCTGAACAGGTATGCTGAAGAAGGCAGGCTGAATATCAATGCCGGATCGCTGAAAGGGAAGACTGTCACATATCATGATCCCTGTTACCTTGGCCGGGCAAATGAGATTTATGATGAGCCCAGGGCCCTTCTCAACAGGCTGACGGGAGGCTTTACCGAGATGGAGAGACACGGTAGCTTCGCATTATGCTGCGGCGCCGGCGGGGCCCAGATGTTCAAGGAGGCAGAGAAAGGAGAAAAGGAAATTTTCATTGAAAGGACTGAGGAAGCCCTCAGGGCCGGAGCAGGGGTAATTGCATCAGCCTGTCCGTTCTGTATGACAATGCTTACTGACGGAATTAAATACAAGAACAGGGAGGATGATGTCCGCAACCTTGACATGGCTGAACTGATTGCGCAGTCACTTGAGTTATAGATTTATCTAACAGTTAATAAATGATCATGGAAAACAGTAATACTCTGAAAAGCGGTGAATTTCTGGTAAGGGAAACAGATGCAAAGGATATCTTCATTCCTGAAGAATTCGATGAGGAACAGAAGATGATTGCCCAGACATGCAACGATTTTCTTCAGACCGAGGTTTATCCTAATCTGGAACAGGTTGAGAAGAGCGACAGGGAACTGATGAAAAACATTCTGAAAAAATCGGGAGAACTGGGTTTGCTGGGCATTTCCATTCCTGAAGAGTTTGGCGGTTTCGGACAGTCGTTTGTCACCCAGATGCTGGTGGCTGAGACCATCGGTGCAGGCTATTCTTTTTCAGTGTCATTCATGGCGCATTGCGGCATCGGGACCATGCCTATCATGTATTACGGCAACCACGATCAGCGTGAGCGCTATGTTCCGAAGCTGGCGTCTGGAGAGTTCCTCGGGGCTTACTGCCTTACCGAACCGGGAGCAGGCAGCGATGCCAATTCAGGCAAGACAAATGCAAAGCTCAGCGAAGACGGTAAACACTACATTCTCAACGGGCAGAAAATGTGGATAACAAACGCCGGTTTTGCCGATACGCTGATAGTGTTCGCCAAGATTGACAACGACAGGGTGCTCAGCGCATTCATCGTTGAAACTGTGTATCCCGGTGTGGTGATAGGCCCCGACGAGCATAAGATGGGTATCAAAGGCTCATCCACGGCCCAGATCTACTTTAATGATGTCAAAGTGCCGGTTGAGAACCTTCTGGGCAAGAGGGGAGAGGGATTCAGGATCGCACTGAGCATCCTTCATATGGGAAGGCTCAAGCTTGGCGCAAATGTTATCGGCGCTGCCAAAAAAGCTATCAATGATTCGGTCAGGTATGCCAACGAAAGAAAACAGTTTGGTGTCCTTATCTCAACGTTCGGAGCGATAAAACATAAGCTCGCCGAACAGGTGATCCGGCTTTTTGCTTCAGAATCATCCGTCTATAGGGTTAGCAAGGATATCGACCTCCTTATCAGTGAACTGTCTGCCGGAAGCGACCACGGAAGAGCTGCTATCGAGGGCATCAGCCACTATGCGGTTGAGGCTGCCATACTTAAAGTCATCGGGTCTGAAATGCTTGATTTTATTGCTGATGAGGCAGTCCAGATTCACGGAGGCATGGGTTACTCGGCAGAGATGGCAGTGGAGAGGGGTTACCGTGATTCCAGAATCAACAGGATATTTGAGGGAACCAATGAGATCAACCGGCTGCTTGTAGTTGACACTGCCATGAAACGTGCCCTGAAGGGTGATTTCGACCTTTACGGTGAGGCTGAGAAACTATGCTCCGGACTGGCTGATATCACCGATGGCAAGACTGACGGAGAGAGTTATTTCCAGACCAGGACAAGATATATCAGGAATTTCAAGAAGGCAATACTCATCTGCATGCACTATGCCACGAAAAATTTCGGCAAAGGACTGATAAATGAACAGGAAGTGCTGAACAACATAGCCGCGATGATGATGGAAACTTATGTTTCCGAATCGCTGGCACTGAGGGTTGAAAAGCTGAGCACCATCAGGGGTGATGTCCCGGTATATAAGGATATGCTTGACGTCAACCTGTTTGAGACCGCCGTTATTGTCAGAAACTCTGCCCTTGAAGCAATAGCGTCATTCTCTTCGCCTGAGACATATCCTGTTCTTGTTCAGGCCATTGAAAAGCTCACAAGACAGGAATGTGTCAATGTCAAAGAGGCCAGACGGCACATTGCTGACAAGCTGATTGAGGATAATTCGTACAAGTTCTGACATATCAGTGTCGACCGGTGAATTGATTTTACACCTGACTTGATATTTATCATCCATATATGAGATTTATATCAATTTAATGATTGATAAGAAGCAGCTATCAATCAATTAAATAAGGTACCGGCTGAAAAAATCCGATACCTTATTCTGATATCTTTGTTTTTTAAATAACAATAAATATAATGATGACAAGAAGAGATAGATTTTTCAGGGTGCTTGCCTCCGCGGTGCTTGTGGCGGGTCTTGCAGGCCTCTCATCATGTGAGAAGTACCTGTGGACACCACCTGAACCACCGGTAATAAACGACGATGTTATTATCAGCTTTGAGCAGCACATTCTGCCCAAATGCTCAGGCTGTCATACATGGACGCGGACCAAGATTTACAATGAACTCTCTTCGGAGGTTGACACTTTAAATCCGGTTGGCAGTCACATATTTGTGATTCATGGCAGCGTAAACGGCTTCAATACTCCTGTACAGGTAAATGATACCCTTACATATAATTTTAACGATGTCCTTAAGCTGTGGGCATCACAAGGCGCCAAAAACAATAAAAAGTAAAACCTAATAATCCAGATAACTATGAAAAAGGCATTCTTATTGATTATTCTCGTGCTGCTGTTTGTCCCGGCATTCAGCCAGGAAACCGAGGATTATCCAGTCAGATTATTTGAAACCAGCATTTTAATTGACAATCAAACGGTAACAACTCCCTTTAAAGGCATGCTGGAGTTTGAGATACATCACAGGTTTGGTACTGTCAACAATGGTGCTGATGACCTGTTCGGCCTCTGGGGTCCGGGAAATATCAGGTTAGGACTCAATTACGCTATAACGGACAAGCTGGTAATAGGTGTGGGAACTGCAAAGAGCTATCTGGCACAGGATCTGTCCGTGAAATATGCTCTTCTCCGGCAGACAGAATCAGGTTCAACGCCTGTTTCAGTTGCATTATACGGTAATATGGGCATTGACCTTCGCGGCAAGGATAATTTTGGCTCAGCCGCAGACGACTGGAGGGAAATACACAGACTCAATTATTTCACACAGGTACTGGTTGCAAAGCAATTCAGCAAACTGTCATTGCAGTTGGCTCCTACATTTATCTATTTCAATGCTGTTGAGACAGGTTATAAGAATGCAAATTTCGGACTCTCCGCAGGTGCAAAACTAAGTCTTTTCGGTGCCCACAGTCTTATCCTGGAATACGATCAGCTTTTTAACAAACAGGAAAACCCCGAGTTTGATCCTAAACCTCAGTTAGCAGCAGGCTGGGAGATCGGAACTGCCACGCATTGCTTCCAGATATTTCTCGCCAATTATCATGACATTCTGGGACAGTACAATTTCCTGTACAATCAGAACAGCATCAGCGACTTCAACTTCCTGGTAGGGCTTAATATTACTGTAAGATTTTAACGGTAGCCGTGCTTCTGATGACCCCGGGAAAAGTTACACTTTTTTTTCTGCTCTCGCTCGTATTCCTGAGCCCTCTCAGTGCACAGGACCTTCAGGGTGAGAAGCAGGATACAACAGTTAAAAAAGGTGCTGAGTTTAGTCTCTACGCTGACCAGAATGAGCAGAACTGTCTTGTCTGCCATGGCAAAATGGTTTATACTCTTACTGATACAGTTTCAGGAGAAAGCAGGAAACAGCTCATGTCGGAATACAGGGTCATAAACCCAGATCTTTTTTATAATTCGGTACACTGGAGCTTCAATTGTCTCGATTGTCACTCGGAAGGTTTCAAAAGTTTTCCTCACCCTATGGAGGCTCGTTTTGAGACATCATGGAGTTGTATAGACTGTCACGGAAATGATCCCAACTATGCAAAGTACGGGTTTGAGGAGATTGATGCGGAATACCGGAGAAGTATTCATTTTACAGCCACTGACGGTCTTGTCACCTGCTGGAAGTGTCATAATGCTCATTACTATAATCCATTGGCCCGTCAGACTACCGGTGGGCGTGATTATATAGTAAGGTCAAATGAAATGTGCCTTCGTTGTCACGGACATTCGGATGTGATGGGTATGATTTCGGAAAAAGGTCTTGAAAAGGTACTTCCCAAGCATGAGTGGTTGCCGAATGTTGAAAGGCACCTTGAGGCTGTAAGATGCCTTGATTGTCACACACGCATGACTGACAGTATTCTTGTGGCACATGAAGTCATGTCTGCAGACAGTGCCGTAAAATCTTGCACGGACTGCCACAACCAGAACTCCATACTGATGGGTACTCTGTACAAATACGCTTCAAAGGAGAACCGCATTGAAAAAGGTTTTGTCAATGGAGTAATGCTTAGAAATGATTCTTATGTTATCGGAGCCAACCACAGCAAATTCATTTCTTTAACAGGGACAATCATTATTGGCATGACTCTTGTGATCGGGTTGATACATACACTTTTCAGGATTATAATTAAACCTATCAAGCGTTATCATGAGCAGTAATTTTTATCACTATCCTGTCTGGGTGAGACTGTGGCATCTTTCCAATGCCATTTTGTGTCTATTTCTCATTGTGACCGGATTCAGCATGCTTTATTCCAATCCTGATAACGCTCTCGTGGTTAAATTTCAACGGGCCGTTTCAATCCATAACGTTTGTGGTTTCCTGCTTACAATCAGTTACACTGTATTTCTGGCCGGCAACCTTTTCACTCCGAACGGAAAACAATATCTGACACAGATTAAAGGATTGGGTACCAGGCTGTGGAAGCAGGGCTATTATTATGCCTTTGGATATTTCAAAGGGGAGAAGTCACCCTTTCCTGTCACCCGCGACCGTAAATTCAATCCCCTCCAGCAGGTATCATATGTGGCGGTGATGTATTTTGCGCTGCCGATGCTTTTTATCACCGGATGGGCCCTGATGTTTCCGGAATTCATTCTCAAAAAATTCCTGGGTTTAAGCGGAATTTTCCTTACGGACCAGTTCCATGTGGTTCTTGGTTTCCTGATCGTGATATTTTTGTTTATTCATCTTTATGTCAGCACAATGGGCAAGTCACCACTGAGTAATTTCAGGAGCATTGTCACCGGCTGGCAGGAGAGTCATTAATATGAGTCTAATTAAAAACAATTTGTATGAAAAGAACGTTTAAAACTATTTCAGTCATGATGCTGACAGCAGCCTTTACCATGATGTCTGTTACCGCTTTTGGTCAGCAGAAGAAGGGCGAACCGTGGACAATCCCGGCTGAGTATAAGACAATGAAGAATCCTGTGGTAAGCGATGCAACGACACTTGCAGCTGGCAAAACAGCTTATGACAAGAATTGTGCTTCATGTCATGGCAAGCTTGGCAAGGGTGATGGCCCCAAAGGAAGAATGTGCAAAGTATTTCCAGGTGATTTCTCCGGTGCGGATTTTCAGGCATACAGTGAGGGAACGATGTTTTACCAGACAAAATCCGGTAGAGGAGAGATGCCTGCTTATGACAAGAAAATTCCCGATAATGATATCTGGAAGATGGTTATTTACATGAAATCTCTTAAGCAATAAGCTTCTGAAAATTTAACAAACCTGTCCATCCCGGACAGGTTTTTTTATGCAAAAATATTCTCCACAAAAAAATATTTACTTTTGGCATGATAAATGATAATGACATTGTAGAACTAAATATGTATAACTATGAAATTCAAATCAGTTTTTGTAAGTGCTTTACTGCTGGCCTTCTCCTTTTCACAGGTGATGAACGCACAGAGTCAGAAGAAAGCTGAACCGTGGCCTGTTCCTGCAGCTGAGAAAGCTAAAGTAAACCCCGTTGCATGTGATGATGCCGCCATGAAACTGGGTATGGCCTCATGGGCAAAGAACTGTGCATCTTGTCATGGTAAAACAGGACTTGGTGACGGCGTAAAAGGCAGGATGGGCAAAACCAATCCGGGCAACTTCTCTACAGCTGAATTCCAGGCCTTTACAGATGGTGAGTTATTCTACAGGACTAAGGCCGGACGTGGTGAAATGCCTTCATTTGACAAGAAAATCCCTGATAATGAGATCTGGGCAATGGTATACCACATGAGAAGCTTTAAGAAATAGGATACTTCCTTTCAAAATTGAAGAAGGCTGCCTCATACGAAACAGCCTTCTTTTTTATTTTTAAAAGCTGCCTGATCAGGAGCAGCTTTTCTTAATTATTTTGTACTACCAGGCAGCAAGAGTATTCTCAAGAAGTTTCTTTGCGTACATGTAGTTGTGAACACCATGACTTCCATCCCTGAATACCAGCTGGTAGTTAAGAATGGCGCCAAACTGAGCGTTTGTAATAGGCGGGAACGGGGCATTGCCCTCGCTGGGATTCTTCCAGTATCCGGTTGGATTTGAACCTGCATCATAGATATCAAGGTAACCATGATACTGGCCGTCTTCAGGATCTTTCTGGAGAATATCATGCCCGGCACCTACGGCATTAATTTTTGTTGCTAAATCCTCAAGTAAGCCTGTAATATTATCAACAACGTTGGTATATGTCTCGTTGGTGGCGCTCAGCGATGAGTGGCATCCGCTTACGTTACATCCCGTAAACAGCCCGGCTACGCTGAATGAATGTCCTCCTGACAGGGTTCTCGGCTCTGCCATATGGCAGTTTCCGCATGAAAGGTTAGCAGTATGCGCTGAGTTTGCGTACCCAGTTCCGAATTGAATACCTCCGACACCGGCTGCAATTGAACTCTGTGCTCCGTAATGAAGACCAGTCCTGTAGCTCAGGCTTGACAGAGTGTATTTTGTACCCGGGTCTGAAACCAGTAATGAATAATCTATCACATTTCCGCTTGAAGCTGTTACCGGCCTGGGTTGGTGACACTTGGCACAAAGGTTTCCTTTAGCCTTTGGGAAATTGATGGTTTTTGATCCGCCCCACATTGTCATTGGCACTTCCGCAGTTGTAGTAAGTGGTGAGAAATCATCTCCGTTATATGCAGAGTGGAGGGCACTGTGACAGGTGAAACAGCTGATTGGTCCCGGCAATGATGCGGTGGGAGCGTCGACCATATAACTATTTAAAAACTTACCTGCATTGGC
Organism: uncultured Bacteroidales bacterium; assembly: GCA_963828395.1. Taxonomy (GTDB): domain Bacteria; phylum Bacteroidota; class Bacteroidia; order Bacteroidales; family VadinHA17; genus SR-FBR-E99. The sequence goes on from CAWHED010000005.1 coordinate 586,011, forward strand.
CGGATCAGGAACAAATGTAACCGGAGTATTGTTATCTACAACATACTTGAAACCCTGATCTGAATGACAAGGAGCACAACCGGCTCTTGTTCCTTCATCAAAAGCTTCACCGCTGAAATGCACCGAATGTTCATACTCAATTGCTTTTGCTTCAACCACATCAGCATTATGGCACTCTGTACAGGCAACGGTAGTTCCCGGTTCTCCCTTTGGACCCTGTGCGCCCTGCGGACCTATCGGACCCATCGGCCCTTCACAGGATATCATCACCATCCCGGTCATGACCAACAATGAAATAAACTTCAAACTTGCCTTCATAGATTTTCAGGTTTTTGTGATTATTCAACTGCGAAAGGTAGCAAGACCCGCGTTGTGTACACTTGGTGCATCATTGATATTTCAATAACAAAAGATTGATAAGTAAGACCAAGGTGATTGATAAAGGTCAATTTAAATTATGATATATATCACTATTTACCTAAATTGCACATGTGTTATAGTAGGTTTGACTTCAAAATACAGGAGGAGACAATGTTTAGTGAAAACGTAATCTCAAGTTGCGAGGTCTGTTCAAAATGCTGGAGCAACTTCAGAAATCTTTCTAAAGAAGAGCTTGACCTGGTAAACAGGAACCGCTATGAAGCTGGTTTTAACCAGGGTGAGATAATTGTCAAGCAGGGATCACCATCCTCAAATGCTGTTTTCATCCTTTCCGGCCTTACAAAAGTATACATGGAAGGGTACTCAGGAAGAAACCTGATTCTTGATCTGGCAGGACAATCAACACTGCTTGCCGGCCCCGGTGTTCATGTCAATTCCAGATACTGCTATTCAGTGGCTGCAATTACCCCGGTACAAGCCTGCTTTATAAGCTTTGACATCATTCGCCGGCTCATTGCCGGCAATCCGGATTTTGCTGTGGGCTTTATTGAAGAACTCAGTGAAAATGCATTAAGGATGCATCATAAAGTGGTAAACCTGACCCAGAAGAAGATGCATGGAAGACTTGCTGAATCACTGCTCTATTTTGCAGATACACTTTTTCATTCAGACAGTTTTGAGATGGTATTGTCACGTCAGGAACTCGGCGAGATGACCAATATGGCAAAAGAGAGTGTCGTAAGAATAATGGGCGAGCTTGAAAATGAAAAGATCATCCAGGCGACACCACGTTCAGTCAAGATCCTCAAGCGTGAAAAACTTCGTTTAATATCCGAAAAAGGATAGTTTTGCATTCAAATTAAAATTATGAAAGTATTAAGATTTCTACTTACTCCGGCAGTAATGGGTGTGCTGTTTATTTTGCTGGCAACATCCATGGCCGCAGCAACCTTTATTGAGAATGATTTCGGGGCTGATACAGCCAGATCGATGGTTTATAACACTCGATGGTTTGAACTGCTGTTTCTGCTCCTGGTAATCAATCTTGCCGGACAGATAATAATATTCAAACTGTACCGGAAAGAGAAGATTACCGTTATGATATTCCATCTTGCTTTTATTGTAATGGTTATCGGTGCGGCAATAACCCGCTATACGGGTTTTGACGGCATGATGCACATACGAGAGGGGGAAGCCACATCAGTGACATATTCTTCAGTCAGCGACCTGGTTTTTGAAGTGGCTGATATGGATAACAAGGTGCTTGCACAACATTCAAAAGTTCTGTCTGTTGCCAGTGGCGGTCGTACCGGTTACAGGAAGATTCTCAGGGCTGGCGGCAGTGAGGTGCAACTGAAGCTTGACAGTTACGTCCCCGGCGCAGTAAAGCAGGTTGAAGAATCGCCTGACGGAGTGCCTATGGTAGCTTTTCTTGCCACCCGTGATATGAGGACGAGTGAAATAATTGTACTTGCCCGGGGTGAGACAGCAATGGCCGGAGAGATGACTGTGGGGTTTGAAACAGACGCTGATATTAACGTAATACTCGACAGCTCTTCTTTCTTCATCAGATCCGGAAAAGAGATGGTGCTGACAAGAATGATGGATATGACGAAGGCAATATTCCCCTCTGATACGCTGATTTCCATGACACCGGGCACTGTATATTCGATCGGTGGTTACAAGCTGGTACCACGTCAGATGACGCTCAGCGGAGTCGCGGTGCCGGCGCAGTCTTCTGATAATACGGGCCAGGCCGGTTCCGGCGCCTTTGAGTTCACCCTGTCAGGAAAAGGCTATGAAAAGAAAATTTACCTGTGGAACAATCCTGAAACAGAAAGAACGGTATGGCATGGCACTGCAGGTGATCTTAAAGCGAATATCAGCTATGGCAACAGGGTTCTTGATCTGCCCTTCAGTCTCACTCTTGACGATTTTATGATTGAACGGTACCCGGGTTCCAACAGTCCTTCCGGTTTTAAAAGCCGCGTTACACTTACCGACGTAAGTCATAATGCTGATATTAAGTACGATATATATATGAACCATATACTTAAATACAAGGGGTACCGCTTCTATCAATCGTCCTATGACAAGGATGAACATGGCACTGTCCTTTCAGTGAACCATGACCCGGCAGGTATGATTACAACCTATACCGGGTATGCCCTGCTTTTCCTGTTCATCGTTCTCTCGATAATCAACAGGCGATCGTTCTTCAGGACCGTAAAGAAGGGTTACTGGAATTCGCGGTACCGTCGCCCGGCAGCGATGGCTGTTATGCTTCTTGCCCTGACCTCTCTCTCACCTTTAAAGGCCCAGCATCTGGTCCTTGACAGTGATGAAGCCAACCGTTTCGGGGAGGTGCTTGCACAGGATCAGAAAGGGCGTACCAAGCCGCTGTATACAATAAGCAGTGATATTCTCCGGAAAGTTGCCAGGGAGAAGGAGCATGAGGGCCTCTCACCGATGCAGGTTTTCATGGGTTTTTCTCTTGACCCTTATCACTGGCAGAACGTACCTCTTATTAAAGTTTCAAATGCCGAGCTGTCAGGCCTGCTGAAGTTGCAGGGCGACAGGGCTGCCTTTTCGGACATCGTTGACTTTGGTGACGGAGGAGGGTATAAGCTTTCATCGTACGTTGAAAAGGCATATGCCAAACCTGCAAGCGAGCGGACCCGCTTCGACAAGGAGGTTATCAAGGTTGACGAGCGGGTAAATATTTGTTATATGATGTCAGAAGGGGGCTTCATGAATATCTTCCCGCTCAGAGACGGAACGGATCACTGGGGCAGTTCAGACGATGCTGCCAGACATGCTGCCGGCAAGGAGGATTCGCTTTTTGTTATCAATGTAATTCCTATGTGGGCCCAGGCTGTCACGGCTGTAGGAAGTGCTCCGGCAAAGCCTGAGGAGTACCTCAGGGCGATAAAGGAATATCAGCGGGTTTATTCCAGGTATGATCTTCCGTCAGAGTCACGCATCAGGGCAGAGCTTTTCTATTACAGGGCAAATATCTTTGAGAAGCTGTTTCCTTTCTATGCCACACTGGGCCTGTTGATGATCATGGCACTTATCAGTATTATCATTACCGGCAAGGGAGGAGGCTCTGTTTTAATGAAGATCCTGTTTAGCCTGGCTGTGACCGGATTTATCTTTCATACGGCAGGTCTGGGCATCAGGTGGTACATTTCAGGCCATTCGCCCATGAGCAACGGATATGAATCAATGCTTTTCATCTCGTGGGTCACGATGCTGGCAGGCTTTATCTTCAGCCGCAAATCATTGCTTGCGCTGGCTGCCACATGCGTTCTTGCCGGAATGACGCTTATGGTTGCACATCTGAGCTTCATGGACCCGGAGATAACGAACCTGGTGCCAGTACTCAAATCATACTGGCTCACGCTGCATGTCTCCGTGATAACGGGCAGTTACGGGTTCCTGGGGCTGGGAGCCATCCTCGGCCTCATTGTGATGATAATGATGTTGTTTGTCAATAAGAAGAACCAGGAAAGGATCAGCACAACGATAGACGAGCTTACGGTCATCAATTACAGGACACTGACGCTGGGGCTTTATTTTCTGACCATCGGCACCTTTCTGGGGGCTGTCTGGGCAAATGAATCATGGGGCCGTTACTGGGGATGGGATCCGAAGGAGACATGGTCACTGATCACTATTGTTATTTACACCCTTGTGACCCATTCAAGGATGATACCCGGGATGAAGAATGTTTATACGTTTAATCTTCTTTCGCTCTTTGCATTTTCTTCAGTGCTCATGACCTATTTCGGGGTTAATTATTACCTGTCAGGATTGCATTCCTATGCCGGTGGAGACGCAGTGCCGGTACCTTCGTTCGTTTACTTTTCAATAATATTATTGATCGGACTGGTATTCTCCGCAAACTGGCAATACAGGAAACAAACTAACAAATAACAAAAATAAAAAAAGGGGCCGTTTGAAAGCCCCTTTTTAAATCAAATTAACATAGCCTGGTCACTTAATGATGACAGGTCTGTTTGTTTTTACAGTTTGACTCTTAAATGTTCCAAGGTTTGCATCATGTGCGTCAAAGATTGTAAACTTGCCACCAGCAATGGTGACTTTAGCAATCACAGCCTGCCAGCTGCCCTCGGGAGTATCATCAAAACCATATTGTTCAGAGCTCATCGCATCTGCTTCAAGCTGTGGCACTTCAAAGTCTACTAATGTGGTACCCTGACGTGTGAACCAGGCTGTAATGGGTATCGTGGTATTTGTACCATAGCCGGCAAATCCATTTGTATACAAGTCAGCAAAAAGAATATATGAGCCGTCGGGTAAGTCTGCTGATGGAGTAAGTGTCATGACTTCGGGGTGACTGCCTGTTGCGGCAGTATATATTCCCATATCAGTAGCCCATGGATCAGCGATATCAAATCCGGTTGCATCTGCAAGATAGAAGTCAAAATCCACATTGGTTGACGTCGGATAATTGGAACCACCGATATTAATAAACTTATCCCAGGAGAATTGTACATCCAGGCCCTCAGCCACAAAATTGGTAATTGTCAAGCTTATGGGAGTGGGATTAACTGTTGATGGATTCAGCAGGTACCTGTCAGCGATGCTGTAGGCTCCAATTTCACCAACAATTGTCTCCGAAACATCGGTATCGAAATCCGCAACAGTAATTACCAGCATATCAACTGACTTGGTATATGGTTGAAGTACCGCTGGTGCAGCGATATAATCCTCTTCAGTGGCAGTACCTCCGGTCTGGTTTAATGTAAAGGTGATGGACCTGTCAATCGGTTTATCAATGCTGATTGTATAAATAATCGTATCACCTTCAGTTACTGAAGTGACGGAGGGTGTGAATGTAGCCACCGGATAACCGTCAGGACTTCCAATTGGTTCTGGTTCCTGGCTGGCCTGATCGCAGGCAACCATCCCTATGGCCATAATTATAGCAAGTCCTACTATTTTATATCCTATAAATTTTCTCATTATACTGTTTATTTAATTATTACAAAACATTCTGTTTTATTCCTCATATTTACTAATGGTCAGAACAAGGGAGTAAATGTCTCCCAGAATATTCTATTACCACCAGTTCCTGCATAATAATAGTATAAGTAGATCTTGCGTGTTACAGGGTCGAAATGAGAAACCTTTGATGCATCATTAGGATCACCCATCAGCACAGCATATGGCCATGTATCAGCAACCTGGAATTCTATTGAGTTATCAGCTTTTACAGTTATCCAGCACAAGTCTGTATCTGGCCATATTGCAAAACCGGTTTCGCATTTTCTGCCTGTTATGGCAACCAGGGTCTTCTCATCATACCTGATACCGCCATATGGATCCGTCGGATAGGTTCCACCTGCAGTTGGATGGAAATACCACATTTCAGTTTCATAGTCACCTGCATAGGGGTTAGGTGGAGTGTAGGCAAGGGTATATTTCCCAAGTTTTCCTGTTCCTGTTACCATAGGATCCCCTGTTACAGAAACTTTCAGTACCATAACAGGAGCTACATAATCCTCAAATTCAGGCGTGCCATCCATTGGAGGAGCATTACCTTCAGTTAATATGGTTATATTCAATAAACCAAGGTAATTATTAGCCTTTGTAAGAGTGAAGGTAGGATTTTCAATCCGGAAGTGAACACCTTCTTCAGCTGTTGAGCTTGGATCTGTTGCTACAGTTACACTGATATCGCTTGTGATATCCATAGAAGTCGGACCAATAAGCTTCACCTTAATTGCTCGACTGTACTCATCACCGTTTGCCAGAACTGAGTAGTTCGCAGACAGGGTTTCGAATGTCACCAGATTGAGGCCATCAGCATTCATGTCATAATTGGTTGTATCATCAACCAGACAGGAGTTAACTGCAACCAGAATGAGGAAGGCCAGTATATATTTGAATGTTTTCATAACTTTTTACTTTTTATTGTTAGTTAGCCCAAAAGATTTTAGCTGAAAAAGCATTTGGCTGTGCTGGGATATTGTCTCCGTTTGCGGAATATTCACCAGAAGGATAAAATAATCTTACTGGTCTGTCAGCTGATCCGGTATAATTAAGCGGAATTGGAATACCACTGGGGTATCCAGTCCTGTTGTAATCAAACCATGACTGTTCGGCAGTGATACCGTTAACTGCAATCCACTTCTGGGTTATAATTGCCTGGATTTTGTTAGAAGAGTAGTCCCAGCTTTTCAGGCTTACAGCATCCGTGTAATAGGCTTCAGCATCATCTGCATTCAGTCCAAGGTATTCGAATGAAGCAGTTATCCCGCTCTCATAAAGTGCCTGTGCGCTTGGTCCGGCTGTTATAAGTCCTTTCTGCCTGGCTTCAGCCTGGTTGAAATAACTCTCAGCCAGAGTAAAGATTATTGCATCCATATCGCCTGATTTAAGGATGCCGGGGCCTATATTGGAAACTTTGTCAGGCATATATGCATCAACGACTGGCGTGTCATAGTCAAGCAAACCCTGGGGAACACCGAGATGACCTGTGGTAGGTTTTTCATAAATGTAATCTATCCTCGGGTCGTTGGTTGAAGTCAGATAATCGATTATATACGCGGAAGCACAAGTTGCTTTGCTTGACATTGTCTGTGTACCGGAGGCATCCCAACCAAGCTCATCCCATATTGGAGTTCTGTTTGCCTGTCTCTCCTTCAATGAAACCAGGATTAACGCCTACATCACTTGTAATATAACCGGAACCTTCAGTATTTATTACACCCAATTCGGTTGTAATATAAGATTCTCTCCCGGTCATATCAGACTGGCGGACGAGTATCCTGAGCTTAAGGGTATTGGCAAACCTGATCCATTCTTCCATATCTCCGTTGAACAAGCAATCATCAGCACCCGGTACTACTACATTTTCAGGAGCATTCTTAATAAGAGCGATTGCATCTGTCAGCTGAACGATAAGATCTTCATAGATCGTCTGTGCATCATCGTATTTCGGAGTGGCCAGAAGGCTTCTGCCTAAAGCTTCAGAGTAAGGAATATCTCCATAGGTGTCAACCAGTATCTGAAAGTGAAAGGCCTTCATGACCTTAGCTATAGCCTTATAGTAGTCAAATTTGGTGTCCTCAAGGTTATTCAGGATCTGATATTGTTTGAGCGGATTGGCATAAACATTGTTAAAGGTCCCGGCGTAAAATGAGGAGGTAACATTATACTTGAATTCATCAGAATACCAGGAATAACCATCACTCTGGCTCCAGTTTACCATAAACATGTTTCCAAGGTGACTTATTCCTCTGTCAGACTGTATCCTGTATGCAGTGTAGTACATGGCAGGAGCCAGGACAAGATCGGGTGTTACTGTAGTGGGATTATTCGGGTCAACATTTACATTCAGAAAATCCTCACATGATGCCAAAAGTCCGAAGACCATCAGCACGCTTGCGAATTTTATTATATTTTTCATATGTTAATCTGTTTTAAAATTCTATGTTTAAATTAACACCGTACGATTTTGTCGGTGGCATCTGGTTGTAACCGCCAACACCGATAGCATTGTCGTTAGTATTATTGAATTCAGGGTCAGAGAAAGCGTTTTCTGCCGGAAGCAGAGTAAACAGGTTCCTGGCTATGAAACCAACAGATACTTTACTGATAGGAGTCTTTCTGAGAATACTTACCGGCAAACTGTAGCTGATTGCCAGCTCCCTTACCTTTAATGCTGTGGCATCCTTGATATAGTTCTCAAAAACATTATTGTATACGTCAGTCCAATAGCTCTGGCGTCCTCCGGATACCGGTATGTTTGTGTTCTCAACATAAACACCGTCACTGGTCTCAATCACTGAGTTAGGGATTACAAAATCCTGCCTGTTGGCTGAAACACTTTCCAATGATCTTCCGGTGAACTCCATATTGGCAGCTCCCTGTGAGTAGAATACATGGCCGGTTCTGTAATCAACAGTTGCTGACACTGTAACTCCGAAGACATTCAATGCAGTATTCAAACCCAGGATGTAGTCAGGTGTTGTCTTTCCAAGTGGTGAAAGGGCTGCATTTTCCCGTGGATAACCTGAAGCAGGATCTATGACAATCCTTCCCTGGGGATCTCTGACATAGGTGTTGGCCTTTATCTGCGGGAAAGCCATGTCTTTTATGGCATATACACCCCATGCGCTTGTTCCGGACAAAAGGATTTCATCAAGACCTTCCTTGATCTCTACCACTGTGGTCTCGTTGGATGAATAGTTCACGCTCAAATCCCAGCTGATGTTTTTAGCCTGGATTATTGCACCTCCCAGTGTCACCTCAAGCCCTTTGCCCTGCAGTTCACCAATGTTGGTCAGGAATGCAGTGGCTCCGGAAGTAATGGAAGGAGTGGTATTGGTGATAAGGTCAGTCGTCTTGGTCATGAAGTAAGAGGCGTCAATCAGAATCCTTGACTTCAGGAAACCAAGATTAACTCCAAACTCAGTTGTATTGAGTTTTTCCTTTTTAATATTGGCGTCAACTGTGGTGCCGCTAAGAGCAAACCCGTTTACAGTGCCATAAGGGAAATTACTTGGTTTGGAGTAAGTCTCGTTAATCCTGAATGGCGAGAGGTCATTATACACTGTCGAGTTACTGGCAGTAAGTTTTGCGTATGAGAGAATAGCATTATTTTTCAGAGCATCAACAGCATCTGTCAGCACAAATGATAATCCAACCCCCGGATAGAAATAACTGTTATTACCTTTTGCCAGGGTTGATGTCCAGTCATTTCTGCCGGAAAAGTTCAGGAATACAAAGTTGCGAAATCCCAGGGTAAAATCACCGAAGAAGCCAAACTGGCGCTCCGTTGATGCATCAGCAGTTACCTGGGGGCTTCCTGTACCATTTGATATATCATAAAAATAAGGAATACTTAAGTTGTTGACCCTGATTCTGCTGTACCTGTAGTCATAGGCCATAACGGTTCCACCCACGATAGCCTTAAGTGAGATATCACTGAAATTCCAGTTTCCGCTTAAGAGGAGGTCTCCCACATAATCAGTTGTCTGGTTTTCAGTATCTTCAAGGAATGAAGAAATAGCGCTTCCTGTCGGTTTGATCTCAGTATCGAATTTATATCCGTCACGATGGTTTTTACCGTCGCCCCATGAGTTGTTCGCAGCTGCCCTGGCTGTCAGGTTAAGCCACGAGACGATATCCCATGATGCCTGGACGTTGGCAGTCAGTCTGTTTGTAAAATCCAGGCTTCTGTTTGCGTCAACGCAGTAATAAGGATTCTCATAGTAACCGTTATAATAACCGCTGGGTTCTGCATATTTATTATTTTGCCAGTCCCAGTAATTTGATAGTGGAATATTTGCAGATGTATTTAACAGGAACCAGTACAACGGTCTGTCCTGGTCGCCTATGGTATTACCGACCTGATCGGTCTTGTCAGTGAAGAAACTTGAGTTAACTGAAAGTTCAACATCACCGACTTTCTTACTGGCGTTAACCCTGAATGTGTTTCTCTGGTAAGTGTCTTTTGGAACAATGCCCGTAGACCTCTGGTCACCAACAGAAAGGTAAAACTTGCTTGTTTCATGGCTTCCGCTAACATATACAGTATTGTTAAAGGTATTACCTGTATTGAAGAAATCAAGAAGGTTATCTTTAACGGGAGCATAAGGAACTTCCTGGTATGTTCCGTCAGGGAATGTCGGGCCAATCTGGCGCAGGGTTCCGTCAAAACGCGGACCCCAGTTGGTATTTTCAATTGCATCATATGCGCCTTCCCAGCCTGTGCCGTATTCTGTCTGGAATTTGGGCATATAAGCTACTTTCTCAGCTGTGTATGTGGAGATCAGTCCTACCGTGAATTTCTGGCCGGCTTGTCCTTTCTTGGTTGTAACAAGGACAGCTCCGTTACTTGCCATTGATCCATACAGTGCTGCGGCAGTTGCACCTTTCAGGATACTCAGGTCAGCTATATCGTTAGGGTTCAGGTCATCAAAAGCACCAAGTGAAGCAATAGCGCCATCAATAACAACCAGTGCCTGGTTGTCAGATGATATTGACCTTAGTCCTCTTAAGATGATCTGTGTTGAAGGATTAACGCCGTTATCCTGTACGTTGATCTGCAGTCCGGCTACCTTACCGGCCAAAGCGCTACCTGCCCTGGTCGGCTGAGCAACTGCAAGTTCAGAATTATCAACCTTCTGGGTTTGATAGGTTATTTCCCTCTTTTCTCTTTTGATACCGAGAGCAGTTACAACCACCTCATTCAAATCAACAACATCAGATTGCATAACACAGTCTACCACTGAACGTCCTGCGATCTCAATTTCCTGCTGTTTCATCCCGATGAAGGAGAAAACCAGGGTTGTGGCATTTTCTGGAACGGTCAATGAATACCTGCCATTAGCATCTGTGGATGTTGCTACGGTCGTGCCCTTGACGAACACGGATACGCTTGGAATTGTACCTTCACCCTCCGTGGCGGATGTTACTGTACCTGTAATGACTTTTGTCTGTGCCCACAGCGTGCTTGCACCCGCTAACACAAACAAAACAAAGAACAGAAATAGTTTCTTCATAAGACTTAGATTTAGGTTAAAATTCTAGTGGGGCAATATACGAAAAATATTTTTACGAAAAACAAACGACTGAAGGCACATTATTTTTTGGATGGCCACCGGGTTGCCACCCTCGCTGCGTTCGGGTGGCGGGCCTTGAAAGGCACATCTTATCAGAAAAGGCCGGGCTGCTGAAGCATCTCCTGTTCTTGTTTTTAAAACTGAAGTAAATTTCATCCTTCGGTTTAAAAAAACAAAAACACCCCCATGCTTTTGCACGGGGGTGGCCTTTTCTGATAAGGGTGGAAGACCGGGTTCGAACCGGCGGCCTCCAGATCCACAATCTGGCGCTCTAACCAACTGAGCTACAACCACCGTTTTACGGAGTGCAAAGAAACAGCAAAAATCCCATTCTGCAAATTTTTATCTTCATTTTGTCATTCATACATCCCAAATCGTATCTTAGTCGCCGGGAAAGCGAATAGTACAATTATTGAGTTTCTTCAGCGTTCCTGTTTCAATATCTGTCAGGTGTGGCCAGGCTTAAGTTCATAGATAACATCTCAGGATTGCAGTCCGTACAACTGCTCAGATTTGCCACCTTCCTGATCATCAGCATCGTTTTTACCAAGAGCCACCTGTCAAGGCCACAGATTGGAACATGGGAGCTGTTTCTTTTCATCTCCAGCCTGCTGAGTTTCTTCTGGGTCTCCGGAATAATTCAGTCGCTGCTTACACTTTATAACCGGAACAGGACCTTCCGTGTAACAGGAGAGACCGAGGGAAGAAAATCGCCGGAGATATTCAATGCTTTCCTCCTGATATTATTCTTTAGTTTTCTTGTTTTCGTAATGGGTATACTTATTAAGAATGTACTCGGCACAATGGATCTGAAGAGGGAAATCCCATATGCCAACCTTCTTTTGTTGTATATCCTTCTAAGCAACCCTGTCACTCTTATAGAATATATATATCTTCTTAACAACAGGCCACACCGTATTTTACAGTACGGAATTTATACTTATACAGCCCAGCTGCTGTTCGTACTCTCACCCGTGATTGCCGGTTTTGATGAGAAGAGCGCCATTTTCGGTCTCTTTGCAATTACGCTGATGAGGTGGATATGGCTTATCATCCTCCTCAGGCGATATACCTTAATGAAGGTATCGTTTGACTTCATCCGCGAACAGCTTCGGGTGGGCATGCCGCTTATACTTACTTTCCTGATCAGCGGCTCAGCCCAGTATGTTGACGGCATCATCGTTTCAGCCCGTTACGAGGACCCCGGCGTCTTTGCAATGTACCGTTACGGTGCGAAGGAGTTTCCCCTGGTGCTCCTGCTTGCCAACGGTCTCAGCAATGCCCTCCTGCCACGTTTCGCCACCAGGGAGGGGATGAGAGAAGCTCTTGTCACCCTGCGGGCCAAATCAGAAAAACTGATGCACTATCTCTTCCCGGTATCTATGGCGACCATGCTTATGGCACGCTGGGTCTTTCCCCGCCTCTTTACTCCCGAGTTCAGACGCAGCGCCGATGTCTTCATGATCTACCTTTTACTTATAATCCCCAGGCTGGTCTTTCCACAGACAATCATCATCGGCCGGAAGAAGACTAATATCACCCTGATCGCGGCTTCAATTGAAATTGCAGTAAATATTCCCCTGAGCCTCATGCTTATTAAACCCTACGGGGTGGTAGGCGTAGCACTGGCTACATTCATTGTCTATTCACTGGAAAAGATCTTCCTTATATGGTATGTATGGAAAAAAATGAAGATCAAACCTGCTGACTATATTCCTGTAGTTAAATGGATTATCTATTCCGTCGTGCTGGTAATTCTTTTTGTCCTGGTCGATCACAGGATCATCGACTTCCATTAGTCAAAATGCCGGCACTGCCAAGGAATTCAAAAAGAATTATATTTGAGGCAAATATTTTATCCCGCTTAATATAAGGGATCAGATGAGCCGGTCAGAAAACTATTTTAAAGATTTTCGTAAAAACATCGTGGGTATAAACCAGGAGTATGAGACCCCCTTTGGAAGGAAGAGGATCATCTACTGTGACTGGATTGCCAGCGGAAGGCTCTATGGGCCCATAGAACACAAGATGTCGGAGGTCTTTGGACCTTTTGTTGCAAACACACATACCGAGACATCGGAAACCGGGTCAATGATGACCTATGCATATCATCATGCGCAGGAAATCATCAAGAGGCACGTCAACGCCGGCAGTGATGACGTACTCATTGCTGCAGGCTCAGGCATGACTGCCGTAATAAACAAGTTCCAGAGGATACTGGGTCTTAAGGGATGCAGTTACCCCAGGACGGCCCGTTGTCTCAGTGATGCCGACCGCCCTGTCGTTTTCATCACCCATATCGAACATCATTCAAACCAGACATCATGGTATGAGACCCTTGCCGATGTGGTTATGATCGAGCCCGGGCAAGGTCTTACCGTTGACCCTGATAATCTTCAGAAAGCTCTTGACAACTACAGGGACCGTAAATTCAAAATAGGATCATTCTCAGCCTGTTCCAATGTCACCGGCATATTCACTCCCTATCACCGGCTGGCGCGCATCATGCATGAGAACGGCGGCCTCTGCTTTATAGATTTTGCTGCCTCAGCCCCATACGTTGACATCAATATGCACCCTGCCGAAAGCATTGAAAAGCTTGATGCAATATTCTTTTCTCCTCATAAGTTTCTAGGCGGTCCGGGGTCGTCAGGCATAATGCTCTTTGACAAATCTCTTTACAAAGCTGCTGCACCCGATCAGCCCGGTGGCGGCACGGTTGACTGGACTAATCCCTGGGGAGAGTACAAGTATGTTGACAGTATTGAGTCCAGGGAGGATGGCGGTACTCCCGGATTCCTTCAGATGATCAGGGCGGCGCTGGCCATGGAGCTGAAACATCTCATGGGAACGGAAATGATCAGGGAACGCGAGGATGAGCTGGTCAAAAAAGCATTGGAGGGTCTTGCAGGCATACCCGGCCTGCATATACTTGCACCTGAGATAAAAGAGAGGCTCGGGGCCATATCTTTTTATATTGACGGTATACATTACAACCTGGTTGTCAGGCTCCTGAGTGACAGGTACGGAATACAGGTAAGGGGCGGATGCGCCTGTGCAGGCACTTACGGCCATTTCCTCCTTGACGTCACTTATGATCACAGTCACAGAATTACCGAGATGATCAATAAGGGTGACTTCTCAGAAAAACCGGGTTGGGTAAGACTGTCCCTTCACCCTACGATGACGGACAACGAGCTTGATTCCGTGATTATTGCACTGAAAGAGATACTGGCTGATGCCTCTGGGTGGAGCAAGGATTATACCTATGACAGACGGACAAATGAGTACAGGCACAAGGATGAGAAAGGGGCCGGCAGGGAGAAAGTAAAGACATGGTTTAACCTCAGAGTTGACGGATGAGAACAGTTGAAGTGACAGCAAAAGCCCACAGGAAAGAGTTTGCAGAATTTCCGAAGAGGCTTTACAGAGGAGATCCCAACCGGGTTTGTCCTCTTGACAGTGAGGTTGAGGCTGTTTTTGACCCTGCACGGAATATCGCATTCAGACGCGGAGAAGCTATACGGTGGCTGCTCCTTGACGAAAACGATAAAACCATCGGAAGGGTGGCTGCTTTCATAGATGAGACACGTTCGAAAGCAAACAGGCAGCCGACTGGCGGCTTTGGCTTTTTTGAGGTCATCGATTCAAGGGAAGCGGCATTCATGCTCTTTGATACAGCCCGCAAATGGCTTTCCGACAGAGGCATGGAAGCAATGGACGGCCCGATCAACTTCGGCGAGAACGACAATTACTGGGGGTTGCTGGTTGAAGGCTTCACCCAGCCTGGATTCGGAATGCCATACAATAAGAGATATTACAGAAGCTTTTTTGATGACTACGGTTTCAAAACCTATTTTGAACAGTACAGCTATCACAAGGATATAGGTTCCGTCGAGGTTTTCCCGGAACGGTTCATGAAGATTGCAGAGTGGGTATCCAAAAGACCGGGGCACAGCTTCAGGCATTTCGAGTACAGGCAGCAGGACAAGTTCATTGCTGATATGGTTGATATTTATAATGCAACCTGGTCGGTCTTCAAGGAGGATTTCACCCCGCTCGACCCGGGGATGCTTCGCAATACGCTGAAGCAGGCAAAAGCCTTTATTGACGAAGACTTGATATGGTATGCCTACCACAACGACAAGCCAATAGCCTTCTTCGTCATTTTCCCTGATCTGAACCAGATCATAAAATACTTTAACGGAAAGCTCACGCCATGGAACATGATAAGGTTTGTATGGTTCAAAAACGCTCACAAGATGACCCGCATGAGGGCCCTTGTGGCCGGGGTTAATCCCGCTTACCAGAACAGCGGGATTGAATCGGCCATCTTCCTTCAGCTCTTCAACGTCTTCCTCAGGAAACGCTTTTACAAGGAGCTCGAGCTCTCCTGGGTCGGCGATTTCAATCCTAAAATGATTGCCATTTATGAAGCGCTGGGGGCATCGAAAGCAAAAACCCACATGACGTTCAGGTACATGATAAATGATAAATTACCATTTAAAATGTATAAGCTTGAGATGGAGGAAAATAAGGCTGCGCGGCAGATCCGGCATAAAACGTGAAAATTATTGTCACTCCTTTTGTATTTTTCTTAATGTTCATTATCTTTGCAAACCCTTAGAAAAGGGTTTTTTAATCAGAAACAAATTATATCAGGAGATGAAAGAAGGTATACATCCGGGCAATTACAGGTTGGTTGTATTTCAGGATATGTCAAACGGCACAGCTTTTATCACACGTTCTACGGCCTCGTCGCGTGATACCATCAAGTGGGAAGACGGGAAAGAATATCCGCTGATCAAGCTTGAGATCTCGAATACTTCCCATCCGTTCTATACCGGCAAAATGAAACTCGTTGACACGGCAGGAAGGGTTGATAAGTACATGAACCGCTACAAGTCTCACCTAGACAAGAAGACGAAGTAAAAGACAATCATACTTATAAAAGCTGCCCGGAAGGCAGCTTTTTTTTGAATAGGCAGTACAGTTTATTTGACTAATTTTGCATGGTTTAAATTTTCTATGGAAAAAAGAGATTTTAAGAAGTGGGAGAGTGTCGGCTTTCATGAACTGATCGATGAGGGGAGGGAGATCATACCCATTCTTTCCGATGGTGATGATCAGGAGCTTGATGAGGTTGAGATACCGGGAAGTGTGCCTTTGCTGCCGTTGCGTAACACCGTTCTGTTTCCAGGAGTGGTGATACCTATTGCTGTGGGACGCAAGAAATCGGTGCAGCTGGTGCGTGAAGCCTACCGCGGTGACAAACTCGTTGCTGCAGTGGCCCAGCTTGACGCAGAGATTGATGACCCGCAGATACGTGACCTGAATGTCGTCGGTACACTGGGCCAGATAGTGAAGCTCCTGGAGATGCCTGACGGAACAACAACTGCCATTATCCAGGGCCGCAGACGCATCTCCGTTCTTAATATAGTGCAGACGGACCCATATCTCACTGCCCAGGTAAAAGCCATTCCCGATAAAAAGGGCGGCGAGGATGAAAAAGACTTCGAGGTGATCATCGGATCACTGAAGGACCTTTCGATGAAGATTGTAAAGCTGAACCCGAATATTAATCCAGAAGCTACTTTTGCGGTCAAGAACATTGAGAACAGCACTTACCTTATTAATTACATCTGCGCTAATACCGAGATAAATGTCAACGACAAGCAGAAACTGCTCGAGGCATCGAATCTGAAAGAGCGCGGTCTGAGGCTGCTTGAGCACCTTGTACGCGAGATACAGCTCATGGAGCTGAAGAATGAGCTGCAGTCAAAGGTCAAGTACGAGATAGACCAGCAACAGCGTGAGTTCCTTCTCCACCAGCAGATGAAGACCATTCAGAACGAGCTCGGCGGCAATCCTGTTGAGAAGGAAGTGGAGGAGTTTCGCCTGAGGGGCACAAAAAAACTCTGGAACGAGGATGTGGCTAAAGTGTTCGACCGCGAGCTCGACAAGCTCTCCCGGCTTAATCCTGCCGCAGCTGAGTACTCGGTGCAGGTAAATTATATACAGACGCTGCTTGAACTGCCATGGAATGAATATACTCCTGATAATCTTGATCTTAATAATGCACAGCGTGTTCTTGATGAAGATCACTATGGGCTTGAGGAGGTCAAGGAAAGGATGCTGGAGCATCTTGCAGTACTGAAGCTTAAGGGCGACATGAAGTCCCCTATCCTGTGTCTCTACGGCCCTCCCGGGGTTGGCAAGACCTCACTGGGCAAATCAGTTGCACGCGCACTGGGACGCAAATATGCCCGCATGTCACTGGGCGGATTGCATGATGAGGCGGAGATCAGGGGACACCGTAAGACATATATAGGTGCCATGCCCGGCAGGGTTGTCCAGAACATACGCCGCGCCGGCTCTTCCAATCCTGTCTTTATCCTTGATGAGGTTGACAAGGTAGGGCAGGATTTCAGGGGTGACCCGGCCTCAGCCCTCCTGGAGGTACTCGACCCGGAGCAGAACACACACTTCTATGATAATTTCCTCGAGATGGAATATGACCTGTCGAAGGTACTTTTCATCGCGACGGCAAATACCCTGTCTACTGTCAGTCCTGCCCTGCGCGACAGGATGGAACTGATTGAGATATCGGGCTACCTTGTGGAGGAGAAGAGGGAGATAGCTGTCAAACATCTGATTCCCAAACAGCTCGAAGCCCACGGAGTAAAGAGCACACAATTCTCGCTGTCGAAGCAGGTCATTGAAGAGGTCATCCAGAAATATACCCGCGAAGTCAGGGGTCAGAGAGCTTGATAAACGGATTGCCAAGCTGATCAGGCACAGGGCCAGGGAGATAGCCTTTAACAAGACTCCGACAGAAAATATTACCATTGCCGATGTGATGGAGATTCTCGGACCGCCAAAGTATATCAATGATATCTATGACGGCAATGATCAGGCGGGAGTAGTGACAGGGCTGGCATGGACTGCAACCGGAGGTGAGATCCTGTTTGTGGAGACAAGCATCAGCAGGGGTAAAGGCAATCTGACCCTGACTGGTAACCTGGGAGACGTGATGAAGGAATCAGCAGTTATTGCACTTGAATATCTCAAGGCTCATGCGCAGATGCTTGATCTTCCTGATACGTTCTCTGAGAAATGGAATATTCATATTCATGTTCCCGAGGGCGCCATTCCCAAAGACGGCCCGTCGGCCGGCATCACCATGGCTGTCTCCATTGCCTCTGCCTTTACGCAGCGAAAGGTGAAAAAGTATGTGGCCATGACAGGTGAGATTACACTCAGGGGGAAGGTACTGCCCGTGGGCGGCATAAAGGAGAAGATGCTTGCTGCCAAGCGGGCAGGTATTCGGGAGATAGTGCTTTCTGAACTGAACCGCAAGGATGTTGAGGAGATCAATGAAAAGTATGTACGCGGGCTGAAGTTCAATTATGTTGAAACTATTATGGACGTCATTAACCAGGTGCTGCTCAGTCAGAAAGTGGCCAACGCCAGGGTTATTGATTTCAACTAACCGATAAACTGTTCGTTATGGATAAGACAGCTGTCTTCCCCGGTTCATTCGATCCTTTTACAGTAGGTCATGAAGCCCTTGTCATAAGGGCACTGATGCTTTTCGACAAGGTGATTATTGCCGTGGGCGAGAATACCGAAAAAAAGAACCTCTTCAGCATTGAGAACAGAATGAAAATGATCTCAAAGGTTTTTGAGGGGCATAGCCGTGTGGTTGTCACCAGGTACCGCGGACTGACAGTCGATTTCTGCAGGAAGAACGGGGCAAGCTATATCCTGCGGGGATTGCGCACCGCTGCTGATTTTGAATATGAGAGGGCCATGGGTCAGATGAACAGGAAGATGGCTCCTGAGATTGATACCGTTTTTCTGCTGACAAGTACTGAGCATACACCTGTTAATTCAACAATTGTCCGTGATATTATAGTAAATGGCGGCGATGCCTCCATGTTCGTGCCATCAGTGATCAGGATTTCGGATTATCTCAGCAAATGATCACTTGACCCTCAGGGTAATGTTCATCAGGTCGAGGAGGGACTGGAAGGTGTTAGATTTTATTTTGGCTATCTCGTCAGGCAAGAGCCATTCGGCATGGGTGATTCCCTCTTCAGCCTGTGGTTCCGTAATCATATCCCCGTCATAACTCATCGTGAACCAGTAAGTCTTTTTCATGTGGGGTTTATTATCGTAGAGATATGTATGGTAGCTTGGCGGCAGCGATCCTCTGATAACATGTCCCCTGATATTACACTCTTCTGTAACCTCCCTGAGAGCGCATTGCTCCGCTGTCTCACCTTTCTCAATATGCCCCTTGGGAACATCCCACCTGCCATAGCGCTTAATGAAGAGGAACCTGCCGGACGGATGACTCACCAGTCCGCCGGCAGCCTCGATGACAACAAACCATGCGCTGAATACATTCCACAGATTGTTAATATCAGATGAATAAATATTTAAGGAAGGGATGTCATTATTAACGGCAAACTGTGATATTTGGCTGTACATCGCCTCCGGCTCACTGTAATTGTGAAAAAGAGCGTATTTTTGCAGCCGGTCAGGTTCAGGAGAGAGGGTAATAACCCTGTTGTCAAAATATACCTTATACTTCAGCATATGGATGATATCGCTAAGAAAACCGCAGAATATCTTTTACAAATAAAAGCAATAAAATTGCAACCGGCAATACCTTTTACGTGGGCATCAGGCTGGAAATCGCCCATTTATTGCGATAACCGCATGACACTGTCGTTCCCGGAGGTACGTTCTTTTATAGGAGATTCGTTTGCCCTAAGGGTAAAGGAGTTATATCCTGATGCGGAGGTGATCGCCGGCGTGGCCACCGGTGCCATTGCCCACGGTGCACTTGTAGCTGACCGCCTGAATCTTCCTTTCATTTACGTGAGATCAGGTGCCAAGGACCACGGGCTGGGCAACCAGATAGAAGGACATTACATAAAACGGCAGAAAGTTGTTGTGATAGAAGATCTTATCTCCACCGGCGGCAGCAGCCTGGGAGCCGTTAAGGCGCTTCGTGAGGCAGAATGCGATGTGCTGGGCATGATAGCTATCTTTACCTATGGTTTCAGCAAATCGGCAGATGCTTTCAGGGATGAAGGATGCCGGCTTGATACACTCAGCAGCTATGGTGTCCTTGTTGACATGGCTGCCGCATCAGGTTATATCTCGGCTGCCGATGTGGAGACACTCAGAGAATGGCGGAAAGATCCGGCAGCATGGGGGACCGAGCGTTAAAAAAATGCCCGGTGGGCATTTTTAGCGAGGGGCCAGAATGCGGGGGGGCTGAGCGTTAAAAAAATGCCCGGTGGGCATTTTTAGCGAGGGGCCAGAATGCGGGGGGGGCTGAGCGTTAAAAAAATGCCCGGTGGGCATTTTTAGCGAGGGGCCAGAATGCAGGGGGGACTGAGCGTTAAAAAAATGCCCGGTGGGCATTTATAGCGAGGGGCCAGAATGCAGGAAAGGAAATAAAAAGGTTAATGGTTAAAGGTTAAAATTAAAGGAATGAGTCCTTCAAGATCCTATAAAAGCAAATCGGGAGAGGTGCCATGTGGCGACAAGGACCTCTATGCATTCCTGACAGACATACGCAATTTCAGTGAAGTCATACCTCCCGGCATGTTATCCGACTGGAAAGCAACAGCAGAAAAATGCAGCTTCAGGGTAGAAAAGGCAGGCAGAGTAAACGTCAGCCTGAAGGAAGCCCTTCCTCATACGATGGTCAGTTATACGGCAGAAAATCTTTTTATTGGTAACTTATCACTTCATGTTGTCATTGAAGCACTGACAAGCCGAAGCTCAAAATTATATATCACAGCAGATCTTAATATGAATCCGTTTGCCAGGATGCTTGTTGGAGATACTGCTCCGCAATATCTTGACAGACTGATCGATATGATTGAGAACTACAAGGGTTACGACAAGATCAGAGGATATAGTCAATCTCCTTGAACGCGTACCCCGTGACAGGGCCCTTTTCTCTTCTGACCATAAGCAGCCCGCCGGGCCCGACACGTTCAATCATTCCCCCGAAAACTCCGTTATGGTCAGAGTACCGGTGCCACTCACCGCACCTGTAAAGCGAATTATGGTATGCTTCTGACAGTTCGTCTGTCCTGCCGCTGATGACCATGGCGTATCTTATGTCAAGAAGGCGTATAAGCTCACCGGTTATCATTGATAGATCATGTTTTCTGCCGGTGATCTGTGCCAGTGAGACAGGATTTACGAGTGCGCTCCCGAACTCTGTCTGATTGACGTTGAGCCCGATACCGGCCACGCTGCTGCTGATGGTGCTGCCCATTATGCTGTGCTCAATAAGGATACCTGCTATTTTGTCATCCCTGACATAAATGTCATTGGGCCATTTGATTTTCACATCAGGTATTTCAGCCCTTATAAGATCATACACTGCGAGAGAAACCATCTGGGAGATAACGAACTGGTTTTCCGGTCTGACCATTTCGGGATAGAGTATTACGCTCATCAGCAGGTTCTTACCCGGCTCGCTTTCCCAGCTGTTACCTTTCTGGCCCCTGCCGCCCTCCTGGAAGGCGGCGGTTATTACCGTACCTTCTGCAGGCCTGTCAACGCGAAGCATGACTGAGGCCAGGTCATTGGTTGATGACACTTTTTCACATCGTCTTATGACAGATCCTATGATCATGACAGGCAGGTATTTAACGAGTTATTATTCAATCATTCCGAAGCTTTGCGGTTTGTTGAACAAAATGGCATCCTAATTGTAAAAAGAAATGATGCCGGACGAAAATACAGATAATGTTCGTAATTTTGCGCCAGCACAGGGAACTGTTTATAACTGAAAATATTATTGATGAGAAAAACCGGCAAAGAGGCCTCCAGGGTAACAGAAAGTATTGTAAAAGGATTGTTTGAAAAGAAGGGAGAGAAGGTGGCCCTTATCGATCTGAGGAATATTGAAAACAGGATTTGTGACTATTTTGTGATCACACACGCTGCATCGACTAAACAGGTTGATTCACTGGCATGGTCCGTTGAGGATATTGTACGAAAAGAGACCGGCTACAAACCTTTTCATATTGAAGGCAGGGAGAACTGCATTTGGGTATTGCTTGATTACGGTGACATCCTCGTTCATATTTTCCAGCAGCCTTACAGGGACTTTTATAACCTCGAGTCATTATATGCTGACGGTCGCCTGACAATGCTTGAGGACAAAGCAGAAACGAAAGGTATTTAACATATGGCAGAAAACAAGGAACCATCCAAGCCAATCAAGAATGATAAAAATCTGAAGTCTAAGTTTAATACAAACTGGTTCTTTTTTATACTTCTTCTGGCCTTTATAGCAATCCAGGTGCTTTTTAGCGGCAAATACACAAAGAAGGCCAGCCAGAAAGAAATTGAGGATATGATCATCAGTCACGACATTGAAAAGGTAGTCGTGGTTAACAAGGAACAGGCTGAGATCTATCTCAAGCCCGAAGCACTCAAGAAAGAGAAATATTCTGATTTTGCCAAACAGAAAGGTTTCGGGATACAGCCTCCCAGGCCGCAGTACTATCACAGTTTTGGTACTGTGGAGCTGTTTGAGCAGTTTTTTGCCGCGATGCAGGAGAAAGCCGGCTACACACCGGAAGAATGGATACATCCTGAATACCAGACCAGGAAAGATTACCTGTCAACCTTCCTTGGTGTCATCCTTCCGTTCCTGCTCATAGCCCTGGTATGGATCTACTTCATGAGACGCATGTCCGCCGGTTCCGGCGGCGGGGGTGCAGGCAACATCTTCAGCGTCGGCAAATCGAAGGCGCAGATATTTGACAAGGACACACACATAAAGACTAATTTCAGTGATGTGGCCGGCCTGGAAGAGGCCAAGACCGAGGTGATGGAGATAGTTGACTTTCTCAAGAACCCCAAGAAATATACCAATCTGGGAGGCAAAATACCCAAGGGTGCTTTGCTCGTAGGCCCTCCCGGAACAGGAAAGACCCTGCTGGCCAAGGCTGTTGCAGGTGAAGCCAATGTACCCTTCTTTTCAATTTCAGGCTCTGACTTTGTTGAGATGTTTGTGGGTGTTGGTGCATCGCGCGTGAGGGATCTCTTCAAACAGGCAAAGGAGAAGGCTCCATGTATAGTTTTCATTGATGAGATAGATGCAGTGGGTCGTGCCCGCGGACGTAACCCGAACTTCGGAGCCAATGATGAGCGTGAAAACACTCTCAACCAGCTCCTGACCGAGATGGACGGTTTCGGAACGAACAGCGGTGTCATCATACTTGCTGCCACAAACAGAGCTGATATCCTTGACAAGGCGCTGCTCAGGGCAGGACGCTTTGACCGTCAGATCAATGTTGAGCTGCCTGACATCAGAGAGCGTGAAGCCATCTTCAAGGTGCATCTCCGTCCCATAAAGCTTGAGGAAGGTTTTGATATATCCTTCCTTGCCAAGAATACGCCCGGCTTCTCGGGTGCTGACATAGCAAACGTCTGTAACGAGGCAGCGCTTATTGCTGCAAGAGGAAATAAGACTGTGGTTGAGAAGCAGGACTTCCTTGATGCCATCGACAGGATCATAGGCGGCCTGGAGAAAAAAAACAAGATCGTTTCTTTTGAAGAAAAGAGGACCATTGCTTATCACGAGGCAGGACATGCCACTGTAAGCTGGCTCCTTGAATATGCCAGTCCACTGCTCAAGGTGACCATCATACCCAGGGGGAAAGCCCTCGGGGCAGCATGGTACCTGCCGGAGGAGAGATCAATATCCACCCGTGAGCATATCCTTGACGAACTTGCTTACGCTCTCGGTGGAAGAGCCGCTGAGGAACTGGTGATAGGAAAGATATCCACCGGCGCCCTCAGCGACCTGGAGAAGGTAACCAAACAGGCTTATGCTATGGTGGCCTATTTCGGTATGTCGGACGAGATTGGCAACGTGAGTTTCTACGATTCGTCAGGACAGTCAGAATATGGCTTTACAAAGCCGTACAGCGAAAAGACCGCCGAACTTATTGACCACGAGGCAAAAAAAATCGTGGAAGTGTCATACACTAAGGCTAAGGAGGTTATCTCTGCAAATATTGCCGGTCTCACAAAGCTTGCCGAGCAGCTGCTGGAAAAGGAAGTCATCTTCAGTGAGGATCTGGAGCGTATCTTCGGAAAGAGAAAAGGTGACATTTCACGGAGCATGACTGAAGAGTCTGCAAAGGCCGTTGAACCTGCAAAGGTAGAAGAGCCTGCGAAGGCGGAGGAGCCCGCAAGGTCTGAAGAGGCCGGCAGGCCGGAAGAACCTGCGAAGGCTGAAGAGCCCTTAAAGAGCGAGTGATGGAAGAAGAATGGGTGGTCATAGCCAGGTACGGTGATGACATAAAGTGTCAGATCGCCATCGACCAACTCCATAATAACAATATTGAAGCTGTGGCTGTCGACAAACGCGATTGGAATTACAGGTTCGGCGACATCGAACTGTATGTTCACCGTGACAATGTGCTTGTGGCCATGGAAATAATCAAAGATCTGTGAGGTGACCAATTTTATCAGGCGTACCATTACCGGTGCCTTCATTGTGATTTGCGTCCTTGGAGGGCTGTGGCTTCATCCTGTGTCTTTCTTTATAATCATAGCGGTCATGATAGCCGGGACGCAGCATGAATATTATATGATGGTCAGGGGTACTGGGATCAGACCACAGACCATCAATGGAATTATAGCCGGGTTCATCATTTACCTTATTTCGACCACGGTGGCAGCCGGATGGCTTCCGGGGAAAACCTTCCTGTTACTTATTCCGTTGGTAACTGTCGTGATGGTGGCGGAGCTTTTCAGGAAGGTTGAGAGACCGTTTGATTCACTTGCTCACACTTTCTTTTCAATCTTGTATACTGCCGCGCCCTTCTCACTGCTGCCCTTCACTGCTTTCAGCCATACCGGTCTTGAGCCGCTGATCCGGATGAACGGTGTAGAATTTTCTCCGGGAATTCCTGTTGGATTTTTTCTGCTTCTCTGGACAAACGATACCGGTGCTTACCTGGTAGGGTCAGCCATAGGAAAGCACCGTCTCTTTGAGCGCATATCGCCGAAGAAGAGCTGGGAAGGCTTTCTCGGCGGGTTGTTACTGACCCTGCTGGTGGCACGCCTGATAGGCGGATGGCTTGGCGTGGCTGACACCACCGGATGGATGATTATTGCAGTGATCATTTCCATTGCCGGAACGGGAGGTGACCTGCTTGAATCAATGCTAAAGCGAAGCCTGGGCCTGAAGGATTCGGGTACTATCCTGCCGGGTCACGGCGGCTTCCTCGACAGGTTTGACAGTGTTGTGGTTTCATTTCCGGTGGTATATCTTTATATAGCGATTTCAGGGTAAGATGGCGGTTAAAAGACTGAAAATTCACAGGGAAGGATACAAGATAATAATTGCTGTATTCATTATGCTTGCCATTATCAATGTTGCAGCACTGACCATCTGGCCGGAACTGCGCATACTACATTATCTGCTCATGGCGGCGTCCCTGATTTTTTTCTCTTTTATTGTTTTGTTTTTCAGAACACCGGCGCGGAAGCTTGATCCGGATCCGCTGCTGATCTACGCACCGGCTGATGGAAAGATCGTTGTGATAGAGGAAACATTTGAAAAGGAGTATTTCAAGGACAACAGACTGCAGATTTCAATATTCATGTCGCCTTTTAACATGCACAGCAACAGGTACCCTATCACCGGTACGATCTCTTATACCAACTATCAGGCCGGCAAGAAATATCATGCCCGCAGTCCTAAATCGTCAGAGTTGAACGAAAGGAGCACTATCGTTGTTACATCAGATAACGGCACTGAGATTCTTATCAGGCAGGTGGCAGGAGCGGTAGCCCGCCGTATTGTCACTTACTCGAAAAAGGGAGCAAGAGTACGCCAGGGAGATGAACTGGGCTTCATCAAGTTCGGTTCACGTGTCGACATCTTCCTTCCTGAAGGCACTGAGATCGATGTGCAGATGTTTGAACAGGTAAGGGCAAGCAGGACCATAATAGCAAAGGTAATTTAGTCAAAATTCATGAAAAAAGATAATAAGATATTGGATCTTACTCCTGATGTGAAGTGGATAGGGATTCTTGATCACGACATCAGGGTGTTCGACATTGTGATGCATACTGAGCACGGCTCCACCTATAACTCATATTTCATAAATGCTGCTAAAAAGACGGTGGTAGATACGGCCAAGGAGAAGTTCAGCCGGACATATATCAGCAAACTGAGAAGGGTTACTGACCCGGCAGAGATATCATATATTGTTCTTAATCATACCGAGCCTGACCATTCAGGGTCACTGAGGCAGCTTCTTGACATTGCACCGCAGGCTGTTATGGTGGGCAGCGGCAATGCCATCAGGTACCTGTCTGACATTGTCAACCGGCCATTCAAATCGCTGGTGGTGAAGGACGGTGACACTTTGGATCTCGGCAACAAGACGCTGAAGTTCATTGCAGCCCCTAACCTTCACTGGCCAGATACCATCTTCACCTACCTGGAAGAGGACAGGATACTGTTCACGTGCGACTCCTTCGGAGCACATTATTGCAGTGAGGAGATGTTTGACGATATTTCGGGCGATTATGAAAAAGACTTCAGGTATTATTTTGATACTATCCTGAAGCCTTACAGCAAATTCATGATCAGGGCGATTGAAAAGATAAGGCCTCTTGACATTTCAATGATAGCTACCGGTCACGGTCCGGTGCTGAGAAAAAACTGGAAGAACATTGTTGATACGACTGAACAGCTGGCCGCTGATTATCTTAAGCTCACTTCAGTTTCAGAGGGAAAGAGGCTGCTGATAACCTATGTTTCTGCATACGGTTATACCGCGAAAATGGCTGAGCTGATAGCCCGCGGGGCCGGTACGGTGAAGAATATGACAGTGGAGGTGATGGATATTGAGACTGCAAATTCAGGCGATCTGGACTCAAAGCTGACCATTGCTGATGGGATCATTGTAGGCTCGCCAACGATCAATCAGAACACCCTTCTGCCTGTTTATAAACTTGTTGCATTGATCAATCCGTTGCGTGACAAGGGTAAACTGGCAGGATCATTCGGCTCCTACGGATGGAGCGGTGAAGCGCCCTCGCTCATAGCAGGGATGCTGAAAAGCCTGAAGCTTCGATTCTTTGAGGAGCCCGCAGCATTGAAATTTATGCCCGAGAGCGACAAGGAAAAGACACTGATCGAGTACGGCGAACGGTTCGCAAAGGAGCTTGTGGCTGTCAGGACCGACGTATAATTCACTCCCCCGCTTACCACAAAACGAAGATACAAAACAGTACAGACAGGTCTCAGACCTGTCTGTACTGTATAATTGCAGTCGAAACTGCAGAGGTGATCCCGGATTACGAGATCGAGACCGAACGGATTCTTTCCTTTTTCTTCTCTTCCTCCAGCTTTGGTATCTCCACATTCAGGATGCCATCCTTGTATGAAGCACCGATCTTTTCACCATTTACGTCCTCAGGCAGGTAAAAACTCCGGCAGAATGAGCTGTAGCTGAATTCCCTGCGCCTGTATCCGTCAAAATCCTGATCCCTGTCCTCCTTATGTTCGGACGAGATTGTAAGAACATCATCCTTTACCTCAATACGAAGATCCTTTTTATCCATGCCCGGAACGGCAAGCTCAAGATAAAATGCCTTTTCATCTTCCCTGATGTTGACTGACGGAAGACTGCTCGTACTCCTGTTCAGCGTCGGAAAGAAATCTTCATTGAAGAAATCTGAAAGCGTAAGCGGCTTGTAGCCTCTTCTTGTGATCATTGGTAACATAACGACCTCCTTTTTATAATTGTTTGACATTATTAATATTTTCACAGGATATATTTCAATCTGTGTGCCATTGAAATTAATCTGCCAATATGGCAGATTAAATAAAATTTGACATGACATTATGACATTAATATATTCGGGTTGTTATAACGGGAATTCTTTTTAAATTTGATGAGAAGAGTTTTAATTGCACCCTGTCACGACAGGGGTTACAGACCTGATCCAATTGCACTATGAATGCCACTCTGCGTAATATTTTAATAGTTGTCGGCATTGCGTTGGCGGCTTATCTTACATGGTATTTCCGGAGCATCATTGCTTATATAATTGTTGCGGGGGTCATATCGCTTATAGGAAGGCCGATAGTTGACCTGCTGAACAGCATTCACATACGGAAGATCAGATTCCCGAGAGCATTGAGTTCGCTTTTGACGCTGCTTCTCCTCTACGGTCTGCTGGCGCTCTTTTTTGTGATCTTTATTCCATTGGTATCCAGACAGATAGATGCATTATCCGGTTTTGATGCCGGTGAAATAGTACGTGGCCTGCAGGAACAGCTTGAAAAGCTTGACACCTTTGTCAGGAAGATTTATAAGAACATGCCTCCTGAAACTACATTATATGATATAGCAGTCGAAAAAATCAGCGAGATACTTAAGCCGGCGTCCATTACAAACCTGGCGGGTAATTTAGTAGGCATTGTGGGCAAGGTCGTGGTTGCATTTATTGCCGTCACATTCCTTGCCTTTTTCTTCCTGAAGGATGAAGGACTGTTCAAGGAGACTGTGATGGTTCTGGTACCTACCCAGTATGAAGAGAGGATCAGAAGCGTACTGCATTCGATAAAACAGCTTCTGATCAGATATTTCATCGGTATCATCATAGAGAGCACCATAGTCCTGATATGCATCACCATCGGGATGACCATAGTAGGATTTCCATTCCACCAGGCCCTGGTGATGGGTTTGCTGATCGGCATTTTCAATGTGATACCTTACCTTGGTCCATGGCTTGGAGGAGCAATTGCAGTGCTGATGGGTATCGCCACAGCGATCACCGCCGGGGGTTTCCCCGCCATCGGGTTGCTGATCATTTATATGGTCATCGTTATAGCCATTACGCAAATCCTTGATAATAACATTGTTGCGCCACTGATTTATTCCCGGAGCGTCAATGCTCATCCAATTGAAATATTCATTATTATCATGGCGGTTGGCAGCTTTGCGGGCATCGCCGGAATGATTGTGGCTGTACCGGCTTATACGGCTATGCGTGTTTTCGCCAGGGAGTTCTTTAACAATTTCGGGCCTGTCCGGAAAATTACATCCGGGCTTGGTAAAGACATTGATGAAGATAAGAAATGATCAGGATGGCCTCTGCTCTCAGAAGTTTCTTCCTTTTTTACTACGATGGCTTCCGGACAATGTCGTGGTGGGGTAAAAAGGTCTGGCTTATAATTATTATCAAGCTCTGCATTATCTTTCTGTTACTCAGGCTTTTTTTCTTTCCTGATTTTCTGAAGAGCAATTTCGGGTCAGACAGGGAGCGGAGTGATTATGTGATTGAACAATTAACCGGCAATAAGTAATAATATGATAGAAAACATTGATCTGTCACTTGTAAACTGGTCGCGGGCGCAATTCGCCCTGACAGCCATTTACCACTGGCTCTTTGTGCCCCTGACCCTGGGTCTCTCATTTATTCTTGCGTTCATGGAAACAATCTATGTGCGCACCGGAGATGAGACCTGGAAGAGAATAACGAAGTTCTGGATGACACTTTTTGGCATCAACTTCGCAATAGGCGTGGCTACCGGGATCATCCTCGAATTCGAATTCGGTACCAACTGGTCAAACTACTCATGGTTTGTGGGTGATATCTTCGGAGCACCTCTTGCAGTTGAGGGCATACTGGCTTTCTTTATGGAATCGACATTTGTGGCAGTGATGTTTTTCGGGTGGAACAAAGTAGGAAAGAAATTTCATCTTGCCTCCACCTGGCTTGTGGCCTTGGGAGCAAGCCTTTCGGCGTTGTGGATCCTTGTTGCCAACTCATGGATGGAAAACCCGGTGGGAATGGTATTCAATCCTGATACAGCCCGTAATGAGATGAACAGCTTTCGCGATGTCATACTGAACCCTGTTGCCATCGATAAGTTCACCCATACGGTGACATCAGGCTTTGTCCTTGGTTCTGTCTTTGTCGTGGGCATAAGCTCATGGTTCATCCTGCGGCACAGGGAGGAGGTAATGGCAAGGAAAAGTATACTTATAGCAGGTATTTTCGGCCTGGTATCTTCATTGCTGGTGGCGATGACAGGAGACAGCTCCGCCCGCACTATCGCCAGGGTGCAGCCTGTCAAGTTTGCGTCCATGGAAGCTCTTTACGAAGGCAAGAGCGGGGCAGGCCTGACAGTGATAGGCGCCCTCGCTGACAAAGGAGAAAGAATAGGAGAGAAGACAGTTCATGAAATGAAAATGAAAATTGCGCTGCCAAAGCTTCTTTCGATAATGACTACAGGCGAGGAAAACGGTTATGTTCCTGGCCTGAAAGACCTTGTCAACGGTAACCCCGGCAGAGGGATACTGCCGGTAAGCGAGATGATGGAACGCGGCAGGTATGCCCGGCAGGTGCTCATTGATTACAAGATGGCGAAGGAGATAGGAGATGAGGCTTCAACAGCTGCCCTTGGCGCCAGGTTCAGGGAGCAGGACTTCATTGACAACTACTTCAGGTATTTCGGTTACAGCTATTTTGATCATCCGTGGCAGGTCATCCCGTCGGTCCCGGTCATCTTCTACAGCTTCCGTATCATGGTCGGTCTGGGATTTTTCTTCATCCTGCTTTTCATTCTCGCAATCAGTTTTCAACGGCGGCAGACACTTGAGCGCAACCGCTGGTTCCTGTGGGTCTCTCTCTTCGCTGTACCGCTGGCCTACCTCGCCAGTGAGCTTGGATGGATAGTGACCGAGATGGGCCGGCAGCCATGGATCATACAGAACCTCATGCCGGTCAATATTGCTGTCTCGAACATCAGTACCGGTGCGGTGCAGACCACCTTCAGCCTCTTCGCCGTTCTCTTTACCGCCCTGCTCATTGCTGAGGTTTCAATAATGGTCAGGCAGATCAAAAACGGACCAAAACATTAGGAGGACACTATTATGGCATTAATGATCTCACACGCATTCCTGCAGAATTACTGGTGGCTGATAATATCACTGCTTGCAGGTCTTCTCGTTTTCCTGATGTTCGTTCAGGGAGGACAGTCGTTTATCTTTTCCCTGCCGCGCAATGACATTCAGCGCAAGATGATTGTCAACGCATTAGGCCGCAAGTGGGAGTTCACTTTCACTACTCTTGTCACTTTCGGCGGGGCATTTTTTGCCTCTTTCCCGCTCTTTTATGCAACCAGTTTCGGCGGAGCGTACTGGGTGTGGATGGCAATCCTGTTCAGCTTCATCATACAGGCTGTGGCATACGAATACCGTTCAAAACCATCCAACGTCTTCGGCACCAGCGTATTCGACACATTTCTTTTTATCAACGGATGCCTTGGTCCTTTCCTGACAGGTGTGGCAGTCGCCACCTTCTTTACGGGGTCCGATTTCACGCTTGACCTCTTTTACAGGGTCACGTGGGGCTCAGGATGGCACGGTTTGGAGGCTCTGACCAATCCGGTAAACCTGCTTCTCGGTTTTACGGTCATCTTTCTGGCAAGAGTCCTGGGACTGATGTATCTCTCCAATGCCATCGATGACGGTGATCTGATTGCTGACTGTCAACGGGGCGATGGTCAGAAATGCAATCCCGTTCCTTGTCTTTTTCCTGGCATTTACTGCCTGCCTGCTCCTTGGCAAAGGTTTCATGGCCGACAGCACAACAGGCAAGGTCACCATGGTGAAATATCTCTACCTGCATAACCTGCTGTCAAATGTATTCACACTGATCCTCTTCTCCGGAGGGGTGGTGCTGGTGCTTGTCTCACTATGGCTTGGAATAATGAGGCACTCACGCAAAGCGATCTGGTTCGCAGGACCGGGTACTATTGCCGTTGTGATGGCTCTCTTTTTCATGGCCGGTTATGGTAACACGGCATTCTATCCTTCTTCATCCGATCTGCAAAGTTCACTCACCCTGGCCAAAGCCTCGTCCAGCATGTTTACGCTGAAAACGATGATGTATGTGTCATTCATTATTCCGTTCGTGGCAGTCTATATATGGTACGCATGGAGATCGTTGAACCGCAGTATGATCACTGTGGAAGAGATGGCCGGAGAAGATCATACCTATTGACAGATTCTGGTAAATGGCAGATAGTACAGCTGGAATGATCCGGTAAGAACCGATCCGGTGCCATGAAAAAGTAATGGTGCACTTACGCCGCAGCTGAAGGCGTTCTCCTGCTCCTGATAAGAGTGAAAACAAGTGATATCACAATATAGGCTGCCATGATCAGGGGCGGTGAGGCCAGCCGGAAAACCAGCAGGAGCAGCAGGCTGATTCCTGCAAGGAGATACCTCTCTTCATTCCCTCCCCATCTGAGATGAGAGAATTTCAGTGAAAACATTCTTGTGTTTACAATCATCATCACAGCCAGGAAAACAGAAAGAGCGCCGATAAACCATAATGATTTCACAAGGGTGTCACAAACAGAGCAGTTGCTGTATTCAGAGGCAATCACAAATGAGATCACGGTGAAGGCGCTTGCCGGCGTGGCAAGGCCTCTGAAGGAAGTGCTCTGGGTGGTGTCGTTGTTGAATTTTGCCAGGCGCATTGCCGAGGCAGCAGGGATAAGACATGCCAGTATGAAAGCAGGTACCATGGCCATCCCGGCACTGGTAAGCAGGTTGAGGACAATGGCGCCCGGAGCTATGCCAAAGGTCACCACATCAGCAAGGCTGTCCAGCTCCTTCCCTATGTTTGAATAGGATTTCAGAAGACGGGCCGCAAAACCGTCACAAAAATCAAAGATACCTCCTGCGATGATTAACAGTGCAGCATACTCATTATAACCCTTTGAGGCGAGCACAGTGGCTGCAAAACCGGCAAGAAGATTGAGCAGAGTGATGAAGTTCGGTACGTGTTTTGTCATTTCTCGTTTAAAAGGCAAAGCAAAATTACAATATTATAGACAACTAATATTTGTTTATTTTTGTGATGGATTATGAGAGATCTCACCAACATTAAAATTGCGGTTGACTTCGACGGCACTATCGTTGAGCATGACTATCCTGAAATCGGAAAAGAGAAGCTCTTTGCCTTTATTACTCTCAGGGAGTTGCAGAAGAGGGGTGCCTTGCTCATCCTCTGGACCATCAGAACAGGGACAGAGCTTGACGAAGCCGTTGAATACTGCCGTGCCAACGGAATTGAATTTTATGCTGTCAACCGTAATTACCCGGAAGAGAAATGGGCGGATGATACTCCCCGGAAACTTAACGCGGATATCTTTATCGACGATAAGAATGCAGGAGGCTTCCCGGGATGGGGAGAGGTACTCAATATGATAGACCCCTGGGCCGAGAGAGAGGAGCAGGCGATGAGGGCTATAAAGACAAGACGCTTCAGTTTATTTGGAAAAAAATAACAATGCCGGATGAAGAAAGATACCATATATTCAGTTCTTTTTCTGCTTATCCTTGCCTCTGTTATCTCCTGCTCAGGGTCTTCAGGCAATAAAAGCGGTATTGTTACCGGAAATACCGTTGCGGTGACTGATGCACTGCCCGCAAAGAGGCTTATAGAAGTTCTGTCACCTGCAGACAATGGCAGTTTCATCTGTTCTGACAAAATAACATTCTCAGTGGTCCAGGCTGCCGGATCAGCACAGATCGACTCTGTTCAGCTGTGGGTCGGTGGCAGCAGGAAAAGCACGCTATTTGAACTGCCTGCATCGGTGGACCTTGAGCCTGCAGGCAAACCAGGCAGGCTAGCGCTTAGGGTTGTGGCTTTCTCTCCTGTTTCAAGACCGCAGACAGTGAGCCTTTTCGTCTCACTTCTATCTGACATCACCCCGGTTACATACCGCTACAAAGTGGTGAAGAGCTATCCTCATGACAAGCATGCCTATACGCAGGGATTGGTCTATGATGAAGGTTTCTTTTATGAGGGTACCGGTCAGCAGGGCCAGTCAACCCTGAGAAAGGTTGAGGCTGAAACGGGTAAGGTGATCAGCCAGGTGAACCTTGACGGGTCTCTGTTCGGCGAGGGTGTGGCACTGCTCGGCGACCGTATCTACCAGCTGACCTGGACCACAAAAGTGGGGTTCGTTTATGACAAGAAGACCCTGAGCCAGGTAAACAAAATCTATTATCAGACACAAGGATGGGGGCTCACAACCATGGATGACAAGCTGGTGATGAGTGACGGTACGAATGTCATCTGGTTCCTTGATGCTGACTTCAACGTCCTCTCGTCAGTGGAGGTGTGGGATAATAAAGGTATTGTAGATAGTCTTAATGAGCTGGAGATGATCAATGGGGAGCTCTGGGCAAACATATGGCAGACAGACCATGTTGCACGCATTGATCCGCTGTCAGGCAAAGTTCTGGGATATGTTGAGCTGGCAAATATCCTTCCCCGGGAAGACCGCACGCAGGAAACAGACGTCCTGAACGGCATAGCCTGGGATGCTGCAAATAAGCGTCTCTTTGTGACTGGCAAGTACTGGCCCCGGCTCTTTGAGATCACTGTCGCTGCACCTGGCCGGAATTAACCGGTCTGTTTTTCTCCGGCAGATGTTTAAAAAGTGTTAATAACCACAGGTGGAATGTTTACAATTACAAACTGGTCACGGCTTCCGGGGATAGGCATATATTGTAAATTTGGAGCTCATTAAATTAAAGTAAAAAGGGTTATATGGCAAGGATAATTGCACTGGCAAATCAGAAGGGAGGAGTAGGAAAGACGACTACAGCCATCAATCTGGCTGCAAGCCTGGCAGCGCTCGAGAAGAAGGTACTGATTGTTGATGCCGATCCGCAGGCAAATGCCACCTCAGGTGTGGGAATAGACTCCAAGCAGGTGAAGGTGACTATCTACGACTGTCTCATTGACGGGGTGAATTCGCGCGAGGCTGTTGTCAAATGTAACATTGACAACCTTTCCGTCATACCTTCGAACATTGATCTGGTGGGGGCTGAGATTGAGATGCTTGAAAGACCGGAGAGAGAGAAGACCCTTAAGAAATCGCTTGCGGGAATATCATCTGATTATGACTTCATACTTATTGACTGTTCACCTTCACTCGGATTGCTGACTGTCAATGCGCTGACCGCCGCCGATTCTGTTATTATCCCCGTTCAGTGCGAATATTTTGCGCTTGAAGGGCTGGGTAAGCTGCTGAATACCATTAAGATTATTCAGACCAACCTGAACCCAATGCTTGAGATCGAAGGATTTCTCCTGACTATGTATGATTCGCGTCTGAGGCTTGCCAACCAGGTTGTTGAGGAGGTCACGAGGCATTTTCAGCAGATGGTCTTCAACACTATTATTCAGCGCAATGTAAAACTATCTGAGGCTCCCAGCTATGGCCAGCCTGCTATACTCTACGATGCAGAATCAAGAGGTACGGTCAACTATCTCAATCTGGCGCGTGAACTCCTTGAGAGGGTTGAGGCCAGACAGAAGAAATAAAAACCGTTATCCGTAATATGAACACAGTGAAAAAGAGCCCGTTGGGCAGGGGCCTCGGGGCCCTGATTGAAGGTGTTGAGAAAGAAGTGCTCGAAAAAAAGGTCGAGGTGAATCTGCAGATAGACATCAACTCTATAGACAGCAACCCTTTTCAGCCGCGTACGCGTTTTGATGCCCAGGCACTGGAAGAGCTTGCGGCCTCAATACGTCAGCTGGGCATTGTACAGCCCCTCACTGTCAGGGAGTCTGGCGACGGCCGTTTCCAGCTGATAGCCGGCGAGCGCAGACTGCGTGCCGCACGCATGGCAGGGCTGACACATGTGCCGGCCTACGTGCGGACAGCTGATGACACCGCCATGCTTGAGATGGCTCTTGTTGAGAATATCCAGAGGGAAGATCTCGATGCCATGGAGGTGGCAATCACCTACCAGCGTCTGATAGAAGAGTGTAGCCTCACCCAGGAGCAACTGAGCGACAGGGTAGGCAAGCAGCGCTCAACAGTGGCCAATTATCTCCGTCTCCTGCGCCTGCCGGCCGAGATACAGCTTGGGATACGTAACAGAAGCCTTTCCATGGGACATGCCCGCACACTGGTGAATATCGAGGATCCCACCAAACAGATTAATATCTTCTACCACGTAATTCAGGAAGACCTGTCTGTAAGGGCTACAGAAGACCTGGTCCGGCACTTCCAGAGCCAGGCTGCAAAAGACCCGGCAAAGGGTGACAAGAGGAAGAAGCTCAACAGCGAATATGGAGAGCTTGCCGGACAGCTGAGCACACTATTCGCTTCTGAAGTACAGTTCCGCATCAACGAAAAGGGGAGAGGGAAGATAGTAATACCATTCTCGGATAACGATGAGATGGAACGCATTATCGCCCTCCTCGATAAACTTAATAGGTAATTAATTATATTTGCCGGCAAACGAAAACTGTTTGCTTTTGAAGCTGTTGACAAAAATAGCGGTATTCTTTTTTTTATGTGTGTGATAACCTGCGGAGCCTGGTCACAGGATTCCATTCCTGTCATGGGTAAAAAGGCAAAAACATATACCCTTGAGCCTATCAGGGCCACAATGTATGCAGCAGCTCTTCCCGGCCTCGGACAAATCTACAACCGCAAATACTGGAAGTTGCCGATCGTGTATGCGGGCTTTGGTGCACTGGGTTATACCGCCTCCTTTAATGGCAGCAATTATAATGCCTTTATCAATGCCTACCAGGATTTTACTGATCTGGTTCCGGAAACAAACAGCTACCTCAGTATAAGAGGCATGAACAACCTTAATCCTGAAGATTATGATCCGGTTCTCCATCCGGAAACATACAACCCCTCCACTGAGGCGTGGGTCACAACTCAGCTGCTGAACGGAGTGGAGTATTACCGCAGATATCGCGACCTGTCTTACATTGGAATAGTGGCATGGTACCTTGTTACAATCATCGATGCCCAGGTCGATGCAAGCCTTTTTGACTATGATATAACTGATGACCTGAAGGCATTGCTGGTCCCGGTTACAGTTTCTCCCTACGGCCTTGCACCGGGGTTAACTCTTACACTTACTCGGACTTTTTAAAACGAATGAAAATGACTGTAAAAAAGATTGTCCTCACGCTTCTAATTGTTCTGTTCCCATTTATGCTTCATGCAGAAAATGATACCATTATAATCAGAAATGATGACTCGACGGAACTTATTGAACGTGATCTCGACAGCTTGCTTAACAACTGGTTTATACGCATGTCTGTTGACAGGAATGATCTGCTGCAGCAGGATTCAATTATCAGTGAGTTTTCCGATTCCGTTTATAAAGATCGAATCGGCAGGATCAACTCGGTCATAATTCTTCCCTACAATAATATCATAAGAAGCCACATACACGTCTACACTGACAGAAAGGTTGACAGATTCAGGGTAATGCTTGGGCTGCAGGAGTACTATTTCCCCATGATCGAAGATATCTTTGCTTCGTACGGTCTTCCTGTTGAGCTTAAATATATGGCTGTCATAGAATCTGCCCTGAATCCCAATGCTGTAAGCAGGGTGGGGGCTACAGGACTGTGGCAGTTCATGTACAGCACAGGCCGTATGTGCGGACTGAATATCAATTCAGTTGTGGATGAGCGCCGTGACCCTGTTAAAGCGACACATGCCGCGGCAAAATACCTGAAAGACCTTTACGGTATTTATAATGACTGGATTCTTGTCATCGCAGCCTACAACTGCGGTCCGGGTAACGTAAATAAAGCCATAAGGCGATCAGGGAACCGCAAGGACTACTGGGAGATATATTACCGGCTGCCAAGGGAAACGCGCGGGTACATTCCCGCATATGTTGCTGCCACTTACGCGATGAATTATTACCGTGAACATAATATCACCCCGATACAGATAGATCTTCCGCTGGCAGTTGACACCGTGATGGTCACACAGGACATACATCTTGAGCAGATCGCCGCTGTGCTTGATCTTCCCATGGAAGAGCTTAAAGCACTTAATCCGCAGTACCGCACTGGCCTTGTGCCCGGCAAGACCAGGCCCAGTTCAATTACCCTGCCAGTCGACAGGCTTGGCGAGTTCATAGATTTGACTGACACTATTACCGGCTACAGGAAGGACCTGTATCTTACGAGGGTTAATCAGACATCAAATCCCACACAGGCGACATATGCCACACCCGACATAAACGGAAGGACAAAACTGACCTATGTGGTCCGCGACGGTGATAACCTGGGGTTCATTTCAGAATGGTATAATGTCGGACTTTCTGACCTGAGATACTGGAACAATATCTACCGCAATACCATAAGGGTAGGCCAGAAGCTTGCCATATACGTAGATCCTTCCAAAGCTGAATACTACACCAAGGTCAATTCCATGAGTTTTGCGGATAAGCAGAAAAGGGCAGGTAACAACACCGTGACTATTTCAAATGTTTCTGCGCCGGAGAAACTGTCTGTTACTGCTTCGGCAGACACTGACTATGAGTTCTATACCGTCCGGTATGGTGACACAATATGGGACATTGCAAAAATGTTTGACGGCGTATCTGCAACGGATATCCTTAAATTGAACAACATTTCCGATGCTTCCAGGATACAGGTGGGACAGAAGCTGAGGATCAGAAGAAAAGGTTGAACTGACACAAGTTATGCGCCCCGGCAGGATATTCCTTTTTCTGCTAGCAGTCGTTCTGACGCTGTTTATCCTGAGCCTTGCAGCCGGTGACCGCAAGATCAGGGGCGATAAGTTGTTGTTTAAAGTACCCTCTGACACAATACTGCAACGGTCAAATCCGGATGACACGGTTCCGGTTCAGGCAGCCCTGCCTGATAAGGCCGCTCCTGAAGCAACTTTGCCTGACACAACCCTTGTCTGACACAACCCTGTCTGACGCGATTACCCGTAGCACTATGCCCGTCCCGGCATTGAAAGACTCTGTGAGTCAAGCTACAGTGGCTCCTTTTTTTCCGGGTGATGCCATCAGAGATTCCCTTGCCACCGGAAAGCAGGTAAGGATAATGTTCTACGGTGATTCACAGGTCGAGGGTGACAGGATGACCTCTCTTCTTCGCAAGCAACTTAGAGTACACGGTGGCGGAACAGGACCGGGACTGATATCACCAGTCATGCCGGTGATGTATACCCGCTCTTACGTAGTCAAGTCATCGGCCAACTGGGTCAGATACACCCTCCTTGATTACAGGAGCGGAGTATTGCCCCACAACAGGCTGGGACCGATGCTCGCTGTCTGCCGTTTCAAACCTCCGCAAGACACGCTGAAAGAACCTGTATATGCCTCTGTTAAAATCACTCCTGTTCCCGGAGCCGACGAATCAGTTTCAAAATATGAAAATCTCCGGATATTTTACGGTAACAATCCGGATACGGTATTTGTAAGTGTACGGTCAGGCAGTAAGCTACTTGACTTCGCAATGCTGGAAACAGGAAACGGCCCCCTTGAATACTCCGCTCCGCTACCGTCCCTTTCAGATATCACAATTGAATTTACCGGGCGGAGTTCTCCGGATATTTATGCCCTCAGCCTCGAGAGCAACGACGGTGTGATAGTGGATAATATCCCCGTCAGGGGCAGTGCGGGACTTGAGTTTGTGATGACTGACCCGGAAGGCTATGAAGAATGTCTCTCGAAGCTTCACCCTGACATGATATTCCACCAGTTCGGCCTTAATGTTGTCAGGAATGTCAGAAGCGAGTACCATTACTATGAAGAGGGCCTTGTCAAGCAGATAGATTTTCTAAGAAAGGTTTCCGGCGGCGCTCCTGTTGTCCTTGTGAGCCTTACCGATATGGCCCTGAAAACGGAAGACACAATCATACCCTACAAGAATATCCCGGCAATCAGGGATGCTCAGAGAAAAGCAGCATTACGGAGCGGGATGATATTCTGGGATGCCTGGGAATCGATGGGAGGCAAGGGCTCAATAGTCAGGTGGTCCAAGCATATCCCGCCACTGGCTTCGAAAGACCTTACCCATCTCTCCAATGCAGGCGCAGACACAATGGCATCAAGGATCTATTCTGACCTGCTGACAGCCAGGACAATGACAACAGGTACGCTTCCTGATACTCTTTTTGCTGCAGCCGGTACTGTTGTGCAACCGGACCCCATAATAGCAGAATCTGCTGTGGCGGATACGGTGTTGACAGTTGAGGCACCGCAGGCTGTGAGCCGGACGTCCGTTTTGTCATTCCTTAAATATAACCCGAAGAAGACTTTTATTTTCACAACACCGGCGTTCTGGACCTTCCTGCTGGTGGTAATGGCAGGTTTTGCCCTTATCAGAAAAAAAAGGGCGATGTGTCATACATGGCTTTTGCTGGTCAGTCTCTATTTTTATTATAAAGCAGGAGGCCTCTTCTTTATCCTCCTTTTGTTCAGTTGCGTTACGACCTATCTGACAGCATTGTATACCAGCAGGGCCTCGGGCAGACCGATGAAGAGATTCTGGCTCATCCTTAATATTATTGTTTCGCTTGGATTACTTTCATATTTTAAATATGCAGGATTCTTTACCGAAAGCGTTAATTCCCTTCTGGGAACATCATTCAGAAGTTATGATTTCTTCTCGGCCTGGTCAAACAATATGTTCCGCACCCATTTCGATGTATCACAGATTATACTCCCTATTGGCATATCATTTTTCACCTTCCAGGCCTTAAGCTACAACATTGATGTTTACAGGGGCAAGATAGAGCCGGTCAAAAGCTTCATCGACTACTCCTTCTACCATACTTTTTTCCCGCAGTTGATTGCGGGGCCTATCGTAAGGGCATCTGAGTTTGTTCCCCAGATGAAGGGAGAATACACCATCAGCCGCAATGAGTTCGGACAAAGCCTGTTCCTTATCCTGCAGGGACTGATAAAGAAAGTGATCATTTCTGATTTCATTTCCGTTGGTTTCATTGACAGGGTTTTTGATACACCCGCGCTCTATTCAGGCTTCGAGAACCTTATGTCGGTATATGGATACGGGCTTCAGATATACTGTGATTTTTCAGGCTATACTGATATAGCCATTGGTGTTGCAATGCTGATGGGATTCAGGCTGCCTCTCAACTTCAACTCCCCTTACAAGGCATCGAATATCAGTGATTTCTGGAAACGGTGGCATATTACACTCTCAAGGTGGCTGAAAGATTATCTCTATGTACCTCTGGGCGGAAACCGGCATGGAGCAGTGCGCACCGGAATCAACCTTATGGTAACGATGCTGATAGGCGGCCTGTGGCACGGGGCAGCTACAAGATTCGTGCTCTGGGGCGGGATGCACGGTATTGCACTTGTGATAGACAAGATATGGCAATGGATCTTCCGTGGAGTAAAAAGAAAAAGCCATATTGCTCACCTGGCCGGGATAATCATCACTTTTAACTTTGTGAGTTTTGCCTGGATCTTTTTTCGTGCAGGGTCAATGGAAGATGCAGGGGTGATGCTGTCACAGATATTCTCATCCTTCAGTCCGGGAAATTACAGGGTGGTACTTATGGCATATCTGCCTGTCCTGATCCTTATTGCATCAGGTTATATTCTCCATTTCCTCCCTGTTACTGTCAAGGAAGCCTACAGGGGGCTCTTCATCAGAACGCCGCTGGTGATAAAGTTTCTAATTGTGATCGGTGTTGCCATTCTG
Organism: uncultured Bacteroidales bacterium; assembly: GCA_963828395.1. Classification (GTDB taxonomy): domain Bacteria; phylum Bacteroidota; class Bacteroidia; order Bacteroidales; family VadinHA17; genus SR-FBR-E99. The sequence goes on from CAWHED010000005.1 coordinate 627,590, forward strand.
CTCAACAAGGTAGGCACAGAGGTCCTTCAGCCTTTTATCTACTTCCGGTTCTGACAGGGGGCGGGCCTTAAGAGGGTGTCTCAAAAGTATATTTACCACCCGTCACGACACTTTTGTCAGAACACCCCTCCTTATTATTTTTTTGTCTGCGTCATTATCTCAGCCTCTGACATCATGGCGGAGGAGGCGCGCACCATCACTTTGCCAGGGTTGGTGCCTGCCCTGAGAAGTATTGTTGCAATACCGGCTTCTGCCCTGACAGGATTGTCTCCTATCAGAGTGGCATTTCCTCTTACGGAAAATTCGACGGTTGAGTCAGCAGTCATAACAGGGAATCCCAGTGAATCAACAAGGGTGGCATAGACAAAAACGGCATCCGAGCCGTCAGCCCGCAGAGGTTTATTACTGAAGTCAACAGACAACCGCAGCGCCGCAGGAGGACCCGGGGTGGTCACGGAATGTACCCCGAACTCGATTCCTTTTCTTAATCCCACAGCCCTGATGGTGCCTGGTATATATTCATCAACCGTGAAAGTAAAAGGAGGATGCCTGAGGTTTGAAGCTCTGATATCGTTATCCGGTCCCTGCACTGCAAATAGAGTGTCATTGCGGAAAAGCTTCACTGTGTCTGCGTTGCTGTAGACCCTGACAGTCTTTCCCGATGAGGGTAGGTTATAATATGCAATGAAACATACAGGACCGTCGTCGTACTGGCTGCGGTAGAACCAGTACGTAAATTTCGGTAACCTGAAGATATCCATTATTCCGGATGATTCTATGTCTGCAGCATACCCGCGTTTATAATCGAACATCAGCCAGTTGGCATCTCCCAGACAAGGCCCTGAGAGGTTGTCATTATGGGCTTCCTGGAAATTATATGCCTGCTGCAGCAATCCTCTCTCGCCTGCAGAACGCAACTGACGTGAATTGCGTGCAGCGGGTTCCAGATCACTGAATTCTGTCTGATTGAAGCCGGCATTCTGTGCATAATACTCCCAATCGCCATACTCACATATAAGCAATGGCTTATTCTTATTGTAGTTTTTCCAGTAGTCGGGCGCACTGGCATGCTGCCTTGCGGGAATAAAGACATCACATATAGTGTCCATCCAGCTGCAGGTGTAGTTATTTCCAAAGGGAAGCTCATCTTTCACCGTCGTGTGCAACTGGCGCAGGAAGCTGTACGGCATTATTGTCTCATTCAGCGATGCTTCCCACATTACCACCGACGGATGGTTCCTGTCACGGCGGCACATAAGACGAGTGTCACGCAGGGAGGCCTCACGGAAGAGGGAGTCTCCCAGGAATTGCCAACCCGGAATGGCATCCATTACCAGGAGGCCAAGCTCATCACAGGCATTAAGAAAGGCCGGGGACGGGGGGTAATGCGAACAACGCACGAGATTGAACCCTGCATCTTTGATTTTATAAACATCACGGTAGGCTGCATTGTCTGAAAGCGCATAGCCAATGTATGGGTACTCCTGGTGCCGGTTTGTGCCGGTGACCCTGACATGATTGCCGTTCAGCAACAGGCCATTGTCGGCGGTTATCTCCACTGACCTGATACCTATGCGTATCTCATTGCAGTCAATTACATTTTTGTCAGACTGCAGTTCTGTCCTGAGTGTATACAGGAAAGGCTGCTCGTGCGACCAGAGGGCCGGCTGCATCACTCTTATCTCTGACACCAGCCGTCTGCTTTGTCCGGGCTCCATCTCAATCTCTTCGGGGAGGGATGCAGATACCTGTGTTCCTGCAGCATCAAGAAGAGTATTTTTCAGATAGAATGACCGCGGCGTTCTGTCATCATTCCGTACCAGAACCGAGATAATGACCGTTGCAGCATCCTCACTGACATCGCGGAAGCCTGTGATGACACCTCCTCCCAGCAGAGTGTCAGCTTCGGGAACAGATGTGATATGCAGTTTGTCAGTGACATACAGGGAAACATTGCGGTAGATACCGCTGTAATAGAGAAAATCAAGTTCAGCAAGAGGCTTGCCCGGAGGTATGGAGGGGTTCTCCCTGTTATCGACCCTGAGAAGGATCTCGTTCTCCCTGCCAAACCTGAGGTCATTGCTGAGATCGACATAGAAAGGCACGTAACCTCCCGTGTGACGGGCTATTTCGGCCCCGTTAAGATAGACGATGGCATCATTCATCACTCCGTCAAAGAGAAGGCCTGTGTGGTGGCGGTGATCCCCGCGGGGTGCCCTGTAAACCTTCTTGTACCAGCTGATGCCTGTCCACTGCTGATTAGTGACGACAAGCGGCTCGATGAATGCCGTGTGCGGCAGCGTCACATCTTCCCATTTATGGTTGGGAATATTTCCCGGAAGAATTTTATCAATATTGGCTGAGTCCTGCCTGATAAACATCCAGTCGTCATTGAATGATACCGGGAGCCCGGGAAACTGCTGCCTGTCGCACTTCGTGGTAAGAGCTGCCATCATCACCAGGATCCACACACAGGCTATGTATCTGTTCTTCATTATATTTCGCTAAATCCTGAGACAGGGTGTGCATAAGTAATGACATCCCTGCCGGATATTTCTTCAGGACAAAGGATTATAAGTCTCTCGAGCACATTCCTGAACTCTCTTATATTACCGGTCCATTTGATCTTCTGCATCTCGGCTATGGCATCAGGTCTGATCTTTTTCTTTACCATACCGTATTCATTGCAGATAAGGGTATTGAAGTAGTCTGCGAGGAGCGGTATGTCTTCACTTCGCTCATTCAGCGTGGGCACATGTATAAGTATGACACTCAGCCGGTGGTAAAGATCTTCCCTGAAAGTATTGCGGTCTATCTCGCCACGTATATTCTTATTGGTCGCAGCAACTACTCTTACGTCGACGTTTATATCCTTGTCTGATCCCACCCGTGTGATCTTGCTTTCCTGAAGAGCCCTGAGAACCTTGGCCTGCGCGGCAAGGCTCATGTCTCCCACCTCATCAAGGAAGATGGTGCCTCCGGTGGCCTGTTCAAATTTGCCTATGCGTTGCTTAATGGCCGATGTAAATGATCCTTTTTCATGGCCGAAGAGCTCACTCTCAATCAGCTCTGAAGGTATGGCGGCACAGTTAACTTCGACGAACGGTCCTCTGGCGCGGTTGCTTTTCTCATGTATCTGGTGGGCAACAAGCTCCTTCCCCGTGCCGTTAGCACCAGTGATGAGCACACGTGCCTCAGTGGGAGCAACCCTGTCTATCATTTCCTTTACTACCTTGATGGCCGCCGAAGTGCCTACAATCTCGAATTTCCTGCTGACCTGTTTCTTCAGGACTTTTGTCTGTGAGATGAGGGAGCCCCTTTCAAGGGCGTTACGGATTGTGATGAGAAGACGGTTCAGGTCAAGTGGCTTTTCAAGAAAATCAAAGGCACCCTTCTTGATTGAATCGACAGCCGTGTCTATATTCCCGTGACCCGATATCATAATGATCGGTACATCGGAACTTATTTCAAGGAGTTTCTGCAAAACCTCAATGCCATCCATCTTGGCCATCTTGATGTCGCACAATACCACATCAAATGCTCCCTGGGTGAACAGGTCTATTCCAGAGGCTCCGTCTTCGGCAAGAGATACTTCATATTTCTCATATTCAAGAACATCCTTCAGGGTGTTCCTTATTGACTTTTCGTCGTCAACAACTAATATCCTGGGCATTACAGATCTTTATTATCCTTTGTATGTCAGCCACTTCCATATTTCCTTGTAAGATGTCTTCTTTCCGTACATAAGTATTCCGGTACGGTATATCTTGGCAGCCATCCAGATGCAGCCGAATATAGTAACCAGCATTATTGCCATTGAAAGAGCTATTTCCCAGGCTGGTACATCAAACGGAATTCTTGCCACCATTACGATAGGAGATGTAAGAGGGATCATTGAAAACCAGAATGAGAGCGAGCTTTCGGGGTTCTGCATTGTTGCCATGGCCACAAACAGGGCAAGGATAATGGGAATGGTGACCGGCAGCATGAACTGCTGGGTCTCAGTCTCATTGTCTACTGCCGAACCTATAGCCGCAAAGAGTGAGGCATACAGCAGATAACCGGTAATAAAATAGAATGCAAAGGCGAAAATAATTAGTCCCCAGGGCTGGTTCAATGCGCTGGCAAAGATTGACTGAAACTCAGTCATCTGTATTCCGGCTGCAGCTGATGCATCACCACCGGCTATAGTAGGTTCAGCCTGGGAGAAACTCTGAGGGAGCTGCTGCATCTGCTCCATGGTACCTTCCGGCAGTATTTTCGATTGAACCACGGTGACTATGACCATGGTAAGCAGTATCCAGATTGCAAACTGTGTGAGACCTACAAGAGCTATCCCGATGATCTTGCCAAGCATAAGCTGCATGGGTTTGACAGAAGAAATGATCACTTCAACTATCCGGCTTGTTTTTTCTTCAATGACCCCACGCATGACCTGGGCTCCGAACATAAAGACAAGCATATACATCATGAAACCGCTTATATAAGCCAGGGCCATTGCAAATCCTGTACTTGTTTTCTTTACACCGCCTTCTTCGTCAATCTTAATGGTCTGTACATTAACGCTGGCATTTACGCTCTTGAGTATCTCGTCAAGATTTCTCGATATTATATGCCATAAGCTTCTTCTTCTCTATCTCCTTCTTGAGAGAATAGGAGATGTGATCAAGGAGTCCTATCGGCGGCTGCTGCTTTGAGATCAGCTGTACAGCGTTGGGTACGTCGACCAGCAGGTCTGAAACATACAGTACTCCGTAATAACCCTTTTCACTGAAATTGCCTTGGAGATCATTCAGGCTTGTACCTGGAAGGAATTCAAAATCAGCTTCTTTGGTATCGGGTATCACATCTTTGTAAAGGTCACTGTCTCCGACAACGGCGATCTTCTTGAACTCCTTGTCCTGATTTGACATCATAAGGGCAGGAACGACAAATATCAGGGCGATGAGAAACGGTGTCAGCAAAGTCATTACTATGAATGATTTTTTGCGAACCCTGGTCGAATATTCTCTCTGGATTATTAATGATGTTTTGTTCATGGCTCAGTTTTTTGCAGCTTCACTGTTTTTTGCTTCGACGACCCTGATAAATATATCGTTCATTGACGGCAGAACCTTGTTGAATGAGATTACCCTGCCTGAGGTTGTCATCGACCTGATGATCTCATTTGTGTCGTCTGTTCCGGAAGTTTTAATACGGATAGTGCTCCGGCCCTTTGCAAATGAGGAGGTCAAAACAGAGAAATGTGCATTTCCCGAAGGGATCACCTCTCCGTCAAAAACAATGTCGTATTCATTTGCCGACCAGTCGTGCCGGATCTTATCAACGCTGCCTTCAAGGATGGTTTCTGCCTTATTGATGAGGGTTATATTGTCGCATAGCTCTTCAACGGAACCCATGTTGTGGGTCGAAAAGATAATGGTTGCTCCTCTTTCACGCAGAAAGAGGATCTCGTCTTTGATCTGTTTGACATTTATCGGATCGAACCCGGTAAAAGGCTCATCGAAAATAAGGAGCTGAGGTTCGTGCAACACTGTGGTCGCAAACTGCACCTTCTGCTGCATTCCTTTTGAGAGCTCCTCCACCTTCTTACCCCACCAGTCTGTTATTTCAAGTTTCCTGAACCAGTACTTGAGGCGCCGCATGGCTTCCGTTTTGGTCAGTCCTTTAAGCTGGGCAAGATACAGGGCCTGTTCGCCTACTTTCATTTTTTTATAGAGACCCCGCTCTTCCGGAAGATAACCGATCTTATGAACGTCTTCAGGTTTAATAGGCTTACCGTTAAGTAATACTTTTCCGCTGTCAGGAGCGGTGATCTGGTTGATAATACGGATCAGGGTAGTCTTTCCGGCACCGTTGGGGCCGAGGAGACCGTAGATACTCTGTTCCGGAACGCTTATGCTGACTCCGTCCAGAGCTGTTGTAGTCGCAAAGCGCTTGGTCACATTTTGTGCTTCAAACAATGGCATAGTTCTTTCCTTCATTAAATGTTAGTCCGGGAAGTTCAAAGATATAAAAAAGGTTGATACGCACATTGCATCGCGTATCAACCCTCTTATTCGTAAGTTGATGTATCAGGAAAAGTAGTTCTTTACCCTGTCGAAAAAGCCTTTATCATCTGCGTCCGGTTTTGGAACGAAAGTCTGCGAGTTGCGGTACTGTTCCATTATTTTCTGCTCTTCCTTTGACAGGTTCTTCGGTACCCAGACATTGACGTTCACCAGCAGATCGCCCTTACCGTAGCCGTTGACGTCGGGTAGTCCCTTGCCTCTCAGGCGAAGTATTTTTCCACCCTGGGTTCCGGGGTCTATCCTGATCCTTACCTTGCCCTCCAGTGTAGGCACTTCGACATTGGCGCCCAGGATAGCATCAGGGATGCTGATGAAGAGATTGTATATCAGATCGTTGCCTTCACGGATCAGTTCATCGTGCGGCTCTTCGTCGATGACCACGATCAGGTCACCGTTAATCCCGCCGCGGCGGGCAGCGTTACCCTTGCCTGTCATTGAGAGCTGCATGCCTGCGGATAGGCCTGCCGGGATAGAAATTGGTATCACCTCCTCGGCCTGTGTTATTCCTTCGCCATAGCACTTATGACATTTTTTTGTTATGACTTTGCCTTCACCGCCGCATACATTGCACGGTGCGCTTGTCTGCATCTGGCCCAGTATGGTATTCATCACCCTGGTGGTATGGCCTGTACCCTTGCATGCTGAGCAGGTGGTCACATCGCTGTCAGAGGCAGCACCGCTGCCATTACAGGTATTGCAGGTCACGTACTTGGTGACCCTGACCTTCTTTTCAGCTCCCCTGGCAAACTCTTCAAGAGTGAGCTTCACCTTAAGCCTCAGGTTCGTTCCCTTGTTGACGTTACGTGAGCGTCCGCCCCTGCTGCGTGAACCAAAGGCACCGCCGAAAGCATCACCGAAAATATCACCGAAGGAAGAGAATATATCTTCCATGGTCATGCCTCCGTTAAAGCCGCCACCCATATTATTGCCCAGACCGGCATGTCCGAACTGGTCATACCGGCCCCTCTTGTCATCATTGCTGAGTACCTCGTATGCTTCAGCAGCCTCTTTGAACTTCTCCTCAGCTTCCTTGTTCCCCGGGTTCTTGTCAGGATGATATTTCAGTGCGTGTCTGCGGTAGGATTTCTTAATCTCATCCTTGGTGGCCCTTTTGGTAACTCCCAGTACTTCGTAATAGTCTCTTTTCGACATTTTTCAGCTTAAACGGATTGTATTTATTCCCCTACGATCACTTTAGGAAAGCGGATTACCTTCTCGTTAAGAGAGTATCCTTTCCGTATCACCTCTACCACCCTGCCTTTCAATGATGCATCATCAACTGCTATGGTGGTTACTGCTTCATGAATGTCAGGGTTGAACTGTTCGTGGATAACTTCAATCTCACTGACACCAATCTCCTTCAGAAAGGCAGACAGCTTACCATTAATCAGCTCCAGACCTTTTTTAACTGCGGCACAGTCTTCTGTGTCACGCATTGAGATCATAGCCCTGTCAAAATCGTCAACAACGGGCAGTATGCTCATGATAACAGATTCTCCGCCTGTTTTGGAGAGCTCGATCTTTTCACGGAGTGTTCTTTTCCTGTAATTGTCAAACTCAGCCGAGAGGCGTATGTACTTATCCTGCATTTCTGTCAGTTTCCTGGTCAGATCTTCTTCAGTTGCTGACCCATCGGCGGGCTTTGTCTCCTCAGCGGTCCCTGAGTCCCTGGCAGATTCTGTTTCTGTATTGATTTGATTTTCAATAGTTTCATCTGCTGATACGGGTCCGCCCGGTCTCTCTTCGTGACTTTTCTTTTTTACCATGATAAAAATACTTTACTACTGCCGTTTTTAGCAAAATGCCGGCCACACTCACAAACATGACAAAGTGTCAACCTACAGGGTATAGGCAACAGCCTCAATCTCCACCAGGGCGTCATGATGAAGACCCACGACAGTGATGATTGATCTGGCAGGCTGGACCGGGCCGAAAAAGTCGGCATATACCCTGTTGACTTCTTCCCAGTGTTTTACCTCGGTTGTATAGATAGTTGTCCTGGCAATGGTGGTGATGTCTCCGCCGGCGGCCTTGACAATGCTCAGGACATTATTAAGAGCCTGAAGTGTCTGACTGCTGATATCGCCGGGAATCTCGTCGCCTGCCAGCGGAATGACTGGCAGCTGCCCTGAAACGAAAATTACATTTCCTGCAACGGTGCCCTGAGAATAGTGGCCTGCCGGCAATGGTGCATCATAGGTGTTTATGCTGGTGATCTTCATAATGTTCAGTTTTTCACGTCAATAACCGGTTTTATGTTTCTTTTTACCAGGGTTGCCTGATCTGCCTTTATATTTATCCTGCGGTCTTCCCTGGAAACGACCCTGCGTCTTGCTCTTTGGCGGTGCCAGAATCTCCCGGATGTCCGGCATCCTGAAGTTCTCCGGAGCCTTAAGCCTTCCCCCTGAAATGGCAGAGAGATCTCTTATGATCAGTTCATCTGCAACCTGTGCCTTGTTCCATGTAATGTAATCCTTCTTCATCTGGTTGAGGATGAGGACTGTGAGATATTCTTTTTCCTCTCCGTCATCCATCGCGGAAGCTGCTTCAATGAGTGCCGGAACAATGCGGCCATAATGTGCATATGTAATCTCGCCGTTGTGGTAAGGAACCTTATTGGGTTTGGCATCAAGCTTTGTTCTGTCAGGTGCCGGATAAGGCGAATCGACATTCAGGTCAAAATCAGCAATTATCATCAGGTGATCCCAGAGTTTGTGCTTGTAATCGGTCACTTCGCGGAGGTTGGGATTGAGGTTGCTCATTATCTGAATAATGCTCCTGGCAGCCCTGTTCCTCTCTTCAGGATCTTTAATTGTTTTAATATGCTCTATCATTTTAAGGACATTCCTTCCGTATTCCGGCAGGGACATCTTTTTTCTCTGTGTGTTATAATCGAAACTCATTCGTTGAAATTTTTGGCAAAGCTAATAAATATTTGTGTCTCAGAGGCCGAGAAACTGTATGGCAAGCCCTGAAATCAGTATTGTAGCACCTGCAATGACGTTTACATAACGTTCCAGCGGACGGAGATTTATATGACTCAACCCGAGCCTGAAAGCAAGGACGACTGACATCATAGTGGCAATTGTTACCAATGAAAAGAGCAGGGAGACTATGACGACGCCATGGAAATTATTCTCAGCAGCAGGATACATCACGATGGGAATGAGCGGTTCACACGGCCCCAGTACGAATATGAGAAACAGGATCCATGGGGTCATGTTTTTTTTGTCTTTCAGGTGGATATGCGAGTGACCGCTGAAATGACCATGCTCATGTTCATGATCAGTACCGTCAGTGTGATAATGCGCATGAACATGCTTCCTTTTGCGGTAGAGAGAGCGGAAGCTGATAAGCATGTAAACAAGTCCGAAGGCTATAAGGAGCCAGGCTGCAATGTTACCCCTGAACGATTCAAAAAACTCCAGTTTTGATAGCGAGATGCCGGCACCAATGCCGATGAAGCCGACAATGACGGAACTCAGCACATGCCCGAGCCCGCAGAGGAACGTTATTATCATGGTCCTGCGGATAGTCCATCGCCGGGCTTCACCCATGACTATGAAAGGGATATAATGATCGGGCCCCACAATGGTATGAATGAACCCGATGGTGACTGCTGTGCCTGCAAGAAGTAACGTTGCTCCTTCCATTATTTCCCTGATCTGTTACAAATATATGACTTCTGTGAGATCCTTTACTTTACCTGCATTATCCACATGTCCAAGGCACTGATGACCTCGCCGAAACCAATGTTCGAGGCATTGAGCAGCCGTCGTGCATCACTGACAAAGTTCATCATGGCATTATAGTCAGAAGACGACTGGAAGAATTCAGGATTGCCCTCATATTCCTGGCAGGGCAGGATGAAGAACTTGCGGTTTCCGTTTTCTGTCGGGGTGTAAACCCATGTAAGGAGATATCCCGCTTCAGTTATAAAGACCTGCTCACCTCTTTTCGTCAGCTCAAGACAGATCATGGCTCCTCCGTCTCTTCTCTGCTGTCGCTGGTTTGATACGAAATTGCCCATTGACCATACAACAGGTTCAGTTAATCCTGTGGAATCAACAGATGCCATCATCGGCTGTATCACATGAGGATGTGATCCGATGATTATATCAGCGCCGCTTCTGAACATCGCAGCCGCCAGTCGTTTTTGTTCAGGAGAGGGGAGGGTGTCATATTCCGTTCCCCAGTGAACGCTCACTATGGTCAGGTCGGCGCCTCTTTCAGCAGCAGCTTTTATATCATTACCGATGCGGGTTGTGTCTATATAAGAAACAACCGCGGGAGGCGGTACAACAATTCCGTTGGTACCGTAAGTATAACTGAGCAGGGCCAGAGTGATGCCGTTATCTGTTATCATCAAAGGCGAGAGAGTGTCTCTTGCCTGGCCGTCTGTCCAGGTGCCTGTATGCCTGATATTAAGACTGTCAAGTACCCTGATTGTACGGGCTATCCCCTTTGGCCCGCGGTCTGCAGCATGATTATTTGCGGTGGTCAGTATGTCAAACCCGGCATTCCTGCATGCCAGTGCCAGGGCATCCGGAGAGCTGAAGGTCGGATATCCCTTGTAAGGTTTCCCGCCAAGGGTGACTTCGAGGTTGCCTATGGTTATATCAGCTGCAGTTAAAAGCGGGGAGATATATTTGAAAACACTGTCGTAAGAATAAGTTCCGGTAGAATCATCATAGGCTGATGAGATCTGCCCGTCATGACCCATGATGTCTCCTGTAAACATGAGCATGAGTACGCTGTCGGCCTCCCGGCCGTCGGACGGAACAGCGAGTGTGTCCTCCTGGCTGGCGGACGGAACAGCGATTATGTCCTCCCGGCTGGCGGACGGAACAGCGAGTATGGTGTCAGTCTTTTGTCCGGCAGAGTTTATGGCGGGTACAATTCCGACTTCCTGACCGGCAGACAGACGGGGCAGGAGAAGCGAAATTAAAAAAATGCAGATTTTCAGAAATCTCATTAGCAATTGTTACAGGAGTATCTGTCTCAAAAATAATCATAACTTAGGAACTACGAAAATAGTCGAATCTATCATGGAATTCATTAGTTCAGAATTGGTTACGTATCTTCTGCTGCCGCTCTTCATCTTTGTGGCGCGTATTATGGATGTCTCCCTCGGCACGCTGAGGATCATTTTTGTCACCAAGGGTATGAAAAGAGTGGCCCCGATGGTCGGTTTCTTCGAGGTTCTTATCTGGCTGCTGGCAATAAGCCGTATCATGCAGGACCTTGATAACTGGGTTTGCTATATTGCATATGCAGCCGGGTTTGCATCAGGCAATCTTGTCGGGATGCTGCTTGAGGAAAGGCTTGCAATAGGCCATGAGATGATAAGGGTTATCACCCGCAAGGATGCGACCAACCTGATCGCAGAACTTGGCGACAGGGGCTACGGTTTCACATCTGTCAAGGCGGAGGGGATTGAGGGAGAGGTTGCTGTCATTTATATCATTGCCCGCAGAAGCATGATCAAGGAAGTGCTTGATCTTATAAATTTCTACAACCCTCGTGCACTATACACCGTTGAAGCTATAAAGTATGTCAACAAGGAGATCTTTCACAGATCAGAGGAGGAACGTCAGCGCTGGTGGCAGATGAGCCATCTGAAGAAGTAAGTGCCTCAGATGATTCTTAAAGTATCACTACAATAGCTGTACCACTTCACTCAGTGTGGTAAAGAGCGAAGGTGCTGATATTAGGTCTTGCACGTGAGGATGTTATCGTGAGTCTGATCTCGTCAGCCTGTACCTCGGGAAAACGGAGCAGCCGCTTGTAGCCAATGGTGGAGCCTGTAGCCACTGTATCCCACTGCTGGTCCATCCGTGCCTCAATAACAAACTTTTCTACTCTCTGTCCCATCGTGATATCCTCCTGCAACATTGCCACGTTGAATGTGGCTGCTATGGCGGGAATGAAGGAAGCGACCCTCTTGTGATTGGGGCTCCATGATGTGGTGCTGTCACGGTCTATGGCCCTCGACGCTCCCCTCCCGTAAGGTCTGGAACCGTTAAGCAGGTCAGTGTCATAGAGATCATCAAGCCGTGCCCGGAGCCCCATAAGGCTCTTTATGTCATGGTCGGTTATAAGTCCGCGGTTGTCGGGCGGTACGTTCAGAAGCAGTACGGCGTTACGGCCCACCGAGCTGAAATAGATATCGAGCAGCTCGTCAGTATCTTTTACAAGACTGTCTTCGGCAGCATGCCAGAACCAGCCCGGACGTATTGAAACATCGACTTCAGCAGGGTACCAATAGACCTTTCCGGCTTTCTTAAGAAGAGCGCTGCTGCCAAGGTCCATAGTGGCGGGGCTCAGACCAAGCCCTTCATTGATTGCCCGGCTCTCCGGTGTGGCGCCCGGAGCCAGAGCTGTCACGCTCCACTCAGTCTCACGCCCGTAACCGGTCTCTGTACCTACCCATCTCACATCTTCACCCATGATGGCAGTAACGGCATCAGGCTGGATCTTCCTGATAAGATCATAGTAAGCCTGCCAGTCATATTCCTGTTTCCTGCCTCCCGGGCCTTCCCCGCAGGCGCCGTCAAACCATACCTCATCAACCTTGCCGTACCAGGTAAGCAGTTCAGTCAGCTGCTCCAGGTAAAACTTATTGTACTCAGGTGAATCACCGTAACAATCCGCATTCCGGTCCCACGGAGAGAGATAAACGCCGAATTTCATATTGTACTTTTCACATGCATCCTTAAGCTCTCTTATCACATCGCCCTTGCCATCCTTCCATGGGCTCGAGGCTACGGAGTGCCTGGTCGTTTTTGTCGGCCAGAGACAAAAGCCGTCGTGATGCTTCGCCGTGATGATGACCATTTTCATCCCTGCCTCACTGAGTACTCTGACCCATTGTTCTGCGTCGAGAGATACAGGATTGAACAGCTCCGGAGACTCATCGCCCTGACCCCATTCCTTGTTCGTGAAGGTGTTTATAGTGAAGTGAATGAATGCTGTCATTTCAAGCTGCTGCCAGGCAAGCTGACGGGGATGGGGTATGACGCGTGCTGCCATGGCTTCCTTGACGCCGAGGGTCGGGTTGACAGGAAAATCAACCTTACCCGTGTAAAGCTTGTCGTAATCATTATCTGCACATGATTGGAGCAACAGGAAAAGACCTGATATGATTACCAGCCTCCTCATTTGTGGCTTCCTTTTGCTGATTTTATATACCTGCCATTTCTGAAACGCAGGGCAGACCAGTCATCGTCAACAGACACCTGGCTGACAGGCCTCATACCTGTCTCTAATACAGGATCCCATCCATGGTCACGGTTAATGTCGCTGGAATATTTCCGCGATGTTCCCTTTGGATAAACCATCCAGAGCTTGCCGTCATCACTCAGGTTATGAATGCAGGTCGGTCCCAGCCTTTTTACTTCATGCGAGTCGGGAGTGAATATAATCATAAAGTCATACAGGTAACGGGCATTGATCTCTGTGTCTATCTGAACCCCTGGTAATGTCTTATCGAGCCTCTTAATGATATCTTTCGGCGCGTTCAGTACCACTATACGTTCCTGATCACCATACCTGAGTTTTTTTAAGATTTCATCCATGATCATTAATCTGCTTTCAAGACAAAGATACGAATAAGTGGTGAGGAAGATTGACATGAACTTTTTGCTGACTTTTACGTATCTGTTGTATATTTGCACTGTCGAATTGCGGGGTGCCTTATTATACAGGCTGAGATCATACCCTTACAACCTGATCCGGATAATGCCGGCGTAGGGAACGAGAGTAATCATTTCCGGCCTGTTGACACGCCTTCACTTCTGATAGTTGGGTAGTTATTTTTAAGTGAAATGATAAGGAAACTTTCTTTATTTCTATCTGTTATGTTGATTGTCTGTTCTGCTGCTCCGGCGCAGAATAACCGTGGCCTCATCACCGGCACGGTTACTGACAGTGAAGGACTGCCTCTCGCAGGCGCATCAGTTGTCATTGACAGTCTGAAAGCCGGTATGGCAACAGGCAATGACGGGCGGTATGCCCTCCGGGGATTGAATTACGGCAGGTATGCTCTACGCGTCAGTTTCACAGGCTTCGAGCCCTTTGACACAGTAATCGTTGTATATGGGAATACAATCGTTAATGCTTCATTGAAGGAAGCCCTTTTTGTGACCGACGAAGTGATTGTGAGAGGCAGCCGTGCCGGCAGTCGCACGCCAATGGCGTACAGCACGATTATGGCGTCAGAGATCAGAGCCCGTGATATGACAAGGGATATGCCGTATCTTCTCTCTCTTACACCGTCAGTGGTAGAGACTTCCGATGCAGGCAACGGTGTCGGATATACCTCGCTGCGAATCCGCGGCACTGATGCCAGCAGGATAAATATCACTCTCGACGGCATACCACTCAATGATGCCGAGTCGCAGCAAGTCTTCTGGGTTGACCTCCCTGACCTGGCATCATCGACAGGCAGCATTCAGATACAACGCGGTGTTGGTACATCGACAAACGGGGCAGGCGCTTTCGGGGCATCGGTAAATATCAGCTCCATGGCACCTCCGGATGACCCCGGAGCGGAGGCAGCGCTGTCTTTCGGTTCGTTTAATACCATCAGGGCCACGGCAAAAGCATGGACAGGCATCCTGGGCGACAGGTTCAATATGATGGTCAGGGCGTCGATGATAGGCAGCGACGGATATGTTGATCACAGCGCTTCTGATATTCGTTCCGCGATGGTCACAGGCATCTGGTCGGCTCCTTCAAACAGACTGAGGTTTAATATTTTAACCGGTAGCGAAAAAACGGGTATAAGCTGGTGGGGGGTGCCGGCAGAGATACTTCCGGAGAACAGACGGTATAATCCTGCAGGTGAATATACTGACGGAAACGGGGTTCTGCGTTACTATGAAAATGAAACTGATAATTACACCCAGAATCACTACCAGCTCTTCTATACACACCTTTTTCCCGGGCAGTTGAGCCTGAATACGGGCCTGCACCTGACGACTGGGAAAGGTTATTATGAGGAACAGGCGAGTGACCGCGATCCGTCGGATTACGGGCTTTACGGTCTGACAGACGACGGACTGCCTGTGCTGGAGACTGATCTTGTGCAGCGCAAGTGGCTTGATAATTATTTCTACGGTGCAGTATGGTCACTGGTAAAGGCCGGCAGTGTCGCCGAGTGGACCCTGGGCAGTGCCGTGAACAGGTACGACGGCGATCACTTCGGAAGGATAATCTGGATGGAGCACCCGGGAAATGTCACTCCTGACTATGAATGGTACAGGAATAACGGACTGAAAGATGAGTTCAACATCTATGGGAAGGTCAACGCAAAAGTCACCGGCAGCCTGAACGCTTTCCTTGACATTCAGTACAGGTACATCAGCTATCATTTTGTCGGACCTGACAGCGACATGAAAGATCTCACTGCCGTTCATCAGTTCAGTTTCTTCAATCCCAGGACGGGTCTCTTCTGGAGTAACGGCACGGGGAGCGATGCCTTCGTCTCCGTCTCAATAGCTCATCGCGAGCCCTCGCGGGCGGACTTCAAGGAGGCTGCCGGTGACGCGAATGCCACACCCGGACAGGAGCGCCTGACAGACTTTGAAGGTGGGTATACCTTCAGGAACGCTTCACTGGCGCTGGGCCTCAATCTTTACTACATGCTGTATCGCGATCAGCTTGTCCCGACAGGCAGAATAAGCACCACCGGGTACCCGATAATGACAAATGTTCCGGAAAGCTACCGTACTGGCATTGAATTTTCGGGAAGCTACAGACCGTCGCCGGTGGCTGCTCTTAAGATGAACCTCACACTCAGCCGGAGCAGGATCACGGACTTCACGAATTACTACTTTAACTATAATACAGCGGACTGGAGCGAAGAATACACATCCAGCAACCTCGGAACGGTGGATATAGCCTATTCACCGCGCATAACGGGGTCAGCAGAGCTGGAGGTCAATCCGGCGAAAAACCTTTCCCTGAATCTGACCGGAAAATATGTCGGTAAACAGTACTTTGACAATACCATGAGTGAGAACAGGGTCATCAGCCCGTATTTTGTCAGCGGCATTTCTGCAGGATATAAGATTCATTTAAAAGGATCTGATGAACTTATGCTACGGTTTATTATGAACAACCTGTTTAATGCCAACTATGAAAACAATGCATACGGCGGAATGTGGACCGAAGACGGTGCTGAAAAGACGTGGGCATACTTCTTTCCGCAGGCAGGAATTAATTATACTGCCGGTATTTCATTATCTTTTTGATGCTTATGATCACGTGGCTGTCTGAAAATATTGTCGAGGTTTTTGGAGCTGTCGCGGGAATAGCTTATGTCTTTCTTGAGATAAGGCGCAACATACTGCTTTGGCCTCTGGGTATACTTACCTCTGCAGTTTATATATACGTTTTTGGCAGAAATGGTTTTTATGCCGGGATGGTGCTGCAGGCGTACTATGTTGTAATCAGTATTTATGGGTGGTATGCATGGAGCATGGAGCATGCAACAAGTAGTACACTGGCGATCCGTCGAATGGCGGAGAGACAATCCCGGGAAGCGGGAGAGCATGGGGCATGGGGCAAGAGGCACAGGGCACAGGGCACAGGGCAAGGGGCACAGGGTTCAGAACCAGAGGTGAAAAATGATGTTAGCAGGATTGATTGCAAAACCGCTTTAATCTGTCTGGTAACGGCTTTGGTATTGTGGACTTTGCTGTGGTTTGCACTGGACCGGTGGACTGATTCTCCGGTGCCGCTGTGGGACGGGCTGATCACCTCCCTCTCGGTAGTGGCTACATGGATGCTGACCAGGAAATATATTGAACAGTGGTATGTCTGGATCGTGGCAAACGCAATCGCCATTGTCGTGTACCTGGCCGTGGGCATGTATCCTACGGCTGCACTATTCTTTGTATATTTCGTAATGGCAATAATCGGTGTAAGAGCATGGAGAATAGAGAAAGACAAAAGACAATAATCACGGTAAAAACGGTAATCCTTGCCAACGGCATTTACCCGACGCATGCGGTGCCGGTCAGATATCTTGAAGAGGCTGACCTTATCGTCTGTTGCGACGGAGCGGCGGAGAAGCTCGTATCGCACGGCATGGAGCCGGGTATCATAACCGGAGATCTTGACTCCGTCTCTCCGGAGTTGAAAAGAAAATATAAAAGTATCCTTGTACAGGATGATGATCAGGAGACCAATGACCTGACCAAGGCAGTGAGGTGGTGCGTCTCGCAGGGGATTAAGGAAATTGCCATACTTGGTGCCACAGGCATACGCGAGGATCATACCCTGGGCAACATATCTCTTCTGGTCGACTACAATTGTGAGATAAAAGCCATAATGCTCACTGATACCGGGTCCTTCCGGGTTTTTGACCGCACGGTTACAATTGAATCATTTCCCGGTCAGCAGGTGTCGCTCTTCAGCCTTGATCCTGGCCAGACCATCACGTCAACCGGGCTGCGCTACCCGCTACAAAATCTTAAGCTCACTAGCTGGTGGCGTGGCACTCTAAACGAGGCAGGGGGCGACTGCTTTACTCTGGAATTTGAAAACGGCCGGATCATTGTATTTATGAAATATACTGAATTGGCCTGATGCCAGAACTTCTCCTCCAGAGCTTTGGTAAAATTTGTTTGATTCAGGAGATACCGTTCATAAGCTCCGCTCTCGATCTGATGGATCAAGATACTTTTTGAACAGCCATATTTCCTGGTAAGAAGTATATAAGATTCCTTTTCCAGCAGGTCCTTGCACTTTTCCATCAGGATGACATTATGCGACCATCTAATTTCTGCAACCAGCGGTTGCAGTTTTATTATCCTTATACTCAGCTTTCATCTAAAAAAGGACATTTCTTTTTTCGATTAGTAAATTTTTCTTAAATTTGATAGGATTGTCTGAAAGCAGTAGGATGTTTTAGTGATTTTCGAGAGGGGATCATGAGCTTCATGGTTCAATAAAGATTTGTTTTATGATCCCCTATATTAAATCCCTATGACCGGGTAAATGGAATAATAATTATCAGGTAGGAAAGGGTTATCGCTTTGTTGTTTGCTTAAAAGAAACCATGGCAGGTTGTGATGGTAAAAACACAAAAGAGGTGGGGCTCAATTGGGAAAAAGCAAGGGGTTCCAGTTTTAATCTTTCAAATGGCAATACAAGATCCTACATTCAACATTAGCATTAAATCCGCAAAGCCATGCTTATCCATAATGAAATCCTAAGCAGATTGAAATCTCGCGATAAGGATGTCATAGAGCTTATTTATAAATGCTTGTTCCCCAGCATAAAAAATTGGATCTCATTGAATTCCGGGACACTGGAAGATGCGGAAGATGTATTTCACGATTCCCTTTTATGCATTATAACTAAACTGGATTCAGAGACTGTGCAGCTGACATGTGACTTCTCAACATATTTTATTTCCATATGTCGCAAAAAGTGGTTGCAGACTCTATACAAAAGGAGAAAAATGGCGATGCTCGCAAACGACAGCTTTCAAACCGACCTGAGCGATATGTATGAACTGGCAGAGACAGAGGAAGTCGAAGCAGAAAAATACTATGCTTTCATTGAGGCGCTTAATGGCCTTGATCCCAAATCTCATGCAGTTATGGAAGCATCACTAAATGGAAAGTCAAATGATAAAATAGCAGCTGAAATGGGGTTTATTAATTCCCAGGCTGTTGCAGATAAAAAGAAGAATTGCAAGAAGAAACTGATACGAATACTTGCAGCTAACCAAAAAGTAAAGAACTAACTTGCAAAAGCCGGTAGCACTGACCACTTCATGCCGGAAATAATTGACTATTTCCTGCCGAATGTAAATATTTGTTATATTATACATTATACATCTTAGCATCAGACTGGTCGAAAATTGTCAACCAGCCCGGTTTTTACAACGAGGGCTCAACGAAAAGTATTTTTCAGCTTTGGAGTTTGCAACATGCCACCTACCCAACTGAGGATGGTAAAACCGGAAGCCGTAATCGTATAAGTAATTATTTCAGGCTATTAATTGAAGCCTTTACTTCTTCTAGCCATTCATTAAAACCTAAATAACGTTGATTATCTTCAATAATTAAGTACTTATTATTTTTTGGATCTAATGCAAGATAATAAATGTAAGGGTCCCATGTAAAACCTTCCGGTGCAATAAATAATTTCTTATATAAATTCTCAGATAACTTTCTTTTCATGCCATTTAGTTTACAAACAAAGACAAAAACATCTTTGTATTTGAAATGATATGAATAAGCCAATGTATCTCGGTTAAAAGATAATTCTTCGCTAACTTGAAACAGATTATATCCTTCATAATTAGACAATTCTTTAACAAACAGCGCTGTCTCACCAACTCTTTCTGGAGAGTCCTCCAAATACTCCTGTATATACTTATAAGAAACTTCTCTTATAATCTTATGTTCGTTCCTGGTACAACCACTCATTGTAATTAACATACTACTAAGTAATAACATGGAACTTTTTTTCATTTCATTTTCATTTAATTCCTGAGTTCTTAAATGATCCATCAATAAAATATTGGACTATTCCTTCTCTTTTTGAAATAATATAGTTAGGATAGTTAAGATTACTTTCAATGTGTTTTTTATCTGCAGGAGATGGTTTTCCAAAACCACCTTGACCATCCTTTGTGCCTGGATGTGTATGTATTTGAAAATACTTATTACCTAGATATCCTATTTTATCTGTCCCAAAGCCTGGTCTATGAGGTGAACTATATACATCAAAAGATTCAGTCGCTGTATTTTCACTCCATGGTGAAATTGACAATCCAATTTCGTTATCAGATTTAAATGCCCAAGCAGAAAGTTCAATATTGGAACTAAAAGAAAGAAATTTCATTGCCTTAATACCTTCCTCAAGGACTCCTTCTTGGAATACAATACCGTATTCTGCAATGTTTTCAAAATACTTTCCGTGTAATGCTCCTTTTGATAAATCTAAGTAATTATTATCAGTTATCGCAAACGTACCATTTTGTGAGAAATTGCCAATTTGAATTCTATCAAAATCATCTTCTGTTGGTTTAACTAAAGATAATCTTCCAGTATTATTATCAAAACCATAGATATCTTTTCCATTAGGATCGATAAACAATATAGGGTTATTTGCTGTGTAATTATAAGGAGACAAATCATAATACTTTTCCACAAACGGATCCACAATATGCCACCTTCCTATCTGTGGGTCATAGAACCTAGCACCGTAATCGTACCAGTCCAGTTTTTTGCCGTTTATCAGATCATCCTGGAGCTCCTTTCCGTTGTACCGGTAGTCAATCACAGAGCCATTGTATTCGGCGATTGTCATTCCGAATGGATAGTAATCGGTTTGCTGTTCAATAGTACCACCCGTTCCGGTAGTGCTGACAACCATGCGAACACTGCCCAGGTGATCTTTCAGGTAATACTTGTAAGCTCCAGTAGGCTCAACATGTCCCTCTTCATTGATGATGTAATTCAAAGAACTCCCGCTGTATACGAAGTTGCCTGCATAATAGGCATATACACCTGCTGTGCTTACCTTGGCAATCTTCGTTCCGGCGGCATCATAAATATACGAAATATATTGACCTGCAGTAGCAGTACCGACTCGCTTTGGCAGGTTAAGGTAGTTGTAAAGGATGCTGGTGTAACCTTTGTTCAGATCAGCCGTCAGGTTACCGTTACCATCAAAGGAGTACTCATTAGTGGTATTTGCCCCATTGATGAATCCAATTGTCCCGGATGCATCTTCCACCTTGTCTAAGAGGTTGCTGATGTTACTGTTTTTGTAGGTATATGTTAGATTATCGATCAGTCCTGTATTTTTGAGGTACCTGGAGAGAGACTTTATATTGCCGTTAAGGTCATAGGTGTAGCCTTCATTGTTAGCCCCGGGGCTTGTGGCGAAGTTAGTGCTCTCGCCATACACAGATGTGGTTAATCGGTTTAAGGCATCATAAGTAAAACCGTACCCCTGTTTGTACGCCGGGGACAATGCCTCTGTTCTTGCAGGGGTGTTCCATGCTATGGCAGAGATATTGCCAGTAAACTGCGGTAAAACTGAAAATCCTGTTGGAACATTGTTATAGTACAATCCGAGGTTAAGCTTCTGAGTGCTGGAAGCGGTGGGGTTTACTTCAGGGTTGTTGATTTTTTCGAGCCACCCACGGATGTTATACGAATAGTTGAGATCCTGAATGCCTGATCCGATCTGGCCGTGAAGTGTTTTACGCTTTAGTTGCCCAAGGTCATTGTATTCCATCGAGACAAGGATCACCTCTGTTCCACTGTTGAGCTTATGCTTAACCTGTGTCAGTCTGTCGGCATGATCATATATGTAGGTTTCGGTAACAGAATTGGTATTTCCGCGGAAGACTTGTTTAGTAAGGATTTTCATGGTTTTGCCTACGAAGTCATAAAGGGTTGAGACAATCGCATTATCAGTCGTTACAATTGAGTAGAGATCACGGAGAGCCTGAATAGGCCTGTATTTATCGTCATAATAGACAGTAGAGATCAACCACTTGTACCCGGAAGAGTTATTTTCAGTTCCGTCAAGAACTTTCATTCGGGTACCGGTGACGAGTGATCTGGTAAGTTCGTAGTAATACTTCCATAATTACATTCAAAATAGAATATCACTTTTGTCGGACCTATTAATACTGTTCATTTTTCCATTGTTAAGTTATAGTTTATTAGAGATCTCATTTACATGAAAGGAACTCTCCAAACACACAAAGACTTAATTGACAACTTCTGTTCCTCATTTATAACGCATTGTTGACCTGAAGGTTTTCATGCAATCATCAAGGGTTCTTAATTAACGAATTATTGATTAAATTTGGTGATTGAGATGTTGTTCTATAAGCTTGGCGGTTGCCCGTTTCCCCGGGAATCACGAGTTATTAAATATCCATTCTTTAGAAACTTTGATCTTGCCAATAATTAAAAACACAATAAACTGAAATAATGTCTTACAGATAAGTCACTGAATAATTAACCCAATAAACTTAATACTATCAAGTATTTATGAAAAAAACCTTCAATGTCCTGCTTCTGGTTGTTGCTCTCTCAATCATAGCATCATGCAGGCACGACATACAAAAACAGCCTCCGGCAGCGTCGCAGCCATTCAGATTCGAGGAGTTCACCATCGATCAGTTGCAGCAGGGCTATACTAGCGGCGACTTCACAATTACTGAGGTAGTGCAGGCTTATCTTGACCGCATCAGCGCTATTGATGACAGCGGACCGATGCTCAACGCCGTCATCCAGGTCAATCCTGATGCCCTGACAATTGCCGCTGAGCTTGACAGGGAGCTTAAAGAAGGAAAGGTACGAGGCCCTATGCACGGGGTGCCTGTTCTACTGAAAGACAATATTGATACCCATGATGGCATGGAGACCACAGCGGGATCGAGGGCCCTCAGCGGTTCCCATCCACCAAAAGACAGCTTTGTGGCACAGAAGCTTCGTGAGGCGGGCGCCGTTATAATAGGCAAGGCCAACCTCAGCGAGTGGGCTAACTTCCGCGGAAACCTGTCGTCAAGCGGATGGAGCGGCGTGGGCGGACAGACAAAAAACCCCTATATCCTTGACCGCAACCCGTGTGGCTCAAGCTCAGGGTCAGGGGTGGCTGTCTCGGCCAACCTGTGTATGACGGCTGTTGGCACCGAGACCAACGGCTCAATAGTGTGCCCCTCAACAGCCAATGGCATTGTTGGGATAAAACCCACTGTGGGCCTCCTCAGCCGCAGCGGCATTGTGCCCATCTCATTCACCCAGGACACCCCCGGACCAATGGCGCGCACAGTGCGTGACGCTGCCATAATGCTGGGCACGATGACAGGCATTGACCCTGCCGACAGCAAAACGGCAGCCTCAGAGGGAAAGATGCTTAATGATTATACACCTTTCCTTAAGGAAGACGGGCTGATGGGAAAGAGGATAGGATGGTATACCTCAGGCAGAGGCCAGCACTATAAGGTCGATACACTGATGCAGAAAGCCGTTGACTACATAAAGAGCAGGGGAGCAGAGGTTGTTGAGATAAATAAAATATATGACTCTGAGGCTGGCTCACTCTCTTTTGAGGTGATGCTCTTTGAATTCAAGGACGGACTTGACAAATACTTTGCATCACTGGGTGATTTAGCCCCGGTGAAAAACGTTGAGGAGCTGATAGAGTTTAACAAAAATGATACTGTTGAGCTCAGATATTATGACCAGGAACTGCTTCTGGAAGCACAGATGAAAGGCAGTGTTGAATCAAAAGAATTCCAGGAAAAACTCGCAAAGATGAACCGCCTGGTGCGCGAGGAAGGAATTGACAAGGTCATGGCTGATAACAGGCTTGACGCTTTCATGGCTCCCACGGGCTCACCCGCGTGGAAGACCGACCTCGTCAACGGCGACTCATACACTGTCAGCAGCTCATCACCGGCAGCCATCGCAGGCTACCCTAACATTACAGTTCCGATGGGATTGGTGGAAGGGTTACCGGTAGGCATTTCCTTCTTCGGGAGAGCATGGAGCGAACCGTTGCTGCTGGAGATAGCATATGCCTATGAGGCTGGCACAAAGTACCGCACTGCACCAGCGTTCAGGAAGGAGTAACATCCGGAGGTGTTCCGTTGACTCCTTTAAGGTAACTGTGAACCTCGATCTGGGAACGCAGGGGCTTCTTTGAGGATTTTACAAGTTTATTTGACTGCGTTTCGTCGAAGATTCTCGCCTTGACGTTGTCATTCCACTGAATCTCAAACACATCCGTGATCTCCTTCTTAATGCCCGGGTCAAATACAGGGCATGTCACCTCTATTCTGCGGTCAAGGTTTCTCGGCATGATATCGGCTGAAGTGATATAAACAAGTTCATCGCCGCCGTTGCAGAAGATCATGAACCTTGAATGCTCAAGGAACCTGTCCACTATCCCGATGGCTTTAATATTTGCACTGAAATCCTTCATTCCCGGAATAAGTGACAGCATCCCCCTTACAATAAGCCTGATCTTAACACCAGCCTTGCCTGCTTTGTAGAGCCTGCCGATAATCTCCTCATCGGTAAGATTGTTGATCTTGATTGATATATACGCCTCTTTCCCTGCCTTTGCTTTCTTTGTTTCGTTTTCAATGAGCATAAGCAGTTTATTGCGAAGACCGAACGGCGATACCAGAAGGTGGTAGAACTTGTCCTTTCGGTAATTGGCGATAAAGAAATTAAAGGCTTTCAGGACCTCGTTGGTGATCTTTTTATCAGAAGTAAGGAGCAGATGGTCTGTATATACCCTGGCGGTGTCCTCGTTGAAGTTGCCGGTACCCACCGCTGCAAATCTCTGTATTACATCGTTTTTGACGCGTGTTATAAGGCACAGCTTTGAATGTACCTTCAGTCCCGGCACACCGTAAATCACTTTCACGCCTTCATCCAGGAGCTTATTACCCCACAGGATATTTGCCTCTTCATCAAAGCGGGCCTGCAGCTCAACTACCGTGGTGACATCCTTGCCGTTGCGGGCAGCGTTCATCAGGGCGTTTATCACGCTGGAGTTCCTTGCCAGCCTGTAAAGAGTAATATGTATCGATGTTACATTGGGATCAATGGAGGCCTCCCTCAACAGGTCAATGAAATGATCAAACGGGTTATAAGGGAAATAGAACAGGATATCCTTCTTTTTAATGACTGAGAGGATACTCCTGCCATTCTGAATGTCACGATGGAATATCGGAGGCAGCTTTTTGTAGTATAGTACTTCGTCGAGACGGATGAAGTGCATAAAATCCTTGAAGTTGTGATACCTCTCACCGGGTATCATGACATCAGCAGCACCGAGGTCAAGTTTCTTCGTGAGTATCTTAAGGAAGCCCTGCGGAATATTTCTGTCATATACGAACCTCACCGGTGTTCCCTTCTTGCGCTGCTGCAGGCTCTTCGAGAGCTTGTCTATGTAGCTTTCGGAGATATCATCAGCAATATCGAGCTCGGCATCTTTTGTCAGCTTGATGGTGTAGGCCTGCAGATCATCAAACGGGAAGATGAAGAAGAGCTCCTTCATTCCTAACCTGATGACATCATCGAGGAAGATGATATAATTTCCGCCGCCAGTTTCAGGAAGCATGATAAACCTGGGAAGGATATCCGTTGGTATCTCAAGGAGTGAGTACCATTTTTTATCTGTGGTGGAGTTCTTGAGGAGGATGGCAAAATAAATTGCATCATCAGTGAGGTTCGGGAGTTTGGCATCCTTGATCAGCATCAGCGGCATCAGCCTGTGTCTGACCTCTTTGTGAAAGTAATTGCGGACAAATTCAGCCTGCGACGGATCAAGCTGCTGCTCGTTTATGAAATGGATATTAAGCTTTTTCAGTTCTTTAAGAAGGTCGAGGTAGATCTTTTCAAATCTAACATTCTGGGCAAGTACGATCTTCTGAACACTTTTGAGTGTCTCTTTAGGGTTGTAGCCCAGAATATTCGTCGACTTATTAACGAACAATGATAACCTCTTGAGAGTGGCTACCCTTACCCTGAAATATTCATCGAGGTTATTGGAATATATACCTAAGAAGTTAAACCTCTCCATCAGCGGCACTTCCTTGTTTTCGGCCTCCTGAAGAACCCTCTCGTTAAAAGAGAGCCAGCTTACCTCTTTTGGGATATATGCTTTACTCATAAATGAGATTTTGGTGTGAGAAAATATTCGGTCTTCCCACTCGCTTTTTTAAGAGATGACCAGCTCTCTGCTTTAAAAGTAAGGCACAGTACCCCTGATTTTGGCAATACTTCAGTCTCATCCGCCGCAAAGAAGGCAGCCATTTCCGAAATCAGGAAATTATGTCCGAAGAGAGTGATAGTATCCGTATCCTCACTCCGCGAACTAAAGAAAGAGATGTATGCACCGGGCTCAAGATTGAAGTAAAGATCAGATGAAATCTGCATTGTATCAGGACTTAAACCGAATTCCTTTCCGAATATCATGGCAGTTTCTATGGCTCTGAAAGCGGGGCTGGTGATCATCAGTCCGAGGCTTTTTTCCTGTGACTTTAGAAGTTGAGCCATGAGCTTCGACTGACTTTTGCCTCTGAGAGTAAGTGATCTTTCAAAATCAGATATATCAGCTACCTGGTCTTCTGCTTTGCCATGTCTTATAAAGATCAGCTTCTTCATCTTTGCCTGTTTGGCCCGGACTGGTTTCATCTTTTACTTTTCATCGGTTTATATTCCAAAGCATGTTCCCATTTCCCTTGCCTGTTTGACCATGGGGTCATCAGTTTCAACAAGTTTGATTTTGCCGGCCACTTCAGAAAGCTTTACCGAGGTTATCTGACCGTGCCTCTGGGAGGCCATCTTTCCGAAGTCGTTGTCTGCTATAAGATTAGCTGCCTCAGCGCCCAGTCTTGATGCCAGCACCCTGTCCATGGGTGACGGTGATCCGCCTCTCTGAATGTAACCCAGCACCGTCTCTCTTGTCTCGAGACCGGTAACTTCTTCTATCTTCCTTGCCAGATATCGTCCCGCCGAAGTTTCACCCTCCGGAATATTAATCCCTTCAGCCGTAACAACAATCGAATACGGTTTATTGTTATCTGCACGTTTCCTGAGGTAATTCATAATGACATCCTCATCATGTGGTATTTCAGGGATAAGGATGACGTCACCGCCTCCTGCCATACCTGAATAGAGAGCAAGCCATCCGGCATTATGACCCATAATTTCAATCACCATTATTCTCTTGTGCGAGTTGGCAGTGGAATGCAGCCTGTCGATAGCCTCAGTGGCAATGTTAACTGCCGAATCAAATCCGAAAGTCATATCCGTTCCCCAGACATCATTGTCAATGGTCTTGGGTATGCCCACTACGTTCAGACCTTCCTCCGAGAGCATGTAAGCGGTCTTCATGGTTCCGTTGCCGCCGATGCAAACCAGGCAGTCGAGACCGAGCTGCTCATAATGCTCTTTTATAAGCATGGGCTTTGCATTCTCGTTCTTCTTTTTACCGTCACTCTTGAAAGGTTTCTCGCGTGAAGTTCCAAGGATTGTTCCGCCAAGAGTAAGTATACCTGACAGATGACTCTCAGTAAGCTCGAAAGTGTCTTTGCTTATCAGACCGGAAAAGCCGTCACTGATACCTATGACTTTCATGCCGTATTTGACAATAGCCGTCTTACCAACACCTCTGATGGCGGCATTTATCCCCGGGCAGTCGCCACCGGCAGTTAAAATACCGATTGTCTTGGGTCCTTTATTCTTGCTCATAATACTGTTTAATAATTATTGCCGGTTAATTACCCTCAAATGTATTAAAATCGCAGTAAAACAGCAAACCATTGTTATCGAATTACTTAAAGCGGATAAAGATAAATAAGATGGTTCTCTGATCAGGACGGGCGAATTGCCACAATTGTGTAACTTTATCAGCCGCTTATAATCCTTTTAATGACGGAAAAAGAAACAAAACAAATCAGAGAGATCAAGCCTGCCCTGACAGCTTACATCAGGGACTCACTGGTGCTGCTCAGTCAGCAGCCTGTCCCTGACGATAACGCTATCCATGATATCAGGGTGATGATGAAGAGACAGCGCGCAACAATTAAACTTGTTAAACCGCTGCTGGAAGAAGAATCATACCAGAGAGAGTATCTTGCCGGAAGAGAGGTGGGCCGTATATTGTGTTCATGGCGTGAAATGTCAGTTCTCTACAAAACAGCAAAGGCGCTTAAAAAGGAAAACCCGAAGCTTTTTCTTAAACTGTGGGATAATGAAAAGATTCAGACCCTGCTGCGTAAACCTTACTCCACATGGACAACTGCAGGTGAGCGGAGCAAATCAGTTAATGAGATCAGTGCCCGGCTGAATAAGGCTCAGTACAGGGTGAGGTTTCTGAACCTGATAGAACCTGATGTATCCTTGCTTCTTGAAGAACTGGGGCGTAATTACCTCATTGCTGCAAAAGCTTATCTTGACTGCAGGAACGATCCCCGTCAACGCCTCCTGCATGA
Organism: uncultured Bacteroidales bacterium; assembly: GCA_963828395.1. Taxonomy (GTDB): domain Bacteria; phylum Bacteroidota; class Bacteroidia; order Bacteroidales; family VadinHA17; genus SR-FBR-E99. Next base: position 655,664 of record CAWHED010000005.1, read on the forward strand.
GTTCCGCAAGAAATCGAAGACCTTCATGTACCAGCTCTACTACTTTCGTCCCTTAAACCAGCCTGCAATAAAGTCGCTTGAGAAAAAGCTCGATTACCTGACACAGAATCTCGGAAAGTACAATGACCTGGCACAGATCAGGGACATGATCGGTTACAAGTATGGGAATCCTGATAATAGTCCCGTGATGGATGAGCTGGCTGTTGTGATCAGGGATAAGCAGGACAAATATCTTTCAAAGGTATGGCCTTCGGCATACCGGATCTTTGCTCCCGGGAAAAGTTCCGGAGATTTTCCGGGTTTTATCGTTCAGAAGAATTTAGCCTGATACTCCGTTGCTGATGGTCTGCACCAGTGTCATCAGCTGCATCCTGTTCCTGACGTTGGTTTTTGAATAGATACGTGATGTGTGATCCTTTACTGTCTGGAGGCTGATGAACAGCTTGTCGGCTATCTCCTGGTTACTCAGTCCGTTACATATCTCCCTGATGATGTCAACCTCTCTTGGTGAGATCTCGTGCTTTATGAAGAAATCCTCAATACCCCTGGGCAGTTTCAGTTCTTCAGGAAGCTGATATGCCTGCAGGTCAGCCTTATATACTAGATAAACAGGCAAAAGGGCGGTTACGGCAAAAAGAAGGAAAGCAAATATGAGAGCCATCCAGACCGAATGCGGCAACAGCAGCAGGACAGAGGACTGCGCGAGAGCTCCTGACGTTATTATCGCCGCAAGAAACATGCGGTCCTTTTTCCCCGTGGAGGAAGAAGAGCTCCTGATCATTATAAAACCTGTGATTAGTGCAGAGAATACCGCAGCACCGCTGTAGTAATACTTAAACAAAGGCAATGCCTCACTGAAGACAGTGTCGCCCGATGTATAACCGATAACGGTTATTATTGTGATATTGATCACGATGAAGAAAGCGTAAACATATTCTTTTAGACGCAGGCCGGCACATTCGGCCCCGAACCGCAGGAGCATCATCCACCCCAGGACCAGGAATGGCAAACCCAGCAAAAGGGAAATAACTGATACCGTTGACAGCATGTCGGGAGTGAGGCGGCTGCCTGCAACGGTGACAATGATAAACTGTCCCCAGATACCGTAGAAGCCAAACGCGAACATGAAAATAGTATGGTAGAAGAGAGGTTTTGCATATGGAACGGGGTTATCTTTCATCAGCCTTGACGTCAGAAGAATAGTCCCGGCGGCCATCCCGGCACAGAAAATAAATATGACCAGACTGATCAGTTCCATATAGGCATCCTTGTAATATTCTGATAAACAGTTACTACCAAAGTAGTGAAGTCCATACTAAAGTAGGATTTTATAAAATCACTACTAAGGTATGAAATCCATCTTATGATACTGATATAGATTTGCTTTGACAATTAATATTTTATTGAACAGTAAAAAGCAAATGAAAATGGAAACAAAAAGAACCTACCGCCTCATTCCTTCCTTCGGAACCTCTTTCAATACCGGATGGAAGGTCATGTCTGACAACTTTCTGAGATTATTGCTAGTGGTAATTATTCTCAGTATTATAACCGGGCCGATGGGAATTTTCGGCAACAGCAATTTTAAGTTTGACTCCAGTGATTTTCAAAACATCCCCTTTAACATGGATGATTTCTTTAAGTTCGGAGCACTGGGCCTTGCAGCTGTATTCCTGGGGATGATCGGGTTACTCTATTTTTTCCTGCTTGTGCCGGTCTTCAAGTACGGTGGCAAAATGATGTTCGTGCAGTCGGTCCGCCAGCTTACGCCTGACTTTGACATGCTGATAAACGGATTCCGCAAGAACTACCTTAATATAGTGCTTGCCAATCTTCTTGTCACGGCGCTTGTCGGCATAGGGTTTGTCTGTCTCTTTATTCCTGGTATTATCATCGCATGCCGTCTTGCATTCACGCCTTACCTGGTCATGGACAAGGATCTTGATCCTATCAGGGCAGCTGAAGAGAGCTGGAGACTCACGCGCGGTCACGGCTGGACGATATTCCTCATGGGATTCGTGGCGTTCTTCATCTATATCGCAGGATTCATCTGCTTTTTCATCGGAGTGCTTGTCTCGGACATGTGGGTCAAGAGTTCGTATGCCACACTTTACCAGTCGGTACTGGTTGAAAAAGGAATGTATAAGATTGAGGAGGCTCCGGTCACTGAAGCACCAGTCTCATAAGCATATTTTTTGCTTCACTTATATACTTGAACACAGGCACGGGGCATCACGCCCCGTGTTCCTTTTGTACCTTTACACTATTAAGGAACTCCTCATTTTTAAAATACTTCCGACTGCTGCCTGTCAGTGCCTATTGCCTACTGCCTATTGCCTACTGCCTACTGCCTACTGCCTACTGCCTACTGCCTACTGCCTACTGCCTATTGCCTTAAACTTTAGTTAGTTTGGCAAATCGCAGTAACAGCTTCTTCGTTCCGGCGCCATCAAATTCTATCACGGCAGTGGTATTGGGAAACTCTCCCTCAACCGATCTGACCTCGCCCTGTCCGAACCGTTCATGTGTCACATGATCGCCAGGAGATAACTCTGTCATCGCAGGGGAGACTGCAGGCCCGGCCGGAGCTCCTGCATTCCTGATCTGCGTGAGTTTCTTTTCCGCAGAGGTGGAAGTAAATGTCTCTTTTTTTTCTCCAAAGGTATGACCATCATGCCGTACCGCATTTCTGAATGGCCTGCCACCGCTATGGGGATAGTACAGGTAGTCATTTTCTATCTCACCTATGAAACGACTGGGAGAGCTGCTCTCTAGTGATCCCCACTTGTACCTGTTGAGAGCGTAGCTCAGGGTGACACGCCTGCACGCCCTGGTGAGCGCAACATAGAAAAGCCGGCGCTCCTCCTCAAGCTCACGCGGGTTATAAAGGTTCATGTTTGAAGGAAACAGGTTTTCCTCCAGTCCAACAATATATACATATTTGAACTCGAGACCCTTTGCGGAATGGATCGTCATCATCGCCACCTTGTCCTTATCTTCCGGCTTCTCCAAATCCTGATCGGTAAGCAGTGACACTGACTGCAGCCATGTGGCGATGTCAGCCGGTTCGCCGTTGTTTACGGCTGCGTCGGTGAACTCCCTGATGCCGTTGAGGAGCTCCTGAATATTCTCGAGCCTGTCTATTTCTTCCGGAACCTGCCCCTGTCTTAGTTCAGTGATTATACCGCTGGCAGCAGCTATCCTGTCAGTCACTTCGTATGCCGTGGCGGCGTCTGCCATGGCCATTACAGGAAGCATAAGCGATGTGAAGACGGCCAGCTTCGACCGCAGGGCGGGAGTGAGGTAAGTTGAACTGAGCTCGGGGGACGAAATAATGGACCAGATACTTGCATCGAGGTTTCTTGCAAGCTCAGCCAGTCTCTGAATGGTTGTATCGCCAATGCCTCTCCTGGGATAGTTAATTATACGTTTAAGAGCTTCCTCATCATCAGGATTAACCACTATCCTGAGGTATGCTATCAGGTCACGTATCTCCTTGCGTTCATAAAACGATTGCCCACCGAATACCTTGTAGGGTATATTCCGTTTGCGCAGCATCTCCTCAAAAATGCGCGACTGTGCATTGGTACGGTATAAGATTGCAAAATCCTTCCATTCAAGGCGTTCACGCATCCGTGTGTCCAGAATGTCAGACGCCGTTACGATACCCTCCTCACTGTCGATGGTTGTCTGTACCACTCTGATCTTTTCACCCTCTTCGTTCTTTGAGTAGACGGTCTTTTTTATCTGGCCGATATTCTTTTCAATGACGCTGTTGGCCGCATTGACAATGGTACGTGTGGAGCGGTAGTTCTGCTCAAGCTTGAAGAGATGATAATCCGGGTAATCATTCTTGAAATTGAGGATGTTCTCAATGCGTGCGCCGCGGAATGAATAAATACTCTGAGCGTCGTCACCCACCACGCACAGGTTGCGGTGAAGCTCCGAGAGTTTATGAACGATCACGTACTGGGCATAGTTGGTATCCTGGTATTCGTCCACAAGGACGTAATCAAACCGGTTACGATATTGTTCAAGCACTGCGGGAAAGTCACGGAAGAGAATATTGATGTTCATCAGCAGATCATCAAAATCCATTGCATTGGCTTTGAAACACCTTGCGGCATAATTCCTGTATATTGTCCCGAGCTCGGGCACCCGCGATGCCTTGTCGGCTTCGGTGATATTATCCACAGTACCGTACATCTGGGCAGTAATCAGATTGTTCTTGGCATGGGATATCCTGGCAGCGACCGAAGCGGGTTTATAAACAGAGTCATCAAGGTTCATCTCTCTGATGATACTGCGGATCAGGCTGCGGGAATTATCCTGGTCATAGATGGTGAAATTGCTTTTATAGCCGAGATAATGACCGTCATATCTAAGGAAACGCGCGAAGATGGAATGGAATGTGCCCATCCACAGGCTTCGCGCAGTTTCAGGCCCTACTATCCTGTTGATCCGTTCCTTCATTTCTCCGGCTGCCTTGTTGGTGAACGTCAGAGCGAGGATCCGGTGCGCAGGGGCTCCCTTGCTGAGGAGGTGAGCCACGCGGTAGGTCAGCACCCGTGTCTTGCCCGATCCGGCGCCGGCAATGACCAATGCCGGCCCCTCAGTATTTGTAACAGCATCCTGCTGCGCTTCATTAAGCTCTTTCAGATAATCGCGAAACATGTAAGAGAAAGCAGATTTTCCAGTCTCAAAGAACGGCATTTTTTTATTAGGTTTGCATATCATTTCCGGTAGTTAATCCGTTTAGTAAGCGTGTCAAGATACCTGGCCATCATAATCATGTTTTTACCGCTTGCTTTGCAGGCGCAGATCACTGCCCCTGAAAGCCACACCATGCGCATGACGGATTACCCGGTGACATTGCGGCACGATCCTGTCTTTATTTTCTGCGTCACCGATGCCGGTGAAAAAGGCTCACTCACGGCTGCCAGTCCGGGAGGAACGGCACCATTCACGTTCATCTGGACTATGTATGATCAGACCGGAGGAAGCTATTCGATACCGGTAAAGACAGAGACCGGGGTTACTTCCACTGCCGCCGGTCTCTCCGAGGGAGGATACAGGGTCAGCATATCAGACGGAGGAGGTTACAGCACTGAACTGTATGCCTGGGTAAACATAGACATGCCCATGGCAAATGCCGCACTCCAGGCTTTCACCTGTGACTATGTCGCTCTGGATGGCACGGCAACAACTGATAATTTTAACTATTATGACCCGTCAACGGGCGCCTCAAAAAGGCTACCCAACGGCATTGGATTTTTATGGTCTTCAACACCTGAATCGTTAATTCCGTTTCCTGATGTCAGGATTGACCCTCTGATAACTTCACCGCCCCTGGTTGATGTTCAGTATATGCTTCAGGTGACTGACAGCTTCGGATGTTCAGGTTCGTCATCATTCCCCTATACCTCCATACATGTAAAGGCTGAATTTACGGCTGAACCCAATGAAGGTGAAGCACCCCTTGAAGTAACATTCACTGACAAATCGGTAAGAGGTTTCCATTATACATGGAAATTCGGGGATGACTCGATCTCTGTCCTTCCTGATCCGGGAACACATACTTATTATATACCCGGTACTTATTATGCAGTTCTTACTATTGAGAGCGAACTCACCTGCACTGATGTAGACAGTATAAAAATAACCGTTGATCCTTCAACGTTGCAGATGCCGAATGTTTTTACCCCCAACGATGATGGCATCAACGATTTTTTCGTCCCTGAAAAAAAGTCATTGAAATTCGTCAACCTGCAGATCTTCTCGAAGAGCGGACACAGAGTTTATAATTATGAGGGTAACGATGGGGATATTCAAACCTGGGAAGGTTGGAACGGCAAAATAAACAATTCGGAACGCTATGCCGAACCCGGTGCCTATTTCTATGTGTTAAGGGCGGTGGGTTATGATGAAAAGTCATACAAAGGGAAGGAGTTCCGGGGAGCTCTCTATCTCTATCGCTGAGAAAGTTACAGTCTTCAGCCCTCAGGCCTCAATCCTCAATTCTCAAATCGCAAATCGCAAATCCTCAGTCCTTTTACCGACTGCCTTCTGCCGACTGCCTGCTCCCTGCTCAATTCGCTGTTCACCGGCGTTTTTTGGCGTCCGGACGGGTTTTTATAAATAATTAGCGAATAAAACTTGCAAAACTCCCAAAGTTTTCTGATTTTTGCCCCCGTCTATTAAACAAACATGAGTCAGTCAGAAGAATATGATGCCAGAATTATTGACGGTGCGGCCGAGTTGTTCCGTACTTACGGCATTAAGGCTGTAACAATGGATATGATAGCTGAGCACCTGGGTATTTCCAAGCGTACCATATATGAACGTTTCGGCGATAAAGACGAGATGCTTTTTGCAGTTATTAATTCCATGATAATAAAACAGAAAGAACGGATCGACAGTATAATTGAATCATCTCCTGATATAATTTCTGCAATTTTCACTCTGCTCAATCTGGGAGTGGGCCATGCTGCATCTATGAACCCGATGATCGGCTCCGATCTGCGGAAATATCACAGCAAAGTTCTTGTGCGCATAAAAGAGAAATGCGATAACCCTGACTATGAGGGAGCCCTTAAGATCATTTTAAAAGGCAAGGAACAGGGGCTTTTCAGAAAAGACATCGATGACGGGATCGTAAGCAGGTTTTTTACCGAACTGAGAACTGTCATCGGAGACAGCAAGGTTTTCCCGACAGATGAGTTTCTTCACCGGGACCTGATAAAAAATGTGATAACCAACTATCTGCGGGGCATTGCCACCGGTGAGGGGATTAAGCTTATAGACAAAGTGGAGTTTGAATTTGAAAATTAAAAGTTAACAGTAATTAGAGACTATATGAAAAGAAGATTTATTGCATTTATCATTCCGTTCTTTATTGCAGCTTCCCCGGGTGCTTTTGCACAGGAAACACCTGCTTCCCTGTCTCTGACGGTTGATCAGGCTGTGGAATATGCTCTTGATAAGAACAGGAGCGTAGCATCGGCGAGGTATGATCTGCTCGCCTCTGAAAAAGGTGTATGGGAAGCAATTGCTGCCGGATTACCTTCGGTAGACGGCACAGCATCAATAAGTGATAATCTGGCCATCATGACCAGGATTATTAACTTTGGCGGTGTTCCCACAGCGTTCAAGTTCGGAACTACTTATGATGCTTCAGTAGGTGCTTCTGCATCGATGCTGGTTTTCAATGCCCCGTGGCTGGTTGGCATTCAGACTGCCAAACTTGCCTCAACCCTCGCAACCCAGGGCTTGACCCAAACCAGGATCGAGACCGAGGAAAATGTTGTGAATGCATATTATCTGATACTTACTCTTAAGGAGACCATCAAGGTTCTGGATCAGAACCTGCAGAACCTTAATGAGATACTGACTTCCACAAAGGCAATGTACAGCGTGGGTATGGCTGAAGCGACTGATGTCGACCAGATGCAGTCAAGCGTTACAATGCTCAATAACACCAGGTCCTCAATGGAAAGGTCACTGGAAGTAAATAATAATATGCTCAGGTTTCTGCTTGGGGTAGACAGAGGAACTGAAATTACCCTCACAGATTCTCTTGATGATATTATTGCAGGCATTAATATCGATGCTCTTGTTGCTGAGGAATTCAGCATGGAGAACAATATTAACTATCAGCTGATCGAAAGCCAGGTCAGAATGTCAGAGCTGACACTGAAAGGCGCAAAGGCGACTGTTTTGCCAACCCTCGCAGGTAGTATTTATTATACCCGTACCGGGATGGGGGACCAGCTGGCGCACATGCAGTACTTCCCTTATTCGGCTGTCGGTCTGCAGCTTCAGGTCCCGATATTCGGGTCAGGATCGAGGTACACGAAAATAAAGAAAGCTCAGATCAACCTTGAGAAAACCCAAAACACGAAGTCAATGATGTCTGAACAGCTCCTGATGCAGGAGAAGCAGCTGAGGTACAACCTGCTTAACGCCAATGAACAGTTCAGGAGTCAGAGAGACAATATTGAGATTGCCGGCAGGGTGCTGAAGAGTTTTCAGAATAAATACAACCAGGGGATGGCATCGAGTCTTGATCTTACCCAGGCAAACAATAATTATCTGACGGCTCAGAACAATTATCTCTCAGCCCTCATGAATCTTCTTCAGACCAAGGTGTCATTTGATAAGCTGATGAACAAATTTTAAGAACAAAAACAATAAAAACTAAACCTCATACAATGAACCGCAACATTTTTTCATTAATCCTGGCCGGTGGCATGCTTTTCACGGCCTGCACCCCTAAGGAAAACCCTGCCGGAGGCACAACGGCAGATGCCACTGCTGAGAAAATATCAGCCATACCCGTAAGGGTCATGCCGGTGGCAAAGACCAAAATTGCCCGCACAATTGATTATACAGCCACCATTCAGGCTTATGAAGAGGTTAATATGGCTCCCTCGACACCCGGCCGCGTTGATAAGATCTATGTCGAAGTAGGTGACAGGGTACAGAAAGGGCAGAGGCTTTTCCTGATGGACCGCACTCAGTATTATGCAAATAAAATTCAGCTTGCAAATCTTGAAAAAGACCTTGCCAGGATGGACACACTGATGAAGGTAGGAAGTATAAAGGCACAGACCTACGATCAGACCAAGGCACAATATGAGGTCACTAAAACGAATGTCGACTTTATGGAGGCTAACACTCTCCTTGAAGCTCCGTTCAGCGGCATAATCACAGGAAGGTATCTTGAAGACGGTGAGCTTTATTCAGGAGCACCATCAGCTTCAGGCAAGGCGGCAGTGGTTACGCTGATGCAGATCAACCCGGTAAAAATCATAGTAAGCATTTCCGAACAAAACTATCCCCTTATAAAGAGAGGTATGCAGGCCAGGATTACCGCTGATGTTTATCCTGACAAGGAGTTTGAAGGAAGGATCTTCAGAATTCATCCCACGATAAACCCTATGTCACGCACATTCAATGCTGAGGTCTCAATTCCTAACGGTAATGAATTGCTGCGCCCCGGCATGTTTGCAAGGGTTTATATTGATATGGGTGAGGTGGAAGCCTTTGTCGTACCCTCAAGCTCTGTACTTATTCAGGAGGGTACCAACGACAGGTACATTTTTGTTGCTGAAGGCAATACTGCTTCACGCAGGCTTGTAAAACTGGGCAAAAGATTTGACGATAAGGTTGAGATAGCCGAAGGTGAACTGAAAGAAGGTGATAACCTCGTGGTTGACGGACAGGCACGCCTGACTGATGGCCTTAGCATAGAGATAGCGAAATAAAAATCAATTATTCAGAATTACCACAATGAGTATATATGCCGGTGCCGTAAAAAGACCCGTAACAACGATCCTAATTTTTGTGATCACAATGATTATCGGGCTCTACTCGCTGATGCAGCTCCCGGTTGACCTGTATCCTGAGATAGAACTTCCGTTCATCTCGGTTTATACCAGTTACCCCGGTGCAAGCGCCTCAGATATTGAAACCAATGTAACGCGTCCTATTGAGAACACCCTTAGCGCAGTGAGCGGACTGAAAGAGATAACCTCTACGTCCAGTGACAATACTTCGGTTATCTTCCTCCAGTTTGAATATGAAACAAACCTTGATGAAGCATCAAATGATATCCGCAGTAACCTGTCATTCATACAGGGTTATCTGCCTGAGGATGCAGAGGATCCGACTATCCTGAAGTTTAACTCGAGCATGATGCCGATAATTTTTTACGCTATCACTGCAAAGGAGAGCTATAAAGGTCTGGAGAAAATTCTTGACGAGAAAGTTGTCAATCCGCTTAACCGTATCGATGGGGTTGGGAACGTCGGACTTTCCGGCGTGCCGGGAAGAGAGATCTATATTGATGTGGATCCCCGCAAAATGGAGGCGTACAACCTGACTATTGAACAGATCGGAAATATTCTCAGGGCTGAGAATATTAATATGCCTGCAGGCTTTGTGGAAATGGGTAAGAATGATTATCCGATCAGGATCCAGGGCGAGTTTACCGAAAGCGACGTGATCAAAAACATCGTTGTCGGAAACTATGCCGGGAGCAATATTCTTTTAAGCGATGTGGCTGTCGTTAATGATACGATCAGGGAATCCAAGCTGATTACCAAGGTCAACGGCCAGAGGGGAATGGATCTCTTTATCCAGAAAATGTCGGGCGCGAACACTGTTCAGGTTTGCCGTGATGTTGACAATGAACTTAAGAAACTGGCCAAAGACCTTCCGGCTGACGTGAAAATAGAGAAGATGTTTGATACTTCTGATTTTATTCGCGGCTCTATTAATAACCTTACAGAGACATTGATGTATGCCGGCATCTTTGTCGTCCTGGTTGTGCTTTTCTTCCTCGGAAGGTGGAGAGCAACCTTCATTATTATCCTGACCATACCGATATCTTTGCTTGTTGCTTTTGTCTATCTGTTTATTACCGGCGCCTCAATAAACATCATCTCGCTTTCATCACTTGCCATCGCGATAGGTATGGTGGTTGATGATGCAATTGTGGTGCTTGAGAACATTAACAGACATATTGAAAGAGGCAGCAGGCCCCGGGAGGCGGCCATCTATGCAACAAATGAAGTTTGGCTGGCTGTGATTGTCACAACACTGACTGTTGTTGCCGTCTTCTTCCCGCTGACCTTTGTGAAAGGGCTGACAGGCGTAATGTTCTCTCAGCTTGGCATGATCGTTTCAATCACCATTGTTGTGTCTGTTTTTGCTGCCATAACAATTACGCCCGCCCTCAGCGCCCAGCTGCTGAAATTACACCCGGTACGCAAGGATGCACCTCTTTATACGTGGGACGGATCAATACGAAAGTTCCTCAACTGGCTCGATAACTTCTATGTTAAAACTGTAAGCTGGGCATTGCATCACAAAAAGTTTGTAATCGGAATTGCCATCCTGATCTTTGCCGGTTCAATGTATCTTTTTAAATTCATCGGCAAGGAATTCATGCCGCAGGCTGATGAATCGAGATGTACTGCCACTGTCGAGCTTCAGACCGGCACGAGGGTCGATCAGACACTTATTGTTGCAGACCGCATTGACTCGATTGTTCATGCCACAATCCCGGAGGTCGACCTTGTCACCACTTCCACCGGAAATGATGATACCGGCGGCTTTGCTTCCATTTTCAGCCAGGGTGGCACCCACATGATACAATATACTTTTTCTCTTGTACCGACAGGGGAGAGATCAAGAAGCGTGGAGGAGGTGGCCGAGAGCATCAGGCAGATCCTCGCACCTATGCCTGAGATTATCAACTATACTGTCTCTACAACTGACAACATGGGAATGGGAGGCATGGGAGGCAATACTGTCAACCTCGAGGTCTATGGTTATGATATTACTGCTACCAACCTTGTTGCAGAAGAGCTTTCTTCCAGGGTGAAAAAGATCAAGGGTGCGGTCAACGTGCAGATAAGCCGCGACAAGTCGAAACCCGAGCTGCAGATAGCGTTTGATCATGACAAGCTTCTGATGTATGGACTTACTACGGCGCAGGTCTCCACAATGATCAAGAACCGTGTCGATGGACTGACAGCTACTCGTCTGCGTCAGTTCGGCGATGAATATAATGTTATTGTCAGATATAAGGAATTTGCCCGCAACAGCCTGACCGAGCTTGAAAACATCGGGATAAACACCCCTTCAGGACAGGTGATCAGGTTGAATGAGATCGCATCAGTGAAGGAGTACTGGACGCCGCCGAACATTGAAAGAAAACGCAAAGAACGCATTGTTACTGTCTCAGTTACTCCATACAAGAGACCTCTGAACCAGATTGTGGCTGACATACAAAAAGAGCTTGACCAGGTGGCAATACCCACCGGCGTCACAGTCAGCATCTCGGGATCTTACGAAGACATGCAGGAATCATTCATGGATATAGGCCTGCTGATGGTAGTGTCGCTGATTCTTGTCTACCTGGTCATGGCCTCACAGTTTGAATCTCTCAAGATGCCTTTGATAATAATGCTGTCAATACCTTTTGCTTTCTCGGGAGTGGCCATCGCGCTCTTCATTTCCGGCGCAAGCCTCAGCATGATAGCTGCCATCGGAGCAATAATGCTGATTGGTATCGTTGTCAAGAACGCAATTGTGCTTGTCGACTTCATCAACCTTACACGTGACCGCGGCGTGGAATTATACAATGCCGTAGTCGTTTCGGGGCGTTCAAGGCTCAGACCTGTTCTTATGACTTCTGCAACGACTATACTTGCTATGCTCCCGCTGGCAATAAACCCCGGAGAGGGTTCTGAACTGTGGCAACCAATGGGTATCGCAGTTATCGGTGGCCTTGTCTTCTCAACCCTTGTGACACTTATTATCGTACCTGTCGGTTACGTGCTTATGGCACGCAGGGGTGAGAGGGACAAAAAGCATACGGCGGCTTTTAAGGATATGAAATTCCTTGATGACATACAAGAAAAATCTGTAAAAGAATAAATATGAAACCCACATGTTTTTATAAAGCAATTAGAAAATAAATTATTTTATAAACATGTGAGTTCCATGTGACCTTTAAAATAAAACTATAAACACATGAAAGCAGTAATGATAATATACAATCTCGCCCTGACCGAAAAGATCGAGTACACTCTTGAACACTTCGGTATCAGGGGGTACACCCAGTGGGACAATGTCGAAGGAGTCGGATCATTTAATGGTGTGCCGCACATGGGCACACATACCTGGCCGGAGATAAACGGCGTGACACTTACATTTGTTGAAGCCGAAAAAGTCCCAAACCTTCTCGAGGCAGTGAAACGCATCGACGCAATAAACGAGGAGGTTGGTATCAGGGCATTCGTGTGGAATATTGAACAGGCGGTCTGACCTGTTTCAGGTATCCGGTATTTAATTCCAGTAGCGACGCCCGACCAGTGCGTCGCTGCTGTTTTATATCATTATTTGAATTCATCAAAAATGATATATTTGAACGCCATCAATGATCCTGGGCATGAAGAAACAAAACTGGTACAAGCTGATTTATCAATTTGCCATTATCGGCATCCTGTTATTCATGGGCTTCCGTATCCTGGCCGACAAAGCATATGCTCCGGATTTTGAAGCTTACTGTCCGCTCGGCGGACTGCAGGCCCTGGGAAGTTACCTTACCATGGATTCTCTTTCGTGCGCGATGACAAGCACACAGATAATGATGGGGGTGGCATTGTTTATTGGCATTGTCCTTTTCTCAAGACTTTTCTGCGGTTATATCTGCCCTCTTGGAACAATAAGCGAATGGATCGGGAAACTGGGCAACAGGATGAAAGTCAGGATCACTCTTAAAGGTTATGCTGATTATGCACTTCGTTTTCTGAAGTATGCTCTTCTCTTCATAACATTTTATTTTACTCTCAGGACAAGTGAGCTTTTCTGCAAGAAGTTTGATCCTTATTATGCTGCTGTATCAGGTTTCAATACCGATGTGGTTCTGCTCTGGGCGCTGATAGCAATCGGAGCCCTGATCATCGGTTCACTCTTCTTCAGGTTATTCTGGTGCCGTTACCTGTGCCCGCTGGGAGCACTCTCAATAATTTTTAAATTCACCTGGTGGTTTGCCGGTGTGCCTGGCATTTATGTTATCCTGCTTCTTGCCGGACTGAAGATACCTTACATCTATCCTCTCCTGGTCATCTGCGCGGGAGGTTATATCCTGGAGGTGGCACGCATGACCCGGGTGAAACCTTCACTGGTGCATATCACACGCGATACTGAGACGTGTACTGACTGCGGCCTCTGTTCGGAGAAATGTCCCCAGGGAATTGATGTTGCACATTCCGTGAAAGTCACACATACAGACTGTACCCTTTGCGGAGACTGCCTGTATGAATGCCCTGTAAAAGATACACTGCAGATCAACAAACGGAACATGAAATGGCTCCCGGCCGTTGTTCTGGGAGCTCTTATCATACTCGGGGTCACCGCAGGTACATTATTTGAATTGCCGACAATAAACCAGAAGTGGGGAACTCATGAGCAGGTTGAAAGTGCAGGTGTCTTTGAGATGAGCGGACTGAAAAATATAAAATGCTTCGGCAGTTCAACCGCCTTTGCCAACCAGATGAGGCAGGTTGAAGGAGTTTACGGCGTATCGACATACGTGGCAAGCCACACAGTGCATATCCTTTATGATACTGTAATGTATGACGATGTGAAGCTGCAGGAGCTTCTTTTCGTGCCTGTGAAGAAAACAATTAAACCGGTGACCGCGGAAGTTGATGAATTGGCATACTATACTCTTACAATAGATAAGTTTTTTGATCCGCTGGATGCAATTTACCTGCAGCATCTTCTTGACCAGAAGACAGATGCGTACGGTTATCAGAGCGATTTTGCCTGCCCGGTGACAGTACGCATATATTTCCCGGCCGGAAGTGAACCCGACAGGGAGACTCTTATACGCGTTATAGAATCAAAGAAGCTCAGCTTCACCTCGGCCGGTAATGAATTCAATGTCAGGCTGCCTTACAGGGTTGTTACCTTTAGTGAACCGGCTGTGAGGATTTCGAAGGAGGATTATGTCCGGCAGATGTTCACACCCACCTCCTCCATGTTTAACGGCTATTCCGGTTACACTCCGGACGTTCTGAGCGGTTATGTCCTTCCCGTTGGAGCAAACGCCGAATATAAAGCCAGGTACAACTACCTCATCAGCCATCTCTCGAATGACAAGGGTGTGGTTGGGTTTGAGACATCGCTCGGTCAGGATAACGAGGAGCAGGCAACGGTTTGGTACGTTGATTCGCTCACTACACCGGAGAATATTTTCGGTTACCTGAACACTGACACCCTGCTGTTCCATTATTCCGACGGAAGCACCGGCAAGGTGGCAAATCCTTTCCGCTTCCCGGAGCCGGGTAAAATAACCAGAAGCGTATCCCAATAAAAATGTAAAGACAGGTCTCAGACCTGTCTCTACGATGCTTGAATATGTATGGGATTTTTGTGGTCCTGATCCTATTCCTCTTCTTCTTCCCCGGCGTATGCCTTGATGACAGCATCCTGAACTTCACCAGGCACCTGCGTGTACTCGGCAAACTTCATCGAATACATTGCACGGCCTCCCGTGAGGGAACTTAATGCGGTGGAATACCTGTTCATCTCGGCAAGGGGAACCTTGGCCTTGATGATCTCGAAGCCCTTTTCACTTGCCATGCCGAGCACCAGGCCGCGACGGCCCTGGAGGTCGCTGATGACATCACCCATACGGTCGCCGGGAACCATGATCTCAACATCATAGACCGGCTCAAGGATCTTCGGACTGGCGTTCTTGAAGGCAGTGCTGAATGCATTTCGTCCTGCCAGACGGAACGATATTTCATTGGAGTCCACCGGGTGCATCTTGCCGTCATAAACATAGACCCTGATGTCACGGGCATAAGAGCCGGTGAGCGGACCAACCTCCATTTTTTCCATGATACCTTTCAGTATTGCGGGCATGAAACGTGCGTCAATGGATCCACCGACGATGCAGTTCATATAAATGAGTTTGCCTCCCCACGGAAGGTCGATCTCCTGCTTGTCACGGTTCGCCAGCTTGATCTCCTTGCCGGCAATCTTCATCATCGACTTGGCTTCAGAACCTTCTTCATAGGGCTCAATTATCATATGAACCTCACCGAACTGTCCGGCACCGCCCGACTGCTTCTTATGCCTGTAGTCAGCCTGTGCAGACTTGGTGATGGTCTCACGGTAGGGGATCTTGGGTGCAATATACTGTGTCTCTAACTTGTATAAATTGTCAAGATGCCATTTCAGGATATTGAGGTGATATTCACCCTGACCGTGGATAATGATCTGTTTCAGTTCCTTGGAGTACTCCACAATAATTGTCGGATCTTCCTGGTGCATACGGTTGAGTGCCTCGCCCATCTTCTCCTCATCGCTCTCACTTACAGGCTTGATGGCGGTGCGGTACTTCGGTGCAGGGAACATCATAGGCTCAAAGGTCCAGTCGTTGCCCGGGGCATTCAGGGTGTGGTTGGTCTTAGTGTTCTTGAGCTTGACGAACCCACCTATGTCACCTGCCTGTATCTCGGGCACACGCGTGCGGTTCTTGCCTGCACAGACAAAGATCTGCGAGAGTCGTTCCTTTGTTCCGTTGCTTGTATTGATGACATCAAGATTCTCTGTGATCTTGCCTGACATTACCCTGAAGTAGTTGACCTCGCCTATGTGCTCCTCGACGGTTGTCTTGAAGATGAACACAGATGCCGGACCGGAGACAGAGCATTTAACCTCGGCACCCTTTGAGTTTTTCGGGGCAGGTAACTCAGACGGTGCCGGTGCTGCGAAGGCAATAAAGTCAAGCAGCCTGTCAACACCGATGTTGCCTTTTGACGACACGCAGAAGACGGGGAAAATGCCTCTCTTCAGCAATCCTGCCCGCATACCTTTATTGATCTCCTCTTCTGTCAGTTTGTCGTTTGCAAAAAAGAGTTCCATCAGTGATTCATCGCTCTCTGCAACCTTTTCTGTCAGGATGGCATGGAGCTCTTCAGCTCTGTCCTTATGGTCAGCAGGTATGTCAAGTATCTCAGCTTTGCCGCTGTCCTTGCCGTAACGCAGCATCTTCATGCTGATGACATCAACAATTGTGTTGAAGCCAAGGCCCTCATTGACCGGGAACTGTGCTATTGTGACATTGTTGCCGAAACGGTCATGAAGCATCTCCATTGTTTTCTCAAAGTTGGCCTTCTCATGGTCAAGACCGTTCACTACTAAGATGAGCGGTTTGTGGAACTTGTCGGCATGCCTGAAATGGATCTCGGTGCCTACCTCAACGCCATTCTGGACATTTATTGAAAGCAAAACAGTATCAGCAGCATACATCGATGAGATAACACCGCCCGAAAAGTCATCCAGCCCCGGAGTATCAATAATATTTATTTTTTTGTCCTTGACCTCGGTGTAGAGAACAGCGGAATATATTGAGTTACGGTTTTCCTGTTCTATAGGCTTATAGTCGGATACAGTGTTTTTTGCTTCTACGGTACCCCGTCTCTCGATGACACCACCGTTGAAAAGCATTGCTTCTGCGAGGGTTGTCTTACCTGAGCCTGAGTTCCCCAGCAGAGCAATGTTTCGGATGTGGTCTGTTGAGTATGTCTTCATCTGCGGCTTGTTATTATATTATATATGTATATTCGTCTCGGTGGGAGCGCAAAAATAACAATTTTCCAAAAGAGTACATAAAAGTTGCCTTTGTTTGAAAAATATTTATTTACTTTGCAGCGGTTTTTTGAAAAACAGGAGTACCGGTCTCTCTTTCCAAACGTAAGTTTACAAAAGAGATCCAGAAGAGAAGTCGGGAAGAAAATCCTGTAATTAACTTACAAACCATAAGTTACATCTTCAGAAAACTTTGCCCTGTGGCACTGTGGCGGCTTGTTGCCGCTGCAATGATTGGGGTAATTTACGTGAAATTCAGGCAGTGTATTACTGCATTTTGAGAGATATGAAATAATTATTGCAGATCAAACTTTAAAAGGAAATTAATTAAAAAAGAATTATGCCAACAATTCAGCAGTTAGTTAGAAAAGGCCGCAAGAAGCTGGTTGACAAGAGCAAAGCACCTGCCCTTGATTCATGCCCGCAGCGCAGGGGAGTATGTGTCCGTGTATATACTACCACGCCAAAGAAACCTAACTCAGCCATGAGAAAAGTTGCCAGGGTAAGGCTTACGAACCAGAAGGAGGTCAACGCCTATATTCCGGGTGAAGGACATAACCTGCAGGAGCACTCTATAGTACTTATCAGGGGCGGCAGGGTAAAAGACCTCCCTGGTGTCCGTTATCACCTTGTCCGTGGCGCACTTGACACCTCAGGCGTCGATGGCCGTATGCAGAGAAGATCAAAATACGGAACAAAAAGACCAAAGAAGTAACAGTTAAAGGATTCACAATATGAGAAAGGCTAAACCAAAGAAGAGGATCCTATTACCGGACCCGAAATTCAACGATCCGTATGTTACCCGGTTCATCAATAATCTGATGTTCAGTGGTAAGAAGACCGTTGCCTTCAGGATTTTCTACGACTCACTCGATATCGTGGGTGACAAGATGAAGGCCGCTGAGAAATCTCCCCTGGAGATCTGGAAGCAGGCTCTTGACAATATCACTCCTCATGTCGAGGTAAAAAGCCGCAGGGTAGGCGGTGCCACATTCCAGGTACCCCTCGAGATACGGCCTGACCGTAAAGTCAGCCTGAGCATGAAAAACCTCATTTTGTTCGCGCGTAAACGTACCGGCCACAGCATGGCCGAGAAACTTGCCGCCGAAGTGATGGCTGCTTATAACAATGAAGGCGGAGCCTATAAGAAAAAAGAGGATACCCATCGTATGGCCGAAGCCAACAAGGCCTTCGCTCACTTCAGATTCTGATCCGGACGGAATCGTGGGAAACAATCAGCAGTTAAAGATGAGTAACGATCTCAGATATACCAGGAATATTGGCATTATGGCCCATATAGATGCCGGGAAGACAACTACTTCCGAGCGCATACTGTATTATACGGGTCGTGTCCATCGTATCGGCGAAGTCGATAGCGGGAATGCCACTATGGACTGGATGGTGCAGGAACAGGAGAGAGGGATCACCATTACATCTGCTGCAACAACCACATTCTGGAAATACAGGGATGAGCTTTACAAGATCAATCTTATTGACACCCCGGGTCACGTCGATTTCACCGTTGAGGTAGAGAGATCGCTCAGGGTCCTTGACGGTGCTGTTGCTGTTTTCTGCGCCGTAGGAGGTGTTGAACCGCAATCGGAGACAGTCTGGAGGCAGGCAGACAAGTACAGGGTGCCGCGCATAGCCTTCGTGAATAAGATGGACCGCTCCGGTGCCGACTTTCATGGCGTGGTACAGCAGATGATAGATAAGCTGGCGGCCCACCCGGTACCCGTTCAGATACCAATCGGCTCTGAAGATAAGTTCATCGGGCTCATAGACCTGCTGGAGATGAAAGCAATCATGTTCGAGGATAGCGAAGATCCCCTGGTCAACTTCACAGTGCAGGAAATACCTGAAGACATGATCGGGGAAGCTGAGGAGTGGAGAATGAAGCTGGTGGAAGCATGTGCTGAAATGGATGATACCATCCTTGAACGGTACCTCGAAGATCATGCAAGCATATCAGAAGAAGAGTTGATGCCTGTGTTGCGCCGCGAAACCATTGAGGGCGTGATAGTTCCTGTCTTCTGCGGGGCAGCATTCAAGAACAAAGGCGTACAGCGTCTCCTTAACGGTGTGGTGGCATACCTGCCATCACCTGTTGATGTGGGTGCCGTTAAAGGTAAAGATCCCCGTGATGACAAGGAGATTACCCGCCAGCCTGATGCTGAAGAACCCTTCGCGGCTCTCGCCTTTAAGATTGCTACCGACCCGTACGTCGGACGGCTCGTCTTCATGAGAGTCTATTCAGGCACAATCAATGCTGGCGACACAGTATTGAATATCAGGACTGGCAAGCGGGAGAGGATGAACCGCCTCTTCCAGATGCATGCAAACAAACAAAACCCAGTCGATAGCGTCACCGCAGGAGATATATGCGCCGGAGTGGGGTTCAAAGACATTAAAACAGGCGATACTCTCTGTGCCATTCATAAACCGATAGTACTGGAATCAATGGTGTTCCCGGAACCGGTGATAGGAATAGCCATTGAACCTAAGACACAGTCTGATATCGACAAGCTGGGAATGGCGCTCGGCAAACTGGCTGAGGAGGATCCCACTTTCCAGGTCAGGACTGACCCCGACAGCGGGCAGACAGTAATAAGCGGTATGGGAGAGCTTCACCTTGAAATTCTCATTGACCGCCTTAAGAGAGAATTTGGTGTTGAATGCAACCAGGGGAGACCACAGGTTGCATATAAGGAGGCAATCACTGCATCATACACTCACAGGGAGTTATTCAAGAAACAAACAGGCGGCAGGGGTAAATTCGCGGATATTACCGTTGAGCTTATGCCGGCCGATGACAGTGTTCCGGGTCTGACCTTTGTGAATGAAATCAAGGGAGGCAGGGTGCCCCGGGAATATATCCCGGCTGTGGAGAAAGGATTCCGCGAGGCTATGCAAAACGGCCCTATGGCCGGCTTCCCCCTTGAGAGCCTCAAGGTTGTCCTCAAGGACGGTTCGTACCATCCGGTCGACTCCGATTTGCTTTCGTTCGAGATAGCAGCAAGACAGGCATTCCGCCATGCGGCTTCAAAATGCCATCCTGTGCTCCTTGAACCGATAATGTCTGCCGAAGTGGTCACCCCCGAAGAATACGTGGGCGACGTGGTCGGCGACTTTAACAAGCGCAGGGGCAAGGTGGAAGGTATGGAATCGAAAGCAGGTGCAAGGGTCATAAAAGCAAAAGTACCTCTGGCAGAAAACTTCGGATATGTTACAGTACTCCGTACCCTTACCTCAGGAAGAGCAACTTCAACAATGGAGTTCTCGCATTTTGAACAGGTGCCTGCAGAATTATCGAAGAAAATTATTGAAGTAACAACAGGAAAAATTCTTTAAAGATGAGTCAGAAAATCCGCATCAAACTCAAGTCTTATGATCATAACCTTGTCGATAAATCGGCAGAAAAGATCGTTAAGACTGTGAAATCGACGGGTGCAGTCGTTAGCGGCCCTATCCCGCTGCCTACCCATAAGAAAATTTATACGGTACTCCGTTCTCCGTTCGTAAACAAAAAAGCCAGGGAGCAGTTCGAACTGTCTTCATACAAGCGCCTGCTTGATATTTACAGCTCGACACCCAAAACCATTGATGCTCTCATGAAGCTTGAGCTGCCGAGCGGTGTCGAAGTTGAAATCAAAGTGTGAAACCGGTAAAATACTGAATTATGCAGGGATTAATAGGAAAAAAAGTTGGGATGACAACCGTTTTCGATGAAAACGGAAAGAGCCTCCCGTGTACAGTCCTGGAAGTAGGCCCGTGTGTTGTATCACAGGTCAAGACCAAAGAGACTGACGGATATGCAGCATTGCAGCTCAGCTTTGACGATAAGAAGGAAAAAGCAAGCAACAAGGCTGAAATAGGACATTTCAAACAGGCCGGCACAGCACCCAAGAGGAAAGCTGCTGAGTTCTCGGGGTTCGAAGAAGGAAAATACAAGAGAGGCGATGTAATCACCGTGGATCTCTTCAATGATGATACATACCTTGATGTCAGAGGATGGACCAAAGGCAAGGGCTTCCAGGGCGTTATCAAACGTCATGGCTTCAGCGGTGTGGGCGGAACAACCCACGGCCAGCATGACAGACTCAGGGCTCCCGGTTCAGTGGGCGCCTCATCATGGCCTTCAAGGGTTATGCCAGGAATGCGTATGGCAGGCCGTACGGGAGGAAAACAACAGGAAACGGAGCTGAGGGTCGTTAAAATCTTCCCCGAATCAAACCTTCTGCTTGTTAAGGGAGCCGTCCCCGGTCCTAAAGGTGGTTACGTAATAATAACAAAGTGATGGAAGTTGCAGTAATAAACATAGAGGGTAAAGAGACCGGAAGAAAAGTCAATCTCAATGACACCATCTTCGGCATCGAACCAAACGATCATGCAATCTACCTTGACACCAAACAGTATCTTGCCAACAAAAGACAGGGTACCGCCAAGTCAAAGGAACGCAATGAGATCATGGGCAGCACACGCAAGCTCAAGAGACAGAAAGGCACCGGAACAGCGCGTTTCGGAAGCATAAAGAACCCTGAATTCCGCGGTGGCGGACGTATATTCGGCCCCAGACCAAGATTTTACGGGTTCAAACTCAATAAAAAGGTAAAACAGCTTGCAAGAAAATCAGCACTGTCTTACAAGGCAAAAGAGAATAAAATTATCATTCTTGAGGACTTTTCATTTGAAGCTCCGAAGACGTCAAAAATGGCGGGTATGAGCACAAACCTCAACATAATGAATAAAAAATCCCTTTTTGTTTTACCGGAAGAAAATAAAAACATATATTTGTCATCTCGAAATTTACAGGGAGTTGAAGTTGTAACGATCAGTGATTTAAATACTTACAACATTATGAAGGCTTCAACTCTTGTGTTAACCGAGAGCGCAGTTGATGTTTTACAGTCAACTTTTTAAAACCAGGGAATTGAGATATGGAAATATTACTTAAACCCATAGTGACCGAGAAAATGACCAGTCAGGGCGAAAAGTTCAACCGGTATGGTTTTCTGGTTTCACGGAAAGCTAACAAGCTGCAGATAAGAAAGGCAGTTGAAGAGCTTTATGGCGTGAATGTTGAAACAGTGAACACCATCAACTATGGTGGCAAGACCAAGTCGCGTTACACCAAATCAGGTGTAATGGCCGGCCGGACAGCAGCTACGAAGAAAGCTATTGTCACGCTCGCCAAGGGGGAGACGATTGATTTTTACAGCAACATATAACAGAATATGGCAGTCAGAAAGATCAAACCTGTAACACCAGGACAAAGACATAAGGTTGCGAGCTCCTTCGAGGAGATTACTCGTGACGTGCCGGAGAAATCCTTGCTCGCACCGCTGAGTAAGACAGGAGGAAGGAACGTTAACGGCAGGCGGACTATGAGGTACATTGGCGGTGGCCACAAAAGGATGTACCGTGTGATTGATTTTCAGAGGAGCAAGGATGGCGTAGCCGCTAATGTAACATCAGTCGAATATGATCCTAACCGTTCGGCAAGGATCGCCCTTCTCACCTACGCTGACGGCGAGAAGACATATATTATCGCTCCCAACGGCCTTAAGGTAGGGCAGACGGTTATGTCAGGCAAGACAGCCACACCCGAAATAGGGAATACGCTGTTCCTGGCAGACATTCCGCTTGGAACGATAGTGCATAATATTGAGCTCAAGCCCGGTAAGGGTGCAGCTATGGCCCGCAGCGCCGGGACCTTTGCACAGCTGGCAGCACGTGAAGGCAAGTATGCCATTATGAAGCTTCCTTCAGGGGAGACTAGAATGGTGCTCATCACCTGCCGTGCTACTATTGGTACTGTCTCAAATGCTGATCATTCCCAGGAGAGATCGGGTAAAGCCGGCCGTAAGCGCTGGCTGGGCCGCAGGCCAAGAACCAGGGGCATAGCAATGAACCCCGTTGATCACCCCATGGGTGGCGGCGAAGGCAAAGCTTCCGGTGGTCACCCGCGCTCACGCAACGGTATGCCTGCCAAAGGCTTCAAGACAAGAAGCCGTACAAAATATTCGAATAAGCACATTATTGAAAGAAGGAAAAAATAACTGATACGATGAGCAGATCTATTAAAAAGGGCCCCTTCATCGATTCCCACCTGGGCAAAAAGGTGGACACAATGAATGATAGCGGAAAGAAGACAGTGATCAAGACATGGTCCAGAAGATCAGTTATTTCTCCTGACTTTGTCGGTCATACACTGGCAGTACATAACGGAAACAAGTTCATACCTGTTTACATTACCGAGAACATGGTTGGTCATAAGCTGGGTGAGTTTGCCCCTACCCGCACCTTCCGCGGTCATGGTGGGAAACAGAAATAAGGTAATGTATCTTAATAACTGAAAAACTATCAGAAATGGGTGCAAGAAAAAGAATTAGCGCCGGCGTCAGGAAGGAAGCCGTAAAAGAGAGGACCAGAGCCGTTTTGCGTAACGTCCCCACCTCCCCGCGTAAGATGAGACTGGTAACTGACATGATCAGGGGACAGGAGGTCAACAGGGCCCTCGATATCCTGAAGTTCAGTACCAAAGAAAGTTCACGCAGGGTGGAGAAGCTCCTTCTCTCGGCCATAGCCAACTGGCAGGCAAAGAATGAAGGTGCTCGCCTTGAGGACAGCAACCTGTATGTCAAGGAAGTACAGGTTGACGGTGGCCGCATCCTGCGCAGGATACAGACTGCGCCCCAGGGAAGGGCTTACCGTATCCGTAAGAGATCAAACCATATAACCCTTGAGCTGGGTAGCAGGAAACAGGAAGTTGAAAAAATTTCAGAGTAAAAAATGGGACAAAAAGTTAATCCGATAGGCAACAGAGTAGGAATCATCAAAGGATGGGATTCCAACTGGTACGGTGGAAGTGACTTCTCAAGCAAGCTTGTTGAAGATACCAAAATCAGGGAATACCTGAACGCCAGGCTCGCAAAAGCCAGTCTTTCAAAGATCGTCATTGAACGCACCCTTAAGCTCATCACCGTCACGGTCAATACGGCACGGCCCGGTATTATTATCGGTAAGGGTGGCCAGGAGGTCGACAAACTGAAGGAAGAGCTCAAGAAGATCACCAAGAAAGAGGTTCAGATAAACATCTTCGAGGTGAAGCGTCCGGAGCTTGACGCCGCTATCGTTGCCGGTAATATTGCACGCCAGGTGGAGGGCAAGATATCATACCGCCGCGCTATCAAGATGTCAATCGCTTCTACGATGCGCATGGGTGCCGAAGGTATCAAGGTAGTGATTTCAGGCAAACTCGGCGGAGCTGAAATGGCCCGTAATGAGACATATAAGGATGGAAGAATTCCGCTTCATACTTTCCGTGCAGATATTGACTACGCACTGGGCGAAGCCCTGACAAAAGTAGGTCTGATCGGTATAAAGGTATGGATATGCAACGGCGAAGTCTACGGCAAGCGTGACCTCAGCCCCAACCTGGGCGCAAAGAACGCCAAGGGCGGCAAGGCTCCGGCAGGAGGCTTCAGGAAAAAAAGCGGTAATAAAAAAGATAACCGCGACAGGTAATAAATATATAATATAATTAAGCGATGTTACAACCGAAGAAGACCAAATTCAGGAGGAGCCAGAAGGGCATGATGAAAGGTAATGCCCAGAGGGGAAACCAGCTGGCATTCGGATCATTTGGCATCAAAATCCTTGAGGAGGCATGGCTCACAGGCCGTCAGCTGGAGGCTGCACGTCAGGCTGTCACCCGTCATATGAAACGTGAAGGACAGATCTGGATCCGCGTCTTCCCTGATAAACCCATAACAAAGAAACCTGCTGAGGTTCGTATGGGTAAAGGTAAAGGTGCCCCTGAAGGATTCGTTGTCCCCGTTACACCGGGACGAATAGTCATTGAAGCTGAAGGTGTTCCCTTCGATGTGGCCAAGGAAGCACTGCGCCTCGGAGCACAGAAACTTCCCGTTGCCACCAGGTTCGTGGTACGCCGTGATTACATCCAGGAATAAAAAATAAGAGTGATGAAGAGTTCAGAGATAAAAGAATTAAGCAACCAGGAGCTTCTCGAACATATTGACAATGAGAAGACCAGTCTCGTGCGCATGAAATTAAACCACGCGATCTCACCGCTTGAAAATCCCCAGAAGATCAAGGAAAGCAGGAAGACAATTGCCAGGCTCATGACAGAGAAGTGCAAGAGAGAGATGATTGAGAAAACAAAATAGCCGTTATCAGCATGGAAGAAAGGAATCTTTAGAAAAGAACGTACAGGTGTTGTCGTCAGCAACAAGATGGAAAAGTCTATTGTTGTTGCCATCAGGAGAAAGGTAAAACACCCCATTTATGGCAAGTTCGTCAACAAAACGACAAAGCTCATGGCTCATGATGAAGAGAACGCATGTAACATAGGTGATACGGTTCGCATAGCAGAGACCAGGCCTCTCAGCAAGAACAAATCCTGGAGATTGGTTGAAATAATCGAAAGAGCTAAGTAATTATGATACAGCAGGAAAGCAGGTTGACCGTTGCCGATAACACAGGTGCCAAAGAGGTACTTTGCATCAGGGTTCTCGGCGGAAGCAAGAGAAGGTATGCAAGCGTAGGCGACAAGATAGTTGTCTCCGTGAAGAGTGCTCTGCCATCCGGTGAAGCAAAGAAAGGTACTGTGAGCAGGGCAGTTGTGGTAAGAACAACGAAGGAGATACGCCGCGCTGACGGTTCCTATATACGCTTTGACGACAATGCAGTTGTTTTGCTGACCAACACCGATGAGGTTCGCGGCACACGTATCTTCGGCCCTGTCGCCAGGGAACTGCGCGACAAGTACATGAAGATCGTTTCACTTGCACCTGAAGTGTTATAATTTTTAAACTGACACCCGATGCAGAAGAAATTACACATCAAAAAAGGAGACTCAGTGACTGTTATTGCCGGTGAGTCCAAAGGCCAGAAGGGTCGCGTCCTTGAAGTTAACAGGGATAAGAACAAGGCACTGGTAGAAGGAGTTAACATGGTATCAAAGCATACCAAACCCAACGCCAAGGCCCCGCAGGGCGGCATTCTTAAAAAAGAAGCCCCCATTCATATTTCCAACCTCATGGTGGTAGATCCCACAAGCGGCAAACCGACACGCATTGGCCGCAAACTCAATGATAAGAACAAACTAGTGCGCTATTCAAAAAAATCAGGAGAGGAGATCAAGTAATGTACACGCCTGCATTAAAGACCAAGTATAAGAACGAGATCACACCTGCACTGATGAAACAGTTTAACTATAAAACTGTCATGCAGGTGCCGAAGCTCGAAAAGATAGTTATCAGCCAGGGACTGGGACAGGCTATTGCCGATAAGAAGATCCTTGAGATGGGACTCAAAGAGGTGACTGATATAGCCGGACAAAAGGCTGTTCAGACAGTTTCGAAAAAGGATATCTCAAACTTCAAACTGAGAAAGGCAATGCCGATCGGTGTCATGGTTACACTGCGCCAGGACAAGATGTATGAGTTTCTCGAGAACTCATCTCCGTTGCCCTGCCGCGTATACGCGACTTCAAGGGTGTTGGAGCAAAGCTCGATGGCCGCGGGAACTATACCCTCGGAATCACTGAACAGATCATCTTCCCCGAGATTGATATTGACAAGATTGCCAAGATCATGGGACTGCAGATGACCTTTGTGACGAACGCCGGGAGCGACGAAGAGGCGTTTGCCCTTCTTAAAGAATTTGGACTTCCTTTTAAAAACAAGTAAACAGATCGGAATATGGCTAAGGAATCAATGAAAGCCCGTGAGGTCAAACGTGCAAAACTTGTACTGAAGTATGCAGCCAGGAGAGCTGCGCTGAAAGCTGACGGAAATTATATTGCAATGGCCCAGCTTCCCCGTAACTCAAGCTCAATCAGACTGCGCAACAGATGCAAGCTGACCGGAAGACCAAGAGGCTACATGAGACAGTTTGGCGTCAGCAGGATAACCTTCAGGGAGATGGCTTCAAAAGGCCTTATTCCAGGCGTTAGAAAAGCAAGCTGGTAACCACCGACAGAGTAATAAACAATTAATCAGTATACAAAATGACAGATCCGATAGCAGATTTTCTTACCAGAGTAAGAAATGCCATGAAAGCGGGACATAAAGTTGTTGAGACACCGGCATGCGGTCTGACAAAGGACATCACAAGGATCCTTTTCGAAAAAGGATATATCCTCAGCTATAAGTTCATTGATGATGATCTGCAGGGCAAGATAAAGATCGCCCTGAAGTACCATCCCAAGACCAAGCTGCCGGCTATCAAGTCGATACAGAGGGTGAGCCGTCCCGGACTCAGAAAGTACGCAGGTGTTGATGAACTCCCAAGAGTCCTTAACGGACTGGGCATTTCAATCCTTTCAACCTCCAGGGGTCTTATGACCGAGAAAGAGGCCATGAAGGAAAATGTCGGGGGAGAAGTTATATGTTATGTTTACTAAACAGGAGGAGAGATTAAATGTCACGAATAGGAAAATTACCTGTAAACCTGCCATCTGGCGTCACCATATCTGTGGATGACGCTAACGTGGTCAGTGTTAAAGGCCCCCTGGGAACATTGTCACAGAAGGTTGATAGTGACATCAGGGTGGAGGTTGAGAATAACGAGGTTATTCTTTCAAGACCCAGTGATGAGAAGCGCCTTAAGTCGCTTCATGGCCTCTACAGAGCCCTTATAGACAACATGGTCGTGGGCGTTTCTAAAGGCTACAGGAAGGACCTTGAGCTCGTTGGCGTAGGCTACCGCGCTGAAGCAAAAGGCCAGCAGCTTGAGATGAGCCTTGGCTATTCACATGATATTGTCATGGAACTGCCGAAGGAAGTAAAGGTTGAGACAAAAACTGAAAAGAGAAGTAATCCGGTCATTACCCTTTCAAGTATCGACAAGCAGCTCATTGGCCATATCGCAGCAAAGATCAGATCTTTGCGTCCGCCTGAACCTTATAAAGGCAAGGGTATTAAATTCGTGGGTGAACAGCTCAGGAGAAAAGCCGGTAAATCGGCAGGTGTTTAACATGATCAAATTATAAAGTCATGGCCGTATCAAATACAGGAAAGAGAGTAAAAATCAAACTGAGGATCCGCAAGAGGATCAAGGGAACAGCTGAAAGACCAAGACTTTCGGTGTTCCGCAGCAACACGCAGATATATGTTCAGGCGATTGACGACGTCAACCGGGTGACACTGGCTTCGGCTTCATCAAAAGAGAAGGAGATCGCTTCCGCCACGGGCAAAAAGAAGAGTGAGATGGCAGCCCTCGTTGGCAAGCACTTCGCTGCTGTGTGCAAAGAGAAAGGCATCGAAAGCGTTGTCTTTGACAGGAGCGGTTACCAGTATCACGGCAGAGTGAAATCATTAGCTGACGGAGCTCGCGAAGGCGGCTTAAAATTCTAATCAGATGGCATACGGAACTAAGAGAATAAAAAACAGCGATCTTGAACTTACCGACAGACTGGTAAGCATCAACAGGGTTACGAAGGTAACCAAGGGCGGACGTACATTCAGCTTCTCGGCTATCGTCGTTGTCGGCGATGAAAAAGGTATTGTCGGTCACGGCCTGGGTAAGGCAAGTGAAGTGACAACTGCCATTGCCAAAGGGATTGAAGATGCCAAGAAAAACCTTATAAAGGTCCCGGTACACAAAGGCACCATACCTCATGAACAGTATGGCAAGTTTGGCGGAGCGTATGTCTTCATCAAGCCTGCTACCGAGGGAACAGGTGTCAAGGCCGGTGGCGCTATGCGCGCCGTGCTTGAGAGCGTGGGAGTGAAGAACGTGCTGGCCAAATCGAAAGGCTCGTCAAACCCCCATAACCTTGTCAAGGCTACCATAGCTGCATTGCTTGAACTGCGCGATGCAAGCGCAGTGGCTGATAACAGGGGCGTTGCGTTGGAGAAAGTGTTTAACGGTTAGAAATATTTCAGTAATGGCAAAAGTCAGAATAACCCAGTTCAAAAGTGGGATAGGACAACCCGAAAGGCAGAAGAGAATTCTTATTGCCCTGGGTATAAAAAAAATGCATCAGACTGTTGAGCATGAAGCCACACCCCAGATAATGGGTATGGTCAATAAGTTGAAGCACCTGGTGAAGGTCGAGAACATTTAAGGTAATAACAGCATTATATATTTCGCTATGGATTTGAGTAATTTAAAACCTGCCAAGGGATCGATCAAGAGAGATAAGCGCATTGGTCGCGGTGAGGGTTCGGGCCACGGTGGCACATCAACACGCGGTCATAAGGGCGCCAAGTCACGCTCCGGATACAGCAAAAAGATCGGCTTTGAAGGCGGCCAGATGCCCCTCCAGAGAAGAGTGCCTAAGTCCGGCTTTAAAAACATCAACCGCATTGAGTATAAAGGTATTAACCTGAGCACTCTTGAGGAACTGGCAACAAGACTGAAAACTGATCGTATCGATTTTCAGACACTGATGACATCCGGCCTGGTAAACAAAAACAGCCTGGTGAAGATCCTGGGTAACGGCACCCTCACGCACAAGCTTGAGGTGCATGCACACGCATTCAGCAAATCAGCGCAGGCAGCAATTGAAGCTAATCAGGGAACCGCAGTTAAACTGTAAGGCATGAAATTTATACAGACAATAAAAAATATCTTCAAGATAGAGGATCTTAGAGCAAGGATCTTTTATACCCTGATTATTGTAGCCCTTTATCGTCTGGGGAAATATATCACCTTGCCCGGGGTAGACCCTTCAATGCTTGAAGGTTTGCGCAGTCAGACCTCTTCCGGAATCATGGGGCTGCTTGATATGTTTTCGGGCGGAGCTTTTTCAAAGGCGTCCATCTTTGCCCTTGGTATCATGCCATATATATCTGCCTCCATCGTCATCCAGCTGCTGGGAATCGTTTTCCCGTATTTCCAGAAGATGCAGAAGGAGGGAGAGAGCGGCAGGCGGAAGCTGAACCAGTACACAAGGTACCTCACTGTGATCATACTTGCCCTCCAGGCTCCTACCTATCTTGCCAACCTGCACGCTGTACTGCCCCCGGAAGCATTTGTGCTCCAGGGTACATTCTTTACTCTGTCTTCGGTGATCATCCTCACAGCCGGTACAATATTCGTTATGTGGCTCGGTGAAAGAATAACCGACAAGGGTATAGGCAACGGTATCTCTCTTATAATCATGGTGGGTATTATTGCACGCTTCCCTGTAGCATTCGTCTTCGAAACAGGAACACGTATCAACGGTTCCGGCGGACTTGTTGCTCTCCTGATTGAACTGGTGTTCCTTTTTGCAGTGATACTGGCTTCAATACTTCTTGTACAGGGCACACGCCGCATACCTGTTCAGTATGCACGCCGCATAGTTGGCAACAAACAGTACGGCGGAGTTCGTCAGTATATACCTCTTAAGGTCAACGCAGCAGGTGTGATGCCTATCATCTTTGCACAGGCCATTATGATGTTGCCGGTTATCCTGGCAGGGTTCAGAGAGACAGGTTCAGGTTTTGTCGTTGCATTTTCAAATATGTACGGTTTCTGGTATAACCTGGTTACCGCCATCCTGATAATTGTATTCACATATTTCTACACCGCAGTTACAATTAACCCGGTGCAGATGGCTGAAGATATGAAGAAAAACGGTGGTTTTATTCCCGGCATCAAACCCGGACGCAAGACCGTCGAGTTTATTGACACGATCATGTCGCGTATAACACTGCCGGGGTCTATATTCCTGGCAATAATAGCGATCATGCCAGCCTTTGCCGTTAACTTCAGTGTGAGTGCAGAATTTGCACAGTTCTTCGGAGGCACTTCGCTGCTTATCCTTGTGGGCGTTGTGCTTGACACCCTGCAGCAGATCGAAAGCCATCTGCTTATGCGTCACTATGACGGTCTTATGAAGTCAGGCCGCGTTAAGGGCAGGACTGGAGCCGCAACGGCTATTTAACAGGTTTACGTTCTTTGATGATTTATATTAAGACGGATGCAGAAGTAGAGTTATTGAGAGCAAGCAATATGCTGGTCTCAAAGACTCTTGCGGAAGTAGCCGGACATATCAGGGCGGGAGTTACCACCCTGGAGCTCGATACCATCGCTGAGACATTCATTCGCGATCACGGTGCGCTGCCCGGTTTTAAGGGTTATGCCGGTTTTCCGAACACTCTCTGCACATCTGTCAATGACGAGGTAGTTCATGGTATACCCTCAGCATATGTCCTTAAGGATGGCGACATCATTTCGGTTGACTGCGGGGTGATACTCGACAGTTATTACGGTGACAGCGCTTTCACATTCGCTGTGGGCGAGGTCAGGCCTGAGGTTCTGCGGCTCCTTGAATACACCAGGGCTTCACTTGATGCCGGGGTGAAAGAAGCCGTTACAGGCAACCGCCTGGGTGACATATCACACGCAGTGCAGTCTAAAGCGGAAAGCGGAGGATATTCGGTAGTACGCACACTGGTGGGACATGGCATCGGAAAGCACCTGCATGAAGGACCTGAAGTACCTAACTTCGGAAAGAGGGGAACAGGAGCACAACTGGAGAGGAACCTGGTCATCTGCATAGAGCCGATGATCAACATGGGCACAAAACATACAACCGTTCTCAGTGACGGGTGGACGGTCAGGACAGGTGACGGCAAACCGTCAGCACACTTTGAATACGCTGTTGCGGTCAGGGAGGGAAAAGCCGACCTGCTCACAACATTTGAGTTTATAGAAGAAGTATTACAAACGAGGTAAACATATGGCCAAACAACCATCAATAGAGATTGACGGAACGATCATCGAGGCGCTCTCAAACGCGATGTTCAGAGTCAAGCTCGAAAACGGGCATATAATCACCGCTCATATCTCAGGCAAGATGAGAATGCATTATATCAAGATCCTGCCTGGCGATAAAGTGAAGGTTGAAATGTCACCCTATGACCTGTCAAAAGGAAGAATAACATTCAGATTTAAATAGAAAATACTATTGAGATGAAAGTAAGAGCATCAATAAGAAAGCGCTCGGCCGACTGCAAGATTGTAAGGAGGAATGGGCGTCTGTATGTGATAAATAAGAAAAATCCCAAGTTCAAGCAGAGGCAGGGATAAAATTAATTAACTTTGCACTTCAAATTAAAAGAGGTATATGGCACGTATTAATGGCGTAGATCTGCCAAGGAATAAGCAGGGCGAAGTAGCTCTGACTTATATCTATGGTATAGGACGCAGCACAGCACAGAAAGTGCTTGACAGGGCTGGCGTTGATCGGAACATGAAAGTTGAAGAATGGAATGATGATAACATTAACACTATCCGTCAGATCCTCTCTGAAAACTATAAACTTGAAGGTGAGCTTCGTTCGGAGACACAGCTTAATATTAAACGACTGATGGATATAGGCTGCTATCGCGGTATCCGTCACAGGATCGGGCTTCCTGTCAGAGGGCAGAGCACAAAGAATAATGCCCGAACCCGTAAAGGTCGTAAGAAGACTGTTGCTAACAAGAAAAAAGCTACTAAATAATTAACATATGGCAAAGAAGACTGGGACGTTAAAGAAGAAGGTCGTAAAGGTGGAACCCGTGGGACAGGCTCACGTCCATTCATCGTTCAATAATATAATTATCAGCCTTACAAACAGCACAGGGCAGGTCATCTCATGGGCATCAGCCGGAAAGATGGGCTTCAAAGGTTCAAAAAAGAACACCCCCTATGCCGCGCAGATGGCAGCTGAGGAGTGCACCAAACTGGCTTTTGAGCTTGGCCTCCGTAAGGTAAAGGTTTATGTTAAGGGCCCGGGATCAGGCCGTGAATCAGCGATACGCGCTATCTCCAACAGCGGAGTCGAAGTGACCGAAATTGTTGATGTCACACCTATGCCGCACAACGGATGCCGCCCCCCATCACGCCGGAGGGTTTAACAGGTTCTTAATAACATTTGTTTATAACGAAAAATATTCAATTCAATGGCAAGATATACAGGACCCAGATCAAGAATAGCCAGGAAATTCGGAGAGCCCATTTACGGCCCTGACAAATACCTAGACCGTAAAAACTTTCCCCCCGGACAGCATGGCCTGACCAAAAAGAGGAAAAAAACATCTGAATATGGTGTTCAGCTGCGCGAGAAGCAGAAGGTGAAATACCTCTACGGTCTTCTTGAACGTCAGTTCCGCAATTTCTTTGAGAAAGCATCTTCAGCAAAAGGTGTCACCGGATTAGTGCTGCTGCAGATGCTCGAATCACGCATTGATAACGTTGTCTATCGTCTCGGCGTGGCGCCTACAAGAGCAGCCGCACGCCAGCTCGTGTCTCACCGCCATATTACCGTTAACGGTAACGTGGTGAACGTGCCCTCTTTCATACTGCACCCCGGTGATATTATCGGTGTCCGCGAAAAATCCAAATCACTCGAAACAATCATTGAATGCCTTGGTGCAAACCGCCGTTCAAAACTGGCATGGCTTGAGTGGGATGATACACAGATGGCAGGTAAATACATGAGTGTCCCTGAACGTTCTGAAATACCGGAAGATATAAAGGAACAGCTTATTGTTGAATTATATTCCAAGTAATAAAGTAATACTGTTCATATGGCCATATTAGCATTCCAGAAACCTGACAAAGTAATATTACTTGAAGCGGACGATCAGTACGGAAAGTTTGAATTCCGCCCGCTTGAACCCGGTTACGGCATAACCGTTGGTAATGCTCTAAGACGAATTCTCCTCTCATCGCTGGAAGGATTTGCAATTACAACCGTCAAAATAGAGGGTGTAGACCATGAATTCTCTACCATTACCGGAGTCATGGAGGATATCACTGAAGTGATCCTGAACCTTAAACAGATTCGTTTTAAGCGAATGGTTGAGGATGTTGACACTGAAAAGATAGTGGTCAAAATAACCGGCCAGGAAGTTTTCAAAGCCGGCGACCTCAATAATGCCCTTAGCAGCTTTGAGGTTCTTAACCCCGAACTCGTTATCTGCCGGCTGGAACAGGATGTCAAGCTGCAGATGGAGATCAACATAAGCAAGGGCAGGGGATATGTTCCCGCTGAGGAAAACCAGCCTGCGGAAGCTGAGTTCGGAGTGATAGCAATAGACTCCATCTTCACACCTATAAGGAATGTGAAGTACTCAATTGAGAACTACAGGGTCGAACAGAAGACTGACTACGAGAAACTTATTATTGAGATAAACACTGACGGATCAATTCATCCCAAGGATGCCCTCAAAGAGGCAGCAAAGATACTGATCTACCATTTCATGCTTTTCTCGGAAGATAAGATCACTATCGATTATGAAGACAAGATGGCAAATGAAGAGTTTGACGAAGAGATCCTTCACATGCGTCAGCTCCTTAAGACAAAGCTTGTTGACCTTGACCTTTCCGTCAGAGCCCTCAACTGCCTCAAGGCAGCAGAGGTCGAGTCTCTCGGTGACCTGGTGAAATTCAATAAGAATGACCTCCTCAAGTTCCGTAACTTCGGCAAGAAATCGCTGACTGAACTTGACGAGCTGCTTGAAACCATGAGTCTCTCATTTGGTATGGATGTGGCAAAGTACAAACTAGACAAAGATTAATAACTGGTAAGGATAAACAGAAATGCGACATTTAAGAACTATAAATCATCTTGGAAGAAAGAGTGCTGACAGGAAATCATTGATGGCGAACATGGCATCATCACTCATTCTGCACAAGCGTATCACCACCTCAGTAGCCAAGGCGCGTGCACTGAGGTCGTATGTTGAGCCCCTCCTGACCAAATCAAAGGAGGATTCAACCAACTCACGCAGAGTGGTGTTCAGTTATCTTGAAAACAAGAGTGCCCTTTCGGAACTGTTCAGGGAAGTAGCGCCGAAGATAGCAAGCCGCCCCGGCGGTTATACCCGCATACTTAAGCTGGGAAACCGCCTTGGAGATGCCGCCGAGATGTGCCTTATTGAGCTTGTTGATTTCAACGAAAGCATGCAGGCCGGTGAAGCTGCCAAAGCCAAGACAACACGCCGCCGCCGGGCTCCTAAAAAGAAAGCCGCTGAAGAGGTTGCCGCACCCGCAGCAACTGAAAAGGCAGCCAGGAAAAAGGCTCCGGAAACTGATAATGAGACAAAAGAATAGCATAATATGCTGATCGATTAAGGGATATTGTCATTCTGACCATATCCCTTTTTTATATATATTGCAGATTGTTCAAATAAAATATAAAAAACAATGAGTCAAATAGTTAGTGTTCACGCCAGGGAGATCCTCGATTCAAGGGGTAATCCAACAATTGAAGTTGAAGTGGTAACAGCCAGCGGTGCTTCAGGCAGGGCAGCAGTGCCTTCCGGAGCGTCAACAGGCGAGAATGAGGCCCTTGAGCTGAGAGACGGTGATAAAAACCGCTATCTCGGTAAAGGAGTCCTCAAGGCTGTGTATAATGTTAACAGTATTATCTCGGAAGAGGTAATGGGTATGGATGTCACCGACCAGATAGGCATTGACCAGAAGATGCTCGATCTCGACGGCACACCTACCAAGAGCACCCTGGGTGCGAACGCCATCCTGGGCGTCTCGCTGGCCTGCGCCAAGGCTGCCGCAGCATTTCACGGACTGCCTCTCTACAGGTATATCGGAGGAATCAACGCACGCGTACTGCCCGTACCGATGATGAATATTATAAACGGCGGAGCACATTCCGACGCTCCCATAGCATTCCAGGAGTTCATGATACGCCCGAAAGGTGCAACAACATTCGCAGAAGGTCTCAGGATGGGCGCAGAGGTGTTCCATTCCCTGAAGAAAGTGCTAAAAGGACGAGGCCTCAGTACCGCCGTGGGTGATGAGGGAGGATTTGCTCCTGCACTCAAAGGAACAGAAGATGCCCTCGAAAGCATCATCCAGGCCATCACCGCTGCCGGATATAAACCCGGTATTGATGTCGCAATCGCACTCGACTGCGCTGCAAGCTCATTCTTTGAGGACGGCCAGTATGACTATACCAAATTCGAAGGAGCAAAAGCAAAGAAGCTTACACCGGCACAGCAGTCGGATTACCTGGCTTCACTGGTTGAGAAATATCCGATTATCGACTCAATTGAAGATGGTATGGCTGAGAACGACTGGGATGGATGGAAACTTCATACAGACAAACTGGGATCAAAAATACAGATCGTGGGAGATGACCTCTTTGTGACTAATGTCCGGTACCTCGAAAAAGGAATTGCATTGGGATGTGCAAATTCAATCCTTATCAAGCTGAACCAGATAGGTACTCTCACTGAAACGCTCAACTGCATTGAGATGGCTCACAGGGCAGGTTATACCACGGTCACATCACACCGCTCGGGTGAGACTGAAGATACAACGCTCGCTGATGTAGCGGTTGCCACCAATTCAGGCCAGATCAAGACAGGCTCCCTGAGCCGTACAGACCGTATTGCCAAATATAATCAGCTGCTTCGTATTGAAGAAGAGCTGGGCAATAATGGCGTTTACGGTTGCGAATAGATCTTTAGAGACAGAGGATTGCAGTTACCACCCCCTCCCTGACGGAACAGTCAGGGAGGGGGTGTCTTTTAATACACCCTTTTTTGTTTTATCTTTGCATAAATCTGCAACTCAATGTCGTTTAACGGCCTGGCTCAGTATGTAAGCTATCTTGAATCGCATGGCGACCTTGACCGTGTGAAATGTCGTGTTGATCCCGTTCTCGAGATTGCCGAGGTTGCTGACCGTATGGTCAAGAACCGCGGCAGGGCTTTACTCTTTGAGGATACCGGCACAGGCTTCCCGCTGCTCATAAATGCTTTTGCATCTGACGAGCGCATGGCTGCTGCCATAGGAAGGAAGTCACTACAGGATGCAGGAGAGGAAATACTTGCCCTGTCAGAAGCCATGAGCGGGGCTCGCAGGCTTTCAGCAAAGCTCGCACGCCTGCCACACCTCCTGAGTTATCTTAAGCTTGCTCCGCGTCGACGGAGAGGCAGGGGTGAATGTCAGGAGGTGACTGTCCCTGTTAATGACCTGAATATTCTGCCTGTGCTGAAGTGCTGGCCTCATGACGGCGGCAGGTACATTACCCTTCCCCTGGTGCATACCCGGCATCCGCTGACAGGCAAGGTCAACCTCGGCATGTATCGCATGCAGGTTATGGATAGAGATATAACAGGAATGCACTGGCATCGCCACAAGACCGGTGCGCGTCATTTTGAGGCCTGGAAGAAAGAAGGCAAACGCATGCCGGTAACGGTGACCCTCGGAGGTGACCCTGTATATACTTATGCTGCTACAGCCCCTTTGCCTGAGGAAATAAATGAGTACCTGCTGGCTGCGTTCCTGCGTCGCACCAGGGTAACCATGGTCAAATGTCTCACGAACGACCTGTGGGTCCCGGCTGACTCGGATTTTGTCATTGAAGGGTATGTCGATCCTGCTGAAGAACTGGTAATGGAAGGCCCCTTTGGAGACCATACCGGCTTTTATTCTCTGGCCGGCCTCTATCCCCGCTTTCATGTCACCTGCATCACCCACCGTAAGAATGCCATTTATCCTGCTACCATAGTGGGAGTACCTCCGATGGAGGACACCTGGATAAGCAAAGCTACCGAGAAGATATTCCTTGCACCGGTCAGACTTGCCATCGCACCGGAGATAAGAGACATGCACATGCCTGCTGAAGGAGTGGCGCATAACCTTGTCATTATCAGCATCGACAAGACATACCCCGGGCAGGGAATGAAAGTACTTAACGCCCTGTTCGGGGCAGGCCAGATGATGTTCAGCAAGTACATCATCGTGGTAAGCAGCCCTGTAGCGGCAAATGATTACCGCGGAGTGGCGGAAGCCGTGTTTGGCAATGTCAGGAATAACATTGACCTCCTGCTCACTCACGGTCCTCTTGATATCCTTGATCATTCTTCCGACAGGTTCAGTATGGGAGGCAAGCTTGGCGTCGACGCTACTGTCAAGCTACCTGAAGAGCGTTCAGCCTCACGAGGGTCAGCACCCCTTCTGCTGCTGATTGATGCCGAGATCACAGATGAGGTCATCACCGGCGTGAGGACGATGGCTGAGTGGTCTCTCCCGGTGGTGGTGCTGACAATAAAAAAGCCTCCGGAAGGCCTTGACATGAGGAGCCTGGTAAAATCTCTCAAGGCTCCCCTTACCAACGCTGGAACGGTGACTGTAGCTGTTGATTATGGGACGGATGCTGAAGATACATCGATGGTTATGTGGCTTGTTACCGGTAACAGTGACCCGTCACGTGACTTCTACCGCCTTGAAGGGGGCGCAATATTCATAGATGCCACATCTAAACCGGGTTCATTGCCGCCCTTCCCGAGGGAATGGCCGAATGTGGTATGCTCTGACAAAAACACCATTGACCTTGTTGACCGGCGGTGGAAAGAATATAATATCGGAGAATTCCACAAATCTCCTTCGCTGAGAGTATTGCCCCTGCTCCGGCCGGGGCTGGCCTCCGTTGAACCAGAAAATGCTGTCAGGGGTTGAACACTGTCATAACACCGGCAGCAGTTCTTTCCATGGCTCAGGATCTTAGGGATAATCCGGCCATTAATTATGCATTCGCCGTGTTCATCGTTGCGGCGTTGATTTACCTTGCTGTTCTGCAGTACTGGGTGCTGTTGAGAACCAGGAAGCACCTGAGGGAGATGAAGGCTGCCTATGACGAGATCGATTTTCAGAGGGAGGAGCTTCAACTGAGGAACAAGGACATTACGGACAGCCTTACATATGCCAGGCGGATACAGACCGCATTGCTCCCTGCCGAGCACCATATCAAAAAAGTTTTTCCGGACTACTTTATCTATTACCGCCCGCAACATATCGTCAGCGGAGACTTTTACTGGATCAGTGAAAGAAACGGAAAATACTTCATCGCCGCTGCTGACTGTACCGGCCACGGCGTGCCCGGTGCTCTCATGTCAATGATAGGACTTGAATTGCTTCAGAAGATTATTAATGAGATGAAGGTCGAAGAGAGCGATGGCATTCTGCTTACCCTGAACAGGGAGCTTAAATCAGCCTTTTTCAAGGAGGAGGACGGCAAAGCCCTTATCAAGGATGGAGTTGAGATGAGTATCTGCGTCATCGACCGCAAGTCGATGCAGATGGAATTCTCAGGGGCGTTTCTGCCGGTTTATATTGTGCGCAGGGACAAGCTTATTGAGATAAAGGGAGATAAGCAGAACGTTGTTCAGTCGGTTCCCGGGGCCACATTCAACCGCAGCAGTTTCACGCTTCAGAAGGGTGACATCCTTTACCTCTTCTCAGACGGCTATGCCGACCAGTTCGGCGGCCCCGACAACAAAAAGTTCATGTACCGGAGACTGCGGCATATCTTGCTGACTATAAGCAAGTACCCGCTTGGTGACCAGCAGAGGATTCTGGATGAGACCATCGCGACATGGATGGGTGATTTCGATCAGATAGACGACATGATGATACTTGGGGTCAGACCCTTCTGAGATCAGATGAGGGCATTGATTTTTTCAATGAGCAGTTCGGGGTCTATCGGTTTGCTGATATAATCATCCATTCCTACTGCAAGACACTGTTCCATATCGCCCAGCATGGCGTTGGCTGTAATGGCTATAATGGGAACATGAAGCTGTGTGCTTGTCTCCAGGCCCCTAATCTTCTCGGCAGCGATCAGCCCGCTCATCACCGGCATTTGAACATCCATCAGGATAAGATCGTATCGCGAGGTGCCGAACATATCAAGAGCCTCCTTTCCATTGCGTGCCAGCTCGACGCTCTTTATAAGCGGTTCAAGCATAAGCTGGGTGATACGCTGGTTGATCGGATTATCTTCAACGAGGAGAATATTGAGGTCCTTCAGCTCTTTCTTCTTCTTTTCTGTGGGCAACCCTTTTATAAGAGTGCTGGCAGCTGCCGGAGGCTCAATTTTTATGCTGGGCCGCAGGTTGATAAAGAAGGCAAAGTATGAGCCTGAGCCGGCAGATGTTTCCTGCCAGCTGCCACCGCTGCTGCGTATAAGCCTGCCGGCAAGAGGAAAGGGCTGACGCCCTTCACCGATGAATACCACAGGGTTGTTCGACGACAGTGTGAACTCAACTTTCTGCAAGCCGTTGTGAATACCGGCCTCCCTGACCTGTATTTTGATGGTGATCTTACCGTTGGTGTCCGAGACGGCAGCGCTCAGGAGATCGATAAGTATCTGTTTGATGATGATCGGGTCACCATTGTATTCCTTTGCTCCTTCACCCTTGTCGTCATAGACTATCAGGCTCTGCAGGTGTCTCTTGTTGAGCTTCATCAACTCTATGGTGTCCTGGATGGTCGGTCCGAGCTTGAACCGTATCTCTCCTCTCGGTTCAGAGGTCATGTTACCTGCTGTTTCCATGGTAAGCTCATTAACCACCTCCACCATTGTAACGGTTGAAGCGAGGACGGTATCTATCAGCTCCTGCTGTTTGGGTGATGCGCCCGTCTCGCCAAGCATGCTTCCCAGAAGCACGAGGTTATTAAGTGGTTCCCTGATCTTGTGCGAGAAAGAATTGATGACATCCTCATTCCTCTCAGCAATCGATGAGAGCTCTCTCATGATCGTCCTGTTCTCGGCGATGAGATTCCGTATACCAATAATCGCAATGATCAGGGGCACAACAGACAACACCCCTGCCATCATGGGGATATATACCAGACTTGCCATTGCCGTGGTAATGGCAATGATGACCAGAAGCAAGGCAACTGCCACCGGCAGAAGAATATGATCTCTTGTCCGTCGGGTCATCAGATCTGATTGCGGAATGGCAACAGGTTTTGATCTCATTGACATGTTGTATATTGCAGTAGCAAATATGGAATTCAAAGATACATGAATTTCAATAAAGATAGAGTCCGGGATGATTTCTGTGGTTATAAAAGATTAAATTTGCTTACGGTATAATTTTTGTGGGAGATATTTAAAAGCGCATAATGAAAAAGGCCGTTGTGACACTGTTGGCAGTACTTCTTGTCTCCGGCATTGGCCGGGCACAGGGAGGTGATACCCTTGTTCAGTATACGCCCGACTTCAAGTTTAAGGACGGCATTTACCTTAACTTTGACATGGTAAAGAACAATA
This sequence comes from uncultured Bacteroidales bacterium, assembly GCA_963828395.1. Classification (GTDB taxonomy): domain Bacteria; phylum Bacteroidota; class Bacteroidia; order Bacteroidales; family VadinHA17; genus SR-FBR-E99. The sequence continues at coordinate 696,876 of CAWHED010000005.1, forward strand.
GCCCAATTCCAAAGGCAAAACTCTTTACCTCAGTTGATTATAACGACAAGGATTTCTTTGACCAGGTGCTCTCATCAGATAAGATTTATTTTTATGACGGTATGGGCGTCAGGCAGGAGATTGAGAAGTCATCAATATGGGGTTTTGCAAGGAATGGTGTTCTCTATATCAAGGTGCAGGATAACTACAACAGGATCACCTTCTTCGGATCGATAATCCACTTCGTGGCTGATGTAACCACCACCACTTCGAACTATAATCCTTACGGGTATTATAATCCTTATTCACCTTACGGGTCATACTATTCGCCATATTCAAGATATAGTCCGTATTCAAACTACTATAGCCCTTACTCTTACGGTGGCTATCCTTACAACAGCAATTCGACAAGAACCAATCTGGAGATGTTTATGATCGATTTTGAGACAGGCAAGGAATATGAGTATGACCTGGAAAACCTGGAGTCATTGCTTATGAGAGACCCTGAGTTGTACGAGGAATTTGTCTCAATGCACAATAAGAACCAGAAGAAAATGATGTTCGTTTATCTGCGTAAGTATAACGAAAAGCATCCCGTTTTTATTCCGACAGAAAAATAATATCATAAATGAGAAAGTCACTTCTCTCAGACCTGCTTTGTCTGTGTGCCATGATAGCTGGTACCGGAGTGTGTGTGGTTCAGATGAAGATGCAGCATTTCGGTTAAGATACCGTCTTTTAGAAAAAAGCTATGGAAGAGATAAAAACATACACACAGCCGGAACGTGACTGGGCCATGTTCTGCCACCTTTCCGCATTGGCTGGTTACTTCTTTCCATTCGGTGGAATCCTGGGCCCGCTTATCTGCTGGATATCGAGGAAGGACGAGTCGGCCTGGGTGGATGTAAACGGAAAATCATCACTCAATTTCCAGGCCTCAATACTGCTCTATACAATACTTGCAATACCACTGTGTTTTATTATCATCGGCATACCCATAGTTTTAATTCTTATTGTTCTCAAGATTGTCTGTATTATAGTGGCAAGTATCAAGGCGTCAAAAGGTGAGGTCTTCAAATATCCGCTCTCCATACCGTTTGTACAATAAGAGTCTGGGCTGGGCCCGCGCTTCAGGCTGGCTCCTCACTGTACCGACATACCATGTCGGGATTTAACGCCCGGCCGCGATTTTTTCCTATTTTTGTTGGGAAATTAAATTGCCATGTCCCAGAAACCTTCCATACCGAGAGGTACCCGTGACTTCTCTCCGGCAGAGATGCTACGCCGTAATTTTATCTTCGATACCATCCGGAGGAACTTCTCCCTTTTCGGTTACCTGCCGCTTGAAACACCTGCCATGGAAAACCTCTCAACCCTGCTTGGCAAGTATGGTGAGGAGGGAGACAGGCTTGTTTACAGAATACTCAACTCGGGAGACTTCCTTGCGAACATTAATCCCTCAGATCTGTCAACAGCCGGCAGTATGGCAATCTCACAGCAGATATCCGAGAAAGGACTCAGGTACGATCTTACCGTTCCGTTTGCACGGTTCGTGGTTCAGCATCGTGATGAGATCACCTTTCCTTTCAGAAGATACCAGATACAACCTGTCTGGAGGGCTGACAAGCCGCAGAAGGGAAGATACAGGGAGTTTTTTCAGTGCGATGTAGATGTCATCGGGAGCAACTCTCTCCTTAACGAGCTGGAGCTTATACAGATCATTGACAGGATATTCGGCGAGCTGAAGATAAGGGTGACAATCAGGGTCAATAACCGCAAGATTCTTGCAGGTATAGCAGATATGGCGGGAGAAAAGGAGAGAATAACCGATATTACTGTGGCAGTTGACAAGCTTGACAAGATAGGAAAGGAAGGCGTCAGACAGGAGCTTCTCCAGCGCGGCATTTCCCCTGAAGCCGTTGCAAAGCTGGAACCGGTGATAAGCCTCAGCGGACCGACATCATCAAAGCTCAGGGAGCTGAAGCAAGTACTGGCTTCATCGGAAGAGGGACTGAAGGGCATTGCCGAGATGGAAGAGCTCTTCGGATACCTTGCTATGGAGCCGGTGGCATCAGCCGTGGAGCTGGATCTCTCATTGGCCCGCGGACTGAATTACTATACCGGGGCTATAATTGAGGTAAGAGCGGAAGATGCATTAATCGGAAGCGTCTGCGGGGGTGGACGGTATGATGATCTTACCGGTATTTTTGGCCTGCCGGACGTCTCCGGCGTTGGCGTCTCTTTCGGCGCGGACAGAATATATGATGTGATGCTCATGCTGAACATCTTCCCGGAACAGACGGGTGCAGCTACAGAAGCACTGGTGGTCAACTTCGGCCGTCAAGAACTGCCGGAACTGCTGAAGATAATCCGTTCCCTGCGCGAGGCGGGTATTCCGTCAGAGATTTATCCTGACGCTGTAAAACTGAAGAAGCAGTTCTCCTATGCTGATGCACAGAAAATACCATGGGTGATCATCGCAGGCAGTGATGAGATAGCCGGGCGCAAAGCCACGGTTAAGGATATGAAAACGGGAACACAGACAACAATGCCGCTGTCTGAGCTCCCTGCATTTATCAAGTCAGGAAAAGCATCCTGAAATTACGGTTTTCCCGTTACCTTCCCCTGTCTCCGCTGGTTCAGTTCCCTGAGCAGTTGTTGTTTGTACTGGGTCTCAATCTGGTAAAGCCTGATAATCTTGGCCGGAGAGAGCACCACCTTCAGAGCGTTGCTGAAAGACGCAACCAGGCTGGCTTCATCAATAAACGTCTGTGTAAGCTTGTCTGCAGTGGAGGATAGTTCGCTGGCACTCATATTGACTTCGTTCTGCGTGGCATAACGTATCATTGAAATACGGTCGATCTGCAGCTTGTTCTTCCGCGCTGAGAAGTCATTATAAAGCGGCCAGAATTTTTCTGCTTCTGCCGGTGTGAGATTCAACCTCTGAGTGAAGAAGGCGATCTTGTAAGCTGTAAGCTTTTCATTGTCACTCTGTTCCTGTCCTTTAATCAAACCGGGAGCGGACAGCATCAGGCAGATCAATATGTAAGATACTTTTTTCATGTTGTTCTTATAAAAGTTCATATATGTCATTAAGGTCAATATTTTCCATTGTCAGGTAGTCAATGATCACATCAGCGGAAACTGTTTTTTCCACTTCCGTGGTGCCGGATATTTCTTTACGGTTCCACTCGCTCTCAATCATGTAAGTATCGATTTCCTCTGCTTCCAGCTCAGCGTAAAACTCACTTTCTTCACCAGGCTTCATGTCGGGCCTGCTACCCGTGATCGACCTGACTGCTATTGCGGTCATTACCGCAAACGCCGTGATGGCGGCAGCCAGGGTTAGGAAAGACCTGAGATGCAGCCTGCGGACAGGTCGCTCTTCATGCTTTTCTTCCTCTCCCTTTTTCTCGCTGGCGCTGATGGCTGACATTGTTCTTTCTGTCAGTGATTCAAAGTAACCGTCCGGAACTTTAAAGGGATTGTTTTTCCTTATTTCATCATCATTTTTCATAACAACTTTTAGATGTCTGCGCTGTGCAGAGGTTTAATCTGATTGTAAATATTGTTCAATTTTTTTTACTGCATGATGATATGATGCCTTCAATCCTCCTACTGAGGTGCCGAGCGCTTTGCTCATTTCTTCATAACTCATGTCATCGAAGTACTTCATATTAAATACTATACGCTGCTTTTCGGGTAGCCTGAGAATGGCATTCTGCAGTTTCACGGACGCCTCTTCACCGTCAAAATATGTGCTCCCTTCAATCGAATTCGAGAAGATGCTGTCAAGTTCGTCAAGTGATACCCCTCTGTTCTTTTCTCTTTTTCTGATCAGGGTGAACGCTTCGTTTGTGGCTATTGACCAGAGCCATGTTAATAATGAACTCTCATTCCTGAAGGCTCCGAGGTTTTTCCAGGCATTGATAAAGGTGTTCTGAAGGGCGTCGTCAGCGTCATCGTGAATGATGACAATACGGCGTACGTGCCAGTACAGCTTTGATCCATACCTGTCAACCATCATCCGGAAGGCTTTTTCAGCATCCGTACGCAACAGCTTCTCTATATCATCCTCAGCAATCTGTGACATCCACTTCAGCGGCGTAATTAATAATGAGATGTCTTTTATCGGGAAAGGTTTAATATTCATATCAAAAATAGCAAAAAGTGACAGCTGCTGCATCATGGTTCCTGACCGAAATGACCGGCATCTTTCACAACCGTCTTTGCTGCAAGCTGGCTGCTCACTAAAATGATCCACCGGATCATTTTTCAACGTTCGCCCCTCTAATTTTGGTAACTTTGCACCAAAACAGAGCAGGCCCATGCCATTAAAATGCGGAATAATAGGGATTACCAGCGTAGGTAAGACAACCATTTTCAATTGTATCTCGAACACCCGTGGTGAAACAAACACTTACGGCACGGGAGTGAAAGCCAACCTGGGCGTGATACAGGTACCCGATCAGCGTCTCTATGAGCTCGAGAAACATCAGGCCACGCAGCGTATAGTGCATACAACCGTTGACATTGTCGACATACCCGGACTGGTAAAGGGACAGGGTGACAGCTCAGGCAGCCGGCTACTCAGCGAGATCAGGAATACGGATGCGCTTATACATGTCCTGCGGTGCTTTGACGACGACAAGCTTCCTCATATTGACGGCTCGGTTGACCCTGTCAGGGATCTTGAGAATGTTGAGTTTGAGCTCCAGATCAAAGATATTGAATCTGTCGAAAAAAAGCTCCAGAGGCTGGAGCGTGCAGCCAAAACAGGCGACAAGGAGGCAAAGCACGGCATTGAGATACTGAACCGGTACAAAGAGCACCTCGAGGGTTTTCAGAACGCAGTCAGCCTGCATCTGAAGCCTGAAGAGAAAAAGTATGTAGATGACATTTTCCTTCTCACAATGAAGCCAGTACTGTATGTATGCAATGTCGATGAAAAGTCGGCTGCAGGCGGCAACAGGTATGTTGAAGCGGTGTCAGCATTCCTTGCAGGCAGGGGCGCAGTACCCCTGGTCATCGCCGGCGCGCTGGAGGCGGAGATAGCAACCCTCTCTGACCCTGCTGACAGGATGGAATTCCTGGTGGCGGCAGGACTTAATGAACCGGGTGTCAACAAGCTGGTTAGAGCGGCTTATAGCATGCTCAGCCTCATGACGTTCTTTACCGTGGGACCCAAGGAGATAAGAGCCTGGACCATTACTGCCGGCATGACTGCTCCACAGGCCGCAGGAGTGATCCATTCAGATCTCGAAAGAGGGTTCATAAGGGCTGAGGTAATGAAATATGACGATTTCATAAGCCTCGGGTCAGAGCATGCATGCAGGGATGCAGGCAAACTTTTTATTGAGGGAAAAAACTACGTGGTTGCCGACGGCGATATCCTTAATATAAGATTTAACGTATAACGTATCACGAGACTGTTGAAACACCTGTTTGTCATATCTGCAGCCCTGATGTTTCTGATGTATTATACAGCATACGGTCAGGATCAGGGGAGGGGTGATGACATCAGGGAAGCTCTCAACAGGTTTGGCCAGGCTGAAGTACTGATTGAATATCCCGGGTACGATGCCATGTCAGCGCTGGCCACACGCTTCTCAGTCTCTTCGTGCGACGGCAGGGAGGCTGTGCTGACACTTTCGCCCCTCACAGTCTCTGATTTTATCAGTACGGGGATAGATTATAAGATAATACTTCCCGAAGAAACAAAAGGCTTTTTCACTGCTACTTCCGTCTCTGAAGCGATGCAGTGGCACACATACCCCACCTGGAAGCACTATGATACTATCATGCATAAAATTGCTCAGACCTGGCCGGAGCTATGCCTGCTTGACACTATCGGGTTCAGCGTCATGGGAAGAGCCATTCTGGCACTTAAGATATCCGATAACCCTGCTGCCGACGAACAGGAGCCTGCAGTGATGCTGAGTGCAGCCATTCACGGCGACGAACTGGCAGGATTTGTTATGCTCATGCGGTTGGCTGAATACCTTGCTTCAGAAAGCAGTAATGGCGGTCTTGCTGCATCTCTTACCTCCGGGCTGGAGATATGGATCAACCCCATGGCAAATCCTGACGGAATGTACAGAGACAATGATACGATAATCTACCCGGTAAGATCCAACAGCAACGGTTATGATCTGAATCGGAATTTCCCTGATCCGGAAACAGTCTCAACTCCTCCTCTGCAAAAGGAGACACGTGACATGATATCATTCATGGAGAAAAACCGGTTTGCTCTCTCTGTCAATCTTCATTCTGGAGCCGAGGTGGTAAACTATCCCTGGGACAGATGGACCAGGCTTCATGCTGACGACAGCTGGTTCTATGATATCAGCCGGCGGTATGCAGACACGGTGCACATATATTCTGATCCGGGCTATATGACACTTCTTGATGACGGTGTGACCAGGGGCTCTGTGTGGTATATCATCACCGGCGGCAGGCAGGATTTCATTACATACAGTCTTGGAGGAAGGGAGGTGACAATCGAAATGGACGAAACAAAACAATCCCCGGGCCCTGACCTCGAAACTCTGTGGAACTGGAACAGCAGGTCACTGCTCCGCTATATCGGAGAAGCCCTTTACGGAGTCGGGGGAATTGTCACGGATGCCACTTCAGGCAATCCTCTGAGTGCAAAAGTATTTATAACCGGACATGACTTCTGATTCATCACATGTCTACTCAGACACCCTTTCCGGTGAATTCCGGAGATACCTGGCTCCCGGGACATACAGTCTAACATTCACCTGTCCGGGTTACAAAGCCTACTCTGCAGAGTATGAAATTGTCAGCTGGAATTCTTTTGTGTCAGCAGATGTCAGCCTTGAACCGGAAGAACCTGTGATTTATCCGGATCCTCCGGTATCCGGACTGCTGATTTATCCCAATCCCTCATCCGGTAGATTTATGATATTGCCTCCTGCATCGGTAGAAGGAGATATCATTGTCACCCTCACTAGTGTATCGGGTTCAGTAGTTGATACTTACCAGACAACGGTACAGTCCGGCATTCCTGTCCCCTGTGACTATAGCGACCAGCCCCAGGGGGTCTACATCATATCAGTCAGAAGAACTCCCTGACGGGCCGCTTTTAAGGGGGAAGGTGATAATTATCCGGTTGATATCCGGATGATATTGGTTGATATCTTTGCTGCACGCTCTTGCAGATAAGTCCAAAACAGGTATTTTTGGGGCTTGTTTACTATCTGATTTAATCCACCATGAAAAGGACACTAATAATTATATATTTCATTGTTGTTTCTGCCGTTCTCAGCTCACAGTCTGCATATATTCCCCCTGACAAGCCAAAGCTTGTCATAGGGATCATTGTTGAGCAGCTGCGGTATGATCAGCTGGAGCGCATTAGAGATATCCTGCCTGATAACGGACTGAAGAAGATGATCAATGAAGGCACTTACTACCGTAATGTGTCTCTCGATTATCTCTCAACGCAGGCAGCGCCTGGTTTTGCTACCATCTCTACCGGCACTGCTCCCGGAGTGCACGGCATCACCTCTGACACATGGTTTCACCTCTTTAATGATCAAATGATATTCTGTGTCCAGGACCTGAACGCCAGTTCTGTGGGAGGCAGTTTTGAGACCGGCCTCTTCTCTCCGGTCAACCTGCTCTCATCAACCTTTGCTGACGAGCTGCAGATGGCTACATGCGGTGCTTCAAAGATATACGGCATAGGAATCAAGGAAATGGGTGCCATACTCACGGCAGGCCATGCCGCCGACGGAGCGTTCTGGTATGATGACCGGACAGGCACATGGATGAGCAGTACCTACTATGCTGACAAGCTGCCGGTCTGGCTTATGGATCTCAATGCCATGCTGATGCCAGGCCAGTACCTGAACCAGTCGTGGAATACCCTGATGGATCCTTTGCTGTACCCGGGCTGCCAGCCTGATTCGAACGGACTGGAGCTGGGCCTGAATAAACAGACCTGGTTTCCATATGACCTTAAAGCTCTCTCCACAACAGGAAAGCTGCTGAATGTATCGAGGGACTATTCCGTTCTGCGTCAGACCCCCTTCGCCGATGATTTTACCACTGAGCTTGCCCTCCGCCTTATAGAAAACGAACAGCTGGGTCAGGATGATATTACTGACTTTCTTGCAATTACCTACTCTGCAACCGATTATATCGGGCATCGTTTCGGACCTTCCTCCGTCGAAGCTTCTGATGCACTGGCACGACTTGACAGGAATATCAGCAAGCTGCTCGATAAGATAGACAAGACCCTGGGCAAGAAAAACGTTCTTGTTTACTTTGTCTCGACGCACGGTGTATCAGAGATACCGGCAGTGCTTGAGAAGAGCCGCATACCCTCGGGATACTTCCGGCTTAACCAGTCGCTGCAGCTCCTGCGCAGTTACCTCAATGCCATTTATGGACAGGGGGACTGGGTCAGGGGCTTCTTCGATAACCAGATCTTCCTCAACAGGGGGCTGATTGAAGATGCTAATATCAACCTTGAAGATATCCAGAAGAAGGTGGCAAGGTTCATGGTTCAGTTCTCCGGTATTGCTACGGCAGTGCCGACATCAGCCTTTGAGATGAGCGATTTTGCCGGGGGCCTGCTGGTGAAGATGAACAACAGTTACAGCCCGCAACGGTCCGGTGACGTGATGATAGCACTGAACCCGGGATGGGTGGAAAAGACTGATTTCGTTACTGGCCATAACTCACCATATGAATATGACGGACATGTGCCGCTGATATGGTATGGGTGGACGGCCAGCAAGATATCGGTAACCCGCAGTGTCAGCACCAGGGATATAGCCGGAACACTTTCCGTCTTGTGTAAGATCCCCCTCCCCAATGCATCCAGTGGAGATCCCTTGCACGAGCTCTTCAGGTAGTACATGTAAAATAACAGATCAGACGCTCAGCGCACGCCTGTTGTAAGTGTCCCGTATCAGGCATGCATCAACGACAAGCAGTGAATTCTGCTCGCATCCGTTTCCTATAACGATCATGTCTGCCCCTGCAGAGAACGCTTCATCTATCTTTTCCGGGGAATTCAGTCCCCCGCCTGTGATCAGGGGGATTTTTATCTCAGATCTTACTGCCCTTATCATGGCAGGATCAACAGGGGTGGCGGCACCGCTTCCGGCTTCAAGGTAAATAGCTTTCATGCCCAGCATCTCTCCGGCAAGTGCCGTAGCCACTGCAATATCATTCTTGTCGCGCGGCACAGGAGAGGTCTGGCTCATATACTCAACAGAGGTACGGCCGCCGCAATCAACCAGGATATACCCAACCGCGATGACACTTTCTCTTATATGCCTCAGGAAGGGCGCAGCAATCACATGATTGCCTATAAGCAACTCAGGATTGCGGCCGCTGATCAGCGACAGAAGAAAAACAGCATCTGCAGTATCCGTTAACTGGGTGAGATTGCCCGGGAAAAGCACAACAGGTATGTCTGAGAGCTGCTTTAACCTGGCAATCAGGCGACTGACAGGCGAGCCGGTAAGACTGCCCCCGGCAAGAAAGAAATCGACCTTTACCTCAGCTGCCCTGCTCGTCGTGGCAATCAGTGTGTCATCACTGTATTTGTCAGGATCAATAAGCTGGGCGACTACCTTCCTCTTCCTGTAGGGTATGTCAATCTTCATGCTTCTTCTTCGTCCAGACTATTGTATAATTGTCATATTTGGAGTAGTAAAGCGTGAACTGATCATTAATCCTCTCATTCTTCACATACCCTTTTATCTCTCCGTTCGGGTGAACATCAAAAGGTTCGATCGTAATATCCTGAACAATGTTTATTCCTTCCTTGTCGCATATCTTGTATATAGACTCCTTGGCACACCAGTGGATATACAGGTGATATGTGCGGTCAGCCCATCTGCGTGTTATCTTTTCCTTTTTGTTAAGGAATTTCGATGAGAAGGCGTTTATGTTGATACGCATATATTCCAGGTCAATACCGACTCTCTCATGCCTGCTGATCAGTATTGCCGTAAGCTTGTTGGAGTGCGTTATGCTGATGAAATGCGAACCGTCTTTGATGAATGGCTTGTTGTTCTTATTATACACTATCCTTGCTTCCTTTCCCAGCAGCTCTGCGAGCAGGGCCCTGACACTCAGGAACTCCAGCTTGCGTGAGGTGCTCCTGAAAATAGAGTATCTTTTTTTGTCTTCAGGACTCATCTCCACCAGGGACAGGAGGGCAGGCAGATCTTCCTCGATCTTCCATACTCCGATAATGGTGTCCTTGTTCAGAAAGTGTCTGGTAATGCAGCCCATACTTATCTCCAGGTGAGTGTCTCCATCAGGTGGATAATGTCATCCCTCAGGAAGGAGATGACAGGCAAAAGAGAGTCTTCATTGGGTTGAGCCATGAAATAAAGTGACCCGCGCAGGTAGTGCTGCGTGCTGTCAGTGGCGTAGAACTGCACCGCAGAAGCAGTGTTACCCTTAAGATCATACAATATTCCATAAACGCGGGATGTTTCGTCTGACCATAGCTTCTCCTCGATGGCATCCGCCCGTATGGTATGCTTGTACGCCAGCTCTCTTGACGATTCTGTCAGACTGGCAAGGTCACCGTGAAGATTAAAGTAGGTGAGGTGTACCTTTGCCTTCAGCGTGGGAAATTCAATGTCCATCCAGCAGGTGTCGGTGGCTGTTGCCGGCCGGACATTGATTTTACCGTATGCAGGATATTCTATCGAATATGAACAGGGGGAAACATAGCGGAGGTACTGCTTTTCCGGCAGGTCAATCCTGAAATAGCCTGCCGGTTTTGGCACCGAAGGCTGGCCACAGCCTGTTAAGATGAGTACTGCGATGAGTAGTGTGATATGGATTGTATACTTCATAAACCGGATTCTTTTTTTTCTGCGCGGATCTCCCTTATCCGCCGTTTCTCGACCGTTTCAATAGTGAATTTAAATCCTGCTGCTGATATTTCACGGCCTTTTAATGGGATCTCTTCAAGGAGCTCCAGGAGCAGCCCTGCAAGGGTCTCCGAGTCTCCCCTGACATCGGCGAACAGGTCACTGTCGCTGCCGGTGATGCGGTAAAAGTCGTTCATCAGTATCTTGCCATCGAATATCCAGCTCCCCTGTCCGGTCACCCTGTAGAGAGGGGTCTCCTCGTCTGTCTCATCAGTGATATCACCTACTATCTCTTCAAGGACATCCTCAAGAGTCACTATACCACTGGTACCTCCGTATTCATCAACCACGATGGCCATGTGTATCTTCTTTTCCTGGAACTCCTTCATCAGTTCACTAATCTTCTTAGTCTCGGGAACAACGTACGGCGGCCTGACGAGGGACTGCCATTTGAAGGTGTCAGGCTTGCCCAGATGTGGCAGCAGGTCCTTGATGAACAGTATACCTTTAATATTGTCAAATGAGTTGGAGTAAACTGGTATCCTGGAGAATTCGGATTCGATCACCTCTGGCATGATTGAATTGAAACCCCTGTGAATGTCCAACGCAGTCACATCCATGCGCGGACACATGACTGCACTGACGTTTATGTTTCCGAAACGGACAATTCCCTTGAGTATTTCCTTGTCATCCTTTATCTCCGAAGAGGTCAGCTCGAGAGCATCTGAGAGATCATTTATGCTGATATTTCCGTCCCTTTGCTTTGGGCTTTTCCTGACCAGGTGCGACGAGACCGACAGGAGGGAAGCAAGAGGCTTGAACACCCTTGTGGCCACGGCAAGTGAAGGAGCCATTATCAATGTAAACCTGAGCTGGTTTTTGGAAGCGTATACCTTTGGCATCACCTCACAGAAGAGGAGGAGGATGAAAGTGATTACAACCACTTCTATGATAAACGACAGGACCGGATTATTGCCCAGATCGAAAACCCTTGAGCTGATAAAAGCTGCCAGGATAATAATTGCGATATTGAGCATATTGTTTGCCACCAGGACGGTGCCCAGGAGTTTGTCAGGCTTTGAGAGCAGATGCAGTGCGGTTGCCGGACGCTTGCCCTTCCTGTGCCGGAGATCCTCCAGATCGTTTGGTGTCAGGGAGAAATAAGCAACTTCCGAACCGGAAATAAAAGCAGACGCTATTATCAGGAGTATAAGAAAAATAATCTCGGCTATCAGCGCGAAGTCAACTACGGTGACAATCGTCAGTGAAAACAAACCTGCATGTGAGCATGACAATAGTGTCTCCAAAATCAATATTATTGGTTAGCTAAAACGGCAGATCATCAGCTGTCTCACGTGCAGTAAGATCTTCGCTGATGTTGTTGTCAGACGGCCCTGAAGGCTGTGACGGGGCTTGATAACTCCCTGAATTGTTTTGCATCTGCTGACCTGAACCAGCCTGCTGGCCCTGGCTGTCCTGCTTGCGTCCGAGGAGCTGTATGGTGTCTGCCTCGATCTCAACAATATATTTCTTGTTGCCATCGCGGTCATCGTATGAACGGTAGCGAATTTTGCCTTCCACAAGTATCTGTGAACCCTTGCGGATGTAATTCTCGGCGAGTTCTGCCAGACGCCTCCATGCCACAACATTGTGCCATTCGGTCTGAGTCACCTTGTCACCTCCCTTGGGAGTATATGTCTCGCTTGTGGCAAGTGAAAACGATGCTTTGATATTATTCTCGAAACGTCTGATCTCAGGGTCTTTCCCGACGTTGCCTACCAGTATTACTTTATTGAATGACATAACTTTAATGATATTTCTTATTACATGAAGAATGTAAAGTTACAAAAAAATCTGTTGAGAGTATTAAAGGTGCTCAACGCGGCTGGTGTCTCCGGCTCAGGCCCGGGGCAAAAACATGCCGTTTACCTGCTGATTTTTTATAGTTGTCAAAAAATCAGAGTATTCGGAGTGAAAAAAAATATAATTCAATCATAATTGAGAAATAATATTTTATATTTGCACAACTGAAAAAACAGAACATAAAATAATTTGTTGAATTTAAAATTCTTGCAAAATGACAAAAGCAGACATTGTTAACGAAATTGCCAAGAACACTGGAATTGAGAAAGTGACTGTTCAGAAAACCGTTGAGGCATTTATGGAATCAGTAAAAGACTCTATGGTTTCCGGCAATAATGTTTATCTCAGAGGTTTTGGCAGCTTCATTGTGAAGAAACGCGCAAAGAAGACAGCCAGGAATATCTCCAAGAATACCACCATTATTATTCCTGCACACAACATCCCGGCCTTCAAACCAGCCAAGACTTTCATAACCAAGGTTAAATCTCACGTTAAGAAGTAATAATATGCCAAGCGGGAAAAAGAGAAAACGGCATAAGATGGCTACCCACAAACGCAAGAAGCGTTTGCGGAAAGACAGGCATAAGAAGAAGAAATAGCATTTAATGCATAGTCCATACTTTTTAAACCTAACCTAAAGACCCGACGTCTTTAGGTTAGTTGCATTTTTAAAGGGCTATACGCAAATTAACAAATTTCAGAATGTGAGTAAGGATCTAATAATCAGCGTAAGTGATTCTGAGATATCCATTGCTCTTCTTGAGGATAAGCAGCTTGTCGAGTTAAATAAGGAAAAACGCAATATTCAGTTCTCTGTAGGCGACATTTACCTGGGGAAGGTAAAGAAGATTATGCCGGGGCTGAATGCAGCGTTTATCAATGTGGGTTTCGAAAAGGATGCTTTCCTGCACTATCTTGATCTGGGCGCTCAGTTCAGGACCCTTCACAAGTATTATAGTCAGGCTACACAGAACAGGGGCAAGATGCCGCCTGTGTCAAAGTACAAGCCAGAGCCTGACATCGACAAGGAGGGTAAGATTTCTGATGTCCTGACATCAGGGCAGACAGTGATAGTGCAGATAACCAAGGAGCCCATTTCAACCAAGGGCCCGAGGCTGGCGTCAGAAGTAAGCATAGCAGGTCGTAACCTGGTACTGATGCCGTTTGCAGACAAGGTCTCCGTCTCCTCAAAGATAGAGAACAACGATGAACGAAACCGTCTCAAGCTGCTCATACAGAGCATTAAACCCAAGAATTACGGTGTGATAGTACGCACTGTCGCCGAAGGAAAAAAGGTTGCCGCCCTTGACACAGAGCTCAAGGAACTTGTCAGCAGATGGGAGACAGCGCTCTATTCGATTTACAAGGATGTGAAATCGCCGCGGCTGCTGTTGGGGGAGATGAACCGTACAACGACCATCCTGAGGGATATTCTCAGTGCCGACTTCAACAGCGTCATCGTGGATGATGAAGTCATAGCCGGCGAAGTAAAAAGCTACATCAGGGAGATAGCCCCTGAAAAAGAAAAGATAGTTAAGGTTTATAAGGAGCAGTTCCCGATCTTTGACCACTTCCAGATTAGCAGGCAGGTCAAGGGGCTCTTCGGCCGCACTATCTCATTCAAGGGCGGTTCATACCTTATAATCGAGCATACGGAAGCCCTGCACGTGGTAGACGTGAACAGCGGTAACAGGTCAAAAACAGGCAGCGACCAGGAATCCAATGCTCTTTCTGTGAATCTTGAGGCGGCAAGAGAGATCGCACGACAACTGCGCCTGAGAGATATGGGCGGAATAATTGTGATCGATTTCATCGATTTGCAGTCGAATGAAAACCGGCAGACACTCTTTGACAAGATGAAGGACCTGATGAGCGAGGACAGGGCAAAGCATAATATATTGCCACTGAGTAAGTTCGGACTTATGCAGATAACCCGGCAGAGGGTAAGACCCGAGATGACCATCGTCACTGATGAGAAATGCCCCGTATGCAGGGGAGCGGGTAAAACGGCATCAACCATTCTCCTCACTGATGAGATAGAACGTACTCTCGTATCTATCCTTGAAAAAGTGAAGACCCGTAAGCTGATGCTGCGTACACATCCGTTCGTTGCAGCTTACCTCCGTGAAGGACTCTTTACCCTGATAGGGAAGATCAACAAGAAGCACGACGTCAGCATTAAAGTTCAGCCTGTGCCTTCATACCACTTCCTGCAGTATGAATTCTTTGACAGGGAAGGTAATGAGATCGACCTTACATAAAAAATAATGTAAATAAACGAAAGAGAGACGCCCAGCCTGGACGTCTCTTCTAGTTCTGCACAATACGGATCTCGCCTCTGTTGGCATCCATCCTGATCCTTGAGGAACCGGGAGTACGGCCGTACTTGCCTGAGGTGATGTATATCCGGTCTTCTTCATTGACCGTTGTGCGCTCGGGCTCAGGCGTTATTCCTGAAAGAGAAACAAAAGCATTGGTGTGACGGATCTCCAGGTCATAGCTTGCCTTATCCGGCAGGGAAAGATCAACATCCGTGTATGAAGAGTTGATATCAATAAGTGAAAACTTCTCATCAGCGTTCTCGCATGAAAGGTTGCCGTATTTCATCACCACGCTCAGCTCCTTCGTTATATTTTCGATATTGATGTCACTGAAGTGTGTTATACCTGTGATGACAGATACGCTGCCAAGGTTGATGCCGTCACTCTTGGAATCAATATCCACTGTGCCACAATGGTCGATCCACACCTTTGAAGACACCGAGGTGAGTTTGATGTCCTCTGTCTCTTTCGCTCTTAATTCACTGAACGACAAAATGATTTTGCCTTTCCTGATGCTTCTTACATTGGCTTTGCAGAAGGTGAGATCAATCTGCCCGGCATTTTTAATCACTCCTGCATCGAGCGAGCCGTTCGACAGTTTCAGTGTCAGTTCCGGGGTCTCATCACCGATATAAACGTCCCCATAGCTGTTAGTCAGCCGCAAAACGGTTGATGGCGGGCACTCGATGAAATAATCGATTTTCAGCCTTGAATCATAGTTAATGATATTCCTGGTTAGACCCTTGAAACTTTCAAGGAACGGGGTGACGCCTTTGTTAAAGGTGGTTTGTGCCCGGACCGTCTCATTGGTCATTATTATGCTTATATCAACATCAGACATCATCGAACTGAGTTTGCTTTCCTTATCTGTTGAGGCGGTCACCTCAACCCTGACAGAGATCGAATCGGCCCTGCCGTGACTGATATGAATATTGCCGTATTTGTTTGTCACCTCGACGACAGCATCATTCCCGGCTCTGAATGATTTCATGAAGGTCTTGCTGTCAGTCATCTGCTGCCCCTGTAATGTCAGGGTGCCGAGCGACAGCATCAATGCAATCAGGTGGTTTCTATAATTCATGATCTGAATAATTTTTATTTCCTGCCTCTTTCTTTTTCATCAGCACCAGCATATCTTCCAGCAGCTCAATCCTGAGCCTGTAATTCCGGATCAGGGCCTCCACCACCTCCTCGTTGGCGATGTTGTCATTGAGATCCTTTCTTATCTCCACTGACAGGCTGTCAAGCTCCCCCATACTACTATTCAGCTCCATGCTGATATCAGGATTGTCCGTCAGAAGCGGTCTGGCCTCCTGATAAAGTAAACTGATCTGGCTGTTATAATACAGATAGGTCTCTCTGACGGCAGTGATGTCCGGGTCATCATTTCTCTCCGGTGCATTTATTGTCCTGAGTATTACGGTAAGGCCTGCTCCTGCAACTATCAGTATAACGGCTGCCTTCCAGAGATAACTTCCAATACGCCGCTCGCGACGGGGGAGCTCCGCTTCAATCCTGCTCCATAATCCGGGGTCAGGATCATGAATATCCATCCCTTCCCGGCCGTTCTTAATATGTTTTTCGAACTCATCCATCTTTCTGCATGTTTATAAGGATTTTTTTCAGTTTGTTCTTTGCCCTCAAGTATTGGGTCTTCGATGTTGATTCAGAGATATTCATGATCTGGGATATCTCAGCATGATCATATCCTTCAAGAAGATAAAGGCTGAACACTACCCTGTATCCGTCAGGAAGTTTTTCTGCTGCCTTCGCAATTACAGATGTGTCAGGCCAGACCACTTCCTCCTCTTCTTCCCCGGGTCTTTCAACGGACCGGTAGTCATCCACATATACCATCTCCGCCTCTCTCTTCCTCAGCCTGTTGATGCATTTGTTTATCACTATCGTCTTCAGCCAGGCACCGAAGGTCGATTCAGATCTGTATGACCCTATACTCCTGAAGCAGTCGGTAAAAGCTTCCTGTAACATGTCCTCTGCTTCTTCCCTGTTATTGACAATACGGTATGCAGCGTTGAACATAGCTTTGGAATAGAGTTCATAGAGCCTGAACTGGGCTTTCCGGCTGCCTCTGCGGCACTCCTCAATGAGAGTATCATGAATATGCACATCAGGTATAGCCAAGCTCAGATCATTATTACTCAATGACACTGTAAAGGTACGGAAGTTGCATTATCGCAGCATTTTTATCTTATCTCTTCTTTTTCTTCCGGCTGTGTCGTGTTACGCTGAAAATTATTTGTCCTTTTGATCAAAAAACAATTTTTACTATCTTTGGTATTGCTTTTTACTGTCCAAAAGCAATTTTTCCATTCTTTTCATGGCTGCCCCGCTTTTTCGGCGGGGCTTTTTTTTGTCTGATCTGCATGAGGTCAGCCAGCTCAAGGAAACCTGATTGATCCTTTCCGTGACTCTTCCTCAGAACAATATTTAAGTTTACTTGTTATCATACAGTAAGTTAATTCTAATCCAATAAGACTATGAAAAAGAGTTTGATTTTATTATCTGTCGGCGGTTTACTGCTAATTTCTTCATGTAATAAGCAGGAATCGGAATCAGATTTCCGGAATGACCCACAGCTGAAAAGTGCTTCAACCGCAAAACTGGCTGTTGATAATCAGGTTAGTCCTGGTACTATTAATGGGCAAAAAGTCCTGAATTTCAGGGCGCATCTAAGTGGTGGACAGGAAGTGCCTCCTCGTGAAACACTTGCAACCGGTCAGGCAGTCTTTCAGCTTTCAAAAGATGGGGAAGAATTGTCCTACAAGCTCATTGTAGCTAACCTTGAAAATATTGTCCAGGCGCATATTCATGTGGCCGTCGAAGGAGTAAACGGCCCTGTTGTAATATGGCTGTATCCGTCAGCCCCTCCCTCTTTGCTGATCCCCGGAACAACAAATGGAATCCTGTATGAAGGTATTATTACAGAGACAGATTTCAGAGGGATTCTTGCCGGCAGGCAGATGGCTGACCTGGTTGATCTGATGGCGGCTAATAATACCTACGTAAACGTTCATACAACCCTTTATCCCGGCGGTGAAATCCGCGGACAGGTTTTTGGGCATGTACCGGGTGAATAGTCGTAGGAGCTGATGCCTTTCATGGCTGCCCCGCTTTTTCGGCGGGGCTTTTTTTTGTTTCATTTCAGGTCTTAAATCTGAAGGTACCGGCTTATTTAAAAGTTGGGGATTGAAAAGTTGAAAAGTGTCTATTGTCTTGCTTTCAGTCAGCAGGCAATAGTCAGTTAATACCCATTTCTTACTTCAAAATTCGTTTGTTTATCCGTTCGTTTGTTAACTCTGACTGTTGTTTGCTGACTGATTTAACCTTTTTTATATTTTTCCTTCCCTGATGGAATGATAACCAGCTCGTTATATCCTTATCTTAGCGCCTGCAATAAACCTGACCGCAATGAAATTTACCTACTCAGTCCTGATCGCTTTGTTCCTGGTCACCGGATGTGCCTCAGAGGAAGAAAGGGTAAGCCGTAAGGCTGACAAAATGCACCTGAACATGCTGACTGTCGACACCCACTGCGACACCCCTATGCGTCTTGCCAGATCAGGTTTCGACCTTGGCATGAATAATGAAAAGGGTTGTGTTGATTTCCCTAGGATGAAGGAGGGAGGCCTCGATGCTGAGTTCTTCGCGATCTTCATCGCCCAGGGGCCCAGGGATCCTGAGACATTTGACCAGAAACACCTGACCACACTTGGCATATTTGACTCCATCCACCGCAATGTGGCACGCTATCCGGAGATGGCAGGCCTGGCACTCACCCCTGATGATGCGTACAAGCTCAAAGCTGAGGGTAAGGTTGTTGTGTTCATCGGAATAGAGAACGGCTATGCAATTGGCAAGGATCTGTCACGGGTAAAAGAATATTACGATCTTGGAGCTCGCTATATAACGCTCTGTCATTCAGCTAATAACGATATATGTGATTCTTCGACTGACCCATTGGGGCCGGAACATAACGGCCTTTCTCCTTTCGGTGAAGAGGTGGTGAAGGAGATGAACAGGCTGGGGATGATTATTGATGTATCGCACCTCTCTGATGAAGCTTTTTATGATGTACTCCGGGCATCGAAGGCGCCGGTGATTGCCTCGCATTCATCATGCAGGGCATTATGCGAGAACCCCAGGAACCTTAACGACGACATGCTCCAGGCATTAAAGAAAAACGGAGGGGTGATACAGATCTGCCTGCTGAGTGAATATCTTAAACAGCCCGAGCCGAACCCTGAATTTGACAGGCTGGAGAAAGAACTGCGTCAGCGGATGAAAGCCCTTGGTCCTGATGCAACGGACGATCAGAAGGAGCAGATATGGGATGAGTATCAGGCACTGAGGAATAAATATGAGAAACTGGCGACTGTCGCCGATGCCGTTAACCATATACAGCATGTCGTTGATATTGTCGGAATTGATCATGTGGGGATAGGCTCCGATTTTGACGGGGGAGGTGAACTGGATGATTGCCGCGACGTCTCTCAGATGAGGAATATCACAAAAGAGCTTATCACGCGAGGATACAACAGCGAGGATATTGCAAAGATCTGGGGAAAGAACTCCATGCGTGTCCTGCGCGAAGTGCAGGCTTTGGCAGAGTAATTGCGATTTACGATTGTCGATTTTAACCTTCCGACTTCCGACTTTAGCCTTTAGCCTTTCTCCTTTAACCTTTTTTCCGCTTCACCCTTGAGAACCTTAATGTCTTGATCATCCATGAGGGCAGAGGTTTATTGGGATCCCTCTTCCTCATGTTAAGATACCACCCCAGCGACTTAATAACAGGCACCTTGTGTGTCTCAACGAACTCGATAAGGGTTCCGTCAGGGTCTTCGATGTATGCGAAGTGACCTGCCGCTTCACCCATATCAAAGCTTTGACCGTCATGGCTTTGCATGCTGTCAACACTGAACGGAAATCCTGCGTTGTCACAGTATTTCCGGAGGTTGTCCATGCCGCTGATATCATAGCATAAATGTATGAAGCCGGGATCACCCCATAGTCTTCCTTCATAGATCTTCGTGCCTTTTCTGTCCAGCGACTGTATCAGTTCGATGGTGCTCTGTCCGAAAAGAGGGCTAAAGCCGCCGTTAAAAGGTCTTGCGGGAGACAATAGAACACGCCGGAAGGTGCCGCTTCCCCCGGGGAGAGGAGAGAGGTCATCAAATGTGCCGGTGACGTCATATACTACCTTGTCATATCCCAGTATGCCGGAATAAACTTTAAGTGACCGGTCAATATCAGTGACACCTATTACCGCCCCGTAGGACCCGCCTGATACTTTCTTCAGGTTCATGAACCAATCGGTGGCTTCCACAATATGAAAGATATTTCCAAACGGGTCTCTGACATAAAAGCTCTTTTTGCCTGAGGGATCGACAGTGGGTAATCCCAGTACGTCAACATCAGTATCAGTGAAGTGTTTCAAGGCTTTCTCTGCGTTCCTGACCTTCATTTTACATGCAAAAATGCCTGTGTCTCCCAGCTTTGTCTCGCGGTCACGGTCCTCAGGCTTTCTTCCCTTGTACTGCCATACCTCGAAACCTCCGCCGCTCTGCAGGTTTATGGCAAGCACCGCATGTCGGCTGCGTGGCTGGCCACCTGTATAAGGCAGCATAAGCTTTGCCTCGGCCTCTTCCTCAAAGATGCGGCAGTCCATTCCGAACACCTTTATATACCATTCCCACGCTTCTTTCAGGTCATGCACACCTATGCCTACCTGCTGTATCCCGCTTACTATATAACCTTTCATAAATTATTTGTTGTCACATTGGTTTAATCCTGCCGGCAATCCTGAAGAAAAGAGCAGGCATATATTTTCTTATTTTGAGCATCAGCAATTCGCTGCTGCCAACGAGTATCTCTCTTCTGTTCCTTCTGATACCCCTTATGATTTGCTGAGCTGCTTTTCCGGGAGTGATGCCAGCGGTCAGCCCTTCATCCAGTTTGCCGTGCTCCTTGCCTGATGATGTCAGGGCATGAAGTGATATATTGGTACTTACCCTTCCGGGTATAAGCACTGACACCCTGATATTGTCATCTTTGTGTTCCAGTAAGAGTGTTTCAAAGAAACCGTGGAGCGCCTGTTTTGATGCTGAATATGCCGATCTGAGAGGAAATCCGAAGCGTCCGGATATAGAACTGGTTGCCACGATATGACCACCGCCGTTACTGATCATGTAAGGCAGTACAGCCTTCGTCAGTGCAATTGTGCCGAAATAGTTTATCTCCATGATCCTGCGGTCGAGCCACAGGGGGGTATCTTTTATCAGTGCCCTCTGGCTGATCCCGCCTATATTGAGCAGCATATCTATCCTGCCCTCCTTTTGTATTATCTCCGCTACTGTTTCTTCAATGCCAGTCATCGCCGACAGATCAAATGGAAAGGTAGTGATACTTCCCTTCATCGCAGAGCAGCTCTCAGCCACTCTCTTCAGCCCGGCTTCATCATTAGATGAGGCAATTACCCTGCTTCCCCCCATCGTGAATGCATTGACCAGCGCCTCGCCGATTCCTGAGGAGGCTCCTGTTATCCAGACTGTCTTATCAGCGAAGAAATCTTTCATGGTTAAAGTCCTGATACGGTCGTAATGAGATTCCTATAAGTATTTTGCAGCCTGATAAAGACAGAGTTCTTTGTTCTGAGGAGTCTTCTGATCCTGAATCCTCCCACCGTTCTTTTGAAAAGAAGAGACCAGTTCCAGGCAAAAACACCCAGCACCGGAACGAGAAGAAAAGTGGCTATGGCCATCCACCATGGTTTGATAAGTATCAGTGCAACGATCAGGTACAATGGTGCCAGTATCAGGCCCAGCCCTAAAAAGAACCCATATCTTGCCGTGCTGATGAAACCCGGATCTTTTATTTTTAACGACTGAATTTCAGAAACTTTAAAGATGATAATGTTCAGCAAAGCTCCAGCCACAAAGACCGGCAGGGTGGCAAGGAGAAAGAGCCATGACAGAAGGAGCCACCCAAGGGGATGCTTTTTCTTTCTAAGGTGACGATAAGTCAGCTTCAGTTCTTTAGCCAGGTCCCTGACTGTAAGACTGTCATTGCATAACCGTGCATATGCATCAGGGTCTTTCTGATGCAGCCCGTTAACCTTGCTGATCAGCCTGTTGTCACGGAACAGCTTGGGATATTTTATACGGTCACTGTATTTCTCGTTGATGATGCTTCTCAGCTCGTTAATGGCTTCATAGTCCTGTTCTTCCTCGATGTGCACCATTACCTTCTTCATATCAGATGAGAGCCTGTCGCGCAGTTCAACTATTGCCCTGTTCGGGTTCTGCCTGTATGAATCGTAGTATTCAGAGACATGAATGGGATGGCCGTATACAACGGTAAGAACCTGCCTGAAGAGCCAATAATGAGAATACTCAAGACCAACCGGAACGATATTGATCTCTTTCTTATAGTCAGAGGCTTCTGCCGTCTGGAAGGCAATGCGGCATATGCCTTTTTTCAACTGGCGGAGTTTTCTGTGAACGTCATGACTTCCTTCAGGAAGAATAACTACACCGTTGCGGTGTTCCATGACCCTGAGGGTGTCGTGGAAGGTATCATCATTCTGTTTCAGATTTTCATAACCGTCCCTGAGGCGGTAAACCGGAAGGATTTTGAGACGATAGAGTATGCTGGCGACAAATTTTTTTCTGAAGATGTCAGCCCTGGCAAGAAAAACCAGTTGCCTGTCGAGGGTGCAGATGATCGCCAGGGCATCCATGAGTGCATTCTGATGATTGGGTGCCAGGATGGTGGGGACCGAAAAATCAAGATGGTCCTTGCCATATGCAATCACCTTTCGGTAAAAGATGTTGTTGTGCCAGAAATCGGCATATTTCTTCAGAAGCAGATAAAACAGATCATACTTCTCAATATTTTCCTTGCCCATAGCTGAAAAGCCTGTAATCTAAAATCTTAAAAATCCGGAAACTAAATTACTACGCTGCTCTAAGTTAAAGAAAGATTTTCCGCCATGAATTCAATATCAGGGATTCTTGACGGAAACCGGGTACTTTTAGGTATTTATACCACCCTCATCAGGGCAGATATAAAATTCATTCCAGGAAGTTTTCAATATCACGCCTTTCTCTTTTTGTAGGCCGGCCGGTACCGTGTGGCCGGTAGCCGAAGAACTTTCCGCTCTCAGGTTTGATCCTGTTTTTTTCCTCTTCGGGAGTGAGATCGGTGATGTATTCGCTGACAAGTTTGGCGCCCACCCTGCTTGAGGGCAGGGCAGTGACAAGATAAGTATATGTCACAGGTGGTTTTCTGACGAGTATGGTTGTTCCCTCGCTGACCATGTGAGCCGGTTTGACAGGCTGGCCGGCCACTGTGACCCTCCCTTTGCGGCATTCCTCAGTAGCAGTGCTGCGTGATTTATACAGCCTGACTGACCAGAGGAATTTATCGATCCTTTCCCCCGTTGGTGCTGTCATCGGCCGAAAATTTGCCTGCTTTGTTAAAAGCTGTCATTGTGAGTTCGCACCCGGCGGTAACGAATGAGCGGATAATATCAACCGAGAGTGTCAGCCTTTTATTAATAACTGCCAGCTCCTCTTCTGTCCATTCACCAAGAACATAATCTATTTGTCCGCCCCTGCCGAAGTTGTTACCGATACCGATGCGCAATCTGGCATAGTCGTTTGTTCCAAGGATCTCGCTTATGCTTGCAAGGCCATTGTGCCCTCCGTCACCTCCCTTTGCCCGGAGGCGCATGCTGCCGGTGGGGATGGCTATATCATCGGCTATGACAAGCAGGTTCTCCGGTGGTATCTTTTCCTTCTGCATCCAGTAACGCACCGCGTTGCCGCTCCGGTTCATCAGGGTAGATGGTTTGAGCAGGATCACGGAAGCGTTTTTGTGCCTCATTTCTGAAATAAAACCGTAACGGCGGTCCGTAAAAGAGATATTGGATGCAGCTGCGGCCGCATCCAATACCATAAACCCGACATTATGCCGTGTATTTTTATACTCTTCGCCTATGTTGCCAAGACCGGCGATAAGGTATTTCAAGACTTTAACTATTTGTGAGCGGCTTCTTTATGCCCGGTATCCTTATGCCCGGTATCCTTCTTGCCGGCCTCTTCCTTTTCGGAACCGGCAGCTTCAGCAACCGGAGCTTCAGCTCCTTCAACCGGAGCAGCTTCCTCTTCCTTGAGAACCATACGTGATACTGCAACACCAACTATCATTGCCTTCTTGTTGTCAATTATCTCCAGCTTATCGTATGCAAGGTCACCAACCTTGATCGACTGTCCGATCTCAATGTTGGTGATGTCAACAGTGATATGTTCAGGCAGGTCATTTGTCATTCCCTTGATCTTGAGGGTCCTGCGTTTGAGGTTAAGTCTGCCGCCAGCTTTTACGCCAACAGATTCGCCGGTGATCCTGATCGGCATGTCAACGATAACAGGCTTGTCTTCAGTTACCTGTATGAAATCAATATGCAGCAGCTTATCAGTTACCGGATGGAACTGCAGGTCTTTCATTATTGCCTTATATTCATTCCCGTCAACAACAAGGTTAACAAGGAAAACATCAGGAGTATAAATCAGTCCGCGGAACACGTTTTCATGGGCTGAGAAATGCAGGTTTTCTTTTCCGCCGTACATTACGCAGGGAACATTATTTTCTGCGCGCAACGCGTTTGAACTCTTTTTCCCGAAATGATTACGCGAGACGGCTTTAATCTCAATGGTCTTCATCAGTCTTTAATTTGTTGTGCTACTCAAGATTACTTGCCGGGCAATCTCCCATTACACGTTCGACATTTTTAAAAATTTGGCCTGCAAATATAGCGAAAAAGGTTAGAAAACAAAACCTGTGCTTATTGAACTGTTGGTGTAAACAGCTTTTATTGCCTCACCGAATATTTCGCCAACGGACAGGATCTTGATTTTAGGTGAGTACCTGGTAAGGGGTATGCTGTCGGTGATCACCAATTCCTCCAGGGGTGAGCTGTCTATCTTTTCAATGGCGTCTCCTGACAATACGGGGTGTGTGGCAACAGCCCTGACGCTGAGAGCTCCGCGGTCTTTCATCATTGTGGCAGCGAAGGACAGGGTGCCTGCGGTGTCAACCATGTCATCAATAATGACGACATGACGCCCTTCAACCTCACCCAGGATAGATATTTCCTCCACTATGTTGGGTTTCTTTCTCAGCTTGTAACAGAGCACCATCTCACATTGAAGGTAGCGTGCATAGGCGTTGGCACGTTTTGACCCGCCCATGTCAGGAGCTGAAACGGTCAGGTTAGGCAGCCTCAGGTTCTTTATAAAGGGTGCAAAGAGCGCCGAGCCGAACAGGTGATCAACGGGAACATTGAAGAAGCCCTGTATCTGATCAGCGTGAAGGTCCATTGTAATGATGCGGTCAACACCAGCCTTTGTAAGCAGGTCGGCAGTGAGCTTGGCACCCAGAGAGACACGCGGCCTGTCCTTGCGGTCCTGCCTGGCATAGCCATAATAGGGGATCACCGCATTAACCTTGTAAGCCGAGGCCCTCTTGGCTGCATCAATCATCAGGAGAAGCTCCATCAGGTTCTCCGCAGGCGGGTTGGTCGACTGTATGATGAACACATGGCAACCTCTGACAAATTCATCAAAGCATGTCTGAAACTCTCCGTCACTGAAGCTCAGCAGCGAGCTCTTGCCCAACTCGATGCCAAGATGATCTGCGATTTTTTCTGCTATGCTTAATGATGATGTACACGAAAAGATCTTAAAAGGAGCTCTGCCGATCATATGGGAAGTGTTAGGTGGTTTTCACTGAACGCTGATGCAAAAATAATATTAATGGTTCAATCATTTTCCCCTTTCATAAAATATCATGGTCTCTCTGATGTAATCAAGCAGTTCATCCCTGCCGTTACCTTTTATGGCCGAGGTGACGAATGTCGGGGGAAGGCTCTCCCAGCTCTCAAGCATCGTTGTGTCATGGAGGAGCCTGGTTCTCTGTGCCACACGCGGACTGACCTTATCTGTCTTTGTGAATACCCTGGCGAAGGGCACGCCGTTGAGAGCCAGCCTTTCCATCAGGGCCATGTCAGAAGGCATGGGTTCATGCCGCGCATCTATAAGTACAAACAGGGAGATCAGGTTCTCGCGAAGGGTGATATATGACTTGAAGAGCCTGTCCCACTGTTCCCTCATTTTCTGCGAGCGGCGGGCATAGCCGTAACCCGGGAGATCAACAAGGTACCAGCTCTCATTGATAAGAAAGTGATTTATGGTTTGGGTCTTCCCCGGATTGACAGAAATTTTGGCAAGGCCTTTCTTTCCCACCAGCATGTTAATAAGAGACGACTTGCCTACGTTTGACCTGCCGATAAAAGCATACTCAGGAAGGTCAGGCGGGGGTAACTGGCTGATCTTTGCGCTGCTGGTGACATAAGAAGCAGATCTGATGATCATTACTTCTTTATTTTGGCCATGAACTTTTCGTTCTCAATAATAAATCTTTCATGCTGACCTTCTCCTATCTTTCCGTCGTCGTCGCTCGCTTCGACATGAAACAGAAGTCTTTTGCCATTCACCTCTTTCAGAGTGGCGGTGCATGTCACACCTTTACCCACCTTGGTGGCCTTGATGTGTTTTACGCAGATCTCAGTCCCTACTGTGCCTTCCCCGTCGTTGAGACACGCCTCCACGGCTTTCATTGCGGTCTGCTCCATGAGAGCTATCATTGCCGGTGTTGAAAGCACATCAAGGAGACCTGAACCATAAACGGATGCGGTGTCACCTTCACCAACCGTTTTGGTAATTGTAAGCTTGATGCCCGGTACAAGAATCTGTGACATTGCCTGGTTAATTTAAATCTTTATACGGTAAAGGTATTGACAGCCGGTAATACAGTCTGTTACCAAAGCCGGTCAGATAAGCGGCAACGACAGTGACGGAGTCTGCATTGTGTTCCGTTGTCTTTTTCATATCGAGATAACCTGTAGTGGCAGTCTGCAGCAGAGGTGTCAGGACGTTAAGGTCGACCATGCCGTCGACAAAATCGCCTCTGTAATACTTGACGTTCTCAGACAGGTCAGACATCTCAATGAATAGCTTGCAGACACCTCTTTCCTTGTACTGATCTTCTATTCTGTACTGTGGAGTCGGGTACCCGGTTATTTTTGACCCGTCCATATTGAATTCCTCGAGTCCGGGTAAGCGCCTGCCGTCTACATAATCGAGCCTGGCCTTTATGCGGCCACTTTTGAAATACTGTATCTGCGATCCGCTGATTGTGTCATTGAGATATGGTGTGACCCTGAAAAGCTTACCGTCAGGGTAGTACCATTTTGCCTCTCCGTTTTTCTGGCCGTTGACGTATATGATCTCCTGTTCGAGAATGCCTGATTTGCTGAATGAGCGCGATAGTCCCTGCCTGATGCCATTCTCAAATGCAACCTCCTTGACCTTTACGTCGTCCTTGAAATAGCTCTTTACACCGGTATACCCGGTATCAGCCTCATGTTTTCCTTTTTTCTTTGCCCCTCCGGTATCGCCGGTGCCGCTTCCGCATGAGACAGCAATAAGGAATGTCAGTGTCAGTAAGAAAGATGCTAATTGTTTCATGTCAATTGTGTATTTATGGTATATAAACTTCAAGTAATCTGGCCGCTCCCCGGGGAATGAGAGTCACACTGTCGGCAGCGGCAGGTATGAGAATTGTCTCCCCGGCTCTCAGCTCTTCACTGTGATCGAAACAGTCAACAACAACCATGCTCTCAGTACAAATATATATTATAAAAGAGTCAATCATGCTGCAGTCCTTTATCACAGGCCTGTCAAGCTGAAGCAGGCTTGTATGGAAATATTCACATGTGGCAAGCATTACCGGCCGGTTTGTCTCTGGAGCTTTTCTTATCAGGTTAGGCTGGTCAAGGTCGAAGTTGATTGCATCAATGGCAAGGTCAGCATGCATCTCGCGCGCCTTGCCCTTGCTGTCAACCCTGTCCCAGTCAAAGATCCGGTAGGTGATATCGGATGCCTGCTGTATTTCTGTCAGGAGAACGCCTGCGCCTATGGAATGTACCATGCCTGCCGGTATGAAGAATGTATCACCAGGTGATACCGGTGTTGCATTTATGAGGCTGGCAAGTTCTTTCCTGTCAACATATTCGAGATACTCTTCCCTGGTGGTCTTTTTTATGAACCCGGTGTAAACCACTGCTCCTGGTTCTGCGTCAATGATATGCCACATCTCAGTCTTTCCCCATGCATGGTGCCTCTCTGATGCAAGCTTGTCACCGGGATGTACCTGAATGGAAAGGGTGTCCCTGGCATCGATGAACTTGATGAGCAGGGGGAATTCACTGCCGGACCTTTCAAAGACGGAATCACCCACGAGATCTCCCATGTATATTTCGATCACCTCCTCCAGGGTGTTGCCCCTGAGAAAGCCGTTGGCTATCCTGGAGCTTGCCCCTGTCATGCCGTTAATCTCCCAGCTCTCTCCTATGTTTACCCCGCCTTTGCCCTCCTTGCCGAAACGCTCCCTGAGAGCACCGCCTCCCCAGAGCGTCTCCTTGAGTACAGGCCTGAACTTAATCGGATAGAGTGAATTCATGATCAGATCACGTAATCAACGACAATCTTGGCTTTCTTTATTACTGAGCACACTGAAACAGCCTCCCTGTGATGGTCACTTGACTGGTATCGTCGAAGATCTTCAGGGGAGGCAAAGATCGAATCGATGACGAAGTCGCCGGCATGATCGGCCTCAAGTATATTAATACCGGTCCTGTATTCAATGATATAGTCAAATTTATTCCCCAGTGGCCCGTAGATCTCTTTCAGCTTCCTGATCGATTTCTCTTTCTCCTCACGCGTGTACGGGGCCGAAAGCTTGAAAATGACGATGTGCTTTATCATGGAGTTTTTTGCTACATTTGATACAAAAATAATCATTTTATGCTTACCGTCGGGATTGCCGGGGGAACAGGTTCAGGAAAGACAACCGTTGTCCGTAAACTGATTGAGATGCTTCCCCGTGATGAGGTCGTGATACTTCCTCAGGACAGCTACTATAAAGACAACAGTCATCTTCCAATAGAAGAAAGGCAGAAAATAAACTTTGACCATCCCGATTCGGTCGAATGGCCGCTGCTGATGGCTCATCTGGCTGAGCTGAAAGCCGGGCGACCAATAAAAATGCCTGTATATTCATACCTCACCTGTATCAGATCGGAAGAGACCATACCGGTAAGCCCTGCTGACGTGGTGGTCGTTGAAGGTATTATGGTGCTTGTCGACCCCGGGCTGAGATCGATGCTCGACATCAAGGTTTTTGTCGATGCTGATGCTGACGACAGGCTGGGAAGGGTCATTCAGCGGGATATAGTGGAACGCGGCCGGTCGGTGCTCAAGGTGCTGGAACGATATAACGTGACTGTGAAGCCATCGCATCTTCAGTTCATTGAGCCATCAAAAAGATATGCAGATATTATTGTTCCGGGAGGAGGGGAGAACCTCGTGGCAATAGAGGTGCTTAAGACAATTATTGAAAAGCACCTGAAATAGGAATCAGCTTCGCCTGAGTTCGCGAAGATACATCTGTATGGTGTTCTCGAGCCCGAAATACAGTGCATCAGCAATAAGTGCGTGCCCTATTGACACTTCAAGCAGCCATGGTATTCTGCTGTGCAGCCATGCAAGGTTAGCAAGATCCAGATCATGCCCGGCATTCAGTCCCAGCCCCAGGTCACGGGCTGTCTCTGCTGCCTTTACAAACGGCGCGACAGCCGCCTCCCTGTCCGCCGGAAACATTGAAGCATATGGTTCTGTGTAAAGTTCAACACGGTCAGTACCGCTTCTGGCAGCGTATTCCAGCATCAGCGGATCGGTGCCGGTGAATATCGAAGTACGAATTCCTTTTTCCCTGAAACCTGCTATTACATCAGTAAGAAACGGGAGGTTGGCTTTTGTGTCCCACCCCGCATTGGAGGTCACTGCATCATGAGCATCAGGAACAAGAGTAACCTGTTCAGGTACGATATCGTGCACGAGCCTGATGAATTCTTTACCCGGATTGCCTTCGATATTGAATTCCGTTGTGACTACATCCTTTAATATATAGACATCACTGTACCTGATATGCCTTTCGTCAGGTCTCGGATGCACGGTGATGCCCTCGGCACCGAAACCCTGGCATTTGATAGCTGCAAGTCTTACATCGGGAACATTGCCTCCGCGGGCATTCCGCAGAGTGGCAATTTTGTTGATATTAACGCTTAATCTCGTCATGGTTCACTGACCGTTCTGGAGTGCAAAGTTATAACGATCCATAGTTTTTTGTACTTTTATCATGAAATGAATGACTGAATGCTTGCCAAAGAGATGATATCCGATGTGGTCCCGGCGGTGAAAACATCCGACACAGGACAGACAGCCCTGAACTGGATGGAGATTTTCCGCGTGTCTCACCTGCCTATAGTGAATGACCATGACTATCTGGGTCTTATCTCCGACAGTGATATCTATGACCTCAACCAGCCTGAAGAAGCGATAGGCAATCACTCCCTTTCCCTGCCAAGACCTTATGTGACAAGCAACAAGCATATATACGAAGTGCTCGCACTTGCCGCAAGACACAAGCTCACCGTGGTTCCCGTGCTCGATGAAGAGAATTACTTCAGGGGTGTGATCACGTATAACGAGATCATCAGCGGCATAGCATCCTTTTCATCTGTCGAACAGCCGGGAGGACTGATCGTACTGAAGGTCCTGTCACATGATTATTCAATGAGCCGCATCTCACAGATAGTGGAAAGCAACGATGCAAGGATACTCAGCATGTATATTACATCAAATCCTAAGTCCACAAGCCTGGAGATAACATTAAAGGTAAATACCACGGATCTGACCTCCATCATCAGGACCTTTGAAAGGTATTCATACGAGGTCACCACCTGGGTAACTGACAATGATGAGCTTGACCGTTTCTATACCGACAGGTATAACCTGTTGATGAAATACCTCAACATGTAACTGTTCGATGCATGTCAAAAAAAATTGTTTTATACAGTAAGGGTCTGACAGATAAGACCATGGCTGGGCTGTTGCGTCTCATTGATGCGCTTTATTCCAACGGTGCGGCCATTTATCTTCATATCATGGAATCGGGCAGCAACCAGTTTACTTCCGATACCCGGGTTATTCTGTTTGAGGGTGTCTCCGAACTGCCTGCGGATATTGACCTGATAATGAGTGTGGGCGGTGATGGTACCTTTCTTGAAACGGCCATGCGGGTACGCGAAACAGGTATCCCTGTCGCAGGTATAAATACCGGCCGTCTCGGCTTCCTGGCTAATATACCTGATGACGATATCGGGAAAGCCATTGAAATGCTTTTTTCAGGAGACTATGATGTAATCAGCAGGTCTATGCTTGAGGTCGTTTCTCCTGAAGGGCTCTTCGGAGAGAAAAGTTCCCTGGCTCTGAACGAGGTGACGATTCAGAAGACTGACCAGAGCATGATTACCATCACAGTCCGGGTCAATGGTATTTTCCTGAACACCTACAGGGCCGACGGACTTATAATCTCAACAGCCACAGGTTCAACAGCATATAACCTCAGTGTTGGCGGGCCCATACTCTCTCCTACGGATGAGAGCATTATCATAGCTCCCATGTCACCGCATAATCTGACCATAAGGCCTATAATCGTCACCGGAGGCAGCACGATCACGATGGAGACAGGGGGAAGGAGCAATGAATGCATGATCACATGCGATTCGAAAGCCGTCAGGGCGCCCCTGGGTATTAGCATTGAAATAAGGCAGGCAAAGCTTAAACTGCATACTGTAACAACCCGTGGAAACGACTTTTTCAGCACCCTGAGAAACAAGCTGATGTGGGGTGCGGACCGCCGTAACTGACAATAATTAAGGAATATTTAAGTTTTTAATATTATACAATACCTTATATTTGTACACAAAACTACTGCTTAACTTTTCATGAGACGGTTTATTCTCTTCAGCCTGGTGATCTTTTTGTGTGCACCTTATTCCGGAGCCCAGCTGTGGAAAATGAAGAGATATGAAGTCACTGCAGGATTAGGCACTTCGCAGTTTTATGGTGATGTAGGAGGGTTTACCATCGGTGAGAATGCCTGGGGCCTGAAAGACCTCACTTTCAAACAGACTCGATTTAACGTCAACGGTGCATTCAGATATTTCTTCACTGATAATCTTGCAGTACGGCTCAATCTGTCGTACCTCATGCTACACGCCACTGACGAAAGAGGCTCTAACGAGAACCGGGCATATGAAGCTGTAACGTCGGTCTTTGAACCTTCTCTCATCGGTGAATATTATTTTGTCAGAAACCGTGAACGCAACAGCTTTCTGTTTCAGACGTTCAGAGGAAGGTCAAGAAACAGGGTGAAAGACTTTTTCAGAAGTATTGATGTTTATGCTCTTACAGGGGTTGGAGGCGCCGGGTTCATCGTTAACCCCAATGATGCCCTTGAGGCCCGCGGTCTTCAAACCAGAGGATTCGCCGCCATTATTCCTTTAGGTCTGGGTGCTAAACTGACCTTTAACCCGAATATTCTTTTTGGCATAGAGCTGACAGGACGCTATTCCTTTTCTGATTACCTCGACGGGTATACATCTCAATGGTCTTCCAGAAATGATGTCTATCATACATTCAGCATAACCTTTAATTACAGGATCAAAACAGCCCGGAACGGCTTACCGTCGTTCAGATGATGTTCAAAATGACCCACGGAATGAAAAGGATAGCAATACTGATAATTTTCGTTATTCTGGCCTTACCAGCAGTGGCACAGCGACGTGCCGACTTTGGTTTCTCCCTGGGTGCTACCAATTACCTTGGCGAGATTAATCCCGTTAATGTTTTCAGGGCTCCCGGCCCTGCAGTGCAGTTCTTCTACCGGTATAATTTTAATCCCAGGCAGGCCGTAAGAGCGAACCTGCTCGGAGGCTCACTCCGTTTCAGCAATTCCAGTGCCTTAATAAATGCCTTTTTAAGTGAGCTGGGTGCTACTTATGAATATAATTTCTTCCCCTATTCCACAATGAGAAGCAGACGCATTGATTATACCCCTTACATTGCAGTTGGCGCCACCTTCTCAACAGTGTATAACCAGGAAGCCGTAAAAAGCTTTAATCCTTTTTTGTCCATACCATTCTCTGCCGGGATCAAGGTAAATGTTGCAAATAATATCGGCCTTGAACTCGAATATGGATTTCGTAAGACTTTTAATGATAAATTTGACGGCCAAACCGATGAGGAGAAAATTGGCAGTCAGACATGGACACACAACAACGACTGGTACAGCTTCATAGGTGTTTCAGTAACCTGGAAAATGTACAATAAGCTTGCAGGGTGTCCGGCGTTTGCAGAAATGGGTAAGGAGAAAAAAAGAAAGAAGTAAAATTGGCTTATAAGGATCAAATAGATATAAACAGACTACCTGTACACGTTGCTGTTATTATGGACGGCAACGGACGCTGGGCGCACAGAAGGGGACAGGAGAGAATTTTTGGCCATCATCAGGGTGTCAAGGCTGTGCGCAAAATCATTGAAGCTGCGGCAGAACTGGGCATAAAATACCTTACCCTCTATGCATTCTCTACCGAAAACTGGAACAGGCCTGATTATGAAGTATCCGCTCTCATGGATATTATGGTCGAATCATTGAACAATGAGACGGAGACCCTTATTAAAAATGATATATCTCTTAAGGTAATAGGTGACCTCAGCCGTCTCTCTGAGGAAGTAAGGACAAGACTCCGTGATACCATCAGGGTCACCGAAAACGGAAATCGGTTGAAACTTGTGGTAGCTCTGAGTTACTCATCAAGGTGGGAAATATCGGAGG
Organism: uncultured Bacteroidales bacterium; assembly: GCA_963828395.1. Lineage (GTDB taxonomy): Bacteria > Bacteroidota > Bacteroidia > Bacteroidales > VadinHA17 > SR-FBR-E99. The sequence goes on from CAWHED010000005.1 coordinate 730,795, forward strand.
CATGCCGCAAGATCGCCAGGGCCGTGAGGGAAGGCAGGCTGAATGCCGATGATATAACCGATGATACTGTTGTCCGGAACCTTGAGACCGCCGGTATTCCTGATCCTGAACTAATGATACGAACAAGCGGAGAAAAGCGGATTAGCAACTTCCTGCTCTGGCAACTTGCTTATACTGAACTGTATTTTACGGAAAAACTTTGGCCCGATTTTGGTAAGGAGGATTTCTATAAGGCTGTAGCAGATTTCCAGAAAAGGGAAAGAAGATATGGGAAGACCAGTGAGCAGATTGCTGAAAACAACTGAGATGATGAAAGAACAATTCAGGCGGATACTTTTCCTTTTCATTCTATTGGTGCCGGGTGCTATTGCATCAACACAAACGGAAGATAAATATGCCAGCTACCTTTACCCTGAGGACTATACCATTGCTGGCATAACCGTTTCCGGAGTCAAATTTCTTCAACCCAATGCGCTCATAGGTATTTCAGGATTGCGAATAGGGCAGAAGGTGACAATACCAGGTGAACAGATCACAGCTTCGGTTAAAAAACTGTGGGACCAGGGTCTTTTCTCCGATGTCAGGATCACAATAGTTAACAAGGATGAAGAAAATGTCTGGCTTGACATCTATCTTCAGGAGAGGCCCAGGCTCTCATCGGTGAAGTTCGAAGGCATCAGAAAATCGGAAGAGACAGATCTCCTCGAGAAACTCAGCCTTCCCGCCGGATCACAGGTCACCGCTCACCTGCTCAACAGGGCTGAAAAAACCATAACTGACCATTATGTTGAAAAAGGCTTCCTTAACACCAGCGTGACCATCGTTCAGAAGGATGATCCTGATATGCCTAACAATGTGATTCTTGTTTTTAACGTCGACAAGAGTGAAAAGGTCAGGATTGAACAGATTGCGTTCGAAGGTAATGAGTTCTTCACCGATAAACAGCTGCGCAGACAGCTGAAAGACACCAAGCAGAAAGACCTTAATCCTTTTAAAGGGTCCAAGTTCATCGAGGATAAGTATAAGGCAGACAAGGAGAAACTTATTACGTTCTATAATGAAAACGGCTTCCGTGATTTCAGGATAGTCAAGGATTCGTCCTATACCTCTGCTGAAGATGAAGGTAAACTGAAGCTTGTAGTCAAGGTAAATGAAGGTAACCAGTATTACCTCAGGAATGTTGACTGGGTGGGTAACAGTATATATACGAAGGATCAGCTCAACAGGGTTTTTAACTTCCCCAGCGGTGATGTCTATAACCAGACAATGATCAACAAGAGACTCATCGAGGATGAAGATGCCGTAAACTCATTGTACCTTAATTACGGATATCTCTTCTCAAGGCTCACCCCGGTGGAAAAGAACGTTGAAGGCGATTCAATTGATCTTGAAGTGCGTATTTTCGAGGGTGACCCTGCCAATCTTAACAATATCATGATCACCGGCAATACCCGTACCAATGAGCATGTGGCACGACGTGAGCTTTATACACTCCCGGGAGATCTGTTCAGCAAAGAGAATATAATCCGCTCCGTTAGACAGGTGGCTGTGCTTGGTCATTTTGACCCTGAAAAAATAAACCCGCTGCCTCTTCCTGACCAGGTAAACGGTACCGTTGACCTGCTTTACGAGCTTGAGGAAAAAGCCAATGACCAGTTCGAAATATCTGGAGGATGGGGTGCCGGCATGCTCGTCGGAACTGTTGGAGTGAGATTCAACAACTTCGCCATGCGAAACTTCTTCAAATGGAACGAATGGAGACCGTACCCTTCCGGCGATGGTCAGTCGGTACAGATACGATTTCAGACCAACGGCCGTGTTTACCAGTCATATAATATCTCATTCATTGAACCGTGGCTCGGTGGCAAGAAACCAAATACGCTGTCACTATCCTATTACCGCTCCCTCATGACCAACGGCATGACCATCAATTCTGACGGAAGACAACACATGATCATTGATGGCGCTTCGGTGGGCTTCGGAAAAAGACTTGAATGGCCTGACGATTATTTCTCGATCTACTACGAAGGCAGCTACCAGAGGTACAACATGCACAATTATACACAGTACCGGTTCCTGTTCGATAACGGTATCGCCAACCTCGGTTCAATCACAGCCAGACTGACAAGATTCTCTGCCGGACCTAATACCATTTATCCCCGCGGTGGCTCGACATTCTCCCTCTCACTGCAGGCAACACCACCCTACTCTCTGATTAGCGGCAAGGATTTTTCAGCAACGACCAACGACCAGGAGAAATACAAATGGATTGAATTCTATAAAGTCGTCTTTAAGGCCGACTATTATATTCCTCTCTCGTCAAATGACAAGCTTATCCTTAATGCCAAAGCGGCGTTCGGCTATCTCGGTTTTTACAATCCTGATATCGGCCCGTCACCGTTCGAGAACTTTTATCTTGGAGGAGACGGCATGACAGGATACAGCTTCTACGGCCGCGAGGTGATTGCCCTCAGAGGTTATACCAACGGGTCACTGACACCGACAGTTGTGAAGCGCGGGATGCGGGTTGAGGCGGGTAACGTCTATTCCAAACTGACCCTCGAGCTCAGGTATCCTATATCTCTTAATCCACAGGCAACAATTTATGCTCTGACGTTCCTTGAAGCCGGAAAAGCGTGGTACAGCCTGGGGGAATATAACCCGTTCCAAATGAACCGCTCTGCAGGTTTTGGCCTGAGAGCCAACCTGCCTATGTTTGGCCTTCTGGGCATAGACTGGGGTTACGGATTTGATCCTGTCCCCGGAAACCCGGATGCTAACGGAAGTCAGTTCCATTTTGTAATTGGTCAACAGTTTTAAAAGATAACAAACAAACAAAAATGCTATGAAGAAGATTATTGCTTTAACAGTGTTGGTGCTCGCAGCCACATTAAGCGGCACAGCCCAGAAATTCGCTTTTGTCGACAGCGAGTATATAAGAAATAATATTCCCGCCTTTACCGCTGCCCAGCAGCAGCTCGACAAACTGTCAGAAGGATGGGAGAAAGAAGTTGCTGACGGCTATGCTGCCGTTGAACAGATGTACAAGGATTACCAGGCAGAAGTTGTGCTTCTTTCACAGGACCAGAAGAAGAAAAGAGAGGAAGCAATCATTGCCAGGGAAAAGGAAATAAAAGACTTGCAAAACACATATTTCGGTATGGAAGGTGAACTCTACAAGAAACGTGAAGAGTTAGTGAAACCAATTCAGGATGAGATACTTAAAGCAATTAAGGAAATCTCGGTCGAAGGCAGTTACGCGGTCATATTTGATACCTCGGCCGGTTCAAATATCCTCTTTGCCAACCCGAGATATGACCTCTCGGACCAGGTATTACAGAAACTCGGTTATAAAAATTAAATAATTACATTTGCACGATTAATTTGAAAATAAAAACAATGAAAAAAGTATTTGGATTACTCCTGACCGCTGCACTTATTTTTACAGCACAGGATGGTATTGCACAGTCATTCAAGACAGGCCATATAAACAGGGATGACATCATCATGGCCATGCCTGACTACGATACGGCAATGAAAGCTTATAATGCATATGGACAGGAGCTGACCAATGCTTTGGAACTGATGCAGGTTGAGTACAATAACAAGCTTGACCAGTATGTAAAAGACAGCAAAACCCTTACTGATCTGGTGAAGACCAATAAGGAACAGGAGCTGGCAGATATGCAGACCCGTATTGCTAATTTCCAGCAGCAGGCTCAGGTGCAGCTTCAGGATAAACAGGTCGCTCTGCTTAATCCAATAATAGAAAAGGTAACCGCTGCAATCAATGATGTTGCAAAAGCTCAGGGCTTCATATATGTATATGATGTCCGTACCCTTATCTATTTTGACGCTACCAAAAGCACTGATTTTGCTCCGCTGGTAAAGGCCAAGCTTGGGCTTAAATAAGATATCTTAATATTTGGAAGGCTGTCCGCCAACCGGCAGACAGCCTTTCTTTTAAAGACATTATGGAAACAGGAAATCGCCCGATAGGTGTTTTTGATTCAGGTGTCGGCGGACTGACAGTGGCACATGCTATCAGACAGACCCTGCCGGGAGAAAGGATCATTTACTTCGGCGACACGGCCCATCTTCCTTACGGAGATAAGTCTGAAGAGGCAATACGCAACTACTCGAGGCGCATAACTGAATTCCTCCTTGGTTATGATGCCAAACTGGTTCTCATTGCCTGTAACTCGGCCTCCGCTTCAGCTTATGAGCACCTCCTCAAAGAATATGGTGACCGGGCCCTTATCCTCGATGTTATCAATCCGGTTGTTGATCATGTGGCCACCGGCAATTACAATAAGCTCGGGGTCATCGGCACCAAGAGAACAGTCAGCTCAGGCACCTACGAAAAGAAGATCCGTGAAGCATCACCTTCCACCAGCGTCTTCTCTCTCGCCACACCCCTGCTTGTCCCGATGATTGAAGAGGGCTTCATCTTTGATGACATAAGCAATGCCATCATACGTACATATCTCTCTGACAAAGGCCTGACTGATATTGATGCCCTGATACTCGGATGCACACACTACCCGATAATACGCAACCAGATAACCAAGTTCTTCAATTTCAAGGTTGAGGTTGTCAATTCAGCCAGGATAGTTGCAGCCAGGCTGCGAGATGTACTTGAAAAACATAACCTTCTCAACAGTGGCAGGGCAGGCGAAGACCTCTTTTTTGTTTCTGATTATACCGATTATTTCGAAAAGATCGCCCGGATGTTTTTCGAAAGCAAGATCAATCTGCAGAAGGCCGACATATGGTCGTGAATCGGCTCTGAGGCCCTTTTCCCGTATCATTTTCTTTATCTTTATCTGGCTGCTGTTAAATTAGTTATACAGTCATGTCAAACATGATCAAAATCATACTCATATAAGAGTGTTATACTGAACTTAGCTACGTTTAATTGGTTACTTTTATAACCGTTTTATTGTTACAAAAACCAGATAATTATCATGTCAAAAAGATTAAAGGTCATAGAAAAGGACGCTGTGGTTATCAAGTTTTCAGGCGACTCGGGTGACGGAATGCAGCTTACTGGCACGCTCTTCTCAAACACCTCAGCACTGTTCGGGAATGACATCTCTACCTTTCCTGATTACCCTGCTGAGATAAGGGCTCCCCAGGGAACAGTGGGAGGTGTCTCCGGCTTCCAGGTCCATATAGGACGCAGACATATCAATACACCTGGAGATTTTGCAGATGTTCTGGTGGCAATGAACCCTGCCGCTATACGTGCCAATGTCAGCTGCCTCACCAAGGATTCAACGATTATTTATGATAGTGATAATTTTACTGAGAAATCCATACAGCGTGCCGGCTATACAGCAGACCCTTTTGCTGAAGACAAGCTTGATTCACTGAACCTGATTCCTGCTCCCATAACCTCACTGGTCAAGGAAGCTCTTAAGGACATGGAAATCGATCCCAAGACTGTTTTGAGGACCAAGAACATGTTTGCACTGGGAATGGTCTACTGGCTGTTTGACAGCAAGCTTAATTATACTGAAGAATTTATTGAAGATAAATTTGGCAAGAAGCCTCTCATAGCAGAAGCAAACAGCAAGGTTCTCAGGGCCGGGTATTATTATGCCGAGACCATTGAGGCCCTCACACCCTCTTACCATGTAAGTCCTGCCCCTATAGAGGAAGGCACTTATCGTAATATCAACGGTAACCAGGCAACTGCATGGGGGCTCCTCGCTGCTGCCGAGAAAGCAGGTCTCAAACTGTTTATAGGCTCATACCCCATCACTCCTGCGACTGGTATTCTTGAAGAACTGGCACTTCGCAAGGACCTTGGCGCCAAGAGCCTTCAGGCAGAAGATGAGATAGCCGGAATATGCACCGCTATCGGTGCAAGCTACACAGGCTGTCTGGCAGTGACAAGCACGTCAGGCCCGGGGCTGGCACTGAAGTCAGAAGCCATCAACCTGGCTGTCATGACTGAATTGCCCCTGGTGATAATTGACGTTCAGAGAGCGGGCCCTTCTACCGGTCTGCCCACCAAGACTGAACAGGCTGACCTGTGGCAGGCGTTGTACGGCCGCAACGGCGAGAGCCCCGTGGTGGTCATTGCCGCCGGAACACCTTCCGACTGCTTTAAATATGGCTTCGAGGCCGGAAAAATAGCCCTCGAACACATGACTCCGGTGATACTGCTGACTGACAGTTACCTCGCTAACGGGTCAGAACCATGGAAGATACCCGCTATGAAAGATTTGCCAGCCATCAGGGTACCGTGGGCTGTCAGGACAGATAAAGATTATCTTCCCTACGAGAGAGATCCTGAGACACTGGCACGCCGTTGGGCTGTACCTGGTATGCCGGGCATGGAACACCGCATCGGCGGCCTCGAGAAAACAATAAAGGGAAGCGTGTCTTATACCCCCGAAAACCATGAGGCCATGGTAAGGATGAGAGATGAGAAGGTTGAACGCGTCATTGCAGACGTACCTGATCTGGAGATCACCGGAAATAAGAGCGGAGACCTCCTTCTGATCGGATGGGGCAGTACATACGGACATCTGGTAAGCGCCGTAACCGAACTGGACGAAGAAGGCTATAAGGTCTCGGCAGTAAATTTCAACTATATCAGGCCCCTGCCCGCAAACACCGCAAAAGTATTCGCAGGTTTTAAGAAACTGGTTGTATGTGAGCTTAACGCAGGACAGTTTGCAAACTTCCTCAGGATGAAATATCAGAAGTTCACCTATCATCAATATAATAAGATTCAGGGACTGCCATTCACTGTTAAGGAAATCAAGGACTATTGTATAAAATTACTGGAGGGTAAATAACATGGCTGACACAAATACATTGCAGTACACTGCAAAAGATTTTAAAAGTGATCAGGAAGTAAGGTGGTGTCCGGGATGCGGAGATCATGGGATCCTTGCCTCACTGCAGAAAACCCTTGCTGAAATGGGCGTGGCGAAGGAAAAGTATGTGTTCGTCTCAGGCATAGGATGCTCTTCACGGCTGCCCTACTATATGAATACGTACGGCTTCCACGGCATTCACGGAAGGGCTGCAGCAATAGCTACCGGTATTAAAATCGCCAACCCTGATCTCATGGTCTGGGAAATGACCGGTGACGGTGATGCACTTGCAATCGGTGGAAATCATTTTATTCATGCCATAAGACGTAATATTGACATCAAGATCCTCCTGTTTAATAATGAGATTTACGGCCTGACCAAGGGACAGTATTCCCCGACTTCGTTAAAGGGGCTGGTGACAAAGACCTCCCCCTACGGTACCATCGAGGAACCTTTCATAATAGGACAGCTGGTCATAGGTGCCCATGGCCGTTTCTTTGCACGTACAGTTGATTATAACCTCCAGCTCTCAGCCGAGGTCTATAAGGCAACCGCTCTCTTCCATGGTACAGCCGTGGTTGAAGCCATACAAAACTGCGTCATCTTCGCTGATGGGGTGCATGACAAGATAACCAACAAGGAGACCAGGGATGACAATACTATTGTGCTGCATCATGGCCAGCCGATGATATTCGGAAAAGAACGTGACAAAGGCCTTATCCTTGACGGTCTTAAGCTGAAAGTGGTGAAGATCGGCGAAGGCGGCGTGATGGAAAAGGATCTTCTTGTGCATGACGCAGAGGCGACAGATCCTGGTATCCATTACATGCTTGCAGGCATGGAATATCCTGAGTACCCTGTGGCTCTCGGAGTTATCAGAGCGGTAAAATCACAGACGTATGACGGTGCCATGCTTGAACAGCATGTCAGGGTTAAGTCCACATCAAAGATAAAGTGTATGGATGACCTCCTGAACAGCGGCTCAACATGGAAGGTGAAGTAACCTTTCTATCCTGAGAATATTCACCTATGGTGCAACAGCCCAAAGACGATGCGGGGAATATCCGCTTCATTCATGAACAGCAGGAGCGCCTGAAAGAACTGTCATGCATAAACCGTGCAACACAGATCCTTAAGGAAAGGAAACCTGTTGACGAAACGCTCATGCATCTTGTGCTGACCCTCCCTGCCGCATGGCAGTATCCGGATTTTACCGCCGCCCGCATAAAATACCGCGACAAATCATTTGAAACCCCGGGCATGAAAGAGACTGCCTGGAAAATGATACAGGATTTTACTACCGTTGACGGCGACGGATCAGTCGAGATCTACTATACACGTGAATTCCTTGAAGAATATGAAGGTCCGTTTCTGAAAGAGGAACGCGACCTGATAAGAAATATCTCAGGACTGATAGCTGGGTATATCAACAGTCTGAAAGCCAATGACTTGATGACCTCCCCGAACGGCGACGACAGTGAATATGATAATATAACCGGGCTCTCGAGCAGGAAACTGCTGCAGAAGTTCCTGGACCGACATAATGCCGAGAGAGATGTATTTCATGATCTCATGCCTTTCATGGTCAGGGAGATATTGCTTGTCGCCAGCCTCTATGACGCATATTCCATTGAGGGTGAAGGACGCTTTTCGGATCACATGCTGGGCGAATATTATCAGATGAGCCTTACATCTATACCCAGGGTCACCGGCGTCTCAGGAGAGGAGGAGGCTTTTACCCGCCTCGAGGCAAGACACTATGACATGATCATAATCATGGTAGGCGTTGACAAAAGAAACCCGATGACACTCTGCCGGAAGATCAAGGAAAAATATCCCTATATCCCCACCTTACTGCTTCTGAATAACCCGGGTGATATACCTTTTGTCCAGAACCAGAAAGAACTCGGCGTGCCCTTTGACAACTATTTTATCTGGACCGGTGAATCAAAGGTTTTCTTTGCCATGGCCAAATTGCTTGAGGATAAGGTAAATGTTGAGAACGACACAAAAAAAGGACTTACCGGGGTAATACTTCTGATTGAGGATGCGGCAGACTATTATTCCGAATATGTGCCGATGCTGTACACGCTGATCCTTGAACAGACACGTAGTCTTATTGAGGATGTCTCCTCTGATGAGCTCTATAAGGTCCTTAAACTAAGGGCAAGGCCTAAGATTCTACTGGCAACAACATGGGAAGAGGCAATGTCAGTCTACACCATGTACAAGGACAGCCTCATGGGAATTATATCCGATATGCGCTTTCCGAAAGATGGTGTACTCTATGACATGGCAGGCTACGAACTTATCAAGCACATCAGGCACGAGCAGCCCAACCTGCCTACAGTGCTTCAGTCCTCTGACCCTGAAAATGCCAGGTATGCAACTGAACTCCGGGCCAGCTTCATCAACAAGACCTCCGAGACCCTGCTGCAGGATCTTAAATCATTCATTACCTATTACCTCGGGTTTGGCCATTTTGTTTATCGTGACACAAATGGCAAGCAGATAGCTGTCGCCAGGTCAATGAAGGAGTTTGAGGCTTATCTTCAGACTGTGCCTGAAGATTCCCTGGTCTATCACGGGATGAAGAACCATTTCTCACTTTGGCTTATGGCCAGGGGTGAGGTGAAGATCGCAAAAATGATCAACCCCGTTAAACTGTCTGACTTCGACAGCCTGAAAGATCTTAGGGAGTTTCTGATTGATATCATCAGGAAGAGAAGGATTGAGATGAACAAGGGCAAGGTGGTCAATTTTGACGAGTCGCTGGTCATCGATGAGTCAAATGTTGTAAGCCTGGTCAGCGGCTCGCTGGGAGGCAAGGGCCGGGGCCTCGCATTCATCAATACCCTTATTTACAGCTTTGAGCTGGGTCGCCTGCTGCCTGGCATCAACATTAAGACACCCGTGACTGCTATCATCGGAACGGATGAGTTTGACCGTTTCATGGAGAGCAACCACCTGTGGAAGGAGGTGAACAGTGATAAGCACTTCATTGACCTGCAGAAGCTGTTTCTCGCCGGAAGCCTCAGCAGCGATCTCGAAAAAAAGCTCCGGGTCTATATCAGCCGCATCACCGGACCCCTTGCAGTGAGGTCATCAAGCCTGTTTGAAGATTCTCTCAGTCAGCCCTTCTCGGGTATCTTCGGGACTTATATTTTACCGAATAATCATCCTGATCCGGAAGTCAGACTCAGACAGCTGCTGGGTGCTGTCAAGCTGGTCTTTTCTTCTATTTACTCGGAAAACTCGCGCATTTATTTTGAAGCTATAAACTTCAAGGTGGAACAGGAGAAAATGGCTGTGGTGATACAGTCAGTTGTGGGTAACAGGTACGGCGATGTATTCTACCCTCATATAAGCGGGACCGCCCAGTCGTTTAACTTCTATCCCGTTGCAAATATGACACCGCATGATGGTTTCGCTGTCGTGGCGGTGGGTCTCGGCCAGTATGTTCTCGACGGTGAGAGAGCCTTCAGGTTCTCCCCCTCATTCCCTTCTCTTGATATTGTCTCTATTGATGACCTTGCGAGCCATTCGCAGCTTGATTTCTATGCCCTTAACATGGCACAGAGCGATGTGGATCTGCTGGAGGGTGAGAGTGCAAGCCTTGTGAAGCTCGATATCAGCAGGGCAGAGGCTGACGGCACGCTGCAGCATTCGGCATCAGTGCTCAGCGCCGACAATGATACACTTACGCCGGGACTTTATAACCCCGGACCCAGGGTGGTCAATTTTGCAGATATACTTAAATATGATTTTATTCCTCTGGCATCAACGCTGAGAAAAGTACTTGAAGTGACCAGGGAAGCCTTTGGCGCACCCGTGGAGATAGAGTTTGCAGTCGACCTTACCAAAGATGATGATGATAAGGCATCATTCTACCTTCTTCAGGTCAAACCCCTTGTGGGCAGCGGCGCAGGATATTCAATCGACCCTGAGAGTGTTTCTTCCGGGGACATGATACTTGTCTCACAAAAGAGCATGGGCAACGGACTTGTCGATGACATTACCGACATCATTTATATTGAACCGGATAAATTTGATAATCTGAAAACTGCCGGGATGGCTGAGGAGATCGATGCCATCAACAGGAAGATGATGCTCGAAAACAGGAGGTATGTGCTCATCGGCCCGGGAAGATGGGGTACTAAAGACAGGTTCCTGGGTATCCCCGTGGCATGGCCTCAGATATCCAATGCAAGGGTCATCGTTGAGGTAGGTCTTCCCAACTTCCGTGTTGATGCATCACAGGGCTCCCATTTCTTCCATAATGTCACGTCAATGAATATCGGCTACCTCTCTATCAACGAGGATGCCGGCGAGGGAATTATTATGTGGAAAAGACTGAGAGAGCAGAAAGTCATCAGCAATGGCAGGTTCTTCAGCCATATTCGGTTTGAGAAACCGCTTGTTATCCGCATGGACGGAAAACTGGGTATGACAGTAATATCTTCACCAGCTGACAGCAGCAGCTGAAGTTACCACATCCTTATTTATCTTTTTAATAAGACCCTGGAGAACATTTCCCGGGCCTGCTTCTACAAATGATACAGCACCGTCAGTGATCATCCTCGTTATGGTCTGTGTCCACCTTACAGGTGATGTCAGCTGCGCAACAAGGTTATCCATTATCTGACCGGGGTCGGTGACCGGCATGCCAGTCACATTTTGATACACAGGGCATGACGGGCTGCGGAAGTGTGCTGCCCTGATAGCCTCCTCAAGCTCCATGCGTGCAGGCTCCATGCAGGGTGAGTGAAAAGCACCGCTGACGGAGAGAGGCAGTATTCTCTTGCCTCCCCGCTTCTTCAGCTCTTCCGTGGCTTTGCTTACACCGTCTATCGTGCCCGAGATAACTATCTGACCGGGACAGTTGTAGTTGGCCGGTACAACGATCTCAGATAATGAATTGCAAACCTCTTCAACCACCGCATCGTCCATGCCCAGCACAGCAGCCATGGTTGAAGGCGTGAGAGCGCACGCTTTCTGCATGGCCCCGGCCCTGCCGGCAACCAGTTTCAGCCCGTCCTCGAGTGAGAGCGCTCCGGCGGCCACAAGAGCCGAGAACTCACCCAGCGAATGACCGGCAACCATAGCCGGGTCAAAATCCTTTCCCATCATTGCTGTCAGGATCACTGAATGAAGGAAGATAGCCGGTTGCGTTACCCTCGTCTGCCGCAGATCCTCTTCCGTTCCTGCAAACATTATATCTGTTATCCTGAAACCAAGGATGTCATTGGCTTTCTCAAACATATCGTGTGCTGCCGGGAAGTTATCGTAAAGATCCTTTCCCATACCGGGAAACTGTGCTCCCTGTCCGGGGAATACAAATGCTTTCATAGACTGGAGATAAAACTGTTTTGATTATGTTTTTTTCAGTGCAGCCTGCTGCCGATGAGATGAATAAACTCCTCACGTGTGTTAAGGTTTGAGAGAAAACATCCGGTGAAGGCCGATGTGGTGGTGACGGAGTTTTGCTTCTGCACACCCCGGATCTGCATGCACATGTGCTGTGCCTCGATGACAACAGCCACCCCCAGAGGCTTGAGGTTATCCTGTATGCAATTACGTATCTGCGTCGTGAGCCTCTCCTGTACCTGCAGCCTCGCTGCATAACTCTCCACTACACGCGCTATCTTGCTCAGACCGGTGATGGTTCCGTCAGGGATGTACGCTACGTGAGCCTTGCCGAAGAAGGGCAGCATGTGATGCTCGCACATCGAATAGATATCAATGTCTTTCACAATGACCATCTGCCGGTACTCCTCCTTGAAGATGGCACTGCGGAGGAGCTCTTCAGGATCCTGCCCGTATCCCCGCGTAAGAAAACTCAGGGCCTTGGCAACCCTCTCGGGTGTCTTGAGCAGACCCTCCCTTTCCGGGTCTTCACCAAGTAACTTCAGTATCTTGTAGTAATATTCCGAAATTTCTTTGATGACTTCGGGATTCCATCTCTCGATCTTATTGTAGCTGTCTGACAGTTTTCCGCTGCCGTCATTAAGTTTTTCCATATTAGCCGTAGTATTCTATAAAATTATTTTCTGTCTCTTCCACCCTTATACAGTGCAGCAGCGCACCCTCAGCCGCCAGGGGAGCCCTGAGTTCATCCCAGATGGCTGTTGCCAGATTCTCTGTGGTGGCTACCTTGCCTGCCATAAAGTCAGTCTCGACATTCATGTTTTTGTGATCAAGCTTTACTATCACCCTCTCATTGATGATCTCTTTCAGCCGCGTGGCATTCATGAAGTAGCCCACCACGGGGTCAGGTTCACCCTTTACGGTCACCTTAAGCACATAGTTATGGCCGTGCCAGAGAGGGTTCGAGCACTTGCCGTAGACCTTCATGTTCTCATCATCACTGAGGCCCTGCCGGAACATTCGGTGTGCAGAGCTGAACCGCTCTCTTCTTGTCAGGTAGATCATATACGCTGAGTTAAATGATTAACTAAAATGAGGGGTTTATGGTTCAAAAATAATATATTTATCAGTTTAATAATTAAAATAGTGGATAACAGGCGAGGAGATATCCTGATTGCAGTAGCTCATCCCTCTGAGGCTGAGGCGGTGCAGAAAGCCGTCACCGGCTCAGGGTGCGAATGTGAGATAATGGTTGCAGGCGTCGGCGGAGCATCTATGTCATGGGCTTTGCAGAAGAGGTTCACGTCAGGCACCCTGCCTTCCCTTGTGATCAATCCCGGGATCGCCGGCAGTTACACCGCCTCGCTTGCACCTGGTGATGTGGTTATACCGCGCTCCGACTGTTTTGCCGATATGGGAGTGGATGATAATGGTACTTTCCTTTCCCTTTTCAGCGCCAACATGGCTGACCCTGACAGGTGGCCATTCAGCGACGGCAGGATACACTGCACGGGCAGATCGTTCGATCTCCTTGCCAGAGATTACCATGCGGTCACAGCCGCAACGGTGAACATGGTATCCGGATCAAAGCAGGTCATTGACCGTATCAGGGATGCATGGAACCCGGATATCGAAACGATGGAAGGAGCATGGCTGGCATATGCCTGTGCGGTCATGCACATCAAATGGCTTTCAGTCAGGGCAGTGTCCAACATGGTTGAACCACGCAACCTGAAGAACTGGAACATACCGCTTGCACTAAGCAGACTCGGGAAGGAAATGACAGAGATACTCAGAATAATCAGGACGGCATGAAACTATCGCTCGGTTTTTCACCCTGCCCCAACGACACATTTATCTTTGAGGCTCTGGTGCACGGAAGGGTCGACACGGAAGGTGTCAGCTTCGACTGGTTCCTTGCCGATGTCGAGGAACTGAACCGCCGGGCAATGGAGGGCAGCGTCGATGTCACCAAGATGAGTTTTCACGCCTATGCTCTGGCTGCAGCTAACTATCTTATTCTTGATTCTGGCAGCGCCCTCGGACGCAATAACGGGCCACTGGTGGTCAGTCGCCGTAAGATGTACCCTGATGAACTGGAGAATGCCCTCATTGCGATACCCGGCAGATATACCACCGCCAATCTTCTATTCAGCATCTTCTGGCCCGGAGCTTCACAAAAGCGGGAGTACATCTTCTCCGATATACCAGAAGCTGTCATGTCAGGTGAGGTCGACGCAGGCCTTATCATCCATGAAACGCGGTTCACTTATCTGTCACTCGGATTAAAGAAGGTTGCTGATACCGGCGAATACTGGGAGAAGATGACCGGCATGCCCGTCCCGCTCGGCGGAATCGTTGTTCACCGCAGTGTGAATGAGGATATCGCCGCCAAAGTCAGCAGGTCAATAAGACGCAGTATCGGGTACGCCTGGGCTGACCCTTCAGCATCAGTGGATTTTATCAGAAAGAATGCCCGTGAGATTGATTCAGCAGTGACAAAGGAGCATATCAGCCTCTTTGTAAACGATTTCAGTCTCTCACTGGGTCAGGATGGGAAGGCAGCAATAGAACGTCTCTACTCGGTTGCACGTGAACGAAAAGTGATAGGTGACATACCTGAAAGGATATTTCTGCTGTGAGTATTTTTTTCACTGCAGTCAATTTAGTATATTTACGTATTAATCAAACTAAATGATCAGGTCATGAAATTTGAACTTCCGCCACTGAATTACAGCCCTGATGCCCTTGTGCCTCAGATTAGTCCGGAGACCATTGAGTATCATCATGGCAAGCATCACCTCGCCTATGTAAATAATCTTAACAACCTTATACCGGGAACACCGTATGAGGAGGCCTCACTTGAGACGATGATCAAGAAAGCCGAGGGAGGCATTTTCAACAACGCAGCCCAGATATGGAACCACACCTTCTATTTTGCCACCTTCTCACCCTCGGGAAAGAAGGAGCCGCACGGAACACTTGCCCGGGCTATCGAATCTGAATTCGGGTCTTTCGCCGGTTTTACGGAGGCGTTTACCAAAGCTGCCACTACACTCTTTGGCTCAGGCTGGGCATGGCTATGTATGAAGCCTGACGGCAGACTTACCATTACTCAGGAACAGAACGCAGGTAACCCCATCCGCTCAGGCCTGGTGCCGCTGATGACATGTGATGTGTGGGAACATGCCTATTATATCGACTACAGAAACAAGCGTCCCGACTATATTAAGAATTTTCTGGAACTGCTTGACTGGAATGTCATTGGAGACAGATATGACGAGGCCCTGAAGCGGTGATCTCTGCATAAAATGCTGTAAATCAAATATTTCTAAATAAATTGTTTCCCCTCTGCCAGCTGGCGGATCGGGACGGGGTGGTTATTTTAACTTTATATACCACCCTCATTTTTTTATGTATCTTTGGCCAAAATTCAGAGCATGAATATCAGACAGCTTATTGAGAAGACGAGAACATACCGCAGATTTGATGAAAAACATGCGATAGACACAGACACACTGGTCTCATTGGTTGATATGGCACGCCTGTCAGCTTCCGGCGCCAACCGCCAGCCACTGAAGTATATCCTCGTCAATGATCCTGCCCAACGTGCATTCTGTTTATTCCTGTCTCGCATGGGCCGGCTACCTTACAACATGGGAAGGCCCTGACCCCGGCGAGAGACCTTCAGCCTACATAATCATCCTCGGCGATAAGGAAATATCTGATTCTTTCGGCATAGATCATGGAGTTGCAGCACAGAGCATCATGCTCGGAGCTACTGAAAAGGGCCTCGGAGGATGCATCATTGCTTCCGTCAAGAAGGAAAAGCTCAGGGCTGCCATGAATATTTCCAACGGATATGAAGTGCTCCTCGTCCTTGCTCTCGGCAAGCCGGTTGAAAAGGTGGTCCTCGAGACCATTCAGAATAACGATGTGAAATACTGGAGAGATGATGCGCGCGTTCATCATGTGCCAAAAAGAACACTCGACGAGATCATCCTGCGCAAATAGTAACGGCAGATACTGCCTCACCTTTTTCTTAATCCTTGTCGCTTCTTCGCTGCTGAGATTAGCAGCCCAGCAGGTTGCACCCATATTATTTCACGGACTTGTACTTGACACTGAGACACATCAGCCCCTGAAGGGTGCCCATTACATTATAAGAGACAAGACCGCCGGCGCTGCTGACGACAGGGGCATGATATCATTTTATGCCCGGCACCGTGATACCGTCAGGTTCTCATGCATCGGTTACAAGGATTTTCATCTGGTCATCGGCGATACGCTGCTGGCAGAGGAGTATGTCCTGGGTATTTACCTCAGCAGCGACACTCTCCTGATACCTGCAGTGGTGGTGATGCCAAGGCTTGTTAACATGAGGGCTGAGATAATGACTGAGAAACCCGGCATTGATGATGCAACCATGAACGCGACTAATAATCTCAAGATATCTGCTTACCAGGGACTTACAGCTGCCACCAGGCTTGATGATCCGGCGGCCAATTATGAGGTTATCAGGCGCGCCCAGGCTATTGCAGCCGGTGAAAAAGGCGGCATCGCCTCAGGACAGATGGTCTCATTCAGCCCCTTCACCATCATACCTCTGATATATATCCTTGCCAAAGGCCTTCCTGAAGACCCTCCGGCCCCTGCGCCGCACATCTCCGTGAAAGAACTGAGCCGTATTCAGACACTGCATGATTCCCTGATTTACAAAAGCCCCCGTCGTTAGGGTCTGAAGTCTTCGTTCTTAAGTCCTCAGTCTTCAATCTCCAAAACTTCGCCGACTGCTAGCTATTGCCTACTTTCGCCTATTGCCTCTTATCCTTTATTAAATATTGCCTTAATAATATGAGAGGCTATCTTTGGATTCTCCTTCAGCCTGCGCGTTGAATAACCGAACCACTTTTTCCCGAAAGGTACATATACCCTCATTGCGTGACCGGCATCAACGATGCTCTGCCTCAGTTTCGGAGTCACTCCGTAGAGCATCTGGAACTCATACATATTCTTTGGTACACTATACTTCCTGATAAGCTCATATGCACCCTCAATAAGAGGCTTGTCGTGAGTTGCTATACCGACAAATATCTTGTTTTTGAACATGAACTCCAGATCTTCAAGATAATGCTGATTGATCTCCTCATATTTCTTGTATGAGATGGCTGCCGGTTCGACGTAGATACCTTTGCAGAGTCTGTAGCTTGTGGGAATTCCCGGAGTGTTCATATCTAGCATCTTCTCAAGATCACTGTGCGTTCTCCTGAGGTAAGCCTGCACCACAAGGCCAACATTCTTCGGGAATTCTGCATGGAGGCGCCTGTAGAGCGCTATTTCCATATCTGTGCATGGCGAGTCTTCCATATCTATCCTGCAGAAGCTGTTGTATCCGGCAGCTTTCGCGACGATCTCGCGCATGAGCTTGTAGCAAACCTCCTGGTCTATCAGGAGGCCGAAGCTCGTTGGCTTAAGTGAGAAATTGCCGTTAATGCCGCTCCGCTGTATCTCCTCTATCAGTTCAAGGTATTCCCTTTTGTTCTCTTCGGCCTCATCAAGTGTCTTGATGAATTCACCCAGCACATCAAGGGTTACCCTGATGCCCTTTGAGTTCAGATCCTTCGATTCCCGGATGGCATCTGCCATCGTTTCTCCGGCTATATAAGAACGTGAAAAGATCCATATGAACTTCTTGGGGAAATATGGAAGGATGGAAGCAATGAATTTGTTGAACATCTTTCAGTGTTTTTTTATGACCACAAAGATAAACCTCAATAATATGGCTATAAATGACGTTTATCATTTGTAATACCTGATTTAACACATTTTTAAGTCATTTTGACAAAAACCTTAATGACAGTGCAACCATTTAAAAACACTACATGTCTTGATATTGTGTCCGACTGATGGTGAGCGACCAAAATATAATTGAAGGCTGCATCAGGCACAACAGGAAGGCACAGCAGATGCTCTGGAAACAGTATTCCGGCTATCTGTTGGGTGTTTGTATGAGATATGCAACTGACAGGCCTGAAGCTGAAGATATGTTGCAGGAAGCCTTCCTCAGGATATTTTTCAATCTGGGGGAATATTCCGGAACGGGTTCTTTTAAAGGATGGTTGAGAAAAGTGACAGTGAACACGGCAATCACGTACTATCACAAGAATTTGCGTCATAAACATCATACCGACATAAATGATTATGTGAATGCCGAGACCGGCAGCAGTGGGTTTGAGGAGGATTTTTATACGGCAGAAGATCTTTACAAAGTGTTAAATGAACTCTCACCCGGTTACAGAATGGTTTTTAACCTTTATACTATAGAGGGTTATAAACACCAGGAAATAGCAGAAATGCTTGGTATTGATGTAAACACTTCAAAATCACAATATAGCAGGGCCAGAGCAATACTCAGGAAGAAACTTGATGACCTGGCAAAACTTAAAGGAGTATATACCTGAAAGGGAATGACTGAAGAGGAAAAAGATATAGACCTCGGGAATCTCTTCCGCAATAAGCTGGAAGAGAATGAGATGGTGCCAGAGAGCGACCTGACAGGACGTTTTATGCGCCGTCTTGACCGGAAGGAGTTCCTCAGGTTCAATCGCGCCCGCTTCAATATCTATTATCTTGCCGCTGCTGCTGCAGGCCTGACAATCGCAGGACTGCTGATCTTTACTTCTCCACGTACCGGGAATGAGGCGCTGGGATATCAAACCCCGCAGCCGGAAATGAAGGTAATCGTTGATGACAAAAATGATTCGGATGCCAGGCAGAATGATGGCATAGCACCCGGGGTGACACAGGCAAAAACCGCATCAGGTACGATAAAGGCTGAGGCTGCACCTGTCGGTGTCACCGACAGGCCTGATGGAATCAAAATCCCGGCCGGGGCGGCAGAAAATGAAATTACGGTTAAGGGATTCGGACATAATGATGCATCTGAAGCACTGACTTCTGCACCCATGGCCGTCATCAAAGCCTCAGTCAAAAACGGCTGCGTGCCTCTGAATGTGAGATTCACAAGCCCCGGCACTGAAGGTTTCACAACAGAGTGGAGCTTCGGCGACGGCGGGTCGTCATCAGTAAACAACCCTGATTATATTTATGACCTTCCCGGAATATATGATGTTACCCTCACTGTCACTGACGCCAGAGGGCGCCTGAGCACGACAACCACCACAATAGAGGCATGGGCAGGACCGAGGGCATCATTTGAGATCAGTCAGAACAACCAGTTTTCCGATGACGATAAAGTACTTTTCATCAACCTCTCTTCCGGCGCTGTTCAGTTCCTGTGGAACTTCGGTGACGGAACTTTTTCAACCCTGTCTGATCCCTCATATAAGTACAGTCAACCCGGCCGCTATGACGTGACACTGGTGGCATATTCGGAGAACGGATGTGCAGACTCAATTACCATCAATGACGTCTTCACCGACAAGGGCTTGTTCATAAGGTTCCCCAACGCCTTCATGCCTAATACCGGAGGACCTTCAGGAGGATATTACAACCAGCGCACAGACATGGATAACCAGGTGTTCCACCCGGTGGCATCAGGAATCGCTGCCTACAATCTAAAAATTTACAGTAAGGCCGGCCTGATGGTGTTCGAAAGCAGCGATACGGAGGTAGGATGGGACGGGTACTATAAAGGACAGATATGCAGCCCGGGAGTATATGTCTGGAAGGTGAGAGGCACATATCGCAATGGCCAGCAGATTGTCATGGCCGGCGATGTTATCCTCTTATATTATTGATGTTTAGTTACTTGTACGGCGATTGTTGATATCTTGTCCGCCAATTGGGCCGATTGTTAATATTATCAGATGTAACCTTCCTTGAGTTTAGCCGTATAATTAGCAACTTTCGTATATAAATTAAATGAAACCGAATTGCTAGCAAGGACTAAATATCTCATCGGTTTGCTGTTATTCATTTCAGTTTTTGCAAAAGGGCAGGACCCGCAGTTCTCTCAGTTTTATGCAAATCAGCTTTATCTGGCTCCCTCATTTGCAGGCGCTACGGAAGATTATCGTGTAGCCATGAACTGGCGCGACCAATGGCCTTCAATACCCCACGTTTATCAGACTTACAGCTTCTCGTTCGACAAAGCAATCCCCAATTTCAACTCAGGAATAGGCATTCTTGCTACTTACGATGTGGCAGGCTCAGGCGACCTGAGCACAACAAACATAGGAATTCTCTATTCATACGACTTTCAGATCAATGACGACTGGCATATCAGGCCGGGCGTAAGCTTTAAGTTTTACTATCTCGGGCTTGACCTGAACAAACTATTGTGGAACAGTCAGATCACCACCGGAGGAACACTTCCTCCCATCGTACCGCCGCCGTTTGACAATGTGGCGGATATCGATTTTAACACTTCAGGCCTTGTCTATAACGACAAAATATGGGCAGGCTTCACCGTAGATCACCTCCTCAGACCAAAGACATCGTTCTGGGGCGACGAAACATCTGTACCGGTCAAGCTTGATTTCTATGGAGGATTCCAATTAATCAGTCGCGGCAGGTTGAAAAAGAAACTGACCGAAGTGATGTCCGTGGCAGGCAACTTTGTGTACCAGGGCAAGTACTATCAGTCTGATATAGGACTTTACTATTATAAGCACCCGCTGGTCTTCGGCGTGTGGTACAGAGGCATACCCTTTATCACCTCCCAGCCCGGTGATGCCATTATAGGCATGATCGGAATAAAAACCGACCAGCTCAATATCGGCTTCAGTTATGACTTTACGATCTCAAACCTGATAGCATCTTCAGGCGGGGCATACGAGCTGTCACTTATCTATTCATTTACCTCAGCACAGGTCAAACGCGGAGCAAAGATACACGCAATACCCTGTCCCGAGTTCTGATTGCCTGCCGCACCCCTTACCTCACTCAGACGACATTTCCCCCTTTGTGATATTTAAAATTTGTGTATGTTTGTGCAACATTTTGTTAAACCGTAATCTTATTCCTGAAAATGAACAAATCATCCGTTTTAAAAAACACTCTTATAGCAGCTTTCTTTGCTGTCACTGGTATTTTAGCACTCACGGGCTGTGGTAAGAATAAAGTGAACACAGATCAGGTTAGCCAGGCGGCTGATAAGGGGATCGCATTTATTGAGCTTGACTCTGTCATTGCTCATTTTGATATGGCGCTCGACAAGACCTCAGAACTTGAGCAGAAAACCAAAAATTCCGAAGCAGAACTGACCGCCAAGTCACAGGCTTTTGACCGTGATGTAAAAGATTATCAGAACAAGGCACAGAAAGGCCTTATAACCAGAGCTACCGCTGCCGAGATGGAGCAAACCCTTGCACAGCAACAGCAGCAACTGCTAACTCTGCGTGACCAGATGGCCTATAACCTTAATGAGGAAGGCACCGTGGCCCAGAGACAGGTGCTTGAATATATAAACATGTACCTCGCTGAATTCAATGCTGATGGCAGATATCAGTATATCCTTGCAAAACAGTTCCCCGGTCCGATCCTCTACAGTGATTCAACACTTGATATCACCGCCGCGGTCATCACAGGACTGAACACAAAATACAAAGCTGAAAAAGATAAAAAATAGGTTCAGCGTTTAGACCTTTCCGGAGCCTGCTTCTCAGCGGGCTTCGCTGTTTTTGATACTTTCCGTTCACGCCTGATCTTGCGCTCTTCGCCGGGTGTGACAATTATAAACAGATCCTCATCCGGCCTTTTCATCCTGTACTGCTCGCGGGCATACTTTTCGAGATTCTCGTTGCTGGTCCGCAGCTCGTTGAGCTTTCTCCGGTCCTCGTCTATACGCCCCATATAATACTCCTTTTCCCTGAGGAGCCTGTTACGCGTGCGTGCCTCCCGCACTCGCGAGATCATGTTGTTGGGGTCAAGCAGTATGATCCAGAGAAGAAATACAAGCACGGTGAGCACATACCTGTTCTTCATCCATGCCGGCATTTTCTCAAGCAGGCTTTTATAACTGAACCGTTGCCAGAAATCTGGTTTCAAATTTTTTCCAATTAATTTTTCTTCTCAGATCAGCCGCCGCTCATCAGATAGATCACCTGCACATTGTCTCCGTTGCTGACCATCTCGCCCTCATAGCTGTCACGACTGATGAGCCGCCCGTTTATTTTTACAATCCTGAGCCTGAATGTGTACTTCTTAAGCTCAAGCAGCCTGGCTACGGTAATGCTTTCACCCTCTAACGTCAGCGGCTCATTGTTAAGCGTTATATCCATCCTCGTAATGCCTGTCTCCTGATTTTCGAACTGCAAATATACGGACAAATAACGTACCGCCGCCCAACCCGGGTGGCGCTCCTTCGATAAAATCCATTCATCCTATATGCAATCAGTTGCATATTGACTATTATCATTATAATATTGATATTTATACACTTGATTTGCATGAGGCCGCCTGGAAATAATTACATAAAGAATACTATGAATATCAGCGAGATCAGGTCAAAGCACAAACTTCTGAAAAGATGGGATTACACCTGGATCCCTCTTTCAAAAGGCTATACCGACAAAACACTCTATGTCAACGTAGGCACCCTTGAGATTAAAGAGAAGGATGTACCACTGGTGATGAAAGAGAAATTTATTGGTGGCAAAGGATACGGGCTGCGTTACCTGTGGAATGCCACCACCCCCCAGACTAAATGGAATGACCCCGAAAATGAGATAGTCATCTCCTCGGGCCCCATAGGAGGAATAACACAGTATTCGGGTACCGGCAAGTCGCTGGTTGTCACTATTTCACCCCAGACAAACTCCATCATGGACAGCAACGTCGGGGGTTTCTTCGGTCCCTTCCTGAAATTCTCGGGTTTTGATGCCCTGGAGCTCCAGGGTAAATCGAAGGAGGATGTCATCATCTTCATCAACGGCGTCGATCATTATATTGAGATCTTTGAGGCTCCGGCTGAGGCTATGGACAGCCATTTAATGGTTGAACAGCTCACCGAAATGTTCGCAAACGATGATGCCGATAAGAGGAATATCGGAGTAGTCTCTTCCGGATCTGCTGCAGAACACTCACTCATTGGCATGCTCAACTTCAGCTTCTATGACCCTAAGCGCAAAAAGGTGAGAATGAAGCAGGCAGGCCGCGGTGGCATAGGCACTGTCTTCCGCGATAAAAAGATCAAAGCCCTCGTATGCAAGATTCCCGGTGTGAAGGGCAACCTTAACAATGTTGTTGATCTCGAAGCTATATCTGAGAGGGGACGCCGCTTCAATAAGGAAATGCGCGAGCTCGACGATAAACAGTGCAAGATGCGCCAGATAGGCACAGCTCACCTCATGGAGATCATGGACGACCATGACCTGCTGCCAACACACAACTATAAGTTCGGCTCCCATAAAGACTCGCCTAAGATCGACTCCGGTGTCTGGAAGTCGTTTTTTACCCAGGGAATCCCTGACGGCTGCTGGATAGGCTGTAACATGGCATGTTCGAAGGCTGTTGACGACTTCGTACTCAGCACAGGGCCTTACAAGGGACAGTCGGTCATGGTTGACGGTCCTGAATATGAGAATGCTGCCGGTCTCGGCTCCAACGGCGGTTTCTTTGACCCCCGTTATATAATCGAGGCCAACTTCTATTGCGATACATACGGCATATGCACCATCACCTGGGGTACCAGCGTTGCCTTCCTGATGGAATGTTATGAGAAAGGTATCCTTAATAAGGAACGCACCGGCGGACTTGAGATGACATGGGGCAACATACCTGATGCCCTGGAGCTCCTGCACCGTGTTGCCCGCGGAGAAGGCTTTGGACTCATAGCAGGTCAGGGCATACGCCGCATGAAGAAGATATTTGCTGAAAAAGGTTGGGGAGACCCTGCTCTGATGAATGATATTGGCATGGAGAACAAAGGACTCGAATATTCCCAGTACATGTCAAAAGAATCACTGGCTCAGCAGGGCGGATACGCACTCACCAACAAGGGCCCCCAACACGACGAGGCCTGGCTCATTTTTATGGATATGGTGAATAACCATATACCTACCTTCGAGAACAAGGCGGAAGCACTGCACTACTTCCCGATGTTCCGTACCTGGTTCGGTCTCGTGGGCCTTTGCAAGCTTCCGTGGAACGACGTTGAACCGGAGAACAACGCTACTACCGACGAGCCTGCAAAAGTGCCTGAGCATGTCGATAACTACGTGACCATCTATAAGGCTGTCACCGGAAGACCATTCGACAAGCATCGCATGATAGAAGATTTGGAGCGTGTATATAATTTCCAGAGAGTGTTCAATATACGCCGTGGTTACGGACGGCGCAAGGATGACGATCAGCCTTACCGCGCTTGCGGTCCGGTTACTGCCGAGGAATATGAATCAAGGGCGGAGAGGTATGACAAACAGCTTAAGGAAAAGGTAGGCTTTGATCCTGAGGGAAAGAGCACTGCCGAGAAGATGAAGGCTCTTCGTATTTACCGGGAGAAACAGTATGACCTGTTACGCGATGCTGTCTATAAGCGCCGGGGCTGGAACAACAACGGCATCCCCACAATCGAGCACCTCAAAAGAATCGGCATGGATTTCCCGGAGGTCATAGAGGTTGTTACACCGTTGCAATAATTTACAAATTATTGGTAATTGGGATTTCCCCTCCTAAGTCAGGAGGGGCCGTGCCACATTAGCGGCGCGGGGGTGGTCTGCCAATCGAAAAACGTCGCTTCGATTATTTTTTTGCATATTTTGATTTTCCGAACGCCTCCTCAAGCTGATCATAAGCATCTGCAGGATTGGTAAGGGGCATGTCATGTGAAAAGAGCTCATACCCCAGCAGCGTGCTCTTCCTGGTCCTCTCAAATGTCGGAAGCTTTGTACGGTTGGTTGTTTCAAGATGATTTCCTTTTTTGTCGACAATTATAATTCTCGGCAGGAAAGAGCCTTTTCTCCCGATAAAGTCATCCATGACCTTTACTGCCCTGTTGTATTCTTCCCGGGTGCCTCTTCCAAGTGCTTCGTATCTTATGATCTTCTTGTGATCCCAGGTGACGACATTTGCATAGCTCTCGGAGATCTTATCGTCGATGCTGGTCTCCTCGTTAAGGGTGTCATGCCCTGAAGGCATGAGGAGCACCTTTCCGCCCCCGCCCTCGATGTTGGCAGCGTAACGCGGCATGGTGATGCCGCTGATCCATCCCTGCAGGTGCTTCATATATATCTTCCCCACCTGTATGGGAGTGATGAAATGCACTATGCCTTTCTCCTTGTGACACTGCAGGAGGTAATAAGGATGCACACCAATCCAGAACATCCGCCTGAAGGTCTCTGCCAGAATGCGGTACGTGTCATTGACATGATTGAGGAGCACAGTCTGGTTCCGGATAGTAAAGCCGTGCGAGGTGATCTTCTTCACCGCCAGCGCCAGATCCTCGGTCAGCTCCTGGAAGTGATTTATATGAGTCATGAAATAGACGTACTTGCCTCTCCCTTTGTTATACCTGTTGGCTGAAGCATTTATAAGCTCCAGCAGTTCATCGGTGATATGCATCGGCAGCACCACCGGGACCCTCGTGGCTATCCTTATAGCCCTGAGATGAGGTATACGGCTGAGCTCCTCAAGTACGTACTCCAGTCTTTTTTGACTTATCATCAGCGCATCACCGCCTGTGACAAGCACTTCGTTAATATTTCTGTTGTACCCTATGTAAAAGAGTCCTTTGTCTACCTCTCTGATGCTTACGTCTGCAGTGGTGTCAAGCGACTTTGCGCGCTGACAGTGCACACAGTATGAGGCACAGCTGGTGTTTTCGGCAACAAACAGCGCCACCCTGTTAGGATAGCGCTGATATGCAGCTCCGTAGCTGCGTGACCCTTCGCTCATGGCTCCCTCGACTCCTGCATCCGGGAACATCAGGTTGGCAGGGGTGGGCACACTCTGCCAGAATATCGGGTCAAGCTTTTTCTTTGAGATCTCTCCGAAGAAGATCGTATTGAAAGGATCCTCCTGCATCAGCGAAGCATAGTACGGTGTGATCCTGAGCGGCTCCTTGCCTTCTTTCCTCAGTGCGCCCAAAGTCCTTCTTATCTCAGCTTCCTGATGGTCGCTGAGTTTTATCACCTTCTTCAGCTGATCAACCGTACGGATAGAATTCTTCCTCTGCCACGCCGGATCATTCCATTGCCCGGCGGTTACATCTTTCCATAACGGAATTGTGTTGTATTTCCGGGGATGGTATAAAAAATCCTCGTTATATTTCATCAGTTCCTTCTTTTTGGATGTGTTATCCGAAAGTATTTTACCTGGCATATAACAAATATAGCATTTTTCCCTGATTTCATGCCCGCGCTGGCACCCAATCCGGATGTCGTGCGGACGCCTGACAAGGTGTCTGCTTCTGAATAGCTCAATCATCAGAAGGAAATGCACGAAATACTTACAGGTTATACATTTAATTTAATTTTTATTAACTTGTCTTCATTATTTCCGTTACCAAATATTTATTGTTATGAGGAAGAATATCATTCTAATTCAAACAGTGTTTCTGGCCTGCAGCCTGCCTCTCATATCCCAGCAACCAGACAAAGCTACCCTTTCGGCAGGGGTGAATTTAATTAACACAAAAACATATTCGGCTGAGGAAGATGTGCAGATACTCAAACTCTACAAAGACCTCCGCGTGGCTGATGTGTCTGACGGCATGGACATGGCTGGTCTGCCCGGCACAGGTCTGGTTGACCCCGCCATTCATTCCGACTGGGTTGATCTGAAGGATTTTACCCATGTTTTCAGAGGGATTGCAGTGACTGTCCGCTATGTGCCGACACAGAGACCTTCTCTGCCTGCACCCGGCGAAGACTTCGCGAAGTGGGAGGGCAACTTCTACAACACCTACTCAAGCGAAGCTTTCGCCCCTCTCATAAAGCCCGGTACAGCCGTTGTCATTGATGATGTCGAGGACCGGGATATCGGTTCTATAGGTTCAAACAACATCCTTTACTGGTACAAACTGGGTGCAGCGGGCGTGGTTACTGACGCCGGCGCACGTGACACTGATGAGGTGGGCCTCGAGAAGGTGCCACTGTACCTCAGGCAGAAAGGCCGTGGCATCCGTCCCGGACGCAACGAGATCGAATCTGTCAACCGCCCCATCTCAATAGGCGGGGTGCTGGTATGCCCGGGTGATGTCATTGTTGCTGACGGCGACGGCGTCATTGTCGTGCCCCGTGCCGTGGCAGAGCAGGTGGCGAATTATGCTGCGAAGATCCTCGCCAAAGACAAAGCCGGACGTCTCGGTCTCTACGAGAGCCTGGGCAGGCCGCTCGATAAAACTGTAAAATAGGCAGCGAAACCTTGAGCAATAAATAGTTATACAATATCTGATAATGAAAACAATTCGTCTTCTGTTACTCACCATATTTTCATTTATCATCTCGCCTGCTGTTTACTCTCAGACGACCACCCATCCCGAGCCCAAAACCCTTGAACCGGGCTCCCGGGCTCCGGATTTCAGCCTTCCGGGCGTGGACGGTAAAACATACACTCTCGCCAGCTTTGCGAAAGCGAAGGTGGTGGTTATCATCTTCAGCTGCAATCACTGTCCCACCGCACAGGCCTATGAGGACCGGATCATTGCACTTGCAAACGACTACAGGCCCAATGGCGTTGAGGTAGTGATGATCTCTCCCAACTCTGTCGATGCTCTGAATTATTCCGAGCTGGGATATTCGGATATGGGTGACAGCTTTGACGATATGAAACTGAGGGCAAAGGAAAAAGCCTTTCCCTTTCCTTATCTGTATGACGGCGATGATCAGAAGACAGCCCTCGCTTATGGGCCTGTTGCAACACCGCACTGCTTTATTCTTGACAGTGACCGTGTTGTGCGCTATACAGGTCGTATAGACGGGTCAGAGAAACCCGGCACCGGCAGGGGAGAGGATATCAGGAAAGCCCTTGATGAAGTCCTTTCCGGTCAGCCGGTAACAATCCCGGTAACAAAAGTGTTCGGGTGTTCTGTCAAATGGTCATGGAAGAATGAATACACGCAAAAACTCTATAAGGAATGGGCCGGATTGCCGGTCACACTTGATGAAATAGATGCTGACGGTGTCAGGGAACTGATAAAGAACAACACGGGCAAGGTGAGACTGATAAATATCTGGGCGTCATGGTGCGGGCCGTGCATCACCGAGATGCCTGACCTTGTCATCATTGACCGCATGTACAGGGGACGGCCGTTTGAGCTGGTCACCGTCAGCGCCGACAAAATGGACAGGAAGACGGAAGCCCTGCGAATTCTGAAAGAGAAACAGGCATCAAACAGGAATTACATCTTCAGCAAAGACGATGTCTATGAACTCATCGAAGCCGTCGATCCCGAATGGAAGGGGGCTCTCCCTTATACTTTACTGATAGAACCAGGAGGCAAAATAATTTACAGGAAGCAGGACACCATTGATCCTCTCCAGATGAAAAAACTGATCGTAGGAAGCAAATACCTGGGCAGATACTACTAACTTCAGAATCTGTTCTCTACGGTCTCCTGCTATGCGGGACCGCGTCGCTTCGCTCCTTGTGCGCTCTGAGCTAAACCTCTAACCTGCTCTGCCAGCAGCCTGGATTCTTTCTCGAGTTTTTCAATGGTAAGCTTCAGCGTTGCAATCTCGTCGTCCATCCTGCGGACATCCGACTGAAGAGTGCGCTTTTCTTCTTCCAGCCTGTGGACATCTGTCTGGAGAGTCTGCTTCTCCTCTTCCAGTTTGCGGATCATTGCCTTAAGTGAAGCTATTTCTTCTCCAAGGATATCGCATTTTTTCTTACACCGGCCTTTTTCAAGGTAGTAGCCAATGAGGAAACCTAACAATGCTGCAATCAGCAGCACGATGATGATAAACAGCATATCTGCTGTGAAACGTTCTGCCATAGCTTTTAAATTATTACTTTGATTTCTGTTCTTCTGTTCGCGGCTCTCCCTTCACTTGTGCTGTTCGGCTCTGCCGGCTCGCTGGAGCCCTTCGATGCTGTTACTATCTGGTCCGCATTGATCCCTGCGTTTACAAGGTATGATCTGACAAACTCAGCCCTCTGAAGCCCCAGTTTATTATTGAACCAATCTGTGCCCGTTTTGTCAGTATGACCCGTCACCTCAATTTTTACCGACGGATTATTTTCCAGAACCAGCTTCAGGTTTTTGATGTATTCATCAGAAACGGAGCTCATATCGCCATCGGCTGATGAGCTCTCAAAAAAGCCTTTCCGGATGCCTGCCCCGGTGAGGAATGTCTTAGCCTCACCAACGGCTGCCATAAGAGTCTGCTCTGCTGTCTGGGTTTCAACAATACTGGTATCCCGGACCTGCTCAGGCGCCTCAGCTGCTGCCTTGCAGTCACATCTGACTTTGCAGACATACCACCACGACGAACCTGCTATCCAGAATACCAGCAGAACAGTCAGAGAAAAAATAAGCTGTCTCATGTTGATAATGTTTATCTGCGGCGGGTCAACCCTCCGAGCAGTGATCCAAGAATTCCTTTGCCTTTTGTCGTTCCCGTTGCTGGACCATCCTTCATCAGATAGCCGGCAACGTCATCAAGGATGCTGCCGTCACCGTCAGCATCGAGGAGAGAACCGATACCTTTTATTCCGGCACCGTCTGTGTCACGCTTTCTCGACAACGCACCAAGCAGCAGTGGCGCCAGTGCAGGGATAATTTTCATTATCGTTGAGGCATCAATGTTGAAATTTTTAGCCAGCGTCTGTGCTGCCTGAAGACCACCGTTGGCTCCGAGCAGACCGCCCAGGTTGGGATCAAATGTCGAGGCCTGTGATTTTGATGAAATAAGGTCATTGATGTTGTTAAGAACAGAAGCATCACCGTATTTATTCAGGATGTGATCCACTCTCTCATCACCTCCCATTGTATCTTTCTGCACTTTCAATCCTGAAAGGATCAGCGGTGCCAGGGCCGGGATAAGTTTTTGAACTGTGTTCTGGTCAACCTTGAAGCTGGATGACAGTTGTCTGGTTACTTCAGGGCCATAACTTTTCATGAATTCATCAATAAATCCTGCCATTGATTTTTGGTTTTAATTAAATATATGGTTGAATACAATTCGTTTCCCGATCAGGGGCAAACACTTACAAGTTACGCTACCCGCGATTAATAACAAAATAATTTTATGTAATTGTTGTGGTTATTCCACATCCTTCAGACCTCACCTGAGCAGTGCAGCTGCGCACCATAGCATCGGCGCCTGGCCGTGAGGATCACCCGTGTTGCGACCTCTGTTCATGTAATGATCACGATTGTTGCTGGTTCCAGTTCCTTGACACACCTCAGTAAGATTGTCGTCGTCATTGATGTACGTTATCAGTGACAGCCATGCTTTGCGGGCGGCACTGCCATAGCTCTTACTGTCAAGCCATCCCTCTTTAACACCGGTGATCATGGCGTATGTGAACATCGCCGTCGACGAGGTCTCCTTCCAGAAACCCTCGTCATCGATCACCTGCCGCCACATCCCGTCATCAGCCTGGTATTTGAGCAGAGCGGCCATCATTGCCCTGTAACCTTCCATTATGCGCGGCCGGTCAGTATTATCGGCAGGTAACGCACGCAGTATCTCCGCCATTCCTGCTGCCATCCACCCGTTGCCACGGCCCCAGCAGAAGTGTGCATCGGGCGAGTGATAGAAGAGACCGTTATCAAGTTGCAGCCTGTCGAGATATAGTACCATCTCATGTGCCGCACGGTCAATATATCTGCGGTCACCCGTCGCCCGGTATGCCTGTGCCTGCACCGCCGTTATCATGAACATGTCATCGATCCACAGCCTCGTCTGCCATGTGTAACCCTGATCATGCCATGCTTTTTCATTGTCGCGGGCACCGGGAGGCAGGATCCATTGCGTGTCAGCATAGTATGTCCCCAGCTCAAGATACCTCTCTTCTTTTGTCTGCATGAACAGCTCGAGGGGTACCGCACCGAACACGTTATTATCAACATGGTTGGGAGGAGGCAGGAGCCGCTTGTCAGTGTCGAAAAGAGGATCAAACCGTTGTTTCAGGCTGGCAAGAAGATCAGCATTATCTGTCACGCCGGCAAGCCACAGCCCGCCCAGCCAGGTGCATGCTTCAGAATATGTAATCTGTGTGGGAGTGACCTCATACTGCAAATAGCTTAATTGAGAATGCGGAGTGTTGAGGAATCTTTTTGCTATACGTATCCCTATCTCCTGCGGTGTAGACCCCACAGGCCAGTGTTCAAGATCATCGCTCTCCGTCACGGTATACGAAAGCCTGGTGATTATACCGTCCATTGAACTGCATACCAGTGAGTTGCTGCCTAAAGGCAAGATGTGGTTAATAAGGCATGACGAGATCCTGTGCTCCCACAGCAGCCTCCCGTCTTCCCTGGCAATGGCATAGATAAATCCGTCGTCTCCCGGGACAAAAACCACCCCGTCTTTTTCAGTGATAACTCCCGGTGCTATGTCATAACCGATGTTGACGTTTGCCTTAGACTCAATGATTCCCTCCGGACTGTCAATCCTGACACATACGACCTTCCCGTCCATGGTCTTGGCATAGACGAGGGTGCTGTCAGCGGAGATACCCATCAACTCCCTGACGGTGTTACCGCCCAGGTCCGACTGCCAGATCAGTTTTCCTGTCACCGCATCAAGACAGGTCATTTTCCTGTCCGGAGCAACAACGAACACCCTGTTATTCGCGGCGACCGGAACGCACGCAGCAGGCGAAAGCATACGGTTGGTGTACCCGTTGTTCCAGTCCCATTTTATCTTACCCGTTTCAGTGTCTGTTGCATACAGATGGTTGTCCCATGTACCGAAGATCAGCATCCCCTTATATACAACAGGCGTTGTCTCCACAAAACCATCGATCTGATCATTGCTCCATATCACCGATCCGTTGCTCAGCCTTACTGCATAGCATTTGCCTGATGATCCGGTAATATACACCCTGTCACCGTGAATGACCGGCGATGCCACCATTGGCTGCTGCGAGTCGAAGCTCCATACCTTTTTACCTGATCTGGGTTTCAGGGCATACACCCTGCCATTGGTGGCAGCGACGACCACTCTCTTGTTGCAGGCTGCCGGTGTGCTGTATATCTTAGCTTCTGTGGCAAACCGCCACTTCTCCTTACCGGTTTCAATATTCAGCGCCTTGATGAACCCATCGGTACCTGTTATTATAAGAAGCCTTCCTGCTGTTACTGTTCCTGTGCCTATGTCACTCTGCTCCTGCACACGCCATAACTCCTTTACGTCAGGGTACTTCAGGTTCACAGAGAAATCGGGACGGGGGCAGGAGGTTGTATCATTGCTGTAGTCATGCCTTGCAATCTTCATTGAAGTCCATGATGGCAGCGTTACAATGCCGGGCGTTCTCACTGCTGCTGTCAGCAGCGTGTCTCCCTGGAAGCGTATGATGTTATACCCTCCGACGGTGTCTTTGGCGTGAAGGTTCGAGCGGGCCATCAGAGCCGGTATCCCTTCAAAGTCCAGCACCCTGTTTGAGTGGCCATGACCGCATAACGCCAGCCGAACGTCCCTCTCCTTAAGCCGGTCGGTGAGCTCGTACCAGTTGTTAAGGCTGTTATCAAGAGGATAATGGTTTACGGAAATAATCTTCATCGCCTTGTTCTCCGGAACACTGAGCACAGAATCAAGCCAAACGATATTCTCGCGGGGCAGCTGCCCGGGCCCCATTCGCATGTTGGGACCGGAGTTGGTTCCGATGAATAGGTAACCGCTGTGACGGAATGCAAAGGCTTCTGATCCGAAGACCCTGCGGAAACTGTTGCCGCCGCTCTCTGACCATTTTGTGTCGTGGTTGCCCGGAACGATATACCAGGGCTTGTTCAGCCCGTCAAGTATCTTTCTTGCCAGTAACAGCTCCATGTCTGAGCCAAACTCGGTCACATCACCAGATATTATTACAAAGGCCAGCGAATCATTGGCATTAATGTCGTTGACAGTTCGCAGCAGATCCCCATCAGCACCCTCCCCGCCGATATGAGTATCGGTCACCAGTGCAAATTGAAAATTACATTCCGGTTGCTGAGCTGCAGCAGGAATCATGTATATGATCAGTGCCAGGAGGAGAAACTGCTTTTTCATAATCTATTTACTTTTCAATAAGCAAGATACTAATGAGCGACCTAATATCGAACAAGGATTATCGATTTTTGATTTTTAAAGTGACTTAAGTACAAGACACACCGGATTTCCGGAATAAGTTTACCTTAGGGGAGAATCTAAAGAGGAGGTAACATGTGTTTTTCAGCAGAAGCCAGCTTTGCCGGAGGTGCCGTGATCACAGCAATAGGTGTTATGACTGTGCGTACAAACAGCGATCCTTCGCGCAGACTTTTTGCAGCCATACCGTTTATTTTTGGAGTGCAGCAGATCTCTGAAGGATTTGTCTGGGTCGCACTGCAGTCGCCGGGACATGACCTGATGCTCAGCATATCGATGTATATTTTTCTGATAGCGGCGCTGGTGATCTGGCCAACCGTTATACCACTGTCGGTGTTGGCCATGGAAAGAGTGAAGAGCAGACGGCTGGCGATCTATCTCTTCCTTGTTGTGGGCCTGGTGACATCGGCCTACTATGGCCTGAGCCTTCTGGTCAACGATGTCGATCCCAAAATCATAAGTCATCATATTAAATATGCCCCTGTATATCCCAGGCCGATGTCGCTGCCGGTCTTTATCGCCTATCTCATTGCCACCCTGGCACCGCTCTTTATCTCAAGTGTCAGGAAGATGTGGGTGTTTGGCCTCCTGGTCACTGCATCATGTTTTATCACGGGTATCTTCTTCAAGGAGTACCTCGCTTCGGTATGGTGCTTCTTCGCAGCGCTTATCAGTGCAGTCATCTGGTTGATCGTTCGCAAGGAAAGGTTAAAGGAGAAAGGTTGAAGTTCAATGTCTGAGGAAGACAAAAGACATAAATCACAAACAAAAGTTTTTTATGTGAATGTTGTATCTTGCATAAAAATAATGCTTCCATGATACTCTCTGCCTGTGGACTTAAATGTGACGAGTGTGAATTCTTCAACAAGACCTGCACCGGGTGCCATATGGTCAAAGGCTCCACCTTCTGGGCCAAAGAAATGATGCCGGCAAAGGTTTGCCCTCTGTATGACTGCTCGGTCAATAAGAAGGGGCTCAAGGACTGCGGTCAGTGTGCTGAACTGCCCTGTGCCACCTTCCTGCAGATGAAAGACCCGAACACCAGCGACGGGGAACATCAGCGACTCATTGGCGTAAGGGTTGCGCTACTGAGGTCCAATTAGTGGTGAAAACTCCTGAAAGAATATTATTCTCCGGTTTTCTTCTTCTGACGGTTCTACTGATCTCCGGCTTCGTTTCACCACCTGACAAAACCGGCAGGTCATCCCCGCAGTATGAAGGAATTATTGTTATTCCCGGCCTCAATGACAGCGTCACAGTATACAGGGATGAGAGAGGCATGCCTCATATCTTTGCAACCTGCGAACACGATCTGTACCTCGCCACAGGCTACATTACCGCCCAGGAGAGACTCTGGCAGATGGACCTGGTCAGACGCAGCTCCACCGGCCGTATGGCTGAGATATTCGGTAAGTCGTTTGTCCAGACTGACATCCTTACCAGGTGCCTCCGGATAGAGGAAATATCAAAGCTTATGCTGATGGATGAAGATCCCGCCATTGTTGCATGCCTGCAGGCCTATGCCGATGGCGTAAATGCATTTATCAGCACTCCCGGCAGAAAACTTCCTTTCGAATACAGGGTACTCTCCTATGAACCTGATCCGTGGATCCCTGAGGATATAGTATGCATATTAGGATTGCTGGGCTGGAACCTTAGTACAAAAAACCTGGCCGATGAGATCTTCAACTATAGCCTTGTTATGCAGGCAGGAGCTGAAAAGGCGTCCGAACTGATACCCAACTGGGATGTGCCAAATGATTTTGCCTATCCTGATTTTCATATCAGCGACAGCCTGATCAGGGAAGTCATTTCACTTACTGCTTCTGCTGACATGATAAGGGATCTTGGGGTTAACGCTTCCTCTGCAAGCAATAACTGGGCTGTATCCGGCAACAGATCCGTGACAGGCCGGCCTATTCTGTCAAACGACATGCACCTGACCCTTACCAACCCGGGTATATGGATGCAGATGCATCAGGTGATCCCGGGATTACTCAATGTCACAGGCGTCATGATACCCGGAGAACCGTTCATCGTGGCAGGGCATAATGAGAGAATCGCCTGGGGCATGACTAACCTCCTGTCTGATGATATTGATATCTATGCAGAGAAAATAAATCCTGATAACCCGGGCCAGTATCTTTTTAACGGCGAATGGAAGGATATGACCGAAAAATCAGAGATAATTGCCATTAAAGGCGGAAAGAAGGATACGGTTGTTATCAGGTCCACTCACAGGGGCCCCTTACTCTCAGGCTTGCTCATACCTGCCGATCCTTCACAGAAGGTAGACTGGACTGGTTACGAATATCTTCATGGTTTTCATCATGTTGACAGTATTGCTTTAAGCATGAGATGGGTAGGATACGACAGGAGCGACGAGGTCAGGTCTGTATATATGCTGAACAGGGCCGGTGGATGGGACGACTTCAGGTCGGCACTGAGCACCTTCAGGCTGGTGAGTCAGAATGTAGTGTATGCGGATACTGACGGAAATATAGGACTGAATGCTGCCGGAGGCATCCCCGTAAGAAAAGGTGACGGTATTATGATACGCAGCGGGAAGACAGATGAATATGACTGGAAGGGCTATGTCCCGTTCGAACAGCTCCCTTACAGCTTTAATCCTGCAAACGGATCTGTCTCATCGGCAAATAATAAAACCGTGGACAGCGATTATCCGTATTTTATCAGTCAGGACTATTTCGTACCCTACAGGATACACAGGATCAGGGAGATGCTTGATGAAAAGATAGTTTTTAGCACTGAGGATTTTAAGCGGATGGTGAACGACCAGCATTCTTACCTTGCTGCGTTGCTCACTCCCTGTATTCTGAGGCTGAAAGAGCGGACTGCTGAGCTGTCTCCGGCAGAGATCACGGCTCTGGAGGCCCTGACAGCCTGGGATTACAATATGGATCCTGCCCTGATAGCTCCGTCAGTTCTTGAGTGCTTCAGGATCAGCTTTAAGAGGAATCTCCTCGCAGACGAACTGGGAGACTTGTATGAGCATCTGAATTATCTGACAGGCGAATATTTCATATACAGGATCATCGCTGACAGACCACAGTCATGGATCGATAATGTAAACACTGTTACGGTGGAGACCATGGATGACATCGTGTACCAGAGCTTCAGGGATGGCATAGGATCATTGATAAATGAATATGGTAAAAATCCGGATGACTGGAAATGGGGTAAGATCCATACCCTCACTTTTGTGCATCCGCTTGGCAGGGTCAAAATACTGGACTTACTCTTTAACCTCAATTCTGATGAATACGAAGCAGGAGGGGGTGATCATACCGTCAGCCCGTTTTTTTCTCTTAAGCCTGGTTTTGAGGTGAA
The DNA here is from genome assembly GCA_963828395.1 of uncultured Bacteroidales bacterium. Lineage (GTDB taxonomy): Bacteria > Bacteroidota > Bacteroidia > Bacteroidales > VadinHA17 > SR-FBR-E99. The sequence continues at coordinate 767,546 of CAWHED010000005.1, forward strand.
TGTGGGAGCGTCGGTACGAAATATCTACAACACAGCCGACTGGGATGAGTCATATTCCGTAATACCCGGCGGTGCCTCAGGTGTTCCCGGCAGCGAGTTCTACCTCTCACAGGCAGATACCTATATCGAGGGCAAATTCTATAAAGATCATTTCTCAGATGATGCAGTCAGGGCTTCTGCAAGGTATACTCTGGTACTTAAGCCTGAAGATTGATCTGAAAGTCTGAAGTTCATAAAGTCATGACACTACTGCCTATTGCCTTCTTATTTCATAAAAAAAGCCACCTGCAACAATGGCTTTCTCTTAGTGTGGAATAGGTATTTCTACTTTGCGGTAACCCTTACATCAATTCTCCTGTTCATTGCCTTGCATTTGGGATTATCATTGGCAGGGCACATAGGATGCTGTGAGCCGTAACCCTCAGCTTCCAGACGACTCGCATCAATACCCCTGCTGATGAGCTCAGCCTTTGCAGCTTCAGCTCTTTCTGATGACAGTGCATTGTTGACCACATCGGAACCGGTGTTGTCTGTATAACCACCAATCTTCAGGTTGACGGCAGGATAAGCCTTAAGGATGGCGGCTATCCTGTCAAGCTGATCCTTTGAACCGGCCTTCAGCACGGCACTTCCGCTCTCAAAAAAGACACGGTCAAGCGAGAACCATGTGACTTTGTCAACAGGCGGTGCCGTGTCTTCAATGAAATTCAGAAGCTTGTTCTCAACTGAGTTGACGCCAATCTCCATTTCAAAACCGGTTACCAGTTTCTTCTTTACAGAGGCTCCAAGGTCAGACACCCAGTCACCTGCATCATTAAGGGCTCCCTTCATTGATGCCATTGCGTCACTTGCAGCCTGGTCAATATCATTTACGACATCAGTGGTAGTGTTTTTAACTGCATCCCTGGTACGGTTACATCCCCTGCCGGACAGCAGCCATAAAAGAATCAGGCCGCCTAACAGAAGCAACAGCCATGTGAGGTTGAATTTTGGCTTGACAGTTTTGGTGTCTGCTACTTTTCCTGCATCGTCATTGAACACCTCTTTTGGTTCGTCAGTAAGGCCAGGCAGACCTGCCCCGAGACCTGAAGGAAGAGCACTTAATATATCTGATTTGTTTTCAATCAGGTTGCCCATCAGACTGCCAAACGACAGTCCTTTTCTCTTTGCCCGGCGACTGAGATAACCTATCACCATAGGAGCTACAGTCGTTAACAGACCTTCGGCTTTGGCCTTGTTCAATCCTGTTGAACCGGCCAGAGCACCGAGTATCTGGTCAAGATTGTTGCCGAACAGGCTGCCTAACAGACCTTTACCGGCGTCAACCATCCTGCTGTCACCTAGCAAGCTTAGCTTCAGATCATCATCGTCGTCTCCGCCGAAAAGATCAGCAACCGTATTCCACCATACCGGAGCAGAGGTTGCATTGGCACTGCGTCCCAGAACTCCGCCGAGAACAGTCGGTATCATGGCTGTCAGGCCTGTTTCTGTCTTCGAAGCATCCTCACCGAGATTACGGCTGATCGCATCGATAGCCTTGTCGGTGAATGCATCTTTCAGTACTTGAATAATGTTTTCTGACATCATTGAAAAAATTTAATTAAACAGATTGTTTAAAGTAAATACGCTAAATTTAGGGGAGATCAGGGAGTGTAAAAGTACTGCAATTGCCACCGGAATCAAAATTTATTTTTATGATTTATAATAGTTTTATAATTAGTGCTTTAATATTTTCAGCGAATTTGCCGGAAATGATAAAATAATAAAAATCCGGTTGTTGAAATAAAGGACCATCATTTAGCAGAATTCAGGAACTAAAAATTGAATATTTGATGTAAATTTGCGGGATGACAGGCACTGAAAGGTGACTATTAAAATTATGGAAAAATGAAAAAGGCAGAAGCTAAGACAGGAAGTAAAGTAAAGGCAACAACCAGGGCTGCCAAAACAGTAAAGAGCAGTAAAGAGACAAAAGGCTCAGTGGTGAAAAGCAGTAAAGTTAAGGCAGTAAAACCGGAACCGACTATTGAAGAGATAAGCAGGAAAGCCTACGAGATATACAACCAGCGTATCAGCCAGGGCGAAAAGGGCAGTCAGACAGACGACTGGCATAAGGCAGTTGAGCTCCTGAAGAAGGGTTGAGAGGTTTTGAAATCATTCTTCGTACAATCGAAGCCTGTTCTTCAGCAAAGCAATCTCATGCTGCATATCTTCCATGCGCTGTAAAAGATTGATGACAGTATCGATGCCCTCAATGTTAATATCCAGGTCATAATATAAGCGGACAATCTTCTCAAGGTCATTCAGCTGACTTTTCATGATATATGGCGTTTCTTCGATTGTGGTAACTTCTATCAGACCTGTCTCCTTAAGGGAATCGATGAATGAGATCTCAATATGGTGGTATTCACAGAACTCGCCGGCAGATATCAGATTTTCGTTCTTCATGGCCTTTTATTTATGAGATTTTGACAATTCAGTAAACAGCTTTCTTTGTCTGTCGGTCAGATCAACGGGTATCTTAACCATATATGTTATGTAGAGGTCTCCGTATTCGCTCTTACTCTTGTAGACAGGAAATCCTTTTCCTTTTAATTTGATTTTACTCCCGTTCTGTGTTTCAGGCTTTACCTTCAGTTTCACTTTCCCGTTAAGGGTCTCCAGGGTGATCTCTCCGCCAAGTACGGCAGTGTAGAGGTCAAGGTCAACCGTTGCATGGAGATCATTCCCGGCACGTCTGAATTTCGGGTGACCGGCTATCTTGAACGTAATGTACAGGTCACCGTTCGGCCCTCCGTTCGTTCCCTTCCCTCCATGTCCTGCAATCTTGATTGTCTGGTCGTTCTCAATGCCTGCAGGTATGGTGATCCTTATCTTGTCACCGTGTAACGTCAGGGTCCTTTGGTGTGTCTCAAAGGCATCTGTCAGATCAAGATGCAGCTCTGCGGAATAATCTTCTCCTCTGTACCTGACCTGTCTGCTTCTTCCTGCGCCTCCCATACTGCCGAACAATGACTCAAAGAAATCGGAGAACTCTCCTTCACCCTGGTTCCATGTGAAGGTTTGGCCGCCTGCATCTGAAGGCTGACCCTGGTACTGACCAGCATTCTGGTACTGACCAGCATTCTGATGCTGACCTGCATCCTGATACTGACCTGCATTCTGATATTCTTCAGCATGTTTCCAGTTCTCCCCGTACTGATCGTATTTCTTTCTCTTCTGGGGATCGCTCAACACTTCATTGGCTTCGTTGATTTCCTGGAATTTCCTTTTTGCATCTTTATCATTGGGATTCAGATCGGGGTGCAGCTTCCTTGCCAGCTTCCGGTAGGCGCTCTTAATCTCCTGCACTGTCGCTTTTTTATCAATCCCAAGTACCTTGTAATAATCGATGAACATTGCACAAACATTTTCATAAAGGTACAAAACCTGAGTAAAATGCCTCAAGGTACAAAACCTGAGTAAAATGCCTCCTCCTCGCTCCCTCGTTCTGACCTCCAAAGCTTCAGCGAAGGGAAGCAGAGTTGCCCAACCAAACACTATTTACCGGGCTCACTCTCTTTCTTCTCAGGTTGCTTAGCCAGTTCCATTGTTAATGCTGTTGTCCCGACAAGGCCACCTAACTGCATGGTCTCAAGTGCTGAGCTGGGGACTATAACTATTGTTGAGTTGGTCTTCAGACCTTCATAAAGCATGTTCATTGCCCTCAGATGAAGTGCAACAGGATCGTCATGATATGTTTTGGCAGCTTCTCCGAACTTCTCTGCCACCTGTCGTTCAGAATCGCCCAGGATCACTCTTGCCTGGCGTTCCCTCTCCGCCTGGGCCTGCATTGACATTGCATCCTGCAGAGCAGAAGGGATATTGACATCTTTGACCTCCACTGATATCACATTTACTCCCCAGGGCTCGGTACGTTCATCAATTATCTTCTGCAATATATGACTCATTTTGTCTCTGCCTTCCAACATCTCCGAGAGCATCGTCTTGCCTATTACATCACGCAGGGCTGTTTGTGAGGCCCAGTTTATTGCGCTCTTATATTCAGCTATTTCAAGAGCTGCTTTCTTGGCATCAAGAACTTTCCAGAACAGTACTGCATCCACGTCAACAGGAACAGTATCTTTTGTCAGAGTCTTTTCAGCCGTGAAAGTAGTATTTATAACCCGCAGGTCAATCCAGTATGCTACAGTATCTACTATCGGTATAATAAAAAACAATCCCGGACCCCTGAGTGAATGGAATTTACCTAACCGTAACACCACTGCCTTTTCCCATTGATCTGCAATCTTTATTGCAGCTGAAACGATGAGGGCAACCACGAAGGTGATCACTCCGATCCAAATGGCTCCGGCCATGTTCTGCGCATTATAACTGAGATATGTAAATACTGCGCCAATGACAATGATGACAAAAAAGATCAATCCTGAAAAGGAACTTCTTGTTTTCATGATATTAACCTCCGATTATAAGTTTTAGATATGATTTCTCCTGCAAACGGAATATCAGATCGGCGGGCAGGTTATTTCCTGCTCAGTCATATCAAATTTACGAAAAATAGCGTGCTGAGTCAAGCTTTCGAAACAACAAAAAAACTCATCTCCATATTCTGTAGGAGAGCGCTAGGTATCATCCGTGCTTTCTGGAAATACCGATCAACTCCAAATCCGTTTTAGGTTACATGGTACTGCTGAGGATATACATCAGCCGCAATGCTAAAGCATGCTGTCAGCAGCAGGATAGTGTGAGGCAGAAGCCTTCTCATTTTTAATACACAACATTACATGTTATCCCTGATTTTTTGCATTCATCAGCAATGGCTGTGCTTGTCTTCCGGAAGTATTCTTCTGACAGGGCAATTTCCATCCTGTTTTTCCTGTAGATCCAGTCGGCATAGTGATAATTCATCCTGTCGATGATGATATGATCGACTTTGCCGGCGAGGGCTTCGGCCAGTCCCTCAGCTCCGGGAAGCATGGGTGCAATCATTGCGTAGGTTCTTATGCCGCTCAGATGCAACTCTTCCAGCGTATCGAGACGGTCTTCCACTGACGTCGCATATGGTTCAAACAATCGCCTGACCTTATCATCAGCAGTGGTAATGGTCAGTCCTGCTTCAAGATCCTTCGCGCCCTTGAGGATATCAAGATCCCGAAGCACAAGCGGTGATCGGGTTTGTATTGTCACCGGCCATTCGTTGGCGGCAAGTATCTCAAGGCACTTTCTTGTCAGTTCGTATTTAAGCTCCAGGGGCTGATATGGATCACACAACCCGCTTATCCATACTCTGCCACGTTTCTTCTTTGTAATCTCTTTGCGGAGCAGCTCAGGGGCATTGATTTTAACATCGGCAAACAGTCCCCACGGCTCCAGATGCCCGCTAAATCTTTTAACATAGCGTGCATAACAGTAAGAACAACCGTGCTGACATCCCACATACGGATTTATGACGTAATCATAAATTTTTGATGCAGAGAGTATTGTCTTCGACTTTATTTCGTTTACATTCATAGCTTCCCGAATAGGCTAAAGTTATAAATAAATTGAATTGAGCTGCAGTCGGGGCGGGTGATACTTGATATTCTCGCGCGATAATCCTAACTTAGATTCAAAATAACACTTCAGGCACTTAAATACTCCATCCAATGATATCACATGAATTAGATTACAAAATTATTGGCGATGACATACAGTTTGTCGAGGTCGAACTCGACCCGAACGAGACTGTCATAGCCGAGGCAGGCACAATGGTTTACATGGAACAGGGAATAACCTTCGAAGCCAGGATGGGTGACGGCACCTCGGCGGAACAGGGAGTAATGGCCAAGCTCTTACAGGCCGGATCGCGCGTACTGACGGGTGAATCTCTTTTCCTGACCCACTTTACAAACAAGGGAAGCGGTAAAAGCAAAGTTGCTTTCGCGGCACCTTATCCCGGAACGATCATACCGGTCGATCTCAGGGAAGTCAGGAACTCTCTTATTGTGCAGAAAGATGGCTTCCTGTGCGCTGCCTTCGGCACAAAACTGACTGTCACCCTGAACAAGAAGATAGGGTCGGGAATACTCGGAGGCGAGGGTTTCATCCTCCAGAAGCTGGAGGGAGACGGGAAAGCTTTCATCCACGCCGGAGGTACAGTGATAGAGAAACAGCTGAACAACGAGACCCTCCGCATAGACACCGGATGCGTCGTCGCTTTTGAGCCGTCGCTCGATTTTGATGTCGAAACTACCGGCAGTCTTAAATCGATGGTCTTTGGCGGCGAAGGATTATTCCTGGCTACCATGAGAGGCACCGGTAAGGTATGGCTGCAGTCGATGCCCATACGCAAGCTGATCAGAGCCCTGGCGCCCATGGGCAGGAACAGGGGCAAGGAGGCCGGCTCGGTGCTCGGTAACCTGTTCCAGTAAGATTTGTTACCGGACCAGCCCGTCACAGAGGTTTTTCCCGCCGGATTATCCCGCCGGATTATCCAGCAGCTTGACTTTAATGGTATTAAAGCATAATTTTGATTGATATTCAGAAAGTATGGGATTTTCATTTAATTAATATAATATCATGGCAAGCATTATTCCTGGTTATGAATATGACATCTTCATAAGCTATCGCCAGAAAGACAACAAGTACGATGGCTGGGTGACAGAGTTCGCCGACAACCTGAAAAGAGAGATTGATGCGACTTTTAAAGAAGATGTCTCAATCTATTTTGATGAAAACCCCTCCGACGGGCTGCTTGAGATCCATAATGTGGATAAAAGCCTTGAGACAAAGCTTAAATCACTGATCTTTATTCCGGTAATCTCGCAGACATACTGTGATCCCAAAAGTTTTGCCTGGCAGAATGAGTTTGTCGCTTTCAACAGGCTGGCAGGCGGGGACCAGCTCGGAATGGATGTAAAACTGTCGGGAGGCAACGTCTGCAGCAGGGTCATCCCTGTTAAGATCCATGAACTCGATGCGTCAGATACAGAGCTCATTGAAAAAGAACTGGGCGGCAGGCTCCGTTCAATTGACTTTATCTACAGTGCCTCCGGAGTGAATCGCCCTCTTACTCCCTCTGACAACCCTGACAAGAACCTGAATAAGACTTTCTATCGCGACCAGATCAACAAGGTGGCAAATACGATCAAGGATATTATCTACAGCGTGCACCCTGATGAAAAGAAGAGAGCAACCAGAACCTATCAGACCAGGGAACAGGCTGATCACACTGCCGTACGCAAACCTTTTGTTCAGCGGGGCCCCGCAGGAAGCAAAAAAGTTACTTCCATGTCACGTATCTTATCATTGCTGGTTGTGGCCGCTCTTGCAATTCTGCTTCTCGTCTGGCCCGGATGGCTGAGGAAATCGAAAGCCGGAACCACCGATGATGCAACAAGAAAAGCAATAGCAATCATGCCGGTCGCCAACCTCACAGGCAATCCTGATCTTGGCTGGATCCCCCAGACAATTCAGGACGACATAATAGGTCCATTAAATACCGTAAGCGGGCTGATAGTAAGACCTAAACAGTCAACCATGCAGTTCAGGAACAGTGAAGAATCCCTGCAGCAGATAGCCAAAAAACTCAGTGTCAACCATATTGTCGAATCATCGGTCAGGGGCACTGAAGATAACCTCCGTGTTGAAGTACGGCTTGTTGAAGCATTTCCTGAGGAAAAGTACATCTGGAGCTCTTCATTCAGCCTGCCGTGGAAGGAACTGGCAGGCATGTATCCCGAAATATTAAGCCGTATCCTCGATGGCATAAAGGTCAAACTCACTCCCCGGGAAGAGAGCATGATCACAGGGAAAAAATTCGTGGACCCCGAGCTCCTGAAAGCCTGTGCCCGCGGTGAATATTATATGGGCCAGCTGACACCTGAAGGATTTCAGATGGGTGTTAAGTATCTTAATGATGCCATAGCTATTGACCCGGCTAACCCACTGCCTTATCTTAAGCTTGCCATCGGATACACCGAAGGAGGCCACGCGGCAGGTATAGGAGGGGAAGCTGCCAACAGGGCAAAGGCATATGCCCTGAAAGCCCTGGAGCTCGATTCAACACTGGCTGATGCCCATGTCGTTCTTGCTACAAGATACCTGTACACTGAATGGGATTTTGCCAAAGCCGGATATCACTTAAAACGTGCCATGGAACTGAATCCTAACAGCTCTGCAGCCTTTACGCATTATGGATGGTTCCTTACTCTCACGGGCAATAATGAAGGAGCTGTAAAAGCTATGAGGACCGCTATTGAGATTGACCCTACCGATCCGTTGATGCAGGGTTATCTCAGCTGGCTCTATTTATGGATGGGCCGTAATGAGGAAGCGATTATCGAAGCTGATAAGACCCTTCAGATAGATCCGGACTATGTCATGGCTTATTTTGTTAAAGGGTCAGCATATGCTGAGTTGGGAAGGTATGCCGAAGCTATTGAAATTCATAAAAAGGGACTTGCAATTGCTCCGGCCTATAATGTAGGGCTGGGTGTTGCTTATGCAAAGGCGGGGCAGAAAGAGGATGCGCTGGCTGTTGCATCTGAGATGGAGAAAAACCTTGACCCATGGAATGCATGGGGACTTGCTGAGGTTTATGCTGCACTGGAAGACAAGGATAAAGCAATGTATTTCCTGGAGGAAGCTTACAGGATGCATCAGGATTTTATTCCATGGATAAGATCTTCCAGCAGTCTGAAAATACTGAGAGACGATCCCCGGTTTAAGGACATGGTCAGCCAACTCAATCTGCCTGAATGACGGATACAAAAAAAGACCATCCGGATAAGTTCGCGGAGCTGGAAAGGGGAGTGCATGCTGCTCTGGAGACCTATGCCAACGTACACCGTGGCAGCGGACACAACTCCATCGTCTCAACGTATCTGTACGAGGAGGCAAGAGACATTGTCGTGGAATATCTCGGCCTCAGCAAAGGAAGGTACGCTGTCATCTTCTGCACCCCCTCGAGGGAAGCTGCCCTGAAGGCGCTTCTAAAGCCAAAGGATTATCTCAGTGTCTCAAGCCGCGATACAGGTCTGCCACTCGGCCTGAGAGCCATGGCTGTTAAAAGAAAGGCATTGCCCAAAGGCACTCCTTTTCAGTCCGGTGGAGGGACGACAAGGATTATCTCTCCTGACTGGGTCGTCTGGGCCGATACACCTGACAGGTTCGAGGCCGGCACGCCGGCAATCGTCAGCGTCATCGCCTTTGCAAAGGCACTTCGCCTGATGCGCCAGAATGGTAATGAGGTATTCATCGATCGCGCCGGCGAAAGGCTTACCGCCCGCCAGATTATTTACGGTGATGAGCTTGAAAAATACACCGGTGGTGAGCTGTTGCATAAGCTCAGACAGACATTGATTGGACGTGGTATACAGGTCCCGACAACGGAAGGAGCAAAGCCGTTCATCAACCTCGACAACAGCGCAAGCACCCCCACCTTCATGCCGGTATGGGACGCGGTGCGCCGTACATGGCATCAGCCTGAAGAGGTACAGCAGGAGATTGTCAGTGAGGTCAGGTCCGTCTGTTCCGGCTTCATGGGTGCCCCACAGACTGCCTATGATGTGATATTTACTTCCAACACCACCGAGGCCATCAACCTTGCAGCCGAAAGCCTTTGCCGTGATACCGGGACAGATACGGAACCAGTCGTGCTGAACACGCTCCTCGAACACTCCTCCAACGACCTGCCGTGGCGAAAGGTATCCCGTTATCCTCTGATCCGTCTGGCAATAGACCCTGACGGCTTTATCGACCTGATCCAGCTTGACACTATACTGCGCTCATACAACAGGGAAGGTGAGCACGGGAAGAAAAGGATCACTCTTGTGACTGTGAGCGGCGCTTCGAATGTCCTTGGAACGGTCAATGATCTTGCGGAGATAAGCCGTATAGTCCATAGCTACGGGGCACACCTCCTGGTCGATGCGGCACAGCTGGCTGCTCACCGCAGGGTGGAGACGGAAGGATGGGGGATAGATTATCTCGCTTTCTCCGGCCATAAGATCTACGCGCCGTTCGGCTGCGGAGCTCTGGTGGTTAAAAAGGGACTGCTGAAATTCACCCCGGCTGAGATGGACCTGATCCGCTTATCAGGTGAAGAGAACACCGGGGGCATAGCCGCATTGGGTAAAGCGATTGTTCTCCTGCAACGGATTGGCATGGAAGTAATCCAAAATGAAGAACAGGCGCTGACTGCCCGGGCGCTACGCGGACTGGCACATACAGACGGCATAAAGGTTCACGGGATTAAGGATCCTGACTCATCCGCCTTTGCCCGCAAGCTGGGTGTCATCGCGTTTGAGCTTAAGGGTGCGCTGTCAGGCCGGGTGGCAAATGCACTGGCGGAGAGGGGTGCGATAGGCGTGCGCTACGGCTGTCACTGCGCTCATATACTGATCAAGCATCTCGTAGGCGTTCCTCCGTCACTGGAATGGATACAACGCCTCATAGCGATCTTCGCTCCCCGGTTACGATTTCCGGGACTTGTACGGGTGAGCCTTGGATTAGAAAACTGCGAGGAGGATATAGACGCATTCTTAGACTTGCTCGGCAATATTGCACGCAAGCGCCAGACACCGGGTCAGAGCCCCTCTTCACCGAAGGCGGCTATTAAACAGCAGATAAATGATTTCGTGAAGGCCTCAGCCGTCAGGGTCTATTCAGAAGCCTGAAGGTCTGAAGGTCTGAAAGTCTGAGGTCCCGGGGTCTTAAGTCTCCAGTCCTCAATTTTTGTAATCGAAAATAGAAAATAGAAAATAGAAAATAGAAAATCGCAAATCGCAAATCAAAAATCGCAAATCGCAAATCGCAAATCGAAAATCGAAAATCGAAAATCCTCAATGCCGACAAACGACTACTCCATTCTCAAAGAATATACCTGACCCTGATCTTTATACTCTTCTTCTGCCCCTTGTCCAGCGTGAACTTGAACGAGTCGAACTTAGGCTTTTTCATTCCTGTATGATAATAATCTGAGAACCCAAACCCTTCTTTGGGTACCCCGAGGAAATTATACTCCATTACGCCGTCACTGTTCTCGTCGTCAACCAGGGCTATACCATAAGTGCCGGGAGGGAGGTCGAACCGGACTTTCATCTCACCGCTGCTGATGTCTTTTTTCGCGAATTGCAGCTCGCGGTATGCCTGTTCTTTCTTAAAGCTTTCATTATCCCGGAACACCCCTATCCCCATCTGGCCCTTGGTATTCCTGATACCGGTGATTGTAACTTCCAAATTCTGTGCGTTAATGGATACTGCAGGCAGAAGCAGCAGCAGGCATATCTTTGTAACGAGGGTCTTCATGATCTTTGTGGTATTTGATTCATAAAGGTAGGATAAATACTGTTAAGTCTGTCTCCTTCCGGATTGCCGGATTGTGTCCCCGTACGCTAACGCCTGTTAGCTTCGATCAGGATAAAATTAATCATTCAGGTATTTATATAATGGGGCATAAATTCTATTTTATATTACCTTGGCAGAAGAATTTTTGACCAACATTCATAGGATCTTAAAAAATGCATGCATATGGTATGCTCATGATTGAGCATCGTCTGATTGAGCGGATGCTTCTTGTTATAAAAGCTGCTTTATCCAAAATCGAATTCAAACACGAGATTGACCCTGTATTTGTAGATATCGCTGTTGATTTTATCAGGGTATATGCCGACCGGACTCATCATGGCAAGGAGGAAGACATCCTCATGCGGGAATTGAAAAAAAAACCTCTATCTCACAAAGATCGGGTGATCATGGATGATTTGATCAAGGAGCATATGTTGGTGCGTCAGACAACCGCATTAATAAGTAGCGCCAATGACCGGTACCGCGGTGGTGATGATATTGCCCTTATCGTTATCGCCAACAACCTCAAAACCCTTATTGAATTTTTCCCTAAACATATTGAGAAGGAAGACAAAAGTTTCTACCCTGCATCCCGGGCTTACTTCACCGATGAAGAAGACCAGGCCATGCTTGTTGAATTCGGAGAATTAGACAGGAAGATGGTTTACGAGAAATACAAAGCAGTTGTCGAAAAATTGGAAAATCAATAATAACCCGGGGAACTGCTGCTTTTTGCGGTAGTACTTCCTTATGGAAAGACAAGAAAGTAAGATATTGAAGGATACAAAGTCTTATTTTTGACGTCAGTTAAACATCACCCGATATCGTGAAAAAGATCATTCATTTATCAGATTTACATGTCGGACACGAAGACTGCGGCGACAAATTCCGTGCTCTGATAGATAACATCACCTTCCTGAAGCAACCGGCAGATAATTACGCTATTCTGGTTACAGGTGATATTGTGGACAATGCCACGAAAAGTGAACAGACCGATGAGGCTGTTGACGGCCTCAGGCAGCTTGAAGAACGCGGGTACAGAGTGCTGGTCGTTCCCGGCAACCACGACTATGGAACAGGCACCAGGGGATATGCCAGATCTGTCAATTTGTTTAAAGAGAGGTATTACGGGTCAAAGAGAATCACTTATCCAAAGCTGGATATCATCGGCAAAATTGCTTTTATCGGGCTCGACTCAACAGCCGATGAGCTGCACTGGCGAGACCGTTTCCTCTCCGAGGGTGAGATAGGAGTGACACAGCTGAAGCGTTTGAAGAGAATACTGAACAGGACTGAGGTTATCAGCCGGAAGAAGGTTGTCTACCTGCACCATCACCCGTTCGACTTTAAGCTCGGGATGCAGTTGAAGGACAGCAGCGACCTGAAGGTGATTATCGAAAATAAGATCGATATGCTCCTGTTCGGACATTATCATGTCAATCCTGTCACTGCCGGCAAGATTTATAATGGCGTCTGGGGCATCCCGCGGTGCTACAATGCCGGGTCGTCAACGCATAAGAATGGCAATACCGGCTTTCACAGGGTCATCGATCTGTCCAACGCCGATCCGCGGATGGACTACGACGGCAATTTCATTTAGTATGTGCCGGTAATTTATATATCATCATGCCAATGAAGACTGTCACAGTCAAAGAGCTAAGCCAGGAGTTAACATACCGTACGCCAAAGGAACTGCGTGATCTGTGCCTCCGCCTGTCAAGATTCAAAAAGGAGAACAAGGAACTGCTGACTTACCTTTTGTTTAAATCATCCGACGAAATGTCATATATAGCAGGTGTGAAGAAGGAGATAGATGAGGAATTTGAACAGATCAACAAGACGACCTATTACTTTATTAAAAAGAGTGTCAGGAAGATTTTAAAGAACACCAGGAAGTACATCAGGTATTCGCAGAAGAAACAGACAGAAGTCGAACTGCTTCTTTATTTCTGTACGAAGCTGAAAAAGCTCTCCCCGTCCATACAAAGGAACACCTCGCTCATGAACCTTTACAACAGGCAGATCGAAACGATCATAAAGAAATTGCCCGGTCTGCATGAAGATCTGCAGTACGACTATGGTCTTGAGCTGAGCGAACTAAACAAGTAGCAGGCAGCCTGTCTGCTGCATTCAAAATCAATGCAGATAATCAGGTTATATAATTATTGCCTAAATTGCATTTGATACATAATTGACATAACTCAAATCATTAATAATCAGATAAAATGAATATCAGGGTAATACCTTTTTTCCTGGGTTTCCTGTTGCTCCTTTCCGGGAAGGGACTGTCACAAAATCAGGCTGTATCAAATAACGAATGGAAAATGGTCTGGCAGGACGAATTTGACGGAAAGCGGATCGATACAGGTAAATGGAATGTCCTTTTACGGGAGACCAGCAAGCATAATGAACTTCAATATTATGTTCCCGATGAGGTTTACATCGAAACCGGACTGCTGCGCATACGAAGCCGCGTACGTAAATACGGATCCAGGGAATATACAAGCGGAAGGCTCAGTACGGAAGGCAAATTCGCCCCGACGTACGGTCGTTTTGAGATCCGGGCCAGGCTGCCAATAGGACAAGGCCTGTGGCCGGCTCACTGGCTTTATCCTCAGAACCGCGACTGGCTGATGGAAAAGACCATGGAAGATGCTGTCGCTAACGGAAAAGAACGCCTGATCCCTGAAGAACGGCCCTGGTATACCGAAATCGATATTATGGAATTCCTGGGCCATGAGCCGAATATCCTCTATGGAACCCTTCATTACTGCTCATTCGATGGCTCAAGGAAATCAAACTCCGGAAAATGGATAGACACTGTTGATTATTCTCAGGACTTTCACATATATGCACTGGAATGGGAGCCTGATTCAATCCGCTGGTATATCGACGGACACCTGCTGCACTCTACCACTGACGGTATCCCTCACACACCACATTATATCATCCTTAACACTGCTGTCGGAGGAAGCTGGCCCGGCAATCCTGATTCGACCACAACCTTTCCCCAGTACCACGACATTGATTACGTTCGCGTATTTCAAAAGAAACCTTACTTCGAATAGATTATGTTACAGCCTGCAGATGTCATGATGCGTTGCCGAGGCGGTCGTACAGATCCTTGAGAAACTCCAGGTTTTTTGACTGTTGCTTGCGGATTTTACCGACTGCAATATATGCAACAATCAAACCTATCGGAGCTCCTATGATAAGGCTTATTATCAATTCTCCCGTTCCAAGTACCTCCAGGAATGGCTTGTTTTCAAAATACACATGTATCGATAATATTGTCAGTGCATAAATGACTGGCAGTATAAATACATACAGTCTGTTTGATTTCCCCTTTACTGATTTGGTAAGGTAGTTGATCCTTACTATCAGCCAATCCCTCAGAGGCTGATTGTACTCCTTGTTCTGAAGTTTATACCATGACATCAGCCCGGAAACAAGAGAAATCAAAGCAATTAATCCCAGGGTTATATTATTGATAAGATAAATCATATCATCCTGCCTGCTCAGTGAGGTCACAGTCAGGAAAATTATCTTCCCGGTCTGCGTGGTTGCGGAAATAGATTAGATTGACCTTGTGCAGGATGCCCTGGTAAGCGGATAATATTTCAAGAAACTCCTCCTTCAACGATTTCATCTCAATTGTTTCTCATAAAGTAATACATGTGAAGGATTTATTACAGAAATAGCTAAAAAAAATTTAAAATTAATCTATGATAAGATAATGCTTAACGCCCGTCCCTCCAGAGCCGTATTGTCCTGTTACCTGCTGCCTATCAAAATAAACTTGACTTCGGTAAAAATCCGATTTAAATTTGCTATTGTTTGATAGTTAGCCGGTTTGAATTAATTTCTTATTGTCAGTCTCCAGCCGCATTCCTTGTTTGAAATGTATTATTGACGATAAAGCTTATAACTATGAAAACAGTAATGAAACTCAGGATTTTCCAGCTGACATTTCTGGTCATCTTCTTAATGGTTTTCAGCAGCTGCCGCAAAGACCCCGGAGGTCCGAATACAGGCTCAACCACTGTCAAGGATGTTAATGGCAACGAATATGGTGCCATGATAATCGGCGATCAGACCTGGCTGACCAGCAACCTGCGGGTATCAAGCTTTAACGACGGTACTCCTCTGCTGACCTGGTTATATGAGGGTTATGAATGGGCCAGCGCAAATGCCGCTTTTTGCATTTATCACCCCACCTATATTGATGGTCTTGACAGTGAAGAAGAGGTGGCAGATGCCTACGGACACCTGTATAACTGGGCCGCGGTGACCAACAGTAAAGGGCTTTGCCCGACAGGCTTCCGTGTGCCCACCGATGAGGATTGGGATGAGCTTGTTGCCTTCCTCGGAGGGGAGGATGTTGCAGGCGGCAAGCTGAAGAGTATGCGGACAGCTCCTAATACACACCCCTACTGGGAAAGCCCCAATACAGGCGCCACTGATAATTTTGGTTTTAAAGGCATTCCCTCCGGCTATCGCAGCTCCCTTGGTCAGTACGACTTTATTGGCTACTATGCCGAATGGTGGACCAGTACCGAGTATAATGCTGATCTCGCCCACACGTGGTATGCCTCCTTCGATGATGCCGCTCTGTCTCCCGGCTACGGCAGAAAAAAGGCCGGTTACTCAGTCCGTTGCATGCACTGATTGGCTGCCCTCAATCGCAAATCGCAAATCGCAAATCGCAAATCTCAGCTAGTACTAATACATAACTTGCATTTGCCATGCCACCCTACGCGGGAAGCAGATCAGACAGCCCGCGTTCAAGCTCGGCGTAAACAGCATCTGGCCCGGCTCCCAGCGCGTCAAATGTTTTGCTGGCAAAACTGCGCATGGTTGCTGTCAGTGTAATATCGAGAATTTCAACGTCTTCGAGATCCAGCGCACGCAGCACATCAATTTCTGACCGGGTTATCCCGCTGGCATCCCGGATAACCTTCTGGGCGAACTCCATCATCGCGACCTCAGCGGGCTCCAGCCCTGCGTCTCTGAAATTCGTAAGAATCTTCACGCAACTGATCAGGACTGACCCCGTTCTTCAGAAGTATTGCTCCGTGAGCGAGGAGACAGTACCGGCATTTCAGTGCCATCGCAGCCGCCAGCGTCACCAGCTCATAGCGCCTCAGCCGCAGGTTTTTACGAATACTCCCCTGGAAGGCGCGCCACGCTTCCAGCACATCAGGACGCAGGCTGAAAACCTTTGCGTGGTTGGGCACATAACCCATACTCTGACTGTCTCCTTCATAGATCGCGCGGAGCTTACCCTCAGCCTCGGCTTCCGGTATGGTCTGAATGAACATAAGCTTTTCCATGTTATCTGTTTATCATCCACTTAAACAAACCACCGCGGTAAATGTTTGTCCGGTTTAAATCATCTTTTCTGAGGCCGCAATTTGCGTCCTTAAATCCAACGCTTTTATAATTTATTTTAGTATAAGAAGAATCTATTCACTAATTTCTTATAAATTAGACTTTTAAACATTGAAAATATAATCATGGCATTTGCGCCCGGCCGGATATATTACAATTAAACTGAAAACATGAAAGATATCGTTAAGATCTTACTGAGAATAATATTACTGCTGCTTATTCTCTTCCTTGTGACCCGGATATTCAGGAGAGCTGACGAGCAAAAAATCCTGTCTCCGGCAACAGCTGCGTTTTCAAAAGGAAATGCCCCCGACAGCACGAGAAAGGAGATAATTGATCAGTTAAATAAATTTCAGGACGGCTACTCTAAACGTGATACCAGTCAGGTCGACGCTTTTATGGAATCACTTTATTCAAGGGAAAATATCCTGATACTGGGAACAATGCCCGGTGAAGTCTTCATCGGCTATGACAGGGCAGCCCATCTGGTGCAGTCTGACTGGGAATCCTGGGGCGATTGCAGGTTCATGATCGACAGTGCAAACATCTCATCAACGGGAGACGTGGCATGGTTCTCGACAAAAGGCTATGTGAAATTTGATCTTTCAAAGCTCCTGGTCATACCGTTGCGTCTGACGGGGATCATGGTAAGGGAGGACCAGGTTTGGAAATTCCAACAGCAACAGTTTCAGTTTGATATCGATTTCAGCTTTACCCTGGCTGCAATACTGATATTGGCTGTTTGGATTCTTGTCAGTTTGGTTACCCTTGCGATTGTTTCTGTCAGGGTCATAAAAAACCGGACTTCCGGATTACCGTAGTCCGGTATTATGTAACCGGTATTCAGCAGGCTTTATATTCGCCGCCGTCTCAGCGAATTTCAAGCTTTACATTTATTCTTTCACGGAAATTGGGTGCATATGTGAACCAGTCGTCGGCAGTGCAGGGTATATTGTCATTTCCGGCATACACCCGGATCAGATTTGAGGACTGGCAGCTACCGGCTCCATGCCCCATGGTGTATTCTTCAACTAAAATCATTAGCTTTAGACCTCCGGATTTCCGGCTGAAGCAGAAAGATGAATAGTATAAACGTTAAATAGAACTCCTTTGAAAACACTGAACACCATCATGACCATTATGGCTGCAACGGCGACATTAATGACGGTTGCCTGCTCAACCACAACCAGCACCACTACTGATCTTTCAAAAGCGAACATCATTCCGAAACCGGTCTCAATAACACCGGCAGGAGGATCATTCACTCTTACAAGCCGTACTGACATTTACGTTAAAGGGGAATCCCCCGAGATACTTCAGGTTGGACAGTACCTTGCCGACAGACTGAATCCTTCCACCGGCTTTGGCCTTGAAGTAAAAACGACTGAAAAAGACCTTGTCCGGGGGAAAATTCTTCTTGCACTGACAGAAAACGACCCGGCCCTTGGCGATGAAGGCTACGAACTGGTTATTGATGAAAAATCGGTCAGGCTGACTGCCAATAAACCGGCAGGATTATTTTACGGTGTTCAGACCCTCAGACAGCTTTTGCCCGCAAAGGTTGAGCTGGCCACGGCACAGGAAGGCCCCTGGGAGCTGGCAACAGGAACGATCCGCGATTATCCCTCATACGGCTACCGCGGAGCCATGCGCGACGTTGCCCGCCATTTCTTCGAAGTGGAGGATATAAAAATATTCATCGATCAGCTGGCAGCATATAAGATGAACACGCTGCACCTACACCTGTCCGACGACCAGGGCTGGAGGATCGAAATAAAATCGTGGCCCAACCTGACCGCCCATG
Source organism: uncultured Bacteroidales bacterium (assembly GCA_963828395.1). GTDB lineage: Bacteria > Bacteroidota > Bacteroidia > Bacteroidales > VadinHA17 > SR-FBR-E99. The sequence continues at coordinate 786,069 of CAWHED010000005.1, forward strand.
CCGGCAAGTCCGAGGTAGGAGGAGGCGAAGGCGGATTCTACACCCAGGAACAGTATTCAGAAATCGTCAGATATGCTCAGGAGAGGTTCATTACAGTCATTCCCGAAATCGATATGCCGGGCCATACCAATGCTGCCCTGGCTTCATACCCGGAATTAAACGCCAGCGGTATGGCCACGGAGCTCTATACAGGCACCGATGTCGGTTTCAGCTCGCTGGCCACAAAGAAGGAAATCACCTACAAATTCATCGGTGATGTCGTCCGTGAGCTCTCCGCCCTGACACCCGGTCCCTGGTTTCATATCGGGGGCGATGAGTCACACTCGACTAAACTTGAAGATTATATACCTTTTGTCAACAGGGTTCAGGATACGGTGGCTGCTTACGGCAAGCAGGTGCTGGGCTGGGATGAGATTGCCCTGGCAACCCTGAAGCCGAATACCGCAGTTCAGTACTGGGCGAAAGCAGAAAATGCCGTTAAAGGCGTAGCTCAGGGCGCTAAGGTGTTAATCTCACCTTCAAGGTATGCCTATATCGACATGCAGTATGATTCGACCAGCATATACGGACTGCACTGGGCTGCTTATATCGAAGTTGATGACGCTTACAACTGGGATCCGGCAAACCTCGTTCCTGAAATAAAAAAGGAAAATATTATCGGGATAGAAGCGCCTCTGTGGGCTGAAACCATTGCCACCCGTGCCGAAGCCGAATACCTTCTCTTCCCCCGGCTTCCAGGTTATGCTGAGATAGGATGGACACCGAAGGAACTGCGTAGCTGGGACGATTATAAGGTCCGGCTGGCAAATCATGGCGAGCGTATGAAGGCAATGGGAATCAGTTTCTACCCCTCAACACGGGTAGAATGGGTGAAATAGAACGAAAAAGCTGCTGCCGGGCGACAAAGCTTATTTCAGAAACTCCCTGAACCAGAGACCTGAAATCTTTGATATTCCGTTCCAGGGTCCTGAAGTCCACGTAGACCAGTCCGAAACGCGGGTTGTAGCCTTTGTCCCACTCGAAGTTATCGGTCGGCGACCATACAAAATAGCCGTTTACATTCACACCTTCCTTTTTAGCTTTTAAAACGGCAGCGAGGTGATTTTTAAAATATGCTATTCTCTCCTTGTCATGAACCTGTCCGTTTTCAAGCTTATCAGGAACACAGGTACCGTTCTCTGTTACGATCAGGTTCCTGATGCCCTTGTACTGGCTGAACTTTTTGAGGATGTGATACAGGCCTTCAGGATATACTTCTCCTCCCATTTCATTTACAGGCACGCCACGTTCCGATGCCATTATCTCTTTGGCCCTCATGCCGGGCATCATCGATTTTTTGGCTATCGTTCTGAAATAATACTGGATACCGATAAAATCGAAATCGAAGATCATCTTTTCCGCATCACCCTCTTCGTAGTGTGATTTCAGCCTTTTTAACATTGGAACAGTATCTACGGGGTATCCAAGTCCGAGAGCCGGTTCAATGAACAGGCGGTTCATTATTGCATCCATCCGGGCTGCAGCCTGGAAATTCTTTTCATCCTGATCAACAGGCTCCACCCAGGTGTTTGCCAGTGTGGTCCCGATATTTGCTCCGGGAACATTCTTACGGATGATCCGTCCTCCTTCCGCATTGGCGATCACGGCATGATGAACTGCTTTCATGAAGCCGCCCAGGCTTTTTTTGCCGGGAGCAAAAACGCCGTTCATGTAACCGTTTCCGGTGAAGGCAAGCTGTTCATTCATGACCATCCAGTTCTTTACCTTACCGCCGTATTCCTTTGATAGAACATCGACGTATTCCGAAAACCAGCCGATCATTTTACGGTTGGTCCAGCCGCCCTGCGCTTCCAGTACCTGTGGCATATCCCAGTGGTATACTGTAACCCATGGTTCCACACCAACCGACAGGCACTTGTCGATCACCCTGTGATAAAAATCTATTCCTTTGGCGTTTACAGCACCGGTTCCTGCCGGAAGGATGCGCGGCCATGAGACAGAGAACCTGAAGATATCGAAGTTCATGGCCTTGATCAGGTCTATATCCTCTGAATACCTGTGATAAAAATCGGCTGCAACATCTGCATTTTCTCCGTTAGCAATCTTTCCGGGGATCCGTGAAAAGTAGTCCCAGTTGGACTCGCTTTTCCCGTCGATGTTCCACGCGCCTTCCGTCTGGTATGCAGCAGCAGCCACGCCCCATTTGAAATCAGGACCGAAATCTGCTTTAGTGAAATCACCCACAGGCATATACCCGAAAAGATCAGACGCTTTCAGATACCTGCTGAGCATCAGTCCGGTGCCCGCCATTCCTGTTTTTATTAACCAGTCTCTTCTGTCCATTAGATATCAACAATTAAATGTATTATCCCAGAATTCTTAATTCTTAATTCTTAATTTCCCTGTACCCCGCCCGTTTCACCCTGGCGGCCAGATCCTCGATATCGTCTTTCCTGGCAAGCAGGTCGATCCATTCTTCCGGTATGGATTTATATCCGTACAAGAGCCCCGCCAGGCCACCCGTTACCGCACCTGTTGTATCTGTATCCTCTCCGAGGTTAACTGCCTTCAGGACGGCGTCTCTGTAGTTCTCCGTTGTCATCAGGCACCATACCGAAGCCTCGAGGGTATCCAGTACATACCCGGTGCTTTTAATCCTACCCTCAGGCAGGTCCTGAATATTCCCCTTAAGCATTCTGTCAAACAGCCTGCGTTCATCCCTGGGGACATTTAGTGAGGCAAGATGGCCTGCGGTGACGACCCGGACAGATTTATACGCATCCGCCTTTTTCATGCCAATGCTAAGGTACCGCGCAAGCTCCAGGTAAATGAAACACGCTGTCACTGACCTTATATGCCTGTGGGTTAACGACGATACCTGTTCAGTGATGCGGAAACGTTCTCCGGCCGGTCTTTCGGAGATATAATACAGGAGGGGGAGTATCCTCATCAGTGATCCGTTGCCGTTGGAATTTTCATCATCGTCGCCTGCCATCTCAGGCTTCACTCCGGCAGCCAGGCGGGTGATCGCCCGCGCTGTTGTGCCCCCGATGTCAAATACCCTTCCCCGGGCAGTCCAGTACCCCTCCTGGCGCCATCTGACAAAATTCTGTCCGATGGCTTTAAGGTCAAACCCCTGTGTCAGCGCCTCCGCAAGGCAGAAAGTCAGTGAGCTGTCGTCAGACCAGGTACCCGGAGGCTGGCCATGCCTGCCGTAGCCCGCCATGCCGGTGACCGGGTGTTCATGAAGCACCTCTCTGTTGTTGAATTCAACAGCCACCCCCAGTGCATCACCTGTTGCCACGCCAAAGAGTATGTCCTTAATGATGTTCAGGTTCATAAGTTCAAATATAGAAATTTCCCTGCTTCGTCCGCCCTAGCCGTAGTGAAGAGATGATTTAAGGTAATCACTGTTCAGGACACTTGAAAGCATTGCAACACCTTGTTCAGTAAATGCCATAGGATGGTATCTTGTACCTCCCCTGTTTGAGGTCGCAATTTGCGATCTCAAACTTCTAAATTCCTCAGGATTAATAACAAACATGAAATCTTCCGGAAAGTGCGAATTTCTTATTGTTTGTTGCGGGGGCAAACAATAAAAAATAAGCCCGGAAATTATCTTAAACCTTGACTTTTCTTTGCTTACTTTCTTTGTGTCAAGACAAAGAAAGTAAAAATAAACACCTTTACTTTTGATGTGATGAAGGTGGGTTGCCAGCTAATTATTGTTTTATTTAACAGGGGACGATACTATCGAATTCCAGTATCAATATCTATATTAAGAACAGTCTTATTCTGTGAGGTAATTGTCACTTTAGCAGGCAGATTGCTGCTGCCAATACCATTATTAGCGGTTCCAAGCTTAACCAGGTAATTTCCCGGCGCCAATTCTGTTTTGTAAGAGCCATCCAGCTCAGGATATATTTGCGTAATTTTCCTTCTGCCGTTGGGTGTCCATACACTGACAGGATATGCTTTATATGTCTCGGCAGTTGGCAGACAACCCGGGTCGGGCGGATCTGTCTCTACAGGGCAGATCGGTCCGATGGAAATCACACCTTCAAGGAATCCATCCTCCTGATTAATCTGGCTTTCACAGCCTGAAATAATCAAACCGAGCAGGAAAGCTGTGCCAATGATAATTGTATAACTGCGTCTGATCATGGTTCCCGATATTGTAATAGATCGCACAATAACTATGCCAAATACCCCCTGCTCTCCGCTCTCCGCTCCTGGCCTCAGCCTATATAAAACCATCAGTTATCAAAAAAAAGACATGCAAACATTACAAAAAGTAATTAATACTTGCATAAATGTAATCTATACATTACATTTGCATCATTAACTAATATAGAAGGCAATGAAAACGAAGCTGCTTTTACCAAATCATTTTAAGAGGGTGGGATGGATCCTTCTGGTTCCATCGGCTCTTTTGGGACTATTCGTAATTATCTTCGATTATGAATTTAGATTCCTCGATACGAATGCATTTACTATTTATTCCGGATCCGGAGTTTTTCAGGATCCTGTGTTTTTTGGACTGATCAAGGCTAACCTGACAGGTACTTTGGTTGGTATTTTGTTTCTGACCGGAGCGATCTTTGTCGCATTCTCAAAAGAGAAGCACGAGGATGAGTTCATCGCAAAAATCAGGCTTGAATCGTTGCTCTGGGCGACATACATAAATTACGGAGTACTTGTATTCTGTTTTCTGTTCTTTTATGAGTTTGAATTTTTATATGTTATGATATTCAACATGTTTACCATTCTCATATTTTTCATCATCCGTTACTATTATATGCTTTACAGGGCCAATAAATAGCTAAGTCATGAAAAATAATCTGAAGGTTGAGAGAGCCATCAAGGACATAACCCAGGAGGAGCTGGCAAAACAGATAGGAGTGACAAGGCAGGCTATCAATTCTATCGAGCTTGGTAAGTATGTACCATCAACCATCCTGGCGTTGAAGCTCTCCAGGTACTTTAACAAATCTGTCAACGAGATCTTCTTCATTGAGGAGGGTGATTAGATGCCGCTGGCATCATTTACATAGCCACTGCAGGATTCTTTAACCTGTCATAATATTCAGCATTAATTTTCTTAGGTTACATTCTTGTTTCAGGACAAGAAAGTAGCAGTAAATACCGTTTTATATTACAGGACAGTTTCGATACAAATGTCGAAGAAAAAATCTTTACCTATCTTTAAGCCTATTTCAGGCCCCGCTACCCTGCACACTTTATTGTTCCAGAAAATTAACATGCCATGGGAAAGAATACTACAGTTAAAATCCTTGCACTTGTCATCCTGATCTTCATCGGCATCGCAGGGTGCAATGGCCCGAAGAGTCGCGACGGCGGCGCCGCCAGATCACAGCCTGACCAGAAGGAAACCGCCGCCGCCGGACCGGACCAGGCTGCCACTGAACCCGCAGACAAACCCGCCACCGGCACCGCCACCGCCACCGGCACCCCCACAACCACCGGCACCGGCACCGGCACCCCCATAACCATCGCCACCACAGAAGAACCCGCACAACTTGAAAAAGTAATATTCTTTATTGAAAATTCCGGAAGCATGTTCGGCTACATCAACCAGGCTAACGAGTTTAAGAACTCACTCGTCGGCATAGCCTACCTGCCCGAGTTTGACAAGGCGGACAAGAGCTTTTACTTCATCAACGGCACATCCGGCCGACTGAAAAACTCCGGCATCCAGATAAAGTACCAGGGCGATGATCCGGAGGTATTCAAGAACAGGCTCAATCCGGCGTCATTCAATGTCGGCGATGTCAGGTTCAGCGACCTGAACAGGATGTTCGAGATCGCCCTTGACTCTGCAAGGGGAAACCAGATCTCCGTCCTTGTCTCAGACTGTATCTATGATGTGGGCGAAGAGACCGACCCGCTGACCGCCCTGAAGACGGAAATTCAGAAGACACAGCAGGCATTCCGCACCCGGCTGGAGAATGAAAACATCCAGACCCTGGTGATAAAAGCAGGCTCGCGGTTTAACGGGCAGTACTATTATGCATCGAAAAAGGGCTCTGAGAAAATACAGAATACCGGCAGACCCTTTTATATTATTTTCTTTGGAAGATCAGCACTGCTGAACAAAGCCCTTACTGAACAGAGCATCTCCGGCAAGATCGTTGGCCCGCATGAGACCGCACGCTACTTTATTAATGATGAAAAGAACATTCCCTTCCAGATCGTCCCGTCAATAGATCTTAAAGGTGAGTTCAAGCCCGATTTTAAAAATAAAACCAAACTGACAAAGGCCAAACCGATGATGGGTGAGTTTCAGTTTGCGTTCGCCGTTGATTTCAGCTCACTGCCATTTTCTGACAGCTATTATGCAGCAACCGGCAATTACGACTGTCCTTATTCAAACTTCAGTGTTGTTAAGGTTACACGGATAACAAAGAAGATCCCCGGAGTGGAAGGAACACACCTGATCACAGTTTTTACGGATAAGAATCCCCTGGGAGACCTGCAGGTGGTGCTGAAAAATGTCACCCCCGGATGGGTCATGGAAACCCATATTGATAATGAGAATGTCATTGACAGCACTCATACCTTCGGTTTCAAGTCTCTCATGGATGCCGTCAGTGAGGCATATGATTATGTCAATCACGGCATGAACCCCGCGACTTTTAAGATGGCAATTACAAAATGATACAGTTATGAATGAATTCTTCGGGACTATTTACGACACGGTGTTCGGGATTTTTGCCAACAAGTACTTCCTGATCTTCCAGCACCTGTATGAAAACGGCGGCTATATAAAGTTCGGACTAGCGTTTATCCTGATCCCCCTGGCTTGCTGGTTGCTCTTTTACTATCTCTGGAGATATCCTTACGGGAAGAAATGGCACTGGATCCTCTGGATGGCTGTGGCGGTCTTTATCGTCTTTGTCACCACCTGGTTCGTTGCCGGCAACGAGATCACCGGATCCGATAACCAGGCATTGAACGAAGCTCTTGCGGATGCCAGCACCGGCTATGCCGGCTACGCCGCTACACTGCCTTTGAAGTATGCCCTGTCAAACAGCCTCCTCGCTCTTGTCATAGGATTTATTTACAGCCTTATCATGAAGCAGTTCAGTAAGATACAACTTCACTTACCTTTTTAATACAAAGAGACCATGTCAAGGAAACTATATATTTTCGCCATCGGCGGAACCGGCTCCAGGGTCCTGAAAGCTCTGACAATGCTTTTTGCCTCGGGAGTGAAGATCGGGAACGGCTTCGATACCGTCATACCCGTCATCATTGATCCTGACACCGGTAACGGAGACCTGAACCGCACCAAGGATATCCTGCGCCTGTACCAGGAAATAAGAAACCAGGTTGAACAGCCTGACGATTTCTATTCCCAGGAGATAAGGACAATAAATGAAATAGCCGTCGACACCCCGACGGTCAATCCCGATTACTTCCAGTTCAAGCTGAAGGATACCGATACCAATACCTTTAATCAGTACATCGGATTTGACAGTCTGAGCGAGGCTATCCTGGAAAAGGATGACAAGAATTTTGTCCGGTTACTTTATTCTGCCCAGAATCTCAGGTCTAACCTTGATGTGGGATTTAAGGGAAACCCGAACATGGGATCGATAATACTGAACCAGTTCACTAATTCGGAAGACTTTAAAAAGTTCGGCCAGACATTCGATGACGATGACGCAATATTCATAGTCAATTCCATCTTTGGAGGGACCGGTGCCGCCGGCTTCCCGCTGCTGCTGAAGAATATCAGGGGAAACAAGAATATTCCAAGGCATGCCAAAATAAAGGAGGCTCCGGTGGGTGGAATAACCTTCCTGCCATACTTCTCACTCTCCAAAAATGATGAGATCAATGCTGAATCCTTCGAGGAGAAGGCAAAAATCGCCATCGATTATTATAACCGTACCATAATATCCCTGAACCAGGTCAATATGCTCTATTTTATCGGTAACAGGGGTAACACCAACCAGGAAGAGTATGCCGTGGGTGGCCAGGAACAGAAGAACAAGGCTCATTTCCTTGAACTGGCAGGCGCCCTGGCAATCCTGGATTTCTGTAAGAATGTGAACTCATTAACCCCGACGACACAGATCAAGGAATTTGGCATTGAACGCGATACTGAGAATATCTCATTCACCGACCTTAACATTGAGAATGCCAAGCTGCTCTCTCCGTCGCTGACAAAATTCAAGCTGTACACCGAATACCTTAATAAAGGATTACCGAGGGCACTGAATACCTCGCGGTGGACAAAAAGCAACATCAGGCTGACCCGCGGCAACAAACAATCGCTTCTCGATAAGAATTACTTCAACAGTGCTGAATACAACACTCAGATCCGGCCATTCAACGGTTATTTTGACGAATGGATAAAGGAGATGAAGGGAAACAAGCCTGTCTTCAGTCCTTTCGAAGAGATAACCGCCGATAATGCCCTTGAAATAGTAAAAGGCCAGACCCCCAAAGGGGATAAAAGCTTTAAGGCCCTCGATATTCAGAATTGCCTGCTGACGGATAATATTTCCATCCGCAATAAGGAGAAGAAGCACACGATGCTGATAAAGATGTTCGGCAGATCAACCGACAGGGTGTTGTCAAAAAGAAACCTATTAATCCGGTAAGCCATGGCAAGAGTATACAGACTTCACGAGGGACAGGATGGAACAGGATGGTTCGTCAGCAGCCCCATATCGAAGAACCAGCTTGAGACCATAAGGACGGAAGGCAAGGATGTCGCTACATCCATACCCAGCCCGTTTGCCAGGATCGACCTGGTTAAATCGGCTTTCCGGTGGGTGGCTGATCATGGTATAAAGGGCGCAACAGCCCAGCATAAATTAGTCTCGGATGCGCTCGACGTCGCCCAGCTCTTTTATATCTGGCCCAAGCATAAAGACAAGGTAAAAATAATATCCTGGAACCCTGCCGACAGGTTTGAACAGCTGGCGAAAGACAGCAATTCCAAACACTCAACGTTCGCGGAGACATTAAATGTGTTCTGGGACCAGGACAGTGCGGTATATAACTTTCACAGGGTAAAACGACTCTATTTCCTGCTTAATAATTCCAATCAGGTTATAGGGGGTACTTCTCCTGCCACGGTGTTTTTTGCTGCTCCGGATGTTACGGTGGCATCTTCCGGCCTCAACATTGCCTGCGGCCACGATATACTGTTTGACAATGAGTATGCTCCCTTATCAGAAAGAGATGACAAAACTTTTATCGAATATATTTTCACGCTGTCAAAACAGCCTGGCTTTGCCGATCTCTTCCCTGATGTCTACTCGTATCTGACCGAAGTCTTTAAGAGCCTTGATGCTGATTTAAGGGCAAAGATAGCCGGCATGTCGGCGTCAAATATCAGTGCCTGCCCTCCGTGTCCCGTGCTCGATAATGAGATGAACGCTTGCGAGGTACTGGGCATCCCGCTTGGTGTTAAGACAAGTGATCCGTACGAGATTGAGAGGGAGAGTGATTTTACTATTAAGGCAGAGCTGCCGGTCACAGGACTGAAGCCGCTGGTGCTGCCACACGACAGGTTTGCACAGCATTGGGCTTATACAACAAAGAGTGTTGCCTGGGATCCGAATAACGCTGTTCCCTATAAAAATGAAAATGTAACATCCGGATCAAGACTGCCTGTGCAGGGCGATCATTATCCCTGGCTGAGCGCGGGGAACTTTCTTGAAGAGAGGCTCATTGAGCTGCCCTATACCATAGATAACAGGAAATTCGCGACCTGCGGAGCTAAGAAACATCTGTTGCCGTTGACGCCACTTTTCTTTCAGTACTTCAGGGCTGAGAACGTGTCAAAATATCTCAGTCTGGCAGAACTGGCCGGCGGGGGGATAGAGGCGAAACTCACTATCCCTGTGAATGGGGGATCGGTCACTTTCAAAAAGACCTGGCATAAAGAGGACATAGTACAGACCGGGATGCACCTGGCCATACTGCCGTTCATGCATGCCGCGGGCATCGACCTGGAATATACCCTGGCATTGCAGGACAAGAGGTTTGACAGGGATCATGAGCTGTTCATCGAGTGTTCTGAAAGCGGGAAGAAGAACAGTATCAGCGATCCTGTCGTCAGGAAACAGGGAGAAGGCAATACCATCAGAAGCACATACTACAAAACAGGGGCATTTGACGCCATCAGGACCGGCAGTGACCGGCTCTCGGGATTCATCGTGCCGGTAATGCCTGAGAGTAAGGCAAATCAGCAGGTCTCATTTGCGGTTGACTTTGGAACAACAAATACCCATATTGAATATAAATACGGTGTCAATGCCGAAAAGGCCATCGACGTCACACCCGACCTGCCGATGTGGCAATCGCTGATAGACAGGACCAGGGAGGAGACAAGGGACCTGGCCGATGATAACAACTTTGAGCGCGAGATCTTCCCCTATCAGTTCAATCCCGGCACAAATTACAGGTTCCCGTTCCGTACAGCTCTGACATATAACCAGAATATCAATTTCAATGCGCCTTTCGATGTGTTCACCCATACGAACAACTTTTTCCTGTTTGAGAAGCTGTTCAATCCGGGTTACATGCAGTTGCATACCAAGCTGAAATGGAGCAATTATTCAAAACGTGAAGACAAGATCCTGGTTGAGAGTTATATAGAGGGTCTCATGTACATGGTCTATTACAAAACACTCCTTCTTAACGGAGATCCGCAGAAGACAAAGATTACGTGGTTCTATCCGGTAAGCATGGACGCATTCGAGCAGGGCATATTCTTTGAAGTCTGGCAGAAAGCGTACAAGAAAATATTCAGGACGAAGGACAAGGAGAATATCATGGCGGTGCCTGAAAGTATCGCTCCCTATCTTCATTACCGGACTGCATGGCCCGGACTGAGTCTCTCACTCGACATAGGCGGAGGATCGTCAGATATTGCCGTCTTCAAGAATGCCAGCAACTCGCCCGAGTTTATCTCTTCATTCAAGTTCGCGGGTAATGCCATCTTTGGCGATGGCTTCCCGTATGGGGCATTCGCGAACTCTTCTGACAATAACGGCTTCGTGAAAGCCTACAGGAAAAGGATAGAGAGTACCATACAGAAAGGCTCCCAGAGAGAGCAGATCCTTCTCGATATCCTTGAGAACAGAAAAGATTCTGCCGATTTCAGCAGCTTCCTCTTCTCACTCGAAAATGAGGAAGACATAACATTCAATTACACTGATTTCCTGAAACAGGACAGAAAGCTGAAGCTGCCGATACTTGTTTTTTATGGCGCAATCATTTATTATTCGGCCAACCTTCTCCTGAAACAGGGAACAAGGGAGATCCCCGGAAATATTCTTTTCAGCGGCACCGCCTCAAAAACGGTAAAAATAATTGACCCGCAGGCAGGAAATCCCAACATCTCGAACCTCTTCAGGTACTTCTTTAAGCAGGTCATGGGCATTGAGACAGAACATCTCAATATAGCACTCTCTGAAAACCCGAAAGAGATAACATGCAAAGGAGTGCTGAGGGCTGACCTGGGTGATGATCAGATCAGCTGCCCTGTGGTATTCTGGCTTGGAGGAAACGATGATTCTGTCTGGAGTAAAGCCCTGAATAAAACCAATGATATAAAAGATACACCTTATTACAGGGACCTGGAGGCAGGTGGCAGTAAAAAGCTGATTGAGAGCTCTGTGAATCACTACTTTACCCTGCTCGATGAATACTTCAAAGGGGTCAGCCTCGAGGCGAATTTCGGGATCGACAATGCCGCTTACCTGAAGTTCAAACAGATGCGTTCTTCAAACATCACGGATTTCCTGGAACAGGGACTGAAGGCATTTTATAAGTCTCCTGAGAAGCATATTGAAGAGACACTGTTCTTCTATCCGCTGATAGGCATCCTGAACAAACTCGCCTTTGAACTGGCAAATACCGGCAATCAATGAAAAACCTGTTCAGATATTTCATCTGTCTGTCAGCTATTCTTTTCATTCCCCTGGCCCTTTCCGGCCAGCCTGATACGGTCACTTCCGGACAACCCTTTAAGATCAGCATCCCCGGATGGGTGTGGATAGCAGGAGGGACGTTGCTGGGATTTATTGCAGGCGCTCTTTTGATCTACCTCTTCACCAGGGCAAAGGTCTTTTCGATCCTGAGCAATGAAAAGAGAAAATACCTTAATAATCTGAATTACGATAGTGAGCAGACCCTCTTCGTGAGGAAATTTTTCAGCCATATCGGCATTGTTGCCATGCTGAAGAAAAGTAAGGACGAGAAATCAGAGATCATCCTCAAAAAAAACCTGGAGGTACGCGAACTGAAGGAACGGAATGAAGACCTGCGGGCGGAATATGCACAGAAAGAGAAAGCCCTGAAAAACCGGCAGGTCATTAATGAAAGCCCGTTATCACAGGGAGCGCCTCAGGCTAGTCAGCCGGCGAGACCGGGAGCGCCTCAGTCCAGCCAGCCGGTCAGACCGGAAGCTGTATCGCCTGTAAAAACGGAGATATTCTTTACGATACCTGAAAGCGACGGAACCTTCAAAATGGTGAATGCAAAGAGCGTTCAGGAAATAGACTGCTATTATAAGATTGAACCTGATAAAATCGGGCAGTACGGGAGACTGTACTTTATCCCGGGCAACTATGACATGAGAGCGCTTGATAACATCGACTATTACCTGAACCCTGTATGCGAGATCCAGAATATCATAAACAGGACTAATGCGCGGAAGATAGTGATGACTGCTACCGGCGTCGTCGTCAGGCGGGGCGATCACTGGAAAGTGGAAGAGAATAGCAAAGTAAAAATTAAACTTGTTTGATCATGATCCTTCTTCAGCCAGGAATTGATTCCCTCGAGATCGCGCAGACAGGCGCTCAGGGACTGAATGTCTGGTATATCGTTGAAATACTGGTAATTACCGCGGTAATTATAGGCCAGTTCATTATCTCCCGGAAAGTATTTAAAAGCATCAGGGAGCTGAAAGAGATCTTCAGGGTGCGCCTGAACGTCATAAGCGGTTATATTGACAGATCGGATCTGAATAAAAAAGAAAAAAAAGTTACTGACATTGTCTTTACTGATCCTGTAAAAGAAGAATCACCGGGTGAGCTGCCCTTCGGCGGGCAGAAAGTCAGGATCTCGGTAACGGAGACATCCGGAACAGGTATTATCCGGAGAATAAAAGAGGATATTAATCTTTATCTCCTCAATAACTACGGGGCCGCAGTCAACTTCAGCATCATCAAGGATATCATCGACCGTGAGGTTGATGTCATGGATGAGGAAATATCCAATTCCCTGCCTACACCTTTGTACCTGGGACTGGCAGCAACAATGGTCGGAATAATATTCGGTCTCTTTGCCATGCCTGAGTCAAGCGGACAGCATTTTACCGAGGGAATAGATGCCCTGGTAAACGGGGTGAAGCTGGCAATGCTTGGCAGCTTGTCAGGACTGGCATGTACCACCATTTTATCATCGTTTGTCTATAAGAATGCTAAAAGGCAGATCTCACGCGACAAGAATGAGCAGATCTCATATCTGCAGGCAACATTGCTGCCTGAGCTTGTCAAGGCTGAGGATACAGGTGTCTCAGGGTTAAAGGCCAGCCTCGACAGGTTTGCGCGTATGGCGACAGATATCTCAGACAATGTATTGATAGCGGCAAACCAGACCGGGAAGAATCTTACCCTGCAGAATGAGGTCATTGACAAGGTAGGGAAGCTCGATGTGATGAAGATATCGGAAGCGAACCTGGAGCTGTTCAACCGCCTCGAGAGTAACATGGTCACCTTCAATAAGTTCTCTGAATATATATCACTGATGAGCCAGATCTCTGATAATCTCAGGGACTTTGCCAGTCGCACCGCAAGTATTGATAATGTTGTTAATCAGATTGATCTCTCACTTCAGGAAAACAACCGTTTATCCCGTTTCCTGACGGCACACTTTGAAAAGATAGAGACAGCGGGTGATGCTGCTCTGAAAGCCGTCGATCTGTCCGATTCGCACTTTAAAGAGGCAATTGAAAAGCTGAAGGAGGAGACGGATAAATCGCTGAGCCTGGCTTTCAGGACAGTCAACGAATCTGCTTCGCATTTCTCATCTGCCCTCGAGAAGCTGAAAGAGGAGACCGACAGCCGCATCTCACGACTGAACAAGGATGCTTCCGACAATGAGTCGAAACTGACCGAAATATATAAGGAGATAGGCGCCAGCCTGGCAACGGTCACTGCTCAGCATATCAGCCATCTTCAGGAAGCCTATTCGCAGGCAGTACCACGGTTTGAGCAGCTGAACAACCTGCAGATACTGCCGGAGATCCGTGAGAAGGTACTTGAAAGCGTATCGCGGATGCAAAGTGATTCAAACCAGAACACTGCTAAGCTGATTGAGGCAATAAATCAATTAAAGCGACGACCCTCAACCGGTAAAAAGCCTGAGAAGCCCCTGTCAGTTCTTTCTAAGTACTGGACAGACGCGCAAATGTTCTTCAGGAGGCACAGTAACAGCAGATAATCATGAAGAAGACCAATTTTTTCTGGATTGGCTATTCTGATCTGATGACAAGCATGTTTTTCATTATGCTGGTGTTGTTTGTCCTGACCATCGGGTATCTGCAGGTCAAGATAAAGGAAAATGAGCGGCTTATAGCGGATATGCAGGAGAGGGAGCAGGGACTGATAAATGAAAAGGAGCGACTGGAAAAGCTCCTTAACCTTGAGAAGCAGTTTAAGCCCTTGCTTGACGACAACAGTTTTTATTATCTCCCCGCCTGCAAGAAGTTCGTTGTCAGAGAATTTATGGGGATTGAAATTTTCAGGCCTGATCAGGTCAGGATCAGACCTGAATATGTTGACCGCACCATCGCTGCAGGGAGAAAGATTGAGTCTTTCCTGGGTGAGTTAAGCGTACAGAACAAGGAGTTTTCGTACCTGCTTGTTCTTGAGGGGAACATGGCCAATGACTATAAAGGATCCAAGTCGGCTGACAGGCTCGATTTCTACACAAAGAGTTACGAGCGTGCGCTTGCTGTTTATAACCTTTGGCTAAAGAACGGCATCAACTTCAGGCAATATAATGTTGAGGTTTTGATCAGTGGCAGCGGACTGAGTGGTCTCTGTCGTGACCCCATAGAAGAGAACAACAAACGCTTCTCAATCCAGATTGTTCCAAAAGTTGCGAAATGATTATGAACAGTACGACCGTTTCAAAGCGCAAATGGATGGGAGGCTCGATTCCTCTATGCCCTGAGCTCTGAGCCCCCGCTTTGCGGGACTGCGTCATCTGAAAATATATTTGACTTGCCCACAAAGATGTCATAACTTTATCATAACTAAATCCTTAAATGAAAAGTTATGAAAAAGACTCCTTTACTGATGTGGGCTGTTGTGATGATAATGACATCCTGCCAGCAAAAACCCGTGACTGTCGCTGTTGATCCCGAAGCTGTAAAAGTTGAACTGGCAGCTTTTATGGATGAGTATAATGTGGTCTATAAGGCGATGGATATCAACAAAATGACTGCATTATGCAACGACAATGCCTTGTTTCTTGGAACTGATCCATCAGAGTTCTGGGACAAGAAGCAAATTACTGATTATTTTATGTCAATGCCTGCTGACAGTACCATGAAAATTGAGTTTAACGTTGACAGACGTGAAATCCTCGTTGCAGCTGATGGTAATTCCGCGATTGTTGTGGAGCAGTTTTTTATACCGTTAATAAGTACAAAATTGCAAGTAAGGTGCATAGATAAAGTAGTAAAGGTTGGTGATAAATGGATGTTCGATCTCATCAGCTGGAATATTATCGCAAGGAATGAGGATATACCCCGGCTCAACGCCGCACTTGAGTAAGTATATATGCGATTTTGACTGCCGACCCGACGCATGCAGAGCGTCGGGACGCCAGTTTTCGTTCACTTTTCCTCCGCGTTCCATTCGACATTTACGATAATCTCGTTTCTTCGACCGAATGGCTGGAAGGGCGGGTTATATCCGAGGTACCTGAAATTGCCGTACCAGTTAATCCCTTTCGCCTCCAGGAGCGACTTCAGCCTCTCCGAGTAGTTTCTTATGTCCTTGTCATTTTGTTCCTGAATAGTTAAACAAACCAGTCGGTAAAATGTTTGCTAAGTCAGCTACGGCCTGGCCTTAGATTAAAAAAGGCCCCTTGCGGAGCCTTTAAACTACTCATTTCTTATTCTCAACATTTACTTCTTGTCATAAACCATCATGGCTTTTACCTCACCACTCTGACCTTGTCTTGTAGATGCAATTGAAAGAGTTTTTGAATCAATCAAACTCCAGACTGCAGTTGAGGTCCTTTCATTCCCATTGTAAGTTGCCTTGGTAACGATTGTCATTGTTTTGCCATCAGCTGACCAGCTTGCAGTGGATCTGCTTTCACCGCCACGGGTTGTGTTTACGCACTCTTTCCCATCAAGAGTATATTTGGAGACCCTGGTCGTACCATCCTGACTGGTTCGCGTTTGAGTCAGAAGATTAGCATCCTGTGAAATTGTGAAATTGTTACCACCCATTCTCTGGCCACCACCATCTTGTGGCATGGTACTTTTCTCTGCATTCAAAGTCCAGGTACCTGTGAAGTCAGCTTTACCAGCCTGAGCATCTGCCATTGCTGGTGCAACAAGAATTAGCACAATTGTCAATGATAAAAACTGCATTAAATTTGATAAATTTTTTTTCATATTCCTTAAATTTTATTGTGTTTTAGAGGCTTTTTTTATTTCAAATTTCATGAATAAGACTGAAAAAACCGGTACAGCAAGAACGATCAGGCCAAAGGCGAGTAAAAGGAAATTCCCGGTTTCGATTCCAGGTTCAAGGAGTGCCTTGGAAGGATCCATACTGTTGTAATAAACCTTTATCTCTGAATCCAAAGGATATTTTTTAAGAGCTTCCTCCACAACACTCCTGTTTTTTGTATTATAATTCATATTACTGATTCTGTCTGAAGTATACACAGTACTGTCAACAATGTAAGTATAGCTTACAAAAGGGTAATATTTCATTACACCACCCACTTCCGAACTTGTTACTTTGCCATTTGTTATTGGCCATCTGTTAGTTTCTGCGGCATTCTTTAACTTTACTGAACCTAAAAAAGTTAAGCCTAGTCCTATTATGGCACATATTACAAGACCTGGTATATCCTGCCTTCCAATTACAGCTTTCATGTTTTCTAAATTTTAAAGTCAAACACTCTATTTGCCTGGGGGTTGATTAAAAAGGAATTGTAGTTTTAATTATACTATCATAAAGATACCTTTTAAAGATAGGAAAATCTCAAATAAACAACTTCAAAAGCACTGGCAAGCTCTGGCATTTTGATCATGTTTTTACCCAGAACGTTTACACTGCGAAGGAGGGCGATACTCGTTGGCATTACTTTAAGGTTATATCCAGGTAAACCGAGTGACGCCCGTAGGTTTCATAGAAAGGTCTTAAAACAACACCGTCAATAATAAATTGCAGCTGCTCAGGATCTCCTGATATCGATTTGCTTATATCTCTTGCATTTAGTGTTATTTTGCGCCATTCTTTCAGTGGCTCAGACTCCTGGGCTGCCAGTAAAACCGGTCCGTAAAACAGACTGGCAATATTCTGCTGATCCATAACCGGCTCCAGGTAAAACCGGAACGGCATGCGCAACTCAACCCTGTCCCCGTCCTTCCATTTACGTCTCAGGGTAAGATAGCTTCCGGGTACAGCCCTGACTTTTTCTTTCTTACCATTTATCTTCACAAAGAATCCTCTGGTTGCCCAATGTGGCACACGCACCTGAAGGTCAAACTCGCCATTTCCATTAATGGTTAACAGTGTAAAGTCTTCCTTTGGATAGGCTGTCGATTGCGTCACAGTTATATTCTTTTCGGTCCATTTTAATGTTGAGGGCACATAAAGGTTCACATACAAGGAATGGTTGTCTGCACTTCTGAAATAGATTGAACTTTGAAACTTCGTGTTACTCTCAAGAGCCGTACCGTTGCAACAGGTAAATCCTTTCATATCAGGATTACCAAACTCTTTTTCAGAACCCGGGTTCAAGGGTACGTGATAGGTATTTGCAGGGGTGTGCTCTGCAACAGAGGCGAGAATGTGATTGTAAAGCGCACGCTCGTAATAATCCATTAACTCTGCACGCTGATCAAAGAGGAACAGGTCTCTGGTTAATTTGAGCATATTATATGTAGCACAGGTCTCATTCTGTCCGCCAGCCGCGAAACCGTTTTCATAAAGTGTTGCCGGCTGGGCGGTGAAGCATTCCGGATTATCAGGGTTACTTGCACCTGCCACTCCTCCGATACTGTACATGTAATCATTGGTGGCCATATCCCAGAAATTATCAGCTATATGATAATATTCCGGAGCATCTGAATCACGATAAATTTCAAGTGCCCCGATAATCTGGGGTATGTGCTGGTTGGCATGCAAACCACGGAATAAATCTACATTTTTAGCCAGTCCGTGAGAATGTTCGGCATCACCATAAAATACTTTTATGTTATCAAATAGTTGTGCGACCTCCAGGTAACGAGGCTCGTTGGTTATCCGATACAGTCTTGCCATGGCTTCGTTCATTCCCCCGAACTCTCCGGCAATGTACCTGTTCCACATACTTATGAGTGTTTCTTTTGGCAACTTGCTCAGACGGGCATATACCCAGTCGCCCATACCTTTCACAATTTCCAGCGCCTTCTCATTGCCACTGACTTCATAAACATCCATCAACCCGGCCAGGATTTTATGCAGGGTATAGTATGGTGCCCATATCCGGGCATTGGATCCTCCGTAGGTAGCACCTTTTTCCAGCATAATAAACTGGTCTGGCGGATAGGCACTGATAAATCCTTTACCCCAGTTCTGGTAATCAGTCCTGATACCTTCCTCACTCAAATCTGAATCAAAGCCTGTTTTCCCCGGACCCGGTGGCACAGCTGCCGGATCTGACACATGTTCTCCTCCGGGTGTTTGTGGTTGTCCGGACAATTGTGACAGTTCATACAGTGTATTCACCATATATTCCATCTTTTTGGCAAAATCAGCCTGGAGCGATGCATCATAACCGGTACCCGCATACGCCTGGGCTAATGCGCTGAGATAATGACCTGTCGCATGACCGCGCAGTTTGGTTTGCTGGCTGTCCCATACCCCCATTGGTTCAGCTCCCTCAGGCTGTTCCTGCCCAAAGGCATTTCGAAACATATAAAGAAAATTGTCCGGATTGGTATTGGCAAGGCCTGTCAGGAATTTATCACGGTTCTCAATAAATTTTGTGTTGTGGTTATGAAGATCAGTGTTTAATATAACCTGATCGGGATCAAAGGCTTCCAGTGTGCGATCCGGTGTAGCAGGCTCTTCAGCTTCCCTGACTGTGACAATCGCCTTTGGTTGTAAGTCTGTTCCGGCAATCCTTCCTGTTACCGTGTATGTGCCGGGCTTAAGCACCTGGCTGTTATCCACAGGTGCCGGCCAGAGCACTCTTACATCCGGTCCTTTGATTTTATTGCTGTAAACACCCTTTACATAGCGGGGTAATCTTGGAAGATGTCCCACCCTGGTCTCCACCCGGATGTCCTGAACACTGGTCAGGTATGCATTATACAGCTGAGGAGTTGTTTCATATTCTCCTGGTCTGTCCGGGATTTGATCACCGCTTTTCACGTCTGGTCTGTGACAGGGCGTTACCGCTGGCCAGTAATAAGCCAGTGAACAGCAGGACCGTGGTGCAAGATTTGATTTTCTGACGGGAAGCGTTATTACGGTTTATTCGTTGTGAGTGCAACGATAAAGATAATCACTATTAACCTTCAGGGCAACGCCTGTATCCCTTCTTGGAATTTGGAGTTAAACAGAAAAATGCAGGAGGAGTGCAAAAGTCTTTCTGCTTTGGGTTGGATATTAACTCTTACCAGTATTTCTAATTTCATCATCTTAAAGTTTGTACATAGCACGGAACCGTGGATACTTAAGGGATATCTTATTCTCGGGAATACAACCACCGGCCTGGTTATTAAGTTCAGACCCTTAATTATTGGAGGTATGTCATTTTTTATATTCAGTATTGCTACAACCTTTGTGACAAATGAGTATCTGGCATTAGTTGTTGGTGCAGCTATAATTTGCGGTTATCTGATACCCGGATATTTTTTAAAAGCGGCAAAAGAATAAGGCCATGTACAACGATTTAGATCCTTTGTTGCACTCGCAACTGCGGCTTGCGATTATTTCGATGCTGGTGGCTTCCGAAAAAGTGGAGTTTACGCATATACAAAGCGAAACTAAAGCTGCTGCAGGCAATATAAGTATCCAGATAAAAAAACTGGAGGAAGCCGGGTACATTAAAGTTGAAAAAACATTTAAGAACAATTACCCGAACACGATGCTATCAATCACAGACAAAGGAGTAAAGGCATTTGAATCCTATGTAAACAATCTTAAAAAATATCTCAGGCCGAAAAAGTAATTTTTTTATTCAATTCCTGTAGATCTCCGTTTCGCACTCCATGCACTTCCATGCCGGGTTATCGTCGGTTATACAGCATCCACCCAGGACTATCTTACCGGCATCAAGGTCTGGGGTCTGTCGTAGGTCCTAACTTCGATTGTTCTATTGTTCAAATCGCCTTTCTCTCTGCACTTTCAAACATGCCTGCTTACACTTGCTTCATTTTTGGGGACAAACCTTGGTATGCAATGACTGTACAAGACACCACATCAAAATAAACTTGACTCGCCTCTTTTAATGATTTATATTTGATATTACAAATGTCTGTCGAAATTTACTGTTTTTCACTAGCATGATTGATGAATTGAGGTTAGTGAAATTTATGGCTATAAATTTGTGATTACTGTCTGTAAAACTGTTTCTAACGGTGAAACCTGTTTCTACACGGGAGTTGGAGATATTGGAATTGATTTCTCAGGGTTTATCCAGCAAAGAGATAGCCAATCGTTTATTCGTATCTGAAGAGACTGTCAAATCACACAGGCGACACCTATTTAGCAAGTTTTCTGCAAGAAACTCCCCCAATCTGGTCCGTAATGCCTTCCTGAAAGGTGCCCTTGATAACAAACGCGTCTCATCTTCAATCTAAGAATCACCCTTTTAGGTGATTGACTTTTCTCTCTGATTGGGTGAAATTTAATAGCGGAAAATTTGCCGATCGCTTTTCTTTTTTTAAAGGATCTGATGATGCTCAATACTCGTCAAAAATACGGTTCAAACGGTTCGGGATTATGAAAATAATGATTGGATATGTTTGATAATCAATAAGTGAGTTATTGATATACAAAGTTCGGGTTTTGATTAAAACGTAATGCTATGGAAGAAAAATTACTGAAGGAAATGATCACTCTTCTAAAAGATATTAAGGAGAGTGTGGCCGTTTCACAAATGGCAACTGTAAGAGGGCCTGTTGCTGATCCGGGGCCTGATCCGTGGCCTGGTACATATCCTAACTGGCCTTTTCCCAGACGATTCCCATTCCCGCCTTTACCAACAGGAGATCCTGCAATTGGCCATCTCATACCAAAAGAAGAATTGGTAAAAATTAAGGTCAAAGAGCTTGATATGACAATAAATCAGATTACACACCAGATTGACCTGATCAAAATGCAAAGGGATCTGCTTGTCAAGGAGTACAAATTAAAATAACAGGCTCTGAAAGCATTTGGTTCCTGAAGAACAGCCTCCTTTTGTAGTAGATACTTACGCTTTAATCCTTTTTGTATGACAGAAAGGTGTGATATCCTATTCATAGGTTATGAAGAAGGTGAAAACCTTGGATTGCGTTCCATTGTTTCATTTCTTAAACAGCATGACCTTGATGCACATTTTGTACCCTATACTCCGGATCATAAACAGAAAATCCTTGATGCCTGCGTTTCATTCAGCCCGGAAATTGTGGGTTTTTCTCTGATCTTTCAGCGATTCCTGCCTGATTTTGCCGGATTGATATCATTCCTGAGGAAGAATGGCATCAGAAGCCATTTCACTATGGGAGGCCATTTCCCGAGCGTTGAAAGCAGACTGGTGATGGAATATATAACTAGAGCTTGATTCAATAGTCAGATGCGAAGGCGAATATACAGTACTCGATCTCATAAGGCATGTAAAATCGGGGATGTCGCTTGAGGGTATACCAGGATTGACGTTCCGGTCGGGCTCCGGAATAATCGTCAACAGTCCGCGCCATCTGATCGAAAACCTTGATGATCTGCCTTTCCCTGAAAGGGATAAGTGCGCTTATAAAATAATGGGTATTGGTGTTTCGACGATATTGAGCAGCAGGGGTTGCTTTTATGATTGCAGTTTTTGCAGTATCAGGCAATTTTATAAAGAAGCTAACGGACCCAAAAGACGCGCAAGAAGTCCCCGCAATGTTGTTGATGAGATGGAGATCCTTTATAAAGACCTTGGTGCCAGGATATTCATCTTTGAGGATGATGATTTCTATGCCCGCAATATAGTTCAGAAGCGATGGGTGAGTGAATTTCTTATTGAACTGAAGAAAAGAAAACTCGACAGGGAAATAGGATGGCGTATATCATGCAGAATAGATGACATTGAGGAGGAGATGCTGAAGAAAATGATTGCCTCAGGCCTGTTGTGCGTCTATATCGGGATTGAAGCAGGAAATGATGCCAGCCTCAAAGTCTACAACAAGAAATATAACACGGAGACGATAAAAAGATCTGTAGCTATCCTGGAAAAACTTCATCTGTACTATGAGTTTGGCTTTATGATATTTAATCCCTACTGCACGATGGAAACCATCAGGGAAGATACAGAGTTCCTTAAAACCATCGGGAGCAGCGGTCTGGCATTAACCCAGTTCACAAAAATGGTTCCTTATGCAGGAACACCGGTTGAAAAAATGCTTAAGGACGAAGGCAGACTTATTGGTCCACCTGAGTCTCCTGATTATGGTTATACTGACCCTAAAATTGGATTTATGGAACTTTTCCTTCATGAAGCTTTCAGATACCGCAATTTCAACCCTGACGGACTGGTAGAAAGGCTCAGGTTCATGAAGTTCTGCATTTCATTATTGAAGAAATACTATCCTGACATTTATGTCAGGAACAACTGTGCAGAGAAGATCGAAAACATTATCAAACAAGCCAACCATGAGTTCCTTGAGAAAACAAGCATGGCAGTTAGTCTGATGAGTGAAAAAGACGAAAGCGATATCATCAGACTGTGGCCTGTATTGGATGGCTTTATCACGGAAACCAGGGCATTTGAAAGGGCTTTGTCAACAGGAATTGATTCATGGTTCTATCAGATACAGCAAGAAATTAAATCTGATGTAATGCCGGATGTAATTATATAAATCAAATCATATCATTATGGAATCTAAAGACAAGACTGCGGCACTGGTTGAACTTGTAAAGGTCAGAATTGATAAATATAAGCAGACCCGTGAGTTGGAATTTAAAGTAAATATTGCTTTGTGGACACTGATAGTCCTTATCGGATACTATTACAGAGACACTTTCAATCTGGAAACCAGAGGTGCCCGGGTATTTTTTGTAATTATCACCCTTGTCATCGTCCTGGGACACTTTTTCTTATGGCTGGTGCCCGTTTCCAATTCGCTGGCAAGAGATAATGCTAAAGCGCTTGAACTGCAGAAGCAAATTGAAAATATTGTCAATGAGAGATCAGACATACCGGATAGAGACGAAAAACAGATTAAAAGATCTTACCTGGGGTGGAATTTTTTCCTGGCAGGTATAACTCTCCTCCTCCTGATTCTATTGGGAGTATTCTTCTGTATATAGTTGATAACCTGACCCGCCAGAATGAACTTCAATATCAATATTTTCTAACCGTTTTTTCCTGTTTCTGACAATAAAACTGATGACATGCCAACAATTAAGTACCTGAAAACAGACACTTCGAAACTTTACAGGGAGGCTACCTCCGATAAAGTTATAACAGAACTGCTATGGGGTGATAGGGTTGAGGTTTTGCCAGGTGACCCTGTTGATGGAAGGGTGAAAGCAAAAGCCAGGGGTCAAACGGGATTTGTCAGGTTGTCGGACCTGGGAGATGAAAGGCTCCTTGAGATCTATTTTATGGATGTGGGACAGGGTGATGGGGTTCTTATTGTGACTCCTGAAGGAAAACATATCCTTATCGACGGAGGTTATAATCGAAAGAGCCAGCCGCATGAAAAAAGCGCTGCAGACTTTGTCGACTGGAAATTTTTCAAAGATTACGGTGAAAATAAGATCAGGCTTGATTGCATGATATCTTCACACTGCGATGCCGATCATTATGGAGGACTTTGGGATCTGGTAAACCCGGCTGAAACAGCTAATCTTGATTGCAAGGGTGGAATTGAAATCAGTAATTTTTATCATCCGGGTATTTCCTGGTGGAAGAAACCGGCAGGGAAGAAATTCGCAGGCCTGTCTTCAAACGGATATCTGACCGATCTGCTTGAGGACAATGCATCAGTTGTGAAGGCTTTAAAGGCAGGTGCAATTCCGGAGCTTGCAGGTAACTGGGCAAATTTCCTTGAATGCCTGACAAACTTAAATGTTAACATATCAAGGTTGTCTTATAATCCTTCGCAAGGCATAGGTTTCCTGCCGGGGTTTGATCAGGGCAATTTAGTCGCAATAAGGGTACTGGGTCCTGTTGAGTTAGAGCTGAACGGGAACCCTGTTCTTAAGGACTTCGGTAATGATTCACAGAATACCAATGGTAATTCATTACTTTTCAGGATTGACTACGGAAGGTCGAGGATTTCTTGTTGCAGGTGATCTGAATAAAGCCAGCCAGCAATATATCCTTGATGAGCTAAAAGGAAACAGACTAGAGCTTGCCGCAGACGTCGCAAAATCATGCCATCACGGAAGCGACGATTGCTCGTATGAGTTCCTCGAAACAGTTCGTGCTTCTGCAAGCATCATTTCTTCAGGAGATGATGAGACTCATTCACATCCACGCCCGAATATCGTTGCAGCCTGCGGAGTAACAGGTTACAGGAAAATCGACAATGATGAGCTGATCACTCCATTGGTCTTTTGTACTGAAATAGCCAGAAGTGTCAGAATAGCAAATCCATACGAGGTTGATTACAAAGGATATCCATATAATAATCAGAATCTTGATATAAAACTGGTTGATGAGGACAAGACCGAGGTTTTGTATACAAGAATTATCTCAGCCGGTCTGAAACCTTCCAAAAAGAAAAAGACCATGGGCAGTATTAAGATTATTGATGGATTGGTCTACGGTCTCGTGAATGTGCGTACTGATGGCAATACGATTCTCTGCGCAACTCTGAATGAGGGCAAGAGCAAATGGGAATTCAAGAAGTTCAGTTCGAGGTTTTAATGATATTAATTACAGGCTTATGTTACCATTGCCAGAAGACCTTGAACCTATATTCAGATACGAAGAAAAAAGTCAATGGATATAACTATTAGTATCGATATAATTTCTGATTTAAGAAGAATAACATCATTACATGAATTAATAAAGAGAAAGAATATGAAAAGAACTCACATTCTAAACAGCATCATTGTTTTTGCGGCTCTGCTTATGTGTTCAGCTGTCAGCACGGCTCAGCAAACCGACATTTCTAAACCTGACTCATTGCGTGATATGAGGATCAGGCTTCAGGCGTACACATTTGACCCGCTCAAACAGATGCCATCAATTGAACAGCGGTTACTGCTGAGAGAGACACGACGGGAGACAATATATAGATTGCTGCAGTTTAAAGGTCCTCTCACACGTAAGCAGATGGAGTTGCTAAAGAGTCAGTACAACCTAAGACTTGATCGGTACATCCCTAATTATACTTACCTCGAAAAAGTAAGTCCAGCGCAGGTTGATAGTTTGCAGAAACTTACATTTTACAGGTGGATCGGCAACTATGAACCTGCATACAAACTTGATCCCACAATTGGAAAGCGAACTTTTATCACTGAAAACAGAAGAGCTGAAGAGGGATTTTTATTTGTCGTCATCCTTTTTGAACCAAAAGATTATTATTTGACTTGTCAACAATTGGTAAATATAGGAATTGCAGTCGTTTCAAGGTCGGAAAAAGGGCCAAAGAAGAAAGCTGAAATTCTTATAAGAATCCCTACCATGAATGATTTGTATAAGATAGCCGAATTATCAAGTGTGAGGTATATAGAGGAATTCGGAGACGTAACATTGAACAATGGGACAACAACATGGGTTAACCAAACCAACGTTAATAATTCCAGGGTTGTGTGGGATAATGACATCAGGGGTGAAGGTCAGATCATTGGTCACATCGACGGAACATTAGATCTAAATCATTGTTTTTTCATTGATCCGACAGACAATACTGTTCGTCCGGGTCATCGCAAGGTTGTCGGATTTAGAAATCTTGCAGGTGATACGGCTGATGACCATGGCACGTTCTCAGCAGGAAATGCGGCAGGGGAAGACTTCAATAACAATGCATATTCGACAACGCCCAATGCAAATAATGGTAATGCACCAAGGGCAAGATTATCACACGGTAATTTATATGACCTTACTTTTACAGGAGGAACAAAATCCTTCCTCGATTACTTGTACGCAGCATCACAGGATGGAGCAAATATTCATACCAATAGCTGGGATGATAAAAGTACATCAGCTTATACTCAGCTTAGTGAAGATCTAGATCAATTTACATGGGACAATGAAGATAACCTGGTAATCATTGGTCCGGACAATAATGGTACAATCAGACCGCCTGATAATGCGAAAAATGCTCTTGTTGTCAATGCTACAATGCAAAATCCCAATCAGAATCAGTTTTCTTCCGGAATTACCATGTTTTCTAATGATGGGCGTCGTAAACCAGATTTGATGGCTCCGGGGGCCAGTATAGTTTCAGCCGACGGCGGAACACAATGCGGAACCCGAACAGCCGGCGGAACCAGTTTCGCAGCACCATCAGTCGCGGGTTGTGCCGCTCTAGTTCGCCAATACTATTTGGAAGGGTGGTATCCCACAGGAACCAGGCAACCTCACCATCAATTCACTCCTTCGGGTGCGCTATTAAAGGCTACCCTTATCAATTCTACCGTCGATGTCACGGGAATAGCAGGATATCCGGCTCCTGCCATTGGAGGAGAAGGTTGGGGTCGACTGCTGTTAGACAACGCTCTCTATTTCCAGAACGACTTGACAAATCTCACAATCTGGGATGTTAGGCATAATAATGGACTATACACCGGCTTGTCAAATAATCATACAATAAATATTGCCGGTACGACTGTTCCGATGAAGATTACATTGGTATGGACCGAACCGGCGGCATTATCAACTACTGCACCGATGATAAACGATCTTGATCTTGCAGTCACTGCACCCAACGGTGACGTGTTCAGGGGAAATGATTTCACAAATGGACAGTCAACTGTTAACGGGACTGTAATTGATAACCTGAATAATGTCGAAATGGTGCTGGTGAATACTCCTCAGGTTGGCCAGTATACAATTCAGATAATCGGCACAGCTGTAAACACGGGTAATCCGGGACAGGGATATGCACTGGTTGCGACAGCCGATACTGAAGATCCCCCTGTGCCGACAGGTAGCACAGAATACTCTGGTCGTTCGCACCGGGATATCAGATATTTCGGCCGGTGCTAGACCATCTGAGACAACGGTAATGAACCTGATGACACCAGCAGCCAACTACATATCCGAGGTAAGCTACGGAACAACAACCATCAATCCTCAATATGTGGAGACAACACTAAGTCAGCCAAGTTCGTACTATTATCATCCCAGCCGCAATGTCCTCATAGAAATGACACAGGAGGTAATTACTAACCTTGTGACCGCTGATCCTAATATATTTACAAAAGGGACACCAGCTACAAACGATGACATCTCACGAATGGTCATCCTCACAAATGACCCGAACTTTGTTGGTGACTGGGCAACGACCGGTCCATGGCCATACGATCTGCCGGGTGGCCTTACACGGAGAATTCTCAGTATCGGTGAATTCGGTCCATAACGATGCGGAAAAGAGGATTGAGCACGCACTATGCCATCAATTTGGATTGGTTGATCTTTATGCTTATCCAAATGTTGTTTTTGCCCAGCCCCACGTAGACGACTGGGATATTATGGCTAACGTCCTGAATAATGTTCATCCTATGGCATGGTCGAAGGAACGGGCAGTGTGGATGAGCACTTATGATCCTAACAGCATCTTTTATATCCCACGGCCACCCGTAGGAGGCTCTTTTAATCAGACTGTATCTCTTGATCTGTTATCGTCCACCGGAACAACTCATAGGAAGGCGGTTGCTATCGGGCTAACACCCAATGCTGCCACTCTTGCTAACGAGCAGGTGTTTTACTTTTTGGAGGCACGTTCGAATGCAGGGACTGACAAAGACAATAATGTCCCAGAATCCGGGGTTCTCCTTTACTATGTTAATGAAAACATCAGACAGGGCGAAGGACCGGTAAGGATTATCGATGATGTTGTTTCCACGACACTGCCCTGACCGATGCCGCGCTTGAAGTCGGGGATTCACAAGTCCCCTGGTGGTACAGGATTAACGTTACAGTACAGAACGGAACAGGAGGAGCAGCTTATAACGTAAATATATCTTACACTCCGCCACTGACTGACAATGATGTCAATATTGTGGTCGGTGATCCGGCATGGGAAAGTCCTGATATCTGGGTTGATTCACCGAAAGACGGATTTGACCTTGAGAACGGTCGAGTCCCGGCGGACCGAGGTGATGATCCGGTGATAAACGAGATAAACAGGATATACTTCAGAATTCATAATGCGGGTCCGGCTGCCGCAAATGACTTTACAGTGCATGTGCGTGTATCAGAACCCTACCATGTTGTTGGCGGTGTGCAGGATTTCAATGTGACTGCCGGAGAAAAAATATTGCCCTGCTCTCTGCCGGAACCGATATAGTTGATTATGTTGAATGGACTCCGAACAACGATGGGGATAATCATTCATGCATCTGGGTGGAGATACCTGATGTGTTTAATGATGTAAATACATACAATAATTCTGCCCAGCAAAATACAAATGAGGTACAAAGCTCACATTCAAGCCCTTATGAAACAGTTGTATACTACTTCGGAGTAACAAATCCCTACGATGTTCCTCAGCTATTGTACTTCAAGACAGAAGGCCTGCCGCAGGGCTGGACAGGCCTACTTAATCCGCCAAGTGCTCTCTTAAATGCTCATCAGAGAATTGAAGGTACGTTGACAGTACATCCTCCAGATGATGCGGTGCCGTGTACAGAGCACAGAATAATACTTACAAGCTGGATGCCCAGAGGTAATACTCTTGTGAAATTAGGTGGTGGAGTACTTCAGGTCAATCTGCGTAACCGTACAGATATTACGATCGATAAGAATGTAAGTATATGTGATAAAAAGCGCACATCCTCTGCTGATACCCCTGTTGCTGTTATGGCTTCTGGATTACATTTTATGCTGCCTGATTGCGTTTACATCAGTGTTAAGGGATGCACAGATCCGCCCCGGCCAAATGAAGAGATCATTATACGGTACGAGGATCCGGATGGGAATCCGGTCTATCACACCGTACTAACTGATGAATATGGATGCTATTCAGACACATACGTAGTGGCTGAAGGAGGTGACTGGGAAGTATCAGCAGAATATCCGGGGGGCGACTGCAGTGGTTCGACAAGTGAGACAGGCAGCGTATTTGTACCAATTAGCCCAACCAGAGAGTTAAATATTTATGCTGGCTATTTCAGATTTAATGACAAGCTGCCGGTAAAGAGTAATATAACTTTCGGTTTAAGATTCGGATACAATTTTGCGTATCTGCTGGGTGTTGAAGGTGAGATTGGATTTACTCCGACGAAAGATAAAAGTGATGTAAGCGGAACTGTAATTAACGCCAACGTGAACGTACTAAAATACGCAGTAACAGGAAACCTGAAGTTTTGGCCCTATGCTGTGGCAAGTGCAGGAACGGTTTGGCTTAAAGGATTTACCAACAGTACAAGTTATGTCACAACAGGGGTTGGCGTTGGAGCAAAATACTATTTCACTAATCATTTTGCACTGAGGGCTGAAACAAAATTATTCTACTTTAAGAATTTAGTTAACCAGCAGTATACAATTGGACTATCGTATAGATTCTGATAATCAGGAATATCAGTCATATGAAAGAAATACCCGAAGATGTTCTCTCCAAATATAAACCTATTGGTAACCAACCCTTAAAGGTTTCTGAGGTTACTATAAAAAATGGCGAACCAAGGAGAGGGAAACCTCCCACGGATTTAAATGGTAGAAATGATATTGATAATAGTCAACATTTAAATTCTTCGAAAAATGATTCAACCTTTGACATTAATAAGTATAAACCTTTTTCGACAGTTTATCCTGTACGAAGGAGACTTGTTCATGGTCCTGATGACAGAATTAAAGCGTCAGTAAAGGAGTATCCTTATCGGATTATATGTCTGCTACTAATCAATGATTTGTGTGGAACTAACTATTATGGAACTGGTTTTTTCATTTCCGAAAAATGTGTAATTACTGCAGGGCATTGTGTTACCCGTAATTGCATATGGGCAAAAGAAATCGAGGTAATTCCAGGAGCGTATGATGGATACAAACCTTTTGGAAGTTCTACATCAAAAATCTTTCAAAGTGTTGAAGGTTGGTTCTATGGCAACGATGAAGAGTTTGACCATGGTGCTATAATACTTAGCGACAATAAACTATTAAAAAATGTAAATCCCTATTTTGAATTTAAATCTTATAATGGAGAAAATCCAATAGAAATTTCAGGATACCCAGAGGATAAAAATGGGGAACAATGGAAATGTTCTGGCACAGCAAAATATAATAATTCAAGTATTCTTTATGACTTAGATACTGTAAAAGGAGAGAGTGGAAGTCCGGTTTTTATTAAAAATGGCGATAACCTTCAGGTAGTTGGAGTACATACTGTTGGAGATTATATAAATAATAGTGCCACAAGAGTTAACCAAGAAATAATTAATGTTTGGAATGAATGGTCAAACCTATAATTAAATGGTCATGAAAAACTTAGTCTTAATCCTAATTCTAAATGCTATGTGCGCAAATCTTTTGTCACAAAATCAAGTGTACGACTCTAAAGGAACAAAAAAACACTTTACATCAGAAGATATTGATATTGTGTTTACTGTTCCAGATAATCCCGTTAGTTTTCTTCCAGAAAAACAAGAGGCAGCAACAGGTCTTATTGGAATGTTACCAACTGCAGTTAATTTGGTTTTTCAATTGACAACTAATATTTTAGAATCAAGAACGAAGAAATTTACTTCAGAATATACAAAAACTAAAAGTTATTTGGATGCGGGGGATAGAACAATTCCAAATATTGAATTTGAAAGGAGGGTAGGTTTTAATGCTGACGCTACTCCTAATGAACCTGCTTTATCAATTAAAGATAAATGCATCACCACTTAACAATATTGCTGGTTTTGTATATTATATCGAGTCCATTTATTTAAAATATTCGTCTGCTAAGGCAATATCTAACCATAATACTTTTGATTATAGCATTGAAATAAAACCGACATTTTTATTCAAGAATGAAAAGAAAGTAATTGAGATTTCACCCATTGCTATATCTTCTGTACAGTTTGATAAACCAAATAATTATGAAAAATTAAAGCATAGAACTGATTTTATTCCGCTGCCAGAAGGTGCAATTCTTACTGAAATATCATTAAAAATTGTCGAATCAAATCCAATAAAAGTTAGGGCAGAAAAGGTTCTATCTACCTGGAACACATATAAAGACAGTACTAAAATTATAATTAATAATTATCTTCCAAAAGAATCTTCATCTGCAAAAGCAGGAGGGAATGCCCCCATTGGAAACAAATAAGCCTGGAGAAGTAAATCGTAGCTATTTCCTTCTTTCTGACCGCGGTTTCGTAAATGCAAGTTTTCTTTCCTGATGATTATTCCCTTGTAACTTTTTCCATCGGTTTGGAGGCAAATCAAGTTTGAGGAAATAACTTTCCAATGGTTTTGCTCAATTGTCGCACCCTCCCGGGCTTGGCTATCATCTAATTTTAACTGGCGAATATTGGGTAAGCTTA